>NZ_JALIEB010000019.1 GCF_025755255.1 Roseobacter sinensis | reverse complement strand
ACCGATGTCCGAAGGTCTTCCTCTCCGCAATCGCTCTCGCAGCAACAGTCATCTATTGGTTATGAGTCCTGACCCTAACGTCGCATTCGAGTTTGACGCCGCATCTCATGCGACCTTGCGACTTCAACTCAGAAGCCGAAGCATTGCGACTGACACAGCAGGTCTGCGTGCAACACTGATGATCGGATCGGCTGGTCAACAGATTTGGTCACAACACAGAGTGATCGAAAGGAGCACACAAGGGTCCAGGCATCACCCGACCATTGTTCAGCTTGGCGCAGAGCTTGCAGATGCGCTGGGGGAGTACCTGGCATCGCCAAAGCGCGCGCAAACTGCGCCCGCAGATGCATCCTGCCTTGCCGGGATTCGTCATTTGTTCGCTTTCACTCCACACGATGTGGCCGAGGCCGAAAGCCTTTTCCGTAAAGCGCAAAGTGTCGAAAGCCGAGGTCTCTACTGGGCCTGGCTTGCGCAGGTGCGCACAATTCAGCGCGTAGAGATGTATGACAATGATCTTCAGGGACTGCGTGCGGAAGGGGAGTACTACTCGGCACGTGCGCTTGAACTGGAACCCAACAACTCAATGGTGCTGGCCTTGTGTTCTAACGCAGAACATATTCTGCGGATGGACGCGCGGCGCGGATTGGAACTCGCTGATCGCGCGGTACATATTAATCCGTACAACCCGATGGCATGGTGGGCGCTCAGTTCGTCCAAACTATATGCCAGAGAGGTTGAGCAGTCCTACCGCGAGGCGTTGCGGGGGCGCTACCTGACCGCGAAGTCGCCTATAAGGTTCTGGTGGGATCTGCAGGTTTTCGCAGCCGCTATGATGACAGGGCGTTTGGATGAGGCCGTTGAGTGCTTAAAAGGCTGTGCGGCACAAAACCCGAACTTTCGTCCGCCTCTACGATATTTATTGGCATTGCTTGCCGGCCTTGGTGATGAATTTGAGGCGCAGCGTATCATTCAGTGCCTGCTCAGGTTAGAGCCCGGTTTCACGGTGCAGCAACTATTGGAAGACCGGCAGTATCCCGCGTCATTGCTACATCGCGCACCGGGCGTAGATTTGAAACGCGTGCAATCGACTTCGAAATGAACTGCAGATGCTTTGTCTGAGCTATGCCGCGCATTGGCTAGGTCACATATTGACCGTGCTGTGTGTTTTCGGCTGTTACTACCACATCGCGCGAATGGTTTGGGAAGCCGCTCCAGAGCTACCACTTGGTCCGACGTGTAGATGACCGCTTTGCACGACATGCGTTGCTTCGCAACAGCACACCTACTGCACGATTAAGCGAATGCTGCGTCAGCGAATGCCGCAAATCCAATGTCCGGAAAGTCCCGCTCAGCTAGCCTTCGGAGTACCTCGCACAAGAGCCCTTGTCCGATAGGCCACTCCCCCTTATACGCAATCCACTGGCGGTGCACGTCGATTCGTGTGCTGCTGGGTTTCGTCCGAGACGGTGGGTCGGAGTATTCCGATAAATCCTGCCTGAGATGGGAACAGACTTACTCTCCAGATGTTCAACCGTTGAGCCTCTGGCGGTTCTGGCCCGTTGTTTCGAGGACCAAAACTGCCGGAGTGATCCGGTGTAAACTGAGCCGGGCGGGGCAACCCGTCCACAATTGGAGTGAAACTGTGGATAGAGCACAAAAAGAACAGCTGGTCGACGAACTCGGCCAGATCTTTGAAAGCTCTGGCGTCGTTGTGGTCAGCCACTACGCCGGTCTGACAGTTGCTGAAATGCAGGACCTGCGCGCCAAGGCACGCGAAGCGGGCGGGTCTGTGCGTGTTGCCAAGAACAGGCTCGCCAAGATCGCCCTTGAGGGCAAGCCATGCGCAAGCATCGCTGACCTTCTGTCGGGTATGACCGTTCTGACCTTCTCTGAGGATCCTGTGGCTGCGGCCAAGGTTGCTCAGGACTATGCCAAGGGCAATGACAAGTTCGTCATTCTTGGCGGTGCCATGGGTGAGAACGCGTTGGACGCATCCGGTGTCGAAGCCGTGTCCAAAATGCCGTCGCGCGAGGAGCTTATCGCTTCCATCGTGGGCTGCATCGGGGCACCTGCATCGAACATCGCCGGGGCCATTGGCGCACCAGGCAGCAACATTGCCTCCATCCTGTCCACCATCGAGGACAAGGCGGCGGCATAAGCAACGTCATATCGGCGTCGTGCTGGATGCGCGGCGTTGGAACACACATATCGTAACGGAAAGAGCTAAACATGGCTGATCTGAAGAAACTGGCAGAAGAGATCGTTGGTCTGACCCTGCTTGAAGCGCAAGAACTGAAAACCATCCTCAAGGACGAGTACGGCATCGAGCCCGCCGCTGGCGGCGCAGTGATGATGGCTGGTCCTGCTGGCGGCGACGCCGGTGCCGCTGAGGAAGAGAAGTCGGAATTCGACGTTGTCCTGAAAAACGCAGGCGCCTCCAAGATCAACGTGATCAAGGAAGTACGCGGCATCACCGGTCTGGGCCTGAAAGAAGCCAAGGACCTGGTCGAAGCCGGCGGCAAGATCAAGGAAGGCGTCGACAAAGCCGAAGCCGAAGAGATCAAGGGCAAGCTGGAAGCAGCTGGCGCCGAGGTCGAACTGGCCTAAGCCTGACGCTTTTGAAGATGGAAAGGCGCTCCGGAAACGGGGCGCTTTTTTTGGTTGGTCTGACATCAGCCCACGCGGGTCGTCAGTGCCCTCACGCCCAACCCCCCGCTAATGTCGCAATCACATGTGGCCCTGTCTTGCAGCTGGGTCGTACTGCGACGGCCACGCCCCTCGTTTCGTGGCGCCTCTCCTGGTAGGCATAGCAACGCGCCAGAGGACAATTCACCTAGGCCGCCGCTTCAGAGCCGGAATAGTCCGAGCGCCTCGATGACGTCTCGCTTCGTCGCCTCCGTGCGCGCGCGGGCGCGGGCGGTCCCCCTCCGGATGACATCGAGGACATAGGCGCGATCCTTGGACAGCTGCGCCCGTCTTTGGCGGATCGGCGCAATGAGGGTTTGCAGGATATCTTCCAACCGCGCCTTGACCTTGCCGTCGCCGAGCCCGCCGCGTTGGTATTGCGCCTTGATCTCGGCCAGACCGGCCTGATCTTCATCGAAGGCGTCCAGGTAGCTGAAAACCACATTGCCTTCGATCTGCCCGGGGTCTTCCGCCCGCACGTGCTTCGGATCGGTGAACATCGCCCGCACCGCCGCGCGGATTTCGTCCTTGATGGTCGGATTCCGTTCAAGCCGCGAGACCGTGACAAAGTTCAGATAGAGCATCGAGAGTTCGGCAAGGGCGGGAAGGTGAGACTGCGGGCAGATCGTCGTGCGGCTCGGATCGATCCCGACCGCCAGGTAGTCGAGCGCGACCTCGATCACATTGTGCCGCACCTTGCCGGGATTGTGGGTATTGTCGGTCAGCGCCTGCGTGTCTGCCAAAAGCAGAAACTGCTCGTGGCTGTCTTGATACCTCAGACGGTTTCTGAGCGAGCCGGCATAGTGGCCGATGTGCAGCGGTCCGGTTGTGCGGTCACCGGTCAAAATGATGGGTTTGGTCATAAGGGTGTCCTCGTTGAGACGGAGGTGCCGCATCGGGACGCTTGGAAAACGAAAAGGCCGCCCGTGCGGCGGCCTCGGATTGGAATGAGTTATCGAGCCGCCAAGTCAGGAGGGCAGCCACCAGAGGATTGTGAAGCGCATCGTGTTTTCCATGGGCGCAGCGTTTAAGGCGGAGCGTGGGCGTCGTCAATCGGCGTCCATGGCGCGTGCCTGCGTGCCCGCCCATTGCGACACGGTCGTGCCCAGATGCTTTGACCGGGCCATCGGGACCTTTTTTGTAGCGCGTCGGTAACGCGAAGGCCCTGGTCCGAGCGCCGGTTGATCGCGCCTAATCCGTTCAATTTCGCAAACTCCTTTGTGAACACCTGCTACTCAATGAATTCTGCCTCGAGATCGGAAACGTCCAAATTCCTGTTTTGAATACGAATTTTCTGAACGGATTTCACGAAGCCCGTGATTATTTCCCGTCCTTATGGCGGGCATTCAAAGGACAAATTTCATATGCCCGGGCGGTGTCTGCACTTGGTAAGGCGGCGGAGAGGCCACAGCTTCGGTCTGATCTCCGCTGAAACCAAAACTCAGGTGGAGATCACCCATGCTTTCCGAAATCCTAGCCAGCTTGCGTGCCAGGCTGCTGACAACGTCTACACTGGCGCAAGAAACCGTTCGTGATGGACAGACCCTGACCAACGGCTTTTTCCAGAGTACCCTTGTCGACAACACACCGGCATTCGTTCTCAACAACGACGCCGCGCGGTTCCTGAACTTCGGCCAGGTTGAAACCAATGGCGCCCCGTCCGCGGTGTCGGTAGAGGCCGAGGATGTTCAGGTTTTCAACTTCCGCACCGGGAGCATCGCGGCCAATGGCGCTGCCGCAACCGATGTCGAGGTGACCGACGGGTCGAGCGCCGATATCCGCAACTTCGGCAGCATTGCCGGCGCGTTGAACGGTGTCGAATTCAGCGGCGCGAACAGCTCGGGCACACTGGACAACTTCCGCGGCGGTGTCATCTCGTCCGACAGCCGGGCCGTGGAGATCGAGGGCCAGGGCATCAGCGTCCGCAACTTCGGCGATATCCTGGGCACGGATGATCAGCGCAACGGGACCATCTACACCAATGCAACGGCTGAAGACGTCAGTATTTCGAACTTCGCGGGTGGCACGATCGATGCAGGCGACGGAAATGATGGTGCTGGGATCTCGTTTCAGGTTGGCGACGAGGCGGGGGACATCGTGTCGAACACCGTTTTCAATGGCTTCGGGGCGACCATTCAAGGCCGGGGCCAGGCGGCGTCGAACACGCCCGGTGCGGGTGACGGCATCCGCCTGAACAACGGTGCCGACGGAGCCGTCTCCGACACCGACATCGTCAATAGTGGCCTGATCTCCTCGGAGAGCAACCAGGGCACAGCGGCCGGCATCCGCGTTGCCGATGGTCTGGCGGCAGAGGGCCGTATCCTCAACACCTCCACCGGTGTGATCGAGGGGGTGCGCAACGGTCTCTACATCGGTGAGGCCGAGCATGACCTCGATGTGTTGAACTTCGGCACCATCCAGTCAGACAGCCGTGCGGTCAACATCGACGGCACCGGCGTCGATCTGATCAACGGCGGCGACATCCTCGGGACGGCGGATCAGCGCAACGGGACGGTCTATGCAGATGGCACGGCGGACGACTTCACGGTCTCGAACCTGGCCACTGGCACCATCGACGCCGGCGAAGGCAACCAGGGCTCGGGCTTCGGGGTCGAGGTCGGCGGGGCCGCTGATGGGTCAAACACATTCGAGCTGGACAACGACGGTATCATCCAGGGCCGCGGAAATGCGGCTGCCGGCGCACCGCTTGCCGGGGACGGCGTCCGGATCGGCAATGTGGGCAATCAAGGCACCACCGATGCGACCATCACCAACTCGGGCGAGATCCTCTCGGAAGGGGCCAATGGCACTGTTGCGGGTCTCCGCGTCGTCAACGGCGTCAATTTTCAGGGGACGCTGGCCAACTCCGGTACCATCGCCGGCGTTCAGAACGGGGTCTACTTCGGCACCGGCGACCACACGGGCGGGTCGTTCGTGAACTCCGGCGTGGTGTCGTCGGGCAGCCGCGCGCTCAACATCGACGGCGAAGGCCTCGAGGTGGAGAACTCCGGGGCCATCCTCGGCACCGGCGACCAGCGCAACGGCACCGTCTATGCCGATGCCACTGCGGACAACTACACCTTCACGAACACAGGTCTGGTGGATGCCGGGATCGGCAACAACGGCTCAGCGGTGTCGCTGCAAACCGGCGATGTGGACGGCGATGTCGTCTCGGTGGCGGTTTTCAACGAAGGCATCCTGCAAGGGCGCGGCGACGCGGTTGACGGGAACACCATCGGTGATGGCCTGCGCCTCTTCAGTGATCAGGACGACGCCAGCTTCGCCGGCCTTGTGCAGAACGACGGTGTCATCGCCGGCTCCGCGAACAGCGAGGTCGCGGCAGGGATCCGCATCGACGGCGGCCTGACCCTGCTGGGTGCGATCGTGAATGAAGGCGAGATCACCGGCACGGTGAACGCCATCGACGCGACCGACGCAGGCGACGTCACATTCGTCAACGACTACGAAGGTTTGGTAAATGGTAACGTGTTGCTCGGTGCCGGAGACGACATCGTTGTGGACCTCGGTCAGATCAACGGTGTCGTCGATGGCGGCGCGGGCGACGATGTTCTGATCGCCGGCCGGGGCGACAACATCCTTGTCGGCGGCCTTGGCAACGACTTCATCGACGGCGGCGACGGGATCGACACGGCTGATTTCTCGGATCAGGATGTGGCGGTGACCGTGAACCTTGGCGCGACCGGCAACGGCACGGCGACCCGTGAAACCGGGTTCTCCGTTTCGGTGCAGGACGTCGTTGTCGGAGCGTCGCTGCAACCCACGGCGAACATCAACGATGCTGCCGGATTCGTGGCCGAGGCCCTCGCGGGGAACCTCTACTACAACATCCACACATCGGAGTTCCTCGCAGGGGAGATCCGTGGCCAATTGGAGGTCGTCAGCGACACCGGCACGGGGCACGACCGCGTGATTGAGCTCGCCGGATCGCTGGATGCAAGCCAGGAGCCCGGACCCACCTCGGACAGCGCGGCCACGGGCGAAGCGACGGTCACGATCCGCTTCACCGAAGACGGCGACGTGGTCTATTCGTCCGAATTGACTGTGACGGGGCTCAATGAGGCCGACCTGCAGACGCCCGCTCCGGGTGTGGCCTCTGCGATCCACCTGCACAATGCGCCTGCCGGGATCAACGGTCCCATCGCGCAGGACACGTTGGTCGATGCCGGTGCCACCGTCGACGGTGCGGCCAGCATCGGTGTCTCGGGCCTCGATGTCATCGACGAGGTGATCGAAACCGACGTCCTGAGCTCGATCGAGAATGTGATCGGGTCGGGTGATGGCGATGTCATCATCGGGTCGGATGCCGACAACACCCTGTCGGGTGAAGACGGCGACGACCTGCTGAACGGTCAGGATGGCAACGACATCCTGATCGGCGGCGAAGGCGCTGACACCTTTGCTTTCAGCGGGCTCTTCGGCAACGACACGATCAGCGACTTCGAAAGCGGCGTCGACCGGTTGGACTTCTCCGACTTCGGCCCCGACTTCGGACCCGAACTGGCGGTCGAAGCCGTGGACGGCGGCACGCTGCTGACCCTCGGCAACAACGGCTCCGTGCTGCTGGCCGGCGTCGACAGCTTCGACACCGAAAGCGATTTCATCGCCTGATCGGTCTGACCAGAGGTGGCGGCGTTCGTCGCCACCTCTTCACCCTTAAAAGAGATCACCAAGATGTTTCAGAAAAGATCCACCGTCACATCCGCCTGGCGCAAGCTGCGCAGCGGCTTTGTCGCGGTCGGCTTTTTCAGCATGGTTTTGAACCTGCTGATGCTGGCCGGCCCTCTTTACATGTTGCAGGTCTACGACCGCGTATTGACCAGCCAGAACATGGACACGCTGATTGCCCTGAGCATCCTGCTCGGCGGCGTGTTCCTGGTGACCGGCCTGCTCGACCTTATCCGGATGCGGATCCTGAGCCGCCTTGGCGCGCGGTTCGAACTCCAGATCGGTGCGCCGATCCTGCAATCCTCCATCCGCCGCCGCGTGCAGGGCAAGGCCAGCGCCGACACGCCCGCTGCCGACGTGAACGGCCTGCGGGATTTCATTTCCGGGCCGACACCGGTTGCCTTTTTCGATGCACCATGGATCCCGCTTTATCTGGGTGTGCTCTATATCTTGCACCCCTATCTGGGCGCTCTTGGTCTTGCTGGTGCGCTGCTTCTGACCCTGATGGCGCTGGTCAACAACGCACGCGCGGCGGATGTAATGCAGGAGGCGAGCGACGCACGCGCGAGGTCCGACCGACTGTTCACGTCGAGCGAGCAAAACGCAGATCTTGTCCACGCGATGGGTATGACTGGTGATCTCACCCGGCGCTGGACAGCTCTGCAACACGACGCGCATCACCTCAAATCCCGGGTCTCGGACCGGCTGGCGAGCTTTTCGGTGATGTCCAAGACGGTCCGCATGGCCTTGCAGTCGGGTATGCTGGGACTGGGTGCGGCGCTGGCGATTACTGGCCAGGCCACGGCCGGTGTGATGATTGCTGCCACAATCGTGCTGGCCCGGGCGCTGGCGCCCATCGATCAACTCATTGGTCAGTGGCGCACCTTCCTGGCCGCCCGGGGGTCGTACAAGACCCTACGGGCGCTGTCGGAAACCTATCCCGAGCCTCCCAGACGACTGGCGTTGCCGCGTCCACAAGTTTCTTTGAACGCGACCATCGCACAGGCCGGCCCGCCGCTGGCGCAGACCGCGACGATCGGCGGGATCGAATTCGCGCTGCAAGCCGGGGATGTGCTGGCGGTGATCGGGCACAGCGGGTCCGGCAAGTCGACGCTGGCCAAGATGCTGGCCGGTATCTGGATGCCGCAGCGCGGGGTCATCCGCCTGGATGGCACACCGATGGCAAAATGGGACCCGGAAGAGCTGGGCCGCTTCGTGGGATATCTGCCGCAGGACGTGCAGCTCTTCGATGGCACCGTCCGCGACAACATCGCGCGGTTTTCGACGACGATCGACGACGGCAAGGTGCTCGCCGCAGCCGTCGCAGCAGACGTGCATGACCTGATCAGTAGCCTGCCCGACGGATATGCGACCGAACTGGGCACGGGCTTTCATCTCTCTGGCGGGCAACGCCAGCGGATCGCGCTGGCACGCGCGCTCTATGACGACCCTTTCGTCCTGGTGTTGGACGAGCCGAACTCGGACCTCGATGCGCAGGGTGAGCTGGCGCTTCGGACTGTCATTCGCGGTGCCAGCGGCCGTGGGGCGATCACCTTCGTGATGACGCACCGCCCAAGCACGCTCGAAGCCGTCAACAAGGTGTTGACCCTGACGCGAGGCACACAGACGGGGTTCGGCGACAAGGACGACATCTTGCGTCCGCGTCAGCAGGCGACCCCCATGACCCAGACAGCCACTGCACAACTGGCCGCCCGTCGGGCGCAGCGGCCCGCCGAACGAGGAGCAACACAATGACCACCGCACTCTCACCCGCCCGCCAGAACACGGTTCTGCGTCTCGACGACGACAACCGCGTGGAGCCGCAGGCGTCCGGCCCCCGGATCACCGGCTTCGTGACCTTCGGATTGCTTGCCGTCCTGGGGTTCATCGGCGGGGCGGCCTACTGGGCGACGGCCTCCAAACTGGATGGCGCTGTCGTCGCCCAGGCCAGCTTTGTCGTCGAAGGCAACCGCAAGACCGTCGAACACCTTGATGGCGGTATTGTCAGCCGCATCCTTGTCAAAAACGGCGATCTTGTCGAAGCGGGTCAGACCTTGCTCGAACTGGACAGCACCGACCTGGGCGTCGATCTGGACGTCATCGAAAGCCAGATCGGCGACCTCACCGTGCGGCGCGCCCGGCTGATGGCCCAGTTGCAGGGCGCCACGGCCTTCGAGACGGCGGATGTCGCCGGGGCGTTGCGCGTCACACTCGATCGCGACGTCTGGGCGAATACCTTTGCAACGCAGCAGCTGCTCTTTGAGGCTGAACGACGGTCCCGCGAGGCCGAGGAAGCACTGACTGGCCAACGCATTGCGAACCACGAGGACCAGATGCGCGGGCTCGCGGCGCAGCGCGCGTCCAATACCCGTCAGCTGGAGATCACACGACAGGAGCTCGGCAACCTGCAAACCCTTCTCGACAAGGGGCTGGTGGCTGCGGCCCGCGTGAATGCGCGCCGCGTCGAGGTCGAGCGGCTGATCGGCGTGGAGGCCTCGCTGCTCAGCCAGGAGGCGCAGGCCCGCAACCAGATCAGCGAGCTGCGGCTGGCAAGCATCGGCACGCAGACCCTGCGGGAAGAGGCTGCGTCCACCGAGTTGGCGCAGATCAACGCGACGCTTGCCACGCTCGAGCCGCAGTTCATCGGTGCATCCGAACGTCTGAAGCGGGTTGCCATCACCGCGCCCGTCAGCGGCCGGGTGGTCGAGATGACGGTGTTCACGACCGGCGGTGTGGTGCGCCCCGGGGCGCCGATCCTCGACATCGTGCCGGTCGACCAGCCGCTGGTGGTCGAGGCGCGTGTGAACACGGCGGATATCGAAAAGCTGCACGTCGGTCAGCGCGCCCGCGTGCGCCTCTCGGCCTTCGATCAGGGCGATGTACCGGAAGCCGAGGGGCGGATCGTCGATGTCTCGGCGGACAGTCTCGAGGATGAACGGACCGGGCAGTACTACTATCTTGCGCGGGTCAAACTCGATGATGAGCAGAGCGCGGAGGTGGCCGCACTTGAGTTCGTGCCGGGCATGCCGGCGGATCTCTTTGTTCGCACGGGCGAACGCACGGCACTCAGCTATCTGGCGCAGCCCCTGAGCGATCGTCTGGCGCGCACCTTTATCGAGTAGACCCCATCGTCACGCCCGGAATGTGGGCGTGACGCCCTTTGGCGGATTGTCCCGGATGTAGTGTCCGATCTTCGCGAGCAGAGGTTTCCTGGGGTAGTTCGGGCGTGACGCGGCCCCGAGATTGCGCAGGTTTCCGGGTGCCTGGAACGGGATGAAGGACAATGGCCACTGGTCCTGCCGGAACTGCTCTGCGGCGAGCGCGGAGATGATGGTGCAGTCGTCCGAATGGCAAATGTGCCGGCAAATCGTCTCAAAGCGCAGCGCAGTCAGATCGAACTTCTTTGCCGCCCGTGAGGCGGCGTCGGGCGTTGGAAGGCGCGCCTCGAGCTCGTAACCGAACGAATGCGGCAATCGGATGAAGTCGTGCACCGGCACCTCCTCCGGCTGGATGGTCTCCAGCGTCTCGAGCGGGTGACCGTTGCGCATCGCCAGAAACAGGGGCTCTTCCCAGATCGACGTGAACTCCAGTGCTGTGTTGTGGTTCAGCTTCGCGACGAGGGCCACGTCGAGGGCGTAGTCCTCGACCATCTGCAACATGTTCTGAGGCAGGTCTTCGATCATCGTGACCCGCATCTTCGGAAAGAGCGTGTCGAACAAGTCCGAGAAGTATTTGGTCAGATAGGGCGCCAGGGTCGGCGTCAGGCCGATGGTGAAAGGTACGGCCTCGGGGTCGCGGAATTCGGTCGCTGCATCCTTGATCTTACGCGCACCGGTCAGCATCTGTTGGGCGATACCAACCACCCTTTGGCCAAGAGCTGTTGGACGTACCTCGCCGCTCAGCCGGACAAACAGATCAGTGCCCAGCTCGCGCTCGAGTTTCTTGATCTGGTTCGACAAGGCGGGCTGCGAGACGTTGCAGTCTTCGGCAGCAGCGCTGAAATTGCGCCGCTTGGCGACCGCTACGACGTACTCCAGATCTCTCAGATTCATAAGGTCTCGCGAAATATCGGCCTCGTTCACTTAGACGAGCTGTCGCGTGATAGGAAGAATGCTTCACCACATCTCACGTCTTCCTGAAGATGCACCGCCGCGCTTCGCGCGAAGCGCGGCGACTTCAGTCTGAGCAGACCCAAGTTCTCGTGAGATGTCTGCAAGAATTCTTGCAGAAACTACAGAATCATGCAAGTATTTCTGCATTTAGTCTTGGGGAACTTAATGTCTCTCATTGAGAAAATCTCGGATCAGGCGCCGAGCCTGACGCCAAGTGAGCGTCGGCTGGTGGAAACGGTCATCGAAAAGCCCGCGGCTGCCGCGCTTGGCACCGCAGGCGCGTTGGCGCGGGCCGTCGGGGTACATGAGGCCACGGCCTCACGACTGGCAAAGAAACTCGGATTTGAAAGCTACGCGTCCTTTCGCGATGCCTTGCGAGAGGAGTTCATCGCCACGCACGAGACCGCGACGCGGTTCGAGAAGACGATCGCCACCAGCACATCGGAGACCATTCTCGGCAAGCTGGCGCGCGAGGAAGCACAAGCGCTCGGCAGGGTCGAGGAATTCATCACGGCGGACCAGATCGCGGAAGTCGCAGGTCTGTTGATGCGGGCCGGCCGGATCTTCATCTACGGCTATGGCAACGCAGAAGTGCTGGCGCTGATGATGGTCAAGCGGTTCCGCCGCTTCGGCAAGCAGGTCCAGCATCTTGATGCAGATCCACGGGGTCTTGCGGAACAGCTTTTGGGGATCAGCGCGGGCGATGTCGTGCTCAGCTTTGCCTTCCGACGCGCGCCACGCGGATATGCCGCGTTGATTGAAACGGCCCGCGAGGCGGGGGCAACGACAATCACGATATCAGGTAAATCGGGGGCGCTGCTCACGCCGAAACCCGACCATCTGCTGGCCGCGCCGCGATCAGGGGATCCCGATGCGTTCCAGACCCTCACGGTGCCGATGACGGTTTGTAACGCGGTTGTCATAGCCGCCGGGCTTACTGGCAAAGACGAGTCGCTGAAGACGCTCGACCGGCTGGGGCAGCTGATCGAGCGGTTTGAATGACATAGAACCCGAGGGGGGATCAAATGAAGGGTCTGACTGCAACGTGCGTCGGCGCGATGGCTATTCTTCTGTCGACGGCTGCGCTGGCCGATGGCCATCTAGATGAATTGGGTCCCGACGGGCTTCTGCCGCTCGCGCAAGAGGAGGGGACCGTCGTTGTCTATTCATTCACCAGCCGGATTGGTCGGGTCGAGGCGGCCTTTGAAGAGGCTTACCCCGGCATCGACCTGCAAGGCTTTGACATCTCCTCGACCGAGCAGATCGCGCGGCTTCGCGCCGAGGCCCAGGCGGGGGTCACGAATGCCGATGTGATCTATATCTCGGATACGCCGGTCGTGCTGACCGAGCTTCTGGAAACCGGCATCATCGCGCCTTACGTGCCGCCGCGCGTGGCTGACCGGGTACCGGCGGAATACCAGAGCCCGCTTCTCGCGCAGCGGCTGTCGACCAAGGTTCTGATGTATAACGAAGACGCCCATCCGGATGGCGCCCCCGTGACCAACCTGTGGCAACTGACGACAGAGGACTGGCGCGGCCGCGTCGTAATGGTGGATCCGCTTCAACGCGGTGACTACCTCGACCTCATGACCGAGATCGTCTTGCGATCGGATGAGATGGCCGCGGCGTATGAGGTGCACTTCGGACAGGCCATCGGTCTCGACGGCGCCGCCAATGCCGGCGAACGCTTTATCGTCGACCTGTTCGCAAACGATCTGATCCTCGTCGGCTCCACTGACGATGTGAACGTGGCGGTGGGCGCGATGGGACAGGACAACCCACCGGTGGGCTTCACCAGTTACTCCGACCGCCGTGACAACGCGGATGAAGGATGGGCATTGCAGGTTGCCAATGGGGTCGAGCCCGCACCAGGTATCATCTTTCCAGCCGTTCTCGCGCTTGCGGCCGAGCCTCAGAACCCCGCGGCGGCACGCCTCGTCATCGATTTCCTGATGGTTGACGAAACTGAAACCGGAGGTCCGGGCCTCGCGCCCTTCTACGTCGCGGGGGATTACGTCACGCGGACAGATATTCCACCGCATCCCGATGCCGTCCCGCTCGACGCCTTCAGGGCCTGGCGGATCGCTCCGGCGAAGACAGCACCACTCCGGGCCGAGGTCGGCGACCTGATCCTGACCCTTCAGTAACGCGTTTCCCTCTGACCGGGCGAGAGCGGCGGCCGCCTGCCCGTGCAATCATTGCCTTCAAGTTGGCGAGGAGACCCTCGATGGCAGACACAGCCGTGAGCAGACAGGGACGACGCGTCTTTTTCCGGCAAGGCACAGTACTCAAGGTCGCAGTGCTCGTCATCCTGATCGCGCTGATCGTCCTGCCGCTTCTGCGGACGGTGCTTTTCACGCTGCACCCGGACACGATCCAGGCCTGGGCGGACGTGCTGAGCGGGCGGTTGTCGACGAACCTGTTCTACAAGCCGCTCGGCAATACGCTCCTGATCGGCGTGGTTGTGGCGACGGGCTGTGTGTTGCTGGGCGGGTTCCTCGCCTGGCTTGTGGTGATGACGGACGTGCCCTTCCGCAAGACCATCGGTGTCATGGCGACGCTGCCTTTCATGATCCCGTCCTTCGCCGCGGCACTGGCCTGGGGCGCTCTCTTCCGCAACGACCGCGTGGGCGGGCAGGTGGGCTGGTTGCAGGGCATGGGTCTCGACATTCCGGATTGGCTGGCCTGGGGCATGGTGCCCACGCTGATCGTGCTCACGCTGCACTACTTCAGCCTGGCCTTCACGATCATCGCGGCCGCACTGGCCACCGTGAACTCGGACCTCGTCGAGGCCGCGCAGATCGCAGGGGCGAAGGGGCGGCGCATCCTGATGGGGATCATCCTGCCCGTGACCACGCCGGCGCTGGTGGCTGCCGGATCGCTGTGTTTTGCGGGTGCCGTTTCGAACTTTGCCACACCTGCGCTCCTGGGCTTGCCGGTGCGGATGCAGACGCTCTCCACCCGGTTGTTCGGCATGATCGAGGTCGGGCAGGTCGGGCGCGGCTATGTGATCGGTATCCTGCTGGTGCTGATCTCGGCCGCCTTCCTCTGGGCCGGTAACCGGATCGTCTCGGGGCGCCGCTCCTACGCCACGATCACCGGCAAGGGCGGGCGGGCCAAGCGCTTTGATCTGCGCGGGGCGCGCTGGCCTCTCTTTGCAATCGCCATGGTGATCCTGCTTGCCTCGACCGTGGTGCCGGTCGCGGTACTGACCGCCTCAAGTCTCGCACCGTCGTCGGCCAATCTCTTCTCCGATTGGACGCTGCACTACTGGATCGGTCAGAGCAACCCGTCGTTCGCGCAAGGTATCCCGGGGATTGCCTATAACCAAGATATCGTCCGCGCACTCACGATCACTCTGGGGCTCGGCCTTGCGGTGGCCTTCACGGGCATGTTCGTGGGGCTGCTGGCCTCCTACACGACGGCGCGCTACCGCGCGGGCTGGATGTCGGCGGCGATCACGCAGATCAGCTTCCTCCCGCTGCTTGTGCCCGGTATCGCCTTCGGGGCTGCATATATTGCTTATCTTGGCGCGCCGATCGGTCCGTTTCCCGCGCTCTATGGCACCTTTGCGCTCCTTGTGATCGCTGCGACAGCTTACCTGTTGCCCTTCTCGGTGCAGACGGGGCGGGCCGTCATTCAGCAAGTGGGCGGCGAGCTTGAGGAGAGTGCGCGGATCACGGGTGCCGGTTTCGCCCGCCGGCTCGCCGCGATCACCGTCCCTTTGGCGATCCGTGGGCTCGCCGCCGGCGGCATCCTGATCTTCGTGAAGATCGTCCGCGATCTGTCGCTGGTCGTGCTGCTGTTCACACCGACGATGCCGGTCTTGTCGGTGGTTGCCTATCGCTACGCCTCGGAAGGGTTCGCACAGTTTGCCAACGCGATCACCGTGGTGATCCTGTTCATCTCCATTGCAGCCACGCTGATCGCCAGCCGTCTGCAAACCAAATCCCAGCCCTGGCTGCAAAACTGAAGGTCTCTCATGCTGGACATACGCAATCTCACCAAACGTTTCGGCAGCTTCGAGGCAGTCACGAACGTTTCGATCTCCGCCCCTGACGGCGCGTTCCTTGTTCTGCTGGGGCCGTCTGGCTGCGGCAAGACCACGCTTTTGCGCATGCTTGCGGGGCTTGAGCTGCCCTCTGCGGGCCAGATCGTCTTTGACGGGCAGACCGTCTCGGACGGGGATCGGGACTGGTCGGTCGACCCTGCCAAGCGCAACTCGGGGCTGGTGTTCCAATCCTACGCGCTCTGGCCGCACATGTCGGTCCGAGGGAATGTCGAGTGGCCGCTCAAGGTCATGTCGATGCCGAAAGCCGACCGTGCTGCGCGCGTGCGCGAGGTGCTGGAGCTCCTTGATATAGCGCCGCTCGCCGACCGCTATCCGAACGAGATATCGGGCGGACAGCAGCAGCGGGTTGCCATCGCGCGTACGATTGCGCCCAAGCCTTCGGTTCTGCTTTTCGACGAACCGCTCTCGAACCTCGATGCCAAGTTGCGCGTCGAGATGCGGACGGAACTGATGCGCCTGCACCGCGCCACCGGGGCAACCACGGTCTATGTCACCCATGACCAGATCGAGGCGATGACCATGGCCACCCATGTCGCGGTGATGAATGAGGGCCGCGTGCAGCAGTTCGGGCCACCTGCCGATCTGGTTGACCACCCCGCGACAGCGTTCGTGGCAACCTTTGTCGGCACACCGCCCAAAAACGTGGTGCCGGTGGTCAGGAACGGCGCCGGCTACAGGGTCGGAGGTCGGCACATGACCCTATCAGCGCCTGCCGATCACTGCCTGGCCATGTTCCGGGCCGAAAACATGACGCTCAGTGATAGAGAAGGCGGCATGACGCTGCCCATGGAGCTTGTCGAGACAACGGCCATTGCGGGGCGAACAATGGTCACGGGGCTTCGTGACGGGCTGCGATTGACGGCGATCGTCGACCGCGCGCCCACCGCCCGGATCGGCGACACCGTCCAATTCCGCCTGCCACCCGAACCGGACAGCTGGTTCGGGCCCGACGGCGAGAGGATCGGTTGATGCGGTTGCTTCTGGTCCGCCATGGACAGTCGGAATGGAATGCGGCGCGGCGGCTTCAAGGACAGGCCGATATCGGTCTGTCGGAGCTCGGCCGGGCTCAGGCGGACATGCTCCGTCCCGTCATCGAAGCGATTACGCCGTGTCGCGTTGTGTCCTCAGACCTCAAGCGTGTCCGCGAGACCGGCGACCGGCTGGGAGTTTCTGCACCGCGGCTCACCCAAGATCTGCGCGAGATCGACGTGGGCGACTGGACGGGCCGCGCCATAGAAGACATCCAGGCCAACGATGATGAGGCCTACCAGGGTTGGCGAGCGGGCACCCACGTGCCTCCGGGGGGCGAGAGCTGGGCCAGCTTCACCGACCGGGTCACGGCCGTGATCGAGCAGGAGTGTCGCACGCCATGCAGGGATCTTCTGGTGGTCTGCCACGGTGGCGTGATCCGAGCGCTGCTGCAACGCTACATCGGGCTTCACCCGTCCCATATCATACCCGTCGCCCCGGCAAGTCTGAGCGCCCTGCGGCTTGGCAAGGACACGTCGGCGCGGCTTGAGCTTTTCAACTACCGCCCCGACAATTTGGATTTTGGAGCGCCCGATTGATGGCATCCGTGTCCTCACTGACCCTTTGGGTGCTGTTCGAAGATGCAGGCCTGCCTCCCAAGGCATTCTTTGTCTGACCGAACAAGACCAGATACCGCCCTTTGTCGCCGCAACGGGCCTCGCCACGTCGCGGGACATCCTTGACCCGGATTGCATAGCCCCGCGCTCGTTCGCCGACCGATCTCCGCAAGATCAAGGGAGATGGCCCCTGTCAGTCCACAGCGCGGGTCTCCATTGCCCTGCGGTAGCAGTGTGCCCTAGCAATGCAGGTCGTTGCGATCCGGTAGATCGCAAAGGCCACGGCAGATATCACTATCAAGAGCCGTCGCTGCGGGCTGACTGTCATCGGCTCGAGCTGGGCGTCGAGGTGATCCAGCGGCACGTCGCCGTTATCTTCGGCCTCTTTGACAAGCGAGTCCTCCTAAGGTCAGTGGCGCTGGCCGTCGGCCGTTCGGCTTCCTTCGTGATCCGGACCATGTGAGGGGCCCGAAGCATCGTTCCGGAAGCACAGCGCGCGTCCGCTCTATTTGGGCAGACATCGGATACCTGACCGTTGATGGGTAGGGCACATGACGGGCACCGTATTGACCTCGCGGCCGAATGTGTCGCTGCGCTGGCGTCTGGAGCTTGAGATGCGGCTCCAGCTGATCGAGACTCCGGGGGGGATGTCTCGTAAGCCGGGCGCCGAGAAAATGGGCAAGGGCCGTCACAAGGGGGGTCATGGAACAACCGACGTTCTCACGCAGAAGATGCTGCCACCTCACCGTTCCGCTCTCAAAGCGACCGCGGTTGCAGCCACGGCTGATACCGCCCGCTCGCGGCCTCATGCCACGATCTGGAACCGGCGCCGATATGCACTGGGCGATACACCCAATGTCCGGCTGAAGGCACGGCGCATCCGCGCTTCGTCTTTGAAACCGCATCGAACGGCGATTTTCTTCATGCTCAATCTGGTCGACTCCAGCATGTCCCGCGCGGCTTCCGTTCTCATCTTTTCAACGGCCCGCGCTGGGGTGACGCCCATCTTGTCACGGTAGAGCCGGTAAAAGCTGCGTAGGCTCATGTTTTCTCGCTCGGCCAGATCTTCCACTCGCAGATCGCGCGTCAGGTTGTCGCCGATCCACCCGTGCAGCCTGTCGAACCTGTTGGAGCGATCCAGTCGTTGGCGTTCAAGGGCCGGGCTGAACTGCGACTGCCCACCGGGGCGCACCATGTAGGTAACCAGCGCCTTCGCCCGATCGAGCGCGACCTCCGGCCCAAGGTCTTCGGCAACGATGGCAAGTGCCATGTCTGTGCCTGCCGTGACACCCGCCGACGTCCAGATATGGCCATGCTTGATGTAGATGGGCTCGATATCCACGCAAGTCTCGGGAAAGGCGGCCCGAAGCCGGTCTGCATCCTCCCAATGCGTCGCGGCCCGCCGGCCTTTCAGCACGCCAGCCGACGCAAGCAGGAATGCCCCGGAACAGACCGAGGCGACACGGTCGGCGCGCGCGGCCAGCGCTGCAATTTTGGCGACGAATGTCGCGTCCGTGGCGGCCTCATAGACACCGTCGCCACCGATCACCATCACTGTGTCGATATGCTTGTCAGCCCAGAGGTCTATGTCCTCGGTCTCGACCGTAAGCAGTGTGTCGGTCGGGATCTGACCGCCACCGCGCGACACGATGCTTGGCTGATAGGCAAGCGCGCCGGTGTTCTTGCACCGGGCCCAGGCAAACACCTGCAACGGACCCGCGAGATCGAGCAATGCAATCTCGGGATAGACGACAAAGACAATCTGGTGAGGTGTCTGACTGTCATCACGCGTCTGGTCGGAAGGTTTGGCAGAAAAGGACTCCATGTTGGCATTTGTGCCAAGCCAAATCGGCGTAGTCTAGGGCGGAACGGTCGTCGATTTGGCGCGATTGAAGGAGGTAATCTAGATGAAATCGCTGGCAGTTTTTGTCTTTCCGGGGGTGCAAACGCTGGATCTCTTTGGGCCGATCGAGTTCCTGGGCGGCTTCGCGGAGAGGATCTCGCTGACGCTGGTCGCGGAGACCGACGAGCCTGTTGTCACGCGTCACGGTCAACGCATCCTTCCCGACACAACCATCCACACCGGTGGCGCTTATGATCTTCTGCTGATCCCCGGCGGCGACAGCGCGCTTGACGTTGCAAAGCGCCCCGAGGCCATGGCCTGGATTCGCGAGACGGTCCGCCAGGCCGAGTATGTGATGACCGTCTGCACGGGCAGTATCCTTTTGGGGCTGACCGGTGCGCTTGATGGTCGTCGCGCAACGACGAACAAGATCGATTTCAGAGATACGGTGCCTCTCGTGCCGCGGGTGGACTGGGTCGAGAAGGCTCGGTGGGTGCACGACGGCAAGTTCTTCACATCCTCGGGTGTGTCGGCCGGCATGGATATGGCCCTTGCCGCCATTGCGCATGTGCTCGATCAGGAGGCTGCAGACTGGATGGCAGACGGATCGGAATATGAGTGGCACCGTGATCCGAGTTGGGATCCGTTCGCCGATAAGTGCGGACTTGGTCAAGAGTGACAGGCGCCCTGCGGACTGTCGCAACGGCCAACGCACCATCTCATGTGCGGTTTCAAGCAACGATTTGAGGATGCACCTGTTTTCCCGACCGAGCCTCCGGACCCGACTGACAGGCAATCTGCTGGTCGCGGCATGGGTCGTCCGGCCCGCCCTGCGCCCCGTAGCGATATGCCGAGGTCCATGGCTCATTCGATCACGGATGGCTGCCGGGTTGCTGAGGCCCGCGCATCGGTCAAGCATCCCATTCATGGGGGTGCGGCGCGCGAGGATTGTGAGCGTCTGGCGCCGAGACCTCAAAGCGAGTAGCTGCGCGTGACGCCGATGCGGTCCAGAAATGTTGTGTCATGGCTGACAACGAGGATCGCACCGTCATAGGCGTTGAGCGCTGCTTCGAGTGTTTTCAGCGCCTCAATGTCGAGGTGGTTGTTGGGCTCGTCCAGGACCAGCAGTTGCTTCGGTAGGCTGTGCCCCAAGGTACAGGCCAGCCCGACACGCAAGCGCTGGCCGCCGCTGAGCGTCCCAATTTCTTGCAGGGCGTCATCCCCTCGAAACAGGAAACATGCAAGAACGGCCCGCCTCTGGTTCTCGCTCGCATCCGGATCGAGGCGGGCAAAGGCCTCTTGCACGGTCTCATTCGGGTTCAAGAGGCTCATGTCTTGATCAAGCAGCGCTGCCGGTACGTGTAATGCGACCTGTCCGGCACGGGTTTCCAGTTGACCTGCAACACAGGCCAGAAGTGTCGACTTCCCAGAACCGTTGGGCCCCACAATCGCAATGCGCTCGGGGCCGCGTATGGCCAAGGAGACGTCCTGAAGGACGGGCTGACCGTTCTCGTACCCGAAGGTCAAATTCTCCACTTGCAAGACATCGCGGCCGCTTGCCAATCCGGACTTGGGAATGTTCATCGCGAGCGGCTGAAGGACTTCAAGCGCCTCTCGTGCCACGTCGAGCGCGGCTTTCGCCTCATCCGTCCTGCGCGCTTGTCGCCGCGCGGCGGCCCCACCGGATCCTTCGCTCCGCTCCTTCGCGGCGTCCAGCACGAGCTTCGACTGACTGCCGGATGTGCGCAACCGACGGCCGTGCCGGTCCGTCCGCGCCTTGCGCTCGGCCGCAAGGCGTGCGCGGGCATCGGTCGCCACCAGTGCCCGCTCGGCGCGGGCCAGCGCGCCTTCGGCCAAGGCCAACTCGGCCCGCTTCATCTCGCGATATCCATCGTAGTTTCCGCCATATGTGCTTGCCCCGAGTGATGTCAGTTCGACAATCGCATCCATCTCGGCCAGCAACGCGCGATCATGGCTTGCCACGATCACGCATCCCTGCCAAGCCCGCAGTGCGTCGATGACCTGCGACCGGCCCGCGTGATCGAGGTGGTTCGTCGGTTCGTCCAGAAGAAGTACATCAGGTGCCTTGAACAACAGCGCGGCGAGACCCGCGCGAGTGCGCTGTCCGCCCGACAACAGCCGCAAAGGCGTCTCGAGGGGCAAGCCGTTGAGCCCCATGCTCGCAAGTGCGGCCCTAAGCCTTGCCTCTAGCGTCCAGTCGGCGTCCGCAAGCTCCAGTGGCGTGGCCACACCCGCTTCTGCGCGCGCCAGAATTGCGCGTTGATCATTGACGTTGAAGAGGTCGGCCAGCGTGCCATCTGGACATCGCTCCGGGTTTTGACGGAGGAACCCGATCGACCCTGCACGGGTGATCGTCCCGGACGCGGGTGCGACCTCACCGGCGATCAGGCGCAGCAATGCTGTTTTGCCGACGCCGTTTCGCCCAACGAGGCCTGTGCGCCGCGCTGCAAAAACAAGGTCGAGATCGGTGAAGAGAGACGTACCATCGGGGGTGTGCCAACTCAAGTTGGCCAGAACGACGAAAGGCATAGGCAATACTCGCGGTGAGGCAAACTGAGGGGCGGTCAGATCGCGAGTACGTTGTCCATCGTCTTGTTTCCGTGTTGGTGTCTAGAGTGTTACCTAGTTCTGATTTGGTGAGAATTCAATATGCGCGGTCCGGCGATACCTGCGCGCTTTGCTGGACTCCAAAGGGCGGGCAGCGCGCGGCACCGAAGATCTGCACAGATCTCGGGAGTGGTCGCCAGGGCCACCAGACTGGCGATGCTTGACTGCATGACGTCAGCGGCTCCTGAAATCCCGGTGAAGGGCACGGGGCAGGCCTATTTTCAAGATGCCCCGCTCAACTCCATGGCCAGTTGCGTCTGAAGCAGCCGCCGTACCTCCTCAGTGGTCAGCGGCGTCCGGTCAAAGGCGAGCAAGCCAACGAGCCCGTCGATGAGCACCGAGATCCGCCACGCAGCATCTTGCGGCTGCGGACAGGTGCCGTGGCCCGCCGCGACGATTCGTTCAACAAGGGTCGAAAGTGTTATTTGCCAGCGCAGATACCCGGCTTCGACAACTTCGGCCAGATCGGGGTCACGGCGAGCTTCTTCAATGGCGTCGAGCCACAGCCGCCAATGGCGGAAGGCCGGGTCCTGCACCATCCAATCCACGACCGCGGCCGCAAGCCGGTCGGGCGCTGCGGCGGCCAGTGTCTGCTCCAGCTGTTCGATTTCCTTGGTGATGAACACGCGCACAACCTCAGCACGCAAGGACTTCCACGTCTTGAAGTAGTGGTGGAGCAGGCCCGATCCGACGCCGAGCCGGCGCGTGACATCGCGCGTGGCGGCCTCGGCCAGCCCTTTCTCGAGAATGACAGCGTGCGCGGCGTCGACGATTTGTGTGCGTCGGGCCTCGCCTGACATGCGTTTCATCGGTAGCTCCTCTTGACACGGTGCGTAAAATTGAGCACCTGCTCAGTTGAGCGAGTGCTCAGCAATCTATGAGGGCTTGGTATGGTGCCTGATGTCAAGGTTCTGGTCGTGGGGGGTGGGGCTGCCGGCCTCGCAGCCGCCGCCGAGTTGGCGGCCCAAGGGGTCGACTGTCAGCTCGTGGAAGCACAATCGAGGCTTGGCGGCCGGGCGCACAGCGTTGCGCGCCCAGATGGTATTCCGTTCGAGCGGGGCGCCCAGATGGTCAATGGAGACATGACATCCGTTCTCACCCTCGCGGCCGAGGCTGATTTGCATTGCACGCCCGTGCCGGTGACCGGCGAAGCCTTATGTGTGACGAAAGATGAGGTCTTGCCGCGGGGGGCGTTGATCTCTGCCGTCGAGCTCGAGGCCCTCCTTCAAGAACAGGCCCTGAACTGGTCATCTCCTACGGATATCGCCCGATCCGTGTGGTCCCTCTATCGCTGGTGGAGCACACCCTGGGAGGATCTGGGCGAAGCCCGGCGGGGGGTTCGTTGGGCCACATCCCGCCGATCGGCGCCGGCGCGCAGCCTGAGCGCGGCGATGGACCGGCTGCTGCTGTGCGACGAAGACGATGCCATCGCCCGGACAATGATTAGCGAGCAATATGGCGCCGCACCTGAGGACCTTGATGCCGCCGCGTTGCGCGCAAGTCTGCGGGCCTACGGGTCCGAGCGCAGCGATCTGGAGTTTCACTTCCCGGCCGGGATGGGGCGCATCATCGATCAGCTTGTCGTGAAGCTGTCGCGCCGACCGATCCTCGGCACCCCGGTGATGCGGATCACGCCCGAGCAGGCCGGCGTTCGGGTCGTCGCAAGGGGGCGCTCCTTTTTGGCGAGTCGCGTCATCGTCGCCGTGCCACCCCCCGTGGCGCGGAAAGTCGAGATGCAAACCGACGCAAACACCGATGTGCGCCACCTTTTGCAGGCCTTTGAAGCGGGCGATCTGATCAAGACGACGCTGGTCTACGACCGGGCTTTCTGGCGCCTCAAGGGGCTGAGCGGTGCCGCTAGTTTCGCAGAGCCCGTTGGCCTCGAATTGGTTGATACCAGCTATGACATAGCTGGCGACGCGCGGTTGACTGCCTGTCTCGGTGGCCCGGTGGCGCGCGCACGTGCTGCGCTCGACCGCGCCGAGCGGGACCGGCTGCTCCTCGAAGATCTGGCCCGTGTACTCGGCCCCGAGGCTACCCAGTCAACGCGGATCGATGAGGCGATTTGGGTCGACGACCGCTGGAGCGGTGGCGGCTACAATGCCACGGTCCGCCAGGGTCGCTGCTCTGATGCCGTGGCGCGTCTGGCGGCCTATCGCGGCCCCGTGCGCTTTGCGGGTGCAGAGCTGGACGACACCTTCGCGGGCTATGTCGAAGGTGCCATTCGCAGCGGGCGCCGGGTGGCACAAGAGATCGCCGCTGACCTGCGCGAGGCGGTAGAATGACAATTGACTTCGCCGTGCATGCACGGGCTGTGCACAGCCGCCCGTTTCCCTGGGCCGATGGCCGGGATCTTCAGGGTGATGACCTGCAGGATCTGCTGGCGGACCTTGGATGCGTCGCCGCGCCTGATCGCCCGAACCCGTTCGTAGCGGGCGCCTCATCAGTTCTGCGGTTTGAGTTGCGAAGAGATGCGCTTTTTCGGCGTCTTGAGAAGGGCATGGTTCCAGCCGGCCATTCGTCGGGGGTTATGGTCGCGTCAGAGCCGGCAGCCCGTGAGAACAGCACAATCGACCCGGCCCCTATCGACCGACCAGATACTGGAGCAGCGCCCGAAGCAGTTGCTGCAGTTCAAGCTCCGAAACCGAAAGGTCTGACCCATGAAACGGAAAGAAAGATCGATGTTTGCTGTCCTGATCGCCATTGCCGTCGCGATCTCTGTTGCCATTACGAACGACTAGCGTCGCACACATTATGTCTGACGGCACGCCAACGCGGAAGGTCGTTTGAATGACCGAAGAACGGCCAGTGCTTCTTCGTGGCGGGGCAATGTCGTCAAGCTCGCTGCGTCCGATGCCGCACTGGCAGTCTAAGTGATGCACAGCTGGATCGGCGCTGGCCCCTAGCCGCCCGAGGCCACACCGCTCGGGGCGCGCTGGCGAAAGACAAGCACTGGCAATAGAGCCCGGTCCGCGCACGACCGGTCTCTTTCCGGGGCCCCCACACGACTCCAATGGAGAGACCACCAATGCAGGCCGATCACGCGAACATCGACATCATTGCCAGTATAGACACCACCGACATCACTGCGAATGCGGAGTTGTTCCATCCGGACGTGGTCTGGCACGTCTTCAACCCCGAGGCGCCGGAGTTGGCGGGATCCTATCGCGGCATCGACGGCATAGCGGACTTCTTCCACAAAGTCCGCGCATACGGCGACGGCAGCTTCACTATTCAGCCGCGAGCAGCCTGGGCGGTCGGCGACGAACTGGTGGTCGTTCAAAGCCGCAATCGGCTTGCACAAGGCGATGCGGAGATCTCGTTCGACGTTGTCGTGGTGTGGCGGATCACCAATGGAAAAGTCTCTGAAGTCTGGGATATTCCGGCTGTTCAGACGGCCAAAGCAGAACGGGCGACGACCGAGGTGTCGCGCGACTGACCTGCAACGCGTTTCACCCTCCGGTTCTTGGCGGAGACTTCGCTTGGACATTCGCCTGCCTTGCATCATGCAGAATAAGCTCTAAGCGTTGGAAAGCGGCCGAGGTCGAACACGCCCGCATTGGCGACAGGGCTCGGTGAAGCGCAGACCAAGGGGCAACTCGGCTTTGTGGATCCAGAGCCTGTCGGCGGCGCCCGGCACAGCCGGATCGCGTGCGCGCTGCGGCATCAGCAAATGCCGCGGCACCACCGCGAGGTCACGCGTGAAAGCCTGACCGGCGCATGAGGCGCAAGACGGGCGTGCCGGGTGGCCCGGCCGCAATTTGTCATCCCATCCTTTTGCCACTCATTCCTATGTCTGCACAAGCATAGGGCATACCCGTGGCCGCAGCACGTCGCACAGCCGTTTGGCTGACCGGATCAGACGCCTCTCCTGTCCCTGGCCACCTATCAACTGGGCACCGATCGGCATTCCGTTTTTGTCCAGACCGAGTGGCAGGGCGACGACAGGGTGACCTGTCAGCGAAATGGGCGTGACGAAGGATGTCAGAGCATCGAAGTAGTTTGCCGGTCGCCTGCTGATCTCGAGTGGGGTGGCATGGTCTCGCACCCCGTTGCGATCGCTTGTGGGGGCCATGTGCTTGAAGGCACCGACAGCGGTTACGGGCAACAGCCACAGGGCGGCATCACCCAAAAAGTCATCGATGATCGCAGACAGCGCCTGCCGTTCCGCAAGCGCGGCTGGGTAGCGTTTCGGGTTGTGACGGTACCCCCGCATGACGTTCGCAAGGAATTCCGGCGAACGGCGTGCGCTTGCTCTGCCGAACAAGACAGGCGCATCGGCATCGTTCAGCTGCTGGGGTGTGTCGGGAAAGCAACTCATGACCAAGAGGTCGGGCGCGCGCGGTTGGGCGAGCAGCCGCTCCAACTGGTGCGTGATGTCCTGATCTTGTCGCGCGAAGAACCGCCCGTCTTCTGTGCCGAAGGATGCTCGAAACTGAAAATGAAAGATGGGCAGATCGACCACGTCAACCGGGTCGATCATCCCTCGGGGTGGCGCGGCAATGAGAAGCTGACGGCTCGGGTCGGGCGCTTTTCGGGCCGCGGCGGGATCTTTGCGAAACGTTGAAGGGCTCATGCCAAACCGCGCTCGGAACGCCTTGGAGACCGCGCTGTGGGACTGAAAACCACAGTCGAGGGCCGTCTGCAGCAGATTGACATGCTCGGCCTTCGCCAAGTCACGGGCGGCCGCCTCCAGCCGCCTGGCCGTGATGTATTGTTTTACGGGCTCGCCCAAGTAGGCGCAGAACAGCCGCTGGAAGTGAAAGGGCGAGAGGTGCGCCTTGGTTGCGCACCTGATCCATTCAGTTCCAGTTGTAGTTGAACGAGACAGAGATCCGCTCTTCCTCGGCCATGTTGAGCGGAACTTCGTGGCGCAGCCAGCTTTCCCAGAGCAGGACGTCGCCGGGTTCCGGTGTAACGTAAGTGAAGGTCTGCAGCTCGGGTGGTGCGCTCTTGAGGCGTGGTGGAGCGGCCATCATCATCGGCAGGCGCGGGTCTTCGAGTTTCAGCGCGCTCGCCCCCGGTGGAACCGCGACGTAGGTGGTGCCGCTGATCACCGAATGCGGATGGATGTGAGACGTATGGATGCCGCCGGGGGGCAGGATGTTGATCCAGATGTCTTCCAGTTTCAGGGGCCTGTCGCCGAGATCAAAGGCAAGCGCGTCGGCGAAGGCCTGCACGTGCTTGTCGAGGCAGTTGACCAGATCCTTGAAGATCGGGAAGCGGTACGGCAGGTCCGTCAGCGAGGCATAGCTGGTATAGCCGGGATAGCCGTTTTCGTCACACCAGTCCTGACCCGCCTCGTCATCCTCGGCGATGGACCAGCACGACGCCTCGAGCTCGGCAGCATCGATCGCCGGTTTTCTCTCGGCGAGTGTGGCGCGGTAGAGGGGCGTGACGAAGAGGGTGGTGGTCTTGCTCATGCGCTTCTCTTACCGCAGCCCGTAGGCGGAGGCGAGAGGTGAACGCAGTACACGCAAGGCGGCGCGGCGCGGAGGGTTGAGGGCTTACCGGCGGTGCGCGCTGTCCGCTATGAGTCGCGGCTGAACGTCAGGCGATTTGGCGAGTGGTCTAGCGTTACACCGGACATATAGCGACCCTGCACTCATGTCCTGGTCATCGAGTTTTCAGGTCTTGACAGCTCGATGACCGTCACCGCTGCGGGGCAGCGGAGATCGCCGCCCGCAGCACCGACCGGATCAACTGGCTGTTCCTTCGGCATTGGCACCCTCTGGGTCGCTGAAGAAGTCCGTTCCCGAGGCGACCACACAGCTGGTGCCACCCGGGCTGGTCAGCAAAACCGTAAATGTGCCGGTGTCGGGTGACGACCAGATCTCCACCAGCGACTGTGCTGCGCGGGTCTTTTGCAGCCCACCCGCTGTGAACCGCTCGGCGTATTTCGATTTGAGGCTTTCAACGACAAGGTCGCGGGGCCCGCAGTTCGCAGCCTCCGCGGGCGGAGGCGCCCCGGCGAGCGCGAGGCTGAAGCCAGCCAGGGCGAGCATCCGGTGCCGGCCATTTGACCTGACCGTGGGCTGGGCTCCAGCCACATGTGACGGGGCATCGCCGCGGGGCGACAGGGTGTCTGGGAAGGTTTTCATCTCCATCTCCTTTCCGAGGGGCGGCACCGCGACCGGTGCCTGCAAGTACCCGCGGGCTTGACGCTCTGGCCGTTGGGCGGTTATGAGGAAAGGGTGGGGTCGCGCTCAGAAGTTTTCAATCAAGATATTGTTTTTAAGTGTAATTTTGGATATTCTTAACGGCGGTGTCATCAGACTTTCATCTGCTGTTCAAGACACCCACGGGTCCGTGGCGCTAAGAACCGCGGTGCCGAGGCGGAGGGGCCGGCCGCGAGACACGGGCGCCTGCCAAGTAACGCTTCAAAGTTGAGATCGCGGTCGCCCGGTTGGATCTTGCGGGCCGTCGGGTCAACGCCGCCAAGCGGTTGGACGGTCGTTCCCATAAGAAGACACTTGGTTTCGTCGACGCAATTGCAGGACCTTGGAGATGGCTTGCACGCAGGTCCGGACCTTGGCGTGGCTGGAGCGGCGCGCAGGGACAGGCAGGTTGCGGGCGCCAGATGCGCGGGCGCCCGCATGGCCGGGGTCAGGACTGACGGCGGTTCCGGCTCATCCGGCGCAGTCCGCCGAGACCCGCAAGCGATGTCAAAGCGAACAGCATCCCGGCAGGGAGTGGAACGGGAGCGACGTCGATCGGGATCGGCTCACCGAACAGGAAGTCGTCGAAGACCGGTTCATCGTCGAAGCCGATCAGGCCCGTTCCGACCGAGACCTTGGCGACAACCGGATCGTCGAAGACGACGCCAAGGAACGAGAGGTTGGTCAGCCCACTCGGCGGTGCGCTTTCCTCCGCAAGCAGCTGTCCATCGGCCCCGAAATAGGACAGGACGACCTGATCGGTGAACTCAAGCCCCGTAAACACGGCGCCGAACCCGCGGCTCAAGGCCGGCGTTGTCTGATCGAACGGATCGAAGAACAGGATATCGAATGTTCCGCCATCCTGCGGCCGGAAAATGCGCTCCGGGCTGAAGAAGCTGTACTCGTCAGGTTCGTCGAAGAGGATGGGGACCCCCGAAGCGGACGAGGATGAGACTTCGAAGCCTTCGGTGTCGCCGGTCTCGACAAATTCGATACCGCGGGCCCGGCCCGGCACATCGCCATTGAAGAAATCGCCCGGGAAGTCATTGGGGTCGGCGAGCGTGTCGGGTACCCCGTCCCAGTTGATCTCGCGCCGGCCGTCCGGATCCTCGTTGGTCGGGGTGAAAGAGTTCAGCTGCGAGAACTCGTCGCGAAACCCGTCCACGGTATCCTGAATGTCCGCCGCCGCCGGGCCGGCATCTGAAAATACGATGGGCGCGGCCAGGGCCGGTGCGCCGGCTAAAGCCATGGCGACGATCAGGGGGGATGTCGTCTTCAGTATTGAATGCATTCTATTTTTACCTCTTTCAGGTGTGAATTTTGAATTCATAACGAACGAAGCGGCGGCGCGAACGTGGCTCGCCGTTGCCGTTGAGCGCGCACCGCCGTTCGCGGTGTTACAACAGGCGTCTGCTACTCAGCGTTGTAGAAAGCGTTGTCACCAGCGTTGTAATTTCGGGGGCCGGCCGATTTTTGCCGATCCCGCCGTGACCGGGGTGAGCGGGTGTCCAATCGTCGCCGTTTCCGGCTCTTTTCCGTAGGGGGTTGCCATGGCGGCTCAAGCCTCCTATACGGCGCTCTCATCATGACCTCCACGGGAATCATCGGTGACGCGGACGCCGCGGCCAACCCGTGATGTTGAAAGGAAAAAGGCGATGGACGCCAAGGAATTGCGTGACAAGACGCCGGATCAGCTGCGTGAGGAGCTGGCCAATCTGAAAAAAGAACAGTTCAACCTGCGGTTCCAGCAGGCCACGGGCCAGCTGGAAAACCCTGCACAGCTGCGCACCGCGCGGCGCAATGCGGCGCGGGTGAAGACTATACTTAATGAAAAAGCGGCCCAGGCCGCCGCATCCGAGTAAGGAGGACCCTCATGCCAAAGCGTATCCTGCAAGGCGTCGTGACCTCCGACGCGAATGCGCAAACCGTAACCGTCAGCGTCGAGCGTCGCTTTACGCATCCGGTTCTGAAGAAGACCATTCGTAAGTCCAAGAAGTACCGGGCGCACGATGAGAAGAATACCTTCAAGGTCGGCGACACGGTCCGCATCATCGAATGCGCGCCGAAGTCGAAAACCAAACGCTGGGAAGTGCTCGAAGCGGCTGACGCCTGAGCGCTGACCTCTAATTCGAAACCCTGGGGACACGGCCACGCATCGGCCCCCCAAAGGTCGGGAGACACCAAATGATCCAGATGCAGACCAACCTGGATGTTGCTGACAACAGCGGCGCGCGCCGTGTGCAGTGCATCAAGGTCCTGGGGGGTTCCAAGCGCAAATATGCGTCCGTGGGCGACATCATCGTCGTCTCGGTGAAGGAAGCCATCCCGCGCGGTCGTGTAAAGAAGGGCGACGTGCGTAAAGCGGTCGTCGTGCGCACGGCCAAGGAAGTCCGCCGCGAGGACGGCACCGCCATCCGCTTTGACCGCAACGCCGCCGTGATCTTGAACAACGCGGGTGAGCCGATCGGCACCCGGATCTTCGGCCCGGTGGTCCGCGAGCTGCGCGCGAAGAACTTCATGAAGATCATCTCGCTTGCGCCGGAGGTGCTGTGATGGCTGCGAAACTCAAAAAAGGTGACAAGGTCATCGTTCTGGCCGGCAAGGACAAGGGCAAGACCGGGACGATTTCGTCCGTCTCGCCCAAGACCGGCAAGGCTGTGGTCGATGGCATCAACATCGCCATCCGCGCAACCCGTCAGAGCCAGACCACACAAGGTGGCCGTATCCCCAAGGCGATGCCGATTGATCTCAGCAACCTCGCCTATGTCGATGCCAAGGGCAAACCCACCCGCGTGGGCTTCAAGATGGACGGCGACAAGAAAGTGCGCTTTGCCAAGACAACGGGAGACGTGATCGATGCTTGATGCTGCAAATTACACCCCCCGCCTGAAGGCCGCGTACAAGGACACCATCCGCGCGGCGATGAAGGAAGAGTTCGGTTACAAGAACGACATGCAGATCCCGCGTCTTGAGAAGATCGTGCTAAACATCGGCTGTGGTGCCGAAGCGGTGCGCGACTCCAAGAAAGCGAAATCCGCTGTTGAGGATCTGACGCTGATCGCGGGCCAGAAAGCATTGACCACACGTGCGAAGAAATCCATCGCGGGTTTCCGGGTGCGGGAGGACATGCCGCTGGGTGCGAAAGTCACTCTGCGCGGTGACCGCATGTATGAATTCCTCGACCGTCTGATCACCATTGCGATGCCGCGCATCCGCGACTTCCGCGGCGTGCCTGGCAAGAGCTTCGACGGCCGTGGCAACTATGCCATGGGCCTCAAGGAGCATCTGGTGTTCCCGGAGATCAACTTCGACAAGATCGATGAGAACTGGGGAATGGACATTGTGATCGCCACAACGGCGAAGACCGACGCTGAAGCAAAGAGCCTGTTGAAGCACTTCAACATGCCTTTCAACAGCTGATCGGGAGGGATTTGATATGGCTAAGAAATCAATGATCGAACGCGAGAAGAAGCGCGAACGTCTGGTGGCGAAATATGCGGCCAAGCGCGCTGAACTCAAGGCCATCGTGAACGACCAGGACAAGCCGATGGAAGAGCGGTTTCGTGCCTCTCTGAAACTGGCGAAGCTGCCGCGGAACTCCAGCGCCGTGCGTCTGCACAACCGCTGCCAGCTGACAGGTCGTCCGCACGCGTACTATCGCAAACTGAAAATTTCGCGGATCGCGCTGCGGGAACTGGGCTCTCAGGGCCAGATCCCCGGTATGGTCAAGTCGAGCTGGTAAGGAGGGGTAGGCAGATGAACGATCCTATCGCAGATATGCTGACCCGGATCCGGAACAGCCAGATGCGCGGCAAATCCACCGTCATGACCCCGGCGTCGAAGCTGCGGGCCTGGGTGCTGGATGTGCTGGCCGACGAAGGCTACATCCGCGGCTATGAGAAGGTGACGGGTGCCGACGGCCACCCAGCCATTGAGATCAGCCTGAAGTATTATGAGGGCGAACCTGTCATTCGCGAGCTCAAGCGGGTCTCCAAGCCCGGCCGCCGCGTCTACATGGGCGTCAATGACATTCCGGTGGTCCGTCAGGGCCTCGGCGTGTCGATTGTCTCCACCCCCAAGGGTGTGATGTCGGATCAGGCTGCACGCAGCGCCAATGTTGGCGGTGAAGTGCTCTGCACCGTCTTCTAAGGAGGGCAAGATGTCTCGTATTGGGAAAAAACCGGTTGAGCTGCCCTCCGGCGTCACGGCGACGGTGTCGGGTCAGACTATTGAAGTGAAGGGCCCGAAAGGCACGCGCTCCTTCTCCGCAACGGATGACGTGACGCTGACCGTCGAGGACAACGTCATCACCGTCACGCCGCGCGGCAAGTCCAAGCGCGCGCGGCAGCAGTGGGGCATGTCGCGGACGCAGGTTCAGAATTGCGTGACCGGTGTCACCGAAGGCTTCAAGAAAGAGCTGGAAATCCAGGGCGTGGGTTACCGGGCGCAGATGCAGGGCAACACCCTGAAGCTGAACTTGGGCCTCAGCCACGACGTGGATTACACGGCACCCGAGGGCGTGACGGTCACCGCTCCGAAACAGACCGAGATTGTGGTCGAAGGCATCGACGACCAGCTTGTTGGTCAGGTTGCCGCGAACATCCGTCAGTGGCGCAAGCCGGAGCCCTACAAGGGCAAAGGCATCCGCTACAAGGGCGAGTTCATCTTCCGCAAGGAAGGCAAGAAGAAGTAAGGACGCGAGACATGGCAAACAGCAAAAGAGACCTGTTCTTGAAGCGCCGCCTGCGCGTTCGGAACAAACTTCGCAAGGTGAACGCAGGGCGCGTGCGGCTCTCCGTGCACCGGTCGAACAAAAACATCAGCGTGCAGCTGATCGACGATGTGGCGGGCAAGACACTGGCCTCCGCTTCGACGCTCGAGAAAGCGCTTGGAGTGGTCGGCAAGAACAACGTCGAAGCGGCCGCCAAGGTGGGCGCGGCGATTGCCGAGCGCGCCAAGAAGGCTGGCGTGAGCGAAGCCTACTTCGACCGCGGCGGCTTCCTCTTTCACGGGAAGGTCAAGGCCGTGGCCGATGCCGCCCGCGAGGGGGGTCTTAAGATCTGACCGACGCGGTGGCCCAAGGCCCACCGCACCTGCCAGCACCCCGCGCGGGACAGGCAGGTTGGGTGGGCTTTCAGGCCACCCTTGGTCGCACCAGCGAAGGTGCCCGTCGGCGGGCATCTCGATGATCCGGGAGCCGTGGCTCACCTGGATTGGACAAAGAGGGCTGAGGCCCACAGCATAGGAGGCCACAGATGGCCAGAGAACCAAATCAGCGGGGACGCAGAGATCGCGATGAGGCCCCGGAATTCGCGGACCGCCTCGTCGCGATCAATCGCGTGTCCAAGACCGTGAAGGGCGGCAAGCGCTTTGGCTTTGCAGCCCTCGTGGTTGTGGGCGACCAGAAGGGCCGTGTCGGCTTCGGCAAAGGCAAGGCCAAAGAGGTGCCCGAGGCGATCCGCAAGGCGACCGAACAGGCCAAACGCCAGATGATCCGCGTACAGCTGCGCGAAGGCCGCACCCTGCACCACGACATGGAAGGTCGTCATGGCGCCGGTAAGGTGGTCATGCGCACCGCGCCGGAAGGCACAGGGATCATCGCCGGTGGTCCGATGCGGGCCGTCTTCGAGATGCTGGGCGTGAAGGACGTGGTCTCCAAGTCCATCGGCTCGCAGAACCCCTACAACATGATCCGCGCCACCATGGACGGTCTGAAGAAAGAGCAGAGCCCCCGCTCGGTCGCGCAGCGCCGCGGCAAGAAGGTGGCCGACATTCTGCCCAAGCGTGAAGACGCCGTGGATACATCCGCGCAAGTGGCCGAGGAGGCGTAAGTCATGGCCAAGACAATCGTGATCAAGCAGATCGGCTCCCCGATCCGCCGTCCCGCCAAGCAGCGCGCAACGCTGATCGGCCTGGGGCTGAACAAGATGCACAAAACCCGCGAGCTGGAAGACACGCCTTCCGTGCGCGGCATGATCAATTCGATCCCGCATATGGTGGAGATCGTGGAAGAAAAGGGTTGAGACCCAAGCATTTTGACGTTTCTCAAGCGCTCCGCATATCATGCGGAGCGTTTTCTATTTGAGACTGGCTTTGTGCCACCGTCGCCATTTTGTTGCCTCGAAATGCGGCCATAAGCGGCAATGAGGGCTTTGCCTGCAGGGATTTTCGGCAATGGAGCCCTATTGGGTAAATTTGCTTTGTAAGTCCGGGCATCGCTTGGCAAAACGCCTCTGGTTTGACGGGACAAGGCAGGTCGCAGGTTGATATGGCGTTCACGCACTACATACCGCTTGATGCACGTTCTGACCCGGCCGTTGTGCCGATCGAGACGATGCGTGCAATCGCTGTTATCCTTCTCGTCAGCTATCATGTGATTGGTGTCGACGCCGGTAACGGACTGCAGGCCGGTTATCCGCATCCATTGCGCGTCGTGTCGGACTTTTTCATCGACGTGCGTATGCCGGTGTTTGCTTTTCTTGCAGGCTACATCTACGCGATACGACCACCCGACTTCCGGAACTACGCAAAGTTCTGCCTGGGCAAGTTCCGGCGCATCTACGTGCCGGGCATCATTGCGTCTCTGATTTTCGCGGTTTGCGCCTTTATCCTGCAGAACCGATTTGCCATGCCGGTCGACGAAATCTGGCGGGTAATATTTTTCTCGTACGCGCATTTCTGGTTTCTGCAGGCCATTTTTGTCATTTTCATCTTGTTTGGCCTCGTCGATGCTGTTCTGGACAAGCGGTTCACTTGGGTCATCTTTATTGGCGCGTGTCTCGCGTATCTGATGGGATTGCTTGCCGGGCGTCCATTTTTGTCACTGCAAGGCGCGCACTATATCTTTCCCTATTTTCTGGCGGGTGTCATCGTTTACCGCAACATTCCGCTGTTGAATTCCCATAGCACCGCGGCCATGGGCGCGGCACTGGCCCTTATGGCCGCCGGAGGCGGCTGGAATGCCCTGATCTACTATGAGACCGGCGCACTTTCCCAGATGCCGCGCGACCTGCAAAGCTTGATGTTCGGGATCGGGTTCTGCCTTTTCGCGGTATTGCGTTTGACACGCGCGTCGTTCCTTGAAAAAATTTGCCCATATGCTTTCACCATTTATCTGTACCATCCGTTTGGAACATCCGGCATGCGCATGCTGTCGGACAAGTTGGGATTCTACAACGACTGGTTGCAGTTTGCGCTGGGGCTGGCGACCGGGATCGCCTTGCCCATCGCGCTTCATCTGGCGGCATCAAGGATACCTGTGATCAGCCGCATGATCCTTGGGCGCTAGCGCGCTGCGCGAGGCATCATCTGTGATGGCATCAAGGGTTGATCAGGCGCGTGCGCTCGTCTATACGCGCCCGGTCACACGCATGTGTGACATCAGAATCGAAACGCCGTGTTTGCCCGCTCCCGTCGCTGGGGGGTACATCCGGCCAAAGGAGAAGCGACAATGAAACTGAACGAACTTTCCGACAATCCAGGAGCGTCAAAGAAGCGCAAGCGCGTGGGCCGTGGCCCGGGCTCTGGCATGGGCAAGATGGGCGGCCGCGGGATCAAGGGCCAGAAATCCCGCTCGGGTGTGGCGATCAACGGATACGAAGGCGGGCAGATGCCGCTCTACCAACGCCTGCCGAAGCGCGGCTTCAACAAGCCGAACCGCAAGCAGTACGCAGTGGTGAACCTCGGGCTGATCCAGAAATTCGTCGACGCCAAGAAGATCGACGCAAAATCCGCGATCACCGAAGACGTACTGGTCGAGAGCGGCCTGGTGCGGCGCAAGCGCGACGGCATCCGCGTCCTCGCGAAGGGCGAGGTGACCGCGAAGCTCGATCTGACCGTCACCGGGGCCTCGAAATCGGCCATCGAAGCGGTGGAAAACGCGGGCGGATCGCTGACCGTGGCGGCCCCGGTCGCAGAAACGTCAGAGGGCTGAGAGCCCAGTTCAGGCTTGTGGGCGGCCCCCGTGCCGCTTACATAGACCCATGAGTTTTCCCGAACGCCGCCCGCCTTACCGGCCCGGGCGGCGTGTCCGTAGATAAAGAGAGCCAATCCATGGTATCTGCCGTCGAGAATATGGCCGCCAACACCAGCTGGGCTGCACTGGGCAAGGCGACCGATCTCCGAAACCGCATCCTCTTCACCCTTGGCCTGCTGATCGTCTATCGCCTTGGGACCTTCATCCCGGTGCCGGGCATCGACGGTGTGGCGCTGCGCCAGTTCATGGAACAGGCGGGGCAGGGCATTGGCGGCATGGTCTCGATGTTCACCGGCGGCGCACTGGGGCGGATGGGTATCTTTGCCCTTGGCATCATGCCTTACATCTCCGCCTCGATTATCGTGCAGCTTCTGACCTCGATGGTCCCCTCGCTGGAACAGCTCAAGAAAGAGGGGGAGCAGGGGCGCAAGAAGATCAACCAGTACACGCGCTATGGCACCGTGTTCCTCGCCACTTTACAGGCGTATGGGCTGGCCGTGAGCCTCGAGGCCGGCGATATCGTGACCGATCCGGGCTTCTTCTTCCGAGCCTCCTGCGTCATCACACTGGTGGGCGGCACGATGTTCCTGATGTGGCTGGGTGAACAGATCACCGCCCGCGGCATCGGGAACGGGATCTCACTGATCATCTTTGTGGGGATCATTGCGGAACTGCCCGCGGCCCTCGCGCAGTTCTTCGCCTCCGGCCGGTCTGGTGCCTTGAGCCCGGCGGTGATCATCGGGGTGATCGTGATGGTGATTGTGACCATCATGTTCGTGGTCTTCATGGAGCGGGCGCTGCGAAAGATCCACATCCAGTATCCGCGCCGTCAGGTGGGGATGAAAGTCTATGATGGCGGGTCGAGCCACCTGCCGGTCAAGGTCAACCCATCAGGCGTGATCCCGGCGATCTTCGCCTCCTCGCTGCTGCTGCTGCCGGTGACGATCAGCACATTCTCGGGCAATTCCACCAACCCGGTGATGTCGTGGCTGCTGGCCAACTTCGGGCCCGGACAGCCGCTTTACCTGGCGTTCTTCACCGTCATGATCATCTTCTTTGCGTATTTCTATACGTTCAACGTGAGCTTCAAACCCGATGATGTGGCGGACAATCTGAAGAACCAGAACGGTTTCATCCCGGGCATCCGGCCCGGCAAGAAGACTTCCGAATACCTCGAGTATGTGGTCAACCGCGTGCTGGTTCTGGGCTCGGGCTATCTCGCGGCCGTCTGCCTGCTGCCGGAGATCCTGCGCGGGCAGTTCGCAATCCCCTTCTACTTCGGTGGCACCTCCGTGCTGATTGTCGTCTCGGTTACCATGGATACGATTCAACAGGTCCAGAGCCACCTTCTGGCGCACCAATACGAAGGCCTGCTTGAGAAGTCGCAGCTGCGCGGCCGATCAGGCAGCAAGTCCCGCAAGAAACGGAGTCCCGTCCGCCGATGAATATCATACTGCTGGGGCCTCCGGGGGCCGGGAAGGGGACGCAGGCGCGTCACCTCGTTGAGACACGTGGGATGGTGCAGTTGAGTACCGGCGACATGTTGCGCGAGGCTAAAGACTCTGGCACCGAGATGGGCAAGATCGTCGCGGACGTGATGGCGCGCGGGGCGCTGGTCACGGACGAGATCGTGATCGGGCTGATCCGAGAGAAGCTGGAAACCGTGAAGGCGAATGGCTTCATTTTCGACGGTTTCCCGCGCACACTGGCGCAGGCGGATGCGCTGGGGGACCTCCTGGAGAGCCAGAACGAACACCTCGATGCGGTGATCGAGATGCGTGTGGATGACGCAGCCCTTGTGGCGCGGATCGTGGCCCGGTCGACCTGTGCCATGTGCGGCGAGGTCTATAACGACAACACCAAGCCGATCCCCGCGGACGGCAAATGCAGCAACTGCGGCGGCACAGAATTCAAGCGCCGGGCGGACGACAATGAGGACAGCCTCAAGACCCGCCTGATGGAATACTACAAGCAGACCTCGCCGCTCATTGGCTACTACTATGCCAAGGACATGTTGAGCCGCGTCGATGGGCTCGGTGCGATTGACGCGGTGCAGGGCGAGATCAGCGCCGTGCTCGACGCCTGACGGCTCTTGTCAGGGGATGATCTGGAACGGGTTCGATGAACTCACGCGGGTCTCGCCGCAGTCGGTTGGCTGGCGTTGCGGCTTTGCAGCGCCGTTCGGCGCAAGTTGCAGCATGGTTGCGGGCAGGATTTGAGCCTCGAGCGGGGCATCGCTGCGATTCCAGGCCAGCGCAATGCGTGACTTTTCTTCGGGCCTCATCTGCGCCATTTCCAGCATCAGCTTCATGATCAGCGTTTCCCGGACGTCGCTGAATCCCCGCGCGACGAGATGGAAGGCGCCGGGCCCGCCAATCACGCAGTCTTCATAGTATCGCGAAACGCGGTCGAACGAGAGCTGATCGATGTTGGGTTCGCCGTAGGTGACCTCGATCGGCAGCCCGTTTACGGTGAGCCCCATGGCAAGAAGCTGCTGCCGGACGGCGAGAATTCCGGTCCCGTCGTTGAGCACCCCGTCCCCCGAGATGTCGATGACGTAGTCGCGGGCGGGCACCTCGAGTGCGGCCATCGCCCGTTCCGCGGCCAGCAGCGCGTTACCGATGGCGGTGGGTTGCACGTACATGGGGTCGGCCGACCGATCCTCGATGGCGAGGATGTCCGCGGCGAAGCGCGCCAACTCCTCGGGCGTCGACATGACCCGGATGGGCAAATGCAGCCGTTGGTAATGGCGGCCGCTCCATTCCATGTAGGCGATGGCAACGCGTCCCGCGCCACCACCCAGGGCAAGGCCGGCGACGCGCGGATCTTGCAAAGCCGCAGCGTAGGCTTCGCGCTGAAAGCGGCGCTCGTGCGATTTCACCGAGGACGAGACATCCACCGCGAGCACCAGGGCCACATCGACCCGGTTCGGATTGTGGATATTTACTTGCCCGGAGGCATAGCGCGGCGTCAGGCGATCCTGGGCGCCGCTATCGGCGGGGAGCAACGTGATCAGCCCAATCAGCATCAGGGACATGAGCCACCGCATCGGGCGGCGTACAAACATAAGGTCGGTTGTCGTGTTCATCTGCCTTCTCCTTTCAGAGCGGCCTCCTCCCACGGTCGCGTTAGCTAAATGTTCTACCTAAAAATGGTTAACAACTCCCTGCACAATCGTGCTGCAGCGCAGCATTTTTGTGAGGAGTGCGGCTGAAACGGGGCATTTGATTAAATTTTTAGCACTTTGAGAGCGTCAGGCGCGTGGCGGGGTAGCCGGTCTCCCGGGCCGCAGGCCCGACCATAAGCGCGACCCGCGGCCCGACGGCAAGCGGGAACGCTCGTCACTCGCCCTCGGCGTCCGCCGCGCCCTCGGTGTTCTGCATGATCGCGGCGTAGTCTTCCGCCACCTTTATGGCGTCGGCGTAGGTGCGGAAGAAGTCGGCCACGGTCTTGCTCGCCACGGGTTGGAGGGCGTCGAGGGCGTTGGAGGCCGCGAGCGCGCGGGCGGTAGCGTGTTTTGCGCGGACTTCATAGCCGACTTTGATCGTCAGTTTGGAGCGGTAGTCGTGGTCGCGGGTGTATGCGAGGGCCCCGCGCGCGTCGTCGCCAGCGTCCACGATCCGCTGGCGATACTCCCGGAGTTTGTGGCTGAGGACAAAGAGATCGTCATAGGGGCCTGTCGACCAGTCCTGCTCTGTCCAGTACTCGATTTTTTCGTATTCCTTTTGGGCGTAGGTCAACGCCTCTTCTGCCGTCTCGGCGTCGATCTCTTCGGGCATGCGCATTTGGGGGGCAAGCTCCGGCGCATTCGTCATCAGTTCGACGTAGAAGGCGCGGTTCTTCTTGGCGGTCTCGTCAACGGCGGCCGCGGCTTCGGCCGCCTTCTCGAGGCTATCGACGTCGCTTCGCAGCAGCATCTTCTTCTCCCCTGCGCCACGGGACGGATGGTAGCCTGCGTAGTTTCCATCGGAGTTGCCGAAGTTCTCGAACAGGGTGGCGTTCCTGTCGGCTGGACCCTCTTCCATGTCGGCGGGCGCGGGGAGTTCCTTGATCACCCAAGTCGGATCGCGGTTCCAGAGCTGGACCGAGATCCATTCGTCGAATTTCAGTTTTTTGTGGGTGCCGGCCTTCACCGCTGCGGAATAGGAGCGGTGCGCCCTGCGCATGTCGATGTTGTACCGCTCGATCAAGGCATGGTTACCGCGTTCATCTGCCGGACCGTCCAGGTGGGTGCCGCGGATGCGCCCGTCATCAAAGTAGATGCTGCCGATCTTGCCGTTTTCGACGCTGACCATGACCGGGACGTTCGCTGGCAGTTCCGTCTCGGTATCGGTGTCGCCGTTTGCGGCTTGCAGGACGGGCGCCTGCTGGCGTTGCAGGGCTTGGAGCTGCCGCACCGGCTGGCTGTGGTCGGCGCGCTGTTGCAGCGCGGCCAGAGCATCATCCGCGCGTGTGCGCTTGGCGCGGGCGCGGCTGTACCGCCTGTCGGCGCCAGAGGCCATGGCGCGTTGCGTGATCGGAGCTTTCAAACCAGGCGGTTCCTGTTGAGATCGAGGGCTGGTGCGCGAGACATATCGGAGGCTGAATTCACCCTCCAGTCGCTTTCCTGCGTCGGCGGTTGCGCGCCCAAAGTGCTGATTGCAGTGGGGCTAGATTTGATCGGGCCGCCGGATCTGGTTCGCAAAGACGGGCAGGCGGCTTTTGATAAAGTCGTAGAACAGGGTGTTGCGCTGGTTCACGTCTGTGACGCCGTCAATGTGGCGCAGCGCGGCCTTAAGCACCGAGACCACCTGTTTGTTGGTCTCGAACTTGGCGGCAATCCCGCGCGAGGGGTGCCAGCTTTGGACCTTGCCGTTGCTGACCTTGGTGAAGACCTCGAAGAGCGTGATGTCGTCGGACGGGTCGGCGGCGTCGGTGTCGAAGGCCTCGTCGGCACGGGTCACGGGTGTGACCCAATCGGGCAGCTGGTCCACGGGGGTCAGGTTGAGATAGACTGCCAGCCATTGGTCGAATTGCTTGCCCACCAGTATCGCGGCCTGCTCCTCGCGCTGTTGTGGCGTGAGCGAGTTGTCGGTCTGCGCGTAGAAGAACTCGTAAATCCCGCGGTTCGTCTTCCAGAAGAGGTCAAAGGCCTTGCCGCGATCGAGATTGAAACGGCTTGTGCGCTCGCGCGGGTTGTCGAGTTCGAGTGTTGGCCCATCCCCGTGGGTCGTACGAATGCGGCCATCGAGGAAGTAGATGCTGCCGATGAGCCCATCCTTGACGCTGGCGATCAGTTTGACTTTGGATTGCGTCTTGTATTCCTGCTTTGCCCAATCGGGCACGCCCTGGCTGTGTTTCCAGCCGGGGTCATCATGTTCGGGCCCGTAGTTCGGCAGAAAGGGGCTGGAACTCTGATCGACCTGCGCGTGGTCCTGATTATACTGGTACTTGGCCCAGCCCGGCACCCCTTTGCTCTTGTCCCAGGAGAGGGTTCCGGTGTCATCGATGGCCGCTGTGCTGGGATCATCCACGCGCTGGAGGGGCAGACCGGCGCGGGCCTGCATCTCGCGGAGTTGCCGGACGGCGGCGCTGTCCGTTGCCTTGGCCTGCAGCGTGGTGAGCGGGCCGCGGGGCGGTGACTTGCGCATCCCGCCGGGCGTGGGGGAGCTTGCTCCTTGCGTGCGATGGTGTCTGGCGCGCGGGGTTTTCACGGTGACGGGTGCTCCTTTCAGACTCTGGCAATACTAACCACGATTGAATTCATAGTCGCGCGGCAAGTGCACCAACGCGCGCAATGATGCGCCGGAAGAGATCCTTGCGCCGGTTTTTCCAACGCAGGAGATCAGAACGGTAACGCTCTGCTGTCTTATACGTCTCAAGGTGGCCTAATATTTGATCTCGGATGGATGTCTGATGAACTTCAGCAAATCGGGTATGTGTTTGCGCACGTACTCGTAAAAGAGTTCGTTCGCGGTTCTCGGATCCTTTTCACCGGACATCAGCTGTCCGACTCCTTTCAGTTTTTCCAGGTCGGATCGCTTGATGACGATCTGCGTCGCCGCCCCGCGCGAGGGGTGCTTGCTCTGGATTTTGGTGTTCGGTTTCAACATCACCTCGAACAGCTTCAACTTGCTCGCATCCGCTTCCGCGGGGGTCTCGAAGGCGTCGTCCGGGCTCTCCAGAAGTTTGGCCCATGCAGGCGTGGCTTTGACCTTCTTGCCTTTGAGCTGCTGGGCGATCCAGCGATTGAAGAGGCGGTTCTCGCTGACGCGGTCCGCCTTGGGCTTCTTGCGCTCTGCTTTCAGAATGCGTCTTTTGCCGCCGCTCTTGACGAAGCGGTCCCAGGCCGCGTCGCGGTCAATGTTGTACTGGAAGGTGCGGTCCGCGGGATGTTTCGATGTGGTTGGTCCGCTCTTGTGGGTGGTGCGCACCCGGCCGCCTTCGAAGTAGATGCTGCCGATCTTGCCGTTGTCGGTGCTGCACATCAGGGTCAGGTGGGGATCGTTGAACTCGGCCTTGGTCTCCTCCGTCACATCGCCGCTCTTGTCCCAGGGGAGGGTGCCGGTGGCATAGTAGTCGTTCGCGGACCCGGTGATTGGCAGACGATCGGGCGCGTCTTCGTACTCCTCCGCCGCCCATTTGGGCACGCCATCGCGGGCCGGCAGGGGGTATTCATAGTTTGGATCGCCGCGCCCCAGCGACGGGCTGGAGGAGGTATCGACTTCGCGTTGGACGACCCCGGTCGCGCGGGATTGCACGTGTCGAAGCTGTGCGACCAGGAGGCTGCCATCTGCTTTGGCCTGCAGGGCGTCGAGAGCGGGATCGGATTTTTCGTGTCTGCCGGAGGATCGGCGCACGGGCTGTGACTTGCGTTCGATGGCCTTGCGGTCGGTAGCGAATTTCGACATTGGGGCTCTTAATAGGCAAAGCTGTAGACTACAACCTAGCGTGGCGACATGGGGTGGTCCACAATCGGATGAGCTGTGTGAGTCCAGCGGAGTCCAGCCGCCTGAAAATGCATCGCAGGATCGGCTTGACGCTTGGGCGAAAACCCCATACCACGCGCTATCTCGACTGAGAATCAATTTGCACTGAGGGTCGCTCCCGAGATGCAAGATCACCTGATCAGCTAACGCCCGACGCCCTGAAAAGCTTCGGGCTTACGTTGTGAAAAAAGGGTCTGGAACTACGGACCCGCAACGAAAAGGAATTGGACACGTGGCACGTATTGCCGGCGTAAACATCCCGACTGCAAAGCGGGTTCCCATCGCCCTTACCTACATCACCGGTATCGGAAACTCCTCGGCCAAGGCCATCTGCGAAGCGGTTGGCATCGACCAGGCCCGCCGGGTCAACGAGCTCTCCGATGCAGAGGTTCTGTCGATCCGCGAGCATATCGACGCGAACTACTCCGTCGAAGGCGACCTGCGCCGTGACGTGCAGATGAACATCAAGCGCCTGATGGACCTCGGCTGCTACCGCGGGCTGCGCCACCGTCGCAACCTGCCGGTTCGCGGTCAGCGCACCCACACCAACGCACGCACCCGCAAAGGCCCCGCAAAGGCCATTGCCGGCAAGAAGAAGTAGGGAGGGTCTGATCAATGGCACGTGACCGCGTACGCGTTAAGAAAAAGGCCAGCAAGAATATCGCCGCTGGTGTGGCGCATGTGAACAGCTCCTTCAACAACACCAAGATCCTGATCTCGGATGTCCAGGGCAATGCGATCTCCTGGTCGTCCGCCGGCACAATGGGCTTCAAGGGCTCGCGGAAATCCACACCTTATGCCGCGCAGATGGCTGCCGAAGACGCGGGCCGCAAGGCGCAGGAACACGGTGTGAAGACGCTGGAAGTGGAAGTGCAGGGCCCGGGCTCTGGCCGGGAAAGCGCGCTGCGTGCGCTGGCGGCCGCCGGCTTCAATATCACCTCCATCCGCGACGTGACACCGATGGCGCACAACGGGTGCCGCCCACCGAAGCGCCGCCGCGTCTAAGAGATTTTGAACAACCGGGGTCGCGGGCATGCTCGCGGCCCCCATCCGCTTTTTGAAACCTCGAGAGTCGCAGCCTTGGACATGGGGCGCTGACAAGAATGGAGGGACGCATGATCCACAAGAATTGGGCCGAGTTGATCAAGCCGCAGCAGCTGGACGTGAAGCCGGGCAACGACCCCGCGCGTCAGGCCACTGTGACGGCTGAGCCGCTGGAGCGCGGCTTTGGCCTGACCATGGGCAACGCCCTGCGCCGGGTGCTGATGTCGTCGCTGCAGGGTGCGGCGATTACATCCGTGCAAATCGATAACGTGCTGCACGAGTTTTCCAGCGTGGCGGGCGTGCGCGAGGATGTGACCGACATCATCCTCAACCTGAAGGGCGTGTCGATCCGCATGGAAGTGGAGGGACCCAAGCGCCTTTCGATTTCCGCAAAGGGTCCGGGCGTTGTCACGGCCGGGGACATTTCCGAGAGCGCAGGCATTGAGGTGCTGAACCGCGATCACGTGATCTGCCACCTCGATGATGGGGCGGATCTCTACATGGAACTGACCGTGAACCAGGGCAAAGGCTATGTCTCGGCCGAGAAGAACAAGCCCGAGGATGCGCCGATTGGCCTCATTCCGATCGACGCGATCTATTCGCCGGTGAAGAAGGTTAGCTACGACGTGCAGCCGACCCGCGAGGGCCAGGTGCTGGACTATGACAAGCTGACCATGAAGGTCGACACCGACGGCTCGATCACGCCGGATGATGCGGTGGCCTTCGCCGCGCGCATCCTGCAGGATCAGCTCGGGATCTTCGTGAACTTCGACGAGCCGGAGTCGGCCTCTCGTGCAGATGAAGACGACGGTCTGGAGTTCAACCCGCTTCTGCTCAAGAAAGTGGACGAGCTGGAACTGTCTGTTCGTTCGGCTAACTGCTTGAAAAACGACAATATTGTCTACATCGGGGACCTCATCCAGAAGACCGAGGCCGAGATGCTGCGCACGCCGAACTTTGGCCGCAAGTCGCTCAATGAGATCAAGGAAGTGCTCTCGGGCATGGGCCTGCATCTGGGCATGGACGTGGAAGACTGGCCGCCAGACAACATCGAGGATCTGGCCAAGAAATTCGAAGACGCCTTCTAGGGGTCTTCGGGACAGCCCGCCGCCGGCGGGACTGTAATGCCCGCGGGTGGCGGGGACGATCCGGGCCAAAAGGCCCCAAGGAGAGCCGGGTGACACGCATCACCCGGTCAGACAAAGCAAAACAGCCTGTAGAGGGCAACCTAGGAGATGAAAAATGCGTCACGCACGTGGGTATCGCCGCCTGAATCGCACACATGAGCACCGCAAGGCGCTCTGGGCGAACATGGCGGGCTCGCTCATTGAACATGAGCAAATCAAGACAACGCTTCCCAAGGCCAAAGAACTGCGCCCGATCATCGAAAAGATGATCACGCTGGCGAAACGCGGCGATCTGCACGCGCGTCGTCAGGCCGCCGCCAAGCTGAAGCAGGACCAGTATGTCACCAAGCTTTTTGACGTGCTGGGTCCACGCTACAAGGACCGCCAGGGCGGCTATGTGCGCGTGCTGAAAGCGGGCTTCCGCTATGGCGACATGGCGCCGATGGCGATCATCGAGTTCGTGGACCGCGACCGCGACGCCAAGGGGGCGGCCGACAAGGCGCGCCTGGCTGCCGAGGAGGCCGCCGAAGACTAAGGCATGCCTCTCTGCACGCCAAGGCCCTTGTCCCGATGCGGGACAAGGGTTTTTTTATGCCTCCGGCGGGGATATTTAGAGCCAGAAGAAGCTGGCGCCCGCGCGCTGTTGGAGGCCCCGATGAGAACTGTCGGACTACTGCTGCTGATCTGGTCAAGTCTCCTTGCGGTTCCCTTGGCCGCGCAGCAGGTGCCGCAGTCGGCCCAGCAGATGCATCTGAGCTTCGTGCCGCTGGTCCGGCAGGCGACACCGGCGGTCGTCAATATCTACGCTCAGGTGCTGCGGGAGACCCGACGCAGCCCGTTCCAGGGCGATCCGTTCTTCGACCGCTTCTTTGACGGCTTCGGGACGCCCGAGCCGCGCGTGCAGAATTCGCTGGGCTCGGGCGTGATCCTGTCGGCGGACGGGATCGTCGTGTCGAACTACCACGTGGTGGGTATGGCAACGGATATCCGCGTCGTGTTGGCGGACCGGCGCGAGTACACCGCGCGCGTGCTTTTGGGAGATGCCGAGAGCGATCTGGCGATCTTGCAGATCGAGGGCGCGGAGGATCTGCCGTTCCTGCCGCTCCGGGCCTCCGATACGGTAGAGGTGGGCGAGTTGGTGCTGGCGATCGGCAACCCCTTCGGTGTCGGCCAGACGGTGAGCAGCGGGATCGTGTCTGGCCTCGCGCGCTCCGGGGCGGCGACGGGCTCGGGTCGTGGCTACTTCATCCAGACCGACGCGCCGATCAACCCGGGCAATTCCGGTGGCGCCCTCATCGATGTGACCGGTGCGCTGATCGGCATCAACACCTCGATCCTGACACGCTCGGGCGGCTCGAACGGGATCGGCTTCGCCATCCCTGCCGATCTCGTTGCGGCCTTCGTTGCGCAAGCCCGCGAAGGCCGGGCGCGGTTCGAGCGCCCCTGGGCGGGGATGGGTGGCCAACCCGTGGATGCGGAGATGGCCGAAGCCTTCGGCCTGGCCCGGCCCGGCGGCATCGTGATCTCCGCCATGCATCCTGACAGCCCCTTTGCGCAAGCGGGCGTGGCGGTGGGCGATGTGATCGTCGCGGTGAATGGTCAGCCGGTGAACACTCCACCTGAGATGGTGTACCGGATGAGCGTGATCGGGTTGGGTCGGCAGGCGCAGATCAGCTATCTGCGCGCGGGTGCGGCGCAGCAGACCGAGGTCCGGCTGATGCCCGCCCCGGATGTGCCGGACCGGGAGCCTCTGACACTGGAGCGCGGCGACATCCTGCCCGGTCTGGAGCTGGCGCGGGTGAATCCGGCCGTCATTGCGGAATTCAACCTTCCGCTCGAGAGCGCTGGCGTGATCGTGACGGACACGGGACGGTTCGGATCGCGGGTGGGCCTGCGCGTCGGCGATGTGATCGTGGGCGTCAACGACCGGGCGGTTCAGCGGCCTCGCGATGTGGTCGAGGCGTTTCGCAGCCGGTCCCGCAGCTATGCGGTGACGGTGATCCGCGGCGCGCAACGGGTCGTGCTGCGGTTCGGAGTGTGAGCGATGGCTGATCTCTTTGCCAGCGAAACGGAGCAGGACGGTGGGGGGCACCGCCCGCTTGCGGACCGGCTGCGGCCACAGACGCTCGATGAGGTGATCGGGCAAGACCAGATCCTGGGGCCCGAGGCACCTTTGCGGGTGATGCTGGAAGCGGGCGCGCTGGGCTCGCTGGTCTTCTGGGGGCCGCCCGGTGTGGGGAAGACAACCATCGCCCGGCTGCTGGCCCATGAGACCGACCTGCAGTTCGTGCAGATCAGTGCGATCTTCACCGGCGTGCCGGAACTGCGCAAGGTCTTCGAGGCGGCGAAGATCCGGCGGCAAAACGGTCAGGGGACTTTGCTTTTCGTGGACGAGATCCATCGCTTCAACAAGGCGCAGCAGGACGGGTTTCTGCCGCATATGGAGGATGGCACGATCCTTCTGGTCGGGGCCACAACCGAGAACCCCTCCTTCGAGCTGAATGCCGCGGTGATGAGCCGCGCGCAGGTCATGGTGCTGGAGCGGTTGGATCTCAAGGATCTCGAACTGTTGGCGCAGCGGGCTGAGCGAGAGCTGGGAACGGCCTTGCCGCTTGATGGCGCCGCACGCGAAGCCTTGCTGGAAATGGCGGATGGCGATGGGCGGGCGCTTTTGAACCTGATCGAGCAGGTGGCGGCCTGGTCGGTCGAGGGCAAGCTGGACACGGAGGCTTTGGGGACGCGGCTCATGCGCCGCGCGGCGCAATACGACAAGTCGGGCGATGCGCATTACAACCTGATTTCCGCACTGCACAAATCGGTGCGCGGCTCGGATCCGGATGCCGCTCTCTACTGGTTTGCGCGGATGCTGGAGGGCGGGGAGGATCCGCGGTTTCTCGCACGGCGGATCACCCGGATGGCGGTCGAGGACATTGGGCTCGCCGATCCACAAGCGCAGGCGATTTGTCTGCAGAGCTGGCAAACTTACGAGCGGTTGGGCAGCCCGGAGGGAGAGCTTGCACTGGCGCAGGCGCTGGTTTATCTCGCACTCGCCCCGAAATCCAATGCGGCTTATGTCGCTTACAAGGGCGCGCGCAAAGCGGCCAAGCAGACCGGATCGGAGCCGCCGCCCAAGCATATCCTTAATGCACCGACCAGCCTGATGAAGGATCAGGGTTTTGGTGCGGGCTACGCCTATGACCACGACGCGGAGGACGGATTTTCTGGGCAGAACTACTTCCCCGAGGGCATGGACCGGCAGGCGTTCTACGCGCCTGTCGAACGCGGCTTCGAGCGCGATCTGCAAAAGCGCGTGGCCTATTTTGCAAAGCTGCGCGCCAAGCGCGAAACTTGACAATTGCCCAAGCCTGCGGGACAGACCGCGGATGTTGACCTCTTTGATCATGGTGGCCCTTGGCGGGGCCCTTGGTGCGTCCTTGCGCTTTCTCTGGGGCGTGGCGTTCCTGCGCCTGACAGGGCCCTCGGAGTTCCCGCTCGCGATCATGGCGGCGAATGTTCTGGGGTCCTTCCTGATGGGGGTGTTTGTGGTGGTGGCCGCGCAGAAAGGGCTGACCCATCTCGGCCCCTTCGTGATGACGGGCCTCTTGGGGGGGTTCACGACCTTCTCTGCCTTCTCACTGGAGACGATGACACTGGTCGAGCGCGGTGATCTGGGCGCGGCGGGGCTCTACGTGGCGCTGTCCGTCGGGCTGTCGATCGGGGGGCTCATGCTGGGGCTCTGGCTCGCACGCGGGGCTATGGCATGAGCCGTGTGCAGACCGTGACCGTCGCCGCGGATGACGCGGACCAGCGATTGGACCGCTGGTTTCGGAGGCTATTCCCGCATGTGCCGCAGGGCAGGATCGAGAAGATGTGCCGCAAGGGCGAAATCCGGGTCGATGGCGGGCGCGTCAAGGCCGCGACCCGGCTGGAGGCCGGGCAGCAGGTCCGTGTGCCGCCCTTGCCAGACAGTGCAGCCCCCGCACCGGAGCGGACGGCAGTGTCGGACGCCGATGCCAAGATGATCCAGTCCTGCGTGATCTACCGCGACGACCAGGTGGTCGTGCTGAACAAGCCACCCGGGCTGCCGACGCAAGGGGGCTCGAAACAGACCCGCCACGTGGACGGGCTCGCCGAGGCGCTGCGGTTCGGGCTGGAGGAGAAACCGCGGCTGGTGCACCGGCTCGACAAGGACACCTCGGGCGTTTTGCTGCTGGCGCGCACCCGGGCTGCTGCGAAAGCGCTGACCGCCTCGATGCGACACAAGGAAACGCGCAAGATCTACTGGGCGCTGGTCGCCGGCGTACCCACGCCTTACCTGGGCGAAATCCGCTTCGGGCTGGTCAAGGCGCCGGGGCGCGGGCAGGGCGGCGAGGGCGAGAAGATGATCGCGATCCACCCCCGCGAGATTGATGAGACACCGGGTGCGAAACGCGCGCATACGCTCTATGCCACGCTCTACCGGGTGGGCGCGCGGGCAGCCTGGGTGGCGATGGAGCCCATCACGGGGCGCACCCATCAGTTGCGGGCGCATATGGCCGAGATCGGGCATCCGATTGCGGGCGACGGCAAATATGGCGGCTCCGGTCAGGAGAATATGGGCGACGGCTGGGGCGCGCAGTTGGGTGGTATCATCTCGAAGAAGCTGCACCTGCACGCACGTATGATGCGCTTCGAACAGCCGGAGAGCGGCAAGATCATCACCGTGACGGCACCGCTCCCTGCGCATATGGCCCAGAGCTGGGAGACCTTCGGCTGGACAGAAGACCTGGCAGCCGAAGATCCCTTCGAGGCGCTGTGATGCGGTTGGTCATTTTCGATGTGGACGGCACGCTGGTGGACAGCCAGGCCGATATCCTGGCGGCGATGGCGGAGGCCTTCGCGGCCGTGGGCGAGCGTGCTCCGGCGCGCGCGGATGTCCTGGGTATCGTGGGGTTGTCGCTCGACGTGGCCATGCAGCGGCTTGCGCCAGCGGCGGACCACGGGCGGATGGTCGCGGCCTACAAGGACGCCTATGTGGCACTTCGGGCGCAGACGGGGGCGGCCCAATCCTCGCCTCTCTATCCCGGAGCACAGGAGATGCTGGAGCGGCTCGGCGCAGAGCCCGATGTGCTGCTCGGAGTTGCGACGGGCAAATCGCGGCGGGGTCTCGACAAGCTGCTCGAAGCGCATGGGCTCGACGGTGTGTTCGTCACTCAACAGGTGGCCGACTTTCACCCGTCAAAGCCAAACCCCTCGATGCTCTATCAGGCCATGGCCGAAGTCGGTGCGTCCAAGGCGCAGACAGTGATGATCGGCGACACGAGCTTCGACATGGAGATGGCCGCAGCTGCGGGTGTGCCGGGGTTTGGTGTGAGTTGGGGCTATCACCCGGTCAAGGCGCTGCACGCGGCACATACGGTGGCGGATGACTTTGCCGCGCTCGAAACCGCCTTGGCGCGGCATTGGAGGGTAGGGGTATGAGCGAATGGAAGGCCAGACGCTTCTGGACCTCCGCGGAGGTATCCGAGGTTTCGGAGGGCTTTGGTATCGCGCTGGACGGGCGCCCGGTGAAGACACCGGCAAAGCGTGCGCTCGTGGTCCCGACGCGTGGCCTGGCCGAGGCGGTGGCCGCGGAATGGGCGGCGCAGGAGGCGGTGGTCGATCCGCTGAGCATGCCGTTCACGCGCACGGCCAACGCAGCACTCGACAAGGTCGCGGTGCAGCGTCGCGAAGTGGCTGACATGATCGCCGCCTATGGTGACAGCGATCTGCTGTGCTATCGCGCGGCACAACCGGCCGAGCTGGTGACCCGCCAGGCCGCCCAGTGGGATCCGATCCTCGATTGGGCCGAGACCGCCTTGGAGGCGCGGCTCTCGCCGCGTACGGGTGTGATGCACGCGCCGCAGACGTCCGAGGCGCTGGAGCGGTTGAGCGCCCGGGTGCATGCGCTCTCGGTCTTCGAATTGACGGCCTTTCATGACTTGGTGAGCCTATCGGGATCGCTGATTCTCGGCTTTGCGGCAGCGCAAGATCTGCAAAAAATCGACGCCCTCTGGGACATTTCCCGTCTCGACGAAATCTGGCAGGCGGAACAATGGGGTAAGGATGACGAGGCCGAGGCCGCGGCCGCCGTCAAATTCCAAGCCTTTCAACACGCAAAGGTGGTTTTTGATCTTTCAAACTCCGCATTTTAGCGCTCACATTGAGCAATGCGCTTGGAAGCCGTGGGCGCAGCTTCATTTTCCGTTGCATACCCTTGACCTACGCGCGCGATTGCGACCACTATATGGCCCACTTGGAGGGGCTAACCCTGCATATCGCCTCCGGCCAACGAGTGCCGGTTGACCCGCCCGGTAAGGGGTGGAAAATCAGGAAGAGGTAAAAATGAAAAAATCTATAATTCTCGGCGCGCTGACCGTCGCTGGCCTGTCAGCGAGCGCTGCGGCCGCGGGTACGTTGGACGATGTCAAGGCGCGCGGTACGCTGAACTGCGGCGTGGCGACCGGTCTGGCAGGCTTTGCCGCACCGGATGCGAACGGCGAGTGGAAAGGCTTCGACGTGGCCGTCTGCCGCGCGGTTGCGGCAGCAGTTCTGGGCGATCCGTCGGCTGTCGAGTTTGTACCGACAACCGGAAAAACACGTTTCACAGCGCTTGCGTCGGGCGAAATCGACATGCTGGCCCGCAACACCACATGGACCTTCAGCCGTGATGTTGACCTGAAATTCACGTTCGTGGGCGTCAATTACTATGACGGCCAGGGATTCATGGTGCCCAAAGCTCTGGGTGTGACTTCGGCCAAGGATTTGGATGGCGCGACCGTCTGCATCCAGACCGGCACAACGACCGAGCTGAACCTCGCGGACTTCTTCCGCACCAACAATATCAGCTATGAGCCGGTTCCGATTGAGACCAACGCCGAAGCGCAGCAGCAGTACCTTGCAGGGGCCTGTGATGTCTACACGACCGATGCGTCGGGCTTGGCGGCTACGCGCGCCACATTCGAGGCGCCGGGCGATCACGTCCTACTGCCCGAAATCATCTCCAAGGAGCCGCTGGGTCCGCTGGTCCGTCACGGCGATGACGATTGGGGTGACGTGGTGCGCTGGACGCTGAACGCGCTGATCACAGCTGAAGAGCTGGGTGTGACCTCGGCCAACGTGAACGAGATGTCGGCAAACACCGGAAACCCGGAAGTGGCGCGCCTGCTGGGCACCGAAGGCACGCTGGGCGAGATGCTCGGCCTTGATGCCGACTGGGCCAAGCGCGCTATTTCCGCTGAAGGTAACTACGGCGAAATCTTCGCGAAGAACATCGGCGAAGAGACCCCCATCGGGCTGGCCCGCGGGCTCAACGCTCAGTGGACCGACGGTGGCCTGATCTACTCTCCGCCCTTCCGCTAAAGCTGAAATGGGCAAGGGCGCAGGGACCAACCTGCGCCCTTTCCTTATGACGACCCACAAAAAAGAGACCCGACCGCCGAGGCGCAAAACGTGCCCGTCAAAACCAAGGTCGGAACCACGGGGAATTTCAAATGACGACACTGACGGACCCACCGCAGGAGTCCTTCCGCCTGTCTATGTTGATCAACGACACGCGGTACAGGTCCCTGACGTTTCAGGCGATTGCTGCGATAGTGCTCGCACTGGCCATCTGGTATCTGGGCAACAACCTGCTGCAGAACCTGCGCGCCGCCGGGCTCAACATCGCGTATGATTTCCTGGGCGATCCCGCCGGGTATGACATCAACCAGCGGCTGATCGAGTATGACAGCCGGTCCAGCCATGCGCGGGCCGCGATTGTCGGTATTCTGAATACGCTGCTGGTGGCTTTTCTGGCCTGTGTCACCGCGACGGTTTTCGGCGTGATCGCCGGTGTTTTGCGCCTGTCGAACAACTGGCTGGTGCGCAAGCTGATGTCCTTTTACGTCGAGATTTTCCGGAACATCCCCGTGCTGATCTGGATCATCATCATCTTCACGATCATGACGGCTGTGATGCCCGCGCCCCGTGCCTTCCGGGGCGATGAGCCCGAGGCCTCCATGCTGTTGGGGCTCTTCGCCTTCACCAACCGCGGCGTGTATATTCCGGCACCCGTCTGGGGCCCGGGCTCGATGGTTGTGGTAGCCACCTTCATCGCCTCGATCATCGGGGTGATCGGATATCGCCGCTACGCCACCAAACTGCTTTATGACACCGGCAAGCTGCTGCCCATGGGGTGGCCGAGCCTGGCGATCTTCTTTCTGCCGACCATCCTGATGTTCTACATCATGGGGCGCCCCATCGGGCTGGATATCCCCGAGCTGGGCGGGTTCAACTTCCGCGGCGGCATTCAGGTGGGCGCGCCACTGATTGCGTTGTGGTTCGCGCTCTCGATCTACACCGGCGCCTTCATTGCAGAGAACGTGCGGGCGGGGATCCAGGCGGTCAGCAAGGGGCAGACCGAGGCGGCCTCGGCCCTCGGTCTGCGCCCGGGTCGCGTGATGAACCTCGTCGTGCTGCCACAGGCGCTGCGCGTGATCATCCCGCCACTGATTTCGCAATACCTCAACATCACCAAGAACTCGTCGCTCGCGATCGCCGTGGGCTACGCCGATATCACCGCGACGCTGGGCGGCATCACATTGAACCAGACGGGCCGCGCGATTGAATGCGTGCTCTTGCTGATGCTGTTCTACCTGACGATCTCGCTGCTGATCTCGGCAGTGATGAACGTCTACAACAACGCCGTGAAGCTGAAGGAGCGCTGAGACATGTCCGATACACATGCCCATTCCGTCGCCTTCGTACGAACCAGTGAAATCCCGGCAGCCCCGCCGCCCTATGCGGCGACCGGGCCAGTCAAGTGGATGCGCGAGAACCTCTTTGCGACGCCCGCAAACGGTCTGCTGACCATCGCAGCGCTCTACGTGATCTGGGTGGTGCTGGCCGGGACCATGCCCTGGATCGCAAACGGCATCTGGAACACCGAGAGCCTCGCGCAGTGCCGCGAGGTGCTCGACGGTGCGGTCGGTGCCTGTTTCTCGGTGCTGACCGAACGGTGGAACCAGTTGCTCTTCGGCTTCAAGTACCCGCCGGAGTACTACTGGCGTCCGATGCTGGCGCTGTTGCTCTTCTTCGTTGCCGCGGCCCCGGTTCTCTTCTTCGATCTGCCGCGCAAGCTCTTGATCGTAACAGCGCTCTTCCCCTTTGCCGCCTACTGGCTGATCTGGGGCGGCACCATCCTGACGCCACTTGTGGCCCTCGCCGGTTTCGCGGCGGGTGCCGCGGTCTATCAGCGCCTCGTTGCGGGCAGCTTTGCCATGGGCTTCTTCGGAGCCATCATTGCGGCCTTCATTGTCTGGACCGTGGGCGGCTGGCTGATCCCGGCCAGCGCGTCTCAGAACGCACTGCTCGGCGCTGTGCCGAGCCGCGATCTCGGGGGCTTCATGCTCAACATGATGCTCGGCGTGACCTGCGTGTCTCTGTCTGTCCCGCTGGGCATTGCTCTGGCGCTGGGTCGGCAGTCGAACATGCCTTTGATCAAGTGGATCTGTGTGATCTTCATCGAGTTCATTCGGGGCGTGCCGCTGATCACTCTGCTCTTTGTGGCAAGCGTGATGCTGTCTTACTTCTTTCCGCCAGAATCCACGCTCGATCTGTTCCTGCGTGTGGTCATCATGATCACCATGTTCTCCTCGGCCTATATCGCCGAGGTGATCCGGGGGGGCCTCGCCGCCTTGCCCAAGGGGCAGTATGAGGCGGCGGACTCGCTGGGCCTCGACTATGCGCAGGCGATGCGGCTGATCATCCTGCCGCAAGCGCTGAAGATCTCGATTCCGGGCATCGTGAACATTGCCGTGGGGCTCTTCAAAGACACCACGCTGGTGTCGGTGATCGGCATGTTCGACATCGTCGGCATGATCCGGGGTCCGATCCTGGCCTCGACGGAATGGAACGGTGTCTACTGGGAATTGCTGGGCTTCGCCTCGGTCCTCTTCTTCATCGTCTGCTACGGCATCTCGCAATACTCACAATGGCTCGAACGTCGCCTTGCGACCGACCACCGTTAATCCTCCCTCAAGTAGCGAAAGCGGTAGGGAAACAGAAAAGAAAGGCCGTCAGATATGGCTGAAGCTGCAACGCAAATGAAGGTCTCGGACGAGATCGCCATCACCATCACCAAGATGAACAAGTGGTACGGCACGTTCCACGTGCTGCGCGACATTGACCTTACCGTCAATCGCGGCGAGCGGATCGTGATCTGCGGGCCATCAGGCTCGGGCAAATCCACACTGATCCGCTGCATCAACGCGCTGGAAGAGCACCAACAGGGCAGCATCGAGGTGGACGGCACGCTGCTGTCGTCGGACCTGAAAAACATCGACAAGATCCGCTCGGAAGTGGGCATGTGCTTTCAGCACTTCAACCTCTTCCCGCATTTGACGATCCTCGAGAACTGCACGCTGGCGCCGATCTGGGTGCGTAAGACACCGAAGAAGGAAGCCGAAGAGACGGCGATGCACTTCCTGGAGAAGGTCAAGATCCCGGATCAGGCGAACAAGTATCCCGGCCAGCTCTCGGGCGGTCAGCAGCAGCGGGTGGCGATTGCGCGCAGCCTGTGCATGCGGCCGCGGATCATGCTCTTTGACGAGCCGACCTCGGCGCTCGACCCGGAGATGATCAAGGAGGTGCTCGACACGATGATCGAGCTTGCCGAAGAGGGGATGACCATGCTCTGCGTGACCCACGAGATGGGCTTTGCCCGTCAGGTGGCGAACCGTGTGATCTTCATGGACGCAGGCCAGATCGTGGAGCAGAACGAACCGGAAGCCTTCTTCAACAACCCACAAAGCCCGCGGACCCAGCTCTTCCTGAGCCAGATCCTCGGCCACTGACCGAGGGGCGGCCTGAAAGCCCGCCCAACCTGCCGGCACCGCCCTCGGGACAGGCAGGTACGGTGGGCCTTCGGGCCACCGCTATGTCAACTCCCGCGGGGTCACGAAGTCGATCGGCTGGCCTTCGTGCCAGCCGATCTCAGCCCAACTTGGTGCAGCGAAGCGGACAACCAGCGTCGCACCCGTTGGGTAATCCTCAAACCTGGGATGGTCCGGCGCGGTGCGCACGAGGCGGTGCGCCACGTCACAGATGCCTGGATTGTGGCCAATCATCAGAACGCAGGCACCGACTGCCTGCATCAGCACATCGCGCATGCAGCTCGCTTCTGCATGGTAAAGCTCGTTCATGTAGCGCACCGGGATGTCCTTGGGCAATTCCAGCCGTTGCAGAGTTTCACCGGTGCGGGTCGCAGAGGAACAGAGCACCTCATCGGGCAGGTGTTCACGGTCGCGCAACCACGCTCCAAGCGCTTGTGCCGAGACCCGTCCGCGTCCGTTCAGGGGGCGCTCGTGGTCGCGCAGACCGGCGTGGCTCCAATCGGACTTGGCGTGGCGCATCAGGATCAGGGTACGGGTCATTGCGGATGAAAGGCCCTCATGTGAAATGCGGATTGTATGGGCAGGCGCCCGAACTCTTGTGAGACCGGGCAGGCCCGCCGAACACGGCAGCCTTGCGACATGCAGTCTGCACCGTCGACCGTGTCGAGAAAAGCCTTGCACTTCGGCACGTCGTAGGCGTGCGTGGCGGAGAGGGCTGCGACCGGGCAGGCGCTCACGCAGGGCTTGTCGGTGCAACGGTCACAAGGGCTTGCCTGCGACACCTGCTCCAGCCGGATCGGAACATCGAAGAGCAGCGCGCCGCGGATCGAAATCATCAGCCCCGCTTCGTCGTGGATCATCATCCCGGTCGGACTCTGGAAAAACCGCCCCGTCTGCAGTGCCCACGAGATGAACGGCAGATAGGGTGGCCCATCCGAAGGGTAGGCCGCCCGCGCATTGAGCTTGGCCGCAAGGGCGCCGATGACCCGCTTGGACCACCGGTCCAGCGGGTCGCGCTCTCCGTCGGCATATTCGGCTGTCGCGGTGAAGACCGGCCAGAGATCGCGGCCTGCGCCCAGCAGCACGACCGAGGTGCGGTCATCGAGATCGGTGGCACCCATCACGACGAGGCCGGGCGGCGCTTTGAGGCGCGCGAGACTGGTCAGCGTCATTTCCGGGCGAAGGGCAGCGTGATCGACCAGCCAAAACGGCTCGGCCGGTCGTCCTGCCACTCCAGCCCGACCTGCATGTCGTCATGCCCGGCGGCGGGCTGCGCGATATAGGTCCCGAAGATCCGGTCCCAGATCGAGAGCGCAAAGCCATAGTTGCTGTCGTGCTCATCGCGGTGCACCGAGTGGTGCACCCGGTGCATGTCGGGCGTGACCAGGACCCGCCGCACCATGGCATCGAGCCACAGCGGCAGGCGGATGTTGGCGTGGTTGAACATGGCTGTCCCGTTGAGCAGAATCTCGAAGATGATCACTGCGATGCCGGCCGGGCCCATCAGGTATACAAGACCGATCTTCAACACCATCGAGAGCGCGATCTCGACCGGGTGGAACCGGATCGCCGTCGTCACATCCATATCCACATCCGCGTGATGGACCCGGTGCAGACGCCACAGCAGCGGCACCTTGTGGGTGATCAGATGTTGCAGCCAGATCGCGAAGTCCAGCACAAGCACCGCGATCACGATCTCGAGCCAGATCGGCCAGTCCACGGCATTGAAGAGCCCCCAGCCCTGCGCCTGCGCATCCAACGCGGCACCGACGGCGAGCAGCGGCAGGGCGAATGCCATCAGCCGCAGCGTCAGCGTATTCGCGATGGTGATGCCCCAGTTGGTGAGCCAGCGACGGCTCCGGCTTTGGCTTCGGACGCGCCGCGGGGCCAGCGCCTCAAGCGTGGCGAGCAGGGCAAAGAGGCCGAGGAAGATACTCAGACGGATGACGGTTTCGTTTTCCATGGCCCACATCTATGCCAGCGTGCGCCGCAGACCAAGCGACAGCATGACACATCTGCGTCAGTCCGCGCGGATAATTGAGCCCGCGCCATGTTCGGTGAAGAGCTCCAGCAGGCAGGCGTTGGGCGCGCGCCCGTCGAGAATGACCGCAGCGCGGACCCCACCCTCGAGGGCCGCGAGCGCAGTCTCTGTCTTCGGGATCATACCGCCAGCGATCACGCCCTCTTCGGTCAGGCTGCGGATCTGCGTCGCGCTGAGCTCGGTCACCACCTCGCCGGCGGCATTCTTGACGCCCGCCACATCGGTCAACAGCAGCAGCCGGTCCGCCTTGAGGGCGGCGGCCACGGCCCCGGCCGCCGTATCGCCGTTGATGTTGAAGGTCTCACCCGCCGCCCCCGCTCCCAAGGGCGCGATCACCGGGATGTATTCCTTCTCGGCCAAGTCGCGCAGCACGCGTGGATTGACGGTGTCAGGCGTGCCCACAAAGCCCAGCTCGGGGTTGGTCGGTGTGCAGGTGATCATATGAGCGTCTTTACCGGACAGGCCCACCGCGCGTCCGCCCTGGCCATTGATCGCCTGCACAATGCGCTTGTTCACGAGCCCCGCGAGCACCATCTCGACCACCTCCATGGTGGCGGCATCGGTCACACGCTTGCCGTTCTTGAACTCGGAAGCGATCTGCAGCTTGTCGAGCATCGCGTTGATCATCGGCCCGCCGCCATGCACGATCACCGGGTTCACCCCGACCTGCCGCATCAGCACCACGTCGCGGGCAAAATCCTCCATCGCGGCGTCGCTGCCCATCGCGTGGCCGCCGAGCTTGATGACCACTGTCGCGCCTGCGTAGCGCTGCAGGTAGGGCAGGGCCTTGTTCAGCGTGCTTGCCGTCGCAATCCAGTCGCGGTTCATGTCTCGGGTCTTCATCTGGGCACCATTCGTCTGGAGGTTATGCGGCCCGCTGCGGCGCTCTGCAAGGGCAACCTCTATTCGAGCGTTGCAATGATCGCGCGCAGCGTCGGGATGCCCCAGCCCTTCTCGCTGGAGGTCACGACGATCTCAGGGTAAGCGGCGGGGTGTTTGGCCAGAGCGCCGCGCACCTGATCGAGGATCGTCGCGCGCTCTTTCTCTTTCACCTTGTCGGCCTTGGTGAGTACCGCCTGAAAGGTCACGGCAGCACTGTCCAGCAGTTTGAGGATCTCTTCATCCACCGTCTTTACCCCGTGGCGCGCGTCGATCAGCACGAAGGCGCGCCGCAGGGTCTGGCGGCCCGAAAGGTATTGTTTGAGCAGGCGCTGCCACTTCTCGACCACAGGCAGCGGCGCATTGGCAAAGCCGTAGCCGGGCAGGTCCACCAGGTAATGGGCGTCGCCGGCGGTGAAGAAGTTGATCTCCTGCGTCCGGCCCGGAGTGTTCGAGGCGCGGGCGAGCCCCTTGCGCCCGGTGAGCGCATTGATCAGCGAGGATTTTCCGACGTTGGAGCGGCCCGCAAAACAGACTTCGAGCCGGTTGGGTGCGGGCAGGCCCGACATGGCGACCACGCCTTTCACGAACTCGGTCTCACCTGCGAAGAGCAGACGCCCCTGTTCCAGCGTCTGCGGGTCGGGGTCCGGGGCGATCGGAAAGGGCAGCGTCATCCCAGCCTGTCGCCGACGCGGGCGCTGCCGGCAACGGTGACCTTGAAGTAGACGCCGAAGTTGCGCGTGTCCCAGCCGTCTTCCAGCAGGCGCAGCATGCCGATATCGCGGCTGCCGCTTGCAGGGTTGGCATCGGGCGCGCGGCAGCGTTCGATGGGCTCTACCGGGCTGAGCGTGGCGGAGCCGAGCGTGATGTCGCGTTGCAGCAGGTCGATTTCCTCCCAGGGTGCCAGACCGTCGAGCCAGAGGTTAATGCGGAAGCGGCGCATGTCGATCTCGAACCCGGCCTTCTGGCTGAGTGCCCGCAGGGAGGCAAGGTTTCCCAGAGAGACGGATGGGTACTCAACGTCGGTCATGCCCTGAACGGGCGCCTTGACCAGCCGCGCAGGCCCCGGCCGGTTGTCGGGCCACAAATCGCCGATCCACGCGCCGAGCGCCTGGCCGTCACTGGCCGGATCGATCTCGATCGGGTCCCGATCGGGATGGGTGAGGCGAATGCCGCTCCGGGTGCTTTCGGCGGTGAGGGCGGCCAGCCGCGGTCCGGAGGCCACTTGCAGGAAGTTGCGCCGGGGTTGCCACTCATCGGTGTCGTCGGCCTCTGCGTTCAGCAACGCCCAGAGCCTGTCGCCGACCACCGCCTGCGTCGGGTCGAGGTCGACAGTCTCGACCGCTTCGCTCCCCAACCCCTTCAGCGGGTGTCGCCAGATATGCCGCAGAGTAGCGGTCACTTCTTGGCGTCCTCACCGGTTTTGCGTTTGAAGCCGCTCCTGATGTTGCCGAAGACGTCGGGCGTGTAACCCTGGCTGCGCATGATCAGATACTGTTGCGCAAAGGTGATCGTGTTGTTCGCGATCCAGTAGATGACCAGCCCGCTGGCGAAGCCGCCGAGCATGAACATGAACACCCACGGCATCCAGGCAAAGATCATCTGCTGTGTCGGGTCCGTGGGCGCCGGGTTTAGTTTCTGCTGCAGCCACATCGAGATGCCGAGCAGAAGCGGCAGGATACCGATGAAGATGAGCGCAAGGATCGACGTTGGCTCCGGCGCTTCGATGGGCAGAAGGCCGAAGAAGTTCATGATCGAGGTGGGATCGGGCGCGCTCAGGTCCTGGAAGGGTCCGAAGAAGGGGGCATGCCGCAGTTCGATGGTGACGAAGATCACCTTGTAGAGCGAGAAGAAGATCGGGATCTGCAGCAGAATGGGCAGACAGCCCGCGGCGGGGTTCACCTTTTCCCGCTTGTAGAGCTCCATCATGCCCTGCTGCATCTTCTGCCGGTCGTCGCCGGCCTCCTCCTTGAGCTTCTCCATCTGCGGCTGAAGCTCCTTCATCTTCGCCATGGAGACATAGGATTTGTAGGCCAGTGGGAAGAGGATTGCCTTGATGATGAGGGTCAATCCGATGATGGCCCATCCCATATTGCCGATCAGCAGGTTCAGCTCGTGCAGCAACCAGAAGATGGGTTTGGTCAGAAAGAAGAACCAGCCCCAGTCGATGCTGTCGATGAAGCCTTCAACGCCTGCGGACTGATAGGTCCGGATCGCGTCCCACTCTTTTGCGCCGGCGAAGAGCTGGCTGGTAACGGTGACCGAGGTGCCAGGCGCGACCGTCTGCGTCGGCATGACCGTCTCTGCCTGATAGATATCGCGGCGTTCGTCGTATTTGGCGACGGATTTGAACGCAGTGCCGGGTGCGGGGATCAGCGTCGACATCCAGTAGTGATCGGTGAAGCCGATCCAGCCGTTCTGCGCCACCTGAGTGACTTCTGCCCGCGCGCGCTCGCGTTCGGAAAAGGCGAAATCGGGCATATCGGACCAGTCCGTTTCGGTGAGTTCGCCGTCGGCCATGGCGACCACACCTTCGTGCAGGATGAAGAAGTTCCGCAGATCGGACGGTTCGCTGTGGCGCGCGAGCACGCCATAGGGGGCCACCGTAATCGGCGCATCGCCTGTGTTGGCGACCGATTGCGTGATGGTGAAGAGATAGTCTTCGTCGATCTCTATCGTGCGGGTGAAGGTCTGGCCCGCGCCGTTGTCCCAGGTGAGCGTGACGGGGCTCGTCGGGCTGAGCGCCTCGCCGCTCGCGACGCTCCAAAGGGTGTTCGGGCCGGGGACGGCCGTGGGGTCGAGACCGCCACCTGGCGCCCAGCCATAGAGCGCGTAATAGGCGTCGGCCGTGCCGACCGGCGAGAGCATCTTCACGATATCCGCATCGGGATCCTGGGTGACGCGGTAATCGTTCAGCGAGAGGTCGTCGATGCGGCCACCCAGCAGCGAGATCGAGCCGCTGACGCGGTCGGTTGCGATCGGTATACGGGGGGCGTCTGCAAGCTCGTCCTCGCGGGTTTCAGCCTCGGGCGCGGCCTGGCTTTGTGTCGTGGCGTCGGGCACCGAGGCGGTCGCGTCGGCCTCGGTTTGCGAGGTCTGCGCGGGAGGCTGCGTATCCAGCGCTGTGTCCGGTTCGGGGGGCGGAAACAGAACAAACCACACCAGAATCACGAGAAAACTGAGTGCCGTTGCAAGAATGAGGTTCTTGTTCTGATCGTCCATCTGGGACAGCCACCTGATGTCGTTGATATCAGCGTGGGTTCAACAGAGTGACGGGCCAAAGGTCAAGCGGAATCGCGGTTTTTCAGCGGAAATTGCGGGAAATCGAGAGGTGGCTGGATCTCTGTTCGGGGTCGATGGCTGTGCGCGGATAAGCGTCAGCCAGTGCGGTTTCCGAAGATGCGCGGAACGTCCTGAAGCTTGGCGTTGTGTTGCGCCATCCAGTCGATGGTTTCCTCGAACGGCATCGGCTTGGCGATCCCAAAGCCCTGAACGTGATCGCAGCCCAATTGCGCAAGCAGCGCGTGCTCCCCCGCGGTCTCGACGCCTTCGGCCAGGGTTTGCACGCCGAGGCGCTCCGCCATGGTCAGGATCGCGCTGATCATGCGTTGCTGATCGGGATCGCGGTCTGCTTTCATGACAAAGGATCGGTCGATCTTGATCCGGCTGACAGAGAAACGCCGGATCGACGCGATGGAGGCGTGCCCGGTGCCGAAGTCGTCCAGATCGATGCGGCATCCCAATTGCCCCAGCCCGTTGATGTTGCGCGTGATGATGTCGTCAGGTGCGCGGGCGACAACGGTTTCAAGCACCTCGACAGCCAGACGCTCGGGCGTCAGATCAAAGCGGTCCAACTCCCATTTCACCTTGTCCACGAGGCGGGGGTTCTTCAACTCGGGGCCCGCGAAATTCACGCCGATCTGGGGGACGATGACGCCAGCATCGTCCCAGGCCTTGAGTGCTGCAAAGGCGTGATACATCATCACCTCCGCCAGCCGCTCCAGCATGTCGGCCTGCTCGATGGCCGGCAGAAAGTCGGCGGGGGAAATCATGCCACGTTCGGGATGATCCCAGCGGGCGAGCGCTTCGAAGCCGGTCACACGGCCGGTGTCGGTCGAAATCTGAGGCTGAAACCACGGCCGGATGTGTCCGCTCTCAAGCGCGCTTGCCACTTCCTGGCGGACTTCGGCGCGCGTCTCGCTTCGGCGCTTCATCTCGCTGGAATAGGCGCGGATTGCGTTTGGCCCGTGCGCCTGCGCCTCGCGCAGGGCCGTCGCCGTTGCTTCGATCCACGCGCGTGGCGATGTATTGACGACCTGCCCAAGCTGACAAAACCCGACGGAGCTGGTTAGATAAACCGTTGTGCCATCGATGGAAATCGGCTCTTCCAGCTTGGCCTGCAAACGGCCCGCCAGCTGAATGCACAGTTCGAGGTCAAGCTGGCGTACCGGCTTGAGGCAGGCCGAAAACCGGTAGTCGCCGGTCCGCGCAACGATGTCGCCTTCGCGAAGTGCCGCAAAGATGCGTTCACCCGCGCGTGCCATGATCGTATCGGTCGCGACCTGGCCGAACCGGTCGGCGAAATCCGCCGCCTCATCAATTTCGATCTTGAAGAGCGCGGAGGTCAGCGACGTTTCGCGCCCCTCCTTGAAGCGTTCGGCGGCAAGCTCTTCAAAGACGCTTTTGTCAGTGAGGCCATTCTGCATGGTAGTCGGGCGATCCATCTTTGCGCCCGCGGGTCCGAAGGCCATCAGATAGATCATCGGTACGATCGCGGCCGCCGCGATCAGAGCACTGTCTCCCCCCACCCAATACACCGCCAGCGAAGCGGCGGGCAGGCAGGCCAGGGCGGCTGGACGCGTCAGGAATTCAGCGGCCGCCGACCGCGCACGCGCCACGTTTTCCCAAGAGAGCCCTGCCATCATGCTTCCTTCTCAGACCGATGCGCTTTTGCATCGGGCGGACCGTAGCCGAGCAGCCCTCACCTGCTCGTTAACGCAGATGTGGTTATTCCGCAGAGATTTCCTAAAACTGTTCTTACTTCAGAGACAGGTTTGCGAAGTCAAAGAGTTTTGGATCGAGCAGGTGGGAGGGCCGGGCGTTCATCAGCGCGCGGAACATGATCTGCCGGCGCCCGGGGCTGTTTTTCTCCCAGCCGTCGAGGATTGTCTTGACCTGCTGACGTTGCAGCCCGTCCTGGCTGCCGCAGAGATCGCAGGGGATGATCGGGTAGCGCATGGCCTTGGCGAACTTGTCGCAATCCGCCTCAGCGACATGGGCCAGGGGGCGGTAGACAAAGAGATCTCCTTCCTCGTTGACCAGTTTCGGCGGCATGGTCGCAAGGCGGCCACCATGAAAGAGGTTCATGAAGAAGGTCTCGAGGATATCATCACGGTGATGCCCCAGCACGACCGCCGAACACCCTTCCTCGCGCGCGAGGCGGTAGAGATGGCCGCGGCGCAGCCTTGAGCAAAGCGCGCAGAAGGTGCGGCCCTGCGGGATCTTGTCCATCACGATGGAATAGGTGTCCTGGTATTCGATGCGATGCGGCACCCCCATCCGCTCGAGAAACGCGGGCAGGACCGTTGCAGGAAAGCCGGGCTGGCCCTGGTCGAGGTTGCAGGCCAGCAGATCGACAGGCAGCAGCCCGCGCCACTTGAGCTCGTAAAGGACAGCGAGCAGCGTGTAGCTGTCCTTGCCACCCGACAGGCAGATCAGCCAGCGCGCGCCGGGCTCGATCATGCCGTAGTGCTCGATCGCCTCGCGGGTGGCACGCACGATGCGTTTGCGCAGCTTCTTGAACTCGGTCGTGGCAGGCGCGCCGGCAAAGAGCGGGTGGATGTCGTCGGGGGTGTCGAGCATGCTGTCCGTCCGGTGTGGGTTTGCGTCTCTATAGCGGCAATGGGTGTGAACCAAAAGCGGCTGCAGGACGTACCCCTAGCAGAAAGGGAGATCATCATGATCCGCGGTCTGAGTATCCTGCTCTGCGCCTTGGCCCTGTCAGCCTGCGTCGGGAAGCCGTCGCTGGACGATGAGGCGCTCTCGGGCCAGGAGTTGAACCTTGAAGACTTCTTCGAGGGGCGCGTGGTGGCCTTCGGTCAGTTTCAGGATGTGTTCGGAACGGTGCGACGCCGCTTCGATGTGGAGATCGAAGGCACGTGGGATGGCGAGACGCTGCGGCTGGTCGAGGATTTCGTTTATGAGGACGGCAGCACCGAACAGCGCATCTGGACCTTGCAGAAGACCGGGCCCGAGGCCTGGCGCGGCACGGCGCCCGGTGTTATCGGCGTGGCCACCGGCGAGGAGCGGGGTGACACTTTCAACTGGAAGTACGAGATCGACCTGCCGGTCCCCGACGGCACCCTGCGCGTCACTTTCGATGACTGGATGTGGCTCTTGAGCGAGGATCGCGTGCTGAACCGGGCTTACATGAAACGCTTTGGTGTGGACATTGGCGAGGTGATCATCACCTTCGAGAAACAGCGCTGAGTGGCGTCATGAGGTCGGTCGATCCGGTGGGTCAGGCACCGGGTCATAGCCACTTTGCCCAAACGGGTGACACCGGCCGATCCGTCTCAGACTGAGCCAGCCTCCCTTGAGCCCGCCGTGTTTCTCCAACGCCTCAAGAGCGTATGCGCTGCACGTCGGCTGATAGCGGCAGTTGTGCCCGACCCAAGGGCTGAAGAGCAGGCGGTACGCGCGCACGGGCAGCGACAAAACGCGCGCGAGCGGGCTCATCGTAGGCGGTCGTGCAGCCGCTGCAGGGCGGTTTCCAGATCGGCCTGCAGCTGCGCGAAGGGCAGGGTGGCGGTCTGCTCGCGCCGTCCGATCAGCACGTAGTCCATGCCGTCCCGGCCGTGTCGCGGCAGCACGGCGCGGGCCGCTTCGCGCAAACGCCGCTTGGCGCGGTTGCGCGCCACCGCGTTGCCGACCTTCTTGGAGCAGGTATAGCCGATGCGGATCCCCTCCGCCTCGTCGGGGCCGCGCCGTCGCATCTGAAGGATGAAGCCCGGCATCGCCAGGCGCATCGCGCGCGCGGCGCGCTGAAAGTCCGCCCGCGCCTTCAGAACCTGTAAACGTGACGACGCCGCCGGAGACGCGCTGTCCCCGGCGGTTGTGCGGGGTGTGGCGGCCTGCGGCGGCGTCATGTCTTTCACCGGTGCCAAGGGCGCGGTTTACGCGCTCAGCGACTTCCGGCCCCGGGCGCGGCGCGCGTTGATGATCTTGCGGCCCGCTTTGGTGGCCATGCGCGCACGGAACCCGTGGCGCCGCTTGCGCACGAGGTTGGAAGGTTGGTAGGTGCGTTTCATCGCTCCGTCTCCATGTCTGCTGCCCGGCGGCGCGGAATCGCGGTGGCCCCCGGAGGTCATTCGAAGCCCGTGCTCTAAAGCGGACCGGGCCCCAAGTCAAACCCTGCGAGCGGCAATCGCACGGGATATTGCAATATTTTCGCGCAATTCGGCGTAAGGCTGCGTCAACATGTTTCAATTACTGCCATTCGGGGCGGTTTGACCCACCAAACCGTCACGCTGGATCAAGCGCCCGTGAGGCGCCTATCGCCCTAGGCGCCGAACCGTCATCTAGCTGGTAATTGAAACGCGCGTCGTGAAAGGACAGTGTAGTGTCAGATATGACGGACAACTCCAAATCCGGGGCCGATCCGGCATCCAAGTCCGCTCTGATGCGGAACCTGCCGTTGATCGCGATCCTCTGTGTGGCGGTGCTCGGCGCGCTGACCCTCAAGGATTACATCAGCTTCGAGGCGCTGCGGGACAACCGCGAGGCGCTGATCGCCTTTCGAGACGCGAATGTGGCGCTGACCGTTCTGGCCTTTCTCGCGGCCTATATCGTGATCGTCGCCTTTTCGCTGCCGGGTGCGTTGATGGCGACGCTGACGGGGGGCTTCCTGTTCGGTACCTTTGGCGGCTCTGCTCTGAGTGTCACCGCGGCAACCATCGGGGCCACCGTGATCTTTCTCGCCGCACGTCATGGGCTGGGAGAGAAGCTGAAGGCGCGCATGGATGCCTCGCAGGGGACGGTGCGCAAGATCGCCGAAGGCATCGACGAGAACCAGTGGTCGATGCTGTTCTTCCTGCGCCTGGTTCCCGTTGTGCCGTTCTTCGTGGCAAACTTGGTGCCGGCCTTTCTCGCCGTTCCCGTCTCCCGCTATGTCATCTCGACCTTTCTGGGAATCATTCCTGGCTCTTTGGTCTATTCTTCCGTCGGCGCCGGGCTGGGGGCCGTCTTCGAGCGCGGGGAAAGCCCGAACCTGGGGATCATCTTCGAGCCGCACATCCTGCTGCCGATCCTCGGGCTGAGCCTGCTGTCGGTGCTGCCCGTGATCGCGAAGGCTGTGACCGGCAAGAAGGGGCTTTGAGCCATGCCGCGGATTAAGACGGATGTGCTGGTGATCGGCGCGGGCTCCGGCGGGCTCTCGGTGGCTGCGGGTGCAGTGCAGATGGGCGCCGATGTGGTTCTGCTCGAAGGCCACAAGATGGGCGGTGATTGCCTCAACTATGGTTGCGTGCCTTCCAAGGCCCTCATCGCCAGCGGCAAGGCGGCCTACGCACAGCGCCACGCGGCGCAATACGGGGTCGCGGATGCGCCGGGTGTGGCCGACTACGCCGCCGCCAAGGACCACGTTGCAGATGTCATCGCTCAGATCGAACCCGTTGACAGTCAGGAGCGGTTCGAGGGGCTGGGCGTCAAGGTCATTCGCGAATTCGGACATTTCATCTCGCCCAAGGAGGTGCAGGCGGGCGACACGGTGATTGCGGCGCGGCGCATCGTGATTGCGACCGGATCCTCGCCGCTTGTTCCACCCATTCCGGGACTAGAGACGGTTCCTTATGAGACCAACGAGACGCTGTTTGACCTGCGTGAGCCGCCCGAACATGTCCTGATCATCGGCGGTGGTCCCATCGGCATGGAAATGGCCCAGGCGCATATCCGCCTCGGCTGCAAGGTGACGGTGATCGAAGGCGCCAAGGCGCTCGGCAAGGATGACCCGGAGCTGGCCGAGGTGGTGCTGTCGAGCCTGCGCGACGAGGGCGTGGTGATCGAGGAAGATGCAAAGGCTGCAGAAATCAGCGGCGAGGCTGGCGCCATAGAAGTCGTGACCGAGGATGGTCGGTCGATCAGAGGCACGCATCTGTTGATCGCCGTCGGTCGCAAAACCAATACCGAAGCACTGAAGCTGGAGGCGGCTGGTATCGAGACCACGCGCACGGGCATCAAGGTGGATGACAGCCTGCGCACCACCAATCGCCGTGTCTATGCCATCGGCGATGTGGCGGGGGGGCTGCAGTTCACCCATGTGGCCGGGTATCACGCGGGTGTCATCATCCGCTCGATGCTCTTTGCGCTACCCTCGAAAGCCAAAACCGCGCATATCCCCTGGGCCACCTATAGCGATCCGGAGCTGGCCCAGGTCGGTCTGACCGAGGCGCAGGCCCAGAAGGAGCATGGCTCCGCCCTCGAGGTCGTCCGGTTCCACTACGAGCATAACGACCGCGCCATTGCAGAGCGGAAAACCAAAGGCTTTATAAAGGTGATGGTCGTGAAGGGACGGCCTGTGGGGGCCTCGATCGTGGGCTATCAGGCGGGTGAGCTGATCAACCTCTGGGCCCTGGCTCTGGCCAACAAGATGAAGATGAGCCAGATCGCCGCGATGGTGGCGCCCTATCCGACCATTGGCGAGATCAACAAGCGCGCGGCTGGGGCGTACTTCAGCCCGCGGCTCTTCGACAGTCCCATGGTGAAACGGGTCGTGGGGCTTGTTCAACGCGTCATCCCGTGAAACGCTGACGCCCATGTTCAACTCGCTCTCAGGTCGGCTGATTGTCTTGACGATCATCTTCGTGATGATCGCCGAGGTGCTGATCTTTGTGCCCTCCATTGCGCGCTTCCGCGAGGACTATCTGATGAACCGGCTGGAGCGGGCGCAGATCGCCTCGCTGGTGCTATTGGCCGACGATATGATCGACCAGGAGCTCGAGGCCGAACTTCTTGAAAATGCTGGTGTCTTCAACGTGGTTCTGCGCCGTGACCAGGTGCGCCAGCTGATGCTGGCATCTGATCTGCCTCAGCCGATTTCGCAGACCTTCGACATGCGCGACAACTCTCCGGTGCTGCTGATCCGCGACGCGCTGACCCGCTTTACATCGCCGGAAAACGAAGTGATCCGCGTCATCGGTGCGCCGGTGCGCGATGCCGGTCTGCTGATCGAGATCACCATGGAAACCGGCCCGCTGCGCATGGCCATGATCGACTATGGCATCCGCATCCTGATCCTGTCGGCGGTGATCTCGATCGTTACCGCGTCGCTCCTCTTTGTGGCCATGCGGGCCTTGCTGCTGAAGCCGATCAAAAGGGTTGTCGGGCACATGCAAAACTATGCGGCCGCCCCGGAAGACGCCCGGCGGATCATCACGCCCTCCGCCAGTGTTACCGAGCTGCGTGAGGCCGAAGAGGCGCTTCAGAAGCTGGAAACGGATCTGACCCAAGCGCTGCGCCAGAAGGACCGGCTCGCCCAACTCGGCAGCGCGGTGAGCAAGATCAGCCATGATCTGCGCAATATCCTGACATCGGCGCAGCTCTTCACTGATCGGATCGAGATGAGCGAGGATCCGACGGTCAAGCGCATGGCCCCAAAGCTGGTCGGCAGTATCACCCGCGCGGTGCATCTCTGTGAAAGCACGCTGGCGTTCGGGAGGGCGGAGGAACCCAGCCCGACGCTCACGGTGCTGCCTCTTGCTGACGTCGTGGAAGAGGTGATCGATGGTGAACGTCTCGCTGCCGAGGGTGCCGAGATCGGCTTTACCTGTGCTGTTCCTTTCGGGATGACGGTACGCGCTGATCCCGAACAGCTCTACCGGGTCCTCGCCAATCTGCTTCGCAATGCCCGCCAAGCCCTTCTCGCGGCGGGGCGTCCCGGAGAGATCAGCGTGGATGCCCGCGAAGATGATGCCGCCTGGTGGATCGAGGTTTCGGATACCGGCCCGGGATTGCCACCGAAAGCGCAGGAACATCTCTTCCGACCGTTTCAGGGCGGCGCGCGCAAGGGTGGGTCTGGCCTCGGGTTGGCGATTTCTGCGGAGTTGATCCGCGGGCACGGCGGAACTCTGGAACTGGCGGGAACCGGTCCGGACGGCACGCGTTTTGTGATCTGCCTGCCGAAAGGCGATGGGACACTGACGCCCGGCGTCATCGAAGAGGCCACCCGCGACGTGGTTGCATGACGCCAGGACGACCTGGAAACGGGTCAGCTTGAGGCGACGGGTTTTTCGACCGATTGGGCTTGCATAAGGTCGCGCACAGCACTAAACCGCCAGCCAGTGGACCGATAGCTCAGCTGGATAGAGTACTTGACTACGAATCAAGGGGTCGGGGGTTCGAATCCTCCTCGGTCCGCCACATGCAACTTGTCGAACGTCAGACGAAATTGGCTTTTACGTCAAGAACTGACCCAATCACCGCGAACCGGATGCTTGTGGCTCGGTCGCAGACGTCCGGTTCGCATCTCCCGCATCTAGTGTTTCAGACAACTGAGATATGTCGCGCTCTTAGGGTCAGGACCCATTGATTTCCTTTGAGTGGCATGATTCATCGGTCGAAAATCGAATGGTGATATGAGCGAT
>NZ_JALIEB010000018.1 GCF_025755255.1 Roseobacter sinensis | reverse complement strand
CGGACACACGTCTGCATCTGACAAGTGCCAATCAGCCTCAAAAAAACGTCTTGCTATGCAGGAGCTTTCCACACACGATATTCAAAACCGATCAGACGGTGCGGTTCTGGGGATTAAATTTGTTGAGCTTTTAGCGATGCGCTTGCTTTTCCGAGCCTTGGCCAGAGTTCGGGTCGAAGGTCCAACAACTCTTCTAGACATGCTCCTAGGTGGGAGCTCTGTTCGTTTGTGAGGCAACAATGAGAAAGAAAATCAATCATCTCGACAAGCTTGTTGTCACGCCGTTCGCCCTCATAGACCGCAGACAATGTTGTTGGGAGTGGGAAAAGAGCCTCGCGCTCCAATGCCTCAGGCTTTCGTCGCATTACTCGCCCAGTTAAATGCCATATCTCCTCTGCAAGCTGCTCATTTCTGTAGACGGCTGCGACCCGCGCCAAACCATCTACGAAGGCACCAACTGAAAAGTTTTCGTCATTGTCGGTGGCGAGGTCGATACGTCTGAGAGCAGCCACTGACAGTGAGACTATTTCGGCTGGAAGTTTGAATACGGCGCCACCATTCACGAGGCCATTGAAACCTCCGACACCAGGAGGGTCTTTCTTCAGCTCTGCCTCAATAAGGGTTTTCCAATCGTCGGGTAAGCTAGCAGGTTGCTCCGCTCCACCTTCAAGCGGACCTGGGAGGTAGGAGAAGGGAAACTTCAACTTATCCGAGAGCTGTGTATCGGATCCATCCTCAACGAATTTCCCCAGAGGAGTGCCCTCAAGCGAAGTCTTTTTGGTTGTGATGGCATTGCTCAGCCGAAAGATAAACTCTGCCTTGAGTTGGTGTGGAGTAGCAAACTCTGGCATCCATCTGGCTTCCGAATGAGCATCGAGATGTCCGACTACAAATGCGCGGCGCGCAACCCGTTGCGCCAGTTCGAAAGCAGCGGTGGTAGCATCGACCCTTTCAGAAATCAGGATTTCTTCCAGAAACGAGGCGTGTGAGAATTCGACCAGGCGCCTAGCAAAGACGGGTGATCCATTGAAGCCTGATGACAGGCTTAACCGACCGCTTACAAAGAAGAACAGATTGCTCAGCAATTCAAAACGACCTTCTTCCGGCTCATTCAGAAAGAAGTCGATGATGCCAGCGATCCGTTCTTGCATCGAAATACTTACATCATCTCGAGCCAGCATTGCCTCGACGAACCCCAGCTTCGAATACATAGACCCTGATTGTTCCACATGGTCAGCCATTTTCGTGAAATCATCATCTGATAAGCTCTCGTTTCTAATCACCGTGGCAACAGAGCTATGAATGCAGAGCCTCATGGCCTCTGGATAAAACTTCACTCCATAAGCCTTTGTGCCGGCGACAATGCGAGGCTTTACCTCCTGCTCTATGAACTCAACGAGCGCGGGAGCATCAGTTGTAGTTGGACATGCTAATCGCCAAAACAAAGGATCGCTTGGTACCAGCGTTTGCAAGTTACTACTTCCATTCTCAATCTCTCGGCGAATCCGCGAAGTAACGGCTACAAACGACCGTTCAACATCCTGTTCTAGCAAAACAAGCTCTGGGCAGCTCAGCTTGCTTGCTTTGACTCTTGCAGCCCAGTGCTCGACCACACTAGGTGGAAGTTGAAACTTGGAGGCGAGGTTTTCAAAACTTCTTAAGCGCTTATCTGGATCGACTTGTAGTGACCACTACCCGTCAATAGAGATCTCGAACTTCCCATTTAATAGAAGGAAAGTTGCTTGCTCCGGGTCATATCCGTCCGCAACCCAAACAGCATCAGTGTCGGCTTCCTTCAGCTCTACGTGTTTTGTGCTGTCGAACACGGACTGAGCACAATCATACAGGTCCTCGACCACGAATTTGTTGCCGTCTGGAAGAAATGTCACCGTTGTTGAGACCGGCAGCCCAAACCAGCTCATGAAACTGTGTTCAGCAATGATCGCTTGACGGATCGACTCTGGAAATAGCTCCAAAGTAACCACTGCTGACAAGGCGACCCCTCGATCAGTCATAAGTCAGCCGCTCTCTCTTGCCCTGTTAGCATATTCTCCATTAACTCTTTTGTATAGCTGACAATCTTTTGAAAAACTTGTGGATGCCGGTTTTTCAAGGGCTGAACAATGTCCTCTTCTACCCAAGCGAGATAGGCTTCTCGGTCTTCTTTGGACGCACCTTCAGGCGTCGCCAACAAGCCTACTATGTTCGCGATCAAAAGACCTTCGACGCCGCCATTTTGAACATCCGAACTGTTGTCACCTGCCCAAAGCCTCAGATCAACAAGGTCAAACAGCCAGCTAGAGATAGCCCTACTGAGTTGGAGGTCCTTGGCACCTTTCCATTGTTCTCTAATGATATCGTTCACAACCCGGTTTGACCGTAACGGAGCAGGCCGCTGCAGCGAAGCTTCAGCTATCGGTCCAAGCCATTCAATAGCTCCGAAAGGCTGGGCACCTCGCGACAATCAAAGGTCGCAACCCAGAAACGCGAAAGCTGCTCAAGCGGATCGACGAGACTGGTGTGAGCGAGTTTGCCACGACCTTCGTTAGTCTGTTCGCTCTGGCAGAGCTAAATGGCTTATCCCGCACGGCCGTGGCTGAGTTGCTAGAAAGCCTGGATTGCCCAGTTGCAATCTAGGTGGCCAAGTCACCCAAGTTCTTCCGGAGATCCGATGTCGCCAAGACCGAACTCACACATGAGTTAGCTGCGCCAAACCAGTTCGGAAAGCCCTCATTTGTAACGTCATGGCCCCGCTGAAGCTTCGTTCGACGGGCCCTTTGTTTGCAACGCGTTGGACAAAGTGGGTGAAAAACATGGACACTTTGATTTCACCGACGCAATTTGGCATCATATTTTTCAATGACTTACAGCGTTGCTTAGGACAAAGTGACCGCGTCTCTTCATTATGCGACCCGTAGTTTTGCCATCTGCGATACAAAGCCTTTCCATTCCGCTGTCCTGTCGCTGTCTGTTGCGGCTCCCGTGTTTCATCTGATCCCGTCTCCCTGACGGAAAATCGGGGTTGATTTGGAGATCAGACGGCGAAGCCGCCTGGGCCTGCAAATCTGCCACGTCGCGAACGCGGTGGGGGACGAGACAGGACAAATCGACAAGGTTGGTGCGGCCCGCAGCAGGAGGCGAAGACACGGCCTTGTCAATTTGTCTTGTCCGGGAGGAGGCCGCGCCTTCACCCTCACGGCGTAGGACGGTTGGCTTGTCCAAATCCCGGGATCCTGCTCTGGGCCCTTTCAGGCCGATTGCGCCTCGGTCCGAGAAGTCGGAGCGCTGCGGCACCCTATTGGATCATATCCCAATAAAATTGATGTGCGGTATCTGTACTATCAAATTGGAGTTAAGCGTAACGCTTCGCCATCTTTGCGTCACCGAAACGCAAAAGACCGCGAACATGAGGACGCCGCATTGGCCCACGAAGAACGGATCAAGATGGACGTGACGCCAGCGATTGCACATTTCGTAGAAACCTTCGACGCCCAGGACGTTGACGCCATCGTTGACCTTTGCACCGACGATTGCGTCGTGGTCGCACCGGGGGCCGACTCGACACTGCGCTGCGCGCCTTCCGGGAAACGACCATCACAGAGATCGGCATGAAAGAAATCGAGGACACGATCCTCGACGTCCAGCCGGTCGGCCCGGACTACGCCGGTGAAGTCAGCAGCTCTCCGGGCGTTCTGGGAGCAGAGCGGCGTTCAGGCGCGTATCTCGTGAACGTGCGCCGTGAACCGGACCGCTGGAAGCTGCATCAGGACGTTTTCAACGCGGGCCAACGCGCTGCACCTCTTAGAAGACAGGAGATCGACATGAGCACTGCAGGCTTTCACAAACTCACGCATGCCGAGGCGTTCGCTGCCGTCGTGCTGTCAACAACCGCACTCAGTACGGTCGCAAACTCCGCCCATGCGCTTGAAGCCGTCACCCCCGAAGGCGTCGAATGGTGGCCGACTGCCGCATGTCCCCCGCCATCCGTGTTGGTGGTACGCTCTTGCTGAGCGGTCAAGTGGCCGTCGTCGAAGGTGAGTTCGAAGACGCGCTGGCTACCGCATGTTTGGCATGTCTCGCGTGCGCTCCCCGATCACGCGCAAGGCGCTAGCGGCCTGACCAAGGCAGACATGAGAGGGGGTCAGTTAGCCGCTCCAATGTCGGCCAGAAGAGTGTCATCATCGCCTGGAGCAAGGTTTTAGATCTTATACTTCGATAACTTGTGCGACCTTTGCGACCCTGAGATCACTTAACGCCGCCGGGGGCCCGAGCGCACGTCCACGCAATCGGGTCTGTGGGTCTTTGGCAGTCCTCTCAAGCACTCACGCCGGCAGCTTGTCGATCTGGGCTTGGCCCACCTGCCGCACGATCGCCCCAAGCTCCAAGAGTTGTTTGCCGAGCGGGTTGGTTTTGCGCCAGACCATGCCGATGGTGCGCTTGGGCGTGTTCTCAGGAAAACGGGAAATCGAGAGCTCTGCATTCCTGGTCTCGAGTGGCACCGCCATTTCGGGGAGCAGCGTGAGGCCAAGCCCCGCGCTGACCATCTGCACGAGGGTGGCCAGCGACGAGCCTTCCATGACAAGGCTGGGGTCGGACGGCCGGATGTCGCAGACGGATAGCGCCTGATCCCGGAAGCAATGCCCCTCTTCGAGCAGCAGGAGCTTCAACTCCTGCAGCTTGTCCGGGCGCGGCACCGGGCGGCCGGCATCCTTTGCAGACCTGACCAGAACGAAATCCTCTTCGAACAGTGCGAATTCCCGCAGCGCCGGTTCAGAGATCGGGAGGGCGGCGACGATGAAATCCAGCCGGGACTGCAACAGATCTTCCACCAGCGACTTGGTGATCGACTCGCGCGGCATGAGCTCGAGACCCGGCAAGCACCGCGACAACTCCTGAATGATCGCGGGCAACAGATAGGGGGCGACGGTCGGGATGACCCCCATACGCAGCGTTCCGGTGAGCGGCCCGTCCGACAGACGCGCCAGCTCCGACATCTCTTCGACATCCGACAGCACCTTGCGCGCACGGACGAGGAACTCCTCACCCAGCGTGGTCAATCGGATCTGCCGCGCGGCCCGTTCCACCAGCGGCGCGCCCAGCATCGCTTCCAACTCCTTGATCTGCGACGACAGGGCCGGCTGGGAAATCGAGCATGCCTCCGCTGCACGGCCAAAGTGGCCGATCCGGGCCAGGGCATCGAAATAGCGGAAGTGTTTGATCGTGAAACTTATCATAGGCTGAAGTTATCGGGAACAAAAGTTTTTTCAATTGGAATCTATCGCAGCCTTTACGTATCTCTAAGGTACGCAGCTAGAATCGTTTTAAACTCGAGGAGACCCAGCGATGGATGGAAATCAATTCAAAGGCCTCGGCGGTTGCCCCGTGAACCACGGCGGCAATACGGCGATGGACAAGCCGGTGACCAAATGGTGGCCGAATGCGCTGAACCTCGACATCTTGCACCAGCATGGCGCCCGTACCAACCCGATGGACGCGGATTACGACCATCGTGCCGCGGTCAAGGCGCTCGACTTTGACGCGGTCAAATCCGATGTCAAAGCGCTGATGACCGAAAACCAGGACTGGTGGCCGGCCGACTGGGGGCACTATGGCGGCCTGATGATCCGCCTCGCCTGGCACTCCGCGGGCTCTTACCGCATGCAGGACGGGCGCGGCGGCGCAGGCTCTGGCAACATCCGCTTTGCCCCGCTGAACTCCTGGCCGGACAATGCCAGCCTCGACAAGGCGCGTCGGCTGCTGTGGCCGGTCAAGAAGAAGTACGGCAACGCGCTCTCCTGGGCGGATCTGATCATCCTCGCGGGCAACATGGCCTACGAGTCGATGGGCTTCAAAACCTTCGGCTTCGGCTTTGGCCGTGAAGACATCTGGGGCCCGGAGACGGACGTCTACTGGGGGTCGGAAAACGAATGGCTTGCGCCCTCCGAGAATCGCTATGGCGATCTGGAGAATGCATCCACGCTCGACAACCCGTTGGCAGCGGTGCACATGGGCCTGATCTACGTGAACCCCGAGGGGGTGAACGGCCAGCCCGACCCGGCGAAGACGGCGCATCACGTGCGCGAGACCTTCGCCCGCATGGCGATGGATGACGAAGAGACGGCGGCGTTGACATGTGGCGGCCACACCGTCGGCAAGGCTCATGGCGCGCAGGTCGGTGTCGAAATCGGGGTCGAACCGGAAGCCGCCGGGATCGAACACCAAGGCTTTGGCTGGGCCAATGCCGAACATGGCGGCACGGCGTCAAAAGCGTTCACCTCCGGCATCGAGGGCGCCTGGACGAAAGAGCCGACCAAGTTCGACATGGGGTACTTCGACTATCTCTTCAACTACGAGTGGCAGCTGACCAAATCCCCAGCGGGCGCCTGGCAGTGGGAACCGATCGACATGCCGGACAGCGAGAAGCCTGTAGATGCGGGCGATGGGTCCACGCCGCGCAACCCGATGATGACGGATGCGGACATGGCCATGAAGGTCGACCCTATCTACAACGAGATCTGCAAGAAGTTCATGGCAGACCCGGAGTACTTCAAGGACACCTTCGCACGCGCCTGGTTCAAGCTGACCCACCGCGACATGGGACCGCGCGCCAACTACATCGGGCCGGACGTGCCCAATGAAGACCTGATCTGGCAAGACCCGATCCCGGCCGGCAACACCGACTATGATGTTGCAGCGGTGAAGGCGAAGATCGCCGACAGCGGGCTGACTTCGGCCGAGCTGATTGCGACGGCCTGGGACAGCGCGCGGACCTTCCGCGGCTCGGACAAGCGCGGCGGCGCCAATGGCGCACGCATCCGCCTTGCGCCTCAGAAGGACTGGGCCGGCAACGAGCCGCAGCGCCTTGCCAAGGTGCTCGGTGTGCTGGAACCCATTGCGGCCGAGACCTGCGCCTCCATCGCCGATGTGATCGTGCTGGGCGGCAACGTGGGCCTCGAGCAGGCGATCAAGGCCGGCGGCCATTCGGTCGAAGTGCCGTTCACGCCTGGGCGCGGCGATGCCAGCGACGCACAGACCGACGCTGATAGTTTTGACGTGCTCGAACCCTTCGCCGACGGCTTCCGGAACTGGCAGAAGGACGAATACGCGGTCTCGGCAGAAGAGATGATGCTCGACCGGGCGCAGCTCATGGGCCTGACCGCGGCCGAAATGACGGTTCTTGTCGGCGGCATGCGGGCCATGGGCACCAACCATGGCGGCAGCAAATACGGCGTGTTCACGGATCGCGAAGGGGCGCTGACAACAGACTTCTTCGTCAACCTGACCGACATGTCCTACAGCTGGCATCCGATGGACGATGGCAGCTACGAAGTCCGCGATCGGGCGACGGGTGAAGTGAAGTGGCCCGCGACGAGCGCCGATCTGGTCTTCGGCTCCAACTCGATCCTGCGGTCCTATGCCGAGGTCTATGCCCAGGACGACAACGCAGAGAAGTTCGTGCGCGATTTCGTCGCCGCCTGGACCAAGGTCATGAACGCGGACCGCTTCGACCTGGCCGCGTAACAGCACTCCGTCCGGGCGGCCCGAACCGCCGCCCGGACACCACCCCGGTTAAGAACGCAACGGGCTATGATGGTGGAAGCGTTTCGTGATGCTCCGCCCTTGGCTGATCCGCCGACAACAGGCTGAGCCCGTCACGGGGCGTTCGTCAAATGGTCTCGCAGCACCGCATTGAAGAGATGCGGTTTCTCCAGGTGAACGGCATGTGCGCAGCCCGGAATGACCGCAAGGTTCGCACCCGGTAAGGTTCTCCAAAGCAACTCGGTTTGCGCCCAGGGATAGGTGCGGTCGCCATCGCCCCAGATGATCAGCGTCGGCATGTCCAGCTGCGATAGCGCAGCTTCCCCCGACCACGCCTCCATCGCATCCAGACCAGCCAGGACCGCACCGAGCGAAGCGTGCTCGGCGATGGCGGCGCAGCCTTCATACCTGGGCGCCTGCTCGCTCTCTCGAAACCAGGTTGCCGCGATCCGGCGCGCAGTGACCCCTGCGCCCTCCGCCCGCGCGCGCGCCTTGCTTTCGGCAATGGTCTCGAACCGGCCCGGCAGGATCCCAAGCGCGCCGGTCGCATAGAGGATCAGCTGTACGATCCGGCCCGGGGCTCGGCGGGCCATCTCCTGCACGATCATGCCACCCATGGAATGGCCCAGCAGACAGAACCGACGCACCCCGCGCTCGTCCAGCGCCGCCATCGCCCAGTCGGCAAAGCCACCGATGGTGTCGATCACCGGCAGATGCGCATTCCTGCCGAACCCCGGCAGATCGAGTGCAATCACCTCGCGGTCGACCGACAGCGCGTCGATCTGTTCCTCCCACTGCGCGCTGCCGCCGATGAACCCATGAACGAGGACAAGTGGCGTCACTTGCGCTGGCCCTGCACGATCCGGTCGAGGATCATCGCGCAGAAGAGGATCGCGAAGCCGGCGAGAATGCCTTGCCCCACATTCGCGTATTGCAGCGCTTCCAGCACATCTTCGCCCAGACCCTTGGCACCGATCAGAGAGGCCACGACGACCATCGCCAGCGAGAGCATGATCGTCTGGTTGATCCCGGCCCGGATCGACGGGCTGGCCAGCGGCAGATCGACCCGGGTGAGCAGATACCACTTGTTCGCACCGAAGGAGATCGCCGCCTCGCGCACGCTTTCGGGCACGCCCCGCAGCCCCAGCACGGTCAGGCGCACCACCGGTGTGCCGCCGAAGATCATCGTGGTCACAACCGCCGCGGGCTTGCCGGTGCCGAAGAAGGCGATCACCGGGATCATGAAGACGAAGGCGGGCATGGTCTGCATGAAGTCCATGATCGGCTGGATCGCGGCATAGAACCGGGGGCGGCGTGCCGCGAACATACCCAGCGGAATCCCGATCAGGATCGACAGGCAGGCGGCGGTGCCGAGCAGGGCGAGCGTCGTCATTGCCTTCTCCCAAAAGCCCAGCAGACCCATGTAGGCCAGAAAAGCACCAGAGTAGATCGCCATGCGCACGCCAGCCGTGAGCCAGGTCAGCAGGATGATTAGCGCCGCGATCACGATCCAGGGCGTGCTGACAAAGACGATCTCGAGCGCGTCCAGCACCAGACGGATCACCAGCGTGATCCCGTCAAAGAGCGCCTCACCATTCAGGACGGCCCAGTTAAAGAAGCTTTCGACCCGGTCGATGCTGGTCAGCCGGATGTCGGGGTCGGTGGGGAAGGTGCTCAGAAGATCGAAGCGGTCGGGGAAGCTGTAGTGCAGCATGGCCGCCAGCACGATCAGCCCCATGAAGACCGCGCTGAACACGATCTGCGCCACCGCCATGCCCGAGCGGATCGAACGATCCGACAGCCAGTCGGAAAACCGCCCCTCCAGCGCCCAGTTCGCAACTGTGGCCTGGGCGGCCTTGGCCAGCAGCAAAATGCCAAGACCCGTCAGCGCAATCTGTGGCCCCTGTGCCGCCAGCGCCGCCGCCTCCTCCCGGATGCCGCCGATATTCGCCTCCAGCCCCTCCACGGTTCGTCGGAAAGCATCGACCCGGTCCGAGCCGCTCTCGATCGCGGCCGCAAGTTGCTGGCGGCGCAGCTCCAGCGTGCCTTCGATCGATTCTATGCGCGCCATGGCATCCGCGGCCAGATCGCCAAAGAGCCCGCGCGCAATCTGTACGAGCGCCAGCGCCTCGATGATCAGAAACGGCAGCGCCCAGGACCAGAGGCCGCGCGCGCCGAACCAGACGGGCCCGAAGATCCCCGCCATGAGGTTGAAGGTCGGCGTGAAGCGCGCCGACGCGCCGATCTTGTCGAAATTGCGAATGTAGTAGTCCGGGCTGGTGCGCACAAAGGTGCGGATGTTCTCGTGCCGCTCTGCAGTGTAGGCGATGGCGGCATCGCTGTTCGGATCGTCCAGCGGATTTACAGTGTCATCCTTCATGAGACCTCCGTGCCTTCGATCACCGTGCGCAACAGGTCCGACCGGGTGATGATGCCCACATCCTGGCCCGCCTCCTGCACCACGATGGGGTTGGCGTCGTCTATGGCGAGGGTGATCAGGTTGCTGAGCGTCTCCTGACCGCTCACCTGCGGTGCATCGGCCGGCACGGGGCCATTCGTTGCGCGGTAGGCCTCGACGGGTTGCATCACCGCATGGGCATGCACGACCTTCAGGCGCGAAATGCCCGCGACGAAATCGGCGACATAGTCATCGGCAGGATGCATCACGATATCCTCCGCCGTGCCTGTCTGGACCATCTTGCCATCGCGCATGATCGCGATGCGGTCGCCAATGCGCACGGCCTCGTCCAGATCGTGGGTGATGAAGATGGTGGTCTTCTTCAGGATCTTCGACAGTCGGATGAACTCATCCTGCAGCTGCCGCCGGATCAGCGGATCGAGCGCGGAGAAGGGCTCGTCCATCAAGAGCACATCGGGGTTGGCGGCGAGGGCCCGGGCAAGGCCAACCCGCTGCTGCATCCCGCCCGAGAGCTCATGGGCGAACTTCGCCCCCCAGGCCCCGAGCTCCACGATCTCGAGGATCGCCGCCGCCTGCCGCATACGCTCGTTCTTGGCGACCTGCCGGATCTCCAGCGGCATCGCCACATTGTCCAGCACCGAGCGGTGCGGCATCAGCGCGAAGTTCTGGAACACCATGCCGATCTTGCGGTTGCGGAAGCGCTGAAGCTCCTGCGGGCCAAGGGCCATCACATCGGTGCCCTCGATCTCGATCTTCCCGGCGGTCGGCTCCAGAAGCCGGTTGAAGTGGCGCACCAGGGTGGATTTGCCGCTGCCCGAGAGCCCCATGACGCAGAAGATCTCGCCGCGGTTCACCGACAGGCTGACATCCGCCACCCCGACAACCGCGTTGAACTCGGCGAGAACCTCCGCCTTGGAGAGGCCGCGCTCGCGGATGGCCTGCAACGCCTGCTCCGGCTTGGCGCCGAAGATTTTCCAGACGTTGGAGATCTCAATAACGCGGTCTGCGTGTTCCATCATGGTCTTGCCACCCCTCGATGCGTTGGCACGGGGTACCCCGTGCCAACGCCTGTCATGAGCTGTCGCCAATCAGAGGCCGAGCATCGCATCGACGCGGTCGGAATTGGCCTCGACCCATTCCTTTGCGACCTCGGCGGGATCGCGGCCCTGGGCGCTGATCTCATAGGCCAGGCTGCTCACGTCATCCGCGGTCACCGCGAAATTCGCGAAGAACTCCGCAATCGCGGGCGAGCGGTCGACGAGGGAGTTGGACCAGGCGATCTGCACCTGCTTGAGATCGTCCTTCGTGGCCACCTTCGATTTCTCGTACCAATCCGCATCGTCGGACGGCTGGATCATCACGTATTTGGCCGGATCGAAGGCCGGTTCGGTCAGCATCGTCACGTCGAACATGTACCACACCGCGTGCGGCTCGTAGCAGTAAAAGGCATAGCCTTCGCCCTTGGCGATACTGTCCTTGATGCGCGCGGTCTTCACCGCCTCTTCCGCGCGGATGGGCTCGATGAAGTCGAGAAGGCCGTAGTCACGCACCTTGACCTCGTTCACATTGGCCGAGGCCCAGCCCGGCGCGCCGATCCACATCTCGCCGAGGCCATTGCCGTCACTGTCCATCAGAGCAGCCACATCCGGGCGGCCCAGATCGGCAATATCCGTGATGCTGTTGGCTGCGGCAAAATCCTTCGAGACGCAGAAACCCTGATTGCCCTGATAGGGGTTCGACGACAGCGTCACCGTACCGGCCCCATCCACATACTGCTTGGTGAAGCTCTCCTGATTGGGCAGCCAGACATCGGGGTGCACGTCGATATCGCCCTCACCCTGATCCATGGCCTGGAAAATCGTGGCATTGTTGCCCGGCACATATTCGACGGTGCCGCCGATGCGCGAGGTCACCACCTCGCCCAGCACATGCGCGATGGCCTGCGCCCCGGTCCAGGAAGGTACGCCGATCTTCACCTCTTCGGCGAGGGCCGGGACGCCGATCACGCTGAGCAGGGCCGCCGCCATCAGATTGGTCTTGAGTGTCATTTTGTCAGGTCTCCTTGTTGGTTCTTTTTTTTGTTTATGGGGCATAGCCTGGCAGGTCGAAGCTGTCAGGATAGCCGAACAGGGCGGCGCTGCCGCCCGTATGCAAAAAGACGACATTGCTCATGCCGTCGAAATAACCTTTGCGGATCAGGTCGATCAGCCCATCGAGGCCCTTGCCGGAGTAGACCGGATCGAACAGCAGCCCCTCGCTCTGTGCCAAGAGCTTAAGCGCGGCGACCATGCCCGGCGTCGGCACACCGTACCCCGGCCCAACATAGCTGCAATCCGCCCGCACGTCGCGGCGCGCGATCTCCTCCGGCGTGCCCAGATGCGCTGCGGTGCGCTGCGCCAGATCGTACACCATCGCCTCCTGCTTGTCCTGCGGCGCGCGCACGCCGATGCCCAGCAGGTGGATGTCGCTCTGGATGGCCGCCAAGCCGGTGACCAACCCGGCCTGAGTGCCGGAACTGCCGGTCGCATGAATCAGCGCGTCGATCCGCAAGCCCAACGCATTCGCTTGTTCGGCCAACTCGCGTGCGCAATTCACGTAGCCCAGCGCACCGATCGGGTTGGATCCTCCGCCCGGGATGATGTAAGGCACACGGCCCTGCTGCCGCAGCCGGTCGGCAAGCTGTTCCATCTCGGCGTTCATATCCGCGCCACCGCTGCGCTTCGACACCGTCGCCCCGTGCAGACGGTCGAGCAGAACGTTGCCGTTCATGATGTAGTTCGCATCGTTCGAGCCGGTTCGGTCCTCCAGAAGGATGTGACAGGCCATCCCCAGCTTCGCGGCCGCCGCGGACGTCTGCCGCGCATGGTTCGATTGAGTCGCACCTTGGGTGATGATGGTGTCGGCCCCCTGCCGCTGCGCATCGGCCATCAGGAACTCGAGCTTCCGCGTCTTGTTCCCACCGCTTGACAGCCCCGTGCAATCGTCGCGCTTGACCCAAAGGCGCGGGCCGCCCAGAACCTCGCTGAGGCGATCCATCGGCTCCAGCGGAGTCGGCAGGTGACCCAGCGCGACCCTGGGAAACTGCGCCAGCCGCACCGCGAGATCCTTGCACCGGCTCGCAGTCAGATCGGACGAACCCGCCATGTCTCGCCGCATTGCTTCGTCGGTTGCGCTCACGATGTGCCACCTCGCTTCTCTCTCACCGAGCCAAAGCATCCTATGGGGTCATCCAAAAAAACAGTGCAATTTTGTACGGCTGCTCATACTATTGATTTGAGCAGAAGGGATAGAGATGCAACTTGAATGGCTGGATGACGTGCTCGTGCTGCTCGAGGAAGGCAATATGTCGAGGGCGGCGGCGCGCCGGAACATCACGCAGCCCGCGTTTTCAAGGCGCATCCGAGGCTTCGAGGATTGGCTTGGCCTGAAAGTCCTCGACCGGCAGGCCAATCGGGTGGAGATCAGCGCCGCGCTGCGCTCGAACGAGCCGGAAATCCGCGCCTTGACGGCACGGCTGCGGGAGTTGCGCACAAAGCTCGCCCAGTTCGACGCCACCCAAACCACCGTCGCCATCGCCGCACAGCATGCCCCGACCTGCTCGACCTTCCCTGATATGGCATTGCGGGCCAAACACGGCTTTCCCGGCGTGCAGTTCCGGTTGCGCGCGGGCAACCTCAGCGACTGTGTGTCGATGTTCCTGCGCGGCGATACGAGCATGTTGCTCTGCTACGAGGCCGAGAGCGTGCGGCCGCTCCAATTCGGCCCCGAGGTGCGCCGCGGACTGTGGGGAAACGACTATCTGATCCCCGTGATCGGAGGGGCGCTGCGCTACACGGTCCGGGACAACGGCGAGGTGCCCCCGGAGACACCGGCGATCGTCTACCCGGACACCAGCTATTTCGGCGAGGTCCTTCGAAAGAAGGAGCGCGCCTTCGGAACACCCGGCTACAGCACTGCGCCGTTCAGCGTCTCGGCCTTCTCCAGCGGGACGCGCGAGCTGGTGCTCAAGGGTCTCGGGGTCGGCTGGCTTCCCTTCGGCATGGCGCATGGGGAGATTGAAAGCGGCGCGCTGATTTCGCTGGCCAACCGCTATGGCAGAGAAGCGCTTCAGGTCGCCATCTATGCCGACCGGAAAGTCGGAATGGCCGAAGCGCTGATCGACCTCTGGACCAACACCCCACCATAGGACACTCGGAGCTGAGCAAAGAGGGTGGACACGGTTTGCTCATTTGCAAAGCGCCTGTTCCTTGGGCATCCTGTCGTCATGGATCACCTGCCCTTTACGCATAGCGCATTCCTGGTCGTCATGTCCTGCATTGTCGCGCTTGCTGCGGGGTTCACCGGGCTGTCGCTGACGCGAGATCTGTCGACAAAACCGGTGTTCCAGAAAAAGCTGTCGATTGCGCTGGCCTCCGTCGCCCTGGGCGGTGGCATCTGGGCGATGCACTTCGTGGCCATGCTTGGGCTGCAGATGCCGATCCTCTTTTATTACGATGCGGCGATCACGCTGATTTCGGCGCTCACCGCGATCCTGATCGTCGGCGCGGCCCTGATCCTGCTGCATTTCGCCGAGCGCCGGCGCTCGATCCTGATACTGGCCGGCGCCGTGATGGGGGTCGGCGTTCTGGTCATGCACTACATCGGCATGGCGGGGCTGGAACTCTGCCGGGCGGTCTATACCCCGCTCGGCGTGATCGGCTCGTCCGTTGTGGCGATCGGGCTCTGCATCCTTGCAATCGGCGTGGCGTACGGGCGGCGGACCAACCGCAACATCCTGCTCGGCACTCTCTGCTTCGCGGTCGCGGTCTGCTCGGTGCACTTTCTGGCGATGGCCGGCACGCGCTTTGTCGCCCTGCCCGGCGTGTCGGAGTTCGGGCCGGCAATGAGCAACGAAACCCTCGCCCTTGGCGTGATCTTCTTCAGCTTCGTGATCTTCGGTGCCTGCCTCTGGGTCAGCGTCACCTATCTGGTCGCCGCACCGAAAGACCCTGCGCAAGGTGAACCAGCGGCGGCGCAAGCCGCGCGGCCCGAAAGCGGATCAGGGCCACAGATCCCTTGCGAGCGCGAAGGCAACCGCATCTTTGTCGCCCCGCGGGACGTCCTGTTCGTGCGGGCGGACGGCCATTACACGCAGGTCTACACCCGACAGGAGAAGCTCTTTTGCGTCTGGCCGGTGACAGAGGCGTCCAAGCGTCTGCGGCCCGTGGGCTTCCTGCAAACCCATCGCAGCTACCTGGTGAACCCCAACCATGTCGCCCGCTTCGAGCGCAGCAAGGACAAGGGACGCTGCATCTTCCAGGGCGAGGATCTGCCACCGGCACCGGTGAGTCGCTCGAAGCTGAAGACAATCCAGGATGCGCTTGGCGCGCAGGTGGGCGCAATTCGTGCAAGCTAGGGCGCATTTCGTGCAAAAGAGCCGTGCTTCATTGATTTCCTGGCGCCGGCCCCGGGCGCCTGTGTCCTCCTGATGTCAGCCAGAACATTTGCTTGAAGGGAGGAGAGCCGATGATTCCAGCGGCATTCGAGTATCATCGCCCCAAGGATTTGGACGGGGTGCTGTCACTTCTGACCGAACATGGCGACGAGGCGCGGGTAATGGCGGGTGGTCACAGCCTGATCCCCATGATGAAGCTGCGCATGGCCGACGTGCCACATCTTATCGATCTTCAGGACGTCGCGGGGTTGACCGGCATTTCCCACAGCGACAACACCATTCGCCTCGGCGCGATGGTGACGCAGCATGACATCATCGGCGATGCGAAGCTTGCGGAACGCGCGCCGATCCTGCGCGAGGCAGCGCTTCAGATCGCCGATCCTCAGGTGCGCTACATGGGCACCGTGGGCGGCAATGTCGCCAATGGCGATCCCGGCAACGACATGCCCGGGCTCATGCAGTGTCTCGATGCCGTCTTCACCTTGGTCGGGCCAGAGGGCACACGGGACGTGCCTGCGCGCGACTTTTACGAAGCCGCATATATGACGGCGCGCGAGGACGATGAAGTGCTCACCGCGGTCACCATCCCCGTGCCCCGCGGCGGGTACGCTTACGAAAAACAGAAACGCAAGATCGGCGATTATGCGACCGCTGCGGCGGCTGTACAGATCGTGAAGGACGGCGGCACCTGTACCGCTGCGAGCATTGCGATGACCAACCTCAGCGACACGCCCGTCTACTCAGACGCAGCGGGCGCGGCGCTCATCGGGACATCCCTCGACGATGCAGCGCGCGCCGCGGCCGTCGCCGCGATGCTGGGCGACATCGATCCCACCGAAGACAACCGTGGGCCGGTCGCATTCAAGATCCATGTTGCCGGCGTCATCCTGAACCGCGCCATCGAACGCGCCTGGGCGCGCGCATAATCCAAAGCCCCGCTGGCGGCACGGCGGCAAGGACAGTCGAACCGCCGAGCGCAAGGGCAATGAAGGAAATCCACATGTCGAAGAAAATGCACATCAAGCTGACCGTGAACGGCAAGCCGGAGGAATTCCTGGCTGAGCCGCGCGAGCTTCTCATCTACACACTGCGTGAGCGGCTCAATATCACCGGCCCGCATATCGGCTGCGAAACCTCGCATTGCGGGGCCTGCACGGTCACGTTGAACGGCAAATCGGTAAAGGCCTGCACGATGTTCGTGGCCCAGGCCGACGGTGCCGACGTGACCACCATCGAGGGCATAGGCGGACCGGACACGCTGCATCCGCTGCAAACGGCCTTCAAGGAACACCATGGGCTGCAATGCGGCTATTGCACGCCCGGCATGATCACGCGGGCGATGAAGCTGCTCGAAGAAAACCCGGACCCTACGGAAGAAGAGATCCGGTTTGGGATGGCGGGCAACCTCTGCCGCTGCACCGGCTATCAGAACATCGTGAAATCCATCAAGGCCGCCGCGTCCGAGATGAATGCAGCAGGGTCCTCAGGTCGCGAAGCGGCAGGATCCAAAAAAGAAGTGGAGGCCGCAGAATGAAGGACGACGTAGAGAACCGCGAAGATCGGGTCGCGAACCTCAAGGGCCTTGGCTGCTCGCGCAAGCGGGTCGAGGATGCGCGCTTCACCCAGGGCAAGGGCAACTATGTCGATGACATCAAGCTCGATGGCATGATCTTCGGCGATTTCGTGCGCTCACCCTATGCCCACGCCCGGATCAAGAGCATCGACGCCAGTGCCGCTCTGGAGGTCCCGGGCGTACTTGCCGTGCTGACGGCGAAAGATCTCGAGCCTCTGGGCCTGCACTGGATGCCGACGCTCGCCGGTGACAAGCAGATGGTGCTGGCCGATGGCAAAGTCCTGTTCCAAGGTCAGGAAGTGGCCTTCGTGGTCGCCGAAGACCGCTATGCCGCAGCTGACGGCATCGAACTGGTCGAGGTGGATTATGAGGAGCTGCCCGTGATCGTCGACCCGTTCGAGGCGCTGAAATCCGACGTGGTTTTGCGCGAAGATCTGGTGGCCGAAGACGGGTCTTTGCCGGATGGGGCGCATGGTCCGCGCAAGCATGCCAATCACATTTTCACCTGGGAGGCGGGCGACAAGGATCCGACCGAGGAGGTGATCGCCAATGCCGAGGTCGTGGCCGAGGAGAGCATGTACTACCACCGCACACACCCCTGTCCGCTGGAGACCTGCGGCTGTGTGGCCTCGATGGACAAGGTCAACGGCAAGCTGACGCTCTGGGGCACGTTCCAGGCCCCGCATGCGATCCGCACGGTCGTCAGCCTGATCTCCGGGATCGAGGAGCACAACATCCGCGTGATCTCGCCCGACATCGGCGGCGGCTTCGGCAACAAGGTGGGCGCCTATCCGGGGTACGTCTGCTCGGTCGTGGCCTCGATCGTGACGGGCAAACCGGTGAAGTGGATCGAGGATCGGATGGACAACCTGATGACCACTGCCTTTGCGCGGGACTACTGGATGACCGGTAAGATCTCGGCCACCAAGGAGGGCAAGATCACCGGGCTGCACTGCCACGTGACGGCCGATCACGGCGGGTTCGATGCCTGCGCCGATCCCACGAAGTTCCCGGCGGGCTTCATGAACATCTGCACCGGGTCCTATGACATCCCCACCGCCTATCTGGCAGTAGACGGGGTCTACACCAACAAGGCGCCGGGCGGCGTCAGCTATCGCTGTTCCTTCCGGGTGACCGAGGCGGTCTATTTCATCGAGCGGATGATCGAGGTGCTGGCCATCGAGCTCAACATGGATGCGGCCGAGTTGCGGCGGGTCAATTTCATTCGCAAGGAGCAGTTCCCCTACACGGCCGCTTTGGGCTGGGAATACGACAGCGGCGACTATCACACCGCCTGGGAGAAGGCGCTGAAGGCGGTCGATTACGAGGGTCTGCGCGCCGAACAGGCGCAGCGGATCGCAGATTTCAAGGCCGGCAAGACACGCTCGCTGATGGGCATCGGTCTCAGCTTCTTCACCGAAATCGTCGGCGCCGGGCCGGTCAAGAACTGCGACATCCTGGGCCTCGGCATGTTCGACAGCTGCGAAATTCGGATCCATCCCACGGGGTCGGCGATCGCGCGGCTTGGCACGATCAGCCAGGGTCAGGGGCATGCGACGACCTTCGCACAGATCCTCGCCTCGGAAATCGGCCTGCCCGCCGACAGCATCACCATCGAGGAGGGCGATACGGATACGGCGCCGTACGGGCTCGGGACTTACGGGTCGCGCTCCACGCCGGTGGCGGGTGCCGCCACGGCCATGGCGGGCCGCAAGATTCGCGCCAAGGCGCAGATGATTGCGGCCTACCTGCTCGAAGTCCACGACAACGACGTGGAATTCGACGTGGACCGCTTCGTGGTGAAAGGCGCGCCCGAGCGGTTCAAGACCATGAAGGAGATCGCCTTCGCCGCCTACAACCAGGCCATTCCAGGTATCGAACCTGGCCTCGAAGCGGTCAGCTACTACGATCCGCCCAATATGACCTACCCGTTCGGCGCTTATGTCTGCGTCATGGACATCGACGTGGATACCGGCGTCACCGATATTCGCCGCTTCTACGCGCTCGACGATTGCGGCACGCGGATCAACCCGATGATCATCGAAGGCCAGGTGCACGGCGGCCTTACCGAAGCGCTTGCCGTGGCGATGGGTCAGGAGATCGCCTACGACGATATGGGCAACGTGAAAACGGGCACGCTGATGGACTTCTTCCTGCCCACCGCATGGGAAGTGCCGAACTACGAGACCGATTACACCGTCACGCCCAGCCCGCATCATCCGATCGGCGCGAAGGGTGTGGGCGAAAGCCCCCATGTGGGCGGTGTGCCGGCCTTTTCGAACGCCGTGCACGACGCCTTCCGCGCCTTCGGCCTGCGCCACACCAATATGCCGCACGATCACTGGCGGATCTGGAGAACGGCGCATGAGCTGGGCCTGCATGCGTAGCGCCATGGCGGGGCGGGCCTCGCCTGCCCTGCGGAGACCGTCATGAGCTGGACCGACCTCAAAGCCGCCCTCGGAACGCAGGGCTACATCGCCTCCGACGATCTGGCCGTGGCCCTGCATCTCGCCTTGTCGCTCGGACGCCCGCTGCTGCTGGAAGGGGCTGCAGGCGTCGGCAAGACCGACATCGCACGAACGTTGGCGGCGGTGAAGGACACTCGGCTGATCCGCTTGCAGTGCTACGAGGGGCTCGACGCGGCGCAGTCGATCTATGAGTGGAACTACCAGCGCCAACTTCTCAGCATCCGAGCGGCTGCCGAGGACGGCGAGACAGGTGCATCGGTCGAAGCACGCATCTTCTCGCGGGACTTCCTGCTCGAGCGCCCTTTGCTCGCTGCGATCTCGCAGGAGGTGCCGCCGGTCCTCCTGATCGACGAGATCGACCGCGCCGACGAGGAATTCGAGGCCTACCTGCTCGAAATCCTATCCGACTATCAGGTCTCGGTGCCCGAACTGGGCACAATCGCAGCCACCAGCAGGCCCATTGTCATCCTGACGTCGAACGGCACCCGCGATCTGTCGGATGCGCTGCGGCGGCGCTGCCTCTACACTTGGGTGAATTACCCCGACCGCGCGACCGAGCTTGCGATCCTCAAGGCGCGCTGCCCGGAGGTCGAGGCGCGGCTCGCCGCCCAGATCGTGGGTTTTGTGCAGAAACTCCGCGAAGAGCCGCTGGAAAAGACGCCCGGCATTGCCGAGACGCTCGACTTCGCGGCGGCACTCATGGGGCTGGGCATTGCAGATCTGACTTCTGACCCGGCGATTCTGCACACCACGCTGACCACCCTGCTCAAGACACAGAGCGATCAGGCACAGATCACCCCCGAGGTGGCGAGCCGCATCGCCGGGCGGGCCGCATGAGCCGGGTCACCCGCTTCGCCGCGCGCGATCCCGGACCGGCGGCGCGGGTTGCAGGCTTCATGGCGCACCTGCGGGAAAATGGCCTGCGGCTTGGTGTGGCCGAAACGGAGACAGCCCTCGCCGCCCTGGCCGAGGTCACCGCGGCACAGCCCGAAGACTGCCGCCGCGCCCTGCGTGCGGTCTGCACCGGCTGCAAGGAGGAGGCGGAGCGCTTCGACACGCTCTTCGACAGCTTCTGGCTGGATGCGGGCCGGGTGAAACAGAAGATCGTGCCAAACCGCACCGAGAGCCGGCAGGACGGCGTCCGCTCCTCGCGGGACGGCTCCGGCGTGGCGGAGGACACAACCGGGTCGGCCACCGCGCCCGATGACACCGGTGGGGCCAGCGACAGCGATGGCACCGGCAAGCTGATCGCCACCGAGCGGCGCACGCTCTCGCGCCGGGATCTGCGCGATCTGGTCCGTCCGGATGAGATCTCCGCGACCGAAGACATTGCCCGCCGTCTGGGCGCCGCCCTGCGCGATCGGCGGTCGCGGCGCCGTATCGCCGCGCGCAAAGGTGACCGGTTGCACTTTCGCAAGACCATCCGCCACAGCCTTGCCACCGGCGGAGAGCCGATCCGCCTGTTGCGCAAGCGCCGCCCGGATCGCGCGCGCAAGATCGTGGCACTGTGCGATGTCTCCGGCTCGATGAGCGTCTACGCGCAGGTTTTCCTCGCCTTTCTTGCCGGGCTGATGCGCGCTGACAGCGCGGCCGATGCCTATCTCTTCCACACGCGGCTGGTCCGGATCACCGAGGCGCTGCGCGACAAGGACGCCCTGCGTGCGATTGGCCGCATGTCGCTGATGGCGGACGGCTTTGGCGGCGGCTCGCGGATCGGGCCGTCGCTGGCCCGGTTCGCCGACACCTATGCCCGGCGGTTCGTTGATGGGCGCAGCGTGGTGCTGATCCTCTCGGACGGCTACGACACCAGCCCGCCCGAAACGCTCGCCGCCGCCCTCGCCAAGCTGCGCAAACGCGGTTGCACGATCATCTGGTTGAACCCGCTGAAAGGATGGCGCGACTACGCCCCGGTGGCCGAGGGCATGGCTGCGGCCTTGCCGCATGTGGATCTGTTCAAGGCCGCCAATACGCTCGACGAGCTTGCAGCGCTTGAACGCGATCTGGTGACGCTATGAGCCCGGCAGAGATACTGGATACCGACCTGGCAGAGGCCGCCCGCGCGATGCGCGCCCGCGAGGAACCCTTTGCTTTCGCCACGATTGTGCGCACCGCTGGTGCGACGGCCGCCAAACCGGGGGCCAAGGCGCTGCTCAGCGCGGACGGCACGATCTTGCATGGCTGGCTCGGCGGCGGCTGCACGCGCGGGGCGGTGAAACGGGCGGCCCTGCAAGCCCTGCAGGATGGCACGCCGCAGCTCGTCTCCGTTGCGCCGGAGGAGCTGCTGGCCGAGAAGGGCGTCGCCGCGGGCGACGAGATCGACGGGATGCGCTTCGCCCGGAACGGTTGCCCTTCGCGCGGGACGGTTGACATCTTCATCGAACCCTGCCTGCCGATGCCCGCGCTTGTGGTGCTCGGCACCTCGCCCGTTGCCCAGGCGCTCAGCGCGCTTGCGCCGCAGTTCCACTGGTCGGTCACGGCGACGGTGCCGGATGCTCAGAGCCCGGGCCACCGGCGTGTCGCGGTCGTTGCGACCCAGGGGCAAGGCGACCTCGATGCGCTGCGCTGCGTGCTGGCCGAAGCTTTCGAGCATGTGGCCTTCGTCGGCAGCGCACGAAAGTTCGCCACGCTTGCGCGGCGGTTGGAGGAGACCGGGGTAGAGCGCACAGCCATCGATGCGGTCAAGGCCCCGGCCGGGCTCGATCTGGGCGCCGTGACCCCGGAGGAAATCGCGCTCTCGATCCTCGCAGAACTCGTGCAGCTGCGGCGGCACCACGTGAGCGCGCAGGATGGCTGACGCCCCGGCTTGCGCATACCCAAATCCGCCTGTTTCTGAAAGGACACCCCATGGAACTCACCGACGACATCATCATCCAGGCCCCCAAGGATCAGGTCTATGCCGCGCTGAACGATCCGGAGGTTTTGCAACGCTGCATTCCGGGGTGCGAGGAGCTCATCCAGCACTCCGACACCGAACTGGAAGCCAAGGTCGTGCTCAAGGTCGGGCCGGTCAAGGCCCGCTTCAGCGGCAACGTGGTGCTCGACAAGACCGGGGCGCCCGATGCGTTTTCCCTGACCGGTCAGGGCAATGGCGGCGCGGCGGGCCACGCCAGGGGCGGGGCGGATGTCACGCTGACCGCGCTCGATGAGACGACGACGCAGCTGCGCTATGAGGCGAAGGCCGTGATCGGCGGAAAACTGGCACAGCTGGGCAGCCGGCTCATTCAAAGCACGGCGAAGAAGCTTGCGGCCAAGTTCTTCAAGTCCTTTGCGGAGGCCGTCGACGCAGACGTCGCGGCCTGACACACATCAACTGTCGCGCCAGTCGCGCGGAGACTGCCCGAAGCGGGCCCGGAAGTCCCGGGCAAAACGACCCAAATGGCCGAAGCCGCAGTCATGGGCGACCTCCGTCACCCGCGGCCGGTTTGCGCGGCGCGACAGGTGAAACAGGGCCGTATCGAGCCGCAGATTTCGAAGATAGGTGGTGGGAGAGACGCCAATCGCGTCGCGAAACCCGATTTGCAAGCTGCGCGGATGCAGCCCCGCCGCACGCGCGATGTCTTCGAGCCGGATGTCCTCTGCGAAATGAGCATGGATGAACGCCTGCGCCCGGCGCACCTGATGGCGCGCGACCGACCGGGGAAAGGCCGCCAGGAAATGCGAGATATTGCTTGGCTGATGCTCCAGAAGGGTCTGGACGAGCTCCCGTTCGGTGGCGAGCAGTTGAAGATTCTTGCGGCAGAGGGACAGCGTCCCGGCCTCGATCGCTGCCGCAACAGCCATCGCATGGCGTTTCAGCAACCGGCCACCGGGCCGCGCCATGTCGATCCGAGGTGCAAAGCGCACAGGCCCCGGCAGCGGAACCCCAAGGCTGTCCCGCGCCACCGAGCGCAGAAACGCGCTGTCGATCTGCAGCATCAGCTTGGTGCAATCTGCGCCCCATGCCATCTGCGTGGGCCGGTCCGGGTTCAGGATCGTGCCGCACAGGGGGGAGGCGTCGATCTCTTCGGAGCGGTGGACAACCCGCGCAAAACCCGCCAGCGGCAGCTGCACAAGGTAGAAGCTCTGCAACGCGCCCGGGTCGATCTCCACATCGCCGCCATAGCCCAGAAGGTTGAGCGAGATATGTTCTCCGCGCGCATGATTGTAACGGACATCCAGCTGCCGCCCGCGCTGCAGATCGAGCCTGTGATCGCAATAGCGCGCTGCCACCGCATGGCGGGCCTCGTCCAGATCCTGTGTTCGCAGAACCCGGTAGGACTGCAAAAAAGCGTCGTTCGCTCCCATGGAGGCCAAGCTTAGTCAACCCGCACGGTGGTTCAAGCGCGATGTTTTCGACTCGCAATCCGGATTGAGCGCAACGGCACCCTGCGGCATGGTCGAGCGCAGCGATGCAATCGGGGGGTGCGCCATGGCGATCTTGAACAGGAATTTGAGAGCGGTCGGCGCGGGCCGGGCTTTGCCCTTCTTGCTGCCTCGGACCGGGGCTTAGACCCCGATGGTCAAACGGAAGACCGTCGCAATCATCGGCGGCGGGGTCTCGGGCCTCGCCGCGGCCAAGGCCTTCAGCGAACGCGGGCATCACGTCACGGGGTTCGAGCGCACCCATGATTTCGGCGGTGTCTGGGAGCCGAGCCGCTCTTACCCCGACGTGCAGACACAATCGCCCAAGGACCTTTACTGCTTCACCGACCATCCGATGCCGGATGACTACCCCGAATGGCCGAAAGGACCGCAGGTCCACGCCTATCTTGCGTCCTACGCGGAGAAACACGGGCTGCACCAGCTCTTCCGGCTCAACACCACCGTTAAATCGATGCAGCCGCGCAGGCCGGGTTGGACCCTCACGCTTGAGGCTGAAGGCCGGGAGTGGACCGAGGCGTTCGATTTCGTTGTCGTTGCCACCGGGCAGTTTTCAGACAAGAACGTCATCACGCACCCCGGGCAGGAGAGCTTCGAGGCCGCGGGCGGGCGGGTCCTGCATTCGTCGGAGTACACCGACCCCGCGATGATCGAGGGCAAACGCGTCGTTGTGCTCGGCGGGTCGAAATCGGCGACCGACATCGCGGTGAACGCGGCCAGCGGCGGCGCAGCCTCGGTCGACTGGGTCTATCTGGAGCCGGTCTGGCGGGTGCCCTATTTCGTCGCGGGCATCAACTTCAAGCGGCTGCTCTACATGCGCGCCCAGGAGCAGCAGTTCAACGCCTGGGGCAAGACCGCGCTCCAGCGCGCGATTGCAGCGCTCTTGAAACCTCTGGTCTGGGTCAACTTCCGCGGTCTTGAAGCGCTTCTGAAGGCCCAGCTCGGTCTGAAGAAGTTCGGGCTGGTGCCCAAGGTCCCAATCGAGAAGGAAGTCTCCTGCTCCGTTCCCATCGTCACACCGGGGCTCTTCGAGGCTCTTAAGGCTGGCACGATCAGGAACCATCAGGGCACCTTCGCGCACTATGACGGAATGACCGTCCACCTGACCGGTGGCGCGCGGCTGGAGGTGGATGTGGCCATCCTCGCCGTCGGCTGGAAGCTGGGCGTGCCCTACCTGCCGCAAGAGTTCCAGGACAAGCTGATCGAACCTGACGGCCAGTACCGGACCTACCGGCTGGCAGTGAACCCGGATCTGCCCGATATGGGGTTTGTCGGGTTCAACTCCTCCTTTTGCACGGTGCTCTCTGCCGAGATGATCGCAAACTGGCTGGTCCGCTATGCTGACGGCCAGCTGGCCCGGCAGCCAAGCGCGGCCGAGATGGAGGCGAACATCGAGATGATGCTGGATTGGCGGCGCAGGGAACGCCCGGCCGCGCAGGTCTACGGCGGGCTGTGCTCGGCCCCTTTCCATTTCAAGCATTTCGATGAGCTGCTCGCCGACATGGGCGCCCGCAAACGCAAGCGGTCCAACCCGCTTGCCGAACAATTCAGCTATCCCGACTACCGGGCCTACGGCGCGTTCCTCGCCTCATGTCCCCAGTATCGGGCAGAGTAACGGGGCCCCGCGCGCCCATCGACGGACATGAGATGATATCAGGCGCAGCCAGCGCAACCACACGAAGGGAAGGACACCAAAAATGCCAGAACTTGACGGCGGGATCACCCGCAACGGCGAAGGCACCGAGCTCAACATCCTCGGGCAGATCTATTACATCAAGGCGTGGTGCGAGAGCACCTTCGCTTTCGAGACGAACTCCGAACCGGGGCAGCACGTGCCTGTGCATATTCACCCCACACAGGATGAATTCATCCTGGTGCAGGAGGGCGAGCTCGATCTCAAGCTCGACGGTGTCTGGTCGAAGGCAAAGGCGGGCGATCTGGTGCGGATGCCGAAAGGTGTGCCGCATGGGTATTTCAACAAGTCCGACAAACCGGCCCGAGCCCTGTTCTGGGTGTCGCCGGCCGGCAAGCTGAAGGAGCTCTTCGACGAGCTGCACGAGATGACCGATGTGGAGGCCGTCGTGAAGATCTCGGCCGAGCATGACGTCGATTTTCTGCCGCCCGAGGCCAACGACTGACGCGAGGCCAGGCGGCCCTGCAATCTGCTGCGGGGCCGCAGTCCGTCGCGATCGCCTCTGACACGGCGCAGCGCCGATGGGCGCAAGGCAGGTCGCCGCCGCCCGGCTCGCCGGGCTCGATCACCGCCCCATATAAGGCGATATGTCCGCCTCCCGCCTTCGCGTTCTCGTCGCCCTTGTCGCCGTCAGCCTTGCGGTGCTGTCGCTCATGCGGCTGGAGCATGCGCGGACCGGGCTCGACATCACCCCGCATCTGCTCGGGGAGACGCCGGCAACGCTCTATCAATCCGAGCAGAGCGACGATCTGCTGGTGGTCGTTGCCCATGGCTTCGCCGGCTCGCGACAGATGATGGAGGCGCTGTCGATCACGCTGGCGAAGTCCGGGCACAACGTGGTGGCCTTCGACTTTTTCGGGCATGGTCGGCACACGGGCCTCCTGTCGCCGGACATCACCTCGCTCACCGGGACGACCGAGGACCTCGTCCTCCAGACCCTCGATGTGGTAGCTGAAGCCCGCGCAGTGACGGGGCTGAACCGGGTCGCCCTGCTGGGTCACTCGATGGCGACCGACGTTGTGGTCCGTGCCGCGGCTCGGCTTCAGGATGTGGACAGCGTTGTTGCCATCTCGATGTACTCCGAAGCGGTCACGCCCACGCAGCCCGAGCGGCTGCTGATCATCTCTGGCGCGCAGGAGAACCGCCTGCGGTCGGTGGCGCTGGACGTCGTGGGGCAGGTGGGCGCGGCAGAGGAAAACCAGACGCAGCAGCGCGGTGCGGTCGAACGGCGCGCCGCCGTGGCCCCGGTCGTGGGCCATGTCGGCGTTCTTTGGTCGAAAACGACGATGGAGGAGGCCGCCCGATGGATCGGTGGGGCCGGCGGCCCGGTCTTTACCGGCCCCTGGATCGCCGCACTGCTCGCGGCGCTCTTTGCGCTGACTTGGCCGCTTGCGCGGAGCCTGCCGAAAGCGCCTCAAGCACCAGAGCCACCGACCCGCCGACGGGCCATTCTCGCCGCCACCCTGCCCGCCCCCTTTGCCGCTCTCGCCTCCTTCATCGATTTGCCGATGCTTGGGCTGAGCGGCTTTGCAGCGCTTTTTGCCGTCTTTGCCGTCTGGGGGGCGGTTGCGCTGGCCGCGCTTCGCTGGCGTCCGCCCCCCCTGTCCGGCCCGGCCCTTCTTGGCGGCCTGGTCCTGGTTGTCTGGGGCCTGGGGGTCTTCGGTCTGGCCATGGACCGCTATGCCGCTGCCTTCTGGCCCAGCGGTCCACGCGGTGCGCTGATGCTGGCGCTTCTGCCGGCAATGCTGCTCTTCGCCGCCGCCGACCGGGCCATGGTCCAGGGCCGGCACAGCGTGATGCGGACGCTGCTGCGCCTTCCCTTTCTGGCCACGCTGCTCGCGGCGATGGTGCTGAACGTGGCCGACATCGGCCTGCTTTTCACAGTGCTGCCTGTGTTCGTTCTGTTCATCGCCGTCTATGGAACCATGGCGCGCTGGATCGAGAGGCAGACCGGGACGCTCGGCTCTACCATCGCATCCGGGATCATCCTCGCGTGGTCGATTGCCGCCTCGACGCCGCTTTTTTCGGCCGGAGTGCCCTGACATACCGCCAAGCGCGCGCCAGAAACAGGTTGCATGCGGGGAACTGATCGGATGCTCTTTGGCCCAGCACCGCTGAGAAGGCTACGTCATGACCATTGCGCCCAAACTTGCCGCCCTCGCCGTCCTGCTCCGCGAGGAGCATGTGCTTCTCGTGCAGCGCCGCAACCCGCCGGATGCCGGACTCTGGGGTTTTCCGGGCGGCCATGTCGAACCGGGAGAGACCGCGCTGGCGGCAGCGTCGCGCGAGCTTCTGGAGGAAACCGGCGTCACCGCGCAGCCGCTGCGCTACCTGACCAACATCGACGTGATCCGGCACGACCATGACGGCGTGCTGCAGTTCCACTTCCTGCTTGCCGCGGTACTCTGCGCCTATGATCGCGGCGAGGCTCAGGCACGGGACGACGCGGATGCGGCGCAGTGGCATCCGGTCACCTCGGTACTGGCCGGGCAGCTCGCCTGCAGCCGGCATGTGGACGACGTCCTCCGCTGCGCCTTGGAGGCGTGAGGCCGGCCTTCCCGCTGATCAGCCGCCGCAGCCGGGTGTCGACGCATCAAGCGTCAGCGCATAGCCGCAATGACCGACACCGTCCGAACAGGTGAACCACCGGCCCAACAGAAAGCTGTCGGGGCCGAGCGCCACCCGTGCCATCGGCGTCACCGGCGCGTCACTGCTGATCCGGCGGACAGGCACAGTGACAGGCGCAAGACCCGAAGGCCCATCGATCTGGCGCAGCGAGAGCGCAGCGCTTCGGGCGCCGATTTCGGCCGAAACGGCATAGTTTGCCGGCGGCAGAGTGCCGCGGCAGGCATGGGCCGGCGGCAGATCGAGCCAACCGACGAACCCACCGCCGCCCACGGCCTCGGGCACGAACACCGCCGCACCGCCGTCCGCGCGACTCGCGCTCACTGTTGCGGTCTGATCGGTGGCGATACCTGCATCGGTCGCCGTGGCCGCGACCTGCGCCGAGGTGCGCGCAAGCGCACGCTCGGTCGTGGCGCCGGGCGAGGACAATGGCGCGCAGGCCGTCAATACAAGAAGAAGAGCTGTTGCAGACAGAATGGGCTTCATGGAAAAACTCCTTTGGAAAAATGACTTGGCGACCGCGGAGGGCTGCAATGGATCGGTTGTCGAGAGACAAGGTCCGCGAAGAATAAGCAGACCCAACTCCGAATGCGCGCAGCACCCAGATCGCGTTTTGAATGTTCAGACCTTAGCAGATCAAGCCCCGCAAAACCAGCGCGGCACCGGCCCAAGCCAAGCGCCCGGCACGAACCGGCCGGTGGCATATGCTCGGATGTCGGTCGCAACGCGGAACCTTTGTTGGTTCCCAACGAAACCAGTATGCGTCGCGAGGGCCGCAGCTCTGCCGCCCGATCCGGCGTTCGCCTTCGATTGGCCCCCAATCACCATCACGTGCGACCTCGCCGCTTTACGAGTTCGGGCAGACCTGCGACAGTCCCGATGTCAGAGGGTCGTTGCCGGAGGTCGCGTGACGGAAAAGAACGTGCTTCAGCCGGTTGATGCGGCGGTCAGGCGCACCGCCAAGACCTTCCTGCGCAGCGCGCGGCACGCAGCACTTGCGACACTCGACCCGGCCTCCGGCATCCCCATGGCCAGCCGGATCTCGGTGGCCACGGACAGTGCAGGGCAGCCCCTGTTTCTGATCTCGCAGCTGTCCGGCCATTTCGGCGCGCTCGAAGCCGACCCGCGCGCCTCGGTGCTGCTGGGCGAACCTGGCAAGGGCGACCCGCTTGCGCATCCGCGGATCACCGTTTTCGGCCGCGCCCAGCGCATCGCCGACGAAAGCCGAGCTTTGCTGCGCGCCCGGTTCCTGGCTCGGCACCCGAAAGCCGCGCTCTATGCTGATTTTGGTGACTTCGCCTTCTGGCGGCTTCAGATCGAAGGCGCGTCGTTCAATGGCGGCTTCGGCAAGGCCTACCAGCTCACCCCCGAAGATCTCTGCGCGCCGACAGATCCCGCGCTCGACGCCATGGAGCAGGGCGCCGTGGCTCATATGAACGAAGACCATGCGGACGCCATCGCGCTCTACGCGCGGGAGCACGCCGGGCAGGCCGGCAGCAAATGGCAGCTTGCCTGCATCGACCTCGAAGGTCTCGACCTGATTTCCTCCGACAGCGTCGCGCGGGTCTGGTTCGATCCGCCCCTGACCTCTGCCGACGACCTGCGCCCCCGCCTGGTCGATATGGCGAAAGCCGCCCGCGCCTCCACATCCAGATAGAGCATCGCATCATGTTTCACTCCTTCTTCCCGAACCCCAAGAAGTTCCTCCTCACGGCGGTGATCTGGTCGATGATCTGTATCGCCCTATGGCATATCGAGTTCAGCGACTGGGAGGACCCGTTGGGGATTGCCGGGCTTTTCGGATGGGATCCGAACCGGGTCTGGCTCTATGAGTACACCGCTCTGTCCTATGGCGCTTTCGTGCTCTACTGGCTGCGCCAGTCCAATCACCGCTGGGCCAAATGGTCCGTTGCGGGGTCGGCGTTGATCGTCTTTGCCACCTGGTTCCAGGTGCAACTGGACGTGATGATCAACGCCTGGTTCGGCACCTTCTACGACACCGTGCAGCAGGCGCTGGCCGACCCAGAGGCGGTGAGCGCGGCCGACTACTACGGTCAACTGGCCACCTTCCTGAAGATCGCGATGGTCTTCATCATCACTGCCGTGGTGGTGGCCTTCTTCACCTCGCACTACGTCTTCCGGTGGCGCACGGCGATGAATGACTACTACGTCGCCATGTGGCCCAAGATCCGCCATATCGAGGGCGCCTCGCAGCGCATCCAGGAAGACACGATGCTCTTTGCACGGATCATGGAGTCGCTGGGATCACGCTTTATCGATGCGGTCATGACCCTGCTGGCCTTCCTGCCGATCCTCTGGGGACTATCCTCTTATGTGACCGAACTGCCGGTCGTGGGTGAGGTTCCGCAGGCGCTGGTTTTCGTCGCCATCCTGTGGTCGGTCGTCGGGACCACGCTCCTGGGGCTGGCGGGCTGGCGCCTGCCCGGGCTCGAATTCCGCAACCAGCGGGTCGAGGCGGCCTTCCGCAAGGAGTTGGTGCTGGGTGAGGACAACGAAGAGCGTGCGCGCCCGCCGACGCTGACCGAGCTCTTCTCGAATGTCCGAAAGAACTACTTCCGGCTGTACCTCAACTATCTCTATTTCAACGTTGTGCGGTATTCCTACCTGCAGGCCGGGGTGATCCTGCCCTATATCGCGCTTGGGCCCACGATCATCAGCGCGGGCGTGACCCTTGGCGTGATGCAGCAGATCCTTCGGGCCTTCCAGCGGGTGGAGAACTCCTTCCAGTTCCTCGTGATGTCCTGGACCACCATCGTCGAGCTGATGTCGATCTACAAACGGCTCTCCGCCTTCGAGCGCGCGATTGCCGGAGACACCCAGGCCGCAATCGAGTTCGAGGCGGAGAAACCCGCCGCCGGATAACTTGATGCGAGACGTTCAGCACAGCGAGGGCACACACGCCTTTGCGCTGCAATCCGCCGTATGCGAGGGCGTTCGAGCGCAAGGCTTGTCGGGTGAGGGCCGGGCCCCTAACCCTCGAGATACGAGGGACGGTAGGGGACAAGCAGTTATGCCCGACGACCAAATCGAGCTGGATGACATCCGGGTCTTTTCGGCACAGGCTGATGGTCCGGTTGTAGAAACCTCAGATCAGGTTGTCAGCTACCCAGCGCTCGAACGCAGGACGCTGCCGGGCAAAGCGCCGATCGCAACCGCTATATCCGTGCACCTGCACCAGTTTCTCCGCCAGAACGGTATCAACACACATTTCGCAGGGCGTGGTGGTCCGGCGACACAGGCGGTCTTCGAAACGGTGCAACTGCCCTTCGATCTGCGGGCGTGCAACTGCGCGACGGGCGATCTTGTTTCGGAGTTCGGGCTCAACCAAGGTCACCAGCTGATGCCGCCGCTGGTGGAGTTCTTCGTGCGTCCCGACAGCGCCGGCAAACGGCCCACACGGGTCTCGGAAAGCCATCTGCTTGCCTTCAACCTGATCGATCCGGAAGACATCGGCGGGGTCGTCGATCTCGCCCTTCGGATCAACGACTTGCTGACCGGCGCCTTCTTCGGCATCGGTGTCCAGGTCGAAAACATCAGGATGGAGTTCGGCGTACATTACGCCTCGGACAGTCCTTTGCCGATGATCATGCTGGTCTCCGAGCTCAGCCCCGATGTGATGTGCCTGCGCGATATGCGTGGCGGCGACTTATTGGATCACCGCCTCGCCTTCGAGGGTGGAGGAGACGGGCTGCGCGGTTACAACGAGATCCTGCGCCGCTTCGATCTCGATTCCGCAAGCGCAGTGCTGGCCCGTCAGAAGGCGCATTAGCCTCCCAAAACGGCGAACAGCGCGGCGAGACCCAAAGCGCCCCCGATGAAAGCCAAAAGCCAGGGCGAGATTTCTCTTTGCTCGCGTGGAGGAATGCCCGGGTGCCCGCGCCACTCCAGGCCCGCATAGATCGTCCCCAGGATCATGATGATCAGCACCAGGATCATGTCCAGTTCCGGACCGGTCAGCCAGATGTTGACGACCCACATGATGCTGAGGAGGGTCCCCATGACGAGTCTGGGGAGAGGCCGCAAGATCCACCGAACGAAACGGTCGAACATCACGCCTGCACCTCCTGCTCATAGCCGACCAGCAGCAGCAGCTTTACCAGAAATCCCCGCCGCTGCTTGCGGAAGGCGCCGAGGAATTTCTGCCGCTTCCGCAAGGCTTCCTCTGCAAACTCGCAGACCAGATGCAGAAGCGGAATGTGATCCCCATCGATCACCGACTGCATTCCAATCGACTGGTACATCATCCCGCTGTTACGATCCGTGTTCAAAGACCACTTCAGCTCGGGCACCCTGTCCTGACAGAGCGATCCGATCAGCGCAGCCGTATCCTTGCAGATCTCAAAGCTGAAGTCCGTCAGATAGTATTCCTGATCTTTCGGGTGCTGATAGAGGTCGCAATGGTTGACGATGAATCGCTCCAGATTGTCCAATTCATCGGAATCGAAGCGCTCGCGGGTGCGGGTGAACCCCTCGGCGCCGAGAAAATGCATCAGCTTACCCGCACGCTCCTGAATCTGCGCGACCCAGGTCTCCAGCAGGGCATCAGCTTCATCAGGCCGCAAAGTCCATTGCGTATAGCCGTCCCAGTCGAAATCGATCAGGTAGTATTCGGGCACCTTGCCTGCCGATGTGCGCGCGTCCGGCATCACGCTTGCGCCTCCTGCTCATAGCTGATCAACAGCAACATCTTGGTCAGAAACCCACGCCTCTGCCGTCGGAAGGCACCGAGGAATTTCCGTTTGGTCCGAAGCGCTTCGCGGCCGAAATCACAGACCAGCGGCAGAAGCGGGATGTGATCCCCGTCGATGACCGAGCTCATGCCTATGGACTGGTACATCGTCCCGCTGTTCCAGTCTCGGTTCAACGACCACTTCAGCTCCGGCACCCGGTCCTGACACAGCGATCCGATCAGCGCTGCCGTGTCCTTGCAAATCTCGAAACTGAAATCGGTCAGATAATACTCTTGATCCTTCGGGTGTTGATAGAGATCGCAGTGATTGATGATGAAGCTTTCCAGATTGTCCAATTCATCCGCATCGAATCGCTCAGGCGAGCGGATAAAACCCTCCGTGCCAAGAAAATGCATCAGCTTGCCGGCACGCTCCGGCATCTGCGCGACCCACGTGTCAAGGACGGCCTCCGCTGCCTCAGGGCTCAGGGACCACTGCAGGTGAGGGTCCCAGTCGAAATCGATCAGGTAGTATTCGGGGGCCTCAACGCTCATGGGCCGTGCTCCCCGACGTCGTTGTGAGCCCCGTGCCCATGAGATCGCCGCTAAAGTCCCAGCAACCCGCGCAGCCCGCCGCTGGAGGACGTCCGGGTTTCGCTCGGCGTCGCAAGTGGTGTCGGCGCTGTCAGCGAGCCGCTGCGCAAAGGGCTGCGCGATCCCGACCAGACCTCGGCGGGCTGCGCGGGCCGGCTGAAGAGGTTGCCAACCGAGGAGGTCAGAGAGTTCCACCCCGACGACACCGCGGACGCAGCATCTGACGCGCGTTGCCCGACGTAGGAGTTTGCAACGTAGTCCGCAGCCTGCGTGGCCGTGCGCCCGACATACCGCGCGCCGGTGTCTACACCACGGAGCGTCGCGCCAATCACAGGCTCGGCCCGGGCTACCTGGCGGTCCACCCAGCGGTCCACCGCCGTGTCCTCATAGGCGGTGCCGGCGGCCACCGCCGTGCCGGCACCGATGGCAAAGGCACCGGGGCCCGTGCCCACTGTCAAAGTTCCGGCCGCAACGCCTGAGCCGCCCGCCACCACCACGTTGTCCGCACGCTGCGCAGCGGCGGTGATGCCCGCGGTCCAACGCTCATGCCATGGGGCTGAGGCCGGCGTGTTGGTGCCTGCCACGACGCCATGCACCAGCGGGTCCGCCACGACAAGAGCACGCCCGCCCCAACGCAGTGCCTGATTGCCAACTGCCGACCAGTTTGGCCCATGGTTGACAACAATCGAGCCCGCGTTCGGCCCGGATGTCGCCGGGCTCAACGGACGCCCGCGGCTGTCGACGAAGTTGAACCCTTGCTGAGTCGCGGGCGGCTGCACCACCGTGGTGTTGCCCAAGCGCGGACGCCCCAACTCAAAGGTTACCGAATTAACCCCGAACGGCTGCCCGGTTCGCACCATCGTGGCGCCGCCCTGCAAGGAGCTTGCATAGTTGCGCAGCTGCGGGGTCATCGTGACGTTCGCCACCGCCTTGCGGTCGAACAGGTCCAGCATATTCGGGTTTGTGGCTGTCGGGGAGAAGCGATCCGGGAAGAAGCCCGTGGCCCCCGTCGCCCCGCGCGGCAGGCTGTTGCTGTAGTTGGTGGTGAATTTGCGCTGCGGAAAGGGGCCGCTCAAGCCGCGGTTCTGAAATGCCGTGCCGTAGCGGTTGTTGCGCACGACGGTCGGCGTGCTGCGGTTCTGCATGTAGTTGCGCACGCCTTGCGCCGTCAGCCCCGCCCCTGCGTAGGACGCCATGTAGCCGGCCACATTCGCCGCGTTCACCGTCGGCCCTGGCTGCCCTGTCATCTCATAGGCCAGCTCCAGACCTGCGCGATTGGCCGCCTGCCGGCGCTGCTGGTCCGCGGCATAGCGGGCCGCATAGTTTTCAGACGGTGCCGCGCGTGACGGGTAGCTCGCGCGGCTTTGCGTCGGGCTTGTTTGCAAGGACGAGGTGAACCGCGAGGCATTGGTCCGCGTCACCGCTGACGGCGTCCTCGAAGACGATCCGGTTCCCGAGGGGCTCAGCGCCGATGTATAGCGCGATGCCGTCGAGCGGGTGACCGGTGTCTGGCGGCTGGAGGATGGTGTGCTTGCGCGATCCGGTGTCGTTTGCCGGGAGGATGTGAACCGTGAGGCGTTTGCACGCGTCACCGTGCTGGACGAGGGCGTCGGACTGCTCGCGGGTGTCGTTGTCGTCTGCGCCGCGGGTGTGGGCCGCGATGTCGGGCGGCTTGGCCTGCTGTCGCGGTCCGACCTGCTCGGGGTGGTGCGCATCGACGAGGTGTAGCGCGACGCGGTAGATCGGGTCAGGCTGGCCGGTGTCGATCGATAGGAGTCGTCCCCGCCCGACGAGTGGGACCGGCTGCGCGAAGCACTGGTGGTGCGCGTCGAGGTCGACGGTGACGAGCGTGTCGTGCTGGAGCGGCTTGTGGTGGTCGAGGACGGGCTGGTCGCCATCGACGAGGTATATCGGGACGCCGACGACCGCGACAGGCTGCTGGGGCTGGACCTGGTCGATGGGCTGCTCGTCGTGGTTGTCGCACCCGCGGATGTATAGCGAGATGCCGTGGATCGCGACAGGCTGCTCGGGCTCGAAGAGGAGGTCCGTGTGGGTGTCGACGACGGGCTGGTCGACATCGAGGACGTATAGCGCGACGCCTGCGCGCGAGACAGGCTCCCGGTGCTGGCCGAGCTGGTGGTCGACGGGGTCGTCGACATCGAGGACGTGTAGCGCGAGGCTGCAGCCCGCGACAGGCTGCCCGAGGACGAGGAGGAGGAGGAGGGCGAGGAACTTGATCGTGAGCCGCTCCCGCAGAAGGCGTCGAGACCCGAGGACGGATTGCGCAGCGCCAGCGGGCTGCCCACGGTGATTTCCGCCAGATCACGCTCCAGATCGGCGGCCAAGGCGGCGCGCAACTGCGGCGACAGCTTGCCGCCCCGCAGGATACGTTCGCCAAACTTCACATGGATCGGAAACCCCGTTGCGTCACGCGCTGTCATCATCACACATTCACTCCACATTAAATATTCCCCACTCCGGTCTAGCACTCTCGGTTTATGCCACGGGTCGCTTTTTGAAGATCGCACCAACGCGAGCGAAACCTTGCCTGTTCAGCAGTTTTTCTGCCCGATCTCCGCTCAGGCCAGTGGAAACGGAGAGGCAAATCTCATGCACATTGCAGGTCATTACCCAGACCTCGAAGGCCCGGATCAGCTTGCGCGCAAGGCTCAGGCTGCGCTCTGCTGGATAGACGTAGAAGAGATCGTCATTGGCGATGCGGGCGTCAGAGAAGAAGTAAGGGCTCACGTGGCCAAAGAGCGCGCCTTGCAGCTGGCCCTTCCGCTTGTGCACAAAGACGCGATGGGTCGCCGGGGCGCCGAGATACATCGCGATATGCGTCTGCATTGCATCTTCTGAAAAGGGGATGTCGCGGTACGCGGTCTCGCCATGCATCGCCCGGCAGAGCGCAAGCAAAGCGGCCATATCTCCGGGTTCAGCCACCCCCAGACCATCGGCAAAGCCCTGCGCGCCCAGCTCGAGCTCGCCACCCAGGCCAACCACCGGCTCGTCGCCCTGCTCCGCTGCCAGAGCGGCCCGCGTCTGCTCGGACAAAGCCTCCGTCGGTACCACCAGATCGCCGGGTTGGGCGGTGGCGATGTAGGCGTCTTCGGCATGAGCGGACCCGTGCCGGCCAAGAAGGTTCGCTTCCCGCGCCGCAACGGCCTCCTGAAGTACGGCAGGCGCACCACCCGTGATCAGATTGGGCCGTATGCGCCGCATCAGTTCGGCTCCCTCAGGCTCTCATCCAGCGCGCGGTGAAACGGGTCCGTCAGGTAGGACAGCACCGTGCGGTCCCCGATGCGGATCTCTGCCGTCGTTGTGATGCCCGGCACCAGCCGGAACCCGTCAGGCAGGTTGCGCAGCTGGTTCTCGGTGATGGCCACGCGCACCCGGTAATAGACCTCCGTGCGCCCGTTCATCTCGCGCTGGAAGGCATCGGGGCTGATGGAGGTCAGCTCGCCGCGCAGCGTGCCGTGGCGCTGAAACGGAAAGGGGTCGAGCTTGGCGCGCACCGCCTGGCCCAGATGCACCCAGCCGATGTCCTCCGCGCTCAGCTCCAGCTCGATATCGAGCCCCTCGTCCGTGGGCACCAGCGTGAACAGCACCTCCGCCGTTTCCACCACCGAGCCCACGGATTTCTGGGTCACATCCATGATCACCCCGTCGGTTTCTGCGTAAAACGCATCGAATTCGGCCACGCGGTTGGCCTTCCGAATCTCGAATTGCAGCTGCTCAAGATCGTTTTTCACCTCGAGCCGCCGGTCTTCGATCTCCGTTGCGCGGGACGAGAGGTACTGCAGCCGCTCGTTCTCCACGACGCGCTGCTGGCGGCGATAGCCCTCCGCTTCCACGATCTTCTCGCGCTGCTGCGCGCGCAGCTTCTCGACCTCCGTCTCCGCCTCCTGCTGGGTGATCTGCGAGCCCGCATTGCGCGCCACCAGCCGTGCGGCCGTCTCCAGCTTGGTCTCTGCAAGCGTCAGGGAGGCGACGATCTGCGCCTCCTGCGCCGCCGCCACCGCCGCCTGCGAGTCGAGTGTCTTCAGCCGCGCTGCAAACCCCTCGAGCGCCGCCGCCTTCTCCAGCTCACGCGTCTGAAAGAGCGCCGCCTGCTGCGCCACCGCGTCGCGCCCCGCTACCTCCGGCGCAAACCTTTCTCCCGCACTTTCCGCCTCCAGCCGTGCCAGCTCCGCGCTCAGCAAAGCCGCCCGTGCCTGCAACTGCCCCTGATCGGCTTCCGTCAGCGTGGGGTCGAGCGAGGCGATGATATCGCCTTTCTGCACCACGTCGCCCGCCCGCACATCCAGCGTCCGGATCACGGACGGGCGGTAGGGCTGCTTCACGATGGTGCGCGACTGGCTCACCAGCTTGCCGCGCGCCGTGACTGTCCGGTCAATCTCCGCCCACCAGGCCCAGAGCAGCGCCGCCGCGATCATCGATAGGATCGCATAAAGCGCCACCCGCGCTGCCATCGGCACCCGGCGCAGCTCGACCTCCACCGCATCGGGCTGGAAGTCGAGCGCGCGGCGGTCCACAGCCTCACGCGGGCGGCCCTCTTGCCGGGCCAGCTCCGCCGTGCGGCGATATCCGAAGCCGTCACGCATCCACCACCCCCATCGCGTTGCGCATCTGGATGTCGCACATACGCTGGAACGTGGGCGAGAAGTCCGGACCGCCCGTGTCCAGCAGTGCTTCGCGCGAGGCAAAAGCCTCGATCCGCCCCTTGTTCATGACCATGATCCGCTCCGCCATGTGCAGCGTCGACAGCCGGTGCGCGATGATCAGCATGGTGCGCCCATCGGCGATCTGAGCGAGGTTGTCTTGGATGATCGTCTCCGATTCCACGTCGAGCGCCGAGGTCGCCTCGTCGAAGATCAGGAGCCGCGGATCGCGCAACAGCGCCCGCGCAATCGCCAGCCGCTGACGCTGCCCGCCCGAGAGGTTCGTGGCGTTCTCCTCCAGCATCGTGTCATAGCCCGCGGGCATCTCCTCGACAAAGCCTGCGGCGCCCGCCAGTCGGGCCGCGCGCTTCACATCCTCCAGAGAGGCCGAGGCATGGGTCAGGGCTATGTTCTCGCGCACCGAGCCGCGGAACAGGAAGTTCTCCTGTAGCACGATCCCCACCGATTGCCGCAGATGTGCCAGATCAATTTCCCGGATATCCGTGCCGTTGAGCACGATCCGCCCGTCATTCGGCGCATAGAGCCCCTGCACCAGCCGCGCCAGCGTCGACTTGCCCGAGCCGCTCTCACCGACGATCCCGATCACCTCGCCCTCGCGGATCCGGAACGACACATCCGTCAGCGCCGGGCGCTCCGCGCCGTCATAGAAGAATCGCACGTCCTCGAAGCGGATCTCGCCGGTGATCTGCGGTGTCGCCGCCTGCGACTGGCTGCCGGTCTCGGGACGCGCGTTCATGATGGTGCCCAGCATTTTCACCGCCAGCCGCGCGCGCTGATACTCGTGGATCATCCGCACGATCTTGATCAGCGGCTGGCTCACATAGCCCGAGAGCATGTTGAAGGCGATCAGCTTGCCCACGGTCAACTCACCCTGAAACACCATATGCGCGCCCAGAAACAGCACCGCGACCGCCATCAGCTGCTCCAGCGTCTCCACCGTGCTCTCGGCAATCGTGCCGAGCTTGTTGACGCGGAAATGGGTGCGCACCGACTGGGCCGAGCTGGTGTCCCACACCCGGTTGCGCCGCGGCTCCAGCGCCAGGCTCTTGATGGTGGAAATGCCGTGAATGCTCTCGACCAGCAGCGACTGCCGCTCACCCTCGGCCGCATAGAGCCGCGTCAGCGCGCTGTAGAGCGGGCGCAGCATGCCCGCGATCACCAGCGCAATCAGCACCGAAAAGCCCAGCACCACCAGCCCTAGCTGCCAGGAATAGAGAAACAGCAGCGGCAGGAACACCAAGAGCGCCGTGGAATCGAGCAGTGTTTCCAGAACGTTACCGGTCAGGAACTGGCGGATTTCGTCGGTCTGCTGCATGTGTTTCGTCAGCACCCCCGCCGTCGCCCTGTGAAAGAACGACAGCGGCAGCCGCACCAGATGCCCGAAGGTCCGCGTGGCCGTGCGCATGTCGATCTTGGACGTCGCAAAGGCGAGCAGATAGTCGCGCAGGAAGTTGAACACCCCCTGAAACAGCAGGATGATCACCACCGCTACGGCCAGCACGTTCAACGTCTGGAAGCTCTCGTGCACCAGCACCTTGTCCACCGTGATCTGAAAGAACAGCGGCACCGCCAGGGCGGTCACATGGATCATCAGGGCGATCACGATGATCTCGGCAAAGATCCTCTTCTGCCGCGCCGCCTCGCGCACGAACCAGCCGAGGTTAAATGTGCCGTCTTCGTCCGGGTCCGCCCGCGCCGGCCGAAAGAGGTACACCGTCCCGCTCCACCCGTCCTTGAGGTCGCTCAGCAGCACCGGCTCGTGCAGATACTGGTTCGTGGCCGCGTCTTTACGCACCACCAGCAGCGCCTCCTGCCCGGTCTCCGGGTCCACCTCGAAGCCCGAGGCCAGAAAGGTCTCGCCGGATTTCAGCGCCAGCAACGCCGGATAGGCATGGCCCAGCCCGCGCAACTTCTGCCAGCTCAGCCGCTTCGCCGCCACATCCAGCTTCAGGTCCTGCGCGATCCGCAGAAACCGCATCTCGCTCAGCGCTGCCTCGGAGATCGAATAGTCATGGATCAGCCGCTGCCGGTCGATCTGCACCCCGTGATACCGCGCAATCTCGACCAGATGATCCAACGCGCGCAGGTCGATGTCAGAGCGTGCCATGATCAACCAAATCCCCAGGGCGCCCAGAAAATACTGGGCGCTGCCAAGGGTACCGCCCGCGCGACCTTCGGCAACTCACTCGCCCTGCCATTCGCCGAAACATGCCGATGCGCATGGTCGATGCGCGGATCGGCGCTTGCCCCTGCGACCATCCATGGCAGCCCTTGCGCCTGACAGCGCGGCGCCGATGTGCTTTGTCTGGCGGGTGAGATGAGGGGGCGCCTGACATGGGCCAAGACATCCGGTTGCTCGTACGAGCCGATGACGCAGGCTCGACCTGGGCCTCGAACCTCGGCTGCCTGCGGGCGTGCACCGACGGTATCGCGCGCAGCGTCGAGGTGATGATGCCCTGCCCTTGGATTACCCATGCGGCCAAGCTCTTCCGCGCGCATCCGCAGATCGACATCGGGCTGCACCTGACGCTGACAAGCGAGTGGGATGCAGTGAAATGGCGGCCCCTCACCCCTGCACCGACGCTCGTCGACGAGACGGGCCACTTCCAGCCGCTGCTGACTCTGCGGGCGGGTGACACCCGACGCAGCCTTGCCGAGAACGCATGGGATATCGATGAGTTGGTGGGCGAGCTGCATGCGCAGATCGCGCAAGGCGTCACGATGTTCCCGCAGGCCTCGCATGTCAGTAGCCATATGATCCGGCATCTGCGCGATCTCGACCCGAGGCTTGGCGAGATCATCGCAGCGCTCTGTACCAAGTTCGGCCTTGCCGATGATGCCTTTGGTTACGGTCTGCCGCGCATCGCAGGCTATCCGGCGCAACCGCGCGTCACCGCCAGCCGCGTTGCCGCCTTCATCGAGACGCTGCGCAAGCTGACGCCGGGAACCTATATCTTCATCGACCACCCGGCGGCAGAAAGCACCGAAATGACGGACGTCGGGCATCCGGGGTATGAAGATGTGCAGGCGGATCGGTTGACCTGTCTGGAGACACTGACACACCCCGAGTTGCGCGCAACCGTCGAGCAACTCGGGATCGAGCTCATCTGCTACCGCGATCTCTGATCACACCGCGGCGCGGATCGCCTGAGACCTACTCGGCCGCGACGCGCAGGTCGGACTTCTTGGACCGGGGCGCCGTATCGGCAGGCCCAGCCGTCGAAGTCGACGGATGTTCGGCCCGGCGCTCCTTGCGCAGATAGGTATGATACAGCGCGGGAACGCCAATCAACGTGAGGATCGACGCAAATCCAAGGCCCGCCATGATCGACACCGCCATCGAGGCAAAGAACGCATCACCGAGCAGGGGTACCATGCCAAGAATTGTTGTCGCCGCCGCAAGGACCACGGGACGCAGACGGCTGACCGAGGCCGTTACAATGGCCTGGGACTGCGGCAGGCCTTCCTCCTGCTTTTGTGCGTCGATCTCCTCGACCAGAACGATCGCGTTCTTGATCAGCATGCCCGAGAGGCTGAGCAGGCCCAGCAGCGCGGTGAAGCTGAAGGGCAGACCCGTCAGCAGTAACCCAAGCCCCACGCCCGTCACGGCCATGGGCACGACGGTCCAGATCACCGCGGTCTGACGCAGCCTGCCGAAGAGCAGGATGGTGATCAGCAGCATCGTTCCGAAGGCCAGTGGCATCTGGCGTCCGAGACTGGCCTGCGCCGTGCTTGCGCTCTCGAACTCCCCGCCCCATTCCATGCGATATCCGGGCGGCAGCGGCAGCGCCTCGATGGCACTGCGCACGTCGGCAAAGGCCTGCGGCGGCAGCACATCGGGCACGGTGAAGGCTTGAACACTGATCGTGGGGGCCCGGTCACGGCGTTGGATCAACGTGTCGCGCGCGATCACGTCAAACCCGTCGACGACCTGGCCCAGATGGGTGTAGGTGCCCGGGGTCGGCGCATAAATCGGCTGATCCAGCAGATACTCCACGCCAGCCTGCTCGGCCCGCGGGGTGCGGATGATGATCGGCACCTGCCTGTCGTTCTCGCGGAAGGTCCCGACCCGCAGCCCGTCTGTCGCCAGCGCGATTGCCTGCGCCACATCGGCCTTGTCTATCCCCAGCGCCTGCGCGCGGTCCGTCGCAAAGACCGGCTGCACGGTCAGCTCCGGCTCGCGCCAGTCCGTCCGTTCGGTCACCAGAAGGTCAGTTTCGGTCTCGAAGATCCTCTGCGCCTCGGCGGCCAGCGCGCGCAGCTGAGCCGGGTCGGGCCCGGAAAGACGCACCTCCACATCGGCACCCACCGGAGGACCGTAGATGATCTGCTGAACGCGGGTCTCGGCCCAGGGCACCGTCGCGCTGGCAAAGGCGGTCAACGCATCGCGGAGCGCCGGGATATCCGCGTGATCCCCCACGCGAATGATCAACTGACCATAGGACGGTGCCGGATCTTCCGGCGTGTAGGTGAGCAAGTACCGCGTCATGCTCGCCCCGACGGTGGCCGTGACCGCTTCAACCGACGGCTGTTTCATGAGCCAGTCTTCCAGCACGGCAAGATCGGCGCTGGCCGCGCGGATCGACGTACCTTGTGCCGCCTTGTAGTTGAGATAGACGAGCGGTGTCGTTGCGGGCGGGAAGAACTGTTGCTTGACCAGCCCCATGGCGCCGACACCCGCAACCGTCGCACCGATGAGCCCGACGATCACCAGCCATCGCAGCCGCAGGGCGCCGCGCACGACCGCGCCATAGCCACGAAAGAAGAGGGTGTCATACGGATCGCGGCTGGCTTGGTCCGTCTCGGTCCGAAACAAATAGCTGGCGAGCAGCGGTGTGGCCGTGACGGCCAGCAGCCACGACAGCAGGAGGGAAATTCCAATGACCGCAAAAAGCGAGAAGAGAAACTCGCCCGAGCTGTCCGGGCTGAGACCGATACCCGCAAAGGCCATGATCCCGATGATCGTAGCCCCGAGCAGCGGGATCTGCGTGCGTCGCGCCACCTCGGCCGCAGCCTCGACGGCCTTGCGTCCGCGGCGCATCTGCACCTGCATCCCTTCGGCGACGACGATGGCGTTGTCCACCAGCATGCCCATGGCGATGATCAGCGCACCGAGGCTGATGCGTTCGACCTTGATGTCGAAGAGGTACATGAAGAAGAAGGTGAAACTGACGGTCAGCAGCAGCGAACCGCCCACCACCACAGCGGCGCGCCAGCCCATGAAGAGCGCAAGCACACCAATGACGACGCCGACAGACATGGCGAGGCTGGTGAGGAAGGACAAACTCGCTTCATCGACGACGCGGTGCTGCTCGTAGATTGGTGCAAGGGTCACACCGACAGGCAGCAGCGGTGTGATCTCTGCCAGCCGCTCTTCGACACGCTGACCGACGGTCACGATGTTTTCTGAGGTCAGGCCTGCCACACCGATGGTGAACGCCTCGACCCCGTTGTGCCGGATGATCTGACGCGGTGCATCGACACGGGACCGGGTGACCTCGGCCACATCGGTCAGATTGAGCACGTCCCCCTGAAACCCGAAGGTCAGCGCGCTGATCTCGCGCAGGCTGTCGTCCGGCGCGGGCGCCGTGATCTGTACGTCCTGGCGCGCATTGTCGGCTGTGCCGGTTGCCACGATCCGATCCGCCGACGAGACCGCCCCGACAATCACATCCGGTGGCACACCGAGCGCTGTCAGAGTTTCGCTTGAGGGTTCGACAAAGATGGCTTCCTCGGGCAGGCCGAGCACCTCGGCATTGGCCACACCATCGACCGTCAACACTTCGCGCCGGAGAAAAGTGGCAATATCCCAGATGGTTGCGTCGTCATAACCGGGCGCGCTAACCGCGTAGAGCAACCCGTAGACGTCGCCGAAGCTGTCATTCACTTGCGGCGCCAACGCGCCGGAGGGCAGGTTGCCGCTGGCATCAGCCACCCTGTCGCGCATATCGTCCCAGACCTGCGGCAACTCGGTGCCGTCATAGATGTCCTTGATGGTGACCTCGATCACCGACAGGCCCGGCGTATTGTTCGAGGTGATGAAGTCCACCTCGTCCATCTGTTGGATCTCCGCCTCGAGAATCTCCGAGACCTCAATCGCCACCTCCGCCGCGGTCGCGCCGGGATAGGGCGTGACGATCAACGCCGACTTGAGGGTGAAGACCGGGTCTTCCAGCTTGCCGACGCTAAGATACCCGGCGGCTCCGCCGAAGAGGCAAAAGAGGATGAGCAGCCAGGTGTAGATCGGCCGTTCAATGGAGAGACGCGCGATCTGCATGGCTTACGACCCTTCCACCGTCAGACCGGCATAGCGTTTCAGGGGTTGGCCATCCTGGATCAGATGGGCGCCGACGGCCACGATTTCGGTGCCCGGTGCGAGGTCTTTCACAATGAACTCCGTCCCGTTCGCGGACTCCACATCGACCGGGATGCTCCGCGCGCGGAGCCCCGCATCGGTCGGCACGACGGCGATGACGGCATGGGTGCCATCTGACCGGGTAACAATGGCCGTCGCCGGTAAAGGAATGCCGTCGGGCGGCTGCTTCAGGGTCGCGCGGACGACGAGGGTGCGGCCCGGCAGGAGCGACAGCCCCGCTGAGGGAGTTGCGGCCAGAGACATGGTGTAGCTCTGTCCGACCTGACCCGTTTCGACGCGGAATTCGCGAAACACAAGGGGGATCGGCTCATCCCGGCCGGCCAGACGCCCTTCGAAGCGCACCTTCGCGGGATCGTCTATTGTGGCGAGCAGCCGTTCGGGCAAGTCGAACTCGACCCGAGTTTCGGACATGTTGTGCAGCCGCAAAATCCGCTGTCCGGGCTCGACGGTGGTGAAAGCGGTGCCGATCCGATCCGCCACAAGTGCGTCGAACGGTGCGTGGATCTGCGCGTCTGCCAGCGCCTCGCGCGCTTCCTGCAGCGCGACATCGGCGAGGTCGCGGGCCGTCTCGGCATTCTCGGCCTGCACGTCAGAGTTGACGTTTCGCGCCGCCAGGGTCTGCGCCCGCTGCAAGTCACGTTCGGCCTGCGCCAGGGATAGCTCTGCGCGCTCAACCGCGCGTTCGAACGGTGCCAGATCCAGTTCCGCAAGCAGCGTACCCTTTGCAACCTCCGTGCCTTCCCGCGCTTCGAGGAACGACAGATACCCCGCAACCTCGAACGAGAGATCGACGGTTTCACGTGCTGCCACCTCACCGAAGAATTGCCGAACGACGGTCTGCGGTCGCGAAGGGACCACGATGGTCTGGACGTAGAGGGCCTGCGCATCTTCGGCCTCGCCCGCGCCCTGCTGCGCCGACGTGGGCAGAGCCACTGCAATCGCCATGGCAATCAGAAAGATTTTGGACCAAGCTTGTCTCATCACCGGGCATCCCTATCATTGTTACCGACCGTTCGGTAGGTGAGATAGAGGCAAGGATCGAGAGGTCAATGACCACACGCGAAGAAATCTCCACGGGCAGCAGCCGCGCGAAAATCATCAGCACCTGCACCGAGCTCTTCCTCGAGCATGGGTTCGCCGGCACGTCAATGAGCGCGATTGCAAAGGCCTGCCAGATGACCAAGGCCAGCCTCTACTATCATTTCTCGGGCAAGGAGGACCTTTTCATCGCCTGCGTGACAGACGGTTACGGCGTCGCGCTGCGGGCCTTGCAAAGCATCGTCGCCGATGAGACGGCAGCTCCGCATGACAAGCTGAAACGTGCCCTGATCGCGCTCTACGAGACCACAATTTCGTCGCCCGTCGGGCGCATGTCTCCGCTCATTGCCGAGGTCTCACGCGCGTTCCCATCGGTCGCAAGATCCTTTCACAGCGAGTATATCGCACCCCAGCAGGCCTTGTTGTGGCAGATTATCGAGGCCGGGATCGCATCCGGAGATTTCCGGGCCGTTGACCGCAAGCAGCTCTTTCACATCGTCTTCGGCCCGATGGTCACCCTCTCGCTCTCGCGCGAGATGTTCGCAAGCTTCGACGACCTGGACGAGCATTTTCCCGTCGAGGAGTTGAGAGACAGCCACATCGAGGTGATCATTCGCATGATCAGGGCTTGAGAGGCCGAGGGCTGGGCAGCACCTTACATCGATCGGACTGATGGCATCCGCCAAGCAGGGCAAGGCTGACGACCGACCCGCACGCGCCCAGAATTGCCGACCTGAGAGGCTAAAGGGTCAACAGTTTCTGCCGGCCAGTCGGGCATCAGGTTGCAGGGTCGCGCAGGATCAGCCGCACTTCGAATAACCGCAACTGCCGCAGGTCATGCAGCCTTCGACCATGCGCATATCGTACTGACCGCAGCTGGTGCACGCCTGCCCTCTGGCCCCCTCTAGGCCGACCACCTGCGCTTGCGGGTCGGATTTGAGCCCCATCCCTTCACCGGCAATGAAGCCCGTGGCAATCATATGCTGCTCGATCACCCCGCCAATGGCCGCGAGAATGGAAGGGATGTACTTGCCCCGCATCCAGGCGCCACCTCTGGGGTCGAAGACCGCCTTGAGCTCCTCCACCACAAAGGAGACGTCTCCTCCGCGCCGGAACACCGCGGAAATCATCCGGGTCAGCGCCACGGTCCAGGCGAAATGCTCCATATTCTTGGAATTGATAAAGACCTCGAAGGGCCGCCGATGCCCGTTCAGCACGATATCATTGATCGTGATGTAGAGCGCATGCTCGCTGTCGGGCCACTTCACCTTGTAGGTATTGCCTTCGAGCTCGTTCGGCCGGTCCAGCGGTTCGGACATGTAGATCACATCGCCATGGGGCTGCTGCGGCTCGGCCGCATCGGTCGTGATGACCTCCGGCGCAGTCTCCGCCGGCTTGTCCTCGGCCACGCTCAGCACCGACCCGGTGACCGCATTGGGCCGGTACGTGGTGCAGCCCTTGCAGCCCGAATCCCAGGCCTGCATGTAGACATCCTTGAAGGCGTCAAAGCTGATGTCTTCGGGGCAGTTGATCGTCTTGGAGATCGAACTGTCCACCCATTTCTGCGCCGCCGCCTGCATCTTGACGTGATCTGCGGGGCTCAACGTCTGGGCATTCACGAAGTAGTCGGGTAGGTCCCGGTCGCCGAATTTCTCGCGCCAGAGCTGCACCGCATAGTCGACCACCTCTTCCTCTGTCCGCGAGCCATCCTTCTGCAACACCTTGCGGGTATAGGCATAGGCGAAGACGGGCTCGATCCCCGAGGAGACATTGCCGGCATAAAGGCTGATCGTCCCCGTGGGCGCGATCGAGGTCAGCAGCGCGTTGCGGATGCCGTGTTCCCGCACCGCCGCGCGCACATCATCGTCCATCCCCTGCATGGTCCCGGAGGCAAGATACCCTTCTGCATCAAACAGCGGGAAGGCGCCCTTCTCCTTCGCCAATTGCACCGACGCGAGGTAAGCGGCGCGGGCGATTCGGTGCAACCAGCGCTCGGTCTGCCGCGCCGCCTCGTCCGAGCCATAGCGCAGCCCGACCATCAGGAGCGCATCCGCCAGCCCGGTGACGCCGAGCCCGATCCGCCGCTTGGCCTGCGCCTCGCGCGCCTGCGCCTCCAGCGGGAACTTCGAGGCATCGACCACATTGTCCATCATCCGCACGGCCACAGCCACCAGATCGTCGAGTGCCGCCTCGTCCAGCGCTGCCGCGGCCTCGAACGGGTCACTGACCAACCGTGCGAGGTTGATCGAGCCCAACAGGCAGGCGCCATAGGGGGGCAAGGGCTGCTCGCCGCAGGGGTTCGTGGCCGCGATGGTCTCGCAGTAATTCAGGTTGTTTGCTTCATTGATGCGGTCGATGAAGATCACACCCGGTTCGGCGTAATCATAAGTCGCCCGCATGATCCGGTTCCACAGATCGCGCGCCTGCACGGTCCGATAGACCTCATCGCCAAACACCAGATCCCAGGACCCATCCGCCTTCACCGCCTCCATGAAGGGGTCGGTCACGAGTACGGACATGTTGAACATGCGCAGGCGCGCGGGGTCGGATTTGGCGGCGATGAACTCCTCGATATCCGGATGATCGCAGCGCATCGTCGCCATCATCGCCCCGCGCCGCGAGCCCGCCGACATGATCGTCCGGCACATGGCGTCCCAGACATCCATGAAGCTGAGCGGCCCGGAGGCATCGGCGGCCACCCCTTTCACATCCGCACCCTTCGGCCGGATCGTCGAGAAATCATAGCCGATCCCGCCGCCCTGCTGCATGGTCAGCGCGGCCTCTTTCAGCATATCGAAAATGCCGCCCATGCTGTCGGGCACGGTGCCCATGACAAAACAGTTGAAGAGCGTGACCTGCCGCGCCGTGCCCGCCCCGGCCGTGATCCGCCCGGCGGGCAGATATTTGAAATCCTCCAGCGCGGCATAGAAGCGCTCTTCCCAGGCCGCCGGATCCTTCTCCACCTTCGCCAGATCCTTCGCGATCCGCCGCCACGTGTCCTCGACCGTCACATCGCGCGGGGTGCCATCAGCGTCCTTGAACCGATATTTCATATCCCAGATCTGTTCGGCGATGGGGGCTGCAAATGCTGACACGAACTGCGTCTCCTGCTGAGTTATCCACAGAAGACTGTGGAGAAAACACTATCTATTGAGGCTCCAGAAAGGAGAGCTACAATATACGCTATGACTAAGCAGAATCAAGTGAATCTGATCAAGCTCTCCGTGGGCTCCGAAAGCGTCGACAGCCTGATCGCCTGGCAGGCCAGCAGGCGCGCGCGAGGCCCAGACGGGCTGCCCCGCCACATCACGCGCATGTGGCCGAAACGCGAGGCCGAGATCCTCAACGGCGGCTCCATCTATTGGGTGGTGAAAGGTGTGCTGCAGTGCCGCCAGCGCATCCTGCGGCTGGACGAGGTGATCGGGCGGGACGGCATCCGCCGCTGCGCCATCGTGCTGGACCCGGAGGTGATCCGGACCCAGAGCAGCCTCAGGCGGCCCTTCCAAGGCTGGCGCTACCTACCCGTCAAGGACGCCCCACCCGACCTGCCGAAAGGGCGCGAAAGCGAAGAGACCCTGCCGGTTGAGCTGAACCGCGCGCTGGCCGAAATCGGGGTGCTCTGAGCTACTCGGAGCCCAGATGCGACATCAGCGCTGCCGCGATACCGCGCTCCTCATCGGAGAGATCTGCCACCCGGCTGCGCCAGAGCGTGGCCTGCGAGCGCAGAATCGGCGCGTCATCCAGCACCTTGAGGTGATTGGCCCGCAAAGTCTCGCCGCTGGAGGTGATATCGGCGATCATCTCGGCCGTTTCATTGGCCACCGTGCCCTCGGTCGCACCCTGGCTGTCGACAAGTGCATAGTCTGCCACACCGGCATGACGCAGATGTTCGCGTACCAACCGATGATATTTGGTCGCAATCCGGAGCCGCATCCCATGCGCAGCCCGGAATGCCGTCGCCACCGCATCGAGATCGTCCAGCGTATCCACATCGACCCAGGCTTTCGGCACCGCGAGGACCAGATCGGCATGGCCGAAGCCCAGTTCGGCCAGCGGCTCCAGCTGCTGCTCCCAGAGGGGCAGCTTTTCCTGTACGAGGTCGGCGCCGGTCACACCGAAATGCAACCGCCCTGCCGCCAACTCGCGCGGCACCTCCGCTGCCGAGAGCAGCACAAGGGATACACCCGTGACCCCCTCCACAGCACCGGCGTATTCGCGGTCTGCCCCCGTGCGGGTCAGCGTCACGCCCCGCGCACGGAACCAGTCGAAGGTCTTTTCCATCAGCCGACCCTTGGACGGCACGCCCAGCTTCACGCTCATGCCTGTGCCTCCAACTCGAGCATCAGGCCCGGGCGCAGTACGCCGCCCACCGCGGGAATTTCAGCGCCATTGCCGAGCCTGCGGGTCAGAGCGTCATAGCGCCCCCCTGTTGCAATCGCCGGCAGATCCGCCCGCTGCGCACTGAAGAAGCCGAAGACGAACCCATCGTAGTATTCCATCGACGTGCGCCCGAAGCTCGCCTCGAAAGGCAAGCCGTCCACATCCACATCGCTTGCCGCCAGGGCCTCGGCCCGCGCCGCCAGACCATCCACCGCAGCCGCGATCGACGGCAGATCGACCGCGATGTCGCGCAGCTGCGCCAGGGCGTAGGGCATGGTCTCACGCACGTTCAACAGCGCATCCAGCAGGTCCACTTCGGCGCCGTTGAGTGGCGGCTCGGCCGCGTCGGCGCGCAACAACGCCACGCGCGCGTCGATTTCCGCCTGGCTGCGCTTGCCGATCAGCGGGGCGTCGTCGCTCAACGCCCCCTCGAGCAGCCGCGCCCGCTGCGCCGCGACGGGGAGACGGCCCGCATAGCGCTCCAGAAGCGCCCGGAACCGCCGCGGGCGCCAGATGTGGCGCAGCAGCGCCGCTTTGCGCGCATCGGTGGTGCGCAGCCCGCGCACGGCGGCCATGAGCACGCCGATATCACCTGTTGCCGCACGCAGGTTGAGGGGGGCGACGGCCTGCGCAAAGAGCGTGAAGACCTCCGCATCCGCCGCAGCCGGGTTGGCCCGGTCAAAGACCTCATAGCCCACCTGGATGTACTCATTGGCGCGGTCGGGGTCATGCTCCTGCCGCCGGAAGACCTCGCCGGAATAGGTGTAGCGCGCAGGTTCAGCGCCATGGGACATGTGCATTTCCACCACGGGAACGGTGAAATCCGGCCGCAGCATCTGCTCGCCGCGCAGCGCATCCGAGGTGATATAGGCCCGCGCTCGGATGTCCTCGCCGTAGAGGTCGAGCAGGGTGTCCGCCGGTTGCAGAATGGGCGTCTCCACAGGCACGGCCCCCGCCGCCTCGAAGGTCGCGCGCAGCGTGGCCGCGCGCGCCAGCGTGTCAGCGCGGGTGATCATGCCTGCGCGTCGCGGTCCGGCAGGCCGTGCTGGCGGAGGATCTCGCGGATCTTGGTGATCAGTTGCTCGCGCGGCACTTCGAACTGGCTGGGGCGGTCTTTCCATTCGTCATGGGTGGCGGTCTCGGCAATCTGGGCGCCTAGGATCAGGTCCTTGATCTGCACAACGCCGCGCTCTTTCTCGTCGCCGCCTTCGATCACCGCGACCGGGCTGCCGCGCTTGTCGGCATACTTGAGCTGGTTGCCGAAGTTCTTCGGGTTGCCGAGATATACCTCCGCCCGGAGGCCCGCGTGCCGCAACTCGGCAACCATCGCCTGGTAGTCCGCCATGCGGTCGCGGTCCATCACGGTGACGACCACGGGGCCTGCCTCGGTCGAGGTCATCCGCCCCTTGGCCTGCAGCGCCGCGAGCAGCCGGTCCACACCGATGGAGACGCCCGTGGCCGGGACCTCCTGCCCGGTGAAGCGCTTGACCAGATCGTCATAGCGCCCGCCGCCCGCGACCGAGCCGAAATTGCGCGTCCGGCCTTTCTCGTCCTGAATGTCGAAGGTCAGCTCGGCTTCATAGACCGGGCCAGTGTAGTAGCCAAGGCCGCGCACCACGGAGGGGTCGATCACAATACGGTCTGGGCCGTAGCCAGCAGCACCTAGGAGACTAACAATGATCTCAAGCTCCCGAACACCGTCGTTACCCTGCTTCGATCCTTCAACCAAACCTCTCAGAATGATGAGCGAAAAATCGTTCAGACGCGCCCGCCACTCTAATGGAATGCTCTGGTCGGAATAGTCTCCTGCAAGTAGCGCCTGGGAAGCTTTTGGGGGCAGGTCGCTGACGTGCTTCTCTAGGTTCGCAACAGCTTCCAGTCGACGTTCTCGTTGTGCTTCAAAATCAAAGAACTGAATAACTTTGTATGCTTGTTCATCGCTCAGCCCCGCTCCCTCGGTGAAATCGCCGCTTTCATCCTTGCGCCCCTCACCGAGCAGGGCCCGGACGCCCTCAGGGCCCAAGCGGTCCAGCTTGTCGATGGCGCGCAAGACGATGCCACGCTCGCGTTCCTTGTCGTCACCCGCGAGGCCCGCAACTTCGAGGACGCCGTTCAAAACCTTGCGGTTGTTCACGCGGATCACGTAGTCGCCGCGCGGGATGCCGACCTCTTCAAGGCAGTCGGCGAGCATGGCGCAGATTTCGGCGTCGGCGGCGACCGAGGGGGCGCCGACCGTATCTGCATCACATTGATAGAACTGACGGAACCGCCCCGGTCCGGGTTTTTCGTTGCGCCAGACGGGGCCCATCGCATAGCGGCGGTAGGGTTTGGGCAGGTCGTTCTGGTGTTGTGCGTAGACGCGCGCCAAAGGCGCCGTCAGGTCATAGCGCAGGGCCAGCCAATCGCCGGGCTTCTCGCCCTCGGCGTCCTCCTGCCAGGCGAAGACGCCTTCGTTCGGGCGGTCGACGTCGGGGAGGAATTTGCCCAAGGCTTCTACTGTTTCGACCCCGGAGCTTTCCAGCGCATCGAACCCATAGCGATGATAGACCTCGGCGATCTTGCGCAGCATTTCGGCGCGCTGGGTGACCTCGGCGCCGAAATAGTCACGAAAGCCCTTGGGCGTTTCCGCCCGGGGCCGCGGGGTCTTTTTGGGTTTGGCCATGATGCACCTCAAGCCATGCCGGTTTCGCGCGCGGTCTAGCCCAAGGGGCCATGGGGGGCAAGGCGCGGTCTTTATTGCGGGGAGCCTCCGTGATACGCGCAGGGCATGGAAAAGCTGGAAGAACAGATTGCGCATCTGACCCGCACCGTCGAGGAGCTCTCAGACGTGGTGGCGCGGCAGGAGGCGGAGATCGCCACGCTGAACCGCCGGGTCTTCATGCTCATGCAGCGCGAAGGCGAGCGAGACGCGCAAGGCTCGGGCGGCGTGGTTTTGGGGGACGAGCGTCCGCCGCACTACTGAGATGTGTCGCCTGTGATTGGGGGGCCGCGTTCGCCTCCGGCGGGAGTATTTGGGGACGGGTGAAGAGGGCTGCGCTAGAGATCCTGCACCTCGAGCACGCCATTGAGAGATTTGATCGCGCCCTTGATCTGGGGGTTGACCACGAAATCAGCACCCAGATCGACCTCGACCTCGCCCGGCAGGTCCGGGTCCATCAGGCAAAGCGCCACCGGGCCGCGCCCCCCCGTCTTCACGGCGCCTGCCGCATCGCGCAGCACCGTTGCAACGGCCGGGATGGCCTCGGCCGCCTCGACAAAAACCTTGAGCCCCATGCCACCGGCATTTTCTGCCAGCGTCTCGGCGCTCATGATCGACCGGCCCAGCAGTTTGAGCTGGTCCGCCTCGAGCGTGGCTTCGACAGTGACGATGACCTTGGAGCCCGTTTCCAGATGATCGCGCGCCGCCTCGAGCGTGTCGGAAAAGACCGTCACCTCGTAGGCTCCGGTGGGATCGGACATCTGGACGAACGCAAAGCGGTTGCCGCGCGCCGACTTGCGCTCCTGCCGGCCGGCCACTATGCCCACCAGCCGCGCGTTCATGGCGCCGGATGTGCCGATCTTCTCGGTCAGCTCATCGAGGGTGAGAAACGGCGCACCGCGATCCGTCGCCATCTTGCGTCTGAGCGGCCCCATGTAGTCATCCAGCGGGTGGCCGGAGAGGTAGAAACCGATGGCCGTGAATTCCTCGGCCAGCCGCTCGGCAGGCAGCCAGTCCTGCACCGGATGCAGGCGCGGTTCCGGCAGATCCTCACCCGCCTCACCAAAGAGCGAGACCTGGTTGGACGCCTTTTGTTCATGGATCGCGGCGGAATAGGCGACAAGCGAATCCAGCGCATCGAAGACCCGGCGCCGGTTGGGATCAAGCTGATCGAAGGCGCCGGCACGGGCCAACATCTCCAGCGGGCGCTTGCCGACGCGCTTGAGGTCCACCCGGCGGGCGAGGTCGAACAGCGTTGCAAAGGGTTTGCCCGCGCGCCCGTCGGTGATGAGCTTCATCGCCTCGAGCCCGACGTTTTTGAGCGCTCCCAGCGCGTAGACGAGCGCGCCGTCGACCACCTTGAAACTGGCGTCCGACCGGTTGACGCAGGGCGGCACGTAAGGAAGCTCCAGCCGTTTGCGGACCTCTTCAAAATAGACGGCCAGCTTGTCGGTCAGGTGGATGTCGCAGTTCATGACACCGGCCATGAACTCCACCGGATGGTTCGCCTTGAGCCAGGCGGTCTGGTAGCTGACCACCGCGTAAGCCGCCGCGTGAGACTTGTTGAAGCCATAGTTGGCGAATTTGTCGAGGAGGTTCCAGACCTCCATCGCCTTGTCCTTGTCGACGCCGTTCTTGGCAGCCCCTTCAAGGAACTTCGGGCGCTCGGCGTCCATCGCCTCCTGGATCTTCTTGCCCATGGCGCGGCGCAGCAGGTCGGCGCCGCCAAGCGAATACCCCGCCATTTCCTGCGCGATCTGCATCACCTGTTCCTGATAGACGATGATTCCTTGCGTCTCGTCTAGGATATGGTCGATGGTCGGATGCAGGTTTTCGCGTTTGCGCAGCCCGTTCTTCACCTCGCAATAGGTGGGGATGTTTTCCATCGGACCCGGTCGATAGAGCGCCACGAGCGCCACGATGTCTTCGATACAAGTGGGCTTCATACGCTTAAGCGCGTCGATCATGCCCGAGCTTTCCACCTGGAACACGGCCACCGTCTTGCCCGCAGCGTAGAGCTTGTAGCTGGCCTCGTCATCGAGGGGGATGCCGCCGATGTCGTCCTCCATACCTTCGGCTGGCGTGTAGAGTTCGGTGCCGTCTGCCGCGACATGGAGATGGCGCCCCGATGCGAGGATCTGTTCCACCGCATTCTGGATCACGGTAAGGGTCTTCAGGCCGAGGAAGTCGAACTTCACCAGCCCGGCCTGTTCCACCCACTTCATGTTGAACTGGGTCGCGGGCATGTCGGAGCGCGGGTCCTGATAGAGCGGCACCAGCGCATCGAGCGGCCGGTCACCGATCACCACACCCGCTGCGTGGGTGGAGGCGTTCCGCAGCAGCCCTTCCACCTGTTGGCCGTAGGTGAGCAACCGGTCAACCACCTCCTCATTGCGCGCCTCTTCGCGCAGGCGCGGCTCGTCGGCGAGCGCCTTTTCGATGCTCACCGGCTTCACGCCCTCGACCGGTATCATCTTTGAAAGCCGGTCCACCTGCCCGTATGGCATCTGCAAGACCCGCCCGATGTCACGCACAGCGGCCTTGGAGAGCAGCGCACCAAAGGTGATGATCTGCCCCACCTTGTCGCGCCCGTATTTCTCCTGCACGTAGCGGATGACCTCCTCGCGCCGATCCATGCAGAAGTCGATGTCAAAGTCGGGCATGGACACACGTTCGGGGTTCAGAAAACGTTCGAACAGCAGTTGATAGCGCAGCGGATCGAGGTCGGTGATCGTGAGTGCGTAAGCCACCAGAGACCCCGCACCCGAGCCGCGCCCAGGCCCGACCGGGATGTCGTGCTCCTTGGCCCATTTGATGAAGTCAGCCACGATCAGGAAGTAGCCCGGAAAGCCCATGCCTTCGATGATGCCCAACTCGAATTCGAGCCGTTCCTCGTACTCTTCGACGGGGGCGGCATGCGGGATCACCGCGAGCCGATCTTTCAGCCCGGCATGGGCCTGCTTGCGCAGCTCCTCCACCTCATCGTCCGCGAATCTCGGCAGGATCGGATCGCGGCGATAGGCCTGGAAGGCGCAGCGCCTTGCGATCTCGACCGTATTCTCCACGGCCTCGGGCAGATCGGCAAAGAGCGTGACCATCTCGGCCGGTGACTTGAAGTAATGCTGGGCGGTCAGGCGGCGGCGGGCCTCCTGCTGATCCACATAGGCGCCTTCCGCGATGCAGATCAGAGCGTCATGCGCCTCATACATCTCGGCGTCGGGGAAATAGACGTCATTGGTCGCAACCAGCGGCAGATCCATCTCATAGGCCATCTCGACAAAGCCGCGCTCGGTCAGCCGCTCCGCCTCGGGCAGGCCGCTCTCGCCCGGGTGCCGCTGCAGCTCCACATAGAGCCGGTCTGCAAAGATGTCGTGCAGGCGGCGCATTACGGCCTCCGCCGCTGGGCGTTGACCGGTCTGCAACAGCTTGCCGACCGGCCCCTCCGGTCCACCCGTCAGGCAAATCACATCGGACGACCGCGCCTCAAGCTGAGCGAGGCTGACCTGCGGAGCCTCCCCGCCCTTATCCACATAAAGGCAGGTGTTAAGCTTCATCAGGTTCTCATACCCGGCCTCGCTCTGTGCCAGCAGAACCAGCGCAGCCGGCGGCTTTGGCCGGTCGCCGGGCCGTGTCTCTGCATAGGCGAGATCGACCTGACAGCCGAGAATGGGCTGAACGCCCGCGCCCGACATCGAGACCGAGAACTCGAGTGCGGCGAACATGTTGTTGGTATCGGTCAGCGCCAGCGCCGGCATGCCCGCCGCCCGACACAGACCCGGAAGCGTCTTCAGCCGCAGCGCGCCCTCCAGAAGTGAGTATTCGGAATGGCTGCGCAGGTGAATGAATCGGGGCGTGGTCGTCATGCGCCAACCCTAGTAGAGCGCATGCGCGGCTGCCAGCGCCAACACAGCCGGGCACCATTTTTTCAGCGCCGCCTGTGCACCTGGAAGCATCCGCCTGCCTTTTCCCTTGCAAACCCCATCAGGCCACGCTTAGCTTCAGGTCGGCTAACGCTCGCCCGGCGTTCTACGCCGCATCGAACGCAGGGCATCTGGGGCTTTTTTGGTACCGCGGCGGATCTGACGGCATGGATATTTCGTTTCGCCTCAACGGAGAAACAGTGGCGCTGCACGATGTGGCCCCCACCGTCACCCTGCTCGACTGGCTGCGGGAAGACCGCGGCCTGACCGGGACCAAGGAGGGATGCAACGAAGGCGACTGCGGTGCCTGCACGGTGATGGTCACCGACGACAGCGGGGCCCATGCGCTCAACGCCTGCATTCTCTTCTTGCCACAACTCAACGGCAAGGCCGTGCGCACGGTGGAAGGGATCGCCGCGCCGGACGGTACATTGCACCCCGTCCAGCAGGCCATGATCGACCACCACGGCAGCCAATGCGGATTCTGCACGCCGGGCTTCGTTGTCTCGATGGCGACCGCCCATCTGAACGGTGCGACCGATCACGATGTGCAATTGGCCGGCAATCTGTGCCGCTGCACGGGCTACGCACCAATTGTCCGGGCCGCCGACGCCGCGGCCGCCAAGCCGGTGCCCGATCACATGCGAGACAAGCCGCTTCTTCTGGCTGAAAGTATCCCCGGGGGAGCCGCCAAGGGCGGCGGGGGCGGGCAGCCCCCTCTGACCGTGCAACCCACAACCACGGATGCCCTGGCGGACTGGTACATGACGCATCCCCACGCAACACTGATCGCGGGTGCCACCGATGTTGGCCTCTGGGTGACGAAAGACCTGCGCGATCTCGGGCCCATAGCATTCCTCAACCAATGCGCCGATCTGAGGGGTGTCACCCAGACGGACGGCACGCTCCGGATCGGCGCGACCACCACGCTGACAGAGCTGGAGCGCGCGGTCGCGCCCCTCTACCCCTCCTTCGCTGCGCTGATCCGGCGCTACGGCTCGGTGCAGGTGCGCAACGCAGCCACCATCGGCGGCAACATCGCCAATGGGTCGCCGATCGGCGACGGGCCGCCCGCCCTGATCGCGCTTGGGGCCACCCTGCACCTGCGCCAAGGTGAGACCCGGCGCGAGATCGCCCTGGAGGACTTCTTTCTCGACTACCGCAAGCAAGACCGCGCGCCGGGCGAATTCGTCGAAGCGATCACGATACCGGCCCAACAGGATCGCTTGCAGTGCCACAAGCTGTCGAAACGGTTCGATCAGGATATCTCGGCGGTCTGCGGGTGTTTCTCGATCACCTTAAACGACCACCGTGTCACGGAGGCGCGACTGGCCTACGGCGGCATGGCGGGCACACCGAAGCGTGCGAGACAGACAGAGGCCGCCTTGATCGGGCGACCCTGGTCCGAGGCCACAATCCGCGCCGCTCTGCCCGCTCTGGCCGAGGATTTTGAGCCGCTGTCTGACATGCGGGCCAGCGCGGCCTATCGGCTGCAGACTGCCCAAAACATGCTCCTTCGGTACTGGTACGCGGATCAGGGCAACGCCGTGAACGCGCTGGAGATCACTGCATGAGTGTCGCCAAGCCGCTCCCGCACGATGCAGCCGAGTTGCACGTCACGGGCGCCGCCCGTTACGTCGATGACATCCCGGCGCCCAAAGATGCGCTGCATCTCGCGTTCGGCACATCGGGTGTAGCCGCTGGCATACTTGAGCGTATGGATCTGTCCGAAGTCCGCACCGCGCCGGGTGTCGCCCTTGTCATGACAGCGGACGATCTGCCATTCGCGAACGATGTCTCTCCGTCGATCCATGATGAACCGCTTTTGGCGACGGATCGGGTGCACTACATCGGCCAGCCGCTCTTTGTGGTCGCGGCGACCTCGCATCTGGCGGCACGGCGTGCCGCGCGCCTTGGTCAGGTCGACATCTCTGCGCACCACCCCATCCTCAGCATGGACGCGGCGCTCGCTAAGAACAGCCGCTTCGAAGAGGGGCCGCGGATCTATGCCCGCGGCGATGCCGAGGCCGCGATTGCAGCGGCCCCGCATCGGCTCAACGGTCAGCTTCATGTCGGGGGTCAGGAGCACTTCTATCTCGAGGGGCAGGCGGCGCTCGCTCTGCCGCAAGAGGGTGGAGACATGATGATCATGAGTTCCACACAACATCCCACGGAGATCCAGCACAAGGTCGCCGACGCGCTTGGCGTGCCCATGCACAGCGTCCGGGTCGAGACCCGGCGCATGGGTGGCGGTTTCGGCGGCAAGGAAAGCCAGGGCAATGCGCTTGCGGTGGCTTGCGCCGTCGTCGCGCGGGCCACCGGACGGCCATGCCGGATGCGCTATGACCGCGATGACGACATGATGATCACTGGCAAGCGTCACGACTTCCGGATCGATTACACGGTTGGCTTCGACGACGACGGCCGCGTTCTGGGCATCGACTTCACACACTACGTCCGCTGCGGATGGTCACAGGATCTGTCGCTTCCGGTGGCCGACCGCGCCATGCTGCATGCCGACAACGCCTACTTCCTGCCCAACGTGCGGATCACCAGCCACCGGCTGAAGACAAACACGCAGAGCGCGACGGCCTTTCGCGGTTTTGGCGGCCCGCAGGGCATGTTGGGGATTGAGCGCGTGATGGATCATATTGCGACCCATCTCGGCGATGATCCTTCGGCCGTTCGTCGCAGAAACTTTTATGCCTCCGGCGGGGATACTTCCGGCCAGAAGAAACGCAACGTGACACCCTATGGTCAGCCGGTGGAGGATTTCATCCTGCCCGAGTTGATCGAAGCGCTTGTGGCGTCCAGCGCATACGATCAGCGCCGCGATGCGGTGGCGCGCTGGAACACGGATAACCCGATCTTGAAGAAAGGGATCGCGCTCACGCCCGTAAAATTCGGCATATCCTTCACACTCACCCACCTGAACCAGGCGGGCGCGCTGGTGCATGTCTATCAGGATGGCTCGATCCACTTGAACCATGGCGGAACCGAGATGGGCCAAGGCCTGTTCCAGAAGGTTGCCCAGGTTGCAGCAGATCGCTTCGGCGTGGATATCGGGCAGGTGAAGATCACGGCGACGGACACAGGCAAGGTCCCCAACACTTCAGCCACGGCCGCATCCTCCGGCAGTGATCTGAACGGCATGGCCGTGAAGATTGCCTGCGACACCATACGCTACCGCATGTCGGACATGCTCGCCGGGAAGCACCAGTCTTCTGCTCAGGATGTGGTGTTTCGCGATGGTGAGGTTGCGGTTGCGGGGGCAACATACAGCTTCGCCGAGGTCGCTCAGATGGCCTATCATTCGCGCGTCGGCCTGTCCTCAACCGGTTTCTACAAGACGCCCAAGCTGGAATGGGACCGGATCAAGGGACACGGCCGGCCGTTCTTCTATTTCGCCTATGGCGCTGCGGTGACGGAGGTGGTCGTCGACACCTTGACTGGGGAGAATAGGATTCTGCGCGCCGATATCCTGCACGATGCCGGTGCCTCTCTGAACCCCAGCCTCGACATTGGCCAGATCGAAGGCGGCTACGTACAGGGCGCAGGCTGGCTGACGACCGAGGAACTGGTGTGGGACGACGCGGGCCGGCTGCGCACCCACGCGCCCTCGACCTACAAGATCCCGGCCTGTTCCGACCGGCCCGATGTGTTCAACGTCGCCCTCTGGACCGGCGAAAACCGGGAAGAGACGATCTATCGCTCGAAGGCGGTGGGCGAGCCGCCCCTGATGCTGGGGATCTCGGCCTATTCCGCGCTTTGCAATGCGGTGCAGGCCTGCGGAGCCACTTATGCCGATCTGCAGACGCCCGCGACGGCGGAGGCTGTGCTTGCGGCCATCGAAAGGGCACGGCAATGACCGCGCTCTACGTCGAAATCGTCGCCACGAAAGGCTCTGCCCCACGCGATGCCGGGACCGCGATGAAGGTGACACCGACCGCGATCAGCGGCACCATCGGCGGCGGTGCCTTGGAGTATAAGGCGATCGCGCGTGCACGGACCCTTCTGTCCACCGCTGGGCCTGACGAGACACGGACTCTGCCGCTCGGCCCGGGGCTTGGGCAATGCTGTGGCGGCTCGGTGACGCTTCGGTTCACCCGCACGCCAAAACCGCTGGACCGGATTGCGGAAGGAAGAGAGACACTCACACGTCCGCGCGAAGGGGCCGCGCCAAATCTCTGGCTTTGGGGGGCGGGGCATGTCGGCCGCGCTGTCGTCCGGGCTTGTCCGCGCGGCGCATTTGATCTGACATGGATCGACAGCGCTGAGGATCGCTTCCCGACTGATGTCGATACCGACATCACCGTCATCCCCACAGTCGACATGGCACGGCTTGCCGCGCGCGCACCCACTGACGCGCATCATCTGATCTTCACCTACTCGCATGACATCGACCTCGCGCTCTGTGCCGCATTGCTCGGACGCGGGTTTGCCTCCTGCGGGCTGATCGGGTCTGACACGAAATGGGCGCGGTTTCAAAAGCGCCTGCGCCAGGCCGGGCTCGATCCTGCGTCGATCACCTGCCCCATCGGGGACAAGAGCCTCGGCAAACACCCCGACGCGATCGCCGAAGGCACGGTGCACGCGCTTCTCGCGCAAGCGAAGGCGCCGGCATGACGCCGCTCTTGTCCTTGTCGGGTCTGACCAAGGCCTACCCGGGCGTGATCGCCAATGACGATGTGTCGTTGCAGATTGCAGCGGGCGAGGTGCATGCGCTTTTGGGCGAAAACGGGGCGGGAAAGTCGACCTTGGTCAAGATGATCTACGGCCTCGTAAAGCCGGACCAGGGCGAGATGCAGATGCACGGGGCGCCCTTTGCTCCGGCAGAGCCGCGTGCCGCCAGGGCCGCCGGCGTCGGTATGGTATTCCAGCATTTCTCGCTGTTCGACGCATTGACGGTCGCCGAGAATATCGCACTGGGCATGGAGAATGCGCCGAAACTGCGGGACCTGTCAGAGCAGATCCGGCAAGTCTCCGACACCTACGGTCTGCCGCTCGCACCGAACCGTGTCGTGGGTGACCTCTCCGCCGGTGAACGACAGCGCGTCGAAATCATTCGCTGCTTGCTGCAGGATCCGAAACTGCTGATCATGGATGAGCCGACCTCGGTTCTCACGCCGCAGGAGGTTCAGATCCTCTTTGAAACCCTGCGCAAGTTGAGCGCGGACGGCACGGCCATTCTTTACATTTCCCACAAGCTCGAGGAAATCCGCGCGCTTTGTGACACGGCCACAATCCTACGCCTTGGAAGAGTTGTCGGGACATGTGTGCCGCGTGACACCACGGCACGGGACATGGCGGAAATGATGGTTGGCAAGGTTTTGGCCACGCCAACCCGCGCGGGCGTGGAGCCGGGTGAAATCGTTCTGGCGCTTAACAAATTGTCGCTGCCTTCACCTTCGGCTTTCGGCATGCCGCTGCGGGAGATTTCGCTTGAGTTGCGGCGGGGCGAGATCCTCGGGATCGGTGGGGTCGCGGGGAACGGTCAGGATGAACTGCTGGCCGCCCTCTCCGGTGAGACACCGGCGCCGGTTGGCATGGTCCAGTTTCAGGGAGCAGACATCGCCACGCTGGGCCCCAACGCGCGGCGGAAACAGGGCTTGCTCGCAGCACCCGAGGAGCGCTTGGGCCATGCCGCAGCCCCGGATATGTCGCTCACCGAGAATGCGATGCTGACCGGAGCGGTGCGCGAACGGCTGGACCGGGGTGGGTTTCTGAACTGGCCCGCGGCTCGCGGTTTCGCCGAGCGGATTATCTCCGCCTTCGATGTGCGCACGCCAGGGCCGGCAAATGCCGCGCGGTCGCTGTCGGGCGGAAATTTGCAGAAGTTCGTGATCGGGCGCGAAGTCTTGCAGCGGCCCGAGGTCCTGGTGGTGAACCAGCCGACCTGGGGCGTGGATGCTTCGGCGGCGGCGGCCATCCGGCAGGCCCTTCTCGATCTGGCCACGGGTGGCGCTGCGGTGATCGTGATCAGCCAAGACCTGGACGAACTGATGGAGATCGCCGACCGCTTTGCCGCACTGAACGAGGGGCGGTTGTCGGCGCCGCAGCCCACGAAAGGGCTGAGCGTGGAACAGATCGGGTTGATGATGGGCGGCGCGCACGGCATGGAGGTTGCGCATGTTTGAACCAGTTGCGCAAAACGGTCTCTTGCCTTCGGCGAGGATATTTTTGGCCAGAAGAAACGAGGCGCGCCGCATTGATCCGACTTGAGAAAAGGCCGCAGCCAAGCAGGGCCTTCGCGTATCTGACGCCCGTGCTCGCAGTGCTGGCCACCTTTGTCTTTGGAGGGATTCTCTTTGCAGCACTCGGCAAGGATCCGGTGCAGTCGATCCTCACGATCTTCTGGGAGCCGCTCTTTGGCGAGTTCGCCTTTTTCTATCGTCCGCAGCTGCTCATCAAGGGGGCGCCGCTGGTGCTCATCGCGATCGGGCTGAGCCTTGGGTTCAAGGCAGGTATCTGGAACATCGGGGCCGAGGGACAGTACATCATGGGGGCGCTGTGCGGTGCGGGCTTTGGGCTTGCCTTCTACCCGGCCGAGAGCGCGCTCATCTTCCCTGGCATGGTGCTGGCGGGCGCCTTCGGCGGCTGGCTCTGGGCGATGATCCCCGCGCTGCTGAAGGTGCGATTCGGCACCAATGAAATCCTCGTCTCGCTCATGCTCGTCTATGTGGCCGAGCAATTTCTGGCATCCATGTCGCTGGGGCTGCTGAAGAATCCCGAAGGGTTCGGCTTCCCGGGCAGCCGCAACCTCCAGCAGTATCAAAGCGCACATAATGCGGAGCTCATAGCGGGCAGCGGCATGCATTGGGGTGTCGTCGCGGCGCTGATCGCTGTGATCTTTGCCTATGTTCTGCTGGCGCGCCACCGGCTGGGGTTTGCGGTGCGGGTGACCGGCGATGCTCCAAGGGCCGCACGGTTCGCCGGGGTAAATCCCAGCCGCCTCATTCTCTTCTGCCTTGGCACATCCGGTCTTCTGGCGGGCCTTGCCGGGCTCTTCGAGGTGGCGGGGCCCGCGGGGCAGGTCAGCATTGATTTTAACGTCGGATACGGGTTCACCGCCATTATCGTCGCCTTTCTCGGCCGCCTGCATCCGGTCGGGATCGTTTTGGCGGGGCTTCTGATGGCGCTGACCTACATCGGCGGGGACATCGCGCAGAGCCAGTTGGGCCTGCCCGCCGCCGCGATCCAGGTCTTTCAGGGCATGTTGCTTTTCTTCCTGCTGGCGCTCGATCTTTTCACCAACTACCGGCTGCGGATCGGCCGGGTGGAGACGGCCTGATGGACCTCGGCGCGATCAACCCCATCCTGCTGATCGCAGCGCTGATGAGTGCTGCAACGCCAATCCTGCTGGCTGCCACCGGAGAGCTTGTGGTCGAACGTTCGGGCGTACTGAATCTCGGGGTCGAAGGCATGATGATCGTCGGCGCGATCTGCGGCTTTGCCATCGCGGTGGAGACCGGCTCACCGATGATCGGCTTTGTGGCGGCCGCCGTTGGCGGGGCCGCGCTCAGCCTGCTCTTTGCTCTGCTCACACAGGTCGCCCTGGCCAATCAGGTCGCATCCGGACTGGCGCTGACACTCTTCGGTTTGGGGCTGTCGGCGCTGCTGGGCCAGAGCTATGTCGGCGTGAAGCCCCCGCGTATGGGCGACGTGGATTTCGGACTGCTGGCGGACATCCCGGTGCTGGGGCCAATCCTCTTTTCGCACGATCCGGTCCTCTACATCGGTGTGCTGCTGGTCGCCGCGGTCTGGGCCACATTGAAACTGACCCGCCTGGGGCTGATCCTGCGGGCGGTTGGCGAGAACCACGACGCAGCGCATGCGCTCGGTTACAAGGTGGTCCGCATCCGCACGCTGGCGATCATGTTCGGCGGCGCGCTTGCGGGCATGGGCGGCGCCTATATCAGCCTGATCCGCGTTCCGCAGTGGACCGAGGGCATGACCGCCGGGGTCGGATGGATCGCCCTTGCACTTGTGGTCTTCGCAAGTTGGAAGCCGTGGCGGGTGCTGCTGGGTGCTTATCTTTTCGGCGGGATCACTCAGTTACAGCTGAATCTTCAGGGGGCGGGCGTTGCGATTCCCGTCGAATATCTGGCAATGTCGCCTTACATTATCACCATCGTGGTGCTGGTGATCCTGTCTGCGGACAGAAGCGCTGCGCCCGGCTCGCTCGGCCGGACATTCCACGCCTCGAACTAGGGGCAAACCAACGCCTCGGCAAAAGAGGCGGTTCAACATGGGGAAGACCTGAATATGAAACTCACAACCTTTCTGGCTGGCGCCGCGGTGGCACTTGGCCTGGCCACGGGCGCAGTTGCCGATGGCCATGAGAAAACCAAAGTCGGCTTTGTCTACGTCGGCCCGATCGGAGACGGCGGCTGGACCTACGAGCATAACAAGGGCCGGCTCGCTGTCGAGGAGGCCTTGGGCGACAAGGTCGAAACCGTCTATGTCGAGAACGTGGCGGAGGGCCCGGACGCGGAGCGTGTGATGACGCAGATGGCGCTCGACGGTGCGGATCTGATCTTCACCACCTCCTTCGGCTACATGGATGCCACGATCAATGTGGCGCAGAAGTTTCCGAACGTGAAGTTCGAACACGCAACCGGCTACAAGCGGGCCGAAAATGTCTCGACCTATTCGGCGCGCTTCTACGAGGGCCGCGCGATCCAGGGCCATATCGCGGGTAAGATGACCGAGTCGAACATCATCGGCTATATCGCCTCTTATCCGATCCCCGAAGTGATCCGGGGCATCAACTCGGCCTACATTCACGCGGCCAAAGTGAACCCCGATGTCGAGTTCAAGATCATCTGGGTCTACACCTGGTTTGACCCCGCCAAGGAGGCGGACGCCGCCAAGGCGCTGATCGAACAGGGTGCGGATGTGGTGCTGCAACATACCGATTCCACCGCTCCGCAGGCCGCGGCGCAGGAAGCGGGTAACGTCATGACCTTTGGTCAGGCCTCCGACATGGCGCAATATGCACCTTTCCCACGGGTTTCCTCGATCATCGATGACTGGGCGCCCTACTACATCGCCCGCACGCAGGCCGTGATAGACGGAACATGGGAGAGCATGGATACCTGGGATGGTATCGGTCCGGGGATGGTCGCCATCGGCGAGATCTCGGACGCAGTGCCGGCGGACGTGAAGGAAGAGGCGCTGGCCATGAAAGCCGCCATTGCCGACGGATCGTATCATCCGTTTACCGGCCCGCTAAAAAAGCAGGATGGCAGCGATTGGCTCGCTGATGGCGAAGTGGCGGACGATGGCACTCTGGCCGGCATGAACTTCTATGTCGAGGGGATCACTGGCGAAATTCCGCAGTAGATGTCTTGTCTTGTGATTGAAAGGCCCCGTTTCGGCGGGGCCTTTTTTACTCGGGCCACGACAGCGACGGGCTTTGGTCGGAGATAAGCGTGCTCTCTTGGCTGAGCGCCTACCGCTTCTTGAACCAGGTGATCGCGGTGCGATATCCCGCATCTTCGAGAAGGGCGATCTTCGAGGACCATGCGGCAGGGCAGACGACCATGGCGGCAGCGTTGCCCCGGGTCCGCAACGCCGCTTCCGCTCGGGTCAAAAGAGCCCGCGCACCAATCCCGTGCGCGTCCAAGGCGGTCCGGTCTGAAAAACCGGCATGATAAAAGTCGTCGATCACACCGATGCAGGAAATGTCATGCGGTGCCGGGAAATGCAGCGGCGTGGCCGGTTGAGAGATGACATAGCCAGCTACCCCCTGCTCGGCGTCAGCGACAAACATATCACGATCCGGCAGCGTCAGGCTCTTCTTCATCCAGGTCCCGAACCGTGCGTCGGCCTCTGCGTGCGGCGCCCAGAACGCATCGAGATCGAACAAGAGTTGTCGGTTCTCTGCGCTCAGGGTGACCATGCCCGGAACATCGGCATCCGTCGCCGGGCGCGTCCCGGGTTGAGCCTCTGTCATCTCCAGGCCGCTCTTTGCATAATAAAGTGTCAGTGGCGCATAGCCCTGTCCTATGTAGACATCTTCCCAAGCTCCCAGAGGGACCGAAGACGCAAGCAGGATTTGCGCGCCTGCTTGCTGCAGATCAGTCTCCGCTGCCTCCAGCAATGCAGTTGCGGTTCCGGAAGGCGCATCCCGCGGCAGGGCGCAATCCTCCATGATGAGACCGGGAGGTCCGAATACACCTGCGTAGATCGGCGGCACCGGCAGCAGGATTGAATGTGTCAGCCCGACAACTCTGCCTTCACATTCCGCCAGCAACCACTTTTGCCGGACCGCCGGCCTCTCCTGTTCCATCGCCGCGGTGAGTGTCGCAGAGACCTTCGCTGGAGCGTCCTCTGCCAGTTTCCACAGGATGGGATTCTGTTGCTCCCGTAGCCGGCCGTCGTCGACGAGAAGCGGTACCATCTTGTCAACATCTGCGACCTTCGCCGCGCGAATAGCAATTCTCATGCCGTGTGTCTCTTCCAGGTTGGGCATCTCGCCGGCAACAGGTCTCGTCTTGGTCTTCCGGTTTTTGGACGATCACACAGGGCCCGAGGTATTGAGAACAGTGATGGTTTGCCTCTGGACCAGCTCGGGCCGTTGTTCAATCAGTCCTCCGGTATGGGACAAATCCTAACTCGTTCGAAAACCGGTAAACAGCGCAATCCACAGATCGTCGATGTGGTGATCATCGGGCTTCCGCTTCGACGGTCGCTATGTGCGTATGAGGGCGCCGCTGAGCGACTGGCGCCAGAGGACATCTAGTTGCGAGCGCAGTGGTTTTTCCGAACTAATATGACGCCATGTTCACTAACTCACACATTATGGCAAGACCTTCCATACGCGGAACATCATAGATGAGCACAGCCACGAATTTCCGGCGGCGAGGGTGAAGCGCAGGCTGAACTCGATAGACATGCATTGTGTTCCGACGGACCTGTTAGTCCTGCTTGGCGTTCCCGCGTCTGTCCGGTTAGCGAAAGGCCCCCGAGTTGGCTGCAGATTCTGTCCGGGCCTGGATTGCTCCGGTCGGCGCACAGACAACCTATGTCGTGCAGCAGTCACCTTGGGAAAACGGATATCGCGAGACCGCCAACGAACAATGAGAGATGAACCGCTCAACCGCGAGATCATCTCCAGCCTGCATTGGGCTCAAGTTTTAGCCGAACGACGTCGAAACGCTGCGCCACCAAGAGACCAGCCGACGCACAGCGCGAGCGCGCACCGGCTGCGGCTGCGGCTGCGGCTGCGGCTGCGGCTGCGGCTGCGGAGAAAATCATCCCGATGGAAACACGGTCAAGAATGTACGACCACTACAATAGAACCGGTCGAAGAGCGCTGTTGAGCCCGCGTCCAGTGACATCGGCGCGCCCATTCGATTGTAAACTCTCCGATATCCTCGGCGGCCGGAGTAGACATCATTGCAAACACTCGAAGACGTTTGGGCCTAAGTGAAGCCACCTCGATCGGCGCTGGCGTCGCGATCTCCCCTAGGCGATGGACCGCGTGTCCGCTTGAAGCATTTGTCCGGCCTGGACCGGTCCACTCTCGCTCTTTTTTGACGAGAATCTCTGTACGCGGTCAGTCAACTCGTTTGCGATCTGAGACAGGCTTTGGCTGGCCGCTGTCGTTTCTTCGAACATCGCTGCATTTTCCTGCGTGACCTGGTCCAACTGGCTCATGGCCGAGTTGATCTCTGCAATGCTGTGCGACTGTTCTTCCGAGGCACCCGCAATCTGCGACACATAGCCGGAGATATCCGAGATCGAGGCGATGATCTGCTCAAGCGCATCCCCGGCATCCCCAACGAGTTTCACGCCCAGGTCCACATTCTCCGACGACGTCGCAATCAACGAGCTGATCTCATTCGCCGCGTCAGAAGACCGCTGGGCAAGTGCGCGCACTTCGGACGCAACCACCGCGAAACCACGACCGGCATCGCCCGCGCGTGCCGCTTCGACGCCCGCGTTGAGAGCCAGAAGATTCGTCTGGAAAGCAATGTCATCGATGACCTTCACAATCGATGTAATCTCGGACGAACTGCTGGCGATCTTGCCCATTGCGGATACGGCGTCTCGGACAACACCTCCCGACGTCTGCGCATTGTCTTGCGCCGCACCCACGACCGAATGTGCATCCCGCGCACCTTCAGCAGAGCTCGTGACCGAAGCGCTGATCTCAGAAATCGCCGCCGCCGTCTCTTCAAGCGTGGCCGCCTGGCTTTCGGTCCGCTTGCTGAGTTCGGCCGCTGCACTGGCGACACCCTCGACTTCGGAGCGCATCGTTGTCGCGCTCGATATCACGGAGGTAATCGCCTCTTCCAGTCGCTCGACAGCCACATTGAAGTCTTGGCGGATCTTGTCGTTCGCACCCGCGAAGGCGGTGGTGATCCGCACTGCAAGATCTCCCTCGGCAAGGACCGAAAGGGCGCCGCTCAGCGCATCGATCATCGCGTCCTGTTCCATCTGGAGCCGCTCGCGTTCTTCCGTCGCCGCGGCTTTCTGGCGCCGCTCCTCTGTCACGTCAGCGGCGATCAAGACGGTGCGTTTCAGGTCACCATTGCTGTAGAAAACAGGGCTAAGCCCACCCAGAGCATAAGAGGACGTCCCCGCCTTTGTGCGGATTTCAAACTCGCTGAACATCGGCTCCTTCGGGTCCGCTGGCATGTTACCAACAAAGACCACATCGGCGAAGTTGCAGGTCTCGGTCTCGTCGCTGAGACCTGCCAAGGTGCGGAAGGCCGCATTGGCGTCGACAAGACCGCCATCGTGACCGAACTCAGCGCGCGCCTGGTTGCTGTCAAGCGATTTCAGCACAGCAGAATTCAGACGCTGCTGACTCACATCGGCCCACTCGACCACATAGCCAATCCGTTCGCCGTCTTCGCCATCAATCCTCGAAATCTTGAGCTCGAGCGTGATGTCGTCCATTTCGAGGTTCGCATTGTGCCCTTCGGGACCAAGTGCTTCCAGCATCCGGCGCTGCATCTCTGCGCGCTTATGGAATATGTCGATGGATTGGCCGACGATTGCGTCGGGATCGAAACCCGAAATGCGGGACGAAATCACATCGGAGTGTTCACGCAGCAGATTGAGCACAGCACGCGAGGCATAGACAATGTTGAAATCCTGATCGGCGATCATGATGGCCGCCGACCCTGCATCGAGTGCAGTGCTTTTCATGGCCGCGTCTTTGCGGGCCTGCTCAGATCCATGCAGCTGATCCCGAAACTGCTCAAGCGCACGCGCGACGATACCGATCTCATTGCCGCGCCGATACTTCGGGATCTCTACCTGGTAGTTGCCATCCGCAACCTCTCGCATCGAACCGGCAATGGCGAGAAGGGGACGGGCCACCATCCGCTTGATCATGAAGCCGACAATGAGCAACATCAACAGACCGACGCCCGCTGCGAGCAGGACAGATGTCTTTTTCTGCTCGATCACCAAAGCACCAAGCACATCCGTGCGCCAATCGAGCGCAATCACACCGATGATCTCGGCATTCTGACCAAATTTGACTGGCGCAGCTACAATCAGACGTTCCGGGTTCTGAAGCAATACGCCCTCCTGCAAGGCGCGTTCGGCCGTCTGGCGCAGATCCGCGCTGCTGAACCCCTCAAGCATTTGTTCAGCGACGACTTCGCCATCTGCGGCGAGTACCAGAGCGCCAGACACGCTGCCTTCGAGTCCATCAAGGGTGGCGCGCAAGACGGCGTCGATGTCTTCTGTTTTCCGGAACCGAAGGGCGGGTGCCGCGCGCTCGCCCAATTGCGAAACGACCTCGCCGCCAAGTTTCAGGATCGAACCCGCCGCGATGGTTTCGGTCGCCTTGATGGACTTGTAGGTCACGAGGCCAATGGTCAAAGCCGTGGACACCGCAAGGGCGATCAGACATTTGAGGTAGATCGAATCGGGCATACGCCACCGCTTGATGACCTTCTTCTTCGATCCTGTCTCGCTCTTGTCCATTGATCGCGCCTCCTTGCTCTGTATTGCGCGTCGCGAACATGCACAAAAGACCTTTATGAAAGGCTAAGGGCCTGACGAAAACGCAGCGGCCCGTCTGACCCGCCGCTGCGCAATTTTGTGCGCGATTGTATACCGTTACATAGTTTCGGTCTTTTGGGAGAGAAGCACCACAGACAGCGTGTCCATCCGGTGGCGTGAAGGCACAAAATGGGTTTGTTGTACGTCGCAAAACACCCGCTCCGGAGACGATCCGTCCGCAGTCCGCGACCCTAATGGCCGAAGGCGCCAAGCCTTTTCGACTTTGTACTGGCCGTGAGGTCAATATAGCTGCCGATTAGGGCTGCTGTCAGGCACCAAGTAGAGGGTCAGGTGCAATAACTTACGGTCGATCGGGGCTCGGGACCGGTGATGCGGTTTGAATGCGCGCACTTCTTCGCCGTTCGCAGTGACAAGCTGATGCACCACGTCGAGCGCTTCAACACCACCGTCGCGTCAAGACAAAGGACTGAGGTCGCGGACTAGGGTCTGTTGAGGTTCACTTTGAGTTCAGGAGGGCTGCGCAGGCGTTTACGATAGCCTCGAAGCTGAGGTCCGTTTTGTCTGTGCGTAATGCGATGCGCCGGAAGTCTTCCAGATCACAAAAGAAATTCTCAACCAGATGCCGCGACTTGTACATCACCTCGTCAATGGCGAGCGGCTCCTTGCGCTGCGGTCTCTGGGATATGCAGATGGTCGTGCCGCGCGCGTTCCTCTCTTCGACAATCCAATTGCTGTCGAAGGCCTTGTCCGCCAGCAGAGTGTCGAACGAAAGGCCTT
>NZ_JALIEB010000017.1 GCF_025755255.1 Roseobacter sinensis | reverse complement strand
ATCTGCTGGTCTTCGAGCCAATCGGCCAGTTCACCAGAGATGTAACTGGCGCCATTGTCCGAGAGCAGGCTTGGCTTGTGAACAACGGTCGCCTGATTACACCCCGAAGCCTGCAGCGCCAGGTCGAGCGTGTCGGTCACATCCTCGGCCCTCATCGTCGTGCAGAGCTTCCAGGCGATGACGTAGCGGCTGTAGTCGTCGAGGATCGAGCTGAGATAGAACCAGCCCCAGCCGATGACCTTGAGATAGGTGAAGCCGGTCTGCCACAGCTCGTTCGGACGCGTGGTCTTGTCCTTGATCTTCTCTCGAACCGGCACAGGAATGCGGTTCCAGACCCGCGATGGCCAGGGGCTGCGATCCTTAAGCGCCTCGGGGCCGCCCGACAGATACCGATCATACCAGCGAGAGAAGGTGGTTCTGGGGGTGCCGAGCTCGTCCAGCGTGCGTTTGGTCGACAGGTGCGATCCTTCCACCAGCCGGTTCGCCATTGTGCTCGAACCAATGGCGCATCAATGGCTCACGCTTCAGCTTCTCAGAGGCAGGATACCTCATGCGTCGTCGTTCCCATCTACTACCGGCAGGTGATGCTACGCATCACCGAGAGGCGCGATCCTGCTTTTTTTGAGCAATCGAAGCTCCAGGGCCCGTTCAGCAACGACCTCTTTCAAATCACGTGAGTCCCAACGCAGGTCTTTAACCTCGGTCGAGGTTGCAGCACGGGCCGTGTCGCCGGCCAGGTGCTTCTTGCCATCCTCGAGGAATTCCTTGGACCAGCCATAACACAGGCTTTGAGCAATACTTTCGCGCCTGCAAAGCTCAGCAATGCTGTCCTCTGCCTTCAGGCCGTCCAGCACGATCTGGATCTTCTCTTCGGCCGAACACTGCTTGCGCGCGGCACGGCGAATGTCCTTGACGACCTTCTCACCGTGGCTCCGCTTGGTTCCGTTGTTCGGGGAAAAACGCCCCACTGGGGCCTTTTCTGATCCCTCCAACTCTGTCTCATCTCCACTCCCCGGTGGTTACGATGTGCCAGAAACCCTCCCTTATCAAACCGCTCTAGACTGTCCCATGGGCGCCGGCGTCAGACACCGGGCTGCCGGCGCCGTCTGTCCCCAGCATGATGGGGAGATGCGCAACCGCCGGGTGCTGATTGACACCTCCAGGGCGACCAGCCCGCGAGACGGCGCACCTCGACCGCGGGTGCAGCGGATGAGCGCCAGGCAGCCGCGGATGAGATCACCGGTGCGCCGGGGTCCAATGGGTCTTGCCTTTGAGCGAAGATCTGCCGCCGGCCCGACGACCAGATTGCGCCTCACTGCATGTCCGTTGATCCGCTGGCGACAAGGCGCTGAAAGATCGGCGAAGTTGTGCCTGCCTCGGCCCGGCAAATTGATGGCACCTCACTGGCGCATGTACAATCCCGCAACATTTGAAACATCTCAACACATCATTTGAACGCTGCGAGATCTCGATATGACACCGAATGATCCCTTATCGTCCCGAACGACACCTGAAGGCCCGAGCGGATTGCAACCCAGGTTCTCGGCCCCCTCACGGCGCGCCGTGCTTTTCGGATCCGCCGCGGTTCTGACCGCGGGCCTGTGGAGCGGGTTGAAACCGGAGAGCGCCCGCGCCGATGCGCCCATGACCTTTGAAGGCCTTGTCGAGAAGGCGCGCGAGGCCGCCGCTCGGCCTTTCGAGCCCGTCTCCATTCCCGCGCCCGATCTCATCGCGAAGATAGACTACAGCGCGCACTGGCAGATCCAGTTTCGCAAAGACGCGACGCTTTACATCGGGCCGAACAAGTCACCGGTGCAGTTTTTTCACCCGGGCCGCTACTTCCCCGAACCGGTTCGGATTCATGTTCGCGATGCAGCAGGAACTGCGCATGAAGTGCCCTTCGTCAGCGACTTCTTCTCGATACCGGAGGACAACCCCGCGCTCGATCTGCCGGAAGGATTCGGATTTGCCGGGTTCAGGGTGATGCGGCCGAACCTCGAGCCGGACTGGATATCGTTTCTGGGTGCGTCCTACTTCCGGACCGATGGACCGGAGGCGCAGTACGGGCTCTCGGCCCGCGGCATCGCGATCAACACCGGTCTGAACGTACCGGAGGAGTTTCCCCGCTTCACCGCCTTCTGGCTCGGCCCGCCGGAAAAAGACGATGAGGAGCTTTCGATCTGGGCCGAACTCGACGGCCCATCGATCACTGGAGCCTACAGGTTCGGTGTGATCCGCAACGCCCCTTACGGCGGACATCTGACACGGGTTTCGGCCCATCTGTTCCTGCGCGAAACAGTCGAGCGCCTGGGCGTGGCGCCACTCACCAGCATGTACTGGTATTCGGAGCGTGATCGCGCCGGCGGCGAGGATTGGCGGCCTGAGATACATGACAGCGACGGGCTGGCCATGGCGGCCGGAAGCGGCGAACGGCTGTGGCGGCCGCTGAGCAATCCGACAGGTGTCACGACCTCGAGCTTCATGGATGTGAATCCGGCCGGCTTCGGATTGATCCAGCGCGACCGCGACTTTGAAAACTACCAGGACGACGGTGTTTTCTACAACCGGCGCCCCTCAGCCTGGATCAAGCCGGGGGGCGACTGGGGTCCCGGACGCGTGCAGCTCATTCTGATCCCGACAGATGACGAGACCTTCGACAACGTCGTAGCCTATTGGGTGCCGGACAGTCCGACGGAAAAAGGGGCGTCGTTCCAGTTCGACTACGAGATCGAGTGGCGGGAGAGGGATCCGCTGCCCCAGAACGTCGCCTGGGTCGTGGCCACGCGACAGGGTCAGGGCGGTGTGCCGGGTGATCCGCTGCCTGAAGGGGTCGCAAAGATGGTTGTCGACTTCGAGGGTCCATCCCTGACCGGCCTCGATCGCGAAAGCGGGGTTGTGCCGGTTGTCGATGCGCTGAACGGCCGAATTCTCAAGCCGATCGACGCCTATCCGGTCGTGGGTACGAACTATTGGCGTCTCACCTTCGATTTCGAACAGACCGGCCCGGAACCTGTCAGTCTGCGTGCCTACCTGAAACTCCGAGACAGGGCCCTGACCGAAACCTGGCTCATGGATGCCTGGGTGGAGCGCGGACAGGGCTGAAGGGGCTAGCCGGGCCTTGCCGCGTGGGTTTCGCCCGCGCTAGCTGCTCTGAGGGCGTCCGGGCTTCGTCTCCGACGTGCTCGACGGACGACGCTCGAAAACGGACCAGAATTCAGTCGTTTTCGTCAGCTCGAAATGACGGTCGAGATAAGATCCGTAGATGTCTTTCATCTTGTCGGTGGTCGCTTCCGCAACGGGCTGCCGCGGGATCATCACCACGTCGACACCGCCCAGCATTTCTTCGTCCGGAAGGTGAACCTTCAGATCGAAGTTCCGATTGTCGTGCATCCAGGCATTGCCGCCCTGCTGTGGCGGCAACCCTGCAAGCGAGGCGAATGGGCTGACGAAGTCCATGACCAGAACCCGGGACGCGGGTGTGTCGAGCGCGGCAAGAAGCGCCGCGCCACGCTCGAGGCTGCGTCCGTAGGTGGCATAGAACTCGAACTGTCCGCGGTCGAGCATGTTGACGATCCGCAGGTCTCGGCCGTTGGGAGTATTGAGCGCGACACCGGCCTTTGTGGCGGCAACTGCCGCGTGAACGCCGATCGCCGCAGCCGAGGATAGCGCAATCGGCAGAAGCAGGACCGCCACGGCAAGCGGTGCGCCGCGAATGAGCGCTTTCGCCACGGACGATGACACGGGCTGCGCGTGACGGGCCAGTATCTCGGCCGCGACTGCGGCGCCCGCCAGCATGGTGACAATCCCGATGACCTGAAAATTCTGGTTAAGCAGGGCAAAGCCTGCGACCCCGCAGAAGATGTAGAACAGAAGATCGGTCACGCGCGGGCGGAACCACAGCGCAGCACCTGCAATCAGCGCAAACACGATGTATTCGCCAGATGTGCGCAGAAAGGAACGCACGTAGATGTAAGGCTCGATGACGCCGCTGACCTTGGTCGCCTCCACCAAATCGGCGATGTATACGCCCGTTCCCCGCCAGACCACCTCGACCAGAAGCGCGACTACCCCGCACAGGACCAGCGCGCCGAGCGCCCAGCGGCGCTGCGCCGGTTGCAGCAGTGTCATCAGCAGAAAGCCGACGGCAACCACCCCGTAGGTCATCTTGATATAGGCCAGCAGCATGGTCAGCGTCGCCGCTGCGCTGGCATCCAGCCACCCCTGCCAGCGCCCTGCGCGCTCAGGCTGCAGGTGCATCACCAGCAGAATGCCAAGCAGAACCCAACCGACCCGGTTGTAGAACATCGCGAAGGAGATTTTCGTCGGTATGTCGCCCGTATTCATCGGCGTGGCGAGAAGGAGCACCAAGAAGACGGCCAGCGGAACGCCGATCAGCGGGCGCAGCCTTGACCGCAGCACATGGATCAGGATCGGTGCTGTAACGAGCATCAGGGCCACCATACCGATCGGCATCGCCATGCCGAGCCGCCCTGTCAGCCAGTATCCCAACCCCGGCAAGTAGTAGTTCAACGGACCGAGAGCGGTGTGGAAGTCCCGGTTCGGCACCTGGCCATGAACCACCCGATAGGCGCCGTCGAGAAAGATGAGGATGTCGTTGAAATACATCGACGTGGCGGTCACACCCGGCAGAACCAGAAGCGCGGCGCAGACCAACGTCGTCACCCACGTGGCCAGGGCAACGGGCGAGAAGTGATCGGCTATTCTGGACACGGCGGACACCTCAAAGCTTCAGCTTCTTGAAAACGGCTTCTGGAATGGCCCGAATGATGAACATGATCAGGCGCCACGCGCGCAAAACGTAGACGACATCGGCACTGCCTGTCTGAAGCGATGCAATTCGTGATGCGACGGCCTCGGGGGCGGCGGTCAGAGGCCCGATCAGGTCCATTCCGGCGGTCATGCTCGTCCGCACGAACCCGGGCTTGACCGTGACCACGCGCACATCCGTGTCCGACAGTCGGTTGCGCAGCCCCGACAGATAGGCGGTCAGCCCGGCCTTTCCGGCACCATAGACATAGTTCGACGCCCGCCCCCTGTCGCCCGCGACCGAGCTCACACCGACGATCAGCCCGTGGCCGCGCTCTGCAAAGCGCTGCGCGAGCGCCTCCAGAAGCAGGGCCGGACCTTCGAAGTTCGTGCGGATCACCTGGGCCGCATGGTCCGGGTCCTCCTGTGCCCGCTCCTGGTCGCCAAGCAGCCCGACAACACAGACGACCGTGTCGGGCAGGTCGCCGAGCTGGTCCAGAAACGGTGCGAAGGTCTCCGTTTCCAGAATGTCGAGATGATGGACCGTGACGTGATCCTCTCCGCTTCTCGTGCGGATGTCGGCGGCATTGCGTTCGGCCGCGTCGGCGTCGCGCGCCGCGAGCCTGATCGTCCAGCCCATTCCGGCATAGGCCGCTGCCACCGCCCGGCCGATATCCGAGGTGCCGCCGACGACAAGGACGGTTTTCGCTGGAGACTGTTCTACGATGTCGTTCATATGCCAAGCCTGTCAGACAGTTTCGAGGCGATGCGGCTGCTGACCCCGATCTCATCCCGCAGCTGCCGGAAGCGGTCCAGCTGCGGATACCCTGCCAGAAAGGTCTCCGGCGATTGCGTGGCATCCTTTGCCAGATAGATCCGCCCGCCGGCCTCGACGACGAGCGCATCGATCTCGCGCAGCAGCGGCATCAAGTCTGCACTGACCGGCATGTCGAGCGCGAGCGTCAAACCTTCCATCGGAAAGGACATCAGCCCTGAGCCCGCCGCCAGGCGCTTGAGCACGGCGAGGAACGACCCCGCACCCCGGCCCGAAATCCGATCGAGGATCTCGGAGATCACCGCTTCCGCCTTTGGCTCCGGAATGACGCATTGATGCTGCACAAAACCGCGCCGCCCGTAGATCCGGTTCCAATGGGCGACACCGTCCAGCGGAAAGAAGTATGCGTCCCAAGGTACGAGTATCGCCCGGTCGGCCTTGCGCGCACCGAGCCTGTAGTAGACCTCGTTGAAGAGGCGTGCCGTCGTTGCGTTCAGCATCCATCCGGGCATGTCGGTGGGAATGCCCAGCCGACCGTTGCGGGCCGGCGGAAACCGCAGATCCCCCCAGCGGACCTGCTCCGCCGTGGCGTGCTCGCCCTCCAGGACCAGAGATCTGCCCAGGGCGTCCCCCCGGGCCAGCACGTCGATCCACGCCACCGTGTAGGTCGCGGTGCCGCTCTGACGCAGAAGCGCGACAGCCTCGGTCAGGTTGCGCGCGGGATGGGTGATCTGGCGGATCCAGCCGGTCTCGACGCGTTTCAGGCGGATCCCTGCGGAGAGGATCGTCCCGGTCAGACCCATCCCGCCGACTGTTGCCGCAAACAGCTCTGGGTTTTCGTCGCGGCTGCACCGCGTCACGCGCTCGTCGGGCAGGGCCAGCATCAGCCAAGCGACGTGATCTCCGAAGGTGCCATCGACATGCTGGTTCTTTCCATGGACATCGGAGGCGATCATCCCGCCCACGGTCACGAAGCGGGTGCCCGGTACTGCGCAGGGAAAGTAGCCGCGCGGCAGGAATGTGGCGATGATATCAGCCAATGACACGCCGGCCTCCGCTGCAAGTATCCCGGTCTCAGGATCAAACGATTGCATCCGGTTCAATCCGGTCAGGTCGAGCGTGCTGTCACGCCCGACCGCGGCATCGCCGTAGGACCGCCCGAGACCGCGCGCGATCAGCCCCGGCAGCTGTGCCGTGGCCCGGGCTGCCGCGTCGGCACTCAGCGCCGCATCCAGCGGCCCTGACAGGCGGGGATAACGGCCCCAACCGCTCAGATCCTTCAAACGGTGCTCTCCCTGAAGACGTGGCGCCGATCAAGCCAGAACTTGAGAACATATCCGATGCTCAGCCCTATGACGGCACCAAGGTACTTGGCGAAATCGGTCTGCCAGATGGCGTAGAACCCAAGCTCGAACGCCCAGAAGATCAGTGTCGTCAGGACACTGAAGAGACCCGAGACCGTGATGCGCTGCGCTTCACCATATGGCGTGGTATAACGTTCGCGGAAGGTCCAGGTCTTGTCGATGACGTATTTGATCGCAAATCCGACCAGGGTGCCGACCACGATCGACACCATCAGATGCGCCGCCGGTGCCCCGCGCACGGTCAATTCCTGGGCAAGAAGGTTTGCCAGCACCGAAATGACCGCGGTCACAGCGTATCGCACGATTGCGTGACTCTCTGAGAGGCGTCTCAGCATGACGACCCCGTCAGATCGCCGCGACGAAAACGGCCAGCATGGCCAGTCCGCTCAGCCGGCTCATCGGATCCTTGAGGGCGAAGACGACCGGATCGTCCTGCATCTGCCGCCGCTGCGCCAGAATGAGCGCGCGCCCGATCCAGTATGTCAGCACCGGACATGCCAGAAGGAGAAATTCGGGGTTGCTGTAAAGCCGGGTGACCGAACTGCCCGATACATAAAGTGCGAGCACCGTCACCGCATTGAAGCCGGCCGCGGCGGACAGGGCCGCGATCATGCTGCGGTCGATATGCTCATAGTCGCGGTTCTTCGGTGCTGCACGGTCAGCATCCGCATAGGCGGTCAATTCGACAAAGCGCTTCATCAGCGCCAGTGACACGAAGATCGACAGGGCGAAGACGATCAGCCAGGTCGACAGCGTGACGCCGACTGCAACGCTGCCCCCGATGAGGCGGATGGTGTACAAGCCGGCAAGCGTCAGGACGTCGACCAGCAGGATCTCCTTGAGCGAGAAGGAGTATGCGGTCGAGATGACAAAGTAGCTGGCGACCACCGCTGCGAAAACCGGCGACAGGGACAGCGACAGGACCGCGGCGAGGGTCAGAAGGACCGGCACCGCCAGCATGGCGTGCACCAGTGGAATATCCCCTCGTGCAAGCGGGCGCTCCTTCTTTGTGCGGTGCGCGCGATCATCCTGAAGATCGACCAGATCGTTCAGAATGTAGCAGGCCGAAGCCGCAAGGCAGAAGGCGGCCGCCGCGATCATCGTGATAAACAGGTTTTCGAAAGTCACCGCGTGCGCGGCAATCATCGGGACAAACACAAGGGCATTCTTGGCGTATTGATGCACCCGGAACTGACGCGCCCAGTCGCGCAAGGATGCGCGGTCATGGTCGATGAATTGCGCCTGCGGCGCGATCTTGCGTAGTTTCGATGCGACGCGCCGGCTTGTCCGAACCGCGATCTGCTGGCGCGCCTGTTCCCAGACGGGCAAATCCGCAGCGCCATTGCCGATATAGTCGAAGCCCTTGCTGCCGAATTCCTTGACAAGTCGTTCGGCCTTGGCCACGCCTGACAGATTTGTCGAGGAAGACGAAGTCGTCGCGAAATAGCCGGTAAAGATGCCCAGATGATCCGCAACCGCCTTTACCATGTCTTCATGGGATCCTGACGCCAGATAGACGGGTCGTCCCTCGAGCCGCGCGAGGCGGATCATGGAGAGGATCGACGCATCGTAAGGCAGGGTTTCGGGCGCGCAGTCCGTGCCGGCACACAGATACTGCTTCAGCGCGGCCTTGCCGCGGCGAAGCGAGCGGAGAATACCGACGATGGCACCGGGATCGCGCCCCAGCCGTCGAAACGCCGTCTCGAGCAGCAGATCGGAGCGCAGCAGGGTCCCGTCAAGATCGACGATCAGAGGGATGTCGCGCGGCTGTTTCAGAGCAGGGAGTTCGGCACGGCTGACTGCCGCGCCCCGCTCCCGGGCCACGGCATCGCCTGGCCCGTCTTTCAGGTGCGGCACCTCCGACTCGGACATGCTCTCAACGTGGGTCTTGATCGACATGCGTGCATCTCTCTGCTTGTTACAGGTCGGCGGCGCGTAGCCGCAGTCAGCGATCAAAGTGTCGGTGCAGGGCCAAAGGTCCCGCGTGTCATTCCATGCTGCCACCCGTCGGCTGTATCGGACGCGGCGCAGCCGGCAGCGGATCGGATGGTTCCGGCAACGTGTGCACAAACGCAAAGCGGTTCAAATCCGTTCCAAGGGCCGCTTTGGCATCGGCAGGGATGCGCCCAATTCGGCATGGTATCGGCGGGAGAAGGCCGGGAAACGAGGTGAAACAACGATGATCGAGCCGCGTGGATTGCCTCTCGATCGTCTCGAACCCTATTTGAAATAGTGCGGCATGGGAATCATGCGACGCACCGGCCAGGGTTGCGACCCTGTCGGACCAGTTGTGCGCTGGGACTGGCCCGGCAAGTGCACAGCGGGCGGACGGCAGGGGGGCCTGTTCAAGGTTGGAAGCACGATGATGAGAAAACAAGACCAACAACGACCTCTGCCTTCGGGCCGACGGGTCCTGATGTCCGTGGGCGTTCTGGCGGTTTGCGCCGCAACGCTTGTCGTGGTGCTGCGGCCAAATCTCGACGACAAGATGAAGGATGGCATCAATGATGACATCGGACACGTAGCGCGGGGTGGTCTTGAGATGCGCGGGGACGAGCCTCTACCCGTCCGACCGGACGGCACAGACGAGGCGAATGGCCGAAAGTCGCAAGACGATACTGTAATGCCCGAAGATGTTCTGGACTTTGCCGGTAACAGCGGGCTCTCAGATCTGGATCTGGTGATCACGCCACAGTCGAGCTCTGACGCGGTGTCAATCACCGGCGATGTCATCTTGGGGCACCGGCGTGCCGTTATCGACCTAGAGGTTGACGATCCGCGGCACCTGTTTTCGGAAGCTGGCAGCCAGGGCACGCTGGCGCTGTGGTTTGACACGGTGCCGTCGCGCGCTGACGCCGCACCTTCGACCGACCCGGCCGACAGCGGCCTGATAGACGATCTGCACGCGATGCTCGGTGCCTTGAGCCTCTTCGCGTCGGGGCCGCTGCTGATCGAGGGGCAATTCGCCGTGACGCCAGACGCGATCAGGCTGTCGGAGGCGACCATTTCGAAAGGCCGCAACACAGTGAAGGGCGATCTGTATCTGCGGACGACGACACAGATGCCCATCCTGTCGAACCTGAAGACGCTCCAGATCGCTGCAGACAGCGCCGTGACCAAGGCGGCCGACACGATCGCTGCAGGCGACTGGGCCGACGCGCCGATAGCGACAGGCTGGCTCGACGGGTTCGATCTCGACCTTGCTCTCGAGGGTCAGGACATCGGTTTTGGCGCCACCACCCTTGACAGCATGGACGTATCGGTGGTGTCACGCGACGGAGATCTTGCGATCAACTTGGTCGCGGAAGGTCAAACATTTGGTCGGATCGAGGCGGGCACGACACTCAACCCCGCGGGGCAGGTCACGATATCCGCCAGGGCGTCGGACGTGTCGGTCAACGAGGTCACGCAGTCGATATCTCGCATGATGCCGACGCGTCCCTTTGGCGCACCGCAACTGCCCGAGGGGGCGCTTGATGCAGAACTGACGCTCGCCGGACGCGGTCAAACCCTGGGCGCGCTGTCTGAGAGTCTCGCCGGCTCGTTCACGGCCGCGCTCGAAGACGGCAGCATGACCGGAGCGGATGTAACGGCGACGCTGGAAACGCTTGCGAACGGCCGCGAATTCATGACCAAGGAAAAGGGGCCGCTCATCCCTGCTGCCGGGCGGACGCAGTTCGACCGCATCGATGGGGAAATCAGCATAGAGGAAGGGATCGCGCGCATTTCACAGCTGATCATTACAGGCCAGAGGCTTGAAATCGAAATGCTTGGGGACGTCGGTCTGAAGACCTGGGCAATCGATGTGGTCGGGAACGCCCAATTGTCAGCAGCGCAAGACCTCGATGCGGAGAACGTCGCCCGGCATGTCGATCTGCCCTTCGGGATCGGCGGCACGCTCGTCTCACCCATGGTCGCGGCAGGCGTCCCACGGGTCGAGCTGGCCTTGACCGACACTTTTACACCACTCGCCCGGCCCGGCGAGTCCAGCGGGGACTAGCTCATGCCATCCGGCGCCCTGGGACCTGTCGCATCGATCTGGGTTCCGAGGGCGTCGGCACGTGAGGCCAGAAAAGATGTCGACCACTGCCGTGACACCCCATCGACCTGTCTACCAGAGCCCTTGGCTGGCCAGTGCGATCTTTCTCTTCTGGCTGACCTACTATGCAAGCCTGCTCTTTCCCGGGCTCGGCGGGATGCTGAACGCGGGCGACTCGGCCAAGTTTCAGACCCTCGGCCACACGCAGATCCTCGTTCACGGGCCCGGCTATCCCTTTGTCCTGATGATCGGGGCCGTGGTGCGGGCCCTCGACCTGCCGTTCGAACCCTGGCGCGTCATGACCATCGCGCTTGCCTCCCTTCCTGGTGCTGTGGCGAATACGGTGGCGTTCCTGATCGCAGGACGGTTGACGCGCAGTGCGCTTTTCGGAGTTGCGGCCGCGGCTCTTCTGGGCAGCGCCGGCTTGATGGCCGTGCAATCGACGGAAGCCGAAGTCTACCCCCTCGCACTTGCGTTCATCCTGTCCATCGTCTTTGCCCTGATCCTCTTTGTCGAGACCAAGCGACCGTTCTATTTCCTGCTCGCCTGTGCGCTCTATGCGCTGTCCTTTGGCAATCACCTGATGATGATCATGCTGGCTCCGGTTGGCCTCGCAGTGATGGCCACGCACCACCGCGTTCTGCTGCGGCCACGCGTTCTGCTGGCGGTTCTGGCGTTGCTGATCGTCGGGGCAAGCCAGTATCTCTATCTCGCCTGGGTCACGCAGTCCCCGTCGACAGCCTATTCGGAATACCTGCCACTGCCTCCGACGACCTCCGAGCTCATCGACTACATCGCGGGAACCTATTTCGGCGATCTTTACGGCTCGGGCCTGCAGTCGCTCCAGACCGCCTCCGTCCTGTTCGGGACACTGCATCGAGCCCATCCGATCGTATCGCTGCCGATCATGGGCATCGGCCTTCTGGCCTTCGCGATCGGCTGGCGCCGGCGCGACGACGCATGGGTGGGCCTCGCGCTGGTCCTCGGCACGGCCCTGGCCTTTCTTCCTTTCATGATCTGGTACGGCGCCTACGATATCCAGGCGTTCCACCTTCCGGTTCTCGGCCCGCTGCTGGTCGGGGCGATTGCGGCCATCGGCTGGTGGATCGCGCGCTGGCCCAGGCTGCGCCCGTGGCTCGGTGCGCTGCTCTTGGCAATCGGCATGCTGCGGGCAGGTCATATGGCGCTCTACCTGAACGACCGCGAGCCCGATTTTGCCGGTCTGGTCGAGACCTTGAATGTGGTGGTGGCGCAGGCACCGGTTGAGAGGCCGGTCGTTTCCATGTCCTACGGATTGAGAATGGCAACGCTCTACCACGAATTGCTGGGCGAGGCGCCTCAGCCTGCCACCTACCGCGTCACCTGGAGGACGGAGGAAGCGGTCTCGGATCAGGAGACCGTCGGCGGTATCGTCATCCCGACGGACGGGGACCAGATGATGCGATGGATCCAGCACCGCAATCCGCACCTCACTTGCCGGACGCATCCGATTCAGCAGCCCGAGCCGGTGATCTGGCCTGCCTACGGTTTCGTTTGCAGTCCCGAAGAGGCATCGGCCGAAACGCTGGGCGACTGAGCATTCTGCCCGTCCCGGGCCCGAGTCTCTGCGGGCGCCAAGCACTAATTCTTACATTACGTCACATCAGCAAGAATCCGCTTGATTCGGATGCCGACCCCGATCAAACAAGTGCACAGGGGGCGATGTTGGCGACGGCAGCACCCGAGGCGGTCCGAAATCAAAGGTCCGAGTTCAACAGTGTTCAGGTCAAAGAAGGTGCGGTCCCTTGCGTGTGTACTCTGGTGTCTCCGTCGCGCTGATCTCAGCGTTTTTCATATCGGGATGCGGCAAGTTGCCGATGGCCAGCGCCGAAGTTGAGACTCTGGGCGAGATCCCCACAATGGCGTTGTCGGACACGGGCCAGCAGGATGGCATGCTCGAACTGTCCACGCCGCATCAGTTGCTTGTCGGAAATGCCGAGGTCGTCGGTCAGGTAACCGGACCCGGATCGCCCAATGCCACCGATACCCGCTGGAACCTGTATGGCACGGATCTGGGCCATATGTTCACCCACAAGGACCAGCTTTACATGGTGTTCGGCGACACCTACGGGCCCGAGGGCGGCGACTGGCGCAGCAATTCCATCGCGCGGATCGCCGATCCGGATCCGGCCAGTGGCTTCGCCATCGCCGCCATGACCGAAAGCACCACTGGGGCCTCGAAGGAAATCATACGCTCGGCGAAGATACCGGGCATCGAGTGGACCGTGATCCCGACCTACGGCATCTCGCTGGGGGAACGGATGGTCCTCCACTACATGTCGGTTCGCATGTGGGGTGCGGATGATCGCTGGTTTGTTCGGCGCTCCGGCCTCGCCTATTCCGATGACGACGGCCAGACCTGGACAAGATCCGACACCGCGACCTGGCCCGCGGGCACCGGCTTCGAACAGGTGGCCTACGTCGCGCACGAGGGGATGATCTATGTCTTCGGCATCCCGCAGGGACGGTTTGGCGGCGTGCGGCTTGGCCGCGTCACCCCGCAGGATATGCTCAATCCGCGAGCATACACATACTGGGACGGTCAAGAGTGGTCGGCCGATATCCGTGCCGCAACGACGGTGGTGCCGGCCCCCGCCGGCGAGCTGTCGGTTGCATGGAGCCACGCACATCAGTCCTGGCTGATGATGTATCTCGAGCCCGTCAAGAGAGCCGTCGTTTTGCGCAGTGCGCCAGCGATGACCGGCCCCTGGAGCACGCCTCAGATCGTCGCACATGCGGACGACTATCCCGGGCTCTACGCGCCATACATCGTGCCGACGCAGGACATCGGCGATGCTGTCTACTTCACGATGTCGCGCTGGAAACCGCTCTACAACGTCTTCCTGATGAAGGCCGGCATCGAAGCGCCCGCCGTCGATCTGGCAGCTGCTGAAGCAACCGGGGCGCCCAAACCGGCCGTGGCATCGGACGCAGCCAGCGAGTAGCGCCCCCGGCCACGGGCGAATCCCCCACCCCACGCCGGGTCAGTCAAGGCGACTTTGACAAAGGCGTCTCCCGCGCTTGTGATGTCTTGACACCGGCAAGCGGCAAAAATGCTCCGTCGAAATCGCCCGATCTGGCAGGCCTTCGCCGCTTTCCGCCTGATGACTTGCCGAGGCATCGGCAACGCCCACCTCTTCAGGCAGAAGAAGCGTGCCGTGGACCGATTGATCGTCCCGGGCGTGTTTGCTCGTCCGAACTGAGGATTTCATCATGAAAAGCGCAAAATGGGGCTTGGGTAAACTGCAGATATCCGCCGTCGTGGCGATCCTGCTGGTCTTGATGCCTGCCGCGGCGCAGGCTTATGTCGGCCCCGGGGCCGGCCTGACGGCGATCGGCACGATGATCGCACTTCTGGCGGCACTGCTGCTGGCGATTGTGGGGTTCGTCTGGTACCCGATCAAGAGAATGCGGCGCGCCCGCAAGGCCAAGGCAGAGGTCCAGCTGCACGGTGAGAACGGGCGTTGAGCGTCGCAGCCCTTTTTCTTGGTCTTTTCGCCTTTATCGCGGTTCTGCGCGTCCTTGATGCGCAGAGGGTCGCGGGCGGCATCATCGATACCACCCAGCAGGCGCTGTCGGTGATGATGAACAGCGATGTGGCCGAAGAGGAAAAAGAGGCACGGGTCCGTCGCGCCTCGATTCAGCTGCTGGGCGGGTTTTTCTGGATCGCGGCCATAGGTGTTTCGGCGCTCGGCGCCTCCGCCCTGATCGTTTGGGGCGGTGCGGCCCTCGGGTTCTATTCCGTCGACCACGCCATTGCGATCGCTCTGGGCTGGCCCTTCATCCTCGTCTCCACGGTAGTGATGATCACGCTCTGGATCGCGCTCGACAAGCTGCGCAAGACAGCCGACGAGACCGGGACAAAGATCGAGGTGCCCTACAGCCCCCTGGAGAAGGCGCTGCACGACTTCGCCTTCGCATCGCCCGACCGACAGGTCCGGCTGGGCGACCTGGAGACAAGGCTCTATCGCCGCCGGATCTCGGGGCATGCGGCAACCCGCCCCGTTTTCATCACATCCCTGCCGCGGGCGGGGACGACCATCATGCTGGAAGGCCTCGCCGGTCTGTCACAATTCGCCTCGGCGACCTACCGGCACATGCCCTTTACCCTGTCGCCGCTTCTCTGGGGCGGCTTCTCCCGTGCGTTCCGAAAGGCCGGCGACATGTCGGAGCGGGCGCACGGCGACGGCATCGAGGTGGGGGCGGAAAGCCCAGAAGCCTTCGAAGAAATGCTGTGGATGGCGTTCTGGCCCGACCACTTCGCGAGCGACCGCATCACGCCTTGGGCCGCCGAGGACCGGCATCCGGAGTTCGAAGCCTTCTTCCGCACCCATATGGCCAAGATCGTGGCGACCAAGCCCGGCGCCAGCCGTTACGTGTCGAAAAACAACGCAAATATCGCCCGACTGGGCCTGTTGGAGCGCCTCTTTCCGGATGCCACGATCATTGTTCCGGTCCGCAACCCGCGGGCCCAGGTACGGTCTCTTCTGCGACAGCACGGCCGCTTTGCCGATCTGCACGCCCGCGAACCCTTCGCACGCCGCTACATGGAAGGCCTGGGGCATTTCGAGTTCGGTGCCGCGCTGCGTCCCATCGCATTCGACGCCTCGCTGAAGACGACGGAGGCGACCGACCACCCGGACTTCTGGCTGCGATACTGGATTGCCGCATATGAGCATGTGCTCGCGACCGCGGGCCCGGGCACGGTGCTGGTCGATTACGATGCGCTCTGCACCGACCCCGGCGCGGTTCTGCCCGGGCTGGCGGTCGCGATGGGCCTGGAGGACACAGCGCAGATCGCCCCGGTGGCGGATATCCTGCGTGCGCCGCCTCCGGTCCCGGATCTGCCGCACGCCTCTCCCCAGATCATGCAGCAGGCCGATCGCCTGCATGACATCCTGTGCGGCCGTGCGATCGGCCATGGGCCCGCAACTGCCCGAAAGGTCATGGAATGAAGCAACCCTCCTCGGATCGTTTTGCCCGCGGCATCTTCACCGCGTCGCTGGCCCTTATCGCCCTGGTCTACGGCGTCGTTTCCTCGTGGTGGGGGTGGTTTCCGGCACCGCAACTCGGAGAGGCCCACCGCACGTTCCTCGATGTGAAGCAGAATTGGCGCAACGATATCGGGCTCGAGCCGACACGCCACCTGGTCGCTCCGAACGGCCCCGGTACAACCGACCCTGATCGCGGGTATGAGCGTCGGCCAGGGACGGAGCGTGCGCCTGGCTACATCCTCATCGCCGGGCTCAGCGACGATCAGGACACATCCGTCTTTGCCGTGCGCCTGATGGATACCAGCGGAAACGAGGTCCACCGCTGGCCGATCTACTACGAGAACTTCGATCCCGATACCCCGCCTCAGAACGTGATGCTGCATGGCATGGAAGTCTTCGAGGACGGTTCGGTGGTCGTCACCTTCGACGTGGGCAATGCGATCGCCCGGGTCGATCAATGCGGCGAAACCATGTGGAGCGTCCGCGGCGGGTTTCACCATTCCATCACCCGGGACGGAAGCGGCGGCATCTGGACCTGGCTCGGCGAAGACATGGTCCGCCTCGATGCCGCAACGGGCGAGCAGACCTTTGCGCTGAACCTGCGCAACGACGTCATCGCCGCCAACAACGGCGAGCAACGCGCGATCTTCGACATCCGCGTCCGCATGCCGGACGATGCGGATAGTAGTATCACCTACCTCGACGATCCCTTTCACCCCAATGACGTCGAGATGCTGCGCCCCGCGCTTGCCGATGCCTTCCCGATGTTCGAGCCGGGCGATCTGATGTTCAGCCTGCGCGAACCCAATCTCGTCGCGGTCGTCGATCCGCAAACAGGGCTGCTGAAATGGTGGCAGCATGGGCCCTGGTTCAAACAGCATGACCCCGATTTCGAACCCGATGGCACGATCACCGTATTCGATAACGCCACCGGCGCGACGCGATCCCGGATCCTGCGGATCGATCCGAACGACAGGCGCATATCGGTGGATTTCGCCGGTACCGAAGCCGAACCCTTCTATACCTGGCGCCGCGGCAAGCACCAGACGCTTCCGAATGGCAACCTGCTTCTGACCGAGGCAGAGCATGGCCGGCTGCTGGAGGTCTCGGCAGAAGGTGACGTCGTCTGGACGCATCACATGGTCTGGGATGCCGACAGCAACCTTATCGTGACCGAAGCGCGCCATGTCCCCGAGGCGTTCTTCACCAACGGGACACCCACCTGCGCCACTGAGCTCGCGGAACGCTGACCGCCTCTTCGACGGTCAGAGCGATGACATCGGGCGCAGCGGTCACAAATCCAACGCATCAGACAGCAGTACCACATCTCGGATTGTGAGATCTTGAAGCCGTGTCAACATGACGCCGACGCAATCGGTCACCTCATAGGGCTGGATCAAGCTACCGGTCGCCAGCGCCCCCTCTCCCTTCGCTTTCGGCCAGTCGTCCAACGGGCCGGTGACCACGGGCAGGGGCAGGATCACTGATCCTCGCCCACTGAAATCGTCCTCCGCTCTGTTGAGCAAACGGCGGAACCACATGGCAAAGAAGCACCGAAGCCCGACGAGATTATCACGAAGTTGCGACCTGCAAGGCAGACAAATCGGCGATCGCTCGCTATCCAACCACTCTGCCGTTGCTCCAGACCCCGCGCAGCACAGGTGTTTGGCTCAAGAGGCGTACGCGCAAGACATCTCCGCGCAGGCCCGGGCGCAAAGCGCCGCGGTCCACCAATCGCGCAGCTTTGGCCGGAGTTGCGGTGACGGTGGCAAGTGCGCGCGGCAGGTCATTCCAGAGACGCGCCAAACGGAATGCCGACAAGAGCAGCGCCGAGGGCACGTAATCGGACGAGACGATGTCCAGAAGGTCCGCCCTTGCGAGGTCCTCCGCCGCGACATTGCCGGAATGCGAACCGCCTCGGATCAGGTTCGGCGCTCCCATCATCACCGCGATGCCATTGGCTTGGCAGGCTTCGGCCGCCTCACGCGTTGTCGGAAACTCCGCAAAACCCACGCCATGACGTGCTGAGGTTGCAACATGTGCGGCCGTGGTATCGTCGTGGCTGGCCAGCACCGCGCCAAGGCGTTCGGCTTCTTTCACGGCACCTGTTTCATGTTCTGCGCCAAACTGCCTTTGCAGTCTGACGAGGGTTTTCACGTGCTCGGCGAACTCCTCATCGTTCATCCCGCGCTTCTTGGCGACGTAGGTTTTCAGGGCGGTCAGATCCCGGAACTGGCGTTGGCCCGGTGTGTGATCCATCAGACTGACGATGCCAACGCGATCCTCGGGGCCGAACATGGCCAATTCATCCAGAAGAGTCTCCGAACAGATCTCGGCGCGCAGGTGCAGGAGATGGCTGATCTTGAACACCCCTTCGGCACGAGCGGTCAGCAACTCATCCGCCAGCTTGCGGGCATAATCGATATAGCGCCCCTTGCCGCTGTGGATGGAGCCCACGCGCATCGCGTCAAATACGGTTGTAATGCCGGTCGAAGCCAGTTCCGCGTCATGCGCGATCAGCGCTGGAAGATGGGGCCAATCCACCTCTGGGCGTGGTTCGATGTGGCGCTCGACATTATCCGTGTGGAGTTCCACCAAACCTGGCGTGACGAAATCGCCAGCGCAGTCCACTGCCCCGGTTGGGACGTGATCTCCTTCGGCAATGTCCGAGATAACGCCCTGTTCGATCGTGACCGAGCCAGTGATCACCCTGTCGGGCAGGACAATTTGCGCATTGGCAAGGCAGAGATCGCCTGACACCTCATTGCGACGATCTTCTGCCAAAGAGGCCCGAAGAAAAGGGGAATTCATGTCATACGCTCTCGATGCCATTTGCTACGTGCCGCCGGAAGGCCTCCCGGCCGAGTTTGGGGCAGTCTGGCCCGGCTGCGGCACCGTTGGTGCACAAAAGTTGGGTCAGCCCGACGTGCCCGGTTTGCATGATATCGGGACGACACCTCGGAAAGATCGGTTTCACAGGCCGCGGACGCCACTCTTTCGCGTGCGCAAGACTTCCACGGTCAATGACCTGGACAAGGCCACCGCGGCGCTGGTGTCTGCCACCTGTTACGGCCCGGCGGTGACCGCCTCGGGCGGCTGTCTTGCGCCTGCGCCATGAGGGGACAGTGGCCCGTTTGAGCACATAGCCGAAGTCGGCATCCGCAGTCTTGATGCCGCTGACACCCATGCCACTGAGGCGGCGTTTGTCCGCCGCCTCTACGTTCGGCTGAGCGACAGGCAAGAACCCTCTTTGATGGGATGGGGCCAACCTTATCTCATGGAGGAGTTTCGGTATTACTTCACCTTTCCCGGAGGTTTGCCCAAGGATCAAATGACGAACTGGGCGGACACGCTGCGGCACAGCTTGCAGCAATTGCCCCCGCCGATCCTGTCGGAGCAGCCTGCGCTTTGCGGCGAACGAGACGACAGACCTCACGAACTTGCTCAACGCTACGCCCTCTCCGGCTGGAGCAGGCGTGTTGCCTGCGCGACCGTGTGGGACAGAGGCCCATCGTTGGACAGATGGATCACATGAAGGTCGTCTGGTAACCGCGTCTCTGCCTGCGCCAGCCGTTCGGCTATCTCGTCGTCCGTCTCGCGCCCGCGCGCCGCAAGGCGCTCAGCCAGGGTTTCGGGCCTTGCCGTAATGTTCAGGACCACGAGACGCGGGAAGGTCTCAGAGGCCTGCGCCAACGCCTTGCGCGAGAAATTCACCAGACAATCCGTTCCGTTTTTCAGGTGATGCTGCACGAGAGCCGGGACTCCATAGCAAAGCCCATGCGCGTGCCAATGTATCGCGAAGCGCCCGTCCCCCGCCATGGCCTCGAACTCCGAGACCGACACCGCAACGTAGTCCTCGCCCCCCAAATCAGGGGCACGCGTGATCACCCGGCGCACCAAGTACAAATGAGGCATGGCCACAACAAGCCCCCCCATCACGCTGTCTTTTCCCACACCCGAAGGACCGACAACGGCGATGAGACGTCCGGCCGTCATGCGGCCACCTTCGGCGCAAAGCGGCTGACATCGATTTCGCGGTCACAAACCCGCGCGCGCGCCGCTTCATCGTGAAAGATGCCAATGATGGCCGCGCCACGCGCCTTGGCCTCTTCGATCAGGGCGAGCACCACCTCTCGGTTGGCCCCATCCAGGCTGGCAGTCGGCTCATCCAGAAGCATCGCCGGATAGCTATGGGCGAAACCCCTTGCAATATTCACGCGCTGTTGTTCGCCACCCGAAAACGTGGTGGGCGACAGGGACCACAGGCGCTGCGGGATATTCAGCTGCGTCAGAAGCGCTTTCGCCCGCGCCGCCGCCTCATCCGCCGAGGTGCCAATGGCCCGCAGCGGTTCAGAAACAACATCCAGTGTCGGCACGCGTGGCACCACACGCAGGAACTGGCTGACATAGCCAAGGACTTCGCGGCGCAGGGCGATTACCTCGCGGGGTTCGGCTTGCACCAGATCAACCTCGCCGATGCGGATCGCGCCTGACTGCGTCAGGTAGTTGCCGTAGATCATCCGCATCAGCGTGGATTTGCCAGCCCCCGACGCCCCTGTCAGCGCAACGCACTCGCCCGGAGCGGCACCAAACGAAGCGTCGCTGATCACTTCAATCACAGCGCCGCCTTGGTTGTGCAGGATGAAGGTTTTCGAGACATTCTGCAGACAAATCATGTGTGCGCCTCCAACGGTTAGCCGTATTTGCGCAAGCAGCTACTCTGCTTGCCACCCGTTAAATCAAAAGGCTTTATGGCGGGGTCTTCTGGGAAGTCGGTCTTGTCTGACAACTCAGTCGGTGACTTGCCGATCTGTCCTGCGGTCGTCGTGCATGCCGGGTCGAGAGACGTACCCATGCCCTGCCCTCTATCAGCAGGGTCGCCCCAAAATTCGTCCACGAGGGTTGCGCCGATCTGTCCAACGAGGTTGGGAACAAGCCCCTCTGGTGCCAGACCAACATCGCCATCTGTCCGACGCGCCAAGATCGCAACCGATGTCTGCGATAGGAACGCTGGCCTGCATTGCGTTTCATCCGGCAGCACAGTTGTCCGCCAGCTTGCAGGTAGAGGTTTTGCCAGAAACGACGCGAGGTCCAAGCAATGTTTACCTTTTGCGCGTGCGATTTGAACAATCATCTCTCACACCTGCAAAACGGAACTGACAAGAAGCTGGCTGTAGGCGTGCTGCGGGTCGTCCAGGACCTGATCGGTCAGGCCAGCTTCGACAACCCGGCCCGACTTCATGACCATCAGCCGGTCCGCCAGCAGGCGCACCACGGCGAGGTCATGGGTCACGATGATCGCCGACAGGCCCATGTCGCGCACAAGACCGCGCAGGAGGTCAAGCAAACGCGCTTGAACACTTACATCCAAACCACCGGTCGGTTCATCCATGAAGACCAGCCGCGGCCCCGTGACCAGATTGCGGGCGATCTGCAGGCGCTGCTGCATCCCGCCGGAGAAAGTCGTGGGGCGGTCGTCGATGCGGGCGGCGTCGACTTCCACCCGCTCCAGCCAGTCGGTCGCCGTGTCGCGGATGTCGCCGTAGTGGCGTGCCCCCACGGCCATCAGCCGCTCGCCCACATTGCCACCGGCGCTCACGCCCATCCGCAAGCCATCGCGGGCATTCTGGTGAACGAAAGCCCAGTCAGTGCGGCCCAGCATCCGGCGTTCGGGCTCGGACATCGTGACCGTGTCGCGTGGGCCATCGGCACGGGTATCGAATATCACCGCACCGGTGTCCGGTCGCACGTGTCCCGCCAGACAGTTCAGGAGCGTGGACTTGCCTGACCCGCTTTCGCCGACAATGCCCATGACCTCGCCGGGGAAAAGTTCAAACGACACATCCGCGCAGCCGATATGTGCGCCATAGCGTTTGGTAATCCCCTGAACAGACAGCAAAGGTGTCATGCCGCGTCCTTTCCCCCGAGCTTTCCAACATGGCCCGCAGCCTGCCGCCTCTCGCAATAGTCGGTGTCCGAGCAGACGAACATCCGCCCTCCCGCATCGTCGATGATTACTTCGTCCAGATAACTCTCCTCGGCCCCGCACAGGCCGCAGGGATGATCGGCCTTGGAGGCCTCGAAGGGGTGATCGTCGAAATCGAGGCTGACCACCTTCGTATAGGGTGGCAGCGCATAAATCCTTTGTTCCCGCCCTGCCCCAAAGAGCTGGATCGCCGCCATATCGCCCAACTTTGGATTGTCGAATTTCGGAATTGGCGAGGGGTCCATTACAAAGCGGCCCTCGACGGTCACCGGATATGCGTAGGACGTCGCGATATGCCCATGGCGGCTTATGTCCTCGTAAAGTTTCACATGCATCAGCCCATATTCCTCAAGCGCATGCATCTTGCGCGTCTCGCTTTCGCGCGGCTCGAGGAACCTCAGCGGTTCCGGGATCGGCACCTGATAGACCAGGATCTGTTTCTCGGTCAGCGGCTCTTCCGGAATGCGGTGGCGGGTTTGGATCACGGACGCATCCGAAGTTGCTGTCGTGGTTGCGACCCCTGCCGTTCGCTCGAAGAACGTTCGGATCGAGACCGCGTTGGTCGTGTCGTCTGCGCCTTGGTCAATCACTTTGAACCTATCTTCCGGCGTCAGAATGGCGGCCGAGACCTGCACCCCGCCTGTGCCCCAGCCATAGGGCATCGGCATCTCGCGGCTGGCAAAGGGCACCTGATAACCCGGGATCGCCAGCCCTTTCAGGATCGCGCGGCGGATCATCCGTTTGGTTTGTTCATCGAGATATGCGAAATTGTACTGGGTCATTCCGCCGCCTCTTGCGCCTGATCTGCGCCAGCCTCGCAACGCAGCTTGCGTACCAGTTCCAGCTCGGACTGGAAGTCGACGTAATGGGGCAGCTTGATGTGTTCCAGGAACCCCGTCGCCTGAATGTTGTCCGCGTGATAGAGGACGAATTCCGCGTCCTGCGCGGGCGCACCGACATCATCCTCCCCAAGTTCTTCCCAACGGAGCGCGCGGTCCACCAGGGCCATGGAGATCGCCTTGCGCTCGGTCTGGCCGAACACCAGCCCGTAGCCTCGGGTGAATTGCGGCGGCTCTGTCTTGGAACCTTTGAACTGGTTGACCGTCTCGCATTCGGTCAGGGCCACTTCGCCGATCTCGATGGCAAACCCAAGTTCCGGGATGTCCATTTCCACCGAAACGGCGCCAATCCTGAGCTCGCCCACGAAGGCGTGGTTGCGGGCGTAGCCGCGTTGCGTGGAATAGGCGAGCCCAAGGGTGAACCCTTCATCGGCGCGGGCAAGCGCCTGCAGTCGGAGCGCGCGATCTGCCGGCACTTCCAGCGGTTCACGGGTGAGATCGGGTGGGTCGGTGTCGTCCTGCGGGGCCTCTTCAATCAGGCCCTCGCGGTTCAAGAAGTCCGTCACATGAGGGACGTCGCCCGCGGCCGCGTCCCGCTGCGGTGCCTTTGGCACCTCGCCATCTGCCGCCAGTTTGAAATCCAGCAGGCGATGCGTGTAGTCAAAGGTCGGACCCAGCACCTGACCGCCGGGCAAATCCTTGAACGTGGCCGAGATGCGCCGATCGCAAGCCATCGCGCCCGTATCCACAGGCTGGGACGCGCCGAAGCGGGGAAGCGTGGTCCGATACGCACGGATCAGGAAGATCGCCTCGATCAGATCGCCGCGTGCCTGTTTGATCGCCAGCGCGGCGAGGTCCGGATCATAAAGCGACCCTTCCGCCATGACGCGATCAACGGCGAGTTTCATTTGCTCCCTGATCTGCGCGATGCCGAGTTCCGCTATGGACTTGTCGCCCCGACGTTCCTCGGCGAGCCACGCATGCGCATTCTCGATGGCACGTTCGCCACCCTTTACGGCAACGTACATGATGACACCTCCGTTGCGCCGTCTGCTTCGCTGACCCGAGTGGAGCGCGGCAGTGCCGCAACAGTGTTCCCGCAGGTCAGGATAAAATCCAGACCGAGCGGGAACAGAGCAGTGTTGTGCTGAAAGGCCTGAACCTCAGGCACCGAAAGCGCTGAACTCGTTTTGATGCCCGGCCCCTTCAGGCATGCGCCAGAGCCGGTCAGCTCAGTACATTCCACGATCAGCGTTGCCGAACGGTCGGGATATTCAGGAGTGCCTATCTTGTAGACCGACAGCGGGTTCAATTGATCCCACGTCCCGACGGCGAACATGCAATGGGACGGACCGGCCAGAGGCGCTCCGGTGTGAAACGCAAGCCATCCGCGCACCGCGTCGCAATCCGCCTCTCCGGCCAGATAGACCGGCGTGTCGGGGTCACAGAGCGTGAGCAGCACGGTTCCGGCTGCGCCGGACAGCGGCGCAGGTGGCGTCGCACCGGAGATGCTCCGGACCGTGCCGGGGCGCGCCATCGCCTCCATCACGCCGCGAAATGCCTGGGCCGACTGGATCGCCGGATCGGCAAATCCGCCGGACAGGGTTTCCGCCTGCATCAGTCCTCTCCTCTGACCATTGTGAAGAATTCGACCTTGGTTGCAGCGGCCTTGGCGGCGCGGGTGTCCTTCGCGGCTTGCAGCTCGTCGCGAAGCGGCTCCAGGACCGTTGTGCGCAACCGGTCTGCAGCCGCTGTCTGCATCAAGGCGTCCACCAGCGCGACAGCCTCGACGCAGGCTTTGCGGCGGCCTTGCACATAGGCATGCCCGACTTCGCCGGTCTCCAGCGTCAATGAGCAGCGGGTCACGGTCATCTCGCCCAGATTGAAGGGCGCGCCGGTCCCGCCTGCGCGGCCGCGCACCATGGTGCTGCCGATCTCCGGAGCGCGAAGCCACGTGAAGGCAGGACGCACTCCCGCCGCAGCAAGCAAGGCTTCAACCCGGCCCTCCGGGGCTTTCGCCATCAGACTGAGCCAGCGCTGGCGGGGAGCGTCTTCGTCGAATGCCTCTTTCATCTCGACAACTTTTCTCTATACTATACAACTATACTTATCTTATCACATCAGCCGCTTTCTGACAGAAGAGATTTGTGAAACTTGCGTAACAGGACCACAAACACACCGATCTGGAGATCGATTGCCGACGCGCTGCGGAGCGATCTGGCCGAGGGGCGCTACAGCCCGGGTGACAAGTTACCGACCGAAGCGGACCTCGCAGCCCGCTTTGGCGTCAATCGCCATACTGTGCGGCACGGCCTGTCTGCTTTGGTTGAAGAAGGTCTGATCCGCACTCGGCGCGGCGCGGGCGCATTTGTTGCTGCGACCCCAACCGACTACCCCATTGGTCGGCGCGTCCGCTTCCATGAGAACCTGATCGCCTCAGGTCGCAGGCCGGAAAAGCGCGTGCTGCAGGTGGAGGAGCGTGTGGCGACGGAGGGTGAGGCGAAGGCATTGGACATCGATGCGGGTGATCCGATCTGTGCCTATCATGGGTTATCGCTTGCAGATGGTCAGCCGATCGCAGTTTTTCAGAGCATGTTCCCGCAGACGCGCCTTCCAGGCATAGGCCCGGCCTTGACTGAGACCAGCAGCGTGACCGAAGCACTGCGTATCGCGGGCGTAGAGGATTACACCCGCGCCTCGACCCGGCTTACGGCAGTGCGCGCGACCGCGACACAGGCTCTGCACCTGAATCTCCGCGAGGGCGATCCGCTTCTGAAATCATCAGGTGTGAATGTGGACGAGAGCGGGCGTCCGGTCGAATACGGTCGGACCTGGTTTGCGGGAGATCGCGTTACGCTGACACTCGACAGCTAGGCTCGTATTTTTCCAGGAAGGCCTCGGCGTCGAGCTTGCGAAAGTCGTCCAGGGCCAAACGCAAGTCATCGTGTGACCAATCCCACCAAGCCAAGTCGATGAACCGCGCCGCAACCCGTCTGGGCTGACGCAGTCGCAGGATTTTGGCAGGTGTCCCCGCGACGATGGTGTAAGGGTCGACATCTTTGGTCACCACGGCGCCTGCCGCAACAACCGCACCATGCCCGAGTGTCACCGCGGGCTTGACCATCGCGCCTGCGCCAATCCATGTGTCGTGGCCGATATGGGCCACTCGCGATCTGCGGTGCGCAAAGAAGTCTTCATCGGGCTCGGCATCGTCCCAGTAATCGGCGGATCGATAGAGAAAATGGTGACAGGCGGCCGTGTGCAGCGGATGATCCGTCGCACCGACCCGGGAGAATGCGGCGATATTGGAGAACTTGCCAATCTGCGCGTTGGCAATGTCGGCGTAGCGGTCGCAATAACTGTAGTCGCCAAGCACCGAATGTGCCACGCGGCTGCCTCTGCCGATCTCGACATAGGCTCCAAAGCGGCTGTTGGTGATCTCGCAGTCCGGGTGGATGAACGGGATGTCCGCCGTCAGCCTTGGCATCACTCTTTGCCTCCGATCAACTTGCCGCGCAGCCAGCCGGAAACCCAATCCATGAACATCACCATGACGATGATCAGGATGATGTAATAGGCGACTTCCTCCCAGTCCTTCTGGGTCTGGATCGCCTGGGTCAGCATCAAGCCGATGCCACCGCCGGTGATGGCTCCGATGATGGTGGCCGAGCGCGTATTGGATTCCAGGAAGTACAGGATCTGGGCGAGCAGCACAGGCACGACCTGCGGGATCACCCCGAAACGATAGCGTTGTAACGGCTTGGCTCCGGTGGAGGTGACGCCTTCAATCTGCTTGTCATCAACATTTTCGAGCGCTTCTGAGAAAATCTTGCCGAACGTCCCGGTATCCGTAATCAGGATTGCCAATGCCCCCGTCAGCGGGCCCGGCCCGAATGCGCGCGCCAGAACAACTGTCCAGATCAACGCATCCACTCCGCGGACAAAGTCGAACAGGCGGCGGGTTGCGGCCCGCAGAAGCATCACCGGCGAAAAGCGTTTGGCAGCCAGGAAGGCGAGCGGCAGCGCGAGGATTGCGGCGCCCATTGTTCCGAGGAACGCCATCAGGATCGTCTCGCCAATCGCCCAGGCGACATCCTTGTGCCGCCACATCGCGTTGTTCCACCAGTCCGAGACAGCGCCGGAAATGTTCGACCGGTCCGGGTCCAATCGCTCGCCAATCAGGATCGTCGCAAAGCTCTGCCCATGATAGGGGCTGTCAAGCGTGAACCAGAACAGCTCCCAGCCCGGGAAGTAGTTGAACACTTCCGTCCGCGCGCCGGTCAGCGTGATGCGGCCTTCGGGCGTGGTGATGCCGATCCGCCGGTCCGAGGCCGAAATCCAGTCAGGCAGATCTTCGGGCAGGTTCGAGATGAGTGCGCGACCTTCAGCCTGCACTGTGATCAGCGGAAAGCCGGGGATCTCGATCTCCGTGCGGTTCTCTGGCAGGTAGCGCACGATGTGATCGCCGCCCAGATCGATGGTCACGACCTCATCACCGCTGACCCAATGAGGGCGCTGCCCTTCGGGATAGGTGCCTTTGCGTTCACCCTCTACGGCGTAGGTGATGTTTCCGCTGCGGTTGTCGCGTGTGACATGCACCTTGTGGGACCAGCTGTCCGAGGCCAGCGTGACCGCGTTGTCGAGATTGGCGCGCTGCGCGAGACCCGGCAGATCGAAGGCGAAGACGATGTAGACGAGGTAAACCGCGATCACCGCGGGGATGGCAAACCGGATCAGCCTCTTGCGTTGGAAGAGCTTGTCCGCCTCGTGTTTGACAAGGCTCAGATCGGTCGCCGTCATTGGCCCTGCCCCTCGGTCAGGCGGTTTCGATAGTGGCTCGACACCTGATCAAAGAAGACGATGGTGGCGAACAGCAGAATGAAGATGGCGGCGGCTTCATCAAAGCGGCCCGGCCCCCAGGCCATGGCGTTGCGCAACTCGTAGCCCAGACCGCCCGCGCCCACAAAGCCCAGAATGGCCGACGCTCGGATGTTGATTTCAAAGCGCAAGAGGGAATAGCTGACATAGTTCGGCGCCACTTGCGGAAGCACACCGAGAAGCATCCTTTGGGACCAGTTGGCCCCGGTGGACGCCAAACCCTCGACGGGTTTCAGGTCCGCGTTTTCCGCGACCTCAGAGAACAACTTGCCAAGCGCCCCGGCGGTGTGAATGGCGATGGCGATCATCGCAGGGACAGGTCCGCCGCCGAGAACAAAGATGAGCACCAGCGCGATCACGATCTCGGGCACCGCGCGCATGACGTCCGAGAGGCGCCGGAACAGCGGAATGATGCGCGGCCACTTCGCAAGACCCCGCGTGCCCAGCAGCGACAGAAACAGCCCGCCAATGGCACCGATCAGGGTCGAGACGGCGGCGATGTTGATTGTTTCCACCAAGGCGGGGAAGTACTTGGCGATCAGGCCTGGCAAGGCTGCACGTTTTTCCCAGGCCTCTGACAAGACATCCGCGGGGTAGTCGCCGATCTGGTGCAAGCCGTCCCAGAAGCCGCCAGCGTTCCGACCGTCGGCAATGTTGAAGCCCGACACCATCAGAACGAAAAAGATCAGCAGTGTCAGCCCGCCATAGAGCCTGCGCCTTTGCACCTGAGCCATATAGCTGGACTGGATGGTGTCTACGCTTTGCGGCACGACCCCAAGTGTGGCGTCTGACATCCCTTACCCCCGAACAAAGTACCGGCGGCCCCAAAGGACCACCGGACACGTCATGAAATTGGCTCAGCTGCCGATCTTGGCTTTGCGGGCCTCGACGATGGAAATGTAGGTGTCGTGGGTGACCGGCTGGAAACCCAGAGTGTCGCCTGCGGCCACACCATAGGCGCAGTCGGGGTCGCGCTCGTGCAGCGCATCGACCAGCTGCGTCATGGTCGCGCGCACATCTGCCGGCAGTTCCTTGCGAAGCACGATGGGTCCTTCGGGGATGACGTTGGATTTCCAGATCTGGACCAGGTCATTCATGTCCACCAGGCCTGCATCAACCGCTTTGCGCAGCGCGCCGGAGTTGTAGCCGTCTTCCCAGTTGCCCTGGCCATCCGCCCAGGTCACACCGCCGTCGATGTCGCCATTGTTCACGGCAACGATGGTCTGCTCGTGACCACCGGTGAACTTGACCTCACCGAAGTAGTCGCCGGACTCCATGGTGATACCGTCCTTGAACTGCGGGATCTCGATGGAAGGGATGAGGTAGCCGGACGTCGAGTTCGGATCACCAAAGCCAAACACCTTGCCTTCCATGTCATCAAGAGAGGTGATGCCGCTGTCCTTCCGGGCAAAACCGATCGAGTGATATCCGATGGAGCCGTCCACATTGACCTTGATCAGCACCGGCTCGACCGCTTCGGGATCCTGCAGGTAGGTGGCGGCATAGGCCGACGCACCGAGCCACGCCATGTCGATTGTGCCGCCCAGCAGGCCCTGGATCACACCGTTGTAGTCGGCCGGGGCGAAGAGCTTGGTCTCGACACCAAGCGCCTCGGTCGTGTAGTCGGCCAGACACTGATAGGAGTTCATCCGGTCCTGCGCGTTTTCGCCGCCCAGGATACCGATGCGGAACTCGGTGATGCCGTCGGCAAGAGCGGCTGTGCTCAATGTGGTCGTGGCGACGAGCGCCAGTGCGAGGGTCTTTTTCATCGTTCTCTCCATTGATTTTGATGAAGGTGGCCCGCGCCGATCACGCGGGGTGAACTGGCTCAGACGTAGGCTTCTGCTTCGCGGATCCCGGGTCTGTCCAGTGTTTCGATTTCGGTTGAAGTGGCGGCCTCCGAAAAATCAGCACCTGCGCCATAGATGTCGCGCGCCACGCCGGTGGTCAGTTGCGCGGGCGTGCCGTCAAAGACGATCCGTCCATCGCGCATGCCGATGACACGGTCGCAGTAACGCCGCGCCGTGTCCAAGGTGTGCAGATTGGCGATCACCATGCGACCGTCTTCTTCGTGGATGGTGCGCAGCGAGTGCATCACCACCTGCGCATTCATCGGGTCGAGTGAGGCGATCGGCTCGTCAGCGAGGATAATCTTGGGATCCTGCATCAAAGCCCGCGCGATGGCGACACGCTGTTGTTGGCCACCGGACAGGGCCTCCGCCCGCTTCGGTGCCTGTTCCGCGATACCAAGACGATCGAGGATTTCGATCGCCTTGTGAATGTCCGCCTGCGGGTAAAGGTTGAACATCGTCGCCAAGGTCGAGCGCTTGTTCAAGGTCCCGTGCAAGACGTTGGAGACCACATCCATGCGCGGTACAAGATTGAACTGCTGAAAAATCATCGCGCAGCGCGACTGCCAGTCCCGCTTTGCCGCGCCGCGCAATGCAGTGATCTCTTCACCGTCAAACGTAATGGTGCCGTCGGTCGCGTCGGTCAGACGATTGATCATGCGCAGGAGCGTGGATTTTCCCGCCCCTGACCGCCCGATGATCCCGATCATGCTCGGTCTATCGATGGTGATGTTGGCTGCATCTACAGCCGTCTTGTCCCCGAACCGCTTTGTTAGCGTATCGATGTGCAGCATATCGCCCCCGCGTTTGGGAGGCGAATAGGGCAGTAAATCGACAGTTGCGTGACAGTTTCGATTCAGGAGCTTGACAGTTGCGCTACAAAAATATGACAGATGCGCCCTGATCCGACTTGGGGGCCGTCGCGCGATCCACGGGCTGCAGGATTTGCCCCCAGGATGTCACAAAACTGTTACTTTACGGGAGCCGAGCGGTTATCAAGGCGCCATGACCAATCCTCTTGCTCTCATCCTCGTCATCGGGCTTTCGCTTCCGACACTTGTCCAGGCCAGAACGGCGGATGTCAGTTGCGATGACAGCACCCGGATGACCGAGCGATTGAAGCACGTCTGGGGGGCCGAGCGCATGGGCATGGGCATGCGCGACCCCGATAAGATGGTGGAAGTCTGGGTCACAGAGCGAAATGGCGACTGGCTGATCATTCAGAATTACGCAAACGGAACATCCTGCATCGTGGCTATGGGCGAGCACTGGCATCCCGGTCAGCCGGGGCCAGCTTAGGCCGCCCTGTCGCCCAGTCGTTCGACTGACTGCCCCGGCGTGAAACAGCTTTCCGACCGGAGCTTGGCTTATCGTGCTCGAAACGCGGGCTTTGGGGCACCCAGCGTTTTCCGCTTGGATCTCCTGAGTGAAACGCCATCAAAGAAGAAACGGTTTTGAGCTGTCGGTGTAGTCGTGCAAGTGAACCACGATCTGATCCGGATAAAGCAACACCACGCCAAAGGCCGGCGGTTCGAAGGTCGCGGCAATTCGGGTCGGATCATCGACAAGATCCAGAGCCACCTGATGGTTTAACCCCCGCATGCATGAATAGCTGATGCCGCGCCAGTTGCCGAAAATCGCGCGATGAACGTGACCGAAGAACAGGTGCCTTATGCGGGCTTTGTGGGGTGCGATCACGTCGAAGAACGCCTCGGCTTCCTGCAACATGATCCGATCCATGGCCGCAATCCCCGTTCTGAGAGGCGGATGATGCATAAACAGGACTAGGGGGCCGTCCGCCGTTTCCAATGCGCGCCGCAGCCAGTCCCGCCGGGCGGCGCAATAGGCGCCAGCAGGGGTTCCGACGTCCTTTGTATCCAACAGCAGAAACCGCCCGAATTCCGTGTCAAAACCGGTTTGGACAAAGCCGTTCTCGTCGCGCGGCGCCTGCGGAAAGGCCTTGGCAAAGGCGGGCGTGTCGTCATGGTTGCCGACCATCAGATGCACAGGCATCTCCAGTTTGCCGATCTCGCCCGAAAGGCGGGCATAGGCTTCTGCGTCGCCCCAATGGGTCATGTCGCCGGTCAGGACGACAAAGGCTGCATCGCCGTGCTCCTGGTTGATTGAGTTGACCGCACCCCGCAGGCGTTCAGCCGGATCTCGCCCGTAAAGCAACCCCGACCCGATCACATGCGTATCCGTCAAGTGGATGAATTTCATTCCGCGGCGACGGGTTTGGCCCAGTCTTCCCAAGCGGTGCCCGCCGTAAAGATGGGGCCGTCCCAGGTGAATGGTATCTCGTGAATGATCGTGCCTGAATCGCGCGCGATGATCACGGAGTAGGACGGTGCCATCGGTGCGCCTTGCAACAGGTCTTGTTCTGCAAGGTCCGGGACGGATTGGTTGCCGGTAGACCGGACCGAGGCAAACGGAATGCCACAAAACGTACCATGAACCGGTGCGTGCACATGGCCGAAATGGATGTAGTCGATATGATCCTGGTGTTGGGTCAACAGCTTTGCGAAAGGTTCCCGATCTTCGGCAACAAGCGCGATCCTGTCTTCTGCCGGCCAGCCGAGTGGCATGACATTGTGATGCATGAATACGCGCGCGCGGCTGCAGCTTTCCAATTCACCTTCCAGCCAGTCTCGACGCATGGCGCAGAAATGCCCTGCGTGCGTTTGGGGGGCAGTCGTGTCGAGGTAGATCAGGCGCGTGTCCGCCACCGTTTCGGCATAGTTGACGAAGCCGCCGGGATCTCTTGGATGATCCGGAAAGGCCGAGAGAAACGCAGCGCGGTCGTCGTGGTTGCCGATCAGCAGCCGTACCGGAGAAGGCGGATATGACAACGCGTCCTTCAGCGCGGCATATGCTGCAGGTTCACCCCAATGTGTCAGATCGCCGGTGATGATGATCCGCGCCGCGTCGCTGTGGTGCGCGCGCACATCTGCAAGAGCCTGTTCGAAACGCTTGTGAGGATTGAGCCCACCCATACGCTCCCCGGGCACTGTGAGGTGGATGTCTGAAATATGAACGAGTTTCAACGCTTCCGTCCTTCGTCAAGAAAAGCCGGTCACTCCACTCGGGAGTGACCGATAAAAGTGTCAGCCATTGGGGAGAAGGTCCGCGACTTCTTCGACCATTTCCTGCTGAAGCTCTTTCATGTCAGTGGCATCGCCGGTGACGACCCGCTCGATCGAATCGTAGATCACCTGCGTGATGGCCAGACCGTTGTCACCGGGATAGGCCAGCCAGTCACGCAGCAGTGGCAACTGGTCCACGGCAGTCTGCTTGTTCGGGTTCTGCTCGTAGAAATCCGCAAGGATGATCTCGTTGGCGGCCTTGTTCGGTGGCATGTACCCAGTGGTCTTGGCCACTTCGGCGGCACCTTCACCCGAAGTGATGTATTTCAGCCAAGTCCAAGCCGCTTCGCGCACTTTCGGGTCGTCGGAGGTCGATGTCAGCATCGCGGCGTTGCCGCCTGCAGGCAGACCCATCGGCTTGCCGTCAAACCCTGGGAATGGCCCGGTGACCAGTTCGAAGTCGCCTTGGCTCCGTTCGACCGCGCCAAGCGCCGAGGTGGACCAGAACATCATGCCGATGTCCCCCGCAGAAAAGGACGCAAGCGCGGCTTTCCACTCAAGGTTCTGCATCTCGCATTCGGTGAAGATCTCTTGCATCTGTTCGAGCGCGACCAGCGTCTCGGGGCTGTCTAGGGTGACGTTGCCGTTCTCGACGATGGCTTTGTCCTGGCTCCACAGCAGCGCCTGCATGAACCAGTTGCCGGTGATGTTCCAACCCCAGAAGATCGGGTTGTCGATCCCGTTGGCCCTCATGGTCTTGCAAGCGGCAATGACGTCGTCCCACGTCCGGGGGAGTTCTTCGATGCCACCTTCACGCAGGATATCCATGTTGTAGTAGCCCACCGGAAGAGAAACCGAGAAGGGTAAGCCGTAGACCTCGCCGTCAAAGGTCGACAAAGACAGCATTGCCTCGTGATAGCCGTCCTTCTCGAAATCAGCCTCAGCCGCGATGAAAGGCTCCAGCGACTGCGCAATGCCCTTTTCGACAAGCGGCTGCTGACGGTTCAGACCCTGCATGGTCACATCCGGCAGGTTGCCAGCCACGGCTTCACGAAGAACGGTGTTGGTGCCGTCCTCGTATGACTCGTAGGTGGCGCGGAACTTCACTTCGATGTTCGGGTGCGCCTCTTTGAAAGCCGGCATCATCGCCTCATAGGTGACATCAAAGAGGTGGCTGTAGGGATAGGCAAACTCGATTGTCACCTTGTCCTCGGCAATTGCGGCGCTGGCAGCCAGCACCAGAACCATTGCAGTTGTCGTGTGTTTCATTACATCTACTCCAGTTGTCGGGGCTGACGGTTTGGCGATTGGCAGACCCCGGTGATGATCCCCGTTCGGGGTGCTATGGGTAAGGCGGGAACGATCCCGCCTTACTTCATTCCAGACAGTGTGATCCCCTCGACAAAGCGCCGCTGCGCGATCAGGAACACGACGATCAGCGGCGTCACGATAACGGTGGCAGTGGCCATCATCGGACCGAAGAAAGATCCGTCGCCATCGCCCTTGAACTCGCGCAGCCCAAGCGGGGGCGTGAAGAGGTCCCGGTTGCCGGTGACAACGATGCGCGGCCAGAAATAGTCGTTCCAATGGGCGACGATGCTGAAGATGGCAAAGGCGAGCAGCGCGGGGATCGCCGTCGGCAACATGACGCGCCAGACGATGGCGAACTCGCTCATCCCGTCCATGCGCGCCGCGTCGATCAGATCATCGGGCACAGTCATGAAAAACTGGCGCATCAGAAAGATACCGAACACCGAGATGGTCCACGGTACGATCAGGGCGGCGTAGGTATTGGTCAGCCCCAGTTTGGCGAGCATGATGTAGAGCGGCAACGCGATGGCGTGCACCGGGATAAGCAAACAGAACAGAACCAGCCCGAAGACGGTCTCGCGGCCCCAGAACCGCAACTTTGCCAGCGCATAGGCGGCTGGTAGCGCGACGACGACCTGTATCAGGAAGATCGAAACGGTGACGATCACGCCATTGAGCAGATACCGCAGCAGCGGCGCCTCGGTGAACGCTTTGGTGTAGTTGAACACAACAGGCCGCATGGAACAGTCGTTTTCGGTTTCGGCAAGCAGAGCTGCCTGAACATCCGCATCATCCTGTCCAGGAAACCGTGAACTTGCGTCTTCGATCTCTGCGCGGCCCGGTTGGCGCAGGGCGACGCAGCGCGGGTCGATCATCGTCTCCTGGCGACCGAAGAAGCCGCCCTCGCCCCGGTCGATCTCGCCCGGGCTTTTGAAGGAGTAGCTGACCATCATGTAAAACGGTGCCAGGACGACAATGGCGCCGAGGACCAGAACCAGATGCTTCCACCACTCTCGCGTCATCCGTAATGCACCTTGCGTTCAACCAGCCAGCGCTGGATCAGCGTCAGAGACATGACGAAGGCCAGAAACAGCATGGTAATGGCCGATCCCATACCGATCAGGTTCTGCTGCACGCCCTTTTCGAAGATCGCAAACATCATCACGTAGGCAGACTTGTTCGGGCCGCCGCCCTGCGGCCAAAACGCCTCGACCGTGTCGAAGACCTGAAAGGCGCGTATGCAGGAGATGGTGACGACGAACACCGTTGTTGGCCCGAGCGCGGGCCAGGTGACGAGACGGAACCGCTCCCAAGCCGACTTTGCCCCGTCCATTTCGGCGGCGTGATAAAGCTCGCGATGCACGGCTGTCAGTCCGGCCAGATAGAGCACCATGTTGAAACCAAAGCCTTGCCAGATGCCGATGAAACAGACGACCCAGATGGCATAGTCGCGATCGCCGAGCCAAAGCGGAAACCCCCCGGCGCAGCCATTTGCAACGAACGGAACGACTTCGAGCCACGTTCCGCAGGCCATCGCCAGCGTCCTGTTCACCATGCCAATCGTGGGATGCAGCATGAACTCCCACGCAATCGCCATGGCCAGCAGCGTTGCCATCACCGGCAGGAAGTAGATCGTCTTGTAGATGTCACCAATCCGGCCCAGCGAATGCAAAAGCAACGCGGCGCCCAAGCCCAAACCGACAGAGATAGGTACGACAGTCACCACGTAGGTGAACGTCGCGATGAACATCTTTTCGTAGGTCGAACGGGTGAAAAGCCGTTCATAGTTCTCGGCGCCGACCCAATCAAAGCTCGCGTTGCCCAGCGAATAGTTGGTGAAAGAGAGTACCCCGGCCACGACCACGGGAACCAGCAGGATCAGAACCATGAGCAGCAGCGCCGGTGCCGTCAGTCCCCAAGCCGTTCGCGCTTCGCGGTTCCCGGCTGTGGCTTGTGTGATTGCGCCGGCGTCAAGCACTGCCATCTCAAGCGACCTCGACGGCGGTACCGACCATGGTTTCGATCTTGCGAAGACGCTTGCCATCAGCGTCGAAGATCATTGCGGCACGGGTGTTAAAGCCCAGTCCAACTTCCGCGCCAAGCACCAACATCGACTGCTCGGCGGGTGAGGCGCGCAGCGTCACGCGCATGGCTCCGTCATCCACCATCACGTGCGCAAACACTTCGGCGCCAAGATTCTCGACATGTGCAACCCGGCCCCTGAGCCGAGGTGTCCTCTTGGTCAGGTGCACCATCTCGGGGCGCAGGCCAAGCTGCATGATCTGTGGACTGCCAGGGGGCAGACGCCACTCCAGCGGCCTGCCGAAGATCTGAAGCTGGTGCCCGACCCGCTCTATCGGCAGGATGTTTATCTTGGGCGAGCCAATGAACTCGGCCACGCGTATGTCATCAGGATCTTCGTAGATGACCTCGGGCGTCGCGCATTGCAGGATTTCCCCGCCCATCATCACGGCGATCCGGTCAGACATGGTCATCGCTTCGACCTGATCGTGGGTCACATAGATGAATGTTGCGTTCAGGCGGCGGTGCAGTTCTGCAATTTCTGCGCGGGTCTGAACACGCAGTTTGGCATCGAGATTTGACAGCGGCTCGTCCAAGAGAAAGGCGGCAGGATCGCGCACAAGCGCGCGGGCCAGAGCCACGCGCTGTCGTTGCCCTCCCGAAAGCTGTCCTGGCTTGCGGTCAAGGAGCGATTTGATCTCGAGCATTTCGGTGGCGGCGTTTACCGCAGCCGCGATGCTTTGCCTGTGACCCCGCGCTCCCGGCAGAAGCCCTCCAATCAGAGGCATGCGCTGCAGGTGCGTCAACTGACGCATACGCAAGGGCACCGCGATATTCTCTGCCACCGTCAGATGCGGATAGAGCGCATAGGACTGGAACACCATGGACAGATTGCGGTCCGCCGCGCGTGTGGTCGTGACATTCGCACCACCAATCGAGACAGCCCCGCTGTCTGGCGTTTCCAGGCCGGCAATGACCCGAAGCAGGGTAGATTTGCCGCACCCGGACGGGCCCACCAATGAGACGAACTCACTATCTGCGATATCCAACGTCACACCGTTGAGAACCGGTGTCTCGCCAAAGCGCTTGGTGACTGACGTGATCTGAAGGTCTGCCATATGATTCCTCCGGTATCGGGTGAAACGCTAAGCTGACCTCGCTTAAGTTTTGTGACGTCATATTGGTGAAACCGATAGGTCCTATGGGTGTCGCGAAAGGAGCGACGATGCGCCCAAACCATCATCAGTTCGAAGCCTTCGCCTATGTCGTTCGAGAAGGTAGTTTTTCCGCCGCCGCGGCCCGGCTCGGTGTCACGCAATCCACAATCACGCAGCATGTGGCCAACCTTGAAAGAATTGTCGGTGCCGTCTTGCTGCTGCGGGGGCGGGACGGTGTAGAACTCACCGCTACAGGGCAGGAGTTCTACGATCTTGCCGATCGCATGGTTGCATTGGACGCCGAGGTCTCGGAGCGCCTGGATGGATTCAATGCGATGCAGGACGGCAGGCTGAAAATCATCGGCAATGCCCCCCAACCCGCGCTGAAGATCATTGCCCGCTTTCGGCAGCGATTCCCGCATATTCATATCGATTTCGGCTTGCATGACTGGACAACCGCCACATCCATGATGCGCGGCCGATTGGCTGACGTCGGCCTGATCACGGATGCCCCGCAACATGAGGCTTGGGAGCGCATCGCAATTGAGCAATCGGCATATGTTCTGTATTGCCCCGACACCCACCGGTTTGCCGGGCAGGACGCGGTGTCACTGTCAGATCTACGCGAGGAAACGCTGATCGTGCCGGAAAAAGGCTCGCTCACACAGCGTTTGCTGGCACAGGTCTGTCGAGAGCGCGGGATCACGGTGTCCCGCACCGTGACCATGACCACGTTTCCGCTGATGTGCGAAGCGGTGCTGCAGGGCATTGGCGTGGCATTGTTTTTGCGCGACAGCAGCCTGATCCGGGACAACTTGGCACAAGTCTCCGTTCATGAAATGCCGGAAACTCAGGCTACATATCTGATCGCGACCAAGGACCGGATCCGTTTGAGACTCGTCGCAGAATTCATCAACACAGCTGTTGTTTGATCGGTGTATGTTTTGGCGTGCTTTCCCAGTTGTGCTCGCGCGGGGATGTCTGCATCCCCACGACTGCAGCGACAGCCGAAGCACGGTGCTTTTTGCAGTTGCAAGGGAGGATCGGCTCCACGGATGAATTTGATCAACGCGTTACACAAAGCGGACATGTAATCTCCGAGCCGGCAATTTCGGATGTCCGAAGCTGCTATCAAGCCGATTTTCAAATCCGCGAGGCAGATGGCAGCTGCGCCCGGCACGCCGAGTCTCGCTTCGTGAGGTGGGAAAGGTCTTAGGTTTGCCCCGACCTCCTCATGCGTGTCGGCGCCGTGGGCGTCTGGCGCCCCGGGCTTGTCATTCGTCACTTCTTGTGGGTTTCTGTAAGCCCGAGAATTTGTGGAGACCGCAGAATGATCGACCCTACCGTATTGCAGACCTACGCGTTGATCGTTCTTGGCTTCGTATTCATTCCCGGCCCGGCAACGTTGTTGACGGTTGCACGCGCCACCACCTCTGGAACGAAGGTCGGCATCGCCACAGGCGCAGGCATCACCGCGGGCGATTTCATCCACACGATCATGGCTGTAATCGGCATCTCCGCAATCATCGCAGCGTCGGCCACACTCTTCACAATCGTGAAGTATCTCGGCGCCGGCTATCTGGTTTACCTCGGCTTGAAGGCGATCTTCGAGAAGACCTCGGTTGATCTGGGCCAGGGTCGCGTTCCCATCACAGCACCTCAAGCGTTTCGGCAGGCGATCTTGGCAGAAGTGCTGAACCCCAAAACCGCGCTGTTCTTCCTTGCGTTCCTGCCTCAGTTTGTTGCTCCAGAGAGGGGTTTTGTTGTTCTGCAGCTTACCATTCTGGGTATTGTCTTCGCATTGATCGGCTTCTTCGGCACAATCGTCTACTCCGTCGCCGCGGGTCGCCTCGGTCACGTCCTCCGTCGCAATCCAACTGTCCTCAAGTGGCAAGGCAAAGTGGTTGGCAGCATCTACTGTGCTTTGGGCCTTCGGCTCGCTTTGCAGGAGAGGTAGCTGGCGTGACGAACCGGACTGGAGCCAAAACCGAGTGATATTCAACGAAGATCAAGTCAGGGCAGCCCTGGAAAAAGCGTGGTCACTGGAAACCGCGAAACAGTGGTCAAGGGAGAACCCCGCAAATGGTCAATGCAATGTCACAAGCGCGGTCATCCATGACCTGTTTGGTGGAGAGGTTCTGCGAACGCGCTATCCCACGGTTTGGCACTACTACAACCGCATAGACGGGAGACGATGTGACCTGACCGACAGCCAATTCGTCAGGCCGGGTGCTCGCTTTCCTGCACCGGATAGCTATGACGATGAGGTGACTGACCGCGATACGGCAATGCGGGGCATCCCTCAAAGCGAATACGATGCGTTGAAGAGTGCACTTTTGGACGAGTTGTCGTGATCAAGGCAGTCATTGGTATGGCAGCAGCAAAAATCCCGCTTGTCTGCATTTTGAAGGACCGGCCCACACGAAATTTTGCGCTCGCAGCGACCGGCGGCAATGAGAGGCCGCCTCCCGAAACAGCACGGTAAGCAGGAAAGTCCGCGCTATAGGCCATCCCCACCTGCTATCAGGACCCGCTTGCGATCGGTGTTGCGCGACTGATGACTTTTTGACGTTGGCATGTATCGTTGCTCACATTTTGCCCATCGGGCATTCAACAGTCCGTGAGAGGTATTCTTTGTCGAAAGAGGTTCCTCATGTGGATGCTAAGGGCTGCATCGGGCGCCGGTAGATGAAAGACGCTGCTATGGCATGCGCAACAATAACAGGATGTACCAACGGCACCGATGGTGGCCCCGTGCACGCATCGGCCAAGACTGCTTTTATGCAGCACATAGAGCAGATTGAGGGTTTTTTGGCGGAACGATGGCCCGGCATCATTGCGACAAACGTGCAAAACTCCTCTCGTACGATCCGACATGCGCTGCACGCGATGAAAGCGCGAAAATGGGGACGGACCAAAAGAGCAGCTTCGGCGCATGGCCTTATCACATCACCCAATAATGCGGCTCATGTGACTACCAAACGGGGGCGTGTCGGGCTGGGGAAGACCGTCCCTGACCAAGCCGGGAACGTCGGCGCGACATCTTCAGGACACGTCCTGGCACCGATGTCGAAACAACAAATCCCGGACACGGTCAAAGCCTTCGATATCGGAAAAGAAGGCGTCAAGCGAGGTGCTTTGCCCGACGCGCAAGTGACCAAGGAGTTGGTCACGGTCAAACAACGCCGCGCGCTGTGCGCAGCTTTTGTGTTTGACGAAGCCGCGCATCTGACAGGAACGGCGTTGCCCGTTGACGGTGGTTGGACTGCGCATTGATCCGAGAGAGGATATGGTATGAAAGGCAGAGGTCGCCAGAAACGGCATGAGAAGTCGATCAATCTGGCTCTTCAGGGGGGCGGATCACATGGCGCCTTCACCTGGGGCGTGCTGGATCGCATGTTTGAAGAAGACAGACTGTGGATCGAAGCCATCTCCGGCACCAGTGCCGGTGCGATGAACGCCGTGGTCGCCGCGCAGGGCATGTATGACAACGGCGCGGATGGTGCGCGTGACGCCCTCGAAGCCTTTTGGCGCACGGTGTCTCGCGCCGGGCAAACCAGTCCGCTGAAACGCACGCCCTTCGACATGATGACCGGCAATTGGTCCTTGGATGCCAACCCCGGCTATTTCTGGATGGATCTCCTGAGCCGCATGGCGTCACCCTACGATCTCAACCCGTTTGACATGAATCCGCTGCGTGATGTCGTTGAGGATTTCATCGATTTCGGAAAAGTTTCCGGCGAAAAGGACATGGGCGTCTTCATCTCGGCCACAAATGTGGAAACCGGACGCTCGAGAGTGTTCCATCGGCATGAGATCACGCTCGATGTGGTGATGGCCTCGGCCTGTCTGCCCTTCATGTTCAAGGCCGTTGAGATTGATGGCGTTCCATACTGGGACGGCGGATACATGGGCAATCCGGTCCTTTTTCCCTTCATCGATCACTCGCCCGCTTCGGACATCCTGATCATACAGATCAATCCGCTGAAACGTCCGGGTACGCCAACGCGCGCGCGCGACATCCAGAATCGGGTCAATGAGATCACGTTCAACGCGTCGCTTTTGCGCGACTTGAGGGCCATCCATCTGATTGACCAGTTGATTGACCAAGGCGCTCTGTCAGAGCGGGATTACCGCCGGATGAACATGCACATGATCGACGACGGATGCCGCGAGATGCTTTCGATGGGGGCCTCCTCCAAGCTGAATTCCGAGTGGGCTTTTCTTGTGCATCTGCGTGATATTGGACGCGCCGCGGCAGACCGTTGGCTAAAGGTGCATTTTGATGACATCGAGACGCGTTCGACCTTCGATCTCTCGGCGATGTTCGACGATTTTGGGGCGCCTTCTGGCGACAACATTCTGGATCTCAAAGCCAAGATTGGAAATGTGCTGTGAATCCGGTGCTGACCTTCTCTGGCAAGCCCCGTGTCAGGGTGCCCTGCCCTGCCCCTCTGGCCTCTGACCCAGGCAATCTGTCCCCTTTCGGTGTCCACCAGCCCGACGGCCCGTTGAGCGCACGGACTGTATCACATTTGCTGATGGCGGATATGGTTCTGGCGCATGAGCATAGCGCAAAGCTTGCGAGCGGCTTGCTGGCAAAGCGGTTTTGCGGCGCTGTCCACTCTCTGCGCATCGCCGCAAAAGTATCGCCCCTCGGGCGTCCCACGCACGCCACCACGGAATAACCGCCATGAGCCTGGCGTCACAGATGACAGGCGTGGCAGACGCCATTGCCGATAAGCCGCCCGAGGATCGGCGGGCCGTCATCACACGATCGAGCATGATTGCCTTGATTGCGTTCCTCACTCTGATCGATTTGTTCGGATCTCAGGCGCTTTTGCCTACCCTGGTGGAAACCTATGGGGTCAGCCCGGCTACCATGGGCTTTGCCGTGAATGCCTCTACCATTGGGATGGCTGCGTCGAGCCTCATCGTGGCAATCTTCGCGCGCCATATCGACCGCAGACGTGGGATCTGGGTCTGCCTTGCCCTACTGTCGCTGCCAACGATGGCGCTTGCATTCACCAATGATCTGACGACGTTCACGCTTCTGCGCGTGGCGCAAGGCGTGTTCATGGCAGCGGCCTTCACGCTGACCCTGACCTATTTGTCTGAGATATGCTCGGTGACAGCCCTGGGCGGTGCGATGGCCGCCTACATCACCGGCAACGTGGCGTCGAACCTTCTGGGCCGGTTGATGGCGGCCGGGCTTACAGACAACCTCGGCCTTGCTGAAAGCTTTCTCGGGTTCGCCGTGCTCAATCTTCTCGGAGCGATCGCCGCCTATCTGTACTTCGGGGGACGCTCTGAACCAATCACGCGCGAAGACAGTAACTCTGTTCTCGCGGCCTGGGCGGATCACGCCAAGAACCTGCGTCTTTTGGCGATGATCGCCATCGGGTTCATCTTGTTGTTTGTCTTCGTGGCCACCTTCACCTATGCGAATTTCATATTGGCCTCCGAGGTGTTTGCATTGTCTCAAGCTGCAATTGGCTTGACATATTTCGTGTTTCTGCCCGCGATCTTTACGACCCCAATTGCCGCCAAAGCCATTCCAAGCCTTGGTGCTGCCCGCGCTTTTCAACTGGGCATACTCGCATCCCTGATCGGTCTTGGGCTTTTGTTGACATCGTGGTTGCCCGGCTTTCTTCTCGGCTTGGCCCTGGTCGGGGCGGGTCTCTTCTTCGCACAATCCGTGGCGACGGCATCGGTGGCGCGAACCGTGACGCATGATCATGCCGCCGCCAATGGGATTTATCTCTCGAGTTACTATGTCGGCGGCATTGTCGGGGCCTGGCTGATTGGTCAAGTTTTCGAAATGTCCGGCTGGACCAGTGCGATAATACTTCTACTCACGCTGACCACAGTTGCCGGCATCTTGTCGTACGCATCTATGAAAGAGAGCGTTCGATAGGTTTTTGAGCCGTAGTCCGATCTGCCCGCTGTGTTTCGACAAAGGCGGCCAGTCGTTGATGTTCAGCATCGGAAACTTGGGCTCAGTGTCGGCCTCCGAGCACGTGCAGCAGCGTATTGTTCGGTCAGTCAAGCTCAAGCGGGTACGGCCCTGCTGGCTCACAGCACAATGTCGCGATGCTGCGGTCGCGCACCAAAGCTGATGGGGTGGAGGGCTACTGCTTCCACCGGCGTCGCACTGCGCCGTAGTGCAGGTGTCTATATCTGCTTTGGAAAGGAGCCACCCCATGCAATTTAGCGCGATTGGCCTGGATCTGGCCAAGAACGTTTTTCAGGTTCATGGACTTGCACAGGCAGGTTCGCTGGGACGAGGAGCGCCTGAAGCACGTCGCCAAGGAGGATGCGCGCGGTCATCTGCTGCGCACGATACCTGGCATCGGCGCAGTGACGGCGTCCGCCATCATCGCCCGCATCGGAGACGGGCATCCGTTCAGGAATGGCCGGGAGGGCGCTGCCTGCCTCGGCCTGACACCTGCAAGTAAATCCGGCAGAGGCAAGGAGACGCTTGGGCCGATAACAAAAATGGGCGACCAGTATCTCAGGCAATCGTTGGTGGTTGGGATGATATCACTCGTCAGGTAAACTCGGTCACATTCAGAACGCGCCAGCACCTAGCTGACGTCGCTGCTCGAACGCAAACCCGCGCGTGTCGCGACCGTTGCCCCCAGCCAACAAGACCGCCAGAAGCATCTGGGCCGCACTGAGCCGGAACGAACCCTGCAAGCCACGCACAGCCTGAGAGGCACAATCCGTTAGCAAGACCTGCGAGATGATGGTGCACAAGTCAGCCGCCAGAAGCAGAAGACACCGCCGAATGGCCCGGGCAGCATAGCCCGCAAAGCTGTAAGGGACCTGGTTTGCGGACCTCATCAAGGCCAGCGGTCAAGACCGCGCCATCAGGCTCGACACAGGACTGCTTCTGACAAATGCACATATCAGCTCGAAAATGTCGTGCTATGCAGGAGCCATCCAAACAAGACAATCACATTTGGCTTCCGTCTAATTCGCACATTGCGCGAGAAAAAAATCATCACAGCTTGTCGAGGTGCCAGACCTGTTCGACCGGGTAACTCTTCGCCCAATCGGCGGTAATCGCGGCACGGCTGCCTTGAGTATGGTCAGGCGCATAGAGTTCTTGATACCTTGTGACACCAAAGCCGACATCTGCGAACAGGTTCCACCAATCGGCGATTGTAAGGTTGAAACACACGCCCGTGGGCTCGAACTCAACCTTGGTCCAGTCAGCGCCCCACATATCGCGATAGGGTCGGTGCAGCATCCGCTCGGCGGGCGCGCCATCGAGGGGGGAGCAGATCAGTGACAGGGGGTGGTTGCCAAGAAAGACCAAGCGCCCGCCGGGGCGCAGCACCCGCCATGCCTCGGTGAGCCACTTGTCCGGCGGGCACCAAATGGATGCGCCGTATTCGGAGATGGCAAAGTCGAAGCGGTTCTCGGGCAGGCCCGTCGCCTCGGCATTGCCCTCGATGAATGTGATGTCGGCGCGATGGGCGGTGGCGAGGTTGCGGGCGGTGCCAAGCTGTTCCGTCGAGATATCGATCCCGGTCACCCGCGCACCGCGTCGGTGCATCCAGTAGGAGACATATCCCGTTCCGCAGCCGAGTTCGACTGCGTTCATGCCAGCCATATCGGCTGGAAGCAGGTTGAGGTCGGTTTCGGGATTGCCCCAATTGCCCCATTCCGGCGTCTCAAGCGCCCATCGGGCCTGCGCGAAGTCGACCCAATTTGCCGCGTCAGCGTTCCAGATATCGCGATTGATCGACAAGTAGTTGCGTTGCATCGTGCACTCTCCAGCATGTCTGTGCTTTGGGTTTTCTACACGATCCTGCGCGTCGGGCTTTGCAGCATTTTCAAGTGCCTGGGCACAGCCCCCTTCCCCTTTCTCTATTTCTGCGGCACGAAGATCGCATCTTGGATTAGGACGCATGGGTTGCGTCCGGCGATCCCGTCAGCCTTCGCTGCGTCAGGGAACGGGCGCGGGAGGCTCTCGTCCGAGCAGCCCCCGCGATACGAGGTGAGCATGGAGGCGGCGATTTCGGGGGTCAAAGGTCCGTGGTCGTTCAAAACGCGGTGGATTTCGGCCCGTGAGAGGTCGGGGATGTTGCGGTCGTACCACCCACTTGCAACCGTACCTGCAGGAAGGTAGGCGGCGAAACGGGCAGTGCCGTCCGGGGCATTCACCGCACCATCGGCAAAGACGATCTGTGTGCCGACCTCGTCGGCGCGGCCGATCACATCCTCTGCGCGGCACGGCGTCTGACCGCAGTCGGCGGGATTTGTCATGATCACCCACCATGCTGTGGTCACATGGCCCGGTGTCAGTTCCCTCGTCTGAATCGTCATGCGCACGCCCTTGGCGTCGGCGTGGAGTTCGGCGGTGGTGTTAGCGATCGCGCGCGCTGGCGTTGCATCTGTCGCCATGCGCTCCATGGCGTGGGTCATGCCTTCGGCATGAGCGGTACCAAATGCCAAGCAAGCCACGAGGGGTACCGCCAGAGCCCCTCTGATGGCGGATGGGTCACGTGACATGTTTGTCTCCTGTTTTCGTGCAAGTGTCAGTCGGGTGCGCGCGCCCGTGACAGCGGCGCAGGCGTAATGTTCTGGTTCACGCAGAACATGTTGCCAGGGTCGTATTGGTGTTTGATGGCGCTGAGCCGGTCGAGGTGCTGTTGATATGCCGCATCCGCACCGCCCGCCTCGGCAATGAAGTTAACATAGGCGCCGGGCACGGAGTGGGCGGCGATGCGACGCGAGGCGTTTTTGAGCCAGCCAATCATCTCGGCATCGTCCTGAGCCTTGTCCCAGCGTACGCCCGGGGTGGACAGGAAGGGCACGTGCCGGTGCGCAAAGGCGGTGGCATCGGCGTCAACGTCGCCCACCGCGCCACCAAGCTGACAGATGAGCAACTCGGAAGCCGGCGTGGGCAGGTCATATGCCAGATCGACCAGATCTGTGATTAGCGCCTCGCTCAGGGACAGGTGGTTGTGGCTGCGCCAGTAGTTGCGCGCGCCAAAGGCGTAGGCGTCGTCGAGAAAGCGCTGTGCTTCGGTATAGGGGCGTCGCGCGAAGGCGCTGCCCAAGGGCGCGACGCCGCCGAAGAGGGGTGTGAGGTCGTGCTGAGCCTCATCCCATGCCGCGGCGTGGAATTGCATCAGGATCAGCACCTTTTGCCCATGCCATCTCTCGGCGAGCACCGGCACAGCCGGCGCGGTCGTCAGGTTGGCCCAGACGCAGGCGTCTCGAGTCAGGTGTTCAGCGTGCTGCGCGTAAGCGGAGAGGACACTCACGGCATCCTCCAGCGCGAAGAAGGTCGGGCCGAAGGAGACTTGCGGACCCAAAGGGTATGCGCGGAACTCGAATTCGGTCACGACGCCGAAATTGCCGCCCCCGCCGCGCAGAGCCCAGAACAGGTCGGGATGCTGGCTCTCGGAAGCGCGCAGGCAGGTGCCGTCCGCCAGAACGACTTCGGCCGAGATCAGGCTGTCGATGCTCAGACCACGCTGCCGCGCGAGCCAGCCGATGCCACCGCCGAGCGTGAGCCCACCCACGCCGGTGGAGGACACAACCCCGCCGGGCACGACAAGCCCATGCACCTGCGTCGCCGCATCGATCTCGGCAAAGGTGGCGCCGCCGCCGACCCGGACGCGGGCTGCCGCAGGATCGACCTCGACTCGGTTCATCCCGGAGAGGTCCAGCATCACCGCGCCGTCGGCCACGGCGGTGCCCGCGATATTGTGCCCCCCGCCCCGCACACAGACCTTGCGCCCCTGTTGCGCGGCATGGGCGATAGCGCGTTGCACGTCGGTCGGGGTCTTGCACAGACAGATCAGCGCCGGATATCGGTCGATCATGGCGTTCCACACGGTCCGGCGTGCGTCGTATCGGACATCTGCCGGCGGTATCGCGATATCCTCCAACGGGCGGGGCAAGGTCGTGCGGTCGTTCAGTGACATGATGCTGACTGGCTTGTGATACACTCGCCCCCAAGATCGCAAATCGGCAAATGAAAGAAACTAAGGAATCTGAAGCACTACAGATTCTGTAGTTGAACCGGCGCCTGCGCCGTCCGACCATGGCGCCACAACGCAAATAGAGATTGGATGACCCGATGCCTTACAAGGGATACGGACAATACTGCCCCTTTGCGCTTGCCGCCGAGTTGCTTTGTGAGCGCTGGACCCTCTTGGTGATCAGCCGCGTCATCGACGGATGTTCGCGGTTCAACGAGATCCATCGCGGCGTTCCAAAGATTTCCGCCACACTGCTGAGCCAGCGGCTGAAGCAATTGGAACATGCCGGGTTGATCACGCGGCAGAGGCTGGAGAATGAGCGCGGCTATTCCTATCAGTTGACCGATGCGGGGCGCGATCTGGACCCGATCATCATGAGCCTGGCGGTCTGGGGGCAGAAGTGGTCGCGCGACATGGAGCATGAGGATCTCGACCCGGCCTTTCTGGCCTGGAGCATGCATACGAGGTTAAACATCGAAGCCATGCCGGAAGTCCGCACCGTTATGGAGTTTGCCTTCAGCGGCTATGACAAGGGCATCTTCCGCTTCTGGCTTGTGGTGGAGCATGGACAGGCGGACATGTGCCTCAAATATCCGGGATACGAGTCCGACCTGATCGTGCATGCCGATATACGGCGTTTTATCGAAGCGTGGCGCGGGTTTCGCGACTTGAACCAAGAGATGTTATCCGGCCACATTCGCGTCGAAGGACCGCGGGATCTAAAAAGGGTATTCCCGGATTGGCTCCAGCTTAGCGCGCTGTCTCCCTTTGAACGGAAAGTCGGGCGCGAAGCGCTGCTTAGAAAGCGGGAGAACAGTGTTGCCCCTGGTTGAGACTACGTAGGCCAAACCGTGGTCCCAAGAGGTCATTCATATACGGGCCGTGCTGCCGCACGACAGCCCATCCCAACAGACATTCGGCGCGACGGCATGATGACGGTGCAGTGAACTCAAAGCACTAAGGCCAAATCGGCGTCAACGGGCAACTCAGGGCGAGTCAGATCGGGGTTCCTGAAAGATTGACGCGGCGCAGGATGCGGTCGATACCATGCTCGACCTCCATAGTGCTGACACACGGGCCAAGCCGTCCGCGCGCCCAAGGCGAGCCGCGACATCCGCCGAGCAGTGAGCGGTCTAGACAGGAACGTGATGGCTGAAAGTCCAGTCATGGCACAGGCCTGTTGGGGCCCAGGGCGCTGCGCTTCTTCAATAGTCCTGAATCACTTCGGCAAATCGATGGCAGGATCCATCCGTAACCGTTGCGACTTACCTATAAAACAAAGGCGGAAAATCCAAAGCGTGAGCCAAATAGCGATCACCCCGATTGGATTGCGCGCCGGATGGCGACGGATTGTGACGAAACGTCCAGAAAGCATTGTTGAGGTGACAACATGGGGTGTTTTCTCGGGTCAGGATGATCTGACTGCGTCCCCAATTGGTCTTACCCTCGGCGGCCGGTGCCATTCGGTCGTTCGCGGCGGCACTCAGGTCTGCGGTTTCATCTGGCGGGCGCCACAGAGGACATTGATGCACAGAACCGGAGACATGCGCAGGCCCTGGGCGATCAGCGGCCATCACAGATCGAACCGATCCAGAAAATGTGCCCCGCAACGAGATCAGTCGACCGAGATCGACCTCGCTACTTCGGGTATCCAAGCTCTGTTATGATGGCCCAGCACTCCTTGTTGATCCGCGCAACACTGGAAATTGCTGCTTCGACTTCCTCAATCGCATTTTGATCGACCGCACTTGTCCGGCCCAGCTTGATGTCGGTTTTCCGGTCTGCAATGCGCATCAGAATGGTACTGGCATCACCGCTTTTCGGATCAAAGGAGTAAATGCTGTGGCTATATCTGTTCCGAAGGGCAGAGTACTTCATGAACCGCTTCGTCAGATCAAGGATGCGTGCTTTCTCCGCCTCCGGGGTCTTTCCGGCCTTGGCCAAACGCTCTACCAGATCGACCCTGGCACGGGTCGTATTGAGGGTCAAAAATATGATGACGGCTGTGTCTTTGTCGGTGCCTGCCAACCCAGCAATGAGGTGGATCAGCAGGCTTTCCGTGTTGCTCCATGTGTAATTGAGCCGCCCGACCAGCAACAACAACGCATCAAAGTTTTCCGCAGCCGTTGGTAATCTGGTCATGGCCCGTTCAACACCTCGAGACGCTGCGCGAGGTTCGGCCGCCAGGTTTGCCCTGCTTGAAGCTTGTGTACCAAGCCGCCGCAGAGGTCCGGTTGGTCATGCCAAGCTTCTTGAGGATATTGTGGATATGCAGCTTGATCGTGTGTTCCGACAAGCTCAGCGTCGATGCGATGTTCTTGTTCTGCAGTCCTTCGGCCACGAGGCCCAGAACCTGCCACTCCCGAGCCGTCAACTCCGACGGAGACTCCTCAAGAGCCGCATCTTCGGCGTTTTGTGTCGACAGTCCCGCAACAAATTCCTGCGGGAAGTAGAGTTTGCCACGAATCAAGAGATTTAGAACCGAAAGCCAAACATCCATCTGCACATGCAGCGGAAGGAAGCCGACATTTGCAAGATCAGGTTTGGTGACGCTGGCTGCGGCCAGCCTCTCGGCAATCGACTCCTCATAATACGCAAGCGCCAGTTTGGCTGTCTTTGCCGCGTCAAAATAGGCCGATGGAAAATCAATCAGATGGTCGATCTTCGACTCTTCGACCACCACCGCGATGGCGCGCACGCCGCGTGCGGTGACCTCAGCCAGTTCAGTCAGAGATGCCACCCGAATGACAGTGATGCTGGCGAACTCGGCTTTGAAGGTTTCAATTAGTCTGTCAGAGAAGTATTGAAGCGACCCAACCAAGATGAGCGCTTGGGTCTCGGATGTGTTTTCCAGTTTCAAGTCGGAATAGTGCTGCGAAAAACCTTTCACGTCTGTAGCTCCTGACCACGAAAATCATGATTAAAATTGGTATTAGAAAAAATTAATTCTGGCTGTTTTTGAGGCAACAGGCCTCCAAGGTGACTGATCTTTGGGCGTCGGTAAATTAATCGTATGGCTAGGTAGCCTAGTTCTAGCCGAAAGATTAGTTCAAAATACTGATAACTTGAGCAACTAAATTAGCATCCCCGTGATTTAACAAGTGTTAACAATTGGTTCTTGGATTGAGCATTGTTTCGCCGATGGATCAAATTTCTGAGAGGTCTTGAAATCCCTGCACTGGTAAGTTGATGGGCGAGATTTCAACACAACCCCTAATTTAATCCCTGCTGCGACCTGACCAATTTTCCGGGCTGATCGATGACCCGAATCTCAGGCATCGTACTGCCCGAGGGCACAGAATTCTTCCCTCGCAAGGCGGCCTATCCCGCCAATTCTTTGAGACCGCGCCCGGTGATTTTTCGGGCTCTCGGACCGCAGAGGTGCATTTGCAGACGCCCGCGGCAAGTCGTGAGGAGTGCACACGAACCAGACATCGCACAGCAATTCCTGTGGCTGGTTTTGGTCGCGTCCGCGCCAAACAGGCCAGACTTCACACAACTTTAAACGACGCCAAGACGGTGATCGCTTGTCAGATGAGTGGCGGTGCGTGTTGGCCTCCAACAATGTGAGTTTTCAAAATGGCTAAGAGACAGAATATGCTTGGTTTGGGTGACGGTGGAGAAGGCGGTCACTACGATTATGATCACGATCTGAACAAGAATAAGAACCTCAACAAAAACAAAAACGAGACCGACAACGACAATTCCAACGCCAACCAGAATTCCAACGACACGACGTCCGAGACCGAGACGACCAACCTCAACGAAAACACCACGGACAGCACGTCGACCAGTGCCAGCGACGGATCAGGATCCGGCACCGGGAATGGTTCCGGCAATGGCAATGGCAATGGCAACGGAACCGCGTCGAGCGACAGCAACAGCTCCGCTGCCGGCTCGAATACGAACACCAACACAAACGACAGCTCCCAAACATCGGACAACACGGCCTCTGCCGACGCAACGTCCGACAGCGACAGTGATAGTGACAGCAGCAGCGACTCCAACGCAGATGTGGATGTCGATGTTGACGTGAGCATGAACCTCGATGGCTATGAACCAACGGACGATGACTTCGCCGACTTTGATCTGACGGACAGCAGCACAGGTGACATCCTGCTCGCCCAGGGTGATCTGGAATATGATCCAGGTGACGATGTCGATATCAGCGACTTCTTGAACGGCTCGCTCAATGGTGATGGCAACAACGCGGCGGTTGTCACCGGGCAAGGCATCAATCTCGAAGACAATGACGTCCTGGAATCTGCGACGGTCGAAAACACCGGCTCGTTTGTCCAGAACGGCAATGCGTCAGGTGGAACTGCGACCGCCGATGAAGGCATCGAGGTTGAAAGCAACGGGGCCGCAGGCGGTGGCGACGCCTACGCCGATGGCGGCGATGCGCATGGCGGAAACGCACTTGGCGGCCATTCCAAAGCGGACGGCGGTTACAGCGGTGACACAGGCGCGACCGATGCAAACGGCGGTGACGGCGGCGACGCCAGCTCGGCCGATGCGCAAGGCAACTCCGCCAATGGTGGCGACAATTCCGCAACCGCGGATGGTGACGGTGGCGATGGTGGCGACAACGATTCCACCAACGACGGTGACAGCGACGCCAAGGCGAAGACCTACGCTGAAAGCTATGCCGGCGATGGTGGCGACTCGAACTCCTCCAACCATGTTGACGGCACCAACAGCGCCGCCGCGAGCTCCGACGATGATGCCGGAGATGCGGGTGATGCCGACTCCGCGTCCGATCAGGCCTCGGATGGTCGCTCGAACAACGACACCGATTCCTCGGGCGGTCAGGGCGGTGACGCCGGCAGCATCTCATTGGGCCTCGGCCTGGGGTCCACTGACAGCGACAGCTCGGCGGATGCCGGCGACGGTGGTGACATTGACGGCAACGTCGATGCCTACACCAAAGCCAAGACCGATGGTTCGGCGGACGCCTACGGCGGTGATGGCGGCGACAGCACCCAGGACGCGGCCGGTGATGGCGAGGGTGATGCGACATCCGACGCCAATGGCGATGGCGGTGATTCCGGAAACGCCAACGGCACAGTCTCTGGGACTGCCTCCGGGCAGGCAGCTGGCGATGGTGATGGCGGCGACGGCGGTGATATCGAAGGTGATGTAGACAACACCAGCGATGCCAGCACCGGCAGCTATGCTGATGCCGATGGCGGCGACGGCGGTGACAACACGCAGGATGCCGCCAGCAAAGCCAAAGGCGAGGCCGAATCCGAAGCTGAGCCCTATGCCGGAGACGGCGCGAAAGGCAAAGGCTACGGCGACGGCACAACCGATGCGGCTACCGATGCAACTGGCGGCGGCGGTGACGGCGGCAATGGCGTCCCCGTTGGCGGCGACGGTGGCAACGGCGGGGCGGGCAATGCCACCTCCGGCGATGCAACCGGCACCGGAACGGGTACAGGCACCGGAACCGGCGGCGATGGCGGCGACGCCACTGGCACGTCGGGCATGGCCGACAACGACACCACCGGAAGCGCTGCAAACGATGCAACAGCTGGCAGCGGTGCGGCCGGAGATGCTGCAACGGATGACGATGCCGACTCAAGCGCAGCTGGTGGCACGGACTCCGAAAGCGGCGCAGGTGCAGCCGGAACCACCGATAACGACGCAGATGCGCGTGCAAACGGCAATTCGGACAACCAGTCTGGTGCCGGCGGCGGCGGAACCGCAGCAACCGGGATGTTTGAAAACAACGTTTCGGGTGATGCGGCGAACGACGCGGCAACCGGTGCCGGTGCTGCGGCGGATGCGGCGACCGACGACGACGCGGATGCGGCCACAACAGCGGGAACGGACTCGGACTCCGGTGCCGGTGGGATGGCTGATGCCGCCAGCGATGACGACGCATCGGGCGACGGTCAGAGCACGTCGAGCGCCACGGCTGGCGACGGAGATTCCGACGCATCCGTGGATGCCACGGTCTCAGCTGACGGTACGGCCGACTCCGAAGCCAACAGCGGCGACGGCGGATCGACCGGGTCGACGAATGACGCCAATGCCGAAGGTGCAGCCGAAGGCTACGCCGACGGTGACGGTGGCTATGGTGGCCTGTCGGATGTTGCAGCCGAGGCCTTGGCCGAGTCGATGACCGACAACGACACGGACGTCTCGACGGGTGCTGGTGGAGCCGGTGGAAACATGGCTGACGCCGCGAGCGACACGAGTGCGACCGGTGATGCCATGGCCACATCCGGTGACGGTGGCGCAGGTGGCATGGCCACGGCAGCCAGCGGCGCATCCGGTCAGGCCATCGGTGGTGTCTCCACCGGCGGTGCAGCGGACGGTGGCACCAACACGGGTGGCATGGGCGGTACGGCAACCAGCGGCGCCGGCGGTGCCGGCGGTAGCGGCGGCAGCTGGGGATCCGGCAACGGTGACGACGGCTACGTCACCGGCGAATCCTATGCCTCCGCAGCGGCACAAGTCGATGTGGCCGCCTTCAACCAGTCCATCGTCATGGGCGCCAACGTCCTCGGCAATAGCGTCGACATGAACGTTGTGGGCGGGTCGTTCAGCTCCAACTACATCGGCGACGACAGCAACGACGGGTCGTAAACACCCGCAACACACATTCCCCGGGCCGGGCGCTCTCCCGGCCCGGGGACATGAGCGAAGGCAGGAGACAGACCAAGAGACGTCAGCGCAGACCGGTTTTTCCAATTTCTATTGGTGTTTTGGGGGCTACAACGAGTGTCATTTGATCCAATTACCGAGAAGATTGCGCATTTCATCGGCGCATTTCAAATCATTGAAGAACAGGCGCGCCTCCGCGCAGAATACGACGAATTCAGGGCGCTCCAGGCCTCCGAGGATCGGGCCGAAGCGCTCGAATTGCTCAGCTCCTCGATCACGCACTCCCACAAGCTCAAGGACTTCAGCCCCGACCTGCAATGGAAGCCCCTTCTGATCGGGTCCGCTGCGCCGGACCTGCCCGGTGTCGCCCCGACAGTGCCGCCAGCAGATATCGTTGAGCCGGGCGCACCGCTCGCATACCAGCAACCCGCCCTCGTGCCTGCTGAAGGGTTCAACGGCACAGCCGATAGCAGTATGATCTTCTTCCTGCCGCTGCCGAGTTCGGTCGCCACGGTGACGTTCCAGAAAGCAACACTTTTCGACAACGACATTTTCGGGGACATCGCGGGCCACGGCTTTGAGAGCATCGCGCCTCTGACGTCACTGCTAGAGTATCTCGCCCAGATGGCAGACTATCTGAGCCCTCTCAACATTGATGTCAGCGTTCTCGACGCTGATCTTTTCGACCTTGTGGCTGATATCCAGGCCGCGGCGGACAGCATCGCCGAGCAGCCCACCGATGGGGTGGAGGTGTCTCTGCTCCGGGGTGAAGACACAGATGGGATTCACCTGAATGGTGAAGAGATCGCAGAGCTGCCGGAGTGGGAGGACATCCTCCCCGCCTACCATGCCAATCGGCTCGCGGAGGACAAAAACGGTCAGGATGACGAGACCGTCAAGGGCGGGGCGGGGACCGAGTTCGATCGCGAGGTTCAGGACACCGCCGAAAGCCACTTCAAGGTGGACGACGGCCATCAGATCGTCGCCGGCGCAAATGTTCTGACGAACGCAGCGTCGATCACCTCAAGCTGGCTGGACGCATCCGTCTTTGCCGTAGGCGGCGACGTTCTCAGATTTGACGCGATATCGCAGGTCAACGTTCTGATCGATCACGATTCCGCCGTTCACGGTCTAGGGTTCGATGGCGATGGAACAGGTCCGAACAAGGCACTGAATGCGGCCTCGCTGAGCACACAGACCGTTCAAGAGGCGATGGCTGCGGCTGATGATGACCCGGAGACGTCCGAGGACGACGCGCCTGCCTCCCCGGAAGAGCCCGCAGATCACAGCGCCTCGTCTGAGGCCGCGGGCCCAAGCCCCCAGCACTGGGTCGTCGAGCGCCTCGAGGGCGATGTGGTGCAGATGAATTGGGTCAAGCAATACACCTTCAGCACCGACTTCGATCAGGCCGCCATTACGATCCAGGGCGCATCAAGCTTCATCGGTTTGGGTGAAAACCAGATCAGCAACCATCTCTCCACCTTCCAGCTTGGCTACAACTACGACCTGATCGTGGTCGCTGGCGACATGATCGATGTCAATCTCATCGATCAACGCAACGTCGTTTTGGACGGCGACAAGGTCAAGTCTCAAGATGACGGGCCGAGACCGTCCGTCTCCAGCGAACAGACCGGCGCGGCGACGCGGGGCGAGGCGCAAAGCGCAGAAGACGTGATTGGGCTTTCGTCACAGGCCGCCAGTCCTGTCTCCGCATCGGTGGAGGATGATGACGACGCGGATGATCCCAGGGTGGAGCAGGCGGAGGCTGAAGACCTGGACGCGGACGCGCCGGTCGATGAGCCCGTCTACGACGACAAGCCTGTCCATCCATCGGGCGACAACCTGCTCTATAACGAGGCGACGATTGAGAAGGCTGGGTTCGACAAGGACGCCGAGATCAAACAGAACTTCGAAGACGCTATCGCGGCGTTCTCCTCCGGCTCGGACGATGTGGATGCCGAGGTGCTCGAAGATCCGCTTTTCAACGGGACGGAGTTGCTGCGCGTTCTCTACGTCGACGGGGATTTCAAGAGCGTCAATGCGCTCGAGCAGACCAACATTCTCGGCGACGCAGATCAGGTCCATCTGGCCGTCGATGAGTTTGCAGCGGCCTTGCAACAGGAAATCGAACTGGTTGCCGGTTCCAACATCGCGGCGAATTTCGCCGCGATCCGTGACAATGGGCTGGACAGTGAGGTGATGGCGCAGGGCGAGACCTATTCCGACGCGCTGATCCATCAGGCCAATCTGATCGACACGGACCCCGCACCGCCCGGCGCCACCATCGCTGATCTCGCGACCGAAGCGGTGGCCTTCCTTGCGGACGATATTGTCGATCAGAACTTGGGTGAGGAGATCCTTGCGCAAACGGCATCGATGGTCGCCGACGTGCCGCAAGCGGCGGACATCATGCAAGAACTGGTCGTTTGATCTTCAGAACCTTCAGAGGCGTTAAAAAGTGAATGATATTCCAAAGTTCTCGGGGCGACCTGTAAGAGCCAATTCAGACCGAGCGTTCAAAAGCAAACGTGCCCGACCAATGACGGCCGGGCCGCTGTATCTCGGGGTCGATCTGCGCGCTGACACGGGACCGGCCGAGCCGCCTGCCCGGGTCACGCCAAGCCCGGCACAGGCCGACCGGTCGCAGGGCGCCGCAGAGCCCGCCCCGGAGCCTTCTGCACCTGAACCGGCGGATACCGCCGGTTTTTCCAGCACCGCGCATCCCACCAAGGAGGCCGTCGGCGCAAACGCACGAGGCGACGATGCACCGGGCCGACCTGCTCCGAATGAACGCGGCAAAGATGCAGAACCAACGGTTGCCAGGATTTCGGAGGCACGTGATCGGCCCGGCATAACGATCGACGGCGACAAAGGGCCGATCAGACGGCGTCCGCATTCGGACGGCGCTCGGCCAACAAGTGGAGGTGGCGATGGCAGCGCGCCACCTCCCAAGTTTCACAAGCGGCTCGGGCCCGAGGACTTCGGCGAAAGCCTGCGGAAAGGGGGCCTCGCGGTCAGACGAAACCTCATGTTCGTGCTGGTCCTGACCTGCGCGACCAATCTGCTGATCCTCGCGATCCCGATCTATCTTTTCCAGATCTCCGACCGGGTGCTGACAAGCCGCTCGATCGACACGCTGGTCATGCTCACCGTGATCATCGTGGGTGCGGTGGTGTTGCAGGCAACCTTCGATGCGGTGCGCAGGTTCATCCTGATGCGCACCGCTGTCGAGGTTGCCGTTCGGCTGGGCGCCCCGATCCTGAGCGCGGCCTCGCATGCATCGCTGCACGGAAGCGGGCGGGAGTATCAGACCTTGGGCGACCTGCAGCAGCTGCGCGGATTTCTGGTCTCCAGCACCCTGATCTCGTTTCTCGATGTGCCTTTCGCGCCGATGTTCATTTTCGCCATTTTCCTAGTCCACCCGCATCTCGGCACGATCGTTGTGGTGACGTCGCTGCTGCTTCTGGTCGTGGCTGTGATCAATCAGAAGATCACTGCCAAGCCTTTTGCCAAGGCTATGCAGGCCCAGTCAAAGGCGAACATGCATCTGGAGTCGATGGCCCGAAACTCGCAGATCATCAACGCGCTCGCGATGATCCCCGAAGCCGTCATGATCTGGGGCAAGGACACTGCAAAGTCCCTGACCGAGCAGGTCTGCGCGCAGGACCGCAACATCGTCACCTCGGCCGTGTCGCGGGCCATTCGCCTCCTGACCCAGGTCGGCATGCTGGGCTGGGGGGCGTATCTCGCGATCCAGGGGGAGATCACCGGCGGCATGGTCATCGCCGCCTCGATCATCGCGGGGCGGGCTCTGGCTCCGATCGAAGGCTCAATCGAAGGATGGAACGGATACTCTCTCTCCCGCTCGGCATACGGGCGGATCAAGACGCTGCTGACGTCCTCCAAGGTCCAGTTTGAACGCCTGAACCTTCCCAAGCCGGAAGGACGGCTGGACGTTGAACGGCTCCTCTACGTCCCCGGCGGAACCAAACAGGTGATCTTGAATGGGATCAGTTTTTCGCTGAACCCCGGCGAAACACTGGCGGTCATCGGAAATTCGGGAGCCGGGAAGACGACGCTGGGCAAGATGCTGGTTGGATCGATCCTGCCGACCTCCGGCAATGTCCGGCTGGACCTCATGGACCTGCGCAACTGGGATCAGCGACAGTTCGGCGAGAACATCGGATACCTGCCACAGGACGTGCAGCTGTTCCCCGGGACCATCAAGGACAACATCGGGCGCATGCGTGCGGATGCGACAGACGAGCAGATTTTCGAGGCCGCGAGCCTGGCCGATGTGCATGAAATGATCGCCGATCTGCCACAGGGGTACGAGACCATCGTAGCCGCAGACGGATCGCCCCTGTCGGGCGGGCAGAAACAGCGCATCGCCCTGGCCCGTGCGTTCTTTGGCAACCCGCGGTTCCTGGTGCTGGATGAGCCCAATTCCAACCTCGATACAAATGGCGACAAGGCGCTGGCCCAGGCGATAAAGCACGCGCAGAAGAACAAGATCACGGTGGTCGTCATCACGCAGAAGCCGTCGCTGCTGAGTTGCGTCGACAAGATCATGCTGCTCGCCGACGGCACAATCCAGATGTTTGGCGAGCGGCAGAAGGTGCTTGAACAACTGGCCGGACGCAAGACCAACCCGAACAAGCAGGTATCAAAAGATGGCTGAACTGATCCACTATCCCGCGAATGGAGACTGGCATGCGGACGTCCCGCGCTCGGTCTACAAACAGGTGATCTTCGGGTTCGCCCTGATGGTTTTGACATTCGGTGGGTTCAGCCTCTGGGCCTTCCGGGCCCCGCTCGCCGCCGCGGTGATCTCGCAGGGGAGCTTCGTGGCAACAGGTCAGAACAAGATTGTCCAGCATCTGGAAGGTGGCATCATCCGCGACATCGTGATCCGCGAAGGGGATAGGGTCTCGCAGGGCCAATTGCTGATCCGCCTCGACCAGACGGCCGCCGCGGCCAAAGAGCGTGAGCTGTATCTCCGCCAGATGCGCCTCGAGGCGACAGAGGCCCGTCTCCTGGCCCAACACGAACGGTTGCCCCTGCCCGTCTTTCCCGAAGCACTTTCGTCAAAGACCAACGACTTTGAGATTGCATCCATCATCGACGGCCAGATGCTGGCCTTCAACATGGCTGAATCCGCGTTGGACGACGATCTTTCCCTACTGCAACGCAACTATGATGCCCTGGAGGTGCGCCGCGTCGGCTACGCGGTCCAACTCGATGCGCACAAGCGTCAGTTGGAGCTCCTGTCCGATGAATTGGAGATCAAAACCGATCTTCTGGAGGACGGTCTGATACGGCGATCGGAGATGACGGCGCTCAAGAGGGTTCTCATCGAAGCGGAAGGCCAGATTGGCCGCCTTGAGGCCGAAGTCGATGAGATCGAGCAGATCAAGTTCAAATACGAAGAGCAGATAAACCAGACGGACGCCCGCTATCGGCAGGAAGCGCTGGACAACCTGCAGATAGTCCAGGCTGAGCTTGACGGCATCCGTGAGCAGGTCCGTGCGGCGATGAACGTGAGAGAGCGCGCCGACGTTCTCGCACCGGTCTCGGGCGTCGTCGTCAGGCTCTACTATCACACCTCCGGCGGCGTGATCGAGAGCGGCAGACCCATTCTCGAAATCCTGCCCGAAGATGAACCCTTGATCGTAGAAACTCAGATCCCACGTGCCGATATCGACAGCGTCTCGACAGGCCAGAACGCGACAGTTCGGCTTGTGGCGCTGAACCAGCGCACAACGCCCGTGCTGAATGGTCAAGTCGAGTACGTGTCAGCCGACGCCGTAACAAACAAGAGCACTGCCTCTGCTGAAGAGGTGTATGTGGCGCGGATCACGCTCAGTCCCGAGGAACTGCGTCGGGTCGCGAACTTCACACCAACGCCCGGCATGCCCGCCGAAGTCATGATTCAGACGGAGGAGCGGACGTTTGCGCAATACCTTGCGAAACCGGTGACCGACAGCATGTCACGCGCATTCCGCGAACAATAAGGACAATCCTAGCGCAAGCGCTCGCACCCAGGCTTCTTTTCCGCTGGGCTGGTCGCGGTCCGAAGCGGCCGCCTGCACCGGGTAAGCGATGCCGCACTTGAACCCGCAAATCCGCTGGTCGCTGGGGGAACCGTACCTGAGCTTTAGATAATTCGGACGCCGCGGACAAAAGGCCATTGCAGCTTCGCGACCGATATCTGCTTTGAGCATCACAGTTTAGGCTACTCCGTCCACAGCAATGCCTTGCACCAAGTGCCATGATCTATGTTGATCATCCGCCGCTGTTTGCAATTTGGCACCGGTTTGTACTTTGGGTCCGTCCAGGCCGAGGAACCATGGAATCGGGCGGACGGTACCGACAATTACGTTGACAGGAGCGGATCCCCCTTCATACCATTTGCGTACAAATGAATTTCCACGAGAGGAAGCTGCCGGTGTCTGCCTCCTACTTCGCACCGCATACGTTGGATGAAGCGATTGAGGTCATGGCCGCGCACGCCCCCGATATCGTTGCGGGAGGAACGGACTATTTTCCATCCCGCGACCGATCTCCGTTGGATCGCAGCCTGCTGGACGTCACCCGCATGCCGGAATTGCGCACGATCTCCGTTTCGGATGCGGGGTGGCGTATCGGTGCGGCGACCACCTGGACCGATCTCGTCCGCGCCGATCTGCCACCAGCCTTTGATGCTTTGCGTGCGGCCGCGCGCGAGGTGGGCAGCGTACAAATCCAAAACGCGGGCACGGTGGCGGGTAATCTGTGCAACGCCTCTCCCGCGGCAGATGGTGTTCCGCCGTTCCTAGTGCTGAACGCCCAAGTGGAACTTGCCGGACCGAATGGGCGGCGACATTTACCGCTGGCCGAATTTTTGAAGGCCCCGCGCAGAACCGATCTGCAAAGGGGCGAGATCATGGTTGCGATACATGGCCCGCCTGTGCCGCAAGGCGCGACTTCGGCCTTCGAAAAGCTGGGGGCGCGGCGGTATCTCGTCATCTCCATCGCCATGACGGCGGTGTTGATCGTGCTGGACGACGATGGGCTCATCTCAGAAGCGCGGGTGGCGGTGGGTGCCTGCTCACCGGTCGCACAGCGCCTCCCGGGGCTCGAGGCCGCACTCGTCGGACAGTCGCCTGACAGTCCAGGTATCGACGCGGACGCCTTGCCGGAACTGACACCCATCAGCGATGTGCGGGCTGATGCGCGCTACCGGGCTGAGGCTGTGCCGCACCAGATCGAACGCGCCTTGCAAAGGGCAGCCCGATATGGATAAGCGCATCGGCCTTAACAGCATCGCATTTACGCTGAACGGCGACAGTGTAGTGACCCGCCCGTTGCCGGGTGAACGCCTGTCCTACAGCTTGCGCGAGCGTCTGGGCGCGAAGGACGTCAAAGTGGGCTGTGACGCGGGCGATTGCGGCGCGTGCACCGTTCTGGTGAATGGCGCGGCCATCTGTGCCTGCCTCATGCCGACTCATCAGGCTGAGGGGCGCACGGTCGAGACGCTGGCGGGACTGCGCGGGGCAGACAGCGCCGCCGAAGCGCTGGCCGACAGCTTTGCGGCGCATGGTGCGGCGCAATGTGGCATCTGCACGCCCGGCATGATGGTCTCGGCTGTGGCGCTCTTGCGCAGCGGCACGCAGCTGACCGAGGCGGCCGTGCAGGATGCGCTGGGGGGTGTGCTCTGCCGCTGCACCGGCTACGGCAAGATCATCGACGCGGTTCTGGCTGCAGGCGAGCCGCATGCCCCGCCGCAAGGCGACGGTCATACCGGCCAGCCGATCCAACGGCTCGACGTGGCGGGCAAGCTCGACGGGACGGAACGCTTTGGCGACGATGTTGCGCCACCGGACGCGCTGCACCTGCGGGTGATCCGTTCACCCTACCACCGCGCGCATTTCGACCTGGGCGATCTGCAGGGCTGGGCGGGACGCACGCCCGGCATTGTGACAGTGTTGACCGCGAAGGACGTTCCCGGCGCGCAAACCTTCGGGGTGATCCCGGCTTTTGCCGATCAGCCGGTGTTCGCCGTTTCCGAGACCCGCTTCAAGGGAGAGGCAGTTGCCGCCGTCGTCGGCAGTGCCGCGGCCATGCAGGTGTTTGATGAAACGCAAGTGCCAATCACGTGGACGGAGTTGCCAGCCGCGCTGTCCATGTCCGAGGCGCTGACCGACGAGGCCCCGGCCTTGCACGCCGACCGCCCCGGCAACGTGATGTGCAAGGGCTATGTCGCCTGCGGTGATGACGAAGCCGCGCTAGAGGCCGCAGATGTGACTGTCGAAGGCAGCTTCACCACTGCGTTTGTCGAACATGCATATATCGAGCCCGAGGCGGGCTTTGCCCGGATGGTAGGCGACCGGCTGGAGGTGCATGCCTGTACGCAAGCGCCCGTCATGGACCAGGAGGCGTTGGCCGAGATACTGGGCGTCGCACCCAGCGCCGTGCGCATCGTGCCCACCGGCGTTGGCGGCGGCTTCGGGTCCAAACTCGATCTGTCGGTACAACCGTACCTGGCGCTTGCGGCGATGCGGACAGGTCGGGCGGTGCGACTGACGTACAGCCGCACGGAGTCAATGCAATCGACCACGAAACGCCATCCTGCGCAGATCACCGCCCGTATTGGTGCAACAGCGGATGGGCGTCTGAACGGGATGACGTTTCAGGGTCAGTTCAACACCGGTGCCTATGCCAGTTGGGGGCCGACCGTGGCCAACCGGGTGCCGGTCCATGCCTCAGGTCCCTACCGGATCGCCGACTACCGGGCTGAGGCGCGAGGCGTTCACACGCATTGCGTCCCATCCGGCGCGTTTCGTGGCTTTGGCGTGCCGCAATCCGCGGTGGCGCAGGAAAGCCTGTTTGATGAACTTGCTGACAAGCTGGGAATGGACCGGCTGGAATTCCGCATCCTCAACGCCTTGGAAAACGGCACGCCGACAGTCTGTGGGCAGGTCTTCGACAGTGGCGTCGGCATTCGCGCCTGTCTCGAGGCGTTGCGCCCGGCCTGGGCAAAGATGCGCGCTGACGCGCAGTCGTGGAATCGCGGTCATCCCTCGCTGCGGCGCGGTGTCGGTGTGGCAGGCGGCTGGTACGGCTGCGGCAACACCTCTCTGCCCAATCCGTCGACCATCAAGTGTGGGCTACGCGCGGATGGCACGCTCGTTCTGCACCAAGGCGCGGTGGACATAGGTCAGGGATCGAACACGGCGATTGCGCAGATCTTTGCCACGGCCCTTGGCGTGCCTGTGGACAAGGTAACTTTGGTGGGCGCTGACACCGATGTGACGCCGGATGCGGGCAAAACCTCGGCTTCGCGCCAGACCTTCGTGTCCGGCAACGCCGCGCGGCTCAGCGCCGAGGCGTTGCGGGCCGAGATCCTTGCGCGGGTCAATGCGGACAAAGGCGCCAAGCTGAACTTGGACGGTGATGTGATCGAGATACGCGACGCCGCCAAGACACATCGCGTGGCACTTGCCGATCTGCCAGCCGATGCCGAAGGCTACGTGCTGCGCGCCGAGCAAACCTATGACCCACCGACGGTGCCACTGGATGCCAACGGACAGGGCCATCCCTACGCGCAATTCGGGTATGCTGCGCATCTTGCTGTTGTCGAAGTGGATATGGCGCTCGGCACCGTCAGACCGCTGCGCGTAGTTGCCGCGCATGACGTGGGCCATGCCATCAACCCCAACCTGGTCGAAGGGCAGGTCCAGGGCGGCATCGCGCAGGGCCTCGGCATGGCGTTGATGGAGGAATATCTGCCCGGTCGCACCGACAATCTGCATGATTACCTCATTCCCACGATCGGAGACATCCCGCCCATCGAAACGCTGATCATCGAAGAGCCTGACGTGCATGGCCCCTTTGGTGCCAAGGGGTTGGGGGAGCACGTGCTCATACCCACGGCACCCGCGCTGCTCAATGCCATCCACGATGCCAGCGGCGTCAGGGTCACCGAGTTGCCAGCCACGCCGGCGCGTGTGCGCGCCAAGCTGAGGGAGCGTGACCATGGCTGACGGGACGACCAAGCCCGAAAAGATCCGCTGCGACGCTTGCCCGGTGATGTGCTACATCGCGGACGGCAAGACCGGCGCCTGTGATCGCTATGCCAACCACGCCGGCGAGTTGGTGCGGCTCGACCCGCTCACGATCATCGAGAACACCTCCCACAAGCTGGTCCCCTTTCTGGGCGAAGGCGGGGGCGAGGAGTGGGACGGCGATATTGTCCATTCAGACCGGCCCTTCGTGACAGCGGTCGGCGCGGGCACCACCTACCCCGACTATAAGCCTGCCCCCTTTATCGTGGCGCAGGAGATCGAAGGCGTGGATATGGTCACGGTCGTGACCGAGGGCATTTTCAGCTACTGCGGCGTGAAGGTGAAGATCGACACCGACCGCCACATCGGCCACGAATGCGATGTGGTACGCGTCGCGGGTGAGCCCATCGGGCACGTTATGACGTCGGAATATGGCTCCAAGATGCTGTCTCTGGGGGGGGTCGAGCACCTCACCGGCGGCACAAAGGCCGAGGGTCGCGTCACATGCGAAGCCCTTCTGCGGCTGTGCAACCGCGAGCCGGTCGAAATGCGCATCGGTGATGGCGATTGTGCGACCGATCTTGTTGTTCAGGCTGGCGAGGCGCCGATCATCAACGGCGTGCGGGAAAGGCTGATGCGGGTGGGCTGTGGCTCGGCCGCCATAGGAATGTTCGCCAAGCAGTGGCTGGGCCATGTCGACGAGGTGGTGGTTGTGGACGACCACATCACCGGTGTGTTGAGCGAGCATGAGGCCGGCAAGCAACTCGACGTGCCAAAAACCGGGATCAAGATCAAAGGCCGCCGTTCAACCCCCGGACGGTACTTTCAGGTGGCCGAGCCGGGGACAGGCTGGGGCGGCACGGATATCGAGGATCCGCTGACCATCCTGGGGCCGTGGAACCCGAAGGTGGCCTGGCCGGGCCTGCGGCTCCTAATGGTGTCAACCACGGGAGAGCAATACGGCTACTTCGAACTGAGCGAGGATCTGGCGCCCGAGCCAAGAGAGATCCCCGCCAAACTCAAGGCCTCAGCCGATCTCATTGCCGAGAATTGCGAGCCGTCGGTATCCTCGGTGCTCTTCATGGGTGGCGCAGGCGGGTCGCTGCGGGCGGGCGTCACGGAAAACCCGGTGCGACTCACCCGATCGGTCAAGGAGTCCCTGACTTACGTGTCCTGCGGCGGTGCCGAGGCTTATGTCTGGCCCGGTGGCGGCATCACGGTGATGGTGGATGTCATGGACATGCCACACGTCTCTTTCGGGTATGTGCCGACACCTGCACTGGTGGCACCCATCGAATTCACCATGCGCGTCGATGACTACGACGCGCTCGGCGGGCATATGGAGGAAATCCGCAGGCTCGACTCGGTGCCGATGGCGTCTGCGCGCAAGGTGTCGCAATTGGCGGGCCAACCCGATCCGATGGACCACGCGAATTACCCTTGGGCGCGGGGGCGCAAATGACGGCGCAGGCCCGCCTTCTACCCGGCGGCACGCGGCTGCATTTGCAGCATGGTCCGATTGACCTGATCATCGGGGCTGACGCGCCCGCGCGCCAGCGTGCCTTTGCCGCGGCGCGCGCGCGCTTCGCGGGTCTGCTCGAACAGCTGGTCTCGGAGTTACCGTCGCTGCGGAGGGCCATTGGCGCGGGGCATCCGCGCCTTTCGGGGGTGGTGGCGCAACGCATGGTCCGCGCCGTCCATCCGTTTCAGGACCGCTTCGTGACGCCGATGGCCGCCGTCGCGGGCGCTGTCGCGGATGAGGTGCTCGCCGCCATGCGCTGTAGTGGTCCACTGCGGCGTGCCTATGTGAACAATGGCGGTGATGTTGCTTTGCATCTCGCACCCGGCGAGCGTTTCATCACTGCAATGCAGGGCGTCGATGGGACCGATCTGGGGCGCATTTCTTTGTCGGCAGGGCAAGGGATTGGCGGTATCGCGACCTCTGGTCGCCACGGGCGCAGTCTGAGCCTGGGCATCGCGGACAGTGTGACCGTTCTGGCCGAAAGCGCAGCTGCTGCGGATGCCGCGGCCACGCTGATTGCCAATGCAGTGGACCTGCCGGGCCATCCCGGCATCAGCCGCACGGCCGCACATCTGCTGGACACCGACAGCGACCTCGGTGCGCGCGCGGTCGTGACGGGATGCGCGCCGCTTTCGCGCGCCGACTGCTCGGCCGCCTTGCAAAACGGCCTGCACGAGGCAAAACGCATGGCGACGGCTGGGCTGATCCGCGCCGCTTCACTGCATCTTCAAGGACAGACCACCGTGCTCGATACAGACAAGTCCTTCAACAACAGGATCCTTGACCATGCCTGACGTCACCCTGCGCAAGATCGTCCTGCTGATGGAAGAAATCCGGCACGAGGGCGGCCCGCCGCCCGACAAACCGCTGCAGCGCGGCGCCGTCATGGCCGTGATCCACAACCCTTTTGCCGGTGAATATGTCGAAGACATACAGCACTTCATGGAAGATCTGAAACCGTTGGGTCTGCAAATGGCGCGCAAGCTGGCCGACGCGTTGGGCGGGCCGCATAAAATCGAGGGCTATGGAAAGGGGGCCATTGTCGGATCGGACGGCGAGATCGAACATGGCGCGCTCTGGCACGTTCCTGGTGGCTATGCCATGCGAGAGCTTCTGGGCGATGCCAAGGCCATCGTGCCATCCACCAAGAAGGTCGGCGGCCTTGGCGCGCGGCTTGACGTGCCGGTGACCCATATCAACGCCTCTTACGTGCGCAGCCATTTCGACGCTGTCGAGGTCGGATGCAACGACGCGCCCCGCGCCGATGAACTGGCGTTGATCCTGGTCATGACCACCGGTGCGCGTATTCACAACCGCATGGGCGGTCTGGCCGCCAAGGACGCCAAGGGAGAGGACGGGCTGAGATGAAAGCGAAAATCCGCAAGATCGCCGTGCAGGTGGAAGAAACGCATGTGGAGATGGGGCGTGCGATCGACCCCGCCACGCGCAAGGCGGTGGCCGTGGCGGTCATCGAAAACCCCCTTGCCGGCGTCTACGAAGACGATCTTTCGGGGCTTATGGAGATTGGTGCTGAACTGGGAAGCCTTCTGGGCGAAAGATGCGTCGCCGCTCTGGGTATCACGCCCGACGCCGCTGAAAGCTATGGAAAATCCGCAATGGTGGGCGAGGCCGGAGAACTCGAACACGCCGCGGCCATTCTGCACCCCAAGCTGGGGGCACCGCTGCGCAAGGCGGTGGAAAAGGGCGCGGCACTTGTTCCCTCGTCAAAGAAGATGGGCAGCCCCGGACAGGTGCTTGACGTGCCACTCGGCCACAAGGACGCAGCCTATGTGCGCAGTCATTTTGATGGCATCGAAATCAGCCTGAACGACGCGCCGCGGGCGCGCGAAATCATGGTGGCCGTGGCAGTCACGGATTCTGGCCGCCCGCTGCCGCGCGTGGGCGGGCTGACAGCGGATGAGGCCAAAGGCGAGGACGGGCTGCGGTGAGCGGGAAAACGGCCAAGGCCGACATTCAAAGCCCCATCCTTGGAACCTATATGCTCGACGATCAGGTCGGGTATCTGTTGCGCCTTGCCGGTCAGCGCCACGCCGCCATCTTTCAGGCGCATACGGTCCAGGGGCTGACCCCTACGCAGTTTTCCACATTGGTCCGTCTGGCCGAAAACGGACCTTGTTCCCAGAACCAGCTCGGTCGCCTCGCGGCCATGGATATCGCCACGATCAAAGGTGTCGTGGACAGGTTGCGGCAGAGAGGATTTGTCCGCACAGCTCCATCAGCCGACGACCGGCGGCGCCATATCGTGTCTTTGACGGACGAAGGCGCGCGTGCTCTTGACCGCATGATCCCGGCGGGCCGCGTGATCACCGAAGAGACGCTGGCCCCTCTAAAACCGCCTGAACGGCGCAACCTGATCAAGCTGTTGCGAAAACTGGGCTGAGGCGCAAGCAAGTTGCGCAATCGGTCCGAAACATTTCACGTCCCCCGGACGCCGAGATATCCTGACCGGAAAGTTTTGGTGGTTGGCTTGGTGCAAACTGGGCCAAACGAGGAATTCGCCCTAAAGATTATCAAACGCGATGGTGTCAGACTACCTCGGGCAGGCGCTGAGCGGGTGGTGTGTTTCGACTGCGCAGGCTGGTGACCTTACCGTCGATGATCGTCATGCCGACGCCGGGAAGGTTGCCAAGTTGCACCGACTCCAACACGTTCTTGCCCGGTGCGTGCTGCGCCTGATCCATCAGCACGAAATCCGCGGCGCGCCCGGCCTCGATGATCCCAACATCCAACTCGCGCCGCCGTGCGGTGTTGCCGTTGGCAAAGCAGAACGCAATTTCGGCAGGCACGTTGCCCAGGCTCGACAGCATCGCAACCATCCGTAGAATGCCAAGGGGCTGCACGCCAGATCCCGCTGGCCCGTCGGTTCCAAGGATGATCTGATCGAGCTTGTCTAATTCGCGTGCTGTATTCAGCGTCAGAAGTGCTGCACGTTCGTTGCCATTGTGCACGATTTCGAGCGCTGCGGTGCAGTTCTCGCAAAGACAGACAATCTGGTCATCCGGCAAAGCCGAATGGCCGCCGTTGATATGGCCCACCACGTCGGTGCCAGTCTCCAGCACCATGTCCGCATCAATCAGCCCCGACCCGGGGATCGACGGGCCGCCGGTGTGGATCGTGCTTTGCATGCCGTACTTGCGCGCCCAGCCGATCATCTGGTTGGCGGTCTTGCCGTCCTTGACGGTGCCAAGACCGACCTCGCCGATCAGCCGGACGCCGGCATCGGCCATCTCCCTGAAATCCTCTTCCTCGAGGCCCTTTTGCAGCAAAGGTGCGCCGGCGTGCACCTTCATCCCCGAGGGGCGTAGATTATCGTACCAGCGCTGCGCCGCGATCGCCATGGCTTTGGTGCCAACGGGATCATTGGGTCGACCGGGCATGTGAACTTCCCCGGCCGAGATCATCGTCGTCACCCCGCCATGCAGGGTAGAGTCGATCCAGTGCAACTGTTGCTGGCGCGGCGTGTAATCGCCCACCACCGGGTGCACGTGGCTGTCGATCAGACCCGGGGCCAGCGTCACACCCTTGGCATCCACTGTCACATCCGCGCCATCGCAGTCCAGATCGTCTTCGCGCCCCCACTCTGAGATGCGTCCGTCATGCGCGATCAGGCAGTCGCCATCGAGGATGGGCTCCTCCATCTTGCCCGACAGGATCATGCCGATGTTCTTGATGACCAGTTTCGCGCCCATGACCTGCCCCTCCTTCATGCCCAAACCGCACGAGTGTCAGTATGCATAGGCGCATCAGCATGAAAAGCGCGGAAAACTGGCGTCTTCGGTCGAAGCCTGCTTCGCATGGCGGCCCCATTCGCGTCAAATCGAATATGTTCGTATGCAAATGAAATTATCATTTGACAGCGAATGTTCTTTTGCGCCTCAATCCAGGGGTGGGGGTGCTGCCAATGACTTGCACGAGATGAGCTTTGTCCGAAACGCGTGGTACGTCGCGGGCTGGTCGCGCGACTTTGGCGAACCGCTCCGCGCCATGGAAATCCTCGGCCAGCGGCTGGTCATGTACCGGGCCTCGGACGGCACCGTGACAGCACTTGAGGATCGTTGCCCGCACCGGCTCCTGCCGCTGTCCAAGGGCAAGCGCATCGGTGACACAATCCAATGTGGGTATCACGGCATGACCTTTGATGGTGCGGGCAACTGCGTGCGCGTGCCAGGGCAGGACAACACGCCAAAAAGTGCGTTTGTCGAAGCTTTTCCTGTTGAAGAGCGCCACGACATCGTCTGGGTCTGGATGGGCGATCCGGACTTGGCCGATCCCGCGCAGATCTTTGATATGCCCGAGTTCACGAGCCCCGACTGGCACGCGCACCAAGGCGAAGCGCTGCACATCGAGGCGCATTACCTCAACGTCGCGGAAAACCTCGTGGATCCGGCTCATGTGAGCTTCGTGCATCCCACGACGCTTGGCAGCGCCGCTTCGGAAAACGTGCCGGTGCATGTCTCGACCGGCGGCGATGTGATCACCGCATGGCGCTGGATCCGCGATGCGCCGCCTGTCGGATTTTTTCAGAAGTTCGGGGGGTTCAACGGCCACGTGGACCGCTGGCATTATTACCACCTGCATCTGCCCTCGACCGCCGTCATCGACTTCGGCTCCATTGCGACAGCGGAAAACTGCGCCGAAGACGACCGCAACCGGGGTGTGCGCATCTTTGCCTTGCATTTCGTAACCCCGGTCAACGAGGATCGGACCATCGATCACTGGATGCATCTGCGCAATTCGGCGCTCGGCGACGAGGAGGCCTCGGCGCAAATGGATGCGATGTTCAACGTGGCTTTTGCCGAAGACAAAGCGGTGCTCGAAGCGGTGCATGAAAACGAAAAGCGCCCCCAGCGCAGACGTCCCATTCGCATCGCGATTGACAAGGGCCCCAATGTTTACCGCAAGCGCATTCGCGACCTCGTGGCTGCAGAATCCACCGAGGATCTGGGCGCCGCTGAAGGGGCAAGTTTTGTGCATCACGACTGACGACAACGGCGGATGAACGGCCGGATTTCCCACCTTTCAGGAGAGGACACCATGCAACGTAAGACATTTCTCAAGGGGTTGATTGCCGCCGGAGCGCTGGCAACGGTACCGCTGGCCGCCGCGGCTCAACAGGATCCGATCATTATCGGCGAGATCAACCATTACAAGCGGATGGCCGCCTTTGCCGAGCCCTACAAGATGGGCATCGAGCTGGCGATCGAGGAAACCAACGCGGCCGGCGGCGTCATGGGGCGTCCGCTTGAATTCATCTTTCGGGACGATCAGGGCGAGCCAGGCGAAGCGGTAAAAATCGCCGAAGAACTCATGACCCGCGATGGCGCGGTGATGCTGACGGGCACGATCCTGTCGAATGTGGGTCTCGCCATCTCCAGCTTTGCCGGGGAAAAGGGCTATGTCTACCTCGCGTCCGAGCCGCTGGCGGACAGCCTCGTCTGGGCGGCTGGCAATCCCTACACCTTCCGGCTGCGGGCCTCGACCTTCATGCAGGCGGCGATGCTGGCCGAAGCGGCGGCCAAAACCGATGCCACGCGATTTGCAACCATCGCGCCCAACTACGCCTACGGAAAGGACGCTGTGGCGGCGTTCAAGGAGAACCTGCTCAAGCTCAAACCCGACGCCGAATTCGTGGCCGAGCAATGGCCAGCGCTGTTCAAGATCGACGCGGGCGCCGAGGTGCAGGCGCTGGAACGGGCCAAGCCCGATGCGATTTACAACGTGACATTCGGACCGGATCTGGCAAAATTCGTGCGCGATGGTACGGACCGGGGGCTCTTCGACGGGCGCGATGTTTATGGCCTGTTGTCCGGGGAGCCCGAGTATCTCGACCCGCTGGGAGACGAGGCACCGGAAGGATGGACCGTCACGGGCTTTCCCTGGTACGACCTTGAGGACGGACCGGACGGTGCCTTTGTCAAAGCCTACCAAAAGCGCTACGACGATTACCCGCGTCTGGGCAGCATCGTCGGATACATGACCGTGCAGTCCATCGTCGCTGCGTTGGAAAAGGCGGGATCGACCGAAACCGAAGCGATCCGCGCGGCATTCGAGGGATTGGAAGTGGACAGTGCCATGGGCCCGATCACGTTCCGCGAGATCGACAACCAGTCCACTATGGGCGCCTATGTGGGCACGACCGCGCTGGAAGACGGCAAAGGTGTCATGGTGGATTGGGAGTATAAGGACGGCGCCAACTACCTGCCCACCGACGAAGAGGTCCGCGCGCTGCGCCCGGCCCAGTAACGCCTTGGGATGCGGGGGCACAGGGTTGGCCCTCGCAGTCCGTCAATCACCTGACAGGTTGCAATGGAATTCTTCGTCGCGCAGATTTTGACGGGACTTGCAAACGCCAGTTCGCTGTTTCTTGTGGCCTGTGGCCTTTCGCTGATCTTCGGTGTCACGCGCATCGTCAATTTCGCCCATGGCAGCCTTTACATGCTGGGGGCCTATATCGGCCTCACGCTCATGGAGGTGCTGCCGGGCCATTTTGGCTTTTGGGGCTCGATCCTTCTCGCTGGTATTGCCGTGGGTCTGATCGGTGTGGTGATCGAGATGCTGGTGCTTCGCCCGGTCTACCGCGCACCGGAGCTCTTTCAACTGGTGGCTACCTTTGGTGTCATCCTCGTGATCCAGGATCTGGCACTGCTGATCTGGGGACCAGAAGACCAACTCGGCCCGCGCGCACCCGGACTGCGGGGTGTTTTCCGCATTATGGGAGAGCCCATTCCGAAGTATGACATCGTGCTGTTGATCATTACCCCCTTCATCGCGCTGGCGCTCTGGTGGATGATGACGCGCACCCGGCTGGGCGTGTTGGTGCGCGCCGCCACCCAAGATCGCGAGATGGTGGGCGCGCTCGGGGTGAACCAGGCCTGGCTCTTCACCGGCGTCTTTGCACTGGGCTCGGCCTTGGCGGGGTTGGGCGGCGCGCTTCAACTGCCCAAGGGCGGCGCCGATTTGCTGATGGACTTTACCATCCTGACACCGGTTTTCGTGGTAGTCGTCATCGGTGGCATGGGGTCACTGCCCGGGGCGTATCTTGCGGCCATCATCATCTCTGTTCTGAACGTATTTGGTGTCACCTACATTCCCCAATCAACACTCGTGCTGATGTTCATCGTCATGATCGTGGTGTTGATGATCCGGCCCTACGGCCTTTTGGGCCGCGAAGAGGTCGCAGGCGAACATGGTCAGGTGGGCGAGCCGGAGGAACCGATCAAGCCAGCCTCGGCCAGGGTCCGCGCGATTGTCGCGGTTGGATTGGCTTTGCTGGCGCTCCTTCCCCTTTTCGGGGGCAATTTCGCGCTGGTGCTGACCACCGACATTCTGATCTTCTGCCTCTTCGCCGCCTCGCTGCATTTCCTGCTGGGGCTGGGGGGCATGGTCAGCTTTGGCCATGCGGCCTATTACGGCGGTGGCGCCTATGTGGCCGCACTTCTGGTGACCTGGACCGAAACGCCAATGGAACTGGCCTTTCTGTTGGCACCTATTGGCGCGGGTCTGATCGCCATCGTTGTCGGCTGGGTTTGTCTGCGGCTGACGGGTGTCTATTTCGCGATGCTGACGCTGGCCTTTGCGCAGCTGCTCTGGAGCCTGGTGTGGCAATGGCAGGAGGTGACAGGGGGCGATGATGGGCTGGTCAACATCTGGCCAGCCGGCTGGCTCAATGACAATACCATCTACTTCTATGTCGCGCTGGTCTTTTCCGTGGGCGGCATCCTGATGCTGCGCCATGTGGCGCACTCACCCTTTGGCTACGCCTTGCGCGCCGCGCGCGACAGCAAGCGCCAGGCTGAGGCCACCGGGATCGACACCCGCCGCGTGCAGCTTCTGGCGTTTACCTTCGCGGGCTTCATGGGCGGACTGGCTGGCGCGCTCTTCGTCTTCTCGAAGGGCAGCGTCTTTCCCAACGAGTTGGAGATTGTTCGCAGCTTCGATGCGCTGATCGTCGTGTTCCTGGGCGGCGTGAAAACGCTGGCGGGCGGTGTCGTGGGCGCAGGGTTCTTCAAGGGCGTTGAAGACGTGCTGACCCGTTTCGAATACTGGCGGTTGATCATGGGGCTCTTGATCATCTTCGTGGTGGTGGTTGCACCGGAGGGCATCGTCGGCAGCCTGCGCCGCGCATGGCGCCACTTCGGGCCGGGTGACAGCCAGGATGCCGCGACGACCAAGGAGGAGCGCCGACTATGAGCGCAATTTTGGAAACTCGCGGCCTGACCAAGACTTTCGGTGGCCTCACCGCCGTAGACGATGTATCCTTCGCGCTTCAAAAGGGCGAACTGCTAGCGATGATCGGCCCCAATGGCGCTGGCAAATCAACGTGCTTCAACATGCTGATGGGGCAATTGCCGCCGACCTCGGGCGCGGTGTATCTGGATGGAGAGGTGATCACTGGCCTTGGGCCGCGCCAGATTTGGCGGCGCGGGGTTGGGCGGACCTTTCAAATCACCGCCACCTATGCCTCGATGACCGTGGTCGAGAACGTGCAGATGGCGCTGTTGTCCCATAATGGGGAAATCTTTCGCGTTCTGCCCTTCGCACATCGCATGCACCGCGACCGCGCGCTGGCCTTGCTGGATATGGTCGGCATGGCGGCGCAAGCGGACCGGCATTGTGCGGTACTGGCCTATGGCGATTTGAAACGGATGGAACTGGCCATCGCGCTGGCGCATGACCCCAAGCTCTTGCTGATGGACGAACCCACCGCAGGCATGGCGCCGCGCGAACGGCTGGCTTTGATGGAGCTGACGGCGCGCATTGTCGCCGAACAGGGCGTGAGTGTGCTCTTCACCGAACATGACATGGACGTCGTGTTTGGCCATGCCCACCGCATCATGGTTTTGAACCGTGGCGCGCTGATCGCCGAAGGCAATGCGGCCGAGATCCGAGCCAATCCTCTGGTCCAGGACGTCTATCTGGGCGGCGGCACCGTGTTTGGCCGGGCGGAGAAGACGGATGCTTGAGGTCGCGGGCGTCAATTCCTATTACGGCAAAGCGCATGTCCTGCGTGATCTGAGCTTTGAGGCACCGCGCGGCCATGTGGTTGCACTTCTCGGACGGAACGGTGCGGGCAAATCCACAACGATGAAGTCGATCATGCAGCTTGTCCGCCCCGCATCGGGCCGGATCGTGTTTCAGGGCGTCGATATCGTGGGGTTTCCGGCCCATAGGGTGGCCAAGATGGGTCTGGGATATGTGCCGGAAGACCGCCGTGTGTTCACCGATTTGACGGTGAGCGAGAACCTTCTGGTGGGTCGCCAGCCTCCGCGCGACGGCGCGCCGACATGGACCGAGGAGATGCTGTTTGAGCTCTTCCCGAACCTTGCCGAACGCCGCACCAACCGTGGCAAGGCCTTGTCGGGAGGGGAGCAGCAGATGCTGACCATCGCGCGCACGCTGATGGGCAACCCGTCCTTTATCCTCCTGGACGAGCCATCAGAAGGCGTCGCCCCGGTGATTGTGGAGCAGATGGCGCAGGTCATCGCGCAACTCAAATCCGAAGGGCTGACGGTTCTGTTGTCCGAACAGAACCTGCATTTCGCTCAAGCCGTTGCTGACCTCGTGGTGATCATCGAAAGCGGCGTGCAGGTGTATCACGGCACGTTGGATGACCTAACGGCCCATCCCGAGATCCGCGACACCTATCTGGCGGCTTAGGCGTCAAATCATGCGTTTCGGTTACTGCCCGGCCCTTTTTGTCTTGGCCACTGATGGTGGGTTTCTCTGATGGGGGTTTTGGGACGTGTGGGCGCATATTG
>NZ_JALIEB010000016.1 GCF_025755255.1 Roseobacter sinensis | reverse complement strand
ATGGCTCCAAGCCAGTTTGCATAAGTTTTCGGATGATACCGTCAAACGTCTCAGGCGCGTATGGCACTAAAATCTCATTCCTCAGCTTGATTCCAAGTGCGTCTGATATTTCTATCAGGCGGGACAGACTTGCACCTGCATACTTTTCTGCTTCATAGCGTTGTATTTGCTGCTGTTTCAGGCCCATTCGCTCAGCAAGCTCACGCTGAGACAGTCCAGATGCGATCCGTGCTGCAATCAGGCCTTCCGCCAAGTCGCTGAGTTGATCAACCCTGATAACCGGTGCTTCCAGCGATTGCAGAGTTTCGTACTCGGCCAATTCGTTTTCTAAGTCTTCGAGCTGACTGCTAAGTCCACCAAGTTCCGCCTCGATAAAGGTTGGATGTATCCCCGCATCTTCTCTCTTGGCGGCATCAAATCCAGCGATTGCGGCCTTGAACTTCTCGGCGTTGGCCCGAGTCATCTTGTATTGGCGTTCGTTGGTGATCATGTGATGCTCCCTAAATCTAGAGACAAGATTCCTTTGGCATTCCCATTCCTATCGGTTTGAAAAAACTCTTCAAAAAGCACGCCAGGCGCCGCCAAACTCGATGAGATAAAGAGCTCGCCACCATACTTTGCTTTCATTGCTGCGCGCTGATTGTCGAAGTTCAACAGGACTGGATCGACTCGGCTGGGATCGACGCCGACCGGGCTCCAAGCCCCGTCATAGTCATTTGGCAACTCCTTTTGAGAGACGAAGCTCCCATCTAGCAATATCACCCTGCAACCCGCTCCATGCAGATTCAGGGCTGCCGCTCGCAGGCCACTTATGAGCCGCGATCGATGAGCGTTGAGCTCGCACAGTGCCGTCATAGCGCTCCATGAGACTTGATGGAGGCCAGGAACCAAATAGCCTGTTGTGGAATCATACCTTAAAGTCATGACACAACAAATATGTTGTGTTGATGATTTGGTCAATCAAAAAGTAGAACAACGTTAGAACACGTTAGGAGCGAGCAAGGCGCGGCCCCAGCCTTGCCGTTGTGTCAATTGACAGACGTCGAATGTTGGCTCTCATGCAGAGGCTGATTCTACTTCATACCTGCAGCGAATGACGGCTTCCCGCCCCGCCTACTGACTATCCCCGAGCAGTTCGTCGATGAAGTCACCTTGCTCGCGGAAGACTTGCTCCCACTTTTCTGGGACCGGGTCCTCCCGATCAAGGGTTTCCGGACGCAGCTCACCTGCAGTGGTTTCATTGATTTGCGTCTGCATGGATCGCGATTGCCGTCGGCGTGCACGCTCGCTTGTTGCAGTAGAATCGACAGAGGCAGGTTGCAATGTCGAAGGAGCGGGTTTCGGTTCTTCGAACCAGGGCCCCACTCCGTCGACACGTGGGGGATAGGGGAAGTCGCGGCCCGCCTGGCGATCCGCCAGTTTGATGAAAAAGGAATCCTCGAAATACTTGATGCGCTGTGCGCGGATCGGGTGCTGCGGTGAGGCCAGGATGATCACCTCATCAGGATCCATGGTGCGCGCCTCGGTCTCGGAGAGGAGTGGACGTTCCTCCAGACGTGAAGTCGTTGAGGTCGCACCCAGGATGCCCTTATTTCGACCATACATGCGGGTCACCGCTTCCCGGGTAGTGCTGCCGACGGCCGCCGAGACCTCGCGAACGGTACGCTGGTCGCGAGGCGTTATGTAGAGCTTGAGCCCTGCCCCGTTCTCAAGGCTTTCGCGCCCCTCGGGTCCGTAGATGCGATCGAGCGAGGCCAACGACTGCGCAATCATCGCTACACGCCCGCCATAGGCAGCGAGCGAATGGATCGCCCGCTCGAGATAAGGCATCGCGCCCATTTGCTGGAACTCGTCGATCATCATCATGACCGGCCACGGCTCGTCGGGACCCGGCTCGTTCTGCCGCAAACTGGCGATGAGATCCGCGAACATGAGCCGCAGGAGCGGTGCCAGCGTCGCGATGTGATCTTCCGACACCACGATGTAGAGCGCGTGCGGTTTTTTCCTGAAGTTCGCGAACTCGAAGTCGCTTGCATCGGTTGCCGTCCGAACCGCCGGGTTGTCCCACTGCTTCAGACCGGCCGTCATCAAAGCCTGGATGTTGGACGTCAGCAGCCGCGACGACGCGCTGGCCGCATTGATCCAAAGCTCGCGCACCGTCGCTTCCTTCGCCTCGTCCGCATAGGCACTGTACTGTGCATTCTTGTAATCCCCACCGGTGACGATCTTGTTGACCTCGCCCAGGGTCGGCCTGCCGCGTTGGATCGCCAGAAGGCAGGCGGCGACGAATATCGATTTGCCTGCCTCGGAGAAGGTGTCGAGTGTCTTGTTGTCCTTGTCGAGGAAGAGGTCCGCCAGGATCGAGACTTCTGTGAACTGCTGGGCGAAACTGGGGGCGGCCGCGATCCGCGCGAGCGGGTTGTAGCGATGCGAACTGTTCGCCCAATCGAACGGGCTGAAGCGAAAGACCTCATCGCCGTTGAGCGCCCTCAGCCTTGCCGTCTTCTCGAAATTCTCGCCCTTCACATCCAGAACCACGACCGAACCTGCGAAAGACAAAAGGTTCGGGATCACGAAGCCCACGCCCTTGCCGGCCCGGGTCGGAGCGACCATCATTACATGCGGTATGTCGCCCGCAGAGATGTAGGGTGCCTTTGACGCCGGCTTTCCCAGCTTGCCACAGACAAACCCGGATCCCGGCGTCTGGAGCATGCCGTTCGCCTTGAGTTCGCGTCTGGTCTGCCAATGTGCGGACCCGTAATCATCCCGGTCCTGCGCCCAGGTCCAGCTAAAGGCCAGAACCGCCAGTCCAGTGGCCCCGAAGCCAACAGCGCCGAACGCGACCTTGAACGCCTCGGGATTTGCGGCGCGCAGACCCGGGCTCGCCGTCCAGACGGCAAACATATCAAACTCGGCAAAACCCGTTCTCAACGCCAGAGCGAGATAGAAGCTCGCTGCAATCGTGCCGAGGGCGGTTCCGCAGAGGGTACCCACTGGCACGGCAGCCCAGAGAGGAAGCCGGGTGCTCATCAGAAGCTGATCTCATCGTCGAGATCGCGCGATAGCCCCCTGCCCCGCTGCATCTCGAGATGGGTGTCGCGGGCCAACGCCTCGACCTTGTCCTGCTGCAAGGCGGAGGCACGGTCGGTGAAGACCTGATCACCGGTCTCCTCGTGGGTCAGCTCGAGGAATTCCTGCGTGACCGTGATCTGATCAATCCGGTTGGGAAGCACCTCTGCCAGCACCTCGTAATTGCCGCGCCGCAGCTCCCCAAGTCCCTCCTCGCCCAGCTCCTTGAAGAGTTCGGCCTTCAGCGTGCGTTCCACGGTCTCTTCCTGAGCCTCAGAAAGGCTGCCATCGCGCAATATGTCCGCGAGGTCTTGCAAATAGGCGTTCGGTCCACGGTCCTCGTCATCGATCACCTGCAAATCGTCCGATGCGCGTGACAGACCCGTCGCTATGCCGAGCTCCTTCGCGCGCTCCAGCAATCGGTCCATGAACCGATCGACTGTTTCCAACGCGCGATCTTGTTGATCGTCGCTGGCCTGAGCGAGATCGATGCCATCCTTGGCCAGAACCGCCGCCATGTCGCGGTCCACCCAATCCTGAGCAAGCCCATAGTTCGTCGTCCCACCGGCTTCGATCCGGGCAGCCATCTCTTGCGGATCGAGACCGGCCCTTGAGGCATCCGCCTTCAGGGCCTCGAGGACAGGGTCCTTGCCCGATGAGAACGCAGCACTCAAGCGCCCGTCTCCGGCTCCTGGCGGATAGGACTCGGTCAAGTCGCGCCCGAACCGGGCGCGCAAATCAGGGTCCGGCACCATCTGCGAGAGATCACGAACGACACCCGCCGCCCTGGACTCAAATCCCGGGCGTTCGGTGGCATCAAGTTCTTCTGCCTTGAGCCTTAGCGCTTCGATGGTTTTCTCGGCATAGTCGATGGCCTCACCGACCGTTCGAATGGTCTCCATATCGATCTCTCCTGCGGTAAATCTGTACGGCGTGTCCGAGCCGATTGAAGCCGCCATGCGGCGCATGGCATAGGCCAGGTGTTTGTGATCCATGCGATCCAACACATCGGCAAGATTGCGGTAGTCCTTGGCAAAGCCCACAACCTGCGCCTTGGCGATGGCGCGTTCTTCGGGCGACAGCGCGATCTCGCGCGGCAGGCGCGCCTCGTCCTTTACCCGGTAGATCTCTGCGATACCGGGGGCCTTCTCGAAGATGCCGCGCTCGAGCCGGGTCGTGGCCTCAAGCATGACACCGTAGCGTTCGGCGATCTCCGCCTGCTTTTCCCGCATCAGCTGGGGCGACATCACGCCCTCCGCCCAACAGGAGAACCAGGTGCCTTTTGTGAGGCCCCGGTTGTTCAGCAGGATATGGGCGTGCTTGTGCGCCCGGTCATCATGCACCGAGAGCACGTAATCCCACTGATCGCAGTAATCTCCGCTTTCGAAGAAATGCTCCGCCCAATCGAGTGTGATCTCGCGTACCTGATCTACCGTGACGTCGGTCGGAAACGACAGCAGCATATGCGAAGTAAACCCGAGCTTCGCCGTGCCCCGCCAGGATTGCGCCCAAGCCTCCACGATCTCCGCCTTCTGCGCCTCGGTCAGCAAGGCCTCAGCCGTCAGCGGGTTGGTCATCGTCGCGTAGGTGTAGACCGCCTTGTCGTTCACATAAGACAGCTGGTTGCCAAGGCTTTGCTTCGTTTTGCACCCCCCTGCCCTGATCCGCTTGAACACCGCGGCGCGGCTCTCCGGCATAACCGACTTCAGCAGATTGTGCGCCGAGGCCCGACCCACGCGCTGGTAACAGCGACCTTGCCGCCGCCCTGCCAGCCGCGCGTCTATGCGCGCCTGACGCTGACCCTGGATGCGCTCCGTCTCCCAGAGCTTGCCCATGACGGCGTGATAAAGAGCGAGCGGCTCAGACATGGTCCACCAACTCCTCAGGCGCGTCTGAAGCCTCGGGATCCGCCGCGTTCCACCCCACGCCCCGTCGCTGACAGGCCGACGCTTTCAGCGCGGCCAGATCGCGATAGGTGCGCTGCGCGAGATCATGCAGCGCGACAAGCGTTGCACGGTTCTCCGGCGACAGCGTCAGCTTTCCGCGCTGCACCGCCTTCGCCAGAACACGGCCGCTGTCTGCAACGTCTTGTGCCTGCTGTAACGTCTCCGAGAACGCCCGGAGATCGTCTCGCATCAGATCAAGCAGCCCACACCGCGCCCGCACAACCGCCTGCAAGGCCTGGCTGCGGCTTGTAAAGCCGCGGGCCTGCCAAGCCGCATCGAAGGCGGCCATCTCAGAGGTCGCCGCGCGGAAACTCACCGCGACCGAAGGGTCCCGGACCTCCTGCCCGTCGCCCCGCTCCTCTTTGGCAAGCCGGGTCACGTGTCGCCGCGAAACACCGTAGGCCTCCGCCAGAACCTTCGGCGTCTCCCCGGCATGATAGCGCCGCGCGAGTTCGATCCGCTCTTCGAGTTTCAGGCGTTTTGGGCGTCCCGGTTTCACGTCTCAGACCCCTCGGACAAAAGTCGCAGACATTTGGCATATCCTGCCAACGTCCCTCTCATTTCATCCTCAGGGATACATCAATGCATGAATCTGCGCAATTTGTCTTTTTGCGCATTGTGTCACTGCGCAGAATGCTGCCGAGTCGTCGGGATCAGTCTAGCACGGTCCGAAGCCCGCACTCACACTGAGCACAAGAGTGAAGCAACCGCGCTGAGGCGCCATCGATGCGGGACCACTGCGGGAAGAAGAACTGCTGGCGACACGAGTCTATTCAGGAAAAAGTCCGGCGTGTGGCGCTGATGCTTGGCGGGCCACCGTAGCGGCCCGCAAAACAATGTCAGGCCGGTCTTCCCCCGTGGTCAGTGACCACCATCGTGTAGGTCACACTGACGAAGAGTGGCGTGATGACATATTCGCCGCCTGCGTCTTCAGGTGCTGTTACTGCGACGATAGCCGAAGCCGGCGCACTGTCCACGAAACAGGAGAAGAGCGCGAAGTTCTCGAAACGACCAGATGTCAGCGCCTCGAAGGCGCTGACGTGATCTCTGCGGATATTGGTGCTCATGCGATGATCCCTCCGGCTTTGCGGGCGCCCTCGGCATAGGCGCTGAGGGTGCCGTCGGCCGTGAAGTGAAGGTCACGTTCGACGGGCAATCCTAGACGGCCGCGGACGGCTCGGATTTCGCTGAGGCGTACCGAGCCGATCTCGGGAAAGCCAAGCCCCAGGTCGCAGAAGCCATACGCGATATCCGGGTCCTCCGGATCGGTTTCGGAAAGCAGCCAGGTCGCCCCGGCATCGGGGGTGAAGAGTTTCACGACAGGTTCGAAGTCGAGGGTGTCTTCGCCTGCTTCAATGCGGTCCTGGTTGGTGCGCCCGTTCGCAGCGAGCTGGTCGAGGATGGATTGTGGCAGAAGGTCCATGAGGTGTCTCCTGGATGTCGGTGTGAAAAAGGCCGGGACGGCAGACACCGTCCCGCAGGACAGCTCATTCGACGAGGTCCGGGGCATCGCCCTGCCCGTCTGGCTTCGGCTCGAAGAGAACGAGCTGGCCGGTCACGGGCGTGGCGAAGAGCTGGATGGTGAGGAAGGATTTCGCGTCGGGCTTCTGGGGGAAGGCAACGCCGATCTTGTGGAAACGGGTCTTGCCGTCCTTTCCTTCGTCGGGTGTGGTGACGGTGTAGTAGCGGGTCATGTCGATCTCCTCTCGTTTTCGATGCAAGAAGAGACCGGGACCGTCCGGACAGGCTGTCAGGCGGAACTTTGCTGCGCGAGGAATGGCCGCGTCAGCGGACAGGGGAAAGTTCCGCTTGAAGAGAGCAAGCGGCGCGCGCGACCGTCAGTCGGGCCAGGTCCCGGAGATTGCATCCGGAAGAAAACGCGAGGCGATCGACCGGTCCCCTTCGTGGCGCGACATGCAAAGATGGAGGTGCGGCAGGGACGCAGCCAAAAGACGCGTCTGTGCCGAAGGACAGACCGCAGCAGAACTCCAACGGATCTGGCCTTGTCGCAAAAGGCGGGCTCGTCTTCTTCGGCTTCAGCCTAAAGAGGTAGATTCGTGTATCGCTTTTGTGCCCTCTCAGGCTCTGACTGACCTCGACATTGATGACATGGCGTTATTGGTCCGGCACCGGCTGCAATCGCAAATCAGCCCGCGCGTCGCGAATAATTACCCAGGACGAGTGCAGGAACAGCGCCGCGATACCGAAGGCGACGATCAGGTCCGGCCAGCCACTGCCGAACCAGGCGACAAGTCCGGCCGCGATCACCACAGCGACGTTGCCGATGGCGTCGTTGCGCGAGAACAGCCAGACTGCCCGCATGTTGGCGTCTCCCTTCCGGTGCTTCAGAAGCGGCAGAACGGCGAGGATATTGACGATCAGCGCACCCACGGCGAAGGCACCCATCAGGCCCGCCTCGGGCGTGGCCTGGTTCAGGACGCGCCAGAACGTGCTGGCAACGACCCCAAGTCCCAGGAGGCCAAGGAACACGCCCTGGATCATGGCGGATCGGGCGCGCCACGTCAGGCTCCAGCCAATGGCGAGCAAGCCGAGAAACGTGATCGCCCCATCGCCGAGGAAATCGAGGGCATCCGCCTTCAGCGCCTGCGAGCCGGAGAGAAAGCCGCCCGCCATTTCCACAACGCCGTATCCGAGGTTCAGCGCGACCACGATCCAGAGCGCCCGGCGGTAGGACGGGTCCTGGTGGGCTGGATCGGTCGAGGCGTCGTCGCCCTCAATCCGTTCGAATCCGTAGCCTGTCGCCTTCAGGGCCGGACGCACCTGCGGAAGATCGTTTTCCGCGATGCGCAGCGTCATTATGTGGGTTGCAGCCGAGACCTTGACGTTCTCCGCCGCGACGCCAGCCGACCGCGCAGCGCGCTCGATCTCGGCCGCGTCCTTCGCACAGTCCATCCCTTGCACCCGCATCCGGATCGGCGCGTTCTGCTCACTGGTTACGGGCGTGTTCATGAGATCGCCTCACCATGCCCGCGCCCGCCGAACTCGGAGGGGTCGCCACAGGCGTGTCGCGCACATTCAAGCTCCAACGTCGTGTGCTCGATGTCGAACCTGTCGGAGAGGACGGACTTGATCCGCTCCTTGATCGCGTCCGCGTCGTTCCAGCGGCCCTCCTCGATCACCACATGGGCGTCGAGTGCCGCGTGATGCTCGTCCATCTGCCAGAAATGCGCGTGGTGGATGCCGGTCACGCCGGGCACCCCGCGCACGGCGTCGAGAACGCCGCGTGTCTCGATGTCTGGCGGCGATCCGAGCATCAGGATGCGGATGACCGGGCCGACCTCCCGGAAGGATTGCCAGAGGATATAGCCCGCAATCATGACCGTCACGATTGGGTCGATCAGCCGCCAGTCGTAGAGCAGGATCAGCGTTCCGGCGAGGATCACGGCGATGGAGCCAAGCGCGTCAGCGACGTTGTGCAGGAACGCCGCGCGTATGTTCACGCTGGATTTGGACATGCGATAAGTCAGCAGTGCGGTAGCCGCGTCCACGATCAGCGCGATTCCCGCGATGATGACGATCAGCCATCCCTCGACAGGCTGCGGATCGACAAAGCGCATCGCCGCCTCGTAAAGCAGGTAGAGACCGATCAGGATTAGGGTCGTGTAGTTGATGAGCGCTGCAACCACCTCCACCCGGCCGTAGCCGAGGGTCATGTCCGCATCCCTCGGTCGCCGTGCGATCTTGCGCGCTGCAAAGGCAATGATGAGCGAAATCGCGTCTGAGAAGTTGTGCAGCGCATCGGCGATCAGTGCGAGAGAGCCGGAGACGATCCCGCCAATGATCTGCGCGATCGTCAGTCCAAGATTGACGGCAATCGCCGCGAACACCCTCCGGTCGCCCGCCTCGGGGTCTATGTGGACGTGGTCATGCGGCATTAGGTGTGCCCCCATGCGAATGTGTTGAAACTGCTTGTGGCTTCAAGCGACCCGAACGAAATGCTCGAACTCGACGGTTCATCCAATGACGAATGATGTTTCGATAGAGGAAGCCCCGAACCCAACCGAACTCCTGGGCATGTTTTTCGTAGAAGTCGTCAGGGGTCTCAAAGAGGCCAAAATCCTGAACGATCCCAGACTTTTGGATGTAGGTGCCGTCGCCCTTCCATTCGACCGGCGGCGCGCTCAAGCAATCCGTGCCGACACCGTAGCCACACAGACTTTCCCGTCCATCGAAGGCGGTCTGCAAAGCTGACAGAAACCGGCTGTCCAGGATGAACCCCTCAAGGTCGATCCAGCGTCCATCCATTTCGACCTCCACCCAGGAGTGCAGGATTTCCAAAGGCGCGATGGGATAGACAAGCTCGGGCACCACGCCGCGCTGAAGGTCCTTGTGGATCGTAAAGCCGTGAAGCCGACACGGCACACCGACCGCACGCAGGAGCGCCATGAGCAGCGTGCCTTTCGTGTTGCACTGTCCGTACCCGTCAGACAGCACCTCGGATGCCGGAATGTCATCGGCGCGATTGTAGCCGAACAGAATTTCGTTGCGGACAAAATCATAGGCGGCCCCAATCCGGTCACGGGTCGCGAGGGCAGACCAACCATGCTCGGCGATCAGCGCCTGGATTGATCGTGCCCGAAAATCGAGAAGCGGAGTTGCGGAGAGATGGTCACGGGACATGGCGGGCCTCTGGATTCGTTGTCCCAGACAGGATAATGTCTCTAGCGACTAGAGGTTCAAGGAGTATTTCATGTTCTCGATCGGCGAGCTTTCACGACGCACCAAGGTCAAGGTTCCGACCATCCGCTACTATGAGACTGTCGGCCTCCTGACCGCGCCAGAGCGCACTGAAGGTAACCAGAGACGATACGATCGGGCGGGTCTGCAAAGATTGAGCTTCATCAGGCACGCACGAGACCTCGGGTTTTCGATTGAAGCGATCTCGTCGCTGATAGAGCTTCAGGATCACCCCGACCGGTCCTGCCAGGCGGCAACCGACATCGCGGCCGCGCAACTCTCGGATGTCCGGGCGAAGATCAGAAGGCTCCGTGCGCTGGAGAAAGAGTTACTCCGTATCACCAAAGGGTGTGATGGCGAAGGCGTGTCAGAGGACTGCTACGTGCTAACATCCTTGGCCGACCACGAGCTGTGCGAGTGGGAGCATTGATAGGCCAAGATCGGTTGTTTCTGTCAGCAGAAATCTCAATTGATCACAAAGGTATATGTCACGCATGCCGACCTTATCCATTGTTGCGGCGAAGGTTCGGAAAGAGACCAAACCTACGTATTTCTGCGATGAAACGAACGTCAGCTATGTGCAGCAGGACTTGCCTTCCTGTATCGGCGGGCATGGTACGGTCGCATAGGAGCAATAGACGCAGCAGTCCCCTTCGAGCGGCTTCAAGACCGTGTGGCAGGACGTGCATTCATAGAACCACTGACACGCATCGGTTGGCATCGTTTCTTCCGCGACATGCCCACACTTGGGACAGGTGAGGACGGATTGAAGAACTACTTCGTTCGTTTGCGTCGCCATAGAACGTACCCCGTGAGAATGGGAAAACCTGCAAGGATCGGAAGCAACACGTCGTGGCGATAGACGTAACGAAGCGCCCCGCTGATGCCGAGAAGTGAAAACAACCATGGTAGAAAAGGCGTCAGGCAACAGACGGCGGCCAATCCGGCACCGCCAAGGCTCAAAGGAAGCAACCAGCCCTTCACCTATATTGCCTGAACAAGGCAAACATCGTTCGCGCCGCGTCTTCTTCCCAAAGAGGCGAACTGGCGGCGAGAAGAAACGCGAGTGTCGTGAAGCTGAGTAAGACCACGCTCGAACGCCTGCGGCTTGCGCACTGCCAACGTCGCCGGAGACGAAGCCAACCCCAAGCCAGTACCATTCCTACGAGGACGAGAATTTCGATGCGGTACTCGACAAATGGACCAAGCGTCACAAGCCATGTTCCGCCCAGTCCGATGATTGAAAGCCCAATCGGCAGGACGCAGCATGATGCGCTGAGTAAGGCCAGCAAGCCAGCACCACCGATTAGCAGTCGGTTCGGTCCTTTGGTTTCAACCCGAAGCGTTTCAGTATTCGACATCATGACTGAGTTTATGCATCCTGTAGTAACTACAGAAGCAAGCGAGGTTCGATCACATGATTGCGATAGGTGAGGCGTCCCGTCTCAGTGGCGTTTCAATCGAGACCATCCGCTATTACGAGCGTGAGGGCATAGTATCGAAAGCAGGGCGCACTGCGTCCGGACGTCGAGCGTATTCGGACACTGAGATTTCCGAACTCCGTTTCATCAAACGCTGCCGTGATCTGGGTTTCTCAATCCCAGACGTAGTAGCGCTCCGCGATCTAGCCGATGCACCAAACAACTCGTGCAAGACAGTTGAGGGGCTTGGGCGAAAGCATCTTGCTGAGGTCCGAACGAAATTAAAGGAGCTAAGGCAGCTCGAAAAAGCATTGTCTGAGCTGGTCTCGAATTGCGCAAATGGCAAAAGCGATTGCCCGATGCTCGACGCGCTTCGGGCGAGTTAAAGGGAAAGCAGTCATTGGTTGAGTGGCAGCTTCTCTAATCGGGCGTTTGGGTCAAGTTCATTTCATCGTTTCGTTTCCGTCCTGTGGGATCGGGTCTCTCATCCGGGTCAAGCTTCTCTTCGCAGTCATTGTTGGTCCGGTTCGGTTGGACCGCTGCATGCATGTGTCGGATCGGTCGCGGAGCGCCCAGCTTAGTCTCGCGCTTTGAATGGCGCAGCAGCCATTTTCGGCGTCATCCGCTGACCTCGTCCGGTGAGGGACGATCCCGTCATTGATTGTCGAAGGTTCAGTTCATGCGGCGCCCTCCAACGGTCTTTGACGGAACTCGGTGTTGTCGGCCCACATGCGGTGCATGACGACAGCAAGCTTTCTGGCGACGGCAACGACAGCTCTGCGGCGGCCTTTTCGACGCATCAGCCGAAGGCCCCAGCTCTTGATCTCAGAGCTGGCGACGGACCGCATCATCATCGCGTTTGCTGCTGCGTAGAGCGCGGATCGAACATCCGCATCTCCTGCCTTCGAGATACGGCCAGGGTTGTCCATCTCCCCGGACTGGTAGCGCCTCGGTGTCAGGCCGAAGTGGGCGGCGACGGTCCTTGAACTTGTGAAGCGTTTGGGATCATCCACCGCTGCCTTGAAGGTCAGAGCTGCGATTGGTCCCACGCCAGGTATCGCCATGAAGCGCAGGCAGGTCTCATCATGGCTGGCCGCTTGCTTCACGCGTCGATCCAGTTCCCGGTATGTGGAGAAGAGAACTGCGCGAGCATCCAAAAGCGGCAGCAATGCATGTGACAGGTCTGTGTCTGCTTCGATGATTGGGCGCACCCGCTCGTCAAAGGATGCCTGATCAATACGCGATGGCAGGCGCAAGCCAAAGACCCGGAACAGCCCACGTATCTCGTTTGCCAGATCGATGCACTTACGCTGGACTGCTTTGCGGCTGCTGAGCAGTGCACGCACGGCGTGCGCCTCCCGGCTCTTCATATGAACAGGATTGAACCAGCCAGAACGAAGTACATTGGCAATACCGCGTGCGTCTGTTTTGTCGGTCTTGTTGCGCATGGCCGAAAGCGCCGCATTCACCTGCCGTGCCTCCATACACACGACGTTCAAGCCTGCCGCCTGCAATCCGAAGAACAGGTGTTGGCTCATCGCGCCAGCTTCAAAGCCTATTCTCAGCTCAGAGGCCGGGAAGCCCGCAAGACATCGGCTGATGTCATCAATCTCGCAGGCGACCGAGCGCTCAAGAACCGATCGGCCATCCACATCGACCACACAGACAGCAACCGACCGTAGCGACACGTCCAAACCAACAAAGTAATCCATCTCGTTCTCCTAAGATTGCAGCAATCACTGCATTCTATCGAGAACCTGACCTCTCCAATCAGCCAGCCCGATTACCCATGCTTCGTCCCGCATTGCCGCCACCGATTATTGGCGCGATGAAGGTCCGGAACCGTCACCTGCGAACCCTTAGGCAGGTCTGTCTTGCGACCGCCTAAGCGACGGCCTCGTCTCGATCCGGTTGCAGACCGTGCAAAAAATCAACCGCACGCTGCGCATGGGCCGCGGCCTGGAAGATATATCGCGGGTCGCTTCGAAGACCGCGAAGCCAATGATCGATATAGGCGGCATGCTCCGGGCGCGGATCCGGCGACAATCCCAGATCGGCGGCCAGAAACGCAGCGCCCAGTTCCGCGACAAGCTCCTCTTGCGCATAGCCTTCATCGCCCCAGCGTTTTCGGCCGAAACTCCGGTCCAGGCGATCGGGATGGCGGGTCCAGTGGGTGATCTCATGACCGAGTGTCGCGTAGTAGCTCTTGGGATCTTCGAAGGTCTCGAAGGGCGGCATCTGCACGTAATCCGGCTCAACAGCGTAGTAGGCCTGAGTTCCCCCGTGACGAATGTCGGCCCCCGTGGCTCCAAAGAAGGAGTCGGCAGCTGCATCGCGCGCGACTGTGTCAGGCATCGGCTCCGGGACGGCATAGAACGCCTCGGGAAGGCCCTCGATCTGATCGACGTTGAAAACCGTGTAGCCTTTCATGAAGGGGATCGCGACTTCACGGTCTTGACCGGCGGCGTCGGTTTCGGTCTTGCGAAAGGTGTCTGCATAGACGACCAACTCGCCCTTCGCGCCCTTGCGCACCTGGCCGCCGAGTTCTGACGCCTGACGATAGGTCATCCAGGTCGGCGCGGCGAAGCCCTTGGCGACCGAGGCGGCCCAGAGCAGGACGATGTTGAGACCGCGATAGGCGACCCCGTTGTGCCGCAAGGGTCGGGAAATCCGCCCTGCAAGGTGTTCGGCGTTCCAGGGCTTGTGCCAGGGTTGGGTCCCGGCTTCGAGATCGGCGATGATCTTCGCGGTGACGCGGGTGTAGATGTCGGGTCGTTTTGCCATGATGTCCTCCTTTCGGCAGGTCCCTCGTGCGGGACGCGAAAAGGCAGGACGGACGCGGTGAGCCGACGGCGCATGGTCAACACGGGGGAGCGTCCGCGACCGGCGCGGGCAGGCCATTGCGCTGGCGGCGGCGTCTGTCACGCCCGCGCTCCCCTGCTCGCACGGGGGGATCTGACGGGAGGCGCAGCTGGCAGGCGGGTCGAGGATTGATCAGCCCCGTGTCATCGGGGCTTGGGCCGCGGATTGGCGGGGACCTAGGCGGAGATGCGCTCCTAGAGCGCGCGCAGCCGGTCGATTGCGGCCAAGAGCGGCATGGCACGCAGACCACCCTGCCCCGGCACCTCGCGGGTCTCGGCATAGACCAGAAGCCGCTCCGCCACGTCGAGATCGTCAGCGGCGATATGGAATCCGCGGGTGACCTTGGGACTGGTCGTGCGTTTGACCTCGATGGCCCAAAGCGCCCCGCCGGGCAATTTCAGGATCAGGTCGATCTCGGCCCCGGCAGAGGAGCGGTAGAAACTGGCTTCGGTGCCCCGCGGGGCCGCCGCGATCAGGTTTTCGATGCAGAAGCCTTCCCAGGAGCCGCCGACCACCGGATGACCGAACAGCGCCTCGGACGTCTCAATCCCCAAGAGCGCGTGGGTTAGACCCGCATCGCGGATGTAGACCTTGGGCGATTTCACCAGCCGCTTGCCGGTATTCGCGTGCCAGGGCGGGAGCCGTCGCACCAGCATCAGGTCCACCAGCAGATCGAGATAGCGCGCAATGCTTTGGCCAGAGACGCCGAGGCCCGCCGCCAGCTTCGCCGCATTCAAGAGCCCGCCCTGCTCATGGGCCAGCATGGTCCAGAACCGCCGCAGGGTTTCGGCCGGGATGCGCAGGCCGAAGCTCGGGATGTCGCGTTCGAGATAGGTGCGAATGAAATCCTCGCGCCAGGTCAGGCTGGCCCGGTCCGATTGGGCGAGAAAGCTGTCGGGAAAGCCGCCGCGTAGCCAGAGCTTCTGCAAGGCCTCCTGCCTCACTTCATCCAGCGTGAACGGCGTTAATTCGTGATAGCTGACCCGGCCTGCCAGCGATTCCGCGCTTTGCTGTAGCAGCGTATTGGAGGCCGACCCCAGGAGCAGGAATTGCCCGGTGCGGTGCCCGGCCCGCCGTCGCCGGTCGATCTGCCCCCGAAGGGCACCGAACAGCCCCGGCATCAGCTGCACCTCGTCGATGACCACCAGCTTGCCCATCTGCGCGTCGAGATAGAGATCGGGCTCCTCGAGGATCTGCCTGTCCGCGATCCGCTCCATGTCGAGATAGATCGCCTCGCGGGTTTCTGCGATATCCTGGGCCAGCGTGGTCTTGCCGACCTGACGCGGCCCGAGAAGGACGACCCCCGCCTGGACATCGAGGGCGTCTTCGACCCGTTTGAGGTGATTGCGCACGATCATACCTTGCATTTATTCCATCTCGTGGAAGATTTGCAAGGTTTTTGAAAAGCAAAGCCCGGTCTCACGCCGCCATCTCGCTCAGCCGACCGAAGAAACTGCGCTCGAGATGCAGCTCCCCTGCCCCGGCCTTTTCGACCATGCCCCGCAGATATCCGCCCGGCGAGTTGACCTCGCCTGAATGGACCTTCTCGAAGACCAAGGCAAACGCAGCCGCAGCGGCGGGTTTGCCCATCTGCTCCTGTGCGGCGACCCAGGCATGTTCTGAAATGCCGATCATTGGCCGCAATTCACCGGCGACCCGCACGAAATCGCGCCAATCGCGGATGTAGCCACCTAGATTGCGCCCCCAGGAAGTGAATTCCGGGCAGGCTTGCAATATCGTGTCCAACTCGATCCCGACCTGCGGTCTGTTCGCCTCCCCTGCCCCACTGTCCGACGCTGTCCGTGCCAAAGGCGCTGGCGTTGCCGGTCCGGGCGGTTCGGCTGCCGCTTCCTCATTTTCTGAGGAATTACTTATTACAGAATGAAGGTGTTTTGTAATTAGTATGTGAGGTCCGGAACTGACCTCCCTGGGGTCCATATTTTCTCTTTCTTTGGTCATCTCTATGCTTTGACCCACAGGTTTTGCCTCCCGCAGAAACACCTTCTCGACCCGCGACAGCAGGTCAGCGAAGCGGTTTGCCAGTCGCTGAAGCATGTCGGCCCCCGCACGCGGGCCCGGTAGACGCGCCAGAAGCGCCTCGAAGGCCTGTTGCAGGCTCCGGAGCCCCGGCATGTGTTCCTGGCGCTCCAGCGCCGCCTCGAGACGCGCCCGGATACTGCGCCGGGCAATTGTGATCTGACGCCGAAGACGCTGACAGTGCACGCGCTCAGCCGCCAGATCGGCCGCCAGTGCCTCGAACTCCGCGGCCCGGGCGCTCAAGGGGGCGAGATCGAACCCGTAGGCCTCGACAATCACACCATCGGCATCGCGGCGGCCCCAGCGTTTGCCATTCGGGCTGTCCCGGAAAGTGATCACGCCGACCTCCGCCAGGCGCCGGGCGTGGCGTTTGAGCGTCGACAGGGAAAACCCGGTCCGCTCCATCAGATAGGCGTTCGACGCCCAGACGATGGGGCGTCGCCCCTCCTCCCAATCCTGGGGCTGGGTAAAGGCCGCAAGCGTATCGAGCAACAGAAGATCTGCCGCTTTCAGCCCGATATGGGCCCCCACACGTTTCGCCGCGACGACACTGCGTGTCTTGGCAATGGAAATCTGTTCGCCGTCTCGGGCCAGCTGATCCGCGGTCCCGAGAGCCGGCGTCGGCTTGCGCCAACCGCTCTGTGTCATGCCTGTATCTCACCTCCGGTTTTGTGGAGGCAAAAGAGTCCCGTGCGCCAAAACGACGTTCTTTCGTTGACAGTGATTCGCGGGAGCGGTATCCAGAAGGTGTCTAATCTATTTGGATAAGCTCTCGGGCCGGATCGGCTTGGGGGCTTTTCTTTTGCCTCAGGTCATGATGTCGATGTCTCCTCCGATTGAGACAGATACTCCGCATAGAGCTGGTCGAGGTTCTCTGAGAGAAACTCTCCAAAGCCTGCGGAATCCTTGGAGGTCAGCGAGATGGTATAGGCGCGGCCCGCGCGTCCGATGACGCCCTTGATCCGGCCCTCTCCGGCGGTCCAGGTGCGCTTGGCCGGGGTGGCTTTCGCCGCCCGGCGCCGGGGTGCCCTGCCCGCCTCGGTCACCTTGCTGTGCAGAATTTCGAACCTGGTGTCGCTGTCGAGCTGGTCAAACCCCTCCGTGGCTAGGATACGGTCGGCCACCGTGACATTGCTTTTGACTGCCATCAGCTTCTTGAAATCTTCCCAACGGTCCCGCCCGATCTGCTTGGCGGGTCCGATCGCGGCGATGACATGGCCGGGCACCGTCCCCGCGACCGACAGCATGCGCGACAGGAGCGTGCCGTCGATGGTCAGCGCCTGCTGGATCACCTCCTTGGCCTGACCGAGATCATGCAGGTTCCTGGCGAACAGCGCCTTCTCGATGAAGGAAAGATCGGCCCGGGCCGTGTTCTCCTGGCCCTGCGCCAGCACATGGGCGACATCGTCCATCTCCTTGACCACGGCGCGGACCGGCCGTCCGAGCGCGCGCGCGACACGCACCCGGCGATGCCCGAAGACGACCATGTAGCGATTGGCGGCCTCCGGATGCGGTCTGAGCAGGACCGGCGTGTCCTGACCGCTTGATGCGATCGAGGCTTTCAACTCCTCAAAGGCCTCGTCATCGCCGCTGAGCCGGTCATTGACGAAAGAGGCATCGATCAAGGCGGGATCGATCTCGACGATGGTTTCGCCTTCAAGAAGCCGTTTGGAGTTTTCGGCGAGACTGTCGATCGAGACCTTCATGGATTTCGAGGCACCCCGCATCGCGTAGCTCGAGCGGCCCCCATCGACCGGCGGGTCTGTCGGCTGCCCGATCACGGATTTCAACAGGTCTTTTCTGGCCATGATGCCCTCCTTTCCGGCGCACGCAATCCCCCGTCTGCACGGCTGTCAAAACGCATCTGCACGGCTGTCAAACTCATGGGCTTTCGCGCCCCCAGGCCTGATGCACGAGACCGGCGATCTCGTCGTTGACGGCGTTCAGAGAGGTGATCGCGCGGTCATAGGTCGACCGCACGAACTGCGCCCGCTCGACCTCGTAAAGCGTCTGCTTGGTGATCCCGGCATCCGAGATCGCCGTCGATTTCACCATCTGCGCTTCGAGCATCTGGTTGGGAAACATTGCCTGCAGGAAGCCGACCATCTGCTTTTGCGGCCCATCGGTGGGTTCGAACCGCGTGACGAGATAGCGGAACCATTTGAGCCGCATCTCGGCCCCGGCTTCGCGGATGGTGCGCAGGATGCCGCCCAGCATCAGGAGGAACTGGCTCATCGACATCACGTCGAGCATCTGGGGATGCACGGTGATCAGTACCGAACTCGAGGCTGTCAGCGCGGTTAGGGTCAGATATCCAAGCTGGGGCGGGCAATCGATCACCACCACATCGTAGCGGTCTTCGACTTCCTCCAGCGCTTTTGAGATGCGGGTGAAGAAGGCGCGGCCCTCGGAGGGGTCGCGACTGGTGAGGGCCACCGGCGTGTCGTATTCGTATTCCTGCAGATCGAGGCTGGCCGGAACGATATCGAGGTTCGGGAAGTTCGTGGGCCGGATGACCGCGCTGATCGGCTGGCGCTCCGCGTCATAGCGCAGGGTCTCGTAAAGCGAGGAAACAGAGTCTAATTCAGGCTGAATGCCGTGCAGCGCGGTGAGCGAGGCCTGGGGATCGAGATCGACCGCCAGCACGCGGTGGCCCTTGAGCGCCAGGTGCTGGGCCAGATGGGCGGCGGTCGTTGTCTTGCCGCTACCGCCCTTGAAGTTGACGACGGAGATGACATGCAGCTCTTCGCCTTCGGTGCGGTGGGGCAGGTAACGGCGCTTGCCCGGACGGCCATGGGCATCGAGATAGGCGCGCAGCTCGAGCATCTGTGCTGCGGAATAGGATCGCCGCCCAGAGGCCGAGGTTTGTGGCTCCGGTCCCTTGCCCTCCAGATGCAGCTTCTTGATCGTCGACTGCGTGACCCCGAGGAAATAGGCCACTTCGGCGAGAGAAAACTGCCGCAGACCCTTCTGGGCATCGGGGGGGTATTGTTCCTGACGCAAGATATTGAGTCGATCGGAAATCAGTTCTCCTTGCTGGAGGATGATTTCATCGAAGGCCAACTCGCCTGTATCTTGCCGGAATGGTGCTGTCGCCATCCTGCCGCCTCGCCTAATATCGCTTTTATCGCGATTTCTTTCGTTAAACTGTGACTACAGCGGAAGTAGGTTATCCACAACGATTTTTTCAGCGGGCGGCAAAGCGCTGCCGGATCATGGCAGAGATCGGGGCGACCACAAGACCCCGCAGATAGGGCAAGAGGAACCGCAATATCTGGTAGGGTGCAATACCGATCCAGTCCTTGCGTCTTTGCGCAGACGGCGGCAGAATTACTATAGATTGTTGTTTTTAATAATGTTTCCTGATTTGCACGGCTGTCAAGAAAGACAAACCACGATCCGCGCACATGGGCCGTGGAGCCAGATGGCCGTTGCCTGCGACCACCCGTGCAGGCTTGCGCCACAATCACGGTCTTCCGCGCGGCGCGCACTGGGGTCACGCTCGGAGGATTCCGGCAAGAAACACCCCCAGCACACCCATTCGCAAGAATCGGGGCCCGATTCTCAGGCCCAAGCCCGGGTGGGTTGGCCGGGTGTCCCGGCCAAGCGCGGGTTCACGCGGCCTCTTTCGGGCCCCAGGGGATCACCGCCTGCAGGGTCGGGTCGTCCTGATGCGCCGCCTGGCCGAGATTGGCATTGAACCCGTAGTCCCGGATCGTCAGCGTGAAATAGTCCGCGCCAGTCTCCCGGTTCTGTTTGCGCCAGATGCCGCCGCATTCGACGAGACGGCCGCGGGGCGAGCGGCCGAGCACCCGGTGGGTGGGTGCCATCGGATTGTCGCTGGTCACGGGTTCCACGGAGATGTCGAGATCGAAGGTCAGGGTCGAGATCGACCCGGTGCCCTTGGCGGTGCCGATCTCGGCGGCGTCAAATTTGATGCAGTTCGGGGTCATTGCGTGTCTCCTTGTCTGGTGTTGCAATGCCGGTGACCAGAGCAGGGCGTCCGAGGGACAGCACCGCAGGCGCAGCGCAGCGGAGAAGGGCAGGGGGCCGCGCTTTTTGATCCGCGCGGAATGCCCGGCACGGGCAGGGGAAAAAGACGGCCTCCAACCTTTGCGGCTCCCGGAGCGCCCTGCCACCGGCGACGCTCAGCAACACCGGTCGGAGACGGGCCGGACCCCCGGACAACAACAGGTGACCGCCACGATGAGCGCCAATGGCTCGGACAGGATCTGCGCCTCGGCGATGCATGTCGCCGGGCACCCAAAGCGGCACGCCATCCCGCGTCTCGCCCAGGAACCGGCCGCCCAACCTGCGGCACCAGTCACCGCCATGAGTTCCATGCCGCAAACCCCGGAAACGGCTGCACTCAGTCGTCGCTCCAACGCGATCCCGTGCGATACCAATCAGGGTTTCGGCTCAGGTCGCAGCGGGCAGGCCACCTGTCTCAGCGCCATGCCCGGCGCGCCGGGTGTCACGCGCCCGCCCCGCCACATGGGCCACCGGGGCGATCCACTGGCCGCAACGGCACGCCCCGGAGCTGCCACAAGTGGCCGCTCGAAGCCCCACAGGCCTGACGTCCCCCACTGAGTGCCTTCCCAGCACCTCCCGTCGCGCAGCGACCCCCGCGCGGGCAGCGCCGGCCCGGCGGCGGGGCAGGGGGCATTCCTCTGCCCCGCCGCCGGACAATTTTGGGCCATCTCGTTCCCGTGCTTGCCGGAGCACAAAAAAAAGACCCCGCCGGAGCGGGGCCAGGTGGTCTTCCCACGAAGGAAGGCTCAGAGGCAATCCGGGACCCAGATCGCCAGCTTGTCTTTCTGCTCGGAGGTCAGCCCCATGAGTTTCTGCGTGGTCGCATCGCCGATCAGCTTTTCCAGCTTCTCGGCCTTCTCCGCCTTCTTGAGTTTGCCGAAGGCCACCACGCGCGCGTCGCGGGTATCGCAGTCGAGAAAGGTGCAAAGCAGGTCGGTCAGCACCCCGGCGGAGACGCGCGAAAAGAAATTCTCCGCTGTGGGCGTCCAGTGGGCTCGAATATCGGCCTTGGCCTCGGCGGCGATGGCTGCAAAGAAACCTTCGTCCCCGGCCTGATCAGGCAGGGCGCGCGCGAAAGCTTCGGTGAGGACTGCGTTGCGGGCCTTCTTGCCGCTGGCCCGAAAGGCGGCGAAGGCCTCCTCCAGATCATCGACGCGGGTACCGGTCTGCCACGCGGCGGTCGGGTCGAGACCGTGATCAAGCCGCGGCTCGCGGTCAAACCCATTCTCGATGCTCGGGACGTTGTTGGGACGTCCGAGGCGCAAATCAAAGAGGCTTTCGAACGACCCGGAGGCTTCCGACAGGCCGAAGGCCAGAAGATCAAGCACAAGGTCCGGCTTGGCGAGAAGGGCCGATTGCACCGCCGCCAGCCGGATCGCCTGCATGTCGGCCCTCAGCTTCTGGGAGTAGGGGGATTTCGGCGCGGGGGCAGGGCGGTCGGGGGCGGTGAGAACACCCGCCGCGAGGGCCACGTCCTTGTCTTCGGGGCGCACCAAACCAGCGGTGATCTCCACCTTACCAGATTGATTTACAAGGATAAGACACCCTGAGACGCGCTTCTGATCTTCGGTGTATGAGCCGTCGAGAGTGGCTTGCAGATCGGCCAGCCGCGCCTCGCCGTCCGCGTCGAGCACACCCGCCTCGCACATCTCGGCCAGCCGGTCGTAATCCTCGGCCTCCGCGTCGCTCAGATCGCCCTCGACCGGGTAGAGCCGTATCAGCTTGGCTTGGTCGATTTCATAGTAGTTGAGCCATGGCTCGCGTTTGGCCTCGGCCCAGAGCCAGCCCGTATCCGCCACCAACGCGGCACGCGCCGCCTCGAGCCGTTCGTCAAAGAGATCATCCAGCAGAGCCGGATCGGTGAAATAGACCGCCTGCGAAAAGAGATCGCGCGTGATCGCGCCGCCTGCGGCCTCATAGGCCTCTTGGCCGACAAAGAGCGCGCGGCGGTCACTGCCGGTCACCGCTTCGGGGGTGAGCGCGGATTTCAGCTGCGCCTCGGAGATCGGCTGCCCCTTGATCTGCTCGAGAAGCGTGAGCGTCAACGCCGCATCCTCCGACAGGGTGAAGGCCTTGGCCGCGCCGAGGGTGATCTCGCCTGCGGCAAGCGCGTCAACGACCGGCGCGGGCAAGGCGGCCAGCGCCAGCCGCTGATAGACGCGGGCCTCGCTGGTGGCGAAGGCCAGCGCAATATCGGGCACCGTCGCGCCCTTGGCCGTCATTGCCCCAAAGGCGCGGATTTCATCCGCCGGGGTCAGGGCTTCACGCGCGGCATTCTCGGCATTGGCCCAGATGGCGGCTTCCTCGGCATCTTCGGTTATGCGCACCGGGACGGTGACCGGGGCAGGGGTCTCGGCCTTGGCGGCGATCTTCTGCAATGCCCGCAGGCGGCATCCGCCCGCGACGATCTCGACGCGGCCTTTCTTTGTGCGCAGGCCCGCAAGGTTCTGGATCAGACCGAAACGGGCGATGCTGGCCGCCAGCGTGTCGATATGGGCCTCCGAGACGCTCTTGCGCGGATTGAGGTCCGAGAGCGTGAGGGCGTCCAGCGGCACCAGTTCGATGCTGCCTGTGTCGGTGGGGATGGGGTGTTGCTTGGTCATGGGGAGGGTCTCCTTTCGGTTTGGATGGTCAGAGCCCCCCTGCGCCCTGAGAACGGCGCGGGAGGACGATGGAGGGGTAAGGGGGCAGGGGACCAAGCCCCAAAAGACGCTCAGGGCGTCTCCGGGGCGCTGTCGGGCGACCTACCACCAGCAGGAATAGACCACGGTCGATCCGGCCTGCATCTCGGCCCGTGCCCATGCGCAGAAGTCCAGGTCGTAGGTGCGGTAATCGGCAGCCTGTTCGTCCTGAAACTGGTGCCCGTAGAAAAAGCCGCCCTCGCACCGGGGCAGGGTGCCGTCGGTGACGGCCTGTTCCAGACGGTCGATGTCCTCCGGCGCGAGGATCAACTCGCCGCAATTGAGGTCGCTGGCCGAGAGGCCGGTGCGGGCGACATAGAGGGATTCCATGAATGTCTGCAGTCTGGAATGCTTGCGCCAGACAAAGGCGGGTACTTCCCCTTCGTCTCCGCTTTCGGGTGTCTTGAGATAGGCATATTGGTCGAGGCCCATGGTCTCGCTCCTTTCCTTCGTGGTTGGCGCGGCATGGGTCTTTTGTGCAGTGGCCCATTGTCCGCCTTGGGCGCGGGCCATCCCGGTCTCTGACGTTCGGAAGACCCCCGCGTCTTCCGAAGGGCAGAGCAGGGAGGGGCACAGCCCGACCTGCGGCCGGGCGGCGGCGGGACACAGGGGGCCGGAGCGGTGAAATCGGGAGGGACCCGGCGGCATCAGCCGACGGGAGGCACCGGATTTCTCCGGCGGAGGCTGACGCGCCAGCGGCACCAGAGCCCCTGTTCGCGCCGTCGTCCGGATGTCAGGCGGATATCAATAAACGATGTGCCCGGCATCGCCGGGCACACCTTCGAATTCCGCGCCACGGATCGTGACCCGAAGGGCGGAGACATGGATGGCTCCGGGGCAGGCGCCTAGAGCCGGATCGGCGCCCTCTGGGCGCCGGGGCGCAAGGCCAAACCTCCCCCTCCTGCGATACCGGTATCCTGATGGCTACAGCTCAGGCAGCCGGGATCGAGAGACGCCCGACGCGAGGGCGACCGATTTGCCTTGGCCGTGCTCGTGATTCCGAAAACGCCGCGTTCGGCCCCGCCGTCGCTTAGCCGGAACGTCCGGGCGTGTCGAACAGCGCACGTTTCAGGACCTCCCCCTGAGCGTCGATGGTGAGACGCAACGCCCGTCCATTGTAGAAGAACGTGATACGCCAACGACCTGCATCCTCCTCCACCCCGGTCTCACTGCGGCTCGTAATCGATCCGTGCCGCATCAGGTCGGGGACGTCGGCGGGTGCCAGATCAAACGCCGTGGCGATCAGTTCGGCCGGGACCAGAAAGCGGTCACCGTCAAAGGAAATCGTGCCCGGTGTTGTGGTCGGCCTGGAACGTGATGTCGTCATTATCCTGTCTCACATGCTCTGCGATCGGCGCAATGCGATGTCGGCGAGCGTGCTGCGGTCGAGCGATTCCAGAAAAGCGGTCTCGGCCACACGCAGGCGGGCTTTGAGACCGCAGGAGCCATCGAGCGTGCAGGCATTTCCGGTGGAGAAGCATTCGACCAAGGGCTGATCTTCCTCCAGCAGCTTGATCAACGCCCCGAGCGGAATATCGCTTGCCGGTTTGGCAAGCCGTGCTCCGCCGCCTCCCCCGCGCCGCGTTTCGACGACACCGGCTGCCGACAACCGCTGCATGATCTTGCTCAGGTGATTGCGGGACAGACCGAACTCATCGGCCATCTCGGCCGTGGAGTGGGCGCGGTCCGGCGCACCAGCCATGCGCATCAGCATGCGAAGGCCGTAATCCGTAAAAGATGTGAGACGCAAAGGGCTCTCCACTACATGAATAGGTATTTACAATACCCATTAGCAGGTCTACGTCTTGGTGCAACGGAAAAACCCTCAGGACGCCAGAATGGTCGGCATGCAATCAGAACAACCGCGCATTTCATCAGCACGACCCGAGATGACCCGCGCGATCATGGACAAGACCGGCCTCGATCAAGGGATGCTGACGGATTTGGTACATCGATTTTACGGTAAGGTTCGCGCAGACAGTGTTCTCGGACCGATCTTCGCAAGCCGCATCACCGACTGGGAGCCACATCTTGCGCGGATGATAGCCTTTTGGTCGTCCGTCGCGTTGATGACAGGGCAGTATCACGGTGCACCAGTGCCAGCGCATGCGCATCTGCCGGTATCACGGTCGCATTTCGACCGTTGGCTGAGCCTGTTTCGCGAGACCGCCTATGAGACCTGCCCACCTGCCGGTGCCGCGCATGTGATGATCCGCGCCGAGCGGATTGCACACTCTTTGCATATGGCCGTGGAGGCCACGGCTCGCGCCAACTCAAAAACCGTTCCTAACTTACGCTGACGAAAGGATGCTGCAATGCCTGATACAAGCCCGCCACAAGATCCTGCTGAGCTGACCCGGTACATCGAAACGCGTTATCATGAGCGGCACCGTGAACAGCTGCCGCTGCTTGCCCAGATGGCCGAACGGGTCGAAACGGTGCATTTCGGTGATGATGATGTGCCGGAGGGTTTGTCCAACCTGTTAGAGCGGATGATCGGCGATATGGAAGTGCATATGAAAAAAGAGGAACTGATCCTCTTCCCCGCCATCCGCAAGGGGGGGATGCCCGGCATCGAAAACCCGATTGCGGTCATGCGTGCTGATCACGACAATCACGCCACCGAAATTGCCGATATCCGCCGTCTGACCTGCAATTTGACCTTGCCGGCGGGGGCCTGCGGCACCTGGACTGCGCTTTACACCGGACTGGCAGAGTTCCTCGGCGACTTGGAGGAGCATATGCGCCTGGAAAACGATGTCTTGTTCCCACAGTTCGAGCCGGCTTGAGGGCGCTCGCGAAATGGGGATCACAGACACTGGAAGCCGTTTCGCCTCGCCGCCGTGCCTCGCGGGCGAGATCGCGCCAGACTATTTTGATCCGATGGCGGTGGATCCCGAACAGGCGCGGGACGTGGCGCGATGGCGAGCGTCGGAACGTACGCGACTGCGCGCGGAGCGCCAAGCGCTCAGCGTCAGGGGCCGTGCAGCCGTGGGAAGGGCGCTAGCCGAGCATCTGCGAGAGCTGTTGTTTACGCGCTTTGACAGGGCGCAGGGCAGGGTGGTCTCGGCGTATTGGCCAATCAAGGGAGAGCCCGATCTGCGACCGCTGATGGCCGATCTGCACGCGGCAGGTGTCACACTTGCTTTGCCATTGGTCGAACACAGGGCCGCGCCGCTTGTTTTTCGCCGCTGGACCCCCGACACAATCATGGTGCTGGGGAGTTGGAACATTTCCGTCCCGCCGCCCGAGGCAGATGCGCTGACGCCCGACATAACGCTGGCGCCATTGGTGGGCTGGGATAGCGCAGGCTTCCGACTTGGCTATGGGGGTGGCTATTTCGACAGAACGCTGGCCGCATTGACGCCACAGCCGTTTACCATCGGAATAGGGTTTCACTCCGCCTACCTGACAACGATTTTCCCACAGCCTCACGATATTCCCTTGGACGTCATCCTGACCCAAGAGGGCGTGCAAGTTTCCAGGCAAACACCATGAGCTCCACGGCTGAGCAAATGCGCGCTTGGCGCGGCCCGGCACTGCTCACATTCGGCTTTCGCCCCTTTTTCTTCGGGGCTGCGGTCTGGGCCGTGCTGATCATGGCGCTCTGGGTGCCAATGCTGTCCGGGGCGCTGACAGTGCCAACGGCATTCGACCCGGTGTCATGGCATGCGCATGAATTCCTGTTCGGGTATCTCTCGGCCGTCGTTGCGGGATTCCTGCTGACGGCGGTGCCGAACTGGACCGGGCGGCTGCCGATTGTCGGCTGGCCGTTGGGCGGGCTGGCTGCGCTTTGGGTGGCAGGGCGCGTTGCCGTAGGGCTGTCGCTGCTGCTGCCGCCTCTTGTGGTCGCCGTCGTCGACCTCGCGATGCCGGTTGCCCTTGGCCTGATGATCGCGCGCGAGATTGTCGTGGGCAAAAATTGGAGGAACCTTCTCGTTCTTGGCATGCTGGCTGTGTTCACGCTCGCCAATGCGTTGTTTCATTGGGAGGCCGCGACTGGCTCCTATGCCGCGCAAGGCTATGGCTTGCGCCTGGGGCTTGGCGCTGGCGTGATGATGATCGCCGTGATTGGCGGGCGGATTGTGCCGTCTTTCACGCGCAATTGGCTGGTCAAACGTGGCGATGGACAATTGCCGACACCGCCAATGCAGAAACTCGACAAGGGCGCCCTGCTGCTGCTTCTGGCGGCGCTTCTGATCTGGGTCGCCTTTCCGGATCACTCGGTCGCGGGTCTCGCGCTTCTTCTGGCGGGCATTGCGCATACTGTCCGTCTGGCACGGTGGGCCGGGCATCGCACGGGACCCGAACCGCTGGTTGCCGTTCTGCACGTCGCCTATGCCCTTGTGCCTCTGGGGGCACTCGCCATCGCCGCAGAAACTCTCCGGCCAGATCTCTTCGGGGCGGCAGCGGCACAGCATATTTGGATGGCCGGGGCGATCGGGCTGATGACGATGGCCGTGATGACCCGTGCCACGCTGGGGCATACTGGCCAGCCGCTGACGGCCGGGATCGGAACGATTGGTATCTATGTCGCTGTGATCGTGGCGGTTCTGGCCCGGGTGAGTGCAGGGGTCTGGCCGTCCGAGGCGGACAGGCTGCACCTGCTCGCGGGCCTTGGCTGGATCACGGGCTTCGGCGCGTTCGTCATGATCTATGGACCACTCCTGCTGCGATTGCCTCCAGACAAGCAGCGCAGAGGGTAAGGATGTGGGCTGGCTGGAATTCACCTTGGCCTGGGTCGGTTTTCTTGTCACACATTCGCTCCCCTTGCGCCCTCCCATACGGCCGTGGTTGCAGGCCCGGTTGGGCCAACGCGGGTTCACCATTGCCTATTCTGCTTTGTCGCTGGCCGCACTGGTCTGGCTGATTGGCGCCGCCGGGCGCGCGCCTGTCGTGCTGCTGTGGAACTGGACGCCGTGGCAGGGGCATGTGCCACTTGCTGTGATGCTGCCCGTCTGCGTGGTCCTGGCGCTTGCCATCGGGCGGCCGAACCCGTTTTCCTTCGGCGGCGCGCACAACGACCGCTTTGATCCGACGCACGCTGGAATAGTTCGGATGACGCGGCACCCGATACTTCTGGCATTGTCGCTTTGGGCGTTGGCGCATGTCGTGCCCAACGGCGATCTGGCGCATGTGCTCTTGTTCGGGTTTTTCGCGATCTTCGCCGCGATCGGCGTGCGTCTTGTCGACCGGCGGCGGCAGCGTGACATGGGGGTGGCGTGGCACCGTCTCCATGCCGAGGTGACCTCCAGCCTTGGGACTGCCAGACCGACGTCCTGGGGCGGGGCGATCGCCCGCGGGATCGCTGGCGTCGCGTTTTATGTCGGCTTGATCTGGGTGCATCCATGGTTGTTCGGCGTCAGCCCGCTGGGCTGAGAAAACCCATAATTGATTCTGATCAAGGCGCGCGTACCAAGATCGGCTACAGTCTCTTGCAGCAGTTGATGGATGGAACCGTATCCGATGAAAACGCTTCGGCAAATCCTGGACGAGAAGGGCACGGAGGTCTTCAGTGTGCCGCCTGATGCCACCGTCCTCGATGCCATCCAGGCAATGGCCGATCATGACATCGGGGCGCTTGTTGTTCTGGATGGTGAGATGCTGGTCGGGATTATTACCGAGCGGCATTACGCACGAAGGGTTTTTCTGAAGGGCAAATCCTCTCCCAAAACCAAAGTCAGGGACATCATGACAACCCCGGTTGTATGCGCCGATCCCGGCCAGTCTACCGATCAGGGTCTGGCTTTGATGACGGAAAAGAAGATACGTCATTTGCCGGTCATCCGTGAGAACCGGGTCATTGGCATTGTCTCGATCGGCGATCTGGTAAAAAGCAAGATCAGCGACCAGCGCTTCGTGATCGACCAACTGGAGCGATACATATCCGGGTAGCGAGCGCTTTTGTGGTGCCCGGATAACCGGTGACGCCGCGCGTCTCATTTTGAGCCGAATTGCGCCAGATCAAGGTATTCCTGAATTCGGCCTGTAGTATTTGCATGTGCAACACAGGGGAGGTGTGTTTGCCATGACAACAAGCTTGTTCGAGACAACGATTGGTGCCTTCGAAGAACGCATGGCGCTCAGGCGGAAAATGCTCAACGTCACGGGTGTCACGCTCCCAAAACGGCGTATCCCGAAGGACGTGGAAGACAAAATTCGCGACACCATTATCAACTGCTACGAATGCAAGAGCGGCGAAACCTGCGCAAGCTGGCTTGCGACAGCGGACGATGGCGTGCCGCCGCCTGCGTTCTGTCCGAACCGGGACACGATCCTGCGTTTGAAGACAGACGGCTACACACAGGAACCGGGCGCATGACCATTCGCGAGGCACTTGGCAGCTTTTACGCTGTGCGCGAGGCGCGGCTGGGCCAGATGGGAGATATGCTTGATATCACCGGCGTGATGACGGCCCTTGAACGCGGGCTGTGTGGGGACTCGGAGCTTCAGTCAGCCGTCATCAGATGTCTGAACTGTCGGAATGACGAGGCCTGCAAGGCTTGGCTGGCAAAGGCCGAGCACGGTGCTCCGCCACCGTCCTTCTGTCCGAACGCAGCGCTGTTTGACGGGCTGAGACCGCGCTAAGTCACTTTACGCGCCGAGAACGTCCTCGATCCAGGTTTTGGCCGCCACGGCCCGCGGCAGGCCCAGCGTGCCGATCGCCAGTAGCGCCACTTGCGTCAGCGCCGCATTCTCGACGCCCTCGGTCTTCGCCCGGCGGCTGTGCGAGTGGACGGCCCCTTCGGAGGCCGCCCCGATCGCAAGCGCCAGTTTCACCAACCGTTTCTCGCGATCGGTCAACGGACCCGCCTCTGCGCAGGCTGCGCCGAGGCTGGAATAGGCGCTCCAGATTTCGGGGTGCTGCTCTGCAAGGTCACCGGCCGCGCCAGGCATGGATTTTGTCATTGGACGCTCCTCACGTTGTATGATCATCGATCAGGGGATTGGGCTTTGCGAACCGGGCAAGTTCATCGGGATCGACGATTGAGATATGGTTCGAGGAGACCTTTACGCCATAGGGCTCAAGGCCTTTGAAGGCGCGGCTCAGGTTTTCCGGGGTCATGCCGAGAAAGGAAGCCAGACGCCTTTTCTCCATTGTCAGGTCGAACTCGGTCGACCCGGAAAGCGTTTGCTGACGCAGGATGTAGTTGGCCAGCCGCTCCAGCGACGTGCGCAGTTTCAGATCCTTGGTGTTCTTGACGACCGACCGATAGCACTGCGCCAATTCAGTCACGATCGCCCGTGCGAAGGCGGGGTCCTTGGAAAAGATTTGCCGCACGTCCGTGGAAGGAACTAACACGATACGGCTTCTTTCCAATGTGCGGGCGGACATCAGATAGGGAAGGTCGTTGATGGTTGCCGCAAGGATGAAGGTCGAGATCGGCCGCACCGTGGCCATCGAACTCTCGCGGCCATTCCAGGACGAATAAAGATCGACGGATCCGGTCAGAACGACATGTAGGAAATCAGGCCGGTCTTCTTCATGGATCAGATCGATGCGTGGCGGGAAATTCTGCACATAGGCGCCCCGCATCAGGGCATCAAAATTTGCCTCTTCCATCTCCGCGAACAGCTCGAGCGCGCGAATGTCTTCTTCATACGACTCAGGCATTGCAGACTTCGCGGCTCCCGATCCCTTTTTGACATATGTTTCTTCAATAATTGATAAATGTCAATCAACAGTATGACCTTTGCCGGACCCGAACTTGATCGCCGCGTGCACCGACTTGATAAATCTGCATAACATATTTATTTTGCTGTATTATTCTGTTTTCTTGATCCAGATCAAGCACCGTTCACGCGACCTCCGCCACACCTGTCCGCAAGCCCGCAAAGGGCATTCTTGCCGTACAGATGCCAGGAGGACATGCCATGGACAGTGCCGGAACCGTCCCAAGATCAGACCAGAACAGAGCCCTCGCGCTCAGCACGATCGCCTTCACAGCCTGTTTTGCCGTTTGGACCATTTTTTCGATCATCGGGGTCGGCATCAAGGCCGAGCTCGGTCTCAACGAGGCTCAGTTCGGCCTGTTGGTGGCAACACCGATCCTGACTGGCTCGATCTCGCGACTGTTCCTGGGGGTCTGGACCGAGAAATACGGTGGACGTATGGTATTCACCGCACAGATGCTGCTGACGGCGCTGGCCACATGGGCGCTGACATTCGCGTCAACCTACATCATGTATCTGGTCGCGGCGCTCGGCATCGGTTTGGCTGGCGGTTCCTTCATCATCGGCGTGGCCTATGTGTCGCGTTTCTATGATGCGGGCCATCAGGGAACGGCACTCGGAATTTTCGGGGCGGGCAACGTGGGGGCCGCAGTCACCAAGTTCGTCGCTCCCTTTGTCATGGTGGCTTACGGCTGGCAGGGCGTCGCGCATGTATGGGCGGTCGGGCTGGCGATCATGGCCGTCATCTTCTTCCTGTTCGCCAAAGACGATCCGGAGTTGGTGGCGCGGCGTCAATCCGGAGTCAAAGCGCCGAGCCTCATGCAGCAGTTCGCACCGCTTCGGAATCTCCAGGTCTGGCGCTTTTCGCTCTATTATTTCTTCGTCTTCGGTGCCTTCGTGGCGCTGGCGCTCTGGATGCCGCACTACCTGATCGATGTCTACGGGCTTGATGTCCGGGCGGCCGGTATGGCGGCTGCGGCTTTCTCCCTCTCGGCCTCGCTCTTCCGCGCCTATGGCGGACATCTCTCCGACAAGTTCGGCGCACGCGCGGTCATGTACTGGACCTTCGGGTTCAGCCTGGTGCTGCTCTTCATGCTGTCGTACCCGCCGACGGACTATGTCATCCAGGGCAAGAACGGACCCATCACTTTCTCCACCGAAATGGCGCTTTGGCCATTTGTCATCACGCTCTTTGTCCTCGGCTTCTTCATGAGCCTCGGCAAGGCAGCCGTGTTCAAGCACATCCCCGTGTATTATCCGCACCATGTCGGCGCGGTCGGCGGACTTGTGGGCATGATCGGCGGCCTCGGGGGATTTGTCCTGCCGATCGGCTTTGGTGCCCTGCTTGAATTGACGGGGATCTACACAAGCTGTTTCGCGCTTCTGTTTGCGCTGGTCGCGATTGCACTCGGCTGGATGCACCTGTCGGTGCGCGCGATGGAGCGGGCGGCGCATGGTCCCGCACTCGATGCGCTCCCCGAGCTGCCCGAGATGCAGGAGATCCACTCACCCGAGAAAACGGCCATGCCCCGGACGCTGACCGAGTGGCAGCCCGAGAACGCTGACTTCTGGCAGCAGAAAGGGCGCGCCGTCGCCCGCCGCAATCTGTGGATCTCGATCCCGGCACTGCTCCTGGCCTTCTCGGTCTGGATGGTCTGGTCGATGGTTGTGGCCCGCTTGCCCGCCATCGGGTTCGACTTTACCTCGTCCCAGCTGTTCTGGCTGGCTGCCCTGCCGGGTCTGTCGGGCGCGACTTTGCGCATCTTCTACAGTTTCATGGTGCCGATCTTCGGCGGCAGGCTTTGGACAACTCTGTCAACGGCATCGCTGCTGCTACCGGCCATCGGGATCGGCTATGCCGTTCAGAACCCCGAAACGCCCTATCTGATCTTCCTCGCGCTCGCGCTTCTGTGTGGCCTCGGTGGCGGCAACTTCGCCTCCTCCATGGCCAACATCGCCTATTTCTTCCCGAAAGCAGAGAAGGGGAATGCGCTGGCACTGAATGCGGGTCTCGGCAACCTCGGTGTCTCGGTCATGCAATTCCTTGTGCCGATCGTGATCACCGCCGGTGTATTCGGTGCCATGGGCGGATCGCCCGTCACTCTGGATGACGGCAGCCAGCTCTGGATGCAGAACGCAGGCTTTGTCTGGGTGCCCTTCATCCTCGTCGCCACGGCGGCAGCCTGGCTTGGCATGAACGACATTGCCGACGCCAAGGCCAGCTTCCGCGATCAGGCGATCATCTTCAGCCGCTTCCACAACTGGGTGATGTGTGTGCTCTACACCGGCACCTTCGGCAGCTTCATCGGCTACTCGGCCGGGTTCCCGCTGCTGACACGGTTGATGTTCCCGGAAGTGAATGCATTGCAGTACGTGTTCCTTGGACCCCTCGTTGGAGCGCTGAGCCGCGCGGGCACGGGCTGGATCAGCGACCGTTTCGGCGGCGGGCGGGTCACCTTCTGGACCTTCGCCGGCATGATCGTCGCGGTCTTCGGGGTGATCTCCTTCCTGCCGTCGGACGGGCAGGGGGGCAGCTTCATGGGCTTCTTTGCCTGCTTCATGGCTCTGTTCTTCCTGACCGGCGTGGGGAACGCCTCCACCTTCCAGATGATACCCGCGATCATGGGACGTGAGATCCCGCGCCTGATGCCGGAACTCGACGCGGTGGCAAGCCGCAGGCAGGCCGAACGCGAAAGCGCTGCCATCATCGCCTTCACCTCGGCGATTGCGGCTTACGGGGCCTTCTTCATCCCCAAACTCTACGGCACGTCGATTGCCATGACCGGAGCCCCGAATGGCGCGCTCTGGGCCTTCCTCGGCTTCTACGTGATCTGCCTGGTCGTGACCTGGGTCTACTACACCCGGCCCGGCGGGCTTCTCTATGACATTGAACGCGGTCGCGGCACAGATGCCGCTGCGCAACCTGCTGAATAAGAAAGGACGCCAGATGAGCCACCTGCTCGACAGATTGAACTTCCTCCAGTCCAGGGACCTTGAACAGTTTTCCGATGGCTTTGGCAAAGTCACCCGCGAGAACCGCGACTGGGAAGACACATACCGCAACCGCTGGCGTCACGATAAGGTCGTGCGCTCCACACATGGGGTAAACTGCACCGGGTCGTGCAGCTGGAAGATCTACGTGAAGTCCGGGATCGTCACCTGGGAGACGCAACAGACCGATTATCCGCGCACGCGGGCCGACCTCCCGAACCATGAACCGCGCGGCTGTGCCCGCGGCGCAAGCTACAGCTGGTATCTCTACAGCGCCAACCGCGTGAAGAACCCGCTGGTCCGCGGACGGCTGATGAAGGTCTGGCGCAAGATGCGCGAAACCATGAGCCCGATCGAGGCCTGGACCAAGCTGCAGGCCGATCCGATCCTGCGGGCCTCCTACGTGGAGACCCGCGGCAAGGGCGGGTTCGTGCGCGCCACATGGGACGAAGCGACCGAGATCACAGCGGCGGCCAATGCCTACACCGCCAAGACCTACGGGCCCGACCGCGTGTTCGGTTTCTCGCCGATCCCCGCGATGTCGATGGTCTCCTACGCCGCAGGGTCGCGTTACCTCTCGCTGATGGGGGGCGTCTGCATGTCCTTCTACGATTGGTATTGCGACCTGCCGCCGGCCTCTCCGATGACATGGGGCGAGCAGACGGACGTGCCTGAAAGTGCCGACTGGTACAATGCGGGCTATCTGCTGCTCTGGGGCTCGAACGTGCCGCAGACGCGGACGCCGGACGCGCATTTCTACACCGAGGCGCGCTACAAGGGCACCAAATCCGCCGTCATCTGCCCCGACTATTCCGAGGCCGCCAAGTTCGGCGATGTCTGGCTGAATGCCAAGCAGGGCACCGATGCAGCCTTGGCCATGGCCTTTGGGCATGTAATCCTGCGCGAGTTCCACCTCGACCGCCAAGCCGCGTATTTCGAGGACTATACCCGCAAGTACTCCGACTTCCCGATGCTGGTGAAACTGGACGAACGTGACGGGAAGCTCGTCCCGGGCCGCTTCCTGCGGGCCGACGATCTGGACGGCAAGCTCGAAGAAGAGAACAACCCCGAATGGAAGACCGTCGCCTATGACGAGCAATCCAAAGGGCTTGTCGCCCCCAATGGGTCGGTCGGCTATCGCTGGGGCGAAGACGGGGAGTGGAACCTCGAAGAAAAGGCACACGAGGCGGACACCAGCCTGAAGATGTCCTTCGTTCTGGACGAAGACCATGACGATGTGGTCGGCGTCGATTTCCCCTACTTTGGCGGGGAGGCGTACGGTCAGTTTGCGACCGACGCCGATCACCCCAACGTGCTGACCCGCAACATCCCCGTCAAGAAGATCAAGACGGCGGATGGTGAGATTTCCGTGGCCACAGTTTTCGATCTGTTCTGCGCCAACTACGGTCTGGATCGTGGACTGGGCGGGGACTGGGTCACTTCGGACTATGCCGATGACATGCCCGGCACCCCTGCCTGGGCGGAAAAGATCACCGGGGTTCCGGCCGACAAGATCATCCATGTCGCCCGGGAATTCGCGGACAATGCCGAGAAGACCCAAGGCAAGTCGATGATCATCATCGGGGCCGCGATGAACCACTGGTTCCACATGGACATGAACTACCGGGGTGTCATCAACATGCTGGTGATGTGCGGCTGCGTCGGCCAGTCCGGCGGCGGTTGGGCGCATTACGTGGGTCAGGAGAAACTGCGCCCGCAGACCGGCTGGCAGCCTCTGGCCTTCGCGCTCGACTGGAACCGCCCGCCGCGGCACATGAACTCGACCAGCGCATGGTATGCCCATACCGACCAGTGGCGCTACGAGACGCTTGAGGCCTCGGAGATATTGTCACCGACCGCCCCCGAGGGGGATTGGAACATCAGCCTGATCGATTACAACATCCGTGCGGAACGCATGGGCTGGTTGCCCTCGGCACCACAGCTCAAGACAAACCCGCTGGAGGTCGCAAAGGCCGCGAAGGAAGCGGGCAAGGAAATCCCGGCTTATGTGGCCGAGAACCTCAAGTCGGGCGATCTGGAAATGTCCTGCGAGGACCCGGACAACCCCGCCAACTGGCCACGCAACCTGTTTGTCTGGCGGTCCAACCTGCTCGGCTCCTCGGGCAAGGGCCACGAGTACTTCCTCAAGCACCTGCTCGGCACCGACCACGGCGTCATGGGCAAGGACCTGGGCGAGGACGGTCGCCAATTGCCCAAAGAAGCCAAGTGGCATGAAGACGCGCCGCGCGGCAAGCTGGACCTGCTGGTGACCATCGACTTCCGGATGAGCACCACGGCGGTCTACTCCGACATCGTTCTGCCGACGGCCAGTTGGTATGAAAAGGACGACATGAACACGTCGGACATGCACCCCTTCATCCACCCGCTGCAGGCGGCCGTGGACCCAGCCTATGAAAGCAAATCCGACTGGGAGATCTTCAAGGCCATCGCCAAGAAGTTCCAGGAGATCGTGCCGGGCTATCTGGGCAAGGAGACCGACATCGTCGCTCTCCCGATCCTGCATGACACCCCTGCCGAGATTGCGCAGGATCAGGTGAAGGACTGGAAGAAAGGCGAATGTGACCTGATCCCCGGCAAGACGGCGCCGGCTTACGTGGCAGTCGAGCGGGACTACGCCGCGATCTACGACCGGTTTACGGCGCTTGGACCGGCGCTCGACAAGCTGGGGAACGGCGGCAAGGGGATCATCTGGAACACGCAGGAGGAAATCGACAACCTGGCGGCATTGAACGGCGTGCAGTTGGACGGCTCCGCGGCCGGACGGCCGAAGATCGACAGTGCGATCGACGCCTGCGAAGTCATCCTGATGCTGGCCCCAGAAACCAATGGCAACGTGGCCGTGAAAGCCTGGGAAGCGCTAGGCAAGGCGACAGGGCGCGAACACGCGCATCTGGCCGAAGGTGAGCATCACCAGAAGATCCGCTTTCACGACATTGCCGCACAGCCGCGCAAGATCATCTCGAGCCCGACATGGTCAGGGATCGAGAGCGAGAAGGTCAGCTACAACGCAGGCTATACCAACGTTCATGAACTGATTCCCTGGCGGACACTGACCGGGCGGCAACAGCTCTATCAGGACCACCTGTGGATGTTGGCCTTCGGCGAAGGGCTCATGTCCTATCGACCTCCGATCGACCTCAAGACGATCACCAAGGAGGTGCAGGACGAAGGTGACACCCTTGTGCTGAACTTCATCACACCGCACCAGAAATGGGGCATCCACTCCACCTACACCGACAATCTGTTGATGCTGACGCTGAACAGGGGCGGCCCGGTGGTCTGGATCTCCGAAGTGGACGCCAAATCCGCCGGTATTGTCGATAACGACTGGATCGAGGTCTACAACACCAACGGCGCGTTGACCGCTCGAGCGGTTGTGTCCCAACGGATCAAGGAAGGCACGACCTTCATGTATCACGCTCAAGAAAAGATCGTGAACACACCGGGGTCCGAGAAGACCGGACACCGGGGAGGGATCCACAATTCGGTCACCCGAACGGTCCTGAAACCCACCCATATGATCGGCGGCTACGCCCAGCAATCCTACGGCTTCAACTATTACGGCACCGTGGGCGCGAACCGGGACGAGCTCGTGGTCATCCGCAAAATGAAGAAAGTTGACTGGCTCGACCGCGAAGAGAGCTGGAAAGCGCCTGCACAGGAGGCCACGACATGAGAATCCGCGCACAAATCGGCATGGTGCTGAACCTCGACAAATGTATCGGGTGCCACACCTGTTCTGTCACCTGCAAGAACGTCTGGACGAGCCGGGATGGCGTTGAATACGCTTGGTTCAACAACGTGGAAACGAAACCGGGCACAGGTTATCCGACGGATTGGGAAAACCAGAAGCGTTGGAAAGGCGGCTGGGAACGGACCAAGGCAGGCAAACTGCAGCCTAAGCAGGGCAGCAAGTGGCGCATCCTGTCCAACATTTTCGCCAACCCGTCCATGCCGGAAATCGACGACTATTATGAGCCGTTCGACTTCGACTACGATCATCTGAAATCCGCCCCCGAGATGGAGGCGTTTCCGACGGCACGTCCCCGCTCCAAGATCACCGGCGAGCGTATCGAGAAGATTGAGAAGGGTCCGAACTGGGAAGAAATCCTGGGCGGCGAATTCTCCAAACGGTCCGAGGACTATAACTTCGAAGGCATCCAGAAGGAGATTTACGGGGAATACGAGAACACCTTCATGATGTATCTCCCCCGCTTGTGCGAACACTGCCTTAACCCGGCCTGCGCGTCCTCGTGTCCATCGGGTGCGATCTACAAGCGCGAGGAGGACGGCATCGTCCTGATTGACCAGGAGAAGTGCCGGGGCTGGCGGATGTGCGTCTCGGGCTGTCCCTACAAGAAGATCTACTACAACTGGGAATCCGGGAAATCCGAAAAATGCACCCTGTGCTATCCGCGGATCGAAAGCGGCAACCCGACTGTCTGCTCGGAAACCTGCGTTGGGCGCATCCGCTACCTCGGCGTCATGCTCTATGATGCCGACAAGATCGAAGATGCGGCCAACATGGAGAACGAACAGGATCTCTATGATGCGCAGCTTGGTGTCTTCCTCGACCCCAGAGACCCGGTGGTTATTGAGACGGCCCGTGCCGACGGCATTCCCGAGGATTGGATCAAGGCCGCGCAGGAAAGCCCGATCTGGAAGATGGCAATGGAGTGGAAGGTCGCCTTCCCGCTGCATCCCGAATACCGGACGCTGCCAATGGTGTGGTACATCCCGCCACTCAGCCCGATCCAGAACGCGGCGGAAGCCGGGGCGATCGGGACCGATGGTGGCATGCCCGACGTCAAGAACCTGCGCATTCCGGTGAAATACCTCGCCAACATGCTGACGGCCGGAGACGAAGAGCCGGTGGTGCACGCGCTGGAGCGTATGCTGGCCATGCGGTCCTACATGCGGACCAAGACCATCGAGGGTGTGATCGACGAGGCCATTGCGGCCCGCGTCGGCCTGAGCGGTCGCGTAATCGAGGACATGTATAAAATCATGGCCCTTGCAGATTACGAAGACCGGTTCGTCATCCCGACCACGCACCGCGAGCAGGTCGAAGAAGCCTATGACCTGCGTGGCGGCTGCGGCTTTACCGACACCAATGGATGCGGCGGCGGATCAACCAAGGGTTCCCTCTTCGGTGGTTCCAAAAGGCCCCTCAAGATGCCCACGGAGGCGATGTGATATGGACCGGACTTTGAAAGCACTCTCGCTCATTCTGAGCTACCCGACACGCGAGCTGCAGCATGCCATGCCCGAGATCGGCGCCGTTCTGGCCTCGGACACGCGTTTGACAGCAGCAGCCCGTCGGGCGTTGCGCCCGCTGGTGGAGGAGCTTGGCGGGCGCGACATCTATGACCTCGAAGAACAGTTCGTGCTGCTCTTCGACCGATCGCGGACCCTGTCGCTCAACCTCTTCGAGCATGTCCACGGCGAAAGCCGGGACCGGGGCGGGGCGATGGTGTCTCTGATCGAGACCTATCGCGCGGGCGGCTTCGAGCCGAATACATCGGAACTGCCTGATCACCTGCCGGTCCTGCTGGAATTCCTGTCGACGCGTCCCTTCGCGGAAGCACAGGACATTCTCGCGGATGCAGCCCATATCTTTGAGGCGTTGAACGCACGACTTGGCCGGCGGGAAAGCAACTACGGTGCTGTGTTTGCCAGCCTCTTGCAGCTGGCAGGCGCAAAGGCCGACCAGGGCGCTGTGGCCGAGATGCTGGCGCAGCCCGATGACGATCCTTCCGATCTGGAGGCCCTCGACGAGGTTTGGGAAGAAAGCGAAGTGCTTTTCGGCCCGGATCCGAATGCGGGGTGCCCGCAAGTTCGTGACATGCTTTCGCGCATGGACACACCCGTCAATCCCGCACCGCACCACGCGGCCGAATAGGGAGAAAGCACCATGTTTGCCAATTTCGATATCGACTTCATCATCTTCGGCATAATGCCCTATGCCGCGTTGACCATCCTCGTGGTCGGCTCGATCGCCCGCTACGATCGGGATCAATTCACGTGGAAGAGCTCATCGAGCCAGCTGTTGCGTCGCAAGCAACTGATCTGGGGGTCGATCCTGTTTCACGTCGGCATCATCACCGTCTTCTTCGGGCATCTGGTCGGGCTCTTTACCCCGGTCTGGGTGCTGGACGCGATTGGCGTGCCGTATTGGGTCAAGCAATGGATGGCCGTGCTCATTGGCGGCCCTGCGGGCATCGCTGCATTGATCGGTGCGACAATCCTGTTGCACCGCCGCCTGGCCGACAGCCGTATCCGGATGACATCCAGCTGGGCTGACATCATCATCATGGTGTTGATCTGGTGGCAGCTGGTGATCGGCCTTCTGACCATCACCCAGACCCTGCAGCACATGGATGGTGCGGAGATGGTGCGCTTCATGACCTGGTCACAGAGCATCGTGTCATGGAACCTGAATGCCTGGGCCATGGTGGTTGACGTACACTGGCTCTACAAACTGCACATCTTCCTCGGGCTCATCATTACGGCACTGTTTCCGTTCACCCGGCTGGTGCACATGGTGTCCGGTTTTGCCGCGCCGTTCCGGTACCTGTTGCGCCCCGGATACCAATTGGTGCGCTCGCGGCGGCAGAAACCACTGCCCAAGCGCGCTGCGCCCAAAGCAACGCCGGCGGAGTAGGGATCATGAATGCAGCATTGTTTCCCGATCTGATCGTGAACGGCGAGCATGTGCCGCACACGCTCGTCGCCGCAGAAACGCAGAACCAGGACGCCCCAAAGGGCAAGCCCGGAATTGCCTGGCGGAAAGCGGCCAACGCAGTTGCGATCCGAACGCTGCTTCTGCAGGAAGCCCGATCACGCGGCATTGCCGCTGACCCGCAGGAGGTGGGGCCGGGCCGTTTCGAGACCGACGAGGAGGCCCGGATACGGGGCCTCCTCGAAGAGGCCATCGATGTCGGAGCCCCCGATGACGCAGCAATCGAGGCCGAGTGGAGCAAGGATCCCTCGCGCTTTCGGTCCCCGCCACTTTGGGAGGTGTCACATATTCTCATTGCCTGTGATCCAAGAGACGCGGAAGCCCGAGACCGTGCGTTGAACCGCGCCCAAAAACTGTTGGACATCGCGTCAAACGATCCGAAAGCATTTGCCGCTCTGGCCGCCCGCGAAAGTGACTGTGGGTCGAAATCCTCGGGCGGAGCTTTAGGCCAATTGGGTCCGGGAGATACAGTTCCGGAATTCGAGGCCGCACTGCGCACTCTGGCTGAGGGGGAGGTCACATCCGAACCGGTCCTGACACGGCACGGGTACCACATCATTCGCATGGACGCTCTGGCCTTGGGACAAGTTCTCCCCCTGGCTGCAGTGCGTGCCAGGATTGCGGAGGCGCTCGAAAAGGCCGCATGGGCGCGCGAAGCGCGGCGGTTTGTCGACCAGTTGGTCCAATCCGCAGATATCGAAGGGGCGGATCTGAAGCAGGTCTGAACGGGAGGAAGGACCGATGGCGCGAGATCGAGACAGACGTCTGAACACGGCACGCAGCGCAACACATCGCCTTGTGACGCTAGAGAATCCATTGGATTTCATGGCCGAAGACCACCTGCGTGAGCGGGAAGTCTGCACCCTGATCGATCGCATGGTGGAGGGAGAACCGGTCGATCACGGAGACATCGCAATGATGCGCACATTCCTGATCGACGATTTGCCAAAGCATCTTGCGGACGAGGAGAGTGACCTCTTTCCCTTGATGCTCGAACGCTGCGATCCGGACGAAGAAATCGACAAGATGATCACGCGTCTGCAAGCCGATCACCGCCATGCGATTGGCGATTCGCCGGCCATTGCCGCGTTGATCGTGGCCCAAGCGGATCGCAAAGAGCCGCTTTCCGATACGGACTGCACCAAGATGTCGGACTTCGCCACACATGCGCGGCGCCATCTGATCCTCGAAAATGCCATCCTCCTTCCGCTTGCCCGCGCGCGGTTGACCAAAGCCGATCTCGAAACGATGCGCACACATATGTTGGAGCGCCGGGGACAGGCAACCGAACAAGGAGCGGAACATGCTGGCTGATCTTCTGGAGCGAAATGCCCGGTGGTCTGACACGATCAATGCCGAGGAGCCGGGATATTTCCCGAGGCTGGCACAACAGCAATCGCCAGAGTTCTTTTGGATCGGCTGCTCTGACAGCAGAGTGCCTGCCAATGTCGTCGCTGGGCTGGATCCCGGCGAAGTATTCGTCCATCGCAATGTGGCTAATGTGATCCATTCAGCCGACATGAACATGCTTTCGGCGCTTGAGTTTGCCGTCGATGCGTTGCGTGTTCGCGAGATCATTGTCTGTGGCCACTATGGCTGCGGCGGCGTGAAGGCCGCCACGGAGGACCTGCCGCATGGCCTAGCCGACCATTGGTTGGAGCCGATCCGCCGCCTGGCCCGCGCCTACGCCGTGGACCTCGCGCGGGAGGATTGCGCGGAAGCAAAGCAAGACAGGCTGGCCGAATTCAACGTCATCGAAGGGGTTCGGCGTGTTGCGGAAACGCCGATCATCCAGAGAGCTTGGCGCGCAAAAGCCAACATCCGCATTCACGGACTCATCTATGGTCTGAAGGACGGGCGGTTGCGCGATCTCGACTGCACTTTGGGACCGGGGCATTTCCAACAGGAGGCTGCAAAATGACTGTTCTCACGAGGATCGAAGAGCAGGGGTGCGGATGCGGCTCTGCAGATCATCCGGGGGATTTGATATCAATCGATGAAGCGGTTGCGCAGATATCGCGAAACGCGGGACACGTTCGGGAGTCAGAAGAGGTGGCACTTGCCGGGGCGCGTGGACGAACTCTGGCCGAACCTATTTCTGCAATCGCGGCCGCCCCCCCGTTTGACAATGCCGCGATGGACGGGTTTGCGCTGAACACGGCCTGCCTGGTCGGGCCGGGACCGTGGCGGCTTCCCGTTGTCACCCGCATTCCGGCAGGGCAGCGCGGCTCGGAACCGCTGCCGATGGGCGCGGCAGCACAGATCTTTACAGGCGCACTGATGCCCGATGGTGCGGATGCGGTCGTGATGCAGGAAAACGTCCGACGCACAGAAAACACCATTATCGTTTCGCATGAGATTCTGGCAGGCGCGCATGTCCGGCGCAAGGGCGAGGACATGGCGGCGGGCGACATGGTTGTCCCTGCGGGCCGCACCCTGACGGGGCGTGATATCGCAGCCTGCGCGGCAGCAGGGCGGGCAACCGTTTGCGTGCGCCGTCGGCTTCGGGTTGCGCTTGTTGTCACCGGTGATGAAGTGAATTCCCCCGGCCGGACATTGAGCTCTGGCGGCATCTGGGATGTGAATACGCCGATGCTAAGCGCTCTGATCCCTGCTCCGGAGATCGAATTGGTCGATGTCCTGGGGTTTCGGGACAATCGCGCAGCTCTGCGGCAGCAGCTCAGCGCGCTTGCCGACGAGGTCGACCTGATCGTCACCACCGGCGGGATATCGGTGGGTGAGGAAGATCATGTCAAACCCGCCTTGAGTGATCTTGGTCTGGATATGGTGTTCAGCGGCGTTGCGATAAAACCCGGCAAGCCGGTCTCGTACGGTCGTTTGGGACAGGCGCATTGGCTGGGGCTGCCAGGCAATCCGCTCTCCGCATTCGTCACCTGGCAGCTTTTCGGAACGGTGCTTTGCCAGTCCCTTGCCGGGAACAGCGCGTCATCGCCCGACCGCCGTCATGTGGTGCTGTCACAGGAGTTGCGCCACAGCTACGGGCGATGCGAAGTGCGGCTCGCGGAAATCTCAGGTTTCGACAGCACAGGCCGTGAGATCGTCCGCTTTGACAAGACCACCCATTCCGGGCGCGTGGCGCGGCTTCCCGCAGCAGATGGCGTCATTTTGATTCCGTCGGAAGTTGAAGTTCTGCCGGAAGGTGCGCTGGTCGAGTTCCAGCCTTTCCGTGATTGATAAAGGAAGAAAGACCATGAAGATTGCTTATACGATGGGTCCTGGGCGCGGTGATACCGATCAGTTGCTTTTCACCTTGGCGCAACACCTCGCGTCTGACGGGTATCGAACATGCGGCACGGTTCAGATCAACACCGATTGTGGCACGCATCCGTGCGACATGGATGTCAAGGTGCTCCCGGATGGGCCTGTGTTGCGGATTTCCCAAAACCTCGGGGCCGGGGCGAGGGGATGCCGACTGGACCCTGCCACTCTCGAAACGGCTGTTGGACTGGTCGAGACAGGGCTTGAGGCCGCCCCGGAGCTGTTGATCGTGAACAAGTTCGGAAAGCACGAGGCCGATGGTCGGGGTTTCCGTTCGGTGATCGCAGAGGCCATTGCGCGCGATATCCCCGTTCTTGTTGGGGTCAACGCATTAAACCTGGAGGCCTTTCAAGACTTTGTGGGCCCTGAAACAACGGAGCTCGAGCCTTCCCTGGAGGTCTTGGTCCGTTGGCTACACGCCGTGTTGGACAAGGAACGGGATGTGGCCTGAGACCTCTCACGCCAACGCGCGGCGTGAACAGATCGGTGCTTTTGTAGCCGACACGTGCAACCGCAATAGCCAAGCGGCGTGCTCGGCACTCTCTTGGCGGCTTTGCATTCGCGGTCGGCTGAATCTGGTAACTGGTGTAACTGAGATTCTACGACGCGCGAGAATATTTTATGCCATCCGGCACGTGTTGATCGAGAGTCGATGCAATAATGCGTGTCAAAGCGCGGCCTGCCGGCGCTATGTCGAGGCGGTTTTCGGTGAGCGTGGCAAAAGGCGCAAACCGCGTAGCCATCTCGGCCAGCGATGAGGACAGCGTATCCGCAAACGGGCCGAACTCATCTTTGAGTTCGTGCAGATCGAGTGTGAACATGCACATCAATCGTTCAATGGCGCGCGCGCGGAGCTGGTCTTCGGTTGTCATAAGATAGCCTCGCGCACCTGGAAAATCGCCCGTATTGAGGCGTTGTATATAGGCTGCTGTCGCAGGGGCGTTCTGCACATAGCCGCTCGGAAACCGCGAGATTGAAGAGGCGCCAAGCCCGATCAGGGTCTGGCAGGCGTCGGCGGTGTAGCCTTGAAAGTTCCGGCGCAAGCGGCCGGCGGCAAGTGATTGCGCAAGGTCGTCGCCGGGGCGGGCGAAATGGTCGATGCCGATGGCGGTCAGGCCCGCATCCGTGAACCGCTCCGCTGCGCGGGTGGCCAGCCTGTAGCGCGTCAGATCGTCGGGCAATGCCCCTTCGGGGATCAGCTTTTGCCGCTTCGACACCCAGGGCACATGCGCATAGCCGAACAGCGCGACGCGGTCGGGGGCGAAGGTCAGCACCTTGTCGATGGTGTCTTCGATCCGGGCGAGGGTCTGATGCGGCAGGCCGTAGACCAGATCGGTGTTGAGCGAGGTGATGCCCGCCGCACGCAGATCGTCGACGCAGGCGCGCGTTACCTCGAACGGTTGCAGGCGGCCGATGGCCTGCTGCACCTCGGGGTCGAAATCCTGAATGCCGATGGAGGCGCGGGTCAGCCCTTCGGCGGCCAGCGCGTCGATCTTGGCGCGGTCGACCATCGTCGGGTCGATCTCGACCGAGAATTCATGTTGCTCGGCCTCGGGAAAGACAGAGCGGATCGCCTTGGCCAGCCGATGGATCAGCGGCGGCGGCAGGATCGTTGGCGTGCCGCCGCCCCAATGCAGACGGCCCATGCGCAGGCCGGAGGGCAGGGTCCGGCGCAGCAATTCAAGCTCCGCTTCGAGCGTGCCGATATAGCTTTCGACCGGTCCGAGCGTCTGCGTGCCCTGCGTATGACAGGCGCAGAACCAGCAAAGCCGTTCGCAAAAGGGGATGTGGATGTAGACGGAAACCGGGTCCGCCGGATCAAGCCCTTCCAGCGCCGCTTTCTGAAACGCGCCGCCGATCTGCGGCGAGAAGACCGCTGCAGTGGGATAAGATGTGTAGCGCGGCACGCGCGCATCGAAAAGGCCAAGCGCCTTGAGGGTGTCTATATGTTCCATGACCCCCATATGCGCGGATTTGGAAAAGCTGACTTTGCAGTAGATCAAATTCAGCAACAAAAAATGTACCCGGCTGTCAGGGTTCCTCTTGGGGGACGTGCCGGGTAGCAGCTTTCTCCTGATAGCGCCTAATGTGCTCGGTGGATTTTGGCTCCATCGCCATGGCGAAGCGCGGCTTTTGCGGCGGGATCGGAGAATCCTTGCGCCAAAGCGTCCGGTTCTGTTAGGCCTGAGTCGTGCACACGGTGTCGCGTTCAGGAGTGTCGGTTCATCGACACCGGCAACGAAGCGATCGTGTGCAGGTGTCGCGCGGACTTCAACCGATGCGCGCGATGAGGGAGCAACGCGAATCCCTTGGTGCTTTGGCTTTTTGTTAAGTTTGACAAGCACTTGAACCGAACGAGATGAGCGCCACGATAATGTGGCTTGGTCTTTGCAGATCGATTCCGATGCGGTCGGGGTGCCTCTTGCCAGCCTTTTCTGAATGACCTCGGGTCAGAAGGCAGATCTTAAATGTTTCTATTTGCGCTAGATCAAACTTGGCGCGCTTGAGACCGAATAAAGAAGGCGTCATGCGAACCGTCGTCTCAACTCTTCTTCTGGCATGTCTGTCACTGTCGCTCGTCTTTTCGGGTCCGGCGGCGCGTGCGATGGCGATGTCTGACGCGACGATGGTGGAGCTGTGTCTTGACGGTGTGGTGAAGGTGGTGCGGCTTGGGCGGAATGGTCAGCCGGTCACGCCAACGGACGATTGCGACCGCACCCATGCCTGCTGCATCATGGCTGGTGACCTGTCCGTGGCGGCCGTGATCCCCGACATGACGGCCCCGTTTCTCGAACAGCCAGCTTCGGTTAACGCCACTGGCGTGTTGATCCCTCGAATTGAATACCTTTCTGCCGATCAGCGCGGCCCTCCGGCAGCGCAGCTTGGGCAGATTGACCAAACGGAAATCCGCTCATGATCTTTCTTCGCTCCCTTCTCAGGGTATCGCTTTTGTGCCTCGCGACGCTGCTCTTCACGCAGTCGGTGCAGGCGCAGTCCGAACTGTCCCGCCTCCTGCCCGATATCGCTGCCGGAGATGTGGTCGAAGGGGCGACAAGCTTTGGGCGCGTTCACGACGATCTGCCGGTCGTTCAGGTGCTCCGCGACCAAGAGCAGATCGGCTGGGCCTTCATCACGTCGGATTTCGTTTCGACAACGGGCTATTCCGGCAAGCCGATCCATACGATGGTCGCCGTTGATGATGCGGCCCAGGTGATCGGTGTCGAACTTGTCAAACACTACGAACCGATCGTTCTGATCGGGATACCGGATGCCAAGGTCAAGGCGCTGGTGGCGAACTATCGTGGCCTCGATCTTGTGGCCGAGGCCGAATCCGGCGGCACGGCGCATGAGCTCGACATCATCTCGGGCGCGACCGTGACGATCATGGTGATCGACGACTCCATCATCCGCGCCGGTCTGAAGGTCGCGCGGCAGCTGGGGCTTGGCGGGCTTGCCGTGGAGGTCGAAATCGGGCCGCAGTTCGAGATCGATCCGGACGCCATCGCTGCCGACGACTGGATGACGCTGGAAGGCGACGGCACGCTGCGACGGTTGTCGCTGGACGTAGGACAGGTCAACGCTGCCTTTGCCGCGATGGACGATCCCCGCGCCGACGACCGCGCGCTGACCGAAGCGCCGGAAACCACCTTCATAGAGATGCAGGCCACCCTGATCTCGCACCCCGCGATTGCGACGGCGATCCTGGGCGATGCGCGTGCTGACAACCTTCAATCCTGGCTGGACGAGGGTGATCACGCGGTCGCGATCTTTGGCCGTGGGCTTTATTCCTTCAAGGGCTCCGGCTACGTGCGCGGCGGGATTTTCGACCGGATCGTTCTCATTCAGGACGATATCTCGGTGCGCTTCCGTGACCGGATGCACCAGCGCATCAACGGTATCGACGCCGAGGGCGCGCCCCAGTTCAACGAGGCGGACCTGTTCAAGATCCCCGCAGACAGCGGCTTCGATCCGACCGAACCGTTCCGCATTCAGCTTCTGGTACAGCGCGAGGTCGGCGCGATCGAAAAGATCTTCACCACGTTCGATCTGGGCTACCGTCTGCCGGATCAATACCTGCGGTCCATCGCTCCGGCCACCGCGCCCGAGGTTCCGGCGGCCGTGACCACTGTCACCACGCAATCCGAAGATCAGGCGCATCAGGCGCTTTGGAAACGCATCTGGGCGGACAAGACCACGGAAATCGCCGTGGTCGGCGGGATGCTCGCGCTGCTGACGCTGGTGTTTTTCTTTCAGGGCATCGCCACCCGCAACGAACGCGTCTTCTTCTGGTTTCGCATGACGTTCCTAACGGTTGTCCTTGTGTATCTTGGCTGGTACGCCAATGCGCAGCTGTCCGTCGTGAACCTCATCGCGCTTTTCAACTCATTGACCTCGGGCTTCAGTTGGCAGGCGTTCCTGCTCGACCCGCTGACCTTTATCCTGTGGTTCTCGGTCGCCGCAGCACTTCTGTTCTGGGGGCGCGGTGCCTATTGCGGTTGGCTGTGCCCGTTCGGCGCCTTGCAGGAATTGCTCAACCAGATCGCGCGCGCGCTGCGGATCCCGCAATGGACGCTGCCCTGGGGCCTTAACGAACGGCTCTGGCCGGTGAAATACATGATCTTCCTCGGGCTGTTTGGCGTGTCCCTCATGAGCATCGAACAGGCCGAGCGATTGGCCGAAGTGGAGCCGTTCAAGACCGCGATCATCCTGAACTTCATGCGCGCCTGGCCCTTTGTCGCCTACGCCGCCGCATTGTTGATCGCGGGTCTCTTCGTCGAACGGTTCTTCTGCCGCTACCTGTGCCCGCTAGGCGCGGCGCTTGCGATCCCGGCGCGGTTGCGCATGTTCGACTGGCTCAAGCGCTATCACGAGTGCGGCAACCCGTGTCAGACCTGCGCGCACCAATGTCCGGTTCAGGCGATCCACCCCACGGGTGAGATCAATCCGAATGAATGCATCAACTGCCTGCACTGCCAGGTGCTGTACCAGTCCACAACCCAATGCCCGGTCGTCATCAAGAAGATCAAGCGGCGCGCCAAGGTCGGGGCCGCTCCCGATCTGAGCCGCGACATCTCGGGGCATCCGAACCAACCCAAGACTCACCCTGCAACCTGAAAGGATATTTTATGTCTGAGGGAAAGAAACTGCCAATCACACGCCGGGGCCTTCTGGGCGCCACGGCCGGGGGCGCGGCACTTGCCGGAGCGTTCGGCTCTCGCGCGATGCTGACGGGAACCGCCGCAGTAGGCGCGGCTACCGTTGCCGGCACGACAAGCGTACGCGCCGCAACCGGTGCCGAAGTGGCCCCCGGTCAGCTTGACGAATATTACGGCTTCTGGTCCTCGGGCCAGTGCGGCGAGATGCGGATTCTCGGCATCCCGTCGATGCGTGAATTGATGCGCGTGCCGGTGTTCAACATCTGCTCGGCCACCGGATGGGGCATCACGAACGAGTCCAAGAAAATCCTGACCGAAGGCCTGACCGAAAAGACCAAGGCCTATCTGGCTGCCAACGGTCATGAATTCCCGCCCAACGGCGATTTGCACCACCCGCATATGTCCTTCACCGAAGGCACCTATGACGGGCGCTATCTGTTCATGAATGACAAGGCCAACACCCGCGTTGCCCGCGTGCGCTGCGACGTTATGAAATGTGACAAGATCATCGAGATCCCGAACGCCAAGGCGATCCACGGCCTGCGTCCGCAAAAATGGCCGCGCACCAACTACGTATTCGCCAACGGCGAGGACGAAGTGCCGATGGTCAATGACGGGCAGATCCTCGATGAGCCCGACAAGTACGTAAACTTCTACACCGCCATCAATGCCGACGAAATGACGGTCGCATGGCAGGTGATGGTGACGGGCAACCTCGACAACACCGATTGCGATTACGACGGCAAATACGCCTTCTCGACATCGTACAACTCGGAAATGGGGATGACCCTGCCCGAGATGACCGAGAAGGACATGGACCACGTCGTTGTCTTCAACATCGCCGAGATCGAGAAAGGCATTGAGGCGGGGGATTACCAAGAACTGAACGGCGTCAAGGTGCTGGACGGGCGCAAGGGGCAGAACAACAAGTACACCCGCTACATCCCGATTCCGAACAACCCGCACGGCATCAACATGGCGCCCGACAAGGTTCACCTCTGCGTTGCGGGCAAGCTGTCGCCGACCGTGTCCGTGATCGACGTGCGCAAGCTCGACGCGGTGTTCAACGAAGACGCCGATCCGCGCAGCGTCGTGGTGGCCGAACCGGAACTGGGGCTTGGGCCGCTTCACACTTGCTACGACGGCAAGGGCAACGCCTATACGACGCTCTTCCTCGACAGCCAGGTGGTGAAGTGGAACATTGAGAAGGCAATCGAACTGTATAACGGTGCAGACGTGGATCCAATCATCGTCAAGAAGGACGTGCATTACCAGCCGGGCCACAACTCGACCGTGATGGGCGAAACGCTTGACGCGACCGACAAGTACTACCTGACGATGAACAAGTTTTCCAAAGACCGGTTCCTCAATGTCGGGCCGCTCAAGCCGGAAAACGAACAATTGTTCGCGATCGACGGGGACGACCTGACGCTGATCCATGACGGTCCGACCTTTGCCGAGCCGCACGACTCGATCATCGTCGATCCGTCCAAGGTCAGCCCGAAATCGGTCTGGGATCGGAATGACCCGATGTGGCAGGACGCCCGCAATCAGGCCGAAGCCGACGGTGTCGATCTCGACGATTGGCAGGACACGGTGATCCGCGACGGCAACAAGGTGCGTGTCTATATGTCGAGCCAAGCGCCGAACTTTTCACTCGAGACGTTCACGGTTCAGCAGGGGGATGAAGTGACCGTCTATGTCACCAACCTTGATGACATCGACGACCTGACCCACGGCTTCACCCTTGGCAACCACGGTCTCGCGATGGAAGTCGGGCCACAGGCAACCTCGTCTGTGACCTTCACCGCGGCGCAGCCGGGTGTCTACTGGTACTACTGCCAGTGGTTCTGCCACGCGCTCCACATGGAGATGCGCGGCCGGATGTTCGTCGAACCGCGGGCGAGCTGAGCCATGTTGCGTGTCCTGACCCTTATGCTGACGCTGCTTGTCGCGCTGCCCCTTTGGGCGGCCGAGATCGCCGTGCCGGCGGGGCAGGGCACGCTTGCCAAAGCCATCGCCGGGGCCCAACCCGGCGATGTGCTGATGCTTTCCGAAGGACGCTACGAAGGTGCCATCACCATCGACCGACCCTTGACCCTGACCGGGCCGCAGACGGCGATGATCGACGGCATGGGCCAGGGCACGGTTGTCACCATCGACGCGCCGGATGTGACGCTGCGGGGGCTGACCGTGACCGGATCGGGCATGGACAGCGAGGCGCTCGATGCGGGGGTGAAAATCCTCAAGGGCGCGGATCGCGCCGTGGTCGCGGACAACCGGGTGATCGGCAACCTGCACGGTGTCGATGTGCATGGCGGGCGCGACGCGCAGGTGCTGCGCAACACCATCGAGGGCACGCGGCAGGCCCGTGTCAATGACCGGGGCAACGGCATCTATGTCTGGAACTCTCCCGGCACGCTGGTCGAGGGCAATTCGGTGCGCTGGGGCCGCGATGGCATCTTTTCCAATGCGTCGCGCACCGGCACCTATCGCAACAACCTTTTCCGCGACCTGCGTTTCGCCGTGCATTACATGTATACCAACGATTCTGAAGTGTCGGGCAACGTGTCCATCGGCAACGGGCTCGGTTACGCGATCATGTTTTCGAACAACATCATCGTGAAGGACAACCTGAGCCTGTCCGACATCAGCCACGGCGTGATGCTCAACTACGCCAACAATGCCGAGGTGTCGGGCAACCTCGTGCGCGGCGGCGCGAACCGCTGCACCTTTATCTACAACGCGCACAAGAACCTGATCTACAACAACCGCTTCGAGGGCTGCGAGATCGGCATCCATTTCACCGCCGGGTCCGAACGCAACGTGCTGACCGGCAACGCCTTCATCGGCAACCGCGAGCAGGTGAAATACGTGGGCACCCGCGATATCGAATGGAGCTTCGAGGGGCGAGGCAATTACTGGTCCGACCATCCCGGTTTCGACCTTGGTGGCGACGGCATCGCCGACAGCCCGTTTCGGCCCAACGACCTGATGGACCACATCCTGTGGTCGCAACCCGCCGCGCGCCTGCTAACCGGCGCGCCGGCCGTGCAACTGATCCGCTGGGCACAATCGAGCTTTCCGGCGACGCTGCCAGGCGGTGTCGTGGACAGCGCGCCCCTGATGACCGCGCCGCAGATCGCGGTGCCCGAAGATTACGCCGCGATGGAGGCCGAAGCCGCCGTGCGCCGCGATGAAAGCGATATGAATGACATCGACGTTAACGATCTCTCGTCTCACTAAGCGCTTTGGCGGGGTGCATGCCCTGACCGATGTGTCGCTGACCGTCGCCCCCGGCGAACGGGTGGCGCTGCTGGGCCATAACGGTGCCGGCAAGTCGACGCTGATGAAGATCATTCTCGGTCTGATTTCGCCCGACGGCGGCGAGATCTCGGTCTGCGGCGCGACGCCCGGCGATGCGGAGGCGCGCGAGCGCGTGGCCTATCTGCCCGAGAACGCCGCCTTCCATTACGCACTGACCGGGCTGGAACAGATCACCTTCTACATGCGCCTGCGCGGCGTCGATCCGAAAGGCGCGCGCGACCTGCTGGGCCGGGTCGGTTTGGGCGATGCCGCGACGCGCCGGATCGGCACCTATTCCAAGGGCATGCGGCAGCGCGTCGGCCTTGCGCAGGCGCTGATCGGGCATCCGCGTCTGCTGGTGCTCGATGAGCCGACCAGCGGGCTCGACCCGGTGTCGCGGCGCGATTTCTACGAACTGCTCGACGGGCTTGCCGCCGAAGGGGCCGCCATCCTGCTGTCGAGCCACGCGCTCACCGAAGTGGAGGCGCGCACCGACCGGCTGCTTATCCTGTCGGGCGGACGCATGGTGGCCGGTGGTTCGCTCTCCGATCTGCGCAGCGAGGCGGCGCTGCCGGTGGCGCTGCATGTGACAGCGATCAACGGCTACGCGTCCGAATTGATGGAAGCGTTCCCAAATGCGATCCAGACCAAGGAAGGCCTGCACCTGACCTGCGCTCAGGACGACAAGCTGGCCACGCTGGCGCGGATTTCCGAGATGCGTGGCAAGGTCGCCGATCTGGAGGTGATCCCTCCCAGCCTCGAGGACATCTACAGCCATTTCAGCCGGAGGGATGGCCAATGATCGCGCGCATCCTTGCCACCGCCCGGATCGAGGCGAACATCGCGCGGCGCAACCGCTGGGTGCTGATCGCGGTGCTGCTGATGGTGGTGTTCTCGCTCGTCCTGTCCGCCGCAGGCTCCGCGCCGACCGGCGCGCTGGGGGCGGACCGCCTGTCGGTGGTGGTCGCCTCGCTCACCTCGCTCTCGGTCTATCTGGTGCCGCTGGTGGCGCTGCTCATGTCCTTCGACGCCATCGCCGGAGAGGTCGAACGCGGCACGCTGCCGCTCTTGCTGACCTACCCGGTGGCGCGGTGGGAAGTGCTGGCGGGCAAGCTGCTGGCGCATGTGGCGATCCTGATCGTGGCGCTTGTTGCAGGCTATGGATCAGCCGCCTTGATCGCCATCCTGAACGATACGGAGGCGGTCGCGGGTCTGGGCGCGCTCTGGCGGCTGACCTGGACCTCGGTGCTGCTCGGCGCGACCTTCCTCGGCATCGGCTACGCGGTCTCGGCCCTGTCGCGGCGTGCATCGGGGGCGGCGGGGCTGGCCATCGGCGTCTGGCTCGGGCTTGTCGTGCTCTACGATCTGGGGCTGCTGGCGGCGGTTGTAGCGGATGATGGCGGATTCTTCACCACGCAGGTCTTTCCTGCCGCCCTTCTGGCCAATCCCGCCGACGCCTTCCGCCTGTTCAACCTGAGTGCCGCCGAGGCCAGCGCCGCCGCCTCGGGCGTGGCGGGTGCGGCGGGCGCAATCCCGCAATGGCAATCGCTGTGCTCGGTTGTGAGCTGGCCCTTCCTCGCGCTGGCCCTGGCCGCGCTGACCTTCAGAAAGGTGGACGCATGAAACGCCTCTCGTTTGTCTTGTTTTGCCTCGCCTTGGCTGCCTGCAAGGAAGAGGTGGCGCAGGATGTCACTCCGGTGGCGCTCAGCCCCGACGCGGTGGGGCATTACTGCCAGATGACCCTGCTCGAACATGACGGGCCCAAGGCGCAGGCACATCTGGCCGGATTGCCCGGCGCGCCGCTTTTCTTCAGCCAGGTGCGCGACGTGGTGGCCTATCTGCGGATGCCCGAACAAAGCCACGAGGTCGTCGCCGTCTGGGTCAACGACATGGGGGCTGCGGGCGCAAGCTGGGACTCCCCCGGTGCGCAGAACTGGATCGACGCGCAGGATGCGCTTTTCGTTGTCGGCGCGGATGTCGTCGGCGGCATGGGCGCGCCCGAACTGGTGCCCTTCTCCGACCCCGCCGCGGCGCAGGATTTCGCCTCGGCTAACGGCGGCGCGGTGATGACGCTCGACGAGATCCCCGACGCGGCGGTGCTGGCGCCGGTGGATCTGGTTCACGACACTGACGACAGCGCGTTTCAGGACCGGCTGCGCGCGCTGTCCGACAAGATGGGAGACTGAGATGACAATGATATCCCGACGCCGGATGCTGACCATCCTCGCCGCCGCGACCGCCTTTCCCGCCTCCGCGATGGCGCGGGCGGAAATGCACACGTGGCAGGGCAGGGCGCTTGGCGCGCGCGCGACGCTGCGGCTAGCCCATCCCGACGCCGCCGCCATCGCGGCCCGCGTCGCGTCCGAGATCGACCGTCTGGAGGATGTGTTCAGCCTTTTCCGCCCCGAAAGCGCGCTGGCGCGGCTCAATCGGGACGGCTCGCTCACCGCGCCGCCGTTCGAGCTTCTGGAATGCTTGTCATTGGCCGGTCGCGTTCTTGCGGCAACTGAAGGCCGGTTCGACCCGACAGTTCAGCCGCTCTGGCGGGCCTACGCAGACGCCGCCATTGCCGGTCATGCGCCTAAGGACACCGACCTCAGCCGCGCGCGCGCGCTGATCGGGTGGGACGGCGTGCAGGTCGCGCCCGACCGGATCATGCTGCGGCCCGGCATGGCGCTGACGTTGAACGGCATCGCGCAGGGCGTCATCGCGGATCGCATCGCAGATCTGCTGGCGGGTGAAGGGCTCGACAACGTGCTGATCGATACCGGCGAATTCCGCGCGTTGGGCGGCGCTCCCGACGGCGACGCTTGGCCCGTGCGTCTTGCTGCCGGGGGAGAGGTGCCTCTCAAGGCCCGTGCCTTGGCCACGTCGGCACCGCGCGGTACGACCTTCGGAAAGGGAAGCAGCGGGGAAAGCCACATCCTCGATCCCAAGAGCGGGACGTCCGTCGCGGCCATGTGGTCCGAAATTTCCGTGTCGGCGCAATCCGCAGGTCTGGCCGATGCTCTTTCGACTGCCGCCTGCCTGTTTTCGACTGAAGCCGAGATCATAGCCTGTTTGCGGCAGTTTAACGATGTTCGACTGGAAAACGTTGGATAAGATGAAGATTCCGACATGCAAGGGATTGCGGCTTGGAATGCTCCAGATTTGGGGGCAGTACGATTTGTTACGTGCCGAGCGGTTTTTGTACCTTCCAATGATCTTAAGGGCTGTTCGCTGTGCCGATCCGAAATCAGAATAATGAGGTAACCTCGCATCTAGCGCCCAAAGATATGTCGCGCCGCTGAGGTTGATCTTTGTCTCGTCGGTTTTGAGCGCTGTCAGGATTTTACAAACACTGACGGCGACAAAGACACTTGAAGGAGAGATGAAGCAGCATTAGTTAGTAATAGATAACTAACTTAGGACAACGGGCATGCCACGCAAATCCGCCGATGATCGCAAGGCAGAGATCGTTGCAACCGCCCTGCGGTTGGCTGATGAGCTTGGGCCGGACCGGCTGACGACCCAGGCAGTCGCGGATGCCGTTGGGCTGACCCAACCCGCGATCTTCCGACACTTCCCGACGAAACAGGCCCTTTGGCAGGCGGTGGCAGAGGTCATCACCGAAAGGATGACAAACGCATGGGAGGGGGCACTGGCGAAAGAGCGTGAGCCGGATCGACAGCTGGTCGCGCTCGTTCTCGTTCAATTTCGCCAGATCGAAGCCAATCCTGCGATCCCCGCGATCCTGCATTCACACGAATTGCAAACCGAAAACGGCGATCTGCGTCAGAGTTTTCGGGCCCTCATGACGCGTTTTCAGGGACTGCTGCTGGCGGAGCTCACCCGCGCCCGTGATACGGGGCGCGTTCGCTCCGATCTTGTCCCGGAAGATGCCGCGGTCCTGTTGATTTCGCTGATACAGGGGATGGCGCTGCGTTGGTCACTCGGTGACCGCTCGTTCCCGCTTGCGAAAGAGGGCGAGCGACTTCTCGACGCGCAGATGCGCCTGTTTCGGGCCGCCCCAGACGGGGAGCCAAGCTCATGAAACGCAGAACACGCCAAGGCCTGGTGGCCATTGCCGTCATCGCATTGATCGGCGTGGCCGGTTGGGTCTTTCTGACCGAACGCCCCATCGCGGTGCCGGTGGTCACCATCGATCGGGATGTCCCGGTCCGGGTCTACGGACTTGGCACAGTTGAGGCGCGCATCGTTTCCCGGATCGGGTTCGAGGTTGGTGCCGCCTTGACCGGTCTGGAGGTCGATGGTGGCGATGCCGTTGCGCGGGGTCAGATACTGGCGCGACTGCACGCCGCCGAACAGGAGGCCCGGGTGGCACGTGCCGCCGCATCCGCCGAAGCGGCGGACGCGACACTTGGACGAACCCGCGCGAACGTCGTGCGTGCACGTGCCGTTCTTGCACAGCGTGAGGCGACCAATACCCGTCAACAAGCCTTGGCCGTCCGCAACACGATCTCTGCGCAAAGAGCGGAGGAAGCGCAGCGCGACGTGGACGTCGCGGCCGCGGAGCTTGCCGTGGCCGAAAGCGATATCGCGGTCGCGCTGGCACAACGTGCCGATGCCGAAGCTGCATTGCGCTACGAGCAAGCGCTCCTCGATCATCATGTCCTGAGGGCACCCTTCGACGCGATTATCGTAGATCGACACGTCGAGGCGGGCACGGTCGTGCGTGCGGGCGAGCCGATTTTCACGCTGATGGACCCCACAACCGTCTGGACACTGGCTTATGTCGACGAAGCGCGTGCCGGTGCCATTGCCTTGGGCCAGTCGGCAGAGGTTCGGCTGCGGTCGCTGCCACACGAGGTCTTTAGCGGCACGGTGGCGCGGATCGGAATCGAGAGTGATCGCGTCAACGAGGAGCGGCGCGTGTGGATCGCGTGCTACCGCTGTCCGCCGCAAGTCTATCTGGGAGAACAGGCCGAAGTCAGGATCACCGTCGCTCTTCTGACCGAAGCCTTCCTTGTGCCCGAGATTGCCGTCAGCGGTTTCGATGGGCACCAGGGCCGCGTTTGGGTGGTGCGGGACGGGAAACTGACCAAGGTTTCTGCGGTGTTCGGCCATCGCACGGAAGACGCCCGGCTGCAGATCTTGAACGGACTGGCCGAGGGTGACCAGGTGGTCTCGGCTCCCGTGAAAGGCCTGTCCGAAGGGCGGATGGCGCGTGTTTTGGGGGGAGGGGCATCATGAACCTTGCCTACCGCGATGTGCGCCACAACCTGTTTCGATTTGTGCTGACCTGTCTTGGTCTCAGTCTGCTGATGGCGGTCGTGCTGGCGATGATCGGGATCTACAACGGTCTGGTCGCCGACGCATTGAATATTGTGAAGGCACCGCAGGCCGATTTATGGGTGGTGGAATCGGGCACGCAAGGCCCCTTTGCGGAGGCCTCAAAGATCCCTGGCAGAACCCGCGATGCCGTCGCCCGGCTGCATGGCGTGGCAGAAGCGGGCAGCATCACCTACCAGACCGTCGAGGCACGCCATGCGGGCGAAACACTGCGCCTGTATGTCATCGGCTATGAGCCAGGGCGCCCAGGTGGGCCGCAGACCATTGCCGAGGGGCGCGGCATCACGCAGACCCATTTCGAACTGGTGGCCGACCGGCAGACCGGGCTTGTCGTCGGCGACCGCATCCGCCTCGGCCGCAACAGCTTTGCTGTCGTCGGCCTGGTCGAGGATACGATGAATTCGGGCGGCGACCCTGCCGCGTTCATCACGCTTCCAGATGCGCAAACCCTGCAATCGCAACTTGCCCCGCCAGCCCAGCGAGTCCAGACCGCCCGGGGTGCCGGCCTGCTGAAAAGCGCCGACACCGTTGCGGCGGTCATCGCGCGGCTCGAACCCGCGGCCGATCCGCTGGGTGTCGCCACCACTGTTCGTCAGTGGAAGCACCTCGGCGCGCTGACGCAGGCAGAGCAGGAGGCGATCCTGATCGGGTCGGTCGTGGACCGCGCCAAGCGGCAGATCGGCCTGTTCCTCGGTATTCTGCTGACGGTCTCGGCCGTGGTGATCGCGCTGATCATCTACACAATGACGATGGAGAAACTGAAGCAGATCGCCACCTTGAAACTGATCGGCGCGCCCGATCGCACCATCGTCAGCCTGATCGTGCAACAATCGCTAGCCCTGGGTATGGTTGGCTGGAGTTTCGGCCTGATCCTGATCCTGCTGGTCAAGGACTACTTCCCCCGCCGCGTCGTGCTGGAGCCGGTGAATGCGGCGGCACTCGGCGGGATTATCATCGTGGTTTGTATCGTCGCCAGCGGGCTTGGTGTCCGCGCCGCGCTGAAGGTTGATCCGGCAACAGCGATCGGAGGCTGAACAATGGATGACGCGCGCCAGCCCCTGATCGAGATCGCCGGCGTCTCCAAGCATTTTGGCGAGGGCGAGGCGCGCGTCGATGCGCTGCGCGACATTGACCTGACCGTACGCCGTGGCGAGGTCGTGGCCCTGCTGGGCCCGTCGGGGTCGGGCAAGACCACACTGCTCAACGTTATCGGCTGCATCATCGCGCCGACCGTAGGCCGGGTGACACTGGACGGCGAACTGGTCTATGACAACCGCGCCCTGCGCGGCGATCTGCGCCGCCTGCGGCTCGACAAGATCGGCTTCATCTTCCAGTTCCACAACCTGCTTCCGTTTCTCAACGCCCGTGACAATGTCGCCTTGGTGTTGACGCTGGCGGGTCGATCGTCTGTGGAGGCTCAAGAGCGGGCTGTGGAGTTGCTCGATTATCTTGAAGTAGGCCATCGCAAGGACGCCATGCCGGCACTTCTGTCGGGAGGTGAAGCGCAACGCGTGGCTATCGCGCGCGCGCTCGCGAACAGTCCGCGCATCATCCTTGCGGACGAGCCTACGGCGGCGCTGGACAGCAAACGCGCGGGGATCGTGATGGATCTTCTGCGCAAACTGGCTGCCGAACAGGATGCCTGCATTGTCGCCGTCACCCATGACGAAAAGATCTACGACCGCTTCGACCGGTTGTTTCACCTGCGCGATGGAGTTTTGGAAGATCAAGAGGAGGAAGTGTCGTGAAGAACCTTTCAAACAGAAATTGGCCAATGAAAACTGCTGCAGGCGTCGCCATTGTCTTTGGAGTTCTGACGATACTGTCCGGTGGCCGAGTGCTTTTCGGTGGTGAAGCTGCGCAGGCAGCAGCTGGCAACGCGGTTTACTTCGTATTGTGGTTCAATTTTCTATCGGGGTTTGTCTATGTTCTGGCTGGCGTTGGGATAGCGATGTTGCGTCGCTGGGCGGTTTGGATCGCTATCACAATAGCTGTCTCGATCGCGGCTGTGTTCGCACTTTTTGGTCTGCACATCTATGGGGGTGGAGCCTTCGAGATGCGCACGGTGGGCGCGATGACCTTGCGCCTCATCGTTTGGGTGGCCATTGCCATCATCGCAGGCAGGGCCATTCTTGCTAAACAACACATCGCAGAGTGAATTAAGTTCATTCGCTTCAACGCTTGGTGCCCGGTGTTAGGTGAACTGGCTCCATGCATGTTGCTGCAAAAGCGCAATCGATCTTGGGAATGCTAAAGCTACGGCGGGAACACCCGCATCTTCCGAGCTAAGGTTTGAAATATGCTTGTGACAGCGAGTTTGTGCTAGCGCAAAGACGCTGCGACCGATTCCGTTAGGATGAAAGTTTAGGCACTCGTGAGGCTGATATGCAAAGGCCCAAATGTGACGACCTGAATGATCTCTCGCTATGCGCGCTGATGACGCAATGGCCGCAAACAATTCCAGTTTTCATTAAGTATAAAATGTTGTGCGTCGGTTGCATGGTGAGTTCTTTTCACACGGTCGAAGACGCCAGCAAAGAACATGGCGTTGACGATGCACTTTTTAAGGCTGACCTTCGCAAATGTATGGGGTGTCAGAAAACGCCAGAAATCTAACCACGTCACCGAGGCCTCGAACTGCTTGGAATAATCGTGGCAAGACTTTGAAACATGACGAGTCAGGTAAATGCAGACTATGGCTCTGCTTCAATGAGGCGCAAGGTAAATGGCGATGCAAGAATTTCGCAAAAAGGAAAGATCTTGGGTGTGACAAAAACTAGCATTCTGATCTTTGCACTTGTAGCTAGTGCTGGGCCATTGCTTGCCGACACGGTTTGTCGGTTGGAGCTTCAGGAACGAGGTGGCCCACAGTTGATGGCAACACTCACAATGACTGATGCAACCGCAACTATTGAGTATGAACCTCATACCGGATTTCTCTACCCGTTCACCTTCGATTGTTCTTCTATTGAAAAATTGATCTGTGTGACCGTCAATCGGTGGTCTCTACATGCAATATCCTTTGAGTATCCTTCATACGCAATTACGCTTTCAGTGCTCGATAGAGAAGCGTATGGCACTGCGGCGACAAATACCAAAATCAGATTATGGAGGATCATTAACTGTGTCGGTGACACTGAGTTTGACTGGCTCAGTCGGAGACCATAGCGTTACAATCCGCAGTTTGCGGGCCTGTGCTTCGGGTGCCAGAGTTGCCGTTTGATGTGCGACGGTAGACGTAGTCCAGAACAGTGCATTTAAATTAGAATGAACATAATAAACCTTATCGGACTCAGAACACTGTAGCGGTGGATTCACAAACGAAGTGCAAATTCTGTATTAAAACAGAACGTTGCATGGAGTACGAAGAATGGGAACCCACTACTCTCACCTGAGACTGGATGAACGCCGCAAGCTGGCTAGCTGGCTTGGGGCCAAAATGCCAATTGCCGAGATAGCAGATCGGTTGGGCCGTGACGCTTCAACCATCTACCGCGATATCAAACGGAACCAGTACACGGACACCGAATTGCCGGAGCTGAACGGCTATCACGCGCTTGTCGCTCAGAACAAATATGAGGCGCGCCGTGCGATCCATCGGAAGATGATCGTGCATCCAGAACTGAAGGAAGCCATCGAAGATCGACTGAAGGCCGGATGGTCTCCTGAACAGATAGCGGGACGCATGCGGCTAGAACGGATAACGTAAAGAGTTTTTCGCACAATTGACCGTGATGACGGCTCCTTTCACACTGTCCGAGAGGAGCAAAGAATGGATGAGAATGAGAAGCCCAAACCGATTGGGCAAGTGATACAGATCGACGAGGCGCGCATTCGCGATCACCTTGGGGAGATGGTGCGCGGCACCGTCGAGGAGGCCTTGAACGCGATGTTTGATGCGGAAGCCGACCGTTTGTGCGGCGCGAGCAAGTATGAGCGGAACGAGGGTCGCAAAGACACCCGCGCCGGTAGCTACGAGCGGTCGCTGGACACGAAGGCCGGACCGGTGAAGCTGAAGATGCCGAAGCTGCGCAAGCAGACCTTCGAGACGGCCATCATCGAGCGGTATAAACGCCGCGAGAGCAGCGTGGAAGAGGCCATGATCGAGATGTATCTCGCCGGCGTTTCAGTCCGCCGCGTCGAGGACATCACCGAGGCGCTCTGGGGCACGCGTGTCAGCCCGGGCACAGTGAGCAATCTCAACAAGAAGATTTACGCCAAGATAGACGAATGGCGGCACCGGCCGATCGAGGGGGATCACCCGTACGTCTTCTTGGATGGCATCGTGATGAAGCGCTCATGGGCGGGCGAGGTGCGCAACGTCTCTCTTCTGGTGGCTATCGGCGTCACCACGGACGGCTATCGGGAGATTCTGGGCATCATGGAAGGCCCTAAGGAAGACAAGTCGGGCTGGTCGGCATTCCTGCGGCACCTCGTGGATCGCGGCCTGTCAGGCGTGCAACTCGTCGTCTCTGACGCCTGCCGCGGGCTCGTGGAGAGTGCTGCCGAGTTTCTGTCGGACGCCCGGTGGCAACGCTGCGTGGTGCACTTTTACCGGAACGTCTTCGGCCTCGTGCCTTCTGGCAAGGTACGGGACGTGTCGAAGATGCTGAAAGCCATCCACGCCCAGGAGGACCGCAAGGCCGCGGCTGAGAAGATGCAGGCGGTGATCGCCGATCTGCGCGCCATGAAGCTGGCCAAGGCCGCCGAACTGCTCGAAAAGCACGGCCACGAGACGCTGGCGTACTACGGCTTCCCCGACAGCCATTGGATCAAGCTCAGGACCAACAACCCACTCGAACGGATCATGCGTGAGATCAGACGACGCACACGCGTCGTTGGCGCATTCCCGGATGGAAAGTCCTGCCTGAACCTGGCCGCGGCGCGCCTGCGCCACATCGCAGGGACACATTGGTCGACCCGCAAGTACATGAACATGACCCCGCTATTCGCGGATCAAACCCAAGGAGCCGTCGTCGCGTGAAAATCAAAAGTGCGAAAGATCTTTGACACTACCCTAGAACGACATCCGATCCGCGTCAGTCACGAGACAATCTATCGTTTCGCTTACTCCAAGGACGGTCGCGAGGAGCAGTTCTACCGGCACCTGCCCGAGCATCGCCGTCGCCGAAGGCCGCGTGGTTACCGTAGGCAAAACAGAACCCGCATCTTCGACACGCAAAGCCTGTCCCATAGACCCGAGCGTATCTCTGAACGCGCTGAGTTCGGCCACTGGGAATGCGATTTGATGATGTTCCGCAAAGAGCATGGGAAGGTGAATGTCACGTCCCTGGTCGAGCGTGTCAGCCGCTATGCTGTCGTCATGCGCAACGAGGATCGCCAATCCAAACCGATCATGGAGGCGTTGATCCAAGGCCTGGCCCCCCTGCCCGCTGATGCGCGTCAATCGATCACCTTCGACCGCGGCACCGAGTTCTCGGCCTGGAAACATCTCAAGGCCGGGATCGGCGCGGATGCATGGTTTTGTGATCCGCAAGCGCCTTACCAGAAAGGCACGGTCGAGAACACGAACAACAGGCTACGGAAGTACCTCCCCAGATCAACCACACCGACAGCGCTGACAAATCGATATTTGAGGTCGATTTGCCATCGCCTCAATTCTACGCCGCGCAAATGCCTCGGCTACCACACCCCGGCGGAGATCTTCGAAACCAAGCTGATGGAGATCCAGAACCGATTGGAGTAAAACGACATATCAGGAAGTGCACTTCAGCGAGAGTTCACATTGCGACGCACCCCTGCCTCAGCCGCGACGATGGGCAAAACTCTGCCCAACAGGACCACTCCGCCTCGCTGCATGAAGTCACCATGCTATCTTATTCAATCAAATGGCGAGCTTGATCGACACCTTTAGAAACAGAAAATCACACAGTATCAGCCGCTTCATCGTCGAATGTATAGTATATTGCGTGGTTAAATACGCCACATCATGGCCGAGCTTCGGTCATGAATTTGAAGGAACGAGTAGGTCTGAATCTTCAAGATGCCCGGCGCGCCAAGGGCATCAGCCAGGAGGAATTGGCGCATCGTGCAAGTGTGAACCGCGGCTATGTCGGCAAGATCGAAAACGCCAAGTATTCCGCTTCGCTGACAACGCTCGAAAAGATCGCCCAAGCTCTGAACATCGATCCTTCGGAACTTCTCAAACCCCGCAGCTAGGAGGCCGGACGACACCCTGCTCCGGGATGGCGGGTGGATGATCGTCCGCTCAAAGGCGTGCCCGTGCGCGAAGGCGTAGCAATCGTGAACGGGTCAGAACTTGTCGTCTGGCAAGAGCATCTCTGGAACACCGGCGACCGCACGCGGGTCTGGCTCGTAAGGCCCGAGGAGATTTGCGTAGTCAATATCATCGAAAGAGATATCGATCTCGATAGATCCGGACCCGCCTAGTCTAGCGCGCCTTGTTCGATTGCGAGAGAACCGTTCCTGCCAACGATTTCGTGTCACTGCTGTACTTTTCGCTTTGCAGGACCTTGGAGGCTTTGTCCTCCATCGCCGCCCCCGTCTGTTTACCAGTCCCGGACTGCGCCAGCGCCGATGCCGCTAGGCTCTTGGCGGTTGCGGAGGCGTTCGGGTCGCTTAGCGTGGCCGCTGCCTGCGATGCGACTTTGCGCGAGGTGCGTTTCGTGTTCTTGCCCATGATACTACTCCGTAAGGCGATTCTGTTCCTGTTTTGTTTACACTCGATGGCGCGACCTGTCTATCGAAATCGTTACACTTATTTCACTTATTCCGTTTATTTCTATTGCATGCGTGACTCCCTGGGTACATCTAAGGGGTGAATCGAGGAGAAAAACCATGGCCGATACCGCGGAAAGACCAGCCCAGAGCGGGCTTATGGAGCGCCCGCCGACCCCAGAAGAAATCGACAGTGCCGCGCATGCTGCGACAGCCATCGCCGTGGCTATGGAACTGGACGGAGGCTTGAAAGTCTCGGGAGAGAACGGAGATCCGGTCTCCATCGCGCCAGAGGTTGGAAAACTGATCATCGAACTGCTCGGCCATGTGAGCAATGGCAACATGGTCACGCTCGTTCCGGTCGGCACCATGCTCACAACCCAAGAGGCCGCCGACATGCTGAACGTGTCCCGCCCTCATCTCACGAAGTTGCTCAAGGAGGGGAAGATCCGATTTGAAGAGGTCGGCAAGCACCGGCGCGTGCCTCTGACGGCGCTCATGCAATACCGGGAAGAGAAAGAGCGGCGCCAGGAGCAGGCGATGCGCGACCTTGCGCGATTGGGTCAGGAGTTCGACAACGCATGAGCTTTGTGGCCAACCCCTTCGTGGTTGTCCTCGATGCCAACGTCCTGTTTCCGTTCCGGGTTCGGGACGTCCTCTTGACGTTCACACAAGAAGGCCTGTTTCGGGCCAGGGTCACCGATGAGATTCTCGACGAATGGACACGCAACCTGATCGCGCTCAAACCACATCTCGAAGAGAGCATTCGCCAGCAGGAAGCCGCGATCAGAGAGACCTTCGAAGAATGCTTCGTGACCGGATACCAGCCCTTGATTGCTGGTCTGGACCTGCCGGACCCGGACGACAGACACGTTCTCGCGGCAGCGATCCGATGCTCGGCACAGGTTATTGTGACAGAAAACCATCGAGACTTCCCAAGCGAAATTCTCGACGACTATGGCGTCGAAACGCTCGGCGCGGATGACATGCTCGCCAATACCTACGACCTGTATCCATCCGGCGGCGCACGTGCACTCCGCCGCGTGAGAAAAAGGTATGAAAACCCGCCGATGACGCCGTCCAAGTTCCTGCTCGACCTGACCCGGCATGGCCTGTCGAAACTGGCGGCGCAAGCCCGTGCCGATATTGAATACCTGTAGTTACCGAACGAAGCCTCAGTATCTGACCCAATCGGTGTAATCCATGGCGCCGTCGTAATCGCCATACTCCATCATGACGGCCCTGCTGTAGAAGGCCCAAAGCCCACCCGAACCGGGTGTCGGGATGTCCTGGCCGTTTTCCGACGCGAACGAAGCCGGCCAAGGCGAATGTGAGCCATAGACGCGCACGATGTAATGACAGTTCTTGTTTTCATGATCGCAGGATCTGATGGACCAGTCCCACTGACGTGGCTCATCGCGCGGCTCATAAGATCGACCGCGCCACCAAAGCACGCGCGTTCGGCGTAGCCATTCGTAGTCCGCTGTCGAAATATCGAGAGCATCCTCTCCACCCGGTCCACCCAAAGCGACCGGAACGGCAGCATAGGTGCAGACCCCAAAGGGTGGCCGGCTCGGCCAGGGCGTAATCCGCCGGATCATTTCGGCATAGGCGGCGGAACACACAGCACTCGATGGAAACCCACCGGCCATACAGAGCATGATGGCGCAATCCATATCGTAGGCATGGGCTTGCTGGGCGTCGACCGTCAGCCCGGCTGCCAAAGCCAGTGACGCAAGGCGGGTGTGTTTCATATCGGCCTCCTGAAGTGATTAGGCCAATTCTCGCTCAAAATACGTATTGCGCAATATTATATATTGCAGAGTGATGGCTTTCTGCGGAATGCTGCCGATAGTAGAAGGACTCCCAGTGGGGGAGTCCGGTGCCGATCGCAAGAGACCAAATCTTGATTACTATTGATGGGGTGAAGGACCTCATCGGGTCGGGAGTCGACTTCCGCTGTCGGTACGAGCTTGTCGAGTTCACGGACGATGGGAAGCCCCGCTATCAGTGTGTCTACCTGCGCGAAGGAGAGCCCGAGGCGATCCTGGTCTCGACACGGTTCGGACCCTACGGACCAGAACCCCGCCTCTTCAACATCTGGCCCGGCCTCTTCAAACATCACCACGAGTTCGGCGATGGTCGCACTCTGTGTTTTGACAGCGACTACTCTATCCCCTTCGACGCTCCTGGCGGAGGCGATGATCTTCGGAGCGGACGGAAGCGTCAGAACAACTGACGGCTGGACGGTTCACGGCCAGGTAGACAAGAACCCCCCGCCCACACACTCGCAAAGCTTTGCAACCATGGCCCCGTCGGATGTGCTGGCGGCCATTCATGCGACAGCTTCAAGACATGAACGCAACCGAGCCCTTCGAGCACTCGAGATCAGCTCCGATGACTGGCTGGCTCTGTTCCGCGCCTTGATCGAAGCTGAAAGCGCTTATCGCCCTGACGCCATCAGTGACAAAGGCGCTTATGGTCTCGGCCAACTCATGGCCGCCACCGCACACGACCTTGGCGTAGACAGAACCGATATCGCGCAGAACCTCGACGGGTCAGCACGGTACCTTTTGGCGCAGCTGGCATCCTTCAACGACATCGACCTTGCGCTGGCGGCCTACAACGCCGGTCCGCATCGCGTCGTAGAATACGGGGGCGTGCCGCCCTTCACGGAAACACGCGACTACATCGCCCGGGTGCATCGCATCCGAGCGCGCCTTTCCGGCGCAGCCACGCAAGACCTGACCGGACCGACGATGCGCGACGCCACGCGTCCCGTCGTCGTGCTCGACCTGAAGTAAGACCTGAAACGAGGGAAACCGATGCGAAGATTGCCTCCAGGATACCTACCTCCAATCATTGGCCTTCTGGCCTTATGGGCCTCCCCTGCCCTCGCCCAGGACCTCTCGCCCATCCAGACAATGCTCGAGACAATCGAAGCGGCGCTCACCGGCCCAATCGGCATCGCGGTCGCGACGCTCGCCGTCATCGGCACCGGCTTCATGTGCATGATGGGGCGGCTCAACTGGGGATGGTTCGCCTCCGTGGTGATCGGGATCGTCCTGATCTTCTCCGCGGGCACCATCGTTGACGGGTTTACCTGATGGCCATGCGATCCCCTCTCTTTCTCGGGTTGGCCCGCCCACCGAAATATCTCGGCTTGCCGGTCGGATATCTCGTCGTGCTCACGCTTGGCGTGGTCCTGCCCTTTATCTGGACGAAGTCACCGGTCTTCTTTCTGGTCGGCGCGCTCGCCTATCCCGTCCTCTGGTTTGTTGCGGACAAGGAGCCGCATTTCTTCGAAGTCCTGCGCGTCTCCTACGGCACGGTGCGCGGCACGCGCAATCGAGCGCTTCACGGCGGAGACAGCTATGGCGCTTGACGGGATGAAATACGCAAAGCCCAGCCCGGCGGTCATTGAAACCAGCGGCACCGCCCTGGCACGCGAAAGCCATCTCGCCGAGCATTTGCCCTACATCGCCTTCGCCGAACCCGACGTCATGGTCTTGCGGGAGGGCGATCTGATGGCCACGCTCCGCCTCGAGGGACTTGCGGCACCGACGACACCGGACGTCGATCTCGATGCTATGAAACGCGCGGTCGCGGCGGTCATCGCGCAAACGGGCAATCTCTACGGCTTCTATGTCCATCGCATATTTGTCCCTCAGAAGCTCGCGATGCGTCCTGTACAAGGCGACGGCTTTGCAGCGGAGATCGACCGACGCTGGCAAGATTACATCGCGCAACTCGCGCCCAAAAAGCCGCAACTCTATCTCAGCATATTGCGACGTCCGGAGATCGGGGCACGGGTCCCACTGTTCAACGCTTTTGCCAAGCGAACCTGGATGAAAGACCGCGCGGGTCGCGCGCGGGAACTCGATGAAGTGGCCGGGTTTTTCGAGACTGCGCTTGCACCTGCAAAACCCGTTCGTCTCGACAACACCACCGGCGAATGGCTCGGGTTTCTTGCGACGCTGCTCACCGGCCAATACGCCCCGATTGCGCGACCAAACGCCCCCCTGCCCCTAGGCTACGCGCTTGGGTCCTGCCGAGCAACTTTTGACGGAGATACGGCTCGGATCACATGTGGCACGACGGGCGAGACACGGTATGGGGCTCTCTTCAGCATCAAGAGCTATCCCGCGCTTACGGATGTCTCTCTGTTTGACGGTCTCGACCTTCCGCTTGATATCGTGCTGACCAATTCCTTCACGCCGATCCCCACAAACATCATGGCAGAACGGATTCAACGGATCGTTCGGCAGATGCGTGCGGCCGATGACGCGGCAGTCTCCTTGCGGGATCAGCTCATGGAAGCGGCCGATGATCAGGAAGCCGGGCGCATTGCGTTCGGCGATCATCACCTGTCCATCGCCGTCTACGCGCCCGATCAACCGACGCTCGAACAGGCCGCAGCCGAGATCAAACGTCTGGGGCAGGAAATCATGGCCGTGATCGTACGAGAGAATATGGCTCTCAAGGCGACCTATTTTGGGCAGGCTCCCGGTAACTATGGCTACCGTGCTAGAAAGACACCGATCTCCACGATCAACTTTGCGGATTTCTCAGCGCTGCATGGATGCGTCGAAGGACGTTCGGATCGAGAGACGCCGTGGGGAGCGCGCGTGACAGTCTTCCCGACGACGGGCACCTGTGCCTACGGCCTCAATTTCCACGAACCCGGGTCGCCCGAGCGCGAACCGACCGTTGGCCATACGCTTGTTCTGGGTCGCACGGGCAGCGGCAAAACCCTCACGACCGCCTTTCTCGCCGCCCAAGCACAGCGGGTCGCCGCGCGGCTGTTTTTCTTCGACAAGGATCGCGGGCTCGAGATGGCGGTGCGCGCCCTGGGCGGTCACTACAATACGATCCTTGCCGGTATCCCGACGGGCCTCAACCCGCTGCAGACAGAGACGGATGAACGCGGACGGGCCTGGCTGTCGGAATGGCTGGCGACGCTTCTGGCGCGGGCGGGCGATCTGTCCGGAGAGCAGTCTCGGCACATTCAGAGCGCGGTGTCGCAAAATGCGGATGCCGGCCCCTCGCTGCAACGGTTTGTCTCGTTCCAGACCTTGTTCCAATCGCTCGACGACGATGGCGAGTTGCAGGCGCGTGTTGGGGAATGGGCACCGGGCGGTCGTTATGGCTGGGTCTTCGGTATGCCGCAGGAAAACGATGCCATGCACATGGACGGCGACATTGTCGGATTCGACATGACCGAGATCCTCGACATGTCGACCGAACGCATGGCCGTCCTGTCCTACATCCTGCGCCGGATCGAGCGGATCGTGGAAGATCGCCGACCGACAGTGATTGTTCTGGACGAAGCCTGGAAGCTTCTCGACGATCCCTATTTCGCGGCGAGGCTCGAGAACTGGCTCGTCACCCTCCGCAAGATGAACTGCGTCGTCGTGATGATGACCCAATACCCCAGTCAATTGCGAGAGGCTCGGGTTGGCAAGACCATCATCGAGACGGTATCGACGCAAATCCTGTTCCCCAACGAGCGGGCCACCCCTGCTGACTACGACTTCCTGCGCGTAAACGAAAAGGAAGCCGAGCTGTTGACAAGACCCACGGCAGGCCAGCGCATCGCGCTGGTGCGATCCGCGGGCGACAGCGTCTTTGTCGATGCTGACCTCTCCGCGCTTGGGCCGCTTCTTACCATTTTGGGGGGAGGTCGATCCGCTGAGGCGCAGCTTGGCAACAATTGGCGCAGCTCTCCTGAATTCTGGAGGCAGCTATGCGATTAGCTCTGATCTTTCTGGCGGCCATACTCACCGCCTGTGAACGCTACACCGATGCCACCTCGCCGTGCTTTGGTCGCGACGGCGCGCCTGCCGTGAGCCGGGCCAGCACAGAGGTACTCTCCTTTGCAGCGCAAGGCACCAAGGACTGCGACTTCGAAGCGATCGGGCGCGGCCCATGAAACCAGCGGCCTCTCTCATTGCCATTCTGGTCTGCTCGACGCCCCTCGCCCAAGCGCAAGGTGTGCCGACGCAAGACAACGCAGGGCTTGGGCAGCTTTTCACCATCCTCTCGAAACTGGGGGACGATATGGAGGCACAGCGCGACCAACTGAACACGGGCGAAACGCTCTCATCGGTTCAATCCGATCAGCTTCGGGTGCTGGAGGCGATGTCAGCCGCGCTCACCGGCCCGGGGCTCGACATTCGCGCGCTGGAAGGAAACGCGGACTTCCCTGCGGGCGATGTCTACCCCGTTGCCACCAATCATCCCATGGACAGCCGCCTCTTCGGGGAGGGACGCGAGACCGTCGAGATGATGATTGTGCGGGTGGCCGATGAATATGCCGGATCAGCGGGTGTGCGGCGGGCCGGTCTTTCGGCCACCCAGTGGCGCTGCCTTTTCCAGGCGCTGATCAAACAGGAAAGCCGGTTCAGCGTCACCGCGCAAAGCCCCGTGGGCGCCTACGGCCTGACACAGCTCATGCCGGGAACGGCGTCAGATATGGGTGTGGACCGCTACGATGTGATGGACAACCTCCGCGGCGGCGCGCGGTACATCACGACGCAACTCAACACCTTCGGAAACATCCCGTATGCACTTGCCGCCTATAATGCCGGACCGGGCCGGGTCCATGAATATGGCGGCGTGCCACCCTTTGCCGAAACCCAGGGCTATGTCCGGAATATCTCGCGGTTCTACAACGAATACCTCGCCGTTATTGGTGGGGCGGATGCGCTCGGCACGCTCTCGCCGTCGGACATGGCGCTTGCGGAGTACAGCAGCATCTCAGAAGCCAGTGTTTACTACGCCGCCGATAGCCACGCCACGACCGAGCAAGTCATCAATAGGCTCGCCGCGATCATCCGGCAGATCGACGAGACGCCGGATATCAAACGGGCCTTCGAGCTCAACACCTACGCCAAGGCCGAAATCGGCCGCATCCTCAACCTTCGCGTTCGTCTGATGGCTTCCAACCGTCAGCGCGAGGCAGCCCATGGCCAACATCTGGCTGCGGACCGGCTCTCTGAGCGCGACTTCATGCGCATGGGAGTCATCCGATGAAAGGAAAGACCTTCGGCACCGCCTTCGCCACGCTTCTCGCCGTCACGCCCGCAGATCAAGCCGATGCCCAGGGTGTCCCGACATTCGACAATTCGAACCTTCGACAATTGGTCTTACAGCTCGAACACATGGCGGAGGACCTGAATGTCCAGCTGCAACAGCTCGCGACGATGCGGCAGGAGTTGGAAACGCAATTGAGCCAGCTTCTGAACCTCGAGGGGCAACTGGCCTCTCTCATCGATGGCAATGAATTGGGCCAGCTTTTCGCGACCGTCGAAGAGTTCGAGAGGGTCCGCGGCAAGCTGACAGCACCACTCGCGACAGCTGAAGCCATTTCGAGCGGTGACTTTCTGAGCGGCTTTCGACCGGGGGCGGAGCTGGATGCTGCCGTTGAACGGGTTCTGTCCGGCAGCGGGTTCACCCAAGAGCGCCTGACATCCCTGGCGACCAGCGATGAGCCCGCAGACAATCGGATCGCGACGCAAGCCGGGTCCAGCGCCATGCTGTCGGTTGCCGCTCAGGAAAGCCATGTCGAAGCCGGGGAAAGCCTTGGCCGTCTTGAGACCATGGTGGGGTTGATCGACGACCAAGGCGGTCTGAAAGCCGCGGTCGATCTCAACACGCGCGTGACTGCCGAGCTCGGCATCATCCTCACGCAGATCTGGCGTTTGGAAGCGGCCGCCGGCGTCAATGGCGGGCAGTTGGGTGTTGTTGATGCCGCAACCCTCGCCGAGGAGCGAAAATTCCGCTCCATGGAGGTGCCGAAATGATCCAATTGACCCCCATTCTTCTGACCGCGTTTGCGCTGGTCTGCATGCCGCTGACATTGAGCGCTCAAACCTCCCAGGGCGGGTTCGAAACCATGGCGCAACCGACCGAAGACCAAACAGAATGCAAGGCTCCGCGGCCGCCAAAGGACCTCGCGGAAAGCGCATATATCCGCAACGGCTACCGCGCGATTTTGCGCATCATGGCCGCTGAAGCATGGAGAGAGACTGGCTCCTGTGACTGCCTTCTTACAGAGATTGAGTGGGATGAGGTCTTGGAGGCAGGGGAGGAATATCGCGTCTCGGACGATCCCAAACGCCCTTTCGACACTTCGGAACTAAGGGAACACGCTGATAAGCTATTGGCTGAACGGGACGCGGCCTGTTCTTCCTGATGGGTATCATACGAGACATACTCGAACAGGTCGATGAAGCTATCGACACTGTGGCCGAGTCCGGTTTTGCAGATGGCGCTGCCGTTGTTGGTGATGTTCTGTCGGTTGGCGGAATAGTCTTGCTGATTATACTCGGCATATCAGTTGTCATGCAGCTGCGTCCGATGACCTTTGGCAGCGCATTTGCCTTTGGGCTCAAACTGTCCCTGATTTCTATTTTTGCCCAAAGCTGGGACAACTTTTCCGTCGTGTACCGCATTGCGGTCGATGTGCCAGATAGCATCGGGGCAGCAATACTAGACCTGACCGACACCGGTGACGAAGCAGGGGTCTACGAAAGCCTCGACAGCATGGTGAACCGGATCACCGCCTATGGTGACGCCATCGGCGACCGTGCGGGCTGGGTGTTTGGCGCAGTGCTCGGGGCGATTTTCTTCGTTCTGTCCGCCATCTTCGCAGCCGTCACCGCCGGGATCATCGCCTACGCGCGTATCGTTTTCACACTGATGATCGTCATCGCGCCGTTCATGATCCTGACGTCGCTCTTCAAACCGACCCAATCGCTTTTCGAAGCCTGGACACGGGCAACCATCGGCTATGCCTTGATGCCTGTGGCCGCTGCCGGAGCCGCCGGGATCATCGTCGCCATCGCTGAGTCTATTGGCGACGCCTCCGCCGACCCGGACAACGTCGAAACGGTCAGCCTGATCCTGCCGTTCCTCGTGATCTTGCTCCTTTCAGCTGGCGTGATGGCCGCCGTCCCGTTCATCGCATCCAACCTCACAGGTGTCATGGGCATCGCCTCGAATGCGATCGGCCTGACGGGATTGGCGCGACGCGGCGTGGTCAACGCTGGAGAGTATGGCGCGGGTGGTGCAGGACGCATCTTGACCGGCAGAACGCCGTACGAGCTACGACGCGAAGTGAGCGGTGCGGCCACGAAGAGCAACGAATTGATCCGTTGGACGCCTGCAGCCGCGCTCGCGCTGACAAAATCCTTTCGCAAGACATGACCCGCGCGGAGTTCGATCAGGACGCTTTCGAGGCCGACTTCATCTTTGGGCCACGCAGGCGCGAGCGTTTTGCCTACTTTGTCGCCGCTGCTGGTGTGATCATCGGTTTGGTCGGTTTCGTGGGAGCCGTTGCTTTGTTCCCGCTCAAGACGGTCGAGACCTTCGTGGTCGTCGTCGACAAGGAAACCGGCGAAATGGACCGTGTTGCCGCTGTCGAGGCGCTCAGCCTCGACGAAAGTGATGCGATCATTCAGGCCAATCTGGTCGCCTACGTGGATGATCGCGAAACCTACGACCTGACCGACGGTGAAGAACGGATCAATTCGGTCCTTCAAAGATCCGACGAAGACGCCGCGCGCACGCTTCGCGATCTTTGGTCTTCGACCAATCCTGACTATCCGATCTCGGTCTATGGACGGGACGCGAAGATCGACGTGGTCATTCGGTCTGTGAACCAGGTCGAACCCGGGGTGGCGCAGGTGCGGTTCACGAAGACACTTCGAAAACCGCGTGACAACAGGACTGTGACACGGCCCTACGTCGCCACGCTGCGCTACGAGTTTCGCCCGGAAACCCGTCAGCGGTTGCAGCAGGTCTGGGCCAACCCGCTCGGGTTTGTCGTCACGTCTTATCGTGTCGACGCCGAAACGTTGGAGAACTGAGTGATGAAGCTGCGCACCGCCCTGCCCTGTTTGCTTTTGGCTCTTGCACCTTCTCAAGTGCTTTCGGAAGCGACGCCTCAGGGTGGGCCGAAAGATATCCGCATACGGTATGCGGTCTACGACGAGCAACAGGTGTTCCGTATCGAGACGGATCTGCGGCACTCGACCACGATCCAGTTTGGCGACGGGGAGCGGTTCGAAGCTGTGATCGTGGGAGACACCGAAAGTTTTCAGGTCGATCCAATCCCCGAGCTTGGCAATGTGCTGACGATCAAGCCGCATGTCCAAAATGCCTCGACCAACATGACCGTGATCACCAACCGTCGCAGCTATGCATTCCATCTCCGGGAAGGCTCGATTCCAGGTCGCACGGGCATGTTCTTCGAAGTGCGGTTCCGCTACCTGGGCGAAGAGCGCCTTGCCACACTGACGAACGCACGGCCCAAAGGGTTCGAGGCGCCGCGCAACTACAACTACAAGATCGCCGGCGAAGGCGACTTTCGCCCGGCCACGGTCTACGACGACGGTCGGTTCACCTACTTCAGTTTTCCCGAAAGCGGACGGCAACCCGCGATCTTCAAGGCTGACAACCGCGGTCGCGAGCGCACGGTCAATTGGACCCAGAACGGCAACACCGTCCGCGTCTCCGGTGTCAACGACTTCTGGACACTGCGGCTGGGTGAAGAAGCGCTCTGCATCTACCGAGACACCTCCGCGATATACGTGAGCAACTGAACCCATGTCGGATGATCCCAACCTGAAGAACCGGCTGGATACATTCAGCAAGGCAAAACGCTCCAAACCCAGATCGGGATTCGGTGTCACTGCCCTGGCGCTCGCTCTCGGCCTCGCCGGTGCGGGCGTTGCGTATTTCCTGGCGACTGACTGGCAAGCAGATCCAGACCAACTAGAGACTTCGGATGTCGAGCCGTTTCAGAATGACGGTATCTCAAATGGTGGTCGGCTGGAATTTCCTGCCGATGAAGCGGACCAGCGCGTGAACGATGCCCTTATCGCTGTGGAAGAAGCCCTTGAGGCCCCCGAGCTGATCCCGCCCGCGGCTGAGCCAAGCGTAGAAATCCTCGCCGAACTGGCTGAGCTTCGCGAAGCACTCGCCGTTACTCAAGCCGAGCGAAACGCCGAGATTCAGTCAGCCGTTACCGAACTGCGCAGTGCCTTCGCAGATCAAGCACAAGCCCTCGAAGCCGCTGTCGCAGATCGAGATGAACAACTCGCGGCCCTGGAACGCGACAGCGAGACCCGGCTGAACTCTCTTCAGAGTCTTCTGGAGGCAGAACGCGCGCAACGCGAAGCCCTTGAAGCGGAACGCGCCAATGACGCCCTGATCCGCGACCAACAGCTTTTAGAGGAACGTCGCAGACAGGAAGAGGAGCAAAAGCGCCGAGAAGCCGAACAGCAGGCCGAACAACTATTGAGGGCCCAGATCCAGTCTCCTGCCGTAGTCTATTCGACAGGATCATCGGTCTCGACACCAAACGCCAGCGGCCTGCAGAACGGCGCGCCAGGCGCAGATATCCCACTGAATGAAAACGAAGCCTATCTAAGAGGCGCGGCGCGGCCGCTTGAAATCGATGAGGCGGCGCAGATGGAGCGACCCGAACGCACTCTCGCGCAAGGGTCCGTCATACAGGCGGCACTGCAAACGGCCATCAACAGTGATCTGCCCGGAAACGTTGTCGCGGTCGTCGCGGAACCTGTCTACGCGTTCTCCGGCGACGCAGTACTGATCCCGCGAGGCTCGCGGTTGTTCGGGCAATATCGATCTGGTGTGGAAGTGAACCAGAAGCGCATCCTCATTCTATGGACGCGCGTCCTCACGCCGGACGGTACATCCATGCAGATCGCCTCAGTCGGGGGTGATCGACTCGGACGCTCCGGCCTGACCGGTTTGGTGGATACGAAGTTCGACGAACGCTTTGGAGGAGCTGCTCTGATATCGATTATCGGCGCGGCCCCCACAGTCGCCGCCAATTCCACGGAAGACGAAGTGACCCGCGAGGTTCTGGAGGAGGTCGGCAATGATCTCGAAGACGCGACAAGTTCGGTGATCGCCGATCAGGTCTCGATCTCGCCAACCATCTACGTCGATCAGGGGGCCATGGTAACCGTACTGGTCGATAGGGACGTTGTGATCTATTGAGCGAAGCGTCCCTCCCCTCCTCGTATCTCGAGCAATACCTAGAACCCTATCGCGATTTGATCCTGAAGGACGACATCATTGAGTTGGCGATCAACCCGGATGGTAATGTCTGGATCGAACGCCAAGGTGCACACGCCATGGAGAGAATTGACCGCACTGTCGAGGTGGCCGCAGCAGCAAATCTGGCTGCCACATTGGTTGGTGATGCGCGCGCGCGAGTGTCGCAGAAGTCGCCTTTAGTTTCAGGTAAGATCGACTACCTTGAGCGCCCGCTACGCATCCAGGTTGTTGTGCCACCAGCAGTAGAACACGGCGCGGCGATCTCCATTCGGCTATTTGGCGTTGGTGGCCAGACAACCTTCGATCCTGAGTATCTGTTCGGGGAGCCGGTCTCGCTCGATGATCGGCGGCAATCGAGACTCTTAGAAGTCGAGGAAATTGCAAAGAGCGACCTCTCCAGAGCCTTGTCTTCCCTCGTCCGCCATCGCTTGAATCTTTTGGTCAGCGGCGGGACGTCCACCGGCAAAACCACATTCGCAAGGCATCTGCTGAAATCGGTTCCGGACGACGAGAGGCTCATCACCATTGAAGACGCCTTCGAGCTTTTCCCTGGTCAGCCAAACACTGTTTGCCTGTTGTCTGAGCGTGTTCCGACATCTCAGCGGTCAACAAGTGCTCTGCTACAGGCGAGTTTGCGCATGCGCCCGGATCGCATCGTTGTGGGCGAGTTGCGCGGTGCTGAAGCGCTGACATATCTGGAAGCCATCAACACGGGTCACGGCGGATCGGTGACAACAATCCACGCCGAAACCGCTGAGCTTGCGATAGACCGGTTGGCGATTATGGTCTTGCAGGCCGGGACACCTTTGACCTTCGCCGAGGTACAGAGCTACATCCGACGGTCGATAGATGTCATTGTTCAGCTAGGACGCGACAGCGGTAAACGCGGCGTCTCAGAGGTCCTGGTTGTTGGGACACGCTGACGGCCCATTGCTGCCGTCCATCTCGGATCTCATCGCGGCAATGCAGCTTCCCCAAAGCAGACTTTGCATGTTACGTGAACACACCGACATGAATTGGAATGTGAGTGATGACGAAACTACCAGTGAAAGTGCTGCCAACCAACGACTCTGGTCGATTACTGGTACGATTGAGTGTTAAGTACCGGTCCGACATTCCGCGCTATGGCATTGCACGACTAACGAACCTCGAGAACAGAAAATTCGAACGTGTACTAGTTCTTGGCCACGATGATGATACCGCAATCTTCATGCCCTACGACATCAGAAAAGCTCTTGGGGTGGAGAAGGGTGCCGAATTACAGTTTTTGATCGAAGAAGTTTATTGGTTTAGCAAAATATTTTGGCTTTTGAATAGCCGTGACCCAGCGGTTCATGTTCCGGCATGGTTAGCGCTGGCATCTGTTTTGTTGGGTGCACTCGGTGTGGCAATAGCGTTCATTAGGTGACGGCCCATTTCAGACACTTTGACGTGCTCCCCTGAAAAGTCCTCGATTTGAGGTTAGCCTGTTCTCCAACTGAGGAGACATACGATGAAGAGAAGCCGTTTCAGCGAAGAACAGATCATTTGCATCTTGAAGGAGCATCAGGCTGGGCTTGGCGCGAAGGAGCTTTGCCGCAAGCACGGGATCAGCGACGCGACCTTTTACAAGTGGCGATCCAAGTATGGCGGCATGGAAGTGTCTGATGCGCGGCGGCTGAAAACGCTGGAATCTGAGAACGCCAAACTGAAGAAGATGCTGGCCGAGCAGATGATGGATGTGGCGACGCTCAAGGAAATGCTCGGAAAAAACTTCTGAGGCCTGGTTCAAGGAGGAATGCTGTGAACTGGGCCATGAAGACCAAGGGCTACAATCAGAGACGCGCCTGCGCGCTGGCAGGGATCGATCCGCGTGTGTATCGCCGGACGTCGAAGCGTCCGGCAGACACCGCGTTGCGCACCAGGATGAAAGAGTTGGCATCTGAACGGCGTCGGTTCGGCTATAGGCGGCTGCACATATTGCTGAAACGCGGAGGCTGGGAAGTGAACTGGAAGAAGCTGTATCGGCTCTACCGCGAAGAAGGGTTAACCGTTCGTAAACGGGGCGGACGCAAGCGCGCAGTCGGCACCCGGGCACCCATGGCGATTCCGCAAGGCCCAAACCAGAGATGGTCGCTCGACTTCATGTCGGACGCATTGGAGGACGGGCGCCGGTTCCGGGTATTGAATGTGATCGACGACTTCAGCCGTGAATGCCTGGCCGCTGTCGTGGATACATCAATTGGAGGTGCGCGTGTCGCTCGTGAGTTGGATCGCATCGCCGAGTTACGCGGTTACCCGTGCATAGTGGTCTCGGACAACGGCACGGAGCTGACGTCAAATGCGATGCTGAAATGGCAGGAAGACCGCCAAGTCGGCTGGCACTACATCGCGCCGGGTAAGCCAATGCAGAACGGCTTGGTCGAGAGCTTCAACGGGCGGATGCGGGAGGAATGCCTGAACGAACACCTGTTCCCGTCACTGCGCCATGCCTGCCGCATGATTGCGGCATGGCGCGCCGACTACAATCACCACCGCCCGCACTCGAGCCTCGACGGGCTCACTCCGTGGGAGTATCACCAACGGTCAAGAGAGGACCAAACCCTAAACAGGAGCTAACTGAAAAACGCGGACTCACAGGGGAGCACGTCAACTTGTTACAGTCAAAGATACTGAGGTGCAGCCCCCTACAAAAGACTTTGGCCGGCAATATCTGAATAGATTCTTTGGTACCGACAAGCGGGTTCCACTATCGTTGCGGTGTCTTCGTCGCCGAGATACATGCAGCAACCAAGGCCTCGATTGGCTCCTCCGCGTCCAGCACTAAGTCTGCAGCGAGCTTTAGGTCATTGCCGACATCAGTCTCAACAATGTGTTCCAGAGCTCCTTCCAAGCTGCTTAGTTCATCACCTCTCTCCAGGGCCCTTTCGGTCGCCAGAGTATCGACTACTTCCAAATGGATATGAAAAAGTTGACCTTTGAAGTGGTGTCTCATAGCGGAAAGAACGGAAGTGTGCCTTAGGCCGTCGACAACGACATTTGAGTTCGAATCCCAATTGTGAAATATGAGGGTGCTGCTCAGAAATGATTTGGGATCAGCTTCCACCTGCCTTTGTCCTTCGTCCTGAAGGTCTTTGCGTGACAGAGGATCACCACCTTTCGCAGAAACGGATGCTCGAACGTAGTCCCCGAAGCTAATTCTCTCAAATTTGAGGTGGCTTGCGACCAGCTTTGAGACAGCGCTCTTCCCACTCCCGATTTTTCCTGAAAACGCTATCACTACTACCTGACTCAAAACGCGAACTCCATTTGGTCGTCGTTAAGCGAAACCCACCCTCTTCGATCGCTCTTCGCAAAGGAAATCGGTACAAAATCAACCGTCTGCTCCATATGGATCAGGGACGCGTACCGAGCATCTTTCTTAGAGACCCAAAAGTCGTCATCGGCTAAGATCTTTGAACCATGGTCTGCCCTCATATCTTCTAATGAATGATGGGCAACAGAGAAAAATTCGCTATCAGCGACATATGTGAGTGCGGTGATTGGACCGCCAGTTTCCTTTACAAGCACGAGATCACCTCTCATGACCTGCCCAAACGGAGCACATCGAACTGTCGACAACCGGGTGTCGACCGTCTTTCTTCCTTCTATCACATGTTGCAAAAACGGCTCAGAAAAAATCGCAACATGAAGGCTAGCAGGTCTTGCGCCACGACGGATCTCGGACAGGAGTGGCCCCCAGAAAGAGTGGTTCCGCAACCGCTCTTCTAGCTCGCCGTATATTAGTGCGCTGCGGTCCAAATCCATCTCCGAAATGCTGTCTCTCTTCACCTCGCTCAATAGCTGACAAGCTCTCAAGATAACACTTCAACTTAGCGTAATGTTGGAATTTTGCGACGCTAGAATGACGACATGGGTCAGATCTGTCATCGCCAAGACAGGACAGGAAGTCACCCTGAAGCGCCGCAACAAGCTCATGGGGTCTATTACAACGAAAAACCCGGTTTCCTGAGGTCCAAACGTTAGCTTTTGCCCGACGTGCATCCCTTCTGCTCACCGTGGGTAGTACGTCGCCTGGGATGATGCTTTGAAGTTGAATTGTCTGGCAAGGAGCATCATATCGAGAAAGGTCAACAAACACACGCATACGACCGATACCTACTTCCACCCATGCACGTTCAACAGGTACTGGTGAGGGTACGTCATGCTGCCAAACAACCGATTTTTTGAAGGCGAGTAGATCAGCGGACCTCCAGTCTCCCGGCAGGGCCAAACCGGCCGCCTTTAGTGCATTCGCTTCAAAGAATGGCGTCTGGTATCTAGCAAAGCTTTGCGCCTCTGAAACCAGCGACAATCCACAACGATGCGCGAGCTGAAGCAGGCTTTTTCTGTGTGTGATTGAGGAGCGTCTGGCGCCTAACGGAGCGGCAACTAGGAAGACATGACCACCTTGGGTGCATGCCTTTGCTGCGAGCGGCAACATCTCGAGTATGCACTCGTCATACCAAGGAGGGTCCAAGACCACACTTCGGAACTCACGAACGCTAGATTGGCTTAGGCTATCGATTGTTTCGAGCGCTTGATTTCTAACCCGGCTCATCTGTGAAATTGAGCTTGTTATCGCATTTTTTTCTCCAAGAAATGTTGCATGTCCCGCGATGTTCATGTCCATGGCGGCCAATGCCAGTGTTGGAGTACCTAGCAGCAAGGTGCAGTCAGACGAACTTGCGCAGACCCCAAACGCCCTCATCAAGAGACTACGAGAAGTGTCTTTGTCAAACCGCCATTCATAGTTCAAAGGATGTGGTGGGGGTAAAACGTTATAGCTGGTGCTCTGCCGTGGCTGGTGCTTGGCCTGCTTGACTAACTTTGCTGCATTAGAGGCATTGATGTGCCCTCGTTTAGCGAGCCGCCGTATCGACCCAAGCGCCGCGGTTGGATAGACACCGGGCATTGATGCCAATATGTCAGTGAATTCCGAGGCTCCTCGGGAAATGCATTGCATAACCGAGAGATCAACTTTTTCATCGAACGATAGGCTCTCTATTGAGAAATGCTTCATCCTGCCCTACCCCGCAGCTCAACTTCATGGATTGGCCGTGAACGGTCTTCTTGAGTAAAACGCTTCGCAATTTCTTCGTTCCAAAACGAAATAGACTCCTCTTGGATGGCCAGGCTTCGTTCAAAATCATCATTCATCCTCGGTCCAACTGGGCCATAAACCCCGATTTGCAGGGGTATCACTCTGAGAGGCAAGTTGGGGTGCAGGTCTTGAAGCCGGTCGAAAAAAGTGCTCATTCGCGACGCTAAGTTCTCAGAACTGGCGTCTGTGACGGTGATGTAGCCATAAGTGTCCAATCCGAGGTCGAGTAGTCGGTCCATAACGCTGAACTGAAAGTCATACCCTTCGCCATGGGCATTCGTGTTGAACTTGAATGACGCTTCATCGATACCCTTGAAGCAACAGACCCTTCCGTAGTTTTTATAGCGCGCCATCTCCTCTAGTTGTGCAGTCGTCAGCTTCTCGAAAAGATAGTTGGTGCTCAGATTATCATCTGACCAGAGAAACGTTGTTTGCTCCAACCCTCGCGCTTCCAACTCCTCCATCATCCAAATAGACCACTCTGGGATCAGGTCTGGCGAGCCACCTGATAAATCAATGAGCCTTGGAGCGTCAGGTCCTTCCGTCTCATAGAGGTCCAGCAGCCTTGGAACGCTTAGCCATTCCGAGTGTTTTGGATTTGCGCTCAGCAGAGGATACGGCACAAAACAATACCAGCACCGCCACGGACATGCTGCATTCTGAAAGACTTGCGCTTCCAATGTTTTGGTCGCTAGCGGTAAGCCGAATGCATGAGCTGCAGGCACTATGGGTAGCGGATTGGAAGGCCAACCGTCGGAGGTGTCCGTCCTGAAATGGCGGACACGACCAAAACCATCACAGTTTGTTGGCGCACTGAGGTCGGGTTCTTGATCTGAACCGCTGAGCTTAGATACAAGAATGCTTCTAGACTCAATCTCGATGGACCTACTGCGCAAGTGGTCCGACGTGGCCGCCGTATCGATAACGCCGCGTTCCATCGAATACTTCTCCTATTGAGCCTTTTTCCGGATCGGCGGAACCTTCTGGGGCTCATCGGTAATGTCGTTTAGCCGATCCCGCAGACAGAGTTCGATAAGATCAGAGCAGTACTCCACCTCTTCATCTGTCAGATCGTGCTCTTTGGAGATATTATGCCAATAATTTAGACAGGTACGGCAGCATGTGGCGGTTGCGTGCTGCGCGTAGTAGATCGGGTTTCCATGAAATGGCGTTTGCTGCCCGTCTCGTGGGTTGCCCGACTTTGCAATACTTTTCCAGACTCTGTTCTCGATAGCTTCGCGAAGAAGGCCCCAACCTTTACGTTTGGCGTAGTTCAGGGCATGTTGATCGATCTGTGTATGGAAAAAGTGATGGCGGATTTTCTCGTTCCGGAGCGCAGCAAACGTGAAGTCTGCGTCGTCGATTGATCGCTGATGCAGGCGTGGCCAATCTACTAACTCGACCCCGCAAGAACGGCAGCTTCCTCTTTCCTCGTCCGACATCTGTCGTGTGGCCTTGAAGCAATGCAAATCATTCTCGCAATCACTATCTATACAGCTGATTTTGAGGGGTTCTAACTTTCCTAATGGTTTCATCCTACGTCCTTTCCAACGCGCGATCTAGAATTGACTGGTCAGTGGCATCTATCCCTTCGAACGAAAATCTTTCACAAAATACGTCTCGTGCTATTTCCCATGGGTCTTCACTACTGCGTTGAAGATTTGCTGCGGCTCCCCACCAGTTTATGCCTTGCATCTGAAGGCGGAATGCCAGGTAGTTTGCAAAGAGCCCAACATCGATATCATGTGCTTCAGCGACTTGAGAAACCAACGACTTTACCCGTCTTATGTCCCCATTGCTTTGATTGATTACTACTTGGGTCAGGTTTTCCGCCTGCCCCCGCAACGCAACCTCGCCGGCAAATTGGCTTGCTCGTATCTCTTCGTCGGATTCGCGACGTTCAACAGAAGTTTCCGCAGCCTCCAAAACTAAGAAATCCGTTTCCTCAGGCCTTTGCGACACATGGTAGAGCTCATGAAGCAAATCGAAGAGCCATCGGCCTGTATGTGGCGTCCTTTGCTTCATAACAACTACGTTTCGACCTTCCATCCGCCAGCATGCACCATGAAACTGACCACCGTCGCTAAGTGGCATGATCGGGATTCCCAAGTCCCAACAGAAGTTCAAAAGATTTCGAAAGTCGAGCTCTTGGTAGCTTGCGTGGTAGAGTTCCAAAAATGCATCCGGCTCATCAGGAACTGGGTTCAACGGGCCTTTGGGAGTTGCTTGAAGGACCAAACGTGCAAGATAAAATGCATAAGCTGCATACAAAGTGGTTTGGTCCGCGTTTCGGCGTGCGGGCATCTTGAATCGAGCCTGTGCACCAGCCAATGCTGGCACCGACAACGGTTGTGCGGACAGAAGTTGATCTTTGCCCCATCCAAATACTCGGCTTACAGCTTCGATTGATTTATCTACAACCGTTGGGGTCTCGTTGAGAGATCCTTTTTGCACCTGGTCGAACCTGCAAGCATCTGCAGAGCTAATGAGCTTCGAAGAAAGAAACGATGGCTCCAAGCCAGTTTGCATAAGTTTTCGGATGATACCGTCAAACGTCTCAGGCGCGTATGGCACTAAAATCTCA
>NZ_JALIEB010000015.1 GCF_025755255.1 Roseobacter sinensis | reverse complement strand
CATCGGCAAACCAGTTGATCGACACGCCGCCCAGGCTGAAATCCACGTCCCGCACCCGGCTGAACGGCTTCATCCACCCCAAACGACAACCATGAACACCCCAAAAACCATCAGGGTCCGTGATGGAGCTTTCGTACATCTGCGCGTATGTCTCGGCGTCCACATGCGCATTCGCGCGCATCTCGGTCGACGGCGGATAGGTCTTTGCGGCTTTTACGGTGTCGGACATGAAGGCTCCTCCCTTGGGTCGTGGCTGTCAGGAGAAGTGGCACGCCGCCTGAACACCCCGTCCGGTCTTGCTCTCCTCCGGCATTGATCATAACGCCAATCGGACGGAAGGGAATAAGCCCAAAGGACAATAGCACCGCCTCGGATCTCTGCCGTTTGCGGCATCGTCAGAGCGGGGTTATCGGCGGCATGGCGTCTCCGAGGCCGTTCGGCGGCGGTGAGGAGGCCTGACGCGACCACCGAAGACGCGGCTCGGGGATGGTCCGGAGCGCGCCTGCGCTTTCTGGGCTTGGCAGGCCCGGTCCGCTTGGGTAGCTTTGCGCCAAGCGTACCCCATATAAGGTACGTCAAAAGGGAGAAACCACATGAACAGATATTTGTCCGGCGCCGCTGCCGCCGCCATCAGCTTTGCCTTTGTCTCGGAAGCTGCCGCAACCGAGTGGAATGTCTCGGTCTGGGGCAAGCGCCGTGCCTTCACGGAACATGTTGAAAAGCTGGCCGAACTCGTCTCGGAGAAGACGGGCGGCGAGTTCACCATGAACGTCAGCTATGGCGGGCTGTCGAAGAACCGCGAGAACCTCGACGGCATCTCCATCGGCGCCTTCGAGATGGCGCAGTTTTGTGCCGGGTATCACCCCGACAAGAACCGCGTGATCACCGTGCTCGAGCTGCCCTTCCTCGGGGTGGAGAACCTCGAGCAGGAGGTTGCCGTGTCCTCCGCGGTCTATGCCCACCCCGCAGCGACAGAAGAGATGGCGCAGTGGAACGCCAAGCTGCTGATGACCTCGCCGATGCCGCAGTACAACCTCGTCGGCACCGGTGAGCCGCGCGATGAGCTGGCCGAATTCGAAGGCATGCGCGTGCGCGCGACCGGCGGCCTTGGGGAGGCGTTCAAGGCCGTTGGCGCGGTGCCGACCTCGGTGACTGCCACCGAAGCCTATCAGGCGATGGAAGGCGGTGTCGTCGATACGGTCGCCTTTGCCCAGCACGCACATCTGAGCTTTGGCACCATCAACCAGGCCGACTGGTGGACCGCGAACCTGAACCCCGGCACCGTCAACTGCCCGGTGGTCGTGAACATCGATGCCTATGAGTCCCTGTCGGATGAGCATCGTGCGGCACTCGACAGCTCGGTGCCCGAGGCGATTGATCACTATCTGGCCAACTACGCCGAACTGCTCAAGCGCTGGGATGCGGTGCTCGAGGAAAAGGGCGTGACCAAGGTCGAGATCGACCCTGCGGTGATCGCGGAGTTCCGCTCGGCGGCGGCCGAGCCCGCCAAGGATGCGTGGATCGCCGAGATGGAGGCCCAGGGCCTGCCTGGGCAAGAGCTCTATGACCTCGTGGTCACGACGCTCGAAGAGGCCAAGGGCGGCAGCTAAGCCATCCGGGCCGCGCCCCACCGAGGCGCGGCCCCAACGATAACCACAAGGGGGCAGAGCGATGGCGGGATCTGCTGCGGTGCTCGAAGATTCCAGCCTGCTCAGCAGGTTGGACCGCACTCTTCTACCAATTGAGCGGTATTGCGCCCTGTTGAGCGGGCTGGCGATCTTTTCGCTGATGTTTCTCGCGGCCTATTCGGTCACGGGGCGCAAGTTCTTCGGCTCACCCCTGGCCGGCTATGTGGATTACATTGAGGCCGCGATGCCGATCATCGCGATCATGGGTATTTCCTACGTGCAGCGCGATGGCACCCATGTGCGCATGGACATGCTCGTCAGCGCCTTGCGCGGCCGGCTTCTGTGGTTCTTCGAACTCGTCTCCGTCCTGCTGATCCTGCTGCTGATCGTGGCGCTGACCTGGGGCGCGTGGGATCACTTTGACCGGTCGTTCGATTGTGCTCGGCCGCTCTGCAGCCGCGACAGTTCGATCGACATCGGGCTGCCGGTCTGGCCGTCGAAGCTGGTGGTGCCGATTGCCTTCGCGGTGCTGACGCTGCGGCTGTTACTGCAGGCCTGGGGCTATGGTCGCGCGCTGGTGCTTGGGCTGGAAAGTCCCGTGGCGGTGCCGCTCAATCTTTCGGTCGCCGAACAAGCGCGGCTCGAAGCCGAAGCGCTGGACGGGGCGGACTGATGGAGCCCATTGAGATTGGCCTATGGGTCAGCGGTGGCCTGCTCGTCTTCGTCGTCTTGGGCATGCGCGTGGCTTTCGCGGCGGGCCTTGCGGGGTTTGTTGGGCTGGTCTGGCTGCGCTGGAACGGCTTTGACTATGACCCGGAGCGGTTCTGGAAAGCGGTGGAGATCAGCGTCAAGATCGCGGGGCTCACCCCGCATTCGAAGGTGTCCGCGCAGGTTCTGAGCCTGATTCCGGTCTTTATTCTCATCGGCTATCTGGCCTATTACGCCAAGCTGACCACCGCGCTCTTCGTGGCGGCCAAGCGCTGGATCGCATGGGTGCCGGGTGGCCTCGCCGTCTCCACCGTCTTTGCAACCGCCGGATTCGCCGCGGTCTCCGGCGCCTCGGTGGCAACGGCTGCGGTCTTTGCCCGCATCGCCATCCCGGAGATGCTCAAGATCGGGTACAACAAGCAGTTTGCCGCCGGTGTCGTCGCCGCGGGCGGCACGCTTGCGTCGCTGATCCCGCCGTCCGCGATCCTCGTGATCTACGCCATCATCGTCGAGCAGGACGTGGGCAAGCTGCTTCTGGCCGGCTTCCTGCCGGGGATGTTCTCGGCGGTGGTCTACGCCACGCTGATCATCGGCATCGCGGTTCTGTTCAAGACCGTCGGCCCGCCTGTCGGCGGGTTTTCGTGGCGCGAGCGGTTTGAAGCGCTGCCACCGGCGCTGCCCATCGTGGCGGTGGTCGTGATCATCATCTTCTTTGTCTACAACCCCTTCGGCGAGGCCTGGGGCACGCCGACCGAGGGCGGCGCCATCGGAGCCTTCATCATCTTTCTGATGGCCCTCTACCGGGGCATGCGGTGGGGGCAGCTGAAAGACGCGCTGCTCGACACCGCGAAGCTCACCGTCATGATCTTCTCGATCATCTGGGGTGTGCTGATCTACGTGCGCTTTCTGGGGTTTGCGGAACTGCCCGAGGCCTTCGCCGACTGGATCACGTCGCTGTCGATGTCGCCGATGCTGATCCTCATCTGCATTCTTCTTGCCTATGCGGTGCTCGGGATGTTCATGGACGCCATCGGGATGCTGCTGTTGACGCTGCCGGTGGTCTATCCCGCGGTCATGGCGCTCAACGGTGGCGAGTTCGTGAGCGCGGCGGACAGTGCCTTCGGGATGTCCGGGCCGATGTGCGCGATCTGGTTCGGTATCCTGGTGGTGAAGATGGCCGAATTCTGTCTGATCACGCCGCCCATCGGTCTCAATTGCTTCGTGGTTGCCGGCGTGCGGGATGATCTCGCCGTTCAGGACGTGTTCAAGGGGGTCACGCCCTTCTTCGTCGCGGATGCTGTGACCATCGCACTTCTCGTGGCCTTCCCGGGGATCGTGCTGTTTTTGCCCACGTTGGCAGGCTAGGCGTCGTCCAGAATATCCAAGCCAGGGTTTTGGCCTTTCCCCGGCTGGCCTCAGACCTTGAGCGGGTCAGTAAGGCAGCCCCACGTAGTTTTCCGCCATCGCCTTCTGGGCAGCTGCATTGGTCCGCAGGAACTCAAGCTCCGCATGCTGCATGCGCAGGTCGAAGTTGGACTGATCGGGAAAGCGGTGCATGATGGACGAAAACCACCAGCTGAAGCGCTCGGTCTTCCAGACCCGGGCGAGCGCCTTTTCGGAGTACTGCCGAAGCCCCTCGTCGTCACCGTCGGCGTAGTAGCGCGACAGACCCTCGAAAAGGTAGTGCACATCGGATGCGGCGGTGTTCAGGCCCTTGGCGCCCGTTGGTGGGACGATGTGGGCGGCATCGCCGCAGAGAAACAGCCGCCCCCAGCGCATGGGTTCGGTGACAAAGGACCGCAGCGGGGCGATCGATTTCTCGATCGAGGGCCCGGTGACGAGGCTGTCGGCATAGCGGGCCGGGATGCGGCGCTTCAACTCGGTCCAGAAGGCGTCATCGCTCCAGTCTTCGGGCTTGTCGGCCATGCTGCACTGGATGTAGTAGCGCGACAAGTGCGGGTTGCGCATCGAACAGAGCGCAAAGCCGCGGTCCGAGTTGGCGTAGATCAACTCGTCGGCGACGGGGGGCGTTTCGCTGAGGATGCCGAGCCATCCGAACGGGTAGATCTTCTCGTACTCGCTGCGCACCGTCTCGGGAATCGCGGCGCGGCTGACCCCGTGAAACCCGTCGCAGCCGGCGATGAAGTCGCAGTCGATCCGCTGCGTCTTTCCATCCGCGCGGTAGGTCACATACGGTCGGTCACGATCCGCGTCGTGGATCGTCACCGCCTCCACCTCGAACGCGGTCCGACAGCCCGCAGCGTCGCGGGCATCGTAGAGGTCGCGGGTCACTTCGGTCTGGCCGTAGACCATCACCTGGGTCCCGGTATGCGCCTTGAAGTCGATGCGAAAGAGCGTGTCGTTGTACGAGATCAGCGTGCCGTGATGCGGATGCCCTTCGGCCTTCATGCGGGCGTCGATGCCGGCCTTGGCCATCAGCCCGACCATGCCTTGCTCCAGCACACCGGCGCGGATGCGGCCAAGCACATGCGCCCGGGTCTGCCGCTCCAGCACCACGGTGTCGATGCCTTTCGTGTAGAGGAGCTGGCCCAGCAAAAGGCCGGACGGGCCGCCGCCGATGATAACAACCTGTGTGCGCATGGGTCTCCCGGATCTTGCCCCGGCGCAGCATAATCCGACACGGTCTGGTGGCAATACAGAAGCGGGTCTCGCTCAGCCCGCCTTGCCGAGGCGCGCGTCCCTCTCGAAGAGGCGGTGCAGATCGTCGCGGCTCATCGGGCGCCCGAAGTAGAAGCCTTGGACCAAGTCGCACCGCTCCCGGCGCAGGAACGAGAGCTCATCCTCGACCTCGACACCCTCGGCAAGGACGGGGATCTTCAGCGCTGCCCCCAACAGCAGCGTGGCGCGCACGATGGCCGCGCGCTGATCGTCAAGATGCACGTTCTGCACAAAGCTGCGGTCGATCTTGATCTTGTCGAAGGGGAAGGTCTGAAGCGTCGCGAGGGAAGAGTAGCCGGTTCCGAAGTCATCCATCGCGATGCCGATGCCCATCTCCTTGAGGCGGTGCATCACCCGCAGCGTGTGGGCCTGATCGTCGATGATGCTGGCCTCGGTGACCTCGAGCTCCAGGCGCTCGGGCGGCAGCCGGCTCTCGAAGAGGATGTCGGACACATGTTCGAGAAAGGAGGGCTGGACGAGCTGCTGTGGTGCGACGTTGACCGCAATCTTGTAGGGCCTCGGCCAGGTCATGGCCTCGAAGCAGGCCGTGCGCAGCACCCATAGGCCGATCTCGCGGATCAGTCCCGATTCCTCGGCCGCGGGGATGAAGTCCGACGGGGACACGCGCCCCCGCGTGGGGTGGTTCCAGCGCAACAGCACCTCAAAGCCGATTGGCGCGAGAGACTGGATATCGTTTTGCAACTGATAGGCCAGTTCGAATTCGTCGTTGGCGATGGCCTGGCGCAGGTCGCTGATCAGCAGGATCTTGTCGCGGCTCTGCCGATCCATGTCGGCATTGTAGGGGCAAATGTGGCGCTCCGGTTCCATCTTCGCTCGGTACATCGCGAGATCGGACTTGTGCAGCAGATCGTGCAGCACGCGGCCGTCGTGAACGGTGGTCGCCGTGCCGATCGACGCACCGATCACCACCGAGGCGGCATCGGTCGTGATCGGTTCGACCACCGCGGCATGCAGGCGCTCGGCGAAGGCCGCGACCTGATCGGGGCGCCGGATGCCGCGCTTGATCGCCACGAATTCATCGCCGCCGGTGCGCGCCAGGAATTCATCGGGCTCCAGCGCGCTTGCGAACCGCCTGCCGACCGTCGCCAGAACCTGGTCGCCGGCGGAATGCCCATAGACGTCGTTCACCTCCTTGAACATGTTCAGGTCAATCGCCAGCACACCCAGCCGCTCCATCGCATCATTATCGAGCCGTGTGGACAGCTCGGTTATCTTCCGGTTGAGATGCATCCTGTTGGGCAGATCGGTCAGCGGGTCATGCAGGGCCGCCTGTTCGAGCTGGCCGCGCGCCTCTTCCTCGATGTTCGTCTCGATGCTGACCGCGGCGAAGCCGACCAGCAGCACCAGCGCCATGATACCGATGATAAGCAGGCTCAGGGTCTCGTCCGAGACCACCTGCCGCGGCACCGTGTAGAGCGGGCTGAGTTCGATCTCGATCGCGCTCATGCCGGTGAAATGCATCGCACAGATGGCCAGGACCATGAAGGCAGCCCCACCGAGCCAGCAGTAGGATGTCACCGGAAATGCCATTCTATGGTAGGCCGCAGCACCCAGCACCGCCCCCAGAAGCACGGAGACCGCCACCGCGGACTGATCCCAGAGGATGATCCCGGGCAGCAGGTAGGCGGACATGCCGATGTAGTGCATCGCAGAGACCGTGAGGCCGAAAATCGCCCCGGCCACGATGGTATAGACACCCTTCGGCGCAAAGCTCAGTACCGCATTGGCGGCGAGCAGCCCGAGCACGGCCACCAGCAGGGAGACGCCGGTGGCAACCGGCTCATAGCCGTGTTCGATCCCCGGCTCGTAGGCGAGCATCGCGACGAAATGGGTGGACCAGATCGTGGCCCCGCCGATCACGCTGGTCAGCGCAAGCTGGATCAGACGGCGCGGACCGGAGACCGCGAGCAACCTGCGGCCGAGCAGCACGGTCAGGCAGCTTCCAATCAGGCAGATGATCCCTGCAAGCACGACCAGGGCGTGATTGTGCTCGTGGGTGATGCACTCGATAAGACGATTCATCGGCGATGTGGCACTCGGCACGGGTTACAAAGGTCGAATTCACACCAAACGGGTAAATACTTTGATAGGGTGCATCCGGATAAGTCGCCGCATTTAAGTCGTATTTTTCGGACCTCAGGCGGCGCTGCCAGCCTCGTGGCGGGCCTTGCTGTCCGCAGGGGCCTCGGCGCGGTCGACCATGCCGTAATCGCGGATCACCCCGGCGATCCGCAGGCGGTAGTCCGAAAAGAGACCATCGCGCCCGGCGTCCTGGGCTGCGCGATGCGCGGCCAGCGTGCGCCAGCGCGCAACAGCGGCTTCGTCCTCGAAAAACGAGAGTGAGAGGAGCTTCTTCGGATCCGTCAGGCTCTGAAACCGTTCCACGGAAATGAACCCCTCGACCTCGTCCACCATCGGCCGCATCTTGGCCGCGACATCGAGATAGTCGTCCTTTCGACCGTCGGCGGGTTCAACTTCAAAAATCACTGCGATCACATCTGCTCTCCGTGTGGCGTGGATGCCAGCTTCAAAAGGTTCGGTCTTCGCTTAGCAGAAACCGCTACGACTGCGCGATGACGTCAGTCGCGCGGCTGCTCCGCAAGGCGGCTGCGGTCGGTCGCATTGGTCGCGCGGCGTGGACTCGAACAGGTGCCATGGGCGAGAGCCGATCATCGGGCATGCGGGGCGAAATGGCCAATCACATCCGCGCCACCGGGCGCAGGTCACTGATCACCGTCGCGGCCTTTGGCCCGTCGCTCGCTGAAGGCCTCGCGGTATCGCGCAGGCGTCACCCCCAGCCGCTTCTTGAAGGTGCTCGACAGATGCGCCTGGCTGGAGAAGCCGGTGGTCACCGCGATCTGCGCGATCCCGCGATCGGTATCCGACAGCAGGTCGCGCGCGCGGCAGAGGCGCCGGCCAATGATGTATTCCTGCGGCGATTCCCCCGCGGCACTCTGGAACGCGCGGGTGAAATGCGACCGACTCAGCCCCGCGGCCCTGGCGAGCTCTTCGACGACGAGCTTCTCGCCCAGATGGGCTTCGATGTGCTCCACGATGCGCCGCAGCGTGCTGGGCGAGATCGCCTCCTTGGTTCGGGTCCCGATGTTCGAACCCGCCAGCAGGCAGCCGATGCGCGCCAGAATACCGTCGGCGAGCGCTTCCAGGTACGTAGGCTCGACCAGGGGATCCCCCAGCAGCGAGCGCCGGATTTCCAGTTGCAGCGCGGTGAAGCCCGGATCGGAAAAGTCGGCGATCAACTCGGGGGCCCAGGGCCGCCCGCGCGCGGTCCGCTCGAACACCGAATTGGCGCGTGTTTCCTCGACCGCGATGCAGAGGAATTCGACCGGATCGGCCATGCGCGCGCGGATCGTGGTCTCAGGCGGAACGATGAAGGCCGAGCCTGCGGGCCAGGCCTGTTGGCGCACGGGCCCGTCCTTCACCGAGACATCTACCACTGCCCGGGCGTAGGGCGTGAAGATCAGATACTCTGGGATCCGGTAGGCGATTTCGAAATGCAGCGGCGGATGAAGGATGAACTTCAGCCCCGGCGCGCGTGCGACCCCGCCCCATTCGGGCAAATCGGCGGTGGGCGGGCCGCCGAAGGGCACCATGGAAAGCTCCGTCCGCGGCGGCATGAAGAAGCGCTGATCCTGGAGCGTGGGGCGCGATGTGTCTTCGGGTTTCATGAGGTCAATACTGGGGTCTCACCCGATCCCTCTCAAGCGCATGGCGTCCGGTTTTCGCACATCGTTGAAAAACTTGCCGCATTGTTGAAAGCGATCGCACATCGCTGCTCGCATATCACGCTTATCACGCAGATGGCGTTCAGGCGCGGGGCAGGGGCCCCTCATGCCTCTCCGCGATCCAATGCGCCAGTGCTGCATTCCAGTGGAACATCACAGCATCAACAGGAGACGTCCGATGACCACAGCGCCCGACCTTTTGACCCCAGAGAACTCGCAGTTGATCTTCATCGACCACCAGCCGCAGATGGCCTTCGGCGTGTCGTCCATCGACCGGCAGATCCTCAAGAACAACGTCGTGATGCTGGCGAAATCGGCAAAGCTCTTCGGTATTCCGACGACCATCACCACGGTCGAGACACAGTCCTTTTCGGGCTATGTCTACCCCGAATTGCTGGAGGTCTTTCCCGAAGACCCGATCCTCGAGCGCACATCGATGAACTCCTGGGACGACCAGAAGGTGCGAGATGCGCTGAGCGCCGCGGGGCCGGAGCGCAAGAACGTGCTGGTCTCGGGCCTCTGGACCGAGGTCTGCAACAACAGCTTTGCGTTCTCGGCCATGGCCGAAGGGGGCTACACCATCTTCATGGTGGCCGATGCCTCCGGTGGCACCTCGCTTGAGGCGCATGATTACGCGATGCAGCGGATGGTGCAGGCCGGGGTCGTGCCGATGACCACTCTGCAGACAATCCTCGAGTGGCAGCGCGACTGGGCGCGGCGCGACACCTACGACGATCTGATGGCGATCTTCAAGGAGCACGGCGGCGCTTACGGGATGGGCATCGACTATGCCTACACCCATGTTCACAAGGCCCCTGCGCGGGTTGCGGGCGGCCCGGTTCAGGATCCGGTGCCCGCCAGCTCGGGCCCCGTCGCGGCAGAATAGCCGCGCGTCGCTTTCGGCAGCGCACCACGCTGCCGATCCCAACCCCGAAGCCACAGCAGGGAGAAACCCCATGCCGATCCGCCGCCGAACCTTTGTTCAGGGCGCCGCCGCAAGCGCCGTGCTGCCCAACATCGGAGCCAAAGCCGCCCGGAGCCAGACCATGACCCAAACCCCCGACATGATTTTGCACAATGGGCGCGTCACCACGCTCGACCCCGCCACGCCGGAGGCTTCGGCGATTCTGATCCGGGACGGCCTCGTCGCCCAGGTCGGAGATGACGCGGAGATCATGCCGCAGGCAACCGAGGAGACGCAGGTGATCGATCTGGCCGGCCGGCGGGTGATCCCGGGGCTGAACGACAGCCATACACATCTGATCCGCGGCGGATTGAACTACAACATGGAGCTGCGGTGGGAAAATGTGCCCTCGCTCGCCGATGCGCTGCGAATGCTGCGCGAGCAGGCCGAGCGCACGCCGGCGCCGCAATGGGTGCGGGTGGTGGGCGGCTGGTCCGAGTTTCAGTTCGCCGAGCGCCGCATGCCGACGCTGGACGAGGTCAACGCCGCCGCGCCAGAGACGCCGGTTTTCATTCTGCACCTCTACGGCCGCGCTCTGCTGAACCGCGCGGCCCTGCAGGCGCTTGGCATCACGGCCGACACCCCCAACCCGCCGGGCGGCACGATCGAGCGTGGGCCGAACGGCGAACCGACGGGTCTGCTCCTGGCCACGCCCTCGGCCTTCATCCTCTATTCGACCTTGGCGCAAGGGCCGGCCCTGCCGGTGGACCAGCAGATCAACTCGACCCGGCACTACATGCGCGAGATGAACCGGCTCGGCATCACCTCGGTGATCGACGCGGGCGGCGGCGGGCAGAACTTCCCGCAGGACTACGACGTCATCCAGCGGCTGCACGATGACGATCAGTTGACTGTGCGCATCGCCTACAACCTCTTCGCGCAGACACCGGGAGAGGAGCTGAGCGACTACGAGCGCTGGATCGGCATGACCGAACCGGGTGCGGGCGACGCGATGCTGCGCATGAACGGGGCGGGCGAGAACCTCACCTGGTCGGCAGCGGACTTCGAGAATTTCCTCGAGCCGCGACCCAGCCCCGAGCCCACCATGGAAGCCGAACTGGAGGAGATCGTCGAGCTTCTTGCCACCAACGCATGGCCGTTTCGCATCCACGCGACCTATGATGAAACCATCGACCGCTTCCTTACGGTCTTCGAGCGGGTCAACGGGGGGACGCCGTTCCAGACGCGGTTCATCATCGATCACGCGGAGACGATCAGCGACCGCAATATCGAGCGGGTGAAAGCGCTGGGCGGTGGAATTGCGGTCCAGCATCGCATGGCGTTTCAGGGGGAATACTTCGTGGAGCGCTATGGCGCCCGCGCCGGTGAGGTCACGCCGCCCGTGTCCCGCATGCTGGAGATGGATCTGCCGGTCGGTCTCGGCACCGATGCAACCCGCGTGGCGTCCTATGACCCCTGGGTGGGGCTCTATTGGCTGACCAGCGGGCGCACGCTGGGTGGCCTGCGGCTCTATCCCGAAGCGCAGACGCTCGATCGGCAGACGGCCCTGCGGCTCTACACCCATGGCTCTGCCTGGTTCTCAGGCGAGCAGGATGTGAAAGGCACGCTGGCGCCGGGCCAATATGCCGATCTGGCAGTGCTCTCGGCCGACTACCTGTCGGTTCCGGCGGAGGAGATCCGGCAGATGTCGTCGGTTCTGACCGTGCTGGGTGGCCGGATCGTCTACGCAGCGGGGGACTACGCCGAGCTCGATCCACCCCTGCCGCCCGCCGCCCCTGACTGGAGCCCCGTCAACGCGCTGCCCAGCCCGGCGGAGCGGGCCGCCGCGGCCCAGCAGCCGGCGACGCAGTTTGCGCGCGCCTGTCACGACGGCTGTACCAGCGGCTGCGGCATGCATGGCCATAACCATCAGATCGCCTGGGCGACACCTCTGCCGATCCGCGAGGATGCCAAGCGTTCGTTCTGGGGTGCGCTCGGGTGTTCGTGCTTTGCGGTCTGACGCGGTCGGGAGAGGGGTCATGATCCGTGCCATTCGAACCGCGATTGCCCTGTGTCTGGCCGTGTCGATCTGGGTGTCGCTGGCGGCACCGGTGCTGGCGCAGGCGACACCCCGAGAGATCATCGCGGCCCTGCGTGAGGGCGGGCATGTGATCTATTTCCGCCACGCCGCGACCACCTGGTCCGGGGTTGATCGGGTGGACTGGCCGCGTGAGCGCCAGCGCCTCTTGTCGGAAGAGGGCATCGCTGACAGCCGCCGGATCGGCAATGCCTTTCGGCGCGCGGCCATTCCGGTGGGCGAGGTCATGGCAAGCCCCTTCGCCCGCTGCCGCGACATGGCCGAGATCGCCTTTGGCCGCGTCAGCGAGCGCGCGGAACTGCTGGGTCTGCTGTCGGATGACGCAGGCCATCCCGCGCGCATCGCCTTTCTGCAAGAGCAGCTCTCGGCCCCCTCACCGGATGGGCGCAACCGAATTCTCGTTTCGCATCGGTCGAACATCGCGCAGGTTGCCGGTGTCAGCCTCGGCGAAGGCGATGCGGTGATCCTGGTGCCGCGCGGGGCGGCAGGGTTCGAGATCCTCGGCGTCATGCAACCGCAGGACTGGGACGCATCATGACCGACCGTACCTCAGCCGAGAGCGCCGCTGCGCAACCGACCTCCCCCTGGGCGCCGTTCGGCCACACACCCTTCGCGGTGCTGTGGGTCGCCACCGTGGTCTCGAATGTGGGCACCTGGATGAACGATGTCGGCGCGGGGTGGCTCATGACCGAGCTCTCGCCGTCGCCTCTGGTGGTCGCCGGCGTTCAAGCGGCGACGACGCTGCCGGTCTTTCTCTTTGCGCTGCTGGCCGGTGCGGTGGCGGATATCGTGGACCGGCGCAGGATGCTGCTGGTGGTCAATGGCCTTACCTTCATCGTCGTCAGCGCTCTGGCCGCCTTGGTGGCTCTGGACGCGATGACGCCGGGCCTCCTGCTTGTCTTCACCTTTCTGATCGGAACAGGTGCGGCCTTTCTGGCGCCAGCCTGGCAGGCGATTGTGCCGAAGCTCGTGCCGCGCGAGGCCCTGGGGTCGGCCATCGCGCTGAATTCGATGGGGATCAACGTCAGCCGGGCCATCGGGCCTGCACTTGCCGGGTTTCTCATCGTCACCGTCGGGCTGTGGTCGCCCTTTGCCGTGAATGCCGCCAGCTTTCTCGCCATCCTTGCCGCGCTCTGGTGGTGGAGACCACCGCCCGAACCGGCGCGCAGGTTGCCGCGAGAACACGTGGGCGGCGCAATCATCGCGGGGCTGCGTTATGCCGCCAACAGTGGGCCATTGCGGGCGACACTGCTGCGCGCGGCGGCCTTCTTCGCCTTTGCCAGCGCCTATTGGGCGATGTTGCCGCTGATCGCGCGGCAGGTGCTCGACGGGGGCCCGACGCTCTATGGGATGCTGCTGGCGTCGGTCGGCGCGGGTGCGGTCGCCGGCGCCTTGATCCTGCCCGCGCTGCGCAAGCGGCTTGGTCCGGACCTGACGGTGGGGGTGGGAACGCTCGGCACAGCGCTGGTGCTGTTGGCCTTCGCCGTGGTCCCGAACCCGGTGATCGCTGTCGGCGCATCCGGTCTGGCAGGGATAAGTTGGATCGCCGTGCTGTCCTCGCTGCATGTTTCGGCGCAGACGGCGCTGCCCGATTGGGTCCGCGCGCGAGGCCTCTCGATCTTTCTGACCGTGTTCTTCGGCGCGATGTCCGGCGGCAGCCTGATCTGGGGGCAGGTGGCAAACCTCTGGGGCATACCCGTGGCGCTTGTGGTCGCGGCGGCGGGCGCGCTCCTGCTGATTCCGGCCACCTGGCATGCCAAGCTCGGCCAAGGCGAGGCGCTTGACCTCGCGCCTTCGGGCCATTGGCCTGAACCGGCGGTCACGCTGCCACATCCCGACGACCGTGGGCCGGTGATGATCCAGATCCGCTATGAAATCGCCGAAGAGGACCAGAAGAGCTTTCGGCGTCTGATGGGCGATCTGGCCCGGGCCCGGCGTCGTGGCGGCGCCTATGGCTGGACGTTGATGCAGGACGCCGAGGAGCCGGAGCGCTTCGTCGAGACCTGGTTCGAGACCTCCTGGATCAACCATCTGCGGCACCATGAGCGCGTCAGCCGCGCGGATCGGGACATCCAGGCCGAGGTGCAGGCGTTGCATCGCGGTGCCGGCGCCCCGGCGGCGCGTCACTTTCTTGCGCTGCATTCCAAGCAGGACGTGAGCTGATCACCTTCTCGCCCCGGGGATCCGCAGGCGATCTGACGCGGGAGCACCCGGCCGGCTGGATCTCGACAATCCTCTTTCCCGCGATGCTCTACACCTTCTTTGGCGCGCAAAGCGGAGGCGGAGCATGGGCGACTTCGGCCATGGCCTCTTTCTGTGTCCGTGCCGTTCTGGCTGTTGGGTTTTTCCGTTCGGAGTGAGCATCGCGCGGGACCGTGAAAGCTCGTTCGAGAGATGGCACCGCAGTTTGCCCGGTTGTGTTGCACAGCAATGGGCGGCGCGGCTCATCGCCGCGCCGATCTTCGTCACCCTGTCGGTCGCCCTTGTTATCGTGATGGCGCCTCAACAGAACGGGATCCACTTGGATGCCACCGCCTGGGCGCCGTTGGGGTCTGTGCGTTTTGCATCGGTTGTTCCCGCAACCCCGATGGGGCTGGGCTACTCGGCGGTGCTCACGCCGTCCGGCCGGCTCTTGCGCCGCTCGCTCCGCTTATGCGGAGGATCGCCCGGCGCGCGTCGTGGCCCAATTCGCGCTCGGCCACAGCTGCCGGCTGGTGAGCTGCCCCCTGTCCGGATGGCTGATGACGCGGGTTGGGCCGCTTGCCGCACGCGGCTGCCTGGCCGCGCTGGCAGGCGCTGGTGTTCTGGCGGCCGTGCGCCTCTGGCCAAAAGAAGACCCCGAGGTGCTCGAGCACACGCACGACACTCTGCCGCTCGATCATCGGCACCGTAAGCGCGAGCGTCGGCACGCGCATCCCGTCGTCCTGGATGATCGTCATCCGTATTGGAGAGCGTAGCTGTGAGCTCAGATTCAGCGGGCGAGACCCGCATCTCGCCGCTGGGCTGGAGCGCGGCGCGTCAAAGGTGCCGCTGGAACGTGTCCGTGCCGCCGCCGCGCAGGATCAGCATCGTCGCGAAGGCCTCCCGCTCATCGCCCATCTCCATGCCCGGAGAGCCGATCGGCATGCCCAGGACCGCGAGGCCGAGCGCGTCCGGCCGTTCGGCGAGCAGGCGCGTGACATCGCTGGCCGGCACGTGGCCCTCGATCACGTAGCCCGCGACAAAGGCCGTGTGGCAAGAGGCCAGTTCCGGCGTGATACCGGTCTGAGCCTTGAGCGCGTAGAGCGTATCCTGATCGACGTCCCGGGTGTCCACCGCAAAGCCGGCCCGCGCCATGTGCTCGACCCAGGCAGAGCAGCACCCGCAGGTCGGAGATTTGTAGACGTCGATGCGCGGCGATGCCGCCCGACCGGGGCGAGCCACGATCAGCGCCCCAAGCGCTGTTGTGATAAAGTGTCGGCGGTTCATCTCGTCTCTCCCTTAGTTCTCGTGGTTCTGCGCCGGGACTAGTCAGGCCACGCGCAGCCAGGTCATCATGCCGCCCGCCGAATGCTCAAGCATGTGGCAATGCAAAAGCCAGTCACCGGGGTTCTCGGCCACAAAGGCGATCTCGGCTGTCTCGCCGCGCACCATCAGAAGGGTGTCGCGCAAGGGGCCTGCCGCACCCTCCGAGCTGATCTGCCTGAAATGGTGGCCGTGCAGGTGCATGGCATGCGGCCAGGCGGTGTCGTTCGTGATGGCGATGCGGATCGTCTCTCCCCGGTCCGCCTCGATCAGCGGCGTCGCTGCCATATCCGCCATGCCGCCCATGGCCCAGACCTTGCCGGCCGCCGCCATCTCGCGCGGGCGGGTCATCTGGCCCCCCATCATGGCGCCCCGCATGCCGCCCATGGCGCCGCCCTCCATCAGAAGCTCCGCGCGCCGGGCTTGTGCGAGCGGCCCGAGCGCGGCCACCGGGTTCGGCGGCAGCCGAGCCGGGTCCGGGAGCCGTTCGCCCCGGGCTGTGCCGACTACCGGAAAGCCCGCGATGACATAGCCGCCGTCGCGTTCGAAGCTGATGAGCAGACCCTCTCCGCCGTCCTCGGCGGTAACATCGACGATCAGGTCGGCACGTTGGGCGGGGGCGAGCGCCAGACGCTCAAGCCGCTGCGGCGTCTCGAGCGGCATGCCGTCGAGCGCAACGATCCAGCCATCGAGCCCGCGGGTCTCCAGCGAGAAAATCCGCGCATTTGCGGTGTTCACCAGCCTCAGACGCAGCCGCTCGTGGCGCTGCACCTCGCGCGACCAGGCCCCATCTCCGTTCACGGTGATCCAGTTGCCGATCCGCCCGGCATGCGACCAGTCGTGCAGATTGCCGAAATCATCTGCGATCTGCGCCTCATCGGTCAGGCGCCAGTCGTCGAGGAGCAACACCTCATCGACATCGACCTGGGGCGCCGCTTCGGCTTCCTCGATGACGAGCGCACCGTAGAGCCCGCGCGCCATCTGCTCCCAGCTGCGGTTGTGTGGGTGATACCAGTAGGTGCCGGCGTCGGGGGCTGTGAAATCGTAAAGGAAGTCGGCACCCGGTTCGACCACCTGCTGGGTCAGCCCGGGCACGCCGTCCATCGCGTTTTCGAGCCGAACCCCGTGCCAGTGCACGCTTGACGCCTGCGGCAATTTGTTCACGAAGCGTCGTGAGACCCGTTCGCCCTGGGGCAGTCGGATGGTCGCGCCTGGCACCGCGCCGCCATAGGCCCAGACCTCCGTTTCCGGATAGTCGGCTGGCGCAAGGCGGACCCGCCCGGGGCGCGCCACCAGATCTGCTGCCGTCTCGGCCCAGCCAAGCCGTGGGACGCACAGGCTCGCTGCGCTGCCGAGGAGCGCGTGGTGGAACTGGCGGCGGGTCACGAGGGCCATGAGAGATCTCCTGAAACATGTATGGCAGAGTCGTGCGTCGGTGTCGTCTGCGATGCGCTGCGCGCCTGTTCAGAAGGCGGCGATGTCAGCGTCGTGAGGGCCGCGGTCGTTGCCAGAACCGCCAAGACGAGGACGCTTTCCATCCCGATGGATCGCCGGAGGCGACGCGCAGCGTCGGGTGCCGCGGCTTGCAACGCCGGTGTCAGCCGTGTCTTGTTCAGCCCCGCCAGGGCGAGCACGCCCGCAAAGAGCCCGAGCTTGATCAGGAACGCCTGGCCATAGGGCGTGGCAAGGGCCGCCGGCGTCGCGGCACCCAGCAGGACAAGCGTCAGGGCCCCCGCCGCCACAAGCGTCGCCACGACCCAGAGCGCCTTCGCTCCGAATTCATGTACGAGCGCGCCGGCTACTGCGGGGGGGTCGCAGCGGACCGCGCGCGTAAGCGGCGCGAAAGCGCCGATCCAGAAGGCCAGCCCGATGGCATGAACCGTCACCAGCGCCCCAAGCAGGAGCCGGGGCTCGCCGAGCGTATGGCCACGGAGAGCGAAGGAGGCGCAGGTCACCAGAGCCCCCGCAAGCGCCACCCACCGTGCGCCCCGGCCCGGCAGGAAGACGGCGAGAATAAGGGCAAGGCCGCCAAGCCTGACGATCACACTCGCCCCCAAGGGGCTCTCGGCCACGATCCGGAGCATCATCGGGTCGACTGCGCCCTCGACCGTTCCGCCCATCAGGAAGCTCGCCCGAAGTGGAATGCGCAGCAGGCTCAGCCCCGCGGCCGCCAGGGCTGCAACAGCCGCTATCCGGCGCAGCGATGAACGGCCCTGCTCGGTCAGCGCGCCGAGCGTCAGATAGATAACGACGCTTCCCGCCGCGACGAGGGTCGCGAGATAAGCGACCGTTTTCACCAGAATGGCGAGCCAGATCTGAGCGTCAGCCGAGGCAAGCGCAGAGATCATGCCGCCGTCACTCCACGATCCGGAAGGAAAAACTGCCGTCCATCGGATGGCCGTCGCTTGCCAGCCCGCGCCATTCGATGGTGTATGCGCCGGGGCCCATCTCGGCCGGCGCCGCCTCGAATTCCGTGAGCGGTGCCATGCCGTCGGTGCGTGTCAGCTCAACTTCAGCGCCGTCGCTCGTCACCAGCCGGATCAGCGTCAGGCGCATTGGTTGATCGAAGGTCATCGCAATGACCGACGGTGCGGCATCCAAGACGGCGCCATCCGCCGGCATCGTCGACTCCTTCTTGGAGTGCGCCAGTGCTGCGCCGGAGCCGGCGATAATGCACCCTGCAAGGCAGGCCGCGAGGAGCTGATTACCAGCGGTCATGATCGTCCCTTTCCATTGCCAATGCCTGCGCATCAACATCTGTGTATGTATGCGATACGACGTCCAGCAACTGGAAGGTCAATACCGGATTGTGCGTCGACCCTAGCGCCATCGGATCGGCGGCGCCATTGCGGCGGACGGAGATGACCGGCGCCCGAGACCAACCTGATCACCGGCGGCCGGGCCTTGAGGCGGAGGCGAAACGCGGCACGGGGGCGGGAGCAAGGAATTGTATTTCGCCCAGAGGTACGGCGGTGTCCGCCAGGCGTTTCCGCCAGAACGAGAGTGCTTACGATGGCATGCCACGAGCGGAAGCCGGTTGATTCCGTGTCTCTGGATCACTGGGTTTTGCGGTAAAAGCAGTGGTCAAATCATGGGCAGACTTTGATCGTATCATCGCAGCGCCCGCAGTTCGGCGGCGTACGGACCGACCGCCTTCGCAGCCTTCTGCAACAGGGTTTCCGCAGCATAGCTTCACAGAGAAACGACCCAATAACCGACTGAAACTGGATCGATTTCCGCGCCTGCCACGCATGTGAACACAGAGCAACCGGCTCAACCGGACTTCGGTCTCATCACCTGTGCCCTCCGCAGTCAGCGCGGCCGAGCGCCTGCGCTGACTGCGGAACACAATAAGATTCTCTGAGGTATTTGACGCCATGCGATTCCGAGTTGCTCTAGGAGGATGATCTAAACATGCGAACACCCACACTGTCGTCGCATTCGCCATGCCCGTGGCTGCATCCAGCGACTTCGGTTCGATCGAGGAAGCGCAATCCATTGCCGGATCCATGTCGGATATCATTCGCTCGAACGGACTGGACGCCGGTATTGCCGCGATGCACGACCCCGCCCAACCCTTCGCGGCCTCTCCGATGGGGATCCATGTATTCGAGCAGTCGATCATCGTGGCCGACAACCGCGAACCGGAACTGATTGCCTCGTCCTATGCCGAGATCGAGGATCTCACCGGTGAACCGATGTGGCCGCGGATCGTGGCAGCAGCCGATGCGTCCACAGACGCGCAGCTGGAATGGTACCACTACGATACCGAAGCCGAATACACGTACCAGTGCCATTCGGAATGGGCCACACCTGGCGAAGTCATCGTCATGGTCTGCCGCTAACCAAACCCCGCAAGAGGCCGCCGCAGATGTTCAAGAGCCTGATCGGAAAAACCACTGCCGCCATCTGTCTGGTGCTTGCAGTCTGTCTTCTCGGGCTTCTTTTCTTTTCGGCGCGCCTTTTTGAGACCAGCCAGACCAGGGAGTTCGAACGGTCCAGCATCATGCTGACGAACTATCTGGCCAACCAGATTAACGCGGGGACCCGCCTGAAACGCGAGTCCATGATTGCCCCGACGATCGACGCAGCGATCGCAAGTGAGTATATGGAGATCGTCGCGCTGCGGGTGACCCACGCTGAAGGCACCGAGGTCGCCGTGCGCCAGACCGACGGTGTGTCCGATGACGCGCTGCGGGCGATTCCCAACCCGGTTCTGGGAGCAGAGTCCATTGCCTCCTGGGACGGGCGCTATCTCGTTGTTCAGGCTCCGATCTTCCTCGGTGCGGGCGCGGATCGGCAGCTCGTTGGAGAACTCGGCCTCGTCTGGGGAACGGCAGCGATTTCCAGCAGTGTCTCGTCTGTCATCATGGAATTGGGTTTCGGAACCATTGTCATTCTTGCGGTCCTCATGATTGCCTGCACGGTCGTGCTTCGGTTTCTTGTCAAAAAACCGCTTGAGGTGTCCTTGAAGGCTATCTCCCCCATTGCGAAGGAGACCGCCCCCGAGAAAATGCCCGATACCGGGACGCGTGAGTTCGCGGAAGTGGTCTCGGCCCTTGAGCTTTTCCAGAAATCCACGGAACGGCGCCATCAGTTGGAGCAGGAAGAGAAAGCCGCGCGCGAGACCGCCGAGAAGGAACGTGCGAAACGGGCAGCGGAAGACAAGCTTCGGCGGAAGGAACGCGAGGCGGAGCAAACAGCGGCACGGCAGAAGGCCGAAGAGCAGTCGAACCGTGCAGCAGCGCTGATGAATGACTTGCAAGTTGTCCTGACGCGTGCCGAAGACGGTGACTGCTCCGCTCGGCTCGGTCGTGGTGAGACAGAGGAAGAAGGCGAGTTGCGCGTGCTCGTGGATCGGCTCCTCTCGAATTTCGAGAACGTGATCTCCGAGCTCTCGCACGTCATTCAGGGGCTGTCGGACGGAGATCTCACCCAGCAGATGGCCGGCGCGTACCGCGGCGAGCTGCATACGCTGAAGCAGAATACAAACGCGATGACGGAAAGCTTCCGCCAGGCGATCATGAAGGTGGCCGGTCATGCGGACGAGCTGCAATCAAACGCCACGGAACTTGAGAGCGCCTCCGGCGAGCTTGCCCAACGGACCGAGACCGCGGCAGCGAACCTCTCGGAGACCGCTTCGGCAGTCACCAGCTTCGCCGAGGCGACCAATAGGTCCGCTGAGAACGCCAAGCTCACGAATGAGCGCGTCGCCGACATACTCAAGCGGACCGAGCGCACCGATCAGGTGGTCGGGCACATGGTTCAGGCAATGGACGAAATCAAGACGGTGTCAGAAGACATTGCCGAGTCCGTCTCCATCATCAATGACATCAGCTTTCAGACAAATCTGCTGGCCCTCAATGCAGGGGTGGAGGCCGCGAGAGCTGGCGCAGCGGGCCAAGGCTTCTCGGTCGTGGCGTCCGAAGTTCGGGCGCTTGCGCAACGATGCGCCGAGGCCGCCGGGAAGATACAGACGCTGATCTCCAAGAGTTCCGAGCAGGTCACGCGCGGCGTCGATCTCGTGGGCGATACCAGCGAGTCGTTGTCAGCGATGGCTGCGTCCGTGAAGGAAATCGCCACCTACATTGATGACATCAGTCACAGCACCTCCGAGCAATCCGTGGGCGCCCGGGAAATCTCGCAGGCAATCTCGGGCGTTGATTCGACCACGCAGCAGAACGCCGCGATGAACGAAGAAATGGTGGCGGTGATCTCTTCGGTGGCGGCCATCACCTCTGAGATGAAGACCTTGGTTTATCAATTCAAAACGGCTTCGGGTCGGCCAGAGAGCGGACAGCAGACTGCGGCCTGAGCCGAACAGCGCCCAGTAAGAGCGTTCCTTGGCCGGACTAAACTCATTCATCCGGCCCGGTCGCTGTCCGACCTCAAGGTGCTCCTCAGTTCGTGGCATTCCCCGGCGGTTCCGCACTCGAACAACTTGGTTCGTTCGGTATTGAGGCTGGCGGGCCCCTATCGAGTGTCGGCGCACGGCCGAAGGGCCTCGTGTCGGCCCGCACCCTCATGGCCGACATGATCGATGCAGATTGTCCATGATGGAACCCGAGCGAACGGGAAAACAAGGTGAGCGCAAAAGGGCCAGGTCTTCCGTCTTGCGCGTTGCCGGGTTTCGCAAGCCACACGCGCAGGCGTCTTGAACATCACCTTGACGGCAAAAGCTGGCCTGAGCCAGGCGGCGGATCATTCTCGCACGGCCATTTGTGGCCCGCGCGATAGCACCAGGCCCTGCAGGATACGCCCCTTCAGCGCTACGTGCTCATCTCCGCCCAATGGGCAGCGTCAACATCAGCACCTCCCTCGAACACGGAGAGCTTCCGCGGTTTCTGTCCAGTGTCGCCATGGAAACGTATCTGCAGACGGACTGCGAGTGCAGCTGCCGGGGGTGTCACGCGAGTGCGACGACGGCGACCGCCGCGCCATCCGATTTCACCTTTGTGCTGCGAAGGGTGCGCGAATGACACGCTTCATCTCTTTCACTCGATTGTACCCCACGATGGCACGGGGGCAGACCTGCAGGCTGACGCTGTCGATCCTGACCGGGGCCGACCATGGTGCCTTGGACGCAGGCAGGGCGCTGAGCGCGCAGGTGACCGATGCGCCAAGGCGGCGCTTGCGCATGTGCTCGAAGGCGACGGCTTACCTGACCGACGGCGGGGTCCAGGTCAGCGGCCCCGGCGGGACGGGCCTCATCGGACGGCCGGGTGTCATCCACGTGATCCGCGCGCCGAATTGGGCGGACTAAATGTTCTTCGACATGGGGGACGTGGCCGGAGATATGGGGTGTGTCGTGGACGACGAGGGCCCGATGCTTCTGACCTTTTACGCCGAGCGCGGCGAGGTGACGTCATTTGACCTGCGCTCCACGCCGGCCGCCTTTGGCCAATTCGACCGACATCGGACCTTCCAGAGTCACACGCCGGACACGATGTGGACGCGTCTCGGAGAGGTTCAGGATCCGGTCATGTCCTGCGAACCTGCGGGATCGACACCGACGCCGGCCCGCCTTCGGGACCAATCGCTGGGGGGCGGGCAGGAGCCGCTGTCCTTGGCGACCGCGAGATCCTTCACAGCGCACCGCCATGGCTGGCGCAGCCGACCTCTTCTATGAGTTCACGATCGACGCAGCGCGCCAGTTTGCGTGGTTCACCACCACGAAGCACTTGTCAGGGTCATTGCCGCGGTTCTAGGATACGTCGGAGTTTGAGCTGCGATTTCATGCGTCTGATTTTTGTATATCTTGTTGTTTTTGCTTTGGGCGTCACCGGTTGGCCCGCGGCACCGCACGCGCAGTCCAGCAATTGGATCCTTCAGCAGCAACGCCAGCAGCAGATGATGCAGCAGCAGCGGATGCAGCAGCAGCGCCAATTGCAGCAACAGCGCCAGATGGAACAGCAGCGGCGCATGCAGGAACAGCGGCGCCAGCAGCAGCAGGCGATGCAGCAGCGGCAGCGCCAGATGCAGCAGCGCCAGCAACAGCTGCAGGCACAGCGGCGTCAGGTGGCCGAGCAACGGCGCCTGCAGCAGCAAAAACGCCAGCAGGAGATACAGCGCCAGCAGGCGCAACGACAGCAGGTCGCGCGCCAGCAGGCGCAGCAGAACACCCGGATCGCCCGAAATCAGGCGCTGCAATTGCAGCGAACCAAGCGGCTGCAGGAACTGCGCCAGAGGACACGGATCAAGGACAAGCAGGACAAGGACCGCAAGGAGGCGCAAAAGACCCAGTCTCTTGCGCTTCTGATGCGCCAGGGAACCAGGGCGACGACGTCACATGCGTTGCGCAGCCGTCAAGCGGAAGCCTCCGCCCGACTTGGCCAGTTGCGCAGCACAACCAGCCCCAAGGTACCGGCGCAGCGCCAAGCCGATCAAGCTGCCGCCAGCCAGCAACGCCAACGCATCGCCCAGCAGAAAGTTCAGGAGTTCCGCAAGAGAAAGAGCGAAGAAGCGCTCAAGAAGGCGAAGCTGGATCAACCAAGAAAGGGGCAACTGCTTCTAGCCGGTCCGGGCAAAGATCGTCGCGCAGCTCCTGGCACGGCAAGCCACAGCGGAGAGTTGCCAAGGATCAAGGCGGGGGAGACATGGCTGAAGGGGCAAGGAACCGCGGGGAAGGTCCCGTTGCAGATAGCAGAAAAGATGCAGGGTCGGCAGTTCACGAACTTTGATCACTTTCGACGCGAATTCTGGAAAGAGGTCCACAAGGACAAGGCCCTTCGCGCCCAATTCAGCGTCGGCAATCAGCAGCGCATGGCCGCGGGAAAAGCGCCATTTGCACCTAAGAATCAGCAAGTTGGCAAGCGACAGCGATACGAGTTGGATCATGTTCAGGAACTCCGGAAAGGCGGGAACGTCTATGACATGAACAATCTCTTTATCCGCAGCCCATTGAACCACATCAAAGGCAAGTAAGCGTCAAAACTCTTTGCGGGCGCGCCAGCCTGAGGATGTCTTGGTGAACTTCAGGAACATCGTGTCGCTTCTGGACGGGCAGGAGGCGTTGATCATGCCGGTGAAGAGGTCCATCAGAGGGTCCCGGAACGAGCTGAACTCGCAGCGTTGCCGGAATACGACCTCGCAGGAGAACGCGTCGGCGCTGGTCTGAAAGCAGCTCTTGCGCGCCACGCCATTGCGGTGGACGCAGGCATGGGCAAAGCCTTGCACCCCCTCGCATTGCTTTGTGCCAAAGGCGTTCAGCATGTCCCGATCCGTCGGTTCGGGAATGTCGCGGTAAAGCTCCACTCCAGCCGGCACAAGGTCCTTCAACTCTGCCTTTGACGGGCCGTAGCCCCGCGCTGCCGCCGCCTTGAAGAGGTCGCTTGCATCGAAGAACGCATCGTCATCTTCGCGATAGGTCAGATGGAACATGGCCTGAAGATGCTGTGCGGGTGCATAATCGGCGGCGCTCGCCACGGCGACGTAATGCTGTGCACTGTCCGCGTCGCCCAGAAACTCGAGCACGCGCGCCAACTGAAAGGCTTGTCGGGGTGCATCGGGCGCGAACTCTACCGCCGCGATACAGGCATCGAGGGCGCGGTCGAAGTCATACTCGGCCGAAACACGCTCCAGATCGACGCCTTGCGTCGGCTGGGCAGGATCCGCCGGATCTCCGGCCCATTGGTCGCATTCGGTTATGCCGTTTCGGTCCGGTGCGCCTGTCGGCGGGCGGATGACGAGGGCGCTGAGGTCACCATGCCAGCGCTCTTCGGCGCCCACCAGCGCACCGGTTTCGGATGTCACAAGGGCATGGCTGAGGCGCGGCCCGTCGCGCGTATCGATATCGATCTGCCCCGTGCCATTGCGGCGCAGATCGAAGGCGGCCAACACGTGGTTGTTCGCATAAAGCGCGCATGACAAGTCGGTGAGCGTGGTTTCCTCACCCGCGATTGCAAAGCGGGGCGGGGCCGTCTGCGATGTCTGTACCTTCGCCGCGAGGGCGCGGCAGGCGCGGACCCGGCCGCTATCAATGGCCGCTTCGATGTCTTGCGCATAGCCCTCAAAGCCTGGAAAATCTGCCGAAAGCGCATCGAAGAGGAGCGCTTGCTCCTCCAGCTCTGCAATGGTGTCAAGCGTCATCTGACGCTGATCCAGTGCGGCGCGGAACCCGGGCCGACCGTCCTCGATCAAGCTTTCGGCCCGTGTCGCGGCGTGCGACACCAGCGCTTCGGCTTCTTCTTCAAAGCCGAAGTTCGCAAACTCCTTGCTCAAGGACAGACCGGTTTCAATCACGAGGTCTACATCCAGATAGCCTGTGCCGGCCTCGTCGATCAGGGCCACCGCCTGCTGTTCGTGCTGGGACAGAGCCTCGTTGGCGAAATCATCAAACCAGAAGGCTGCCGTCTCGAGCATCTCCCCGGTTTGGGGCAAAGCGGAATGCGGGGCATGCGTTTCCAGCACGCGCACAAACTCCAGATGCGCCCGGAGGTCATCTAGATAGCTGCCGGGATGGGCCTGTTCATGCGTTTCAATCTTTTGGTCGAGCCACCGCGCCAATTGGCCGTCGGTCTGCGCAGCAAGCGATGGCGGGGGATCCCACTTCTCGACCTGGGCGCTGACACGTTTGACCGCCTCCGGGATTTGCGTCGAGGCGTTGAGTATGTCTGCCACGGCACTGGTCATCTGCGAGGCAGCGAACGCATCGGCCAGCACATCGAACCGGGCTCGCAGCATGTTTGCCCCTGGCGTGTTGTAGGCCGAGACGACCTCCAAAACCTTCTCGACCTCCGCCTGTGCGGCCTGACGCGGTTTCTCGGTCAGCAAGCTTTCGACAAAGCGCTGAAATCGCGTGACGTCCGCGAACGCCAACTGTGTGACCGTGGTTTGCCCGGTTTGCGCGAACAAGCTGTAGCCGGTGGTCTGGGCGATGCCGGGAACCTCCCGGAAGGGCGCAAACATCTCCAAGAGCTTCGGCAGTTTCTCCAGGCCGTCGATCTTCTCGGGGATCCGCGCCGCGACCTTGTTGAGCTCTGGCACTTCGAGCACCAGGCGCCAATTGTCCGTCCCCTTGGCCCGGGCCGAGAGCAGGTGCACCTCTCCGGCGTATCCTTTGACGCGCACGTCGCCCAGCTTGGGGCAGGCGGCATATGCGTTGCGCAGCGCTGCGGAGAACAACCCGCCCAGATCATGCAGGCGTGCCTCGAAGAAGGTTGCGTCATTGCTCTCGACCCTGAAGGTTTGCGTGGTCCGGCAGTCTGAGTTGTCAACCATCACCCGCGCTGTTCCGTCGCTCAAGACCGCCAGCTCGCGCGCGTCAAGTCGGTCGCTCGACGCCGCCACGAAGACGATGATCAAACCGGCAAAACACAACGATCGGATCAATTCAGGCAAAGCCCCCAAGAGAATATACGTGCCAACAATGAAACGCCGGCGCCGGTGATGCAACTGTCTAACGAGATGAGATTTGGCGTCGGTCACGTGATGCAACTCATCAGTCATGGCATGGCGGCGGAGACCTGCATCTGTCGTCCCGCTCAATCAGGGGCTGGCAGGTCCGTCCGCAGGCGAGACAGATAGTCCCTTGCCCACGCAAAAAGCACATCGCAGGCCGCGGCGAAATCTTCGAAATCCATGTGTTCGTCCGGGTTGTGGCTGCCGTTCCGGTTGCGGATGAAGAGCATGCCCGAAGGAATGCCTTGGCTCGCGAAAGTCGCGCAGTCATGACCTCCGCCAGAGGCCAGGTCCATATGCGGCACCCCGCAGGATTGTGCTGCGGCCCGGAGGCTCTGCTGTATCTCGGTCGACATCGGCGCGGCCACTGCCTGGGTATGATGGCCAAGGTCGATGTGCACGCCGCGTTTCTGCGCGATCTCCGCGGCGCGTGTCTGCAGATCCTGTTCGAAGCGATCGAGCACCGCGTCGTCCTGACTGCGCACATCGATGGTGAAGGTCAGACGACCGGGCACCTTTGTAATGCCGTGCGTGGTCGGATCGGTGGAGAATTCGCCGAGTGTCAGCACCATGTCCTTTCCGCTCTCTTCGACCTCCAGCCAATGGGCTTCGAGCGCCGAGACCAGCTCCACCCCGGCCAAAACCGCATCACGGCGGCTTTGGCGCGGAACGCCGCCCGCATGGGTCGTTTCCCCGTCGATCCGGCAGTATCGATGGCGGATGTTGCCCCGGATCGCACGGACAATCCCCACCGGACACCCGGCCTCGACCAGCACCGGCCCCTGTTCGATGTGGGTTTCGAGGAAAGCGCCGATCCGTGCCGGGTCGAGCTGCGGGCGCCCTTCCCGAATGGCCTGGGCGTCAAAGCCGGCCTCTGTCATATGATTGGCGAGCGTGCGGTCGCTGTCGCTCCGCCGAAGCCGGTCCGGCGTATCGCGGGGCAGAAGACCGAACGCGGCGCGGCTGCCGAGGTAGTGCTCGGGGAACCAGATCATCTCTTCGGCCCGGATCGCCATCAGCGTGACGTCGCAGGGCGGCGGGCCCCCACCCGCAAGGCGTTCCAGCAGGACGAGCCCGGCCAACACGCCCGCAGCGCCGTCGAAGTTGCCGCCATGCGGCACGCTGTCGAGATGCGAGCCGGTCATCAGGACCGGCAGGGTGCGATCTGATCCGGGCAGGGTGACGTAGAGATGGCCGATCTCATCGGTGCAGGTCTCAAAGCCGAGCGACACCGCCTCGCGCCGGATGATCGCGTGGGCTGCGTTCTCACCGGGGCCAAAGCTTGCGCGGGTGACACCTGGCGGGTCCGCGCTCATCTCCGCCAAGGCGGCAAAGAGCTGTTCTGCGCGGGCAAGCGGGGTCAATACAGCGCCTCCGGCACCACCATCACGATCTCGGGCCAGATGATGATGAGGCTGACCATCAGGAGCATCGTCGCCACGAAGGGAAGGATGCCGCGATAGACATCCGCCAACTGCCCGCGCCCGCGCACCCCTTGCACCACGTACAGATTCATGCCGACCGGCGGGGTGATCAGCGCAAGCTCCATCATTATCACAAGGAAGATGCCGAACCAGACGGGATCGATGCCCAGATGCAGGATCACCGGCATGACCACCGGGATCGTTCCGACCATCATCGACAGCGTTTCGAGAAAGCAGCCCATCACCAGGTAGAACAGCACCAGGATCAGGATCATCTCTGTCGCGGTCAGGCCAAGGTCGGTGATCACCCGGCTCATTGCCTGTGGAACGCCCAGAAGCCCGACGATGAAGTTGAGAAAGAAGGCCGCCGTGATGATGAAGAGCAGCATCGCCGAGGTCTTGATCGTGGCGATGAAGGCCGAATGCAGCATCCTGAAACTGAGCGCGCCGTTGCCCCAGGCAAGGCCAAAGGCCATCACGACGCCGATGGCCGCAGCCTCCGTCGGCGTTGCCCATCCGCCGTAGATGGCCGCCATGACCACCACGAAAATCGCAAGCGGCGGCAGGAGATGGCGCAGCCGCCGCAGACGTTCGGCCCGAGGGGCGGGCGGGAGTGCAGGCTCGGCGAGCGCGGGGCGCAGAATCACGGCCAATGCGATGATCACCATGAAGAGGACGGTCAGCATCAAGCCCGGAATGATCCCGGCGGCGAAAAGCTGTCCGATCGAGGTGTTGGTCAGTGCGCCGTAGATGATGAGGTTCACCGACGGTGGGATCAGGATGCCCAAGGTGGCTCCGGCGGCAATGGTGCCTAGGACCAGGGGCTCATGGTAGGCGCGGCGCTTGAACTCGTCGAGTGCGACGGTGCCGATGGTTGCAGCGGTGGCAACCGACGAGCCCGAGACGGCCGAAAACATCGCGCAGGCGCCGATGTTGGTGTGCAACAACCCCCCCGGCAGACGGCTCAGCCAGTCTGACAGGCTGTCGTACATGTTACGGGTAATGCCCGCGCGCAGCAGAAGCTCTCCCAGAAGGACGAAGAGCGGGATCGTTGTCAGGAGGAAGTCGTTCATCACCGACCAGAGGTTGGTGCCGAAGGACAGCAGGACCGGCGGGCCGAAATAGACCAGCGCGCCCAGCACGCCCGTCGCCAGCATCGCGATCCCCACATGCAGGCCGATGAACATGAGCCCGAGCATGATGGCGAAACCGATCGCGGCACCCGTCACATCGATCATCGCTTGGCCTCCTCGATCTCTTCCGCGATGGTCGGGGGGGCCAGCACCCGGTTGGCGGCGTCGAGCCCTGCGCGCAGGGCGAGAAGGCCGCGCAGCGCTGTCCACAGTGCGGAGAGGCCGAAGACAACCAGGCCCGCCAGCCAAAGGGACTGCGGCAGCCACAGCGGTGTCTGCAGCGGGCTCGACGATACCGACCCAAAGAGCAGGCTGTCGGACAGGGTGCGCCAGCCCATATAGGCCATGAAGGCCGCTCCGATCCCAAGTCCGACGTAAGACAGAAGGTTCAGTGCCGCCTGCACGCGTTTCGGCAGGCGCAGAAGCAGCACGTCGATCCGGGTGTGGGCCCGTTCAACCGCTGCAAGTGCCATGCCGAAAGTGCCGGTGATTGCAACCACATAGCCGCCGATTTCGTCCACGCCCTGAAGCGAGACGTTGAAGAGCTTGCGCGCGAGGATCTCGATCACGATCAGGAACGACAACCCCAGACAGGCATAGCCGCCCAATATTCCGATCAACCGCATGTGTGAGCGCCCCTTCGAGTGCGGGGCGCGGAGAGGACGCGCGCCCCGCCACCGCTTCAGTTGAGTTCAATGCCGCGCGCAGCGCCGGCCGTCGCATTCCAGATCTTGGTGCAGTCGGCAAAGCCCGCGTCGCAGCTTTCCGCCCAGTCCGGCAGCACCTTCTCCATTGTGGCGGCAGTGACCTTGGCCTGATCCTCGGCAGAAGCCTCCACCAGCGTCATGTCAAAGGGTGTATAGTTCTGGCAATCCTCGCCACCGGTATTGCAGGCAATGGCCCAACCGTTGTTCTCGCGCGCGAGATCCCAAAACGCGTCTTCGAAGGCTGCAAATTCGGCCTCGAGCGTGGCCTTTTGGTCGTCCGAGAAGCTGTTCCACGTGTCGAGATTGATGAAATGCGCATTGACCGACCACGAAATCCCTAGTGGCAGGAAGTGCGTTGTGACCTCGGGCCAATTGCCGGTGTTGCCGGACGTAGGCGAGGTGATGGCGCAATCGACCACGCCGCGCTGCAGGGCCGGGTAGACCTCCTTGAAGCTCATCGTGACCGGGCTCGCGCCCAGAGCCTCGATCAGCGTGGACATCGATGCGGTGTAGCTGCGGATCTTCAGCCCCTCGAAATCATCCAGCGATGCGATCTCGGCATTGCAGTAGAAGACCTGAGGGCCGTAGGGCCAGACGGCCAGCGGCTTGGCGTTGAATTTCTCCGCCACCCGCTTTTCCAGCTCCGGGCGGAAGGCCTCGACCACAGCGGCGAGCTGGTCCATGTCGGTCGAGACGCCGATCAGGTCGATCCCTTCGAGAAACGCGTCATCGCGCGCAGCCGCCCCTACCGTGCTTTGAACGATGTCGAAGGCGCCGGTGCGCACCATCCGCAGCGTGTCCTGCATATCGACGCCCACCACATCGAGCGGGTTGAAGTTGATCGCAAGCGGTATGCCGGTCTTCTCCGAGAGGCCGGCGTAGAATTCCTGCTCCAGCGCCGTGTGAAACTTATGGGTCGAAACGAGCCCGGTGGCGCGGATTTCCGTCTCAGCCAGGGCGGGCAGCGCAGCGACGGCCAGGGCCGACGCGAGGATTGTCGTCTTCATGTCACTGCTCCTTGTTGGGTTTGGTGTTGGGCCGCGCGGGAGGAGGCGGCAAAGTGGCGGGCGATCTGATGTCGTTGCGCCCGCCAGATCTGGCCGTCGAGTGACGCCAGATATTCCAGGATCCCGGTCACAGCGGGGAACCGCGCGGGCCGGCCGCAGATGCGCAGGTGAAACCCGATGGAGAGGGTCGCTGAACGGCCCCCTTCCGCTTCACGCAAGAGCTGCTCGACTGCATCTGTGACGTAGTCCACCATTTCGGCTGCACGCACGAAACCGTTGGGATGAAAGAATTTCATGTCGTTCGTGTCGAGATTGTAGGGCACAACCGTCAGGCCCGATGGGTCGTGGTAGGGCAGGTCGTCGTCAAAGGCATTGGAGGTGTAGAGATATCCTGCCTCGGCCAGCATGGACCGGGTCCAGGGGCTCTCGGAGCCGCGGCAGAAGAAGCCCGAGGGCCGCTGGCCGGTCGCGGCCTCGATCGCCTCGGTTGCGCGATGGAGATCGCCGCGCTCCTCCTCCGGGCACGTGTAGCTGGCGTGGGGCTGCCACAGCCAGCCGTGACAGGCGGCCTCGTGCCCCGCGTCGACAATCGCGCGGGCGAGATCGGGTGACCGGGCCACCGCACGTCCGCACATGTAGAAGGTCGCGGGTGTTTCGGTTTTTTCAAGCGCGCTCAGAAACCGCCACAGCCCGACGCGGCTGCCATAGGCGAAGAGCTGTTCCTGCCCCTGGTCGCGGAGGCCGTCCGGCACAACACTGACAATCTCGCCTACGCGCTCGGAGGTGCGATCGCCGTCTCCGACCTGGCATTCGGCGCCTTCCTCGAAGTTCACAACGACCGATACGGCGACGCGCGACCCGTTCGGCCAGACGATCTCGGGCGGTGTCGCCCCGTATCCAATCAGGTCGCGCTCAGACATCGAAGAGGCGCCCCCAGCCACGGATCCGACGGGGGTCATCGCCCGCGACGGCCATGGATTTCCAGAGTGCGGTCGACACGCTGTCAAGCACGGTGATGCCCGTTTCGGCTTCGATGGTTTCGGCCACGCCTGCACCACGGAAATTCGTACAGAAGACCGCAATCGCATCGGGTGCTTGGGTTGCGACAGCGCGGCACATCTCGAGGATCTGTGCCTCGCTGTAGGTGGCGAAGGAATAGTTTCCCGGGTCGTCAAGATGCCGCTCGCCCACGACCTCAAAGCCCGCACAGGCGTAGTTTTCGACGATCCGCGTCTGAACCTCCGGCAGGTAGGGCGTCACCAGCGCAATCCGCCGCGCGCCCATCCGCTCGAGCAGTTCGTTGAGCGCAAGGACCGATGAGCAGGCCGGGATGCCCGTCCGGCGCTGGATGTCGTCGATCAGGGCGAGGTCGGTATCGAACCCCAACCATCCCGAGGACGTGCCGTTCCAGCAGATCGACTGGACCTGCGCATCGGCCAGAAGATCGGCGGCCTCCAGCATGGGCGCGTTGGTGAACTGGCCAAGCGCGTCGGCCTCCATGGAAATCTTGACCACGCGGAAGCGTGCAAAATGCGCAGAGACATCCGGCAACTCCTGCAGCATCGCGGCCGTGAGCGGCTCCAGCACGGTGTTGGAGGACGGCGTGAGCATCCCGAGGCGGGTCATTGCGAGTTCGATGGTCATCGCGCCGCCCGCTCTTTTGCTCGTATCGGCTCAGCGCAGGACATCGGGTGCCTCCCGGTGCAGGATCTGGCCGCCCGGTGCGCCCACGGGTGCGCCGTCCAGCATCGTCGTGACGCCGCGCAGGATCGTGCGGACCGGCCAACCGGTCACGTGGAACCCCTCCCAAGGCGTGTAGTCGGTGCCGTGATGCAGATCGGCCTGGCGTATCGGTTTGGTCAGCTTTGGATTCCACAGCGCGATATCCGCATCTGCACCGACCGTGATCGCGCCCTTTGTCGGATAGAGGCCATAAAGCCGCGCGTGGTTGGTGGCGGTCAGCGCCGCGAACCGCTCCAGCGACAGACGACCTTTGACAACGCCTTCCGAGAACAGAATGGGCAGCCGTGTTTCGACACCGGGTATCCCGTTGGGAATGTTGCGGAAACTCTTGCGCGCGCCGGGTGCATCCTTGCCGGCGGTATCGACGAACCGGAACGGGCAATGATCGGAGGAGAAGAGGTCAAAGACACCTTGTTCGATCCCGCGCCAGATATTGTCCCATTCGTCGCGGGTCCGAGGCGGCGGCGAACAGACGTATTTCGCGCCGTCGAACCCATCGCGGTCAAGGTCGTCCGCCGTCAGCGTGATGTATTGCGGACAGGTCTCGGCAAAGACGGTCAGGCCGCGCTGACGCGCCCGCATGATCTCCTCCGTCGCTTCGCCGTTGGAGACATGCACGATGGTCAGCGGCACCCCGGCGATTTCGGCCAACGAGATCGCACGGTGCGTCGCTTCGCGTTCCACCGGAACCGGTCTTGTGGTCGCGTGGTGGTACGGGCTGATTTGGCCGTCGCGCTCGGCCCGGTCGCGGAGAAACTCGATGGCGTCTTCGTTCTCGGCGTGGACCATGACCATCGCGCCATGCGCCTTGGCCACCGACATCACCTCGAGGATCTGGCGATCGGACAGCGCCAGCCCCTGGTAGGTCATGAAGACCTTGAAGCTGGTGTAACCCGCCTCGATCAGCGCGGGCAGGTCCTGACCCAGCGTGACCGCATCGGTCTCCTTCACGATCAGGTGGAACGCCACATCGGTCAGGCAATTGCCTTCGGCCTTGCCGCGATAGGCGGTCACCGCGTCGCGCAAGGTCTCGCCGTCCTCGGGCAGGCAAAACGGCAGCACGGTTGTGTTGCCGCCACAGGCCGCGGCCCGCGTGCCGGTGGTGAAGTCGTCAGCCATCTCGATACCGGGCCCGGAGGGTTGCGAGATGTGCACGTGGCTGTCGATACCACCCGGCAGGGCAACAAGACCGGTTGCATCGATGACCTCGCGCGCCGCGAGCCCCGTGCCGAGCGTGGCGATCTTGCCGTCCTTGACGCCGATATCGCAATGTGCGGTGCCACTGGCGGTCACCACATCCGCGGATCGAATGACGAGATCATGGGTCATGGTGTCTCTCCGGCAATGAGGGTGGACAGGGACCGGCTCAGCCCCGACGAGGATTTGGCGGCGGGGCGTCCGACCCGGCGGCGGTAGTTCGGTGCGAGGCGCACCAGGCTCATGGCTTGGGCTGTCGCCGCAGCGACCGGGTCGATCAGAATGCCCGGCGCGTCGTCGCAGATCTGTTGCGCAAGGCCGGCCAGCGGCGCTCCGCCAAGGATCACCACATCCGCGCCGTCCTCGGCGGTGGCAGCGCCCACAAGCCCGACCAGATCGTCGCGCAAGGTTTCAGCCACATTGTCGACGGAGGCTGGAGCCTCGGCCGGACAACGCACACCCGTGAACCGGGGCTCCAGCCCCGTGAGCCGCACGCAATCGGTGTACCAGCGCGCCATATGCGGCGAGAAGGTCACCACCGAGAACCGTTCCCCAAGCATGGCGGCGGTCATAACCGCCGCCTCTGCCATGCCGACCACGGGCAGATCGAAGAGCTCGCGCGCGGCCACGAGCCCAGGGTCGCCGAAGGCGGCCACGATCACCGCATCGACCGACCGGTGATGCTCGGAAATCATTTCCAGGACGTTGGCGCCGGAAATCTGCGCCTCGGCGCGCGATGCGATGTACGGGAAGCCGCGCGTTGCGGTCAGCGGGACGATTTCGGCGTCCTCTCCGGCCAAATCGCGGGCGACTTGCGTCATCGACCGGGTCATCGCGTCTGTCATGTTCGGGTTGACCAGGAGAATTCGCATCAGGCGCACCTCTTGAGGATCGGCTCCACCGCTTGCGCAAGCCCGATCAGCGCGCCGTCGCACCCGGCATCGGCGATCAACTGAAGGCCGAGCGGCAGGCCGGTGCTGTCGGTGCCGCAGGGAACCGAGATCGCGGCAACGCCGGCGTGGTTCACCTGTGGCGTGAAGGCCGCGTGGTCACGTGGCGCTGCAGGCCGGCCGCCGACGGTCTGCGGCGCGGACAACTCAGCGGGCCAGGCAGGGCAGGGGGTTGTGGGTGTTGCAATCACGCCGTGTCGTGACAATGCGCTGCGCAGCGCCTCGCGCATGCGGTGCGATATCTGGTGGGCCGCGGCCACCTCGACCCCGCTCAGGCCCAGCCCGGTTTCAATCTGAGCTGCAATCACCGGGTCGAAGATTTCAGGTGTGCGGCGCCAGACATCGCCATGGGCCAGAGCAAGCCCCGCGAATTGCAAGGGCAGGACGTCATGCCCCTTGATCCCGCCCCAATCGATAACCGCATCCTCGATATGCGCACCCGCTGCCTTGAGCGCTTTCGTCAGCCTGTCGAAACAGGTGGCAACGTCAGCCTCGAGCAGCTGCCCGGTGCCGAAATCGGGACTGACCGCGAGGCGGATCCTATCCGGTGCAGTGGCCTTGACGCCGGCGAGAACCTCCATGGCGAGCGCGATGTCGCCCACGTCCCGTGCGATGGGGCAGATCACGGAAATCCCCCAGACCGGTTCGTCGAAGCTCGGGCCATAGGGGATCAGGTCCATCGTGGGTTTCATGCCGCACAACCCGGTGTGCGCTGGCGGCCTGCGGCTCGATCCGCCTGCATCGGTGCCAAGCGCCAGCGGCACGATGCCGGCCCTGACCGCAGCGACCGACCCGCCCGAGGACCCGCCTGGGCCCATCTCGAGGTTCACCGGATTGCGGGTGACACCATGCAGTGGCGAATTCGTGGCGCCTTTGCAGGCGAACTCCGAACAGGTCGCGATGCCAAGGATTGTCGCGCCGGCAGCCCGCAGGCGGCGGACGGCTTCGGCCTCCTCGGGTGCCACGTGATCCGCAAAGAGGCGCGAGCCCTGCGCGACGCGCAGGCCCTTCACCCAGATGTTGTCCTTGATCAGCAGCGGCACTCCGGCCAGTGGCAGATCCTCGCCGGCGGCGAGGCGTGTGGCGACCGCCTCGGCTTCGGCGTCGAAGGCGGGGTTCAGAAAACAGATCGCGTTGATCGCCGGATTGCGCGCCTCGGCCCGCGCGCGGGCCTCTGCTGCCACGGATTGTGGTGTTGTGTCACCGTGGCGCACAGCAGCGGCCAGATCGCGGGCAGTGAGATCAAGTGCGCTCATGACGGCGCTCCGTGATGGCGGGCCCAGGTGCGCGCAATGTCGCGGCGCGGAGCGATCCAGACGCCGGGTTTCGCGGCGATATGCGCCAGCACTGCCTCCAGCGCGCCGATCCGCGCGGGTCGCCCGATGATCCGCAAATGCAGCCCGATCGACATCATCCGCGCCACACTCGCACCTTCGGCATAGAGCCTCTCGAACCCGGCGATCACGTAGCTGGAGAAATCATGCGCATGAACAAAACCACCGCCGGGTGAAAACCGCATGTCGTTGGTGTCGAAGGCGTAAGGCAGGACAACATGCGCACCCTCGAGGTAGGGGATGTCGTCGTCATAGGCATTGCTGTCGTATTCGAACCGCCCGTGTTCGATCAGAAGCGCGCGGGTTTGCGGCGAGGTGGCGGAGCGCGTATGCCATCCGACCGGAGCAACGCCTGCGATATCGGCAATTGTCGCATGGGTCCGCGCGATCACGCTGCGCTCGGTCTCGGTATCCATGCCGGCATGGCTCTCCCAGCGCCAGCCATGGCAGGAGATCTCATGCCCACGGCGCACCGCATCCTTGATGAGCCAAGGCAGGCGCACGGCGGCCCGGCCGCATGTGGAAAAAGTCGCCCTGGCGCCATGGGCGTCGAAGGCGTCGACGATCCGCTTGTATCCCTGCCGGGGACCGTACCCGAAGTGGCTCTCCATGCAGGGGTCCGGGACGCCGCGCACCTCTTCGATCGCCTCGTAGCGGCTCTCGTTGCGGTCATCGCCGTCAGCGATGGAGAGCTCCGCACCCTCTTCGACGTTGACCACGAAAGACACGGCAAGCCGTGCGCCGTCGGGCCAGCAGGGTGCCGGTTCGGCGCCGAAGTATCCCTTCAGGTCCCGCCTCATCCCTGTATCATCCGGTTGAGGCCGACCGTGCGCGAGCCGATGACAAGGACGATGACTGCCAGAAGTATCAACCCCGACGAGATCGCCGCCAAGGAGGGGTCGGGCTGCTCCTCCAGGTACTGCAGCATCTTGATCGGAAGCGTCTTGTTGCGCGCATCCGTCAGGAAGATCGAGATCGGGTAGTTGTCCATCGACGCAAGGAAAGCGAATAGCCCTCCGGTCAGGTAGGCCGGGGCGAGGTTCGGGATCAGCACGCTCAGAATGGCGCGGGGATAGGACAGCCCCAGTGTCCGGGCTGCATCTACGAGGCTGAAGTCGAAGGTGGCCATCGACGCAAGCAGCGTACGCATCACGAAGGGCAGGGTGATGACGATATGGCCCAGCAGCAGTGACCAATGGGCGTCCCGCAACCCGATTTCGCGGAAGAACTGCAAGAGGGCCACGCCCACCACCAGCCCCGGCATCATCAGCGGTGAGACGGTGAAGGTTGCGATGGCCTCGCGCCCTCGAAATCGGCCGCGTGTCACGGCCACCGCAGCCAGTGTGCCCAGCACCAGCGAGATCAGCGTGGAGACCACGGCCAGGTTCAGCGAGAGCGTCACCGCTTCCCATAGACCCGAGCGACGTTCGAGAGACTGATACCAGCGCAGCGACCATTCCGGCGGCGGCAGCGTATAGACCGAGGATGACGTGAAAGATGCGGCAACCGTGATGACGATGGGCAGCATCAAGAAGATCACGCAGCCCATGCCGATCACCCAGCTCAGGGTCAGAAACAGCCTGTCGGTCCCGGTCATGACCGCGCCCCCAGCCGGTTGGCCAGCCAGCTCGACCCCAGCACAACCGAAATCGCGATGATCAGGAGGATCGACGAGATGGTGGCGCCAAGCGCTTCGTTGCGCAGATAGAGAAAGGAGCGCGCGGTCAGCATCGACAGCGTCTGCTGCCGCTCTCCCACGATCAGCGAGGGGATCACGTACATGGAGACGGCCAGCGAAAACACGAAGGCGCAGCCCGCCACGACACCGGGCAGGCTGAGCGGGAGTGTGACGTGGAAGAAACGGAAGACCGGCGTCGCGCCCAGCGAGGCTGCGGCCTCGGGCAAGCGCCCGTCCATCTGGCGCAGCACCGCATAGATCGGCAGCACCATGAACGGCAGGAACACATTGGCCGCGCCGATGATCAACGCGCTTTCGGTGAACAGCATGCGGATTGGCGCGTCGGTGATGCCAAGCGACATCAGCATGTCGTTCAGCACCCCGCGGGTGCGGAAGATGATCGACCAGGCGAAGGCCTTGACCACCACGCCCACGGACATCGGCAACACCATCGCAACCAGAAAGACAGAGAGCCAAATGCCCCGCGCGCGCGACATGGCGATCGCCGTGGGATAGGCGATCACCAGCGCAAGCAACGTGGTCAGAAGCGCGACCCGCAACGTGCGCCACAGAACGGTCAGATTGTAGCTGTCGCTGAAGAACAGCCGGTATTCCGCGATCGAGACCTGCCCGTCGATCTGGAAGGACTTGAGCAGCAGAAGCAGAAGCGGCAGCGCAAAGATCACTGCCAGGAAGGTGAGGCCGGGCAGGGCGAGCAGCCCGATATGCTCCAGCCGCCGCATCAGCGTTCCACCTCGTAGACCAGCGTGTCATCGACCGACCAGCCAAAGGTCACCTGCTGGCCGCGCTCAAGGCCCGACTGGATGCCGGGCAGCTCGCACAGCAGGCGGTCGTCTCCGGTGCTGGCGCCGTAGAGATGCGTCTTGGCGCCGAGGATCATTGCATCAGCCAGCGCCACCCGGACGGTGTTTTCTCCGGCTTCGCGCCGGATGAGTTCAGGCCGGACGCCGACCACCACCTTGGCGCCGGGTGCGAGCGCTCCTTTCGCCCGGACCTCGCCGTAGGGTGTTTCGATGCGCAGCGCGCCTGCTTCGGATACTTTAACTTTGCCGGACAATCGGCTGGAAAGCCCGACAAAATCCATGACGAAGGCCGAGGCAGGACGCGCGTAAAGGTCTGACGGCGTGGCGAATTGTTCGATCCTGCCGGCGTTCATCACCGCAATCCTATCCGACACGCCCATTGCCTCTTCCTGGTCGTGGGTGACGAAGACAGCCGTCATGCCGCGGTCGCGCAGAAGCGACTTCAGCTCGACCTGCATCGTTTCGCGCAGCTTGCGGTCGAGCGCCGAAAACGGCTCGTCGAGCAGCAGAAGCACCGGATCGACGATGAGCGCGCGGGCGACCGCGACGCGCTGTTGCTGCCCGCCGGACAGGGCCGCGACCGGCCGCTCGGCAAAGTCGCTCATCCGGACCAGCGCCAGCGCATCGGCCACCTGTGGCCCGGTCTGGGCCTTTGCCATGCCACGCGCCCGCAGTCCGAACGCCAGGTTTTCGGCAACGGTGAGGTGCGGAAACAGGGCGTAGCTCTGGAAAACCACCGAGATGTTGCGCTTGTGCGCGGGCACCTTGGTGATGGCGCGCCCGTCCAGCACGACATCACCTGCATCGGCAGAGGTGAGCCCTGCGATGATGCGCAGAAGGGTGGTCTTGCCGCAGCCGGAGGGGCCGAGAAGGGAGACAAGCTCTCCCCGCGCCACGCGGAAGTCCATGCCGGACATTACGGTGGTTCCCCTGAACGCCTTGCTGATGTCGACGACGTCGAGATAGGCGTGTGCGCCCGGCTCCGGCCCGGCGGAGCGGGGCATGGATCAGAGCGCCATCAGCTTGTCGAACCGTTCGATCCAGGCGCGACGGTTGGCCGCGACGAAGGCCCAATCCGGCGAGTAGATCGGAACGCCTTCGGGAATGATGGCACCGGCGGTCACGGTCGTGTTCGCTGGCACAGAGGACGCGAAATCGGCGATTGCAGCCTGCATGTCGGGCCCCAGCATCTCGTTCACGTAAGCGGCGGCAAGCTCGGGGTTCGGGCCGCCTTTCACCAGGCAAATACCTGACGGCATTGCAAAAATCCCTTCCGACGGTGCGGCCAGATCAACCGGAACGCCGGTTGCCTTGCGCGGCAGCGTGTAGGACGAGAAGTTGCCGGCGAGCATGGTGATCTCGCCCTGCTCGAGCAGATTGAAGGCCTGGCTCATGGTCGTGTAGACGGACAGCAGGTTTGGCTTGAGCTCTTCGAGCTTCTCGAAGGCCGCGTCGATTTCATACTGCGCCTCCGAGAAGGGCTTGCCCGACCCGAGCATCGCAGCGCTGAACAAGGTCCACATACCTTCGGTGTTCTGCAGCGACGGGATGATCAACTGGCCCTCGGCTTCCGGCGCCCAGAGGTCGGTCCAGGACGATACGCCGCCCGACCGGAAGTCCGTGTTGTAGGCCACGCCCGCCCAGGGTTGCACATAGTTGCACCACATTCCGTCCATATGCACGGCACCAGGCCGCAGATCCGTCATGTTGGGTACTGCATCGGCCGCGATTGGCGCCAGAAGATCGGCTTCGACCGCCTGGATCATGACCGGGTCGTCCATCTGAACAACCGAGAGATAAGGCGCGTCCTTGTTCGACGCCATCTTTTCCAGGTTCACCGAAGATTTCGTGCCTTCGAACAGGATATCGGCGCCGATTGCCTTTTTCATGTGCGGCGCCACGATCTGTTCCATCCAGGCGGTGTGCGATCCGGCGCAGCCGATGACGATTTCCGAGCTTTGGGCCCGCAGGATCGCGGGCGTCGCGACCGTGCCAAGCGCCGCGCAGGCTGAGCCTTTCAAGACAGAACGACGGTTGAGTAATCCCTTTGACGTGAGCTTCATATTGCTTCCCCCTGAAGTCCGGTAAACTCAGGCCAAAAATGGCATGCCATTTTAAGCCAGTCTTGTTTTCCAAGAGGTCACCGAGTCAAAAACCCATAAAATGCTGGAAGTTTAGGCGCTATATGCGCCTGCGTTCAATTTACAGGCTACGCGGAATCACTGCGCGTTCTCCGCCTCATGGCGGCTGAGCAGCGCGGCGAGCGTATCGCCGGTATGACGCAGGTGTGTTTCCCAGATGTCCGAGGCTGCGGACGGGTCACTTGCCCGCAGCGCCCGCATCAGTTGCTGGTGTTCGTCAACGGCCTGGTCGAGCCGTTCAGGATCCATGATCGCGAGAAACCGCCCGCGTCGGGCCCGGGCGATGAGCCGGCGGTGTGTGTCGGCGACAACCGGATTTCCGCAGTTGCCCACGATCACGTCATGGATCATCGTGTTGAGGTCGAAGTACTGCTCGGATCGGCCTGCACGATGATGCTCCAGCATCTGGCCATGAAAGTCTTCAAGCTGCTGCAAGGTGGCCGCCGACATCTGTTCGGCCAGGCGCCGCGCGGCGAGGCCTTCCAAAACCGCGATCACATCGAAGAGCCGCACCGCGTCTTCCGACCGGTACTCGGACACCAGCGCACCGCGGTGATGCGTGATCTCGATCAGGCCATCGGCCTCCAGCAGCTTGAGCGCTTCCCGCACCGGCGTGCGAGACACATGCAGCTCTGCAGACAGGCGGCGTTCCACGATGCGGTCGCGCGGGGCCAGCTCGCCCTTGACGATCCGGTCGCGCAGGATTGCGGCGACCCGTTCTGCCACGGCCTCGGATTTTTCGGACGGACTCTGCATCTGGATCGACGTCGCTCGTTAACACCACGGGTTGCAAGGTCATGCCGAAATGCAGCCCATGCGTCAATCTCTTGCCACAAGGCAGCCGCGGGCCATCCAAGCTACCGGCGGGAGGATGTCTTATAGAACGGCGTGCGATCCGCGGTCTTGCGAAGATAGCCATCATAGAATGCCTTGACGGTCGGGAAGACAGCGTCGCGAAGACTGTGGCGATTGACCTCATCTTCGTCCCGGGGCTGGGACAGGGCCTCGGCGATCCGCGTGAGAACCGCGTCACGGTCGATCCGGATGAAACGGCCGTCTTCCAGGATCACCTCGCCCTCCACGATGACCTGATGCACATCCTTTGATTTCGCGCGGTGGATCAGCGCGTCCGCCGGGGCAATATCGGGATCCTGGTAGGGGTAGGTTGCCCGGTCGTAGTCGAACACCACGGCATCCAGGCGCCGTCCCGGTTCGAGCCGGCCGATCTCGGCTCCGAAGGCAGTCGTCCGCGCTCCGTGCTCTGTGGCCATGCGCAGGATCTGGCCGGGGGAGGGCACATCGGCGGGGTCCATGCCGGGGAACCGGTGCAGGTTCAGGGCCATGCGCATCTCCTGCAACATGTCCCGATCATCATTGATCCCGGCTTCATCTATGCCGAGCCCGACGGTCATGCCGCGCTGCACCAGCGCCATGAGCGGAAGCACGCCAGACCGCAGCCGCAGGTTCGACGAACAGTTGTGGCAGATACAGGTCCCTGTGCCGGCGCAGATCTCGACATCCTCCTCGGTCATCCATACGCCATGTCCGAGCGTCATATGCGGGCCAAGAAGCCCGAGCCGTTCCAGATGCCGGACCGCGGTCGTGCCCGTGCGGCGAAAGGCGTATTCCTTCTGATAGGCCGTCTCAAGCAGGTGCATGTGCATGGGGACACCCGCGGCGGCGGATTTCTCCTGCATCGCCAGCAGCCCGTCATCTGTCATCCAGTGGAGGTTCGCAGGCGCCAGCTGGATCCGCGCGCGGGCGGATCTGCGCGTCTCCATCAGCCGGTCGAACAGTGCCATGAAATCGTCGAACGGCATCGTGACACGGGCCAGATGTGCTGCCATCGCGCGCCCGACCTCGGGCGGAAGACGGTTGCAAAACGCTTCATCCGCCTCGTAGACGAACCTGTTCTGTTCGCGCACCGAATAGCAATAGGAGACACGCATCCCGATGTCGTCGTAAGCCCTGAGCACCTCCTCGGCGGACCCGGTCACCGCATCGATATTCCCGACCGCCCAGCCCTGAATATGCTGAACGGTCGTGACACCTGAAGCGATCATCTCGAAGGCCGAATAGAGCGTGTCGAGATAGGGGTCGATCTTGCGCATTGCCAGGCGGGCGGCAAACCAATGCTCCAGCGGCGAATCCGGCGCACCCATCTGCAGCGGCGTCAGCCCGATATGGTGGTGCGCATTGACAAGCCCGGGCATGATCAGATGCCGCGGATAAGAGGTGACCTGCGCTTGCGGATAGGCCTGCCGGATCTCGTCGGCTGGTCCAACAGCGAGGATCGCACCGGCATCATGAACCAGCGCCGCATCGTCGAGCGTTCGAGTCTGTCCATCGTCGTCGGTGCCGGTGACGATCCAGCGCGCGGTGATGATCTGCGCGCTCATGCCGGATACCTGCGGGTTGTGGGGTCTGCGGGCGTCCCTGCGACGCGCGCGCGCAGTTGCGCAATCGCCTCCTGCGTTCCGTCGATGACGGGCACCGGGCACTCCGGCGCAATGCGGCTCGCCAGCCCTGCGAGTGGTCCACCGCCGAGAACGATGCTGCGCGCGCCGTCCCGGGCGCAGGTTGCGCAAAGTGCCGCCAATGGAGCGAAGAGGGTCTCTGCCACGTCGGCGGGATCGCCTTGCAGAGGGTCCTCGAGTGCCGCCACCCGCAAAAGCGCGTCGCCCGCCCCGTGTTGGATCGCCTTTTCACGCAAAGGCGGGGCAACTTCAGGTGCGAAGGTCACAATCGAGAACGGCCCCCCGATCCGCCGCGCGGCGGCAAAGGCGGCCTCGGCGATCCCGATGACGGGGATGTCGGGCCAGGCCTTGCGGACTTCCTCGGCGCCGGTGTCGCCAAAGGAGGCCAAGATGATCCCGTCCGGTGTCTCGCCCGCGCGCCGGATCGTCTCAATCACACCGCGCGCGGCCTCCGCGCCGTCTTCGGCGGTCACGATCAGCTCCGGTCCGAACGCCGCCGGACGTGTGGTGAACCGGTCGCCTGGACGGGCGACCGCCGCCGCCGCGTCCGCGATCCGCCGGGTCACGCCGGCCGAGGTGTTTGGATTGACGATGAGCAGACGCATTACAGGATCACCGAGGGCAGCCAGAGCGAGATGGCTGGGAAGAGGTTGATGAGCAGAAGCGCGACCAGCATCGCGCCGATGAACCACAGCATCGAGGGGATGATCTTGGCGATGGAAATCTTGGCGATGGCGCAGGTGATCAGCACGACGGAGGCGACGGGCGGCGTCTGCTGACCGATGCCGAGGTTGATCGTCAGGATCAGCCCGAAATGCACCCGGTCAATGCCCAGCTGATCTGCCAGAGGCAGAAAGATCGGTACCAGCATGAGGATCGCCGGCGTGCCGTGGATGATCGTTCCGGCCAGTAAGAAGAACAGGTTGATCGCGAGCAACACGATCCAGTAGTTGTCGGAAATCCCGAGGATCGCCTGAGCGATGTCCTGCGGGATGCGCTGGTTCGTGAGATACCACCCCAGCAGCGTCGAGGTCGCGACGATGAACATCAGCATGGCCGAGCGCTTGCCGGCAACGCGCAGGGTGTCGATCAGCGTGCCCAGCCGCACCGTGCGGTAAAACAGAGCGGCCAGAACGATGGACCAGAAGGCGGCAATGGCGCCTGCTTCGGTCGCGGTGAAAACGCCGCCGAGGATGCCCACCAGAACAAGGATCGGGAGGGTGAGTGGGATCGCGGCGTCCTTTCCCGTCTCGGCCACGCGCCGAAGAGAAAACGCACCTTCGGTCGGGTAACCGCGGCGGACCGAAATGAAATAGGCGGTCCCCATCAGCAGCCCACAGACAAGAATGCCGGGAAGGAGACCGGCCGCGAAGAGCTCGGCGATCGAGGTATTGGCGACATAGGCATAGAGAATGAGGTTCAGCGACGGCGGCACGATGATCGCCATCGTGGCCGAGGTCGAGGTGACCGCAGCGGCAAAGGCTGCCGGGTAGCCGCGCTTGCGCATCTGCGGGATCATCACCGACCCGATGGCCGCAGCGTCCGATGTCGCGGTGCCCGAGATCTCGGAAAAGAACAGTGATGTCAGGATGTTGACATGTGCCAGCCCGCCCCTGATGTGGCCCACCAGCGACGCGGCGAAGGCGATCAGCTTTTCCGCGATTCTGCCCTGGTTCATGATCTCGCCCGCGATCATGAAGAGAAGTGCGGCCACCAGCAGGTAGTTGTTGGCACCGCCGAAGGGGATCAGCCCGATGATCTGCGGCATCACAGCGGGATCGAGGAGGATCATCGTGGCCGCGGTGACGCCCAGCACGAAGGCAATCGGCAGGCCCGCGATCAGCAGCGTGACCAGCAGAAGGAGGATGGCCCAGGCCGGGTCAAACGGCATCAGGCGTCGCTTTCCGGGATGAGGCTGTCGGGGTCGACACGCCCGATCACAATGCCCACCAGCCGCACGGCGCAGAAGGCGGCGATCAGGCCGCCACCCAGCGCCATCGTGCCCCGGAACAGCGTTACGGGCAGATCCACCGAGATCAGCATGCGGCCGAGAAAGCTTTGCGCCGCAATGCCTCCGTACCACGCCATCAGCGCGCCAAAGCCACCCATCAACACGAGGTTGAGACAGGTCACAAGGCGTTTGGCGCCGCCAGGAAGCACGCGCAGCACGGCATCGAAGCCCAAATGCTCGTTGGTGCGCGTGAGGTAAGCGGCCCCGATGAACGTCAGCGCCGCGAGGATGTGCGCTGGCAATTCCTCGCCCCACGACACGCTGTCGTTGAGCACGAACCGGGCGAAGACCGCCCAGTTCAAGAGGACAAGCAGAAGGCCCGCCATGGCGATCACCAACCCGTCGAGCGCGGTTGTGATCCAGCGGTCGAGCGTATCGATCAGTGTGACCAGACGGTCCATCTGCCCCGCGCCTTACTCGATCCCGAGCGATGCTTTCGTCGCCGCGATCATGTCAGCACCGATCACGTCGACGAAGGTCGGGCTCTCATAGAGCGGCGCGGCCGCAGCCTGAAAGGCGGCAAAGTCGATCTCGTTGATCTCCAGCTTGTCGGCCAGCGCGGCGATGGTCTCGCTATCGGTGGTTTCACCCCATTCGAACGTCCAGGCCGCCATGTCTTGCGCAACCGTCATGACCGTGTCCTGAAGTTCGGGGTCGAGGCTGGCCAGGTAGGGCTCGCCGAACACAAGAAAGGTCGGCAGGTAGACATGGTTCGACAGCGACATGTAGCCTTGCACTTCGTAAAGCTTGGCGGTGTCGACCACATTCGCGGGGTTCTCTTGCCCATCGATGGTGCCTTGGTCGAGGGCCGAGTAGACCTCGCCAAACGAAAGTGGCGTGGCGTTCGCGCCGAGCGTATTGAACATCTCGACCCGCTGCTTGTTTGTCGGCGTGCGGATCTTGAGCCCGTCAAGATCGGCGGGCACGACGATCGGACGGACCTTGTTGGTGATCTGGCGGAACCCGTTGTCCCACATAGCCGCCAGCACCATGCCGGAGCCCTCGAACCCCTCGGCCAGCATCTCGCCTGCAGGGCTTGCCGCAAAGGTTTGCACGGCTGCGCGGTCCTCGAAGAGATAGGGCAAATCGAAAATGGCGGTGCGCGTGTTGATCTGGCTGACAGCCGATGCGGAGAGGGACGCGTGATGTGTCCCGAGCGACAGGCCCTGCAGCACATCCTCTTCTTTGCCGAGGGTGTTCGACATGAAGATCTGAACGTCGATCTCGCCCGGCGCGGCGGCTTCAAGCCGGGTTTCGTACTCCTGCAAGAAGACATGAGCGAAGGAGCCCTCGGGCAGGGACGAGTTGATCTGAAGCACGGCCTGTGCCGAGGCGACGGCCGGCACGACAGTGGCAAGTGTTGCAAGCAGCAAATGGCGGGTCATTGTTCGATTCTCCTATCGTGAGACCACTCCGAGACGTCGAGCCGACGCGAAAATCATTTTTCATGGATAAGGTTTCGCGAAATAGCCTTTGCGTTGATCGTTGGGCTGCTCCGATGCCGTTGCCCAAAAAACGGGCAGGCTTTCGCGAAGAATGCAAAGGAAATGGACAGGACGACAACGCAGGCCTGCAGCTCATGCCGTCACAGCTCTCCAAGGCGGTCGTGAATATCCTCGATGCGTCCCATCCGCTGCCGGCCCTCCGGCCCGGCCAATTCGAGCGTGCGTGTGGCAATCAGATTGCAGACCGCGAGCACGCTCGTGTGATTCAGAAGCGGGCCTTTCGAGGCGGTGGAGCAGGCGACACGCCAGCGCGCCGGCATCGCCTCGAGCTCTGCCACATCGCCGATGATGCCAACATGCACGCCCGCGTCGTGAGCGAGTTCGACCACGGAGGCGGCCGTTCTGGGCGCCCGCCGCAGGCTCAGTACGATGAGCACATCGGTCGCGCCGAAGCTCGCCGCGCTTTCCGCGAGCGTTTCCCCGGGCTTGGGGAGCAGCCGGACAGACGGCAAGACCTGCCCGATCTGCCAGGCCAGATAGCTGGCCAGCGGGTATCCCGCCCGAAATCCGGCGAGCCAGACCTTGGGTGCTGCATGCAAGCTGCCCACGATGTCGTCCACGAGTTTGAAATCGAGCTCGTTGTAGGTCTTCTCGAGATTGAGCCGCGACTGCTCGAGGTGCGCTGTGACCGCATGGGCCGGATCGCCCTCCGCTGTGCCGAAGCGCAGGAGCGCTGTGCCGGTCCGGCCAGCGTCCCGCACGGCCCGTCGGGCCTCCTCGTAGGACCGATAGCCGATCTTGCGCACAAAGCGCGACACGGTCGCGTTGGAAACGCCTGCCAGTTCCGCAACCTCGGAGGCGGTGTATCCCGCCATGTCGCCTGGAAAGTTCAGGACGGTCTCGGCCAGGCGCCGTTCACTCGGGTGCAGATCGGCCATGCTGGCACGAACCCGGGAAATGAAGGAGCGCGATGTGGTCTTTTTCATGCATGCAAAATGCTTTGCAGGGCGTCCCGCGTAAAGCGCCAACTGCATGCCTTGCCCTTGCGAGGCATCGGGTTCTGTCTTCCCGTGTAACGGGGCCGCCTTATCTTGCATCGAACGGGCCCCAGTCACGACCGAGAGTCGAGGGCGGGGTGGGAGGTCGGGAACCTTCTGCCTTGGGATCGGCAAGCAGATCCATGCGGTATCACGGTGAGGCCGAGGAGACGACGGAATACCCCGGACCCCAACCAGCGATGCCGCACTGCGTACCGACGACAAGCGGTAATGGTCTCGCAGATGTTTCAGCGGCGCATAGCGCGCCGCGTTCAGTAGATGATCGCGGTCCGATCGCGCGATGTCCGGGTGTGGCGCGTTGACATCGGTGCCCATGCAAAGAGTGACACCGCGAATTGTATGGCCAAGACGGATCGGACCGACTTGGGTCGCTCAATTGGATCTTTGGTGCATGTGAGGCCTCTGGCGATGGACGGTATGGCGTCCGGCTCTGGCGGGCCGAAGCCCAGAGCACCCTCCGGTCGCGTCGTATTGTCGTGGTGCCCAAGCTGTTGCCTCAAGCTTTTCAGCACCTGGTCCGACATCGCTTTCAGCGACCTCGCGGCGAACGGTTCGCATAGATCGGTGCACCTGCGGTGACGAAGGACGGCGCCGGTATCGCCTTGCTGTGTCACAACCAGCCCAGGAGGCCATCGACGACCACAGATCTCGCCTCGCTTTGTGGTGATCAATCCGCCGTCGCGCGCGGCGGTTACGCCGTTCGATCACGCGTGAAGAGCGGCGGCCGCGCACTGAACCAACGGTGGCAGGTCTGGGCCAGTGGTCAAGGCGGGGATTAGAGGCCAATCCTCGGACGTTCTCAAACCTGAGGAGATCCCCGGACCCGCCGGCTGTCTCGATCGTGTTCGTTCCATCGCGCGTTCGATCAATCAGAAAACCTCTGTCGCGCACGCCCGCGGATCTATCTGATGATTGCTGAGCCGGACAACATCAAGCCGATAGCTTTCCCGCTCATGCGCGTCCACCGGCCCAGCGAGGACTAGGCTCGGCAAAGGGTGGACAGCATTGGCGGTAAGATCTGGCGCGTCTATAACACCAGACGACGGCGCCCTCAGATCGCCTCTCTGCGCCGGCAGAAACTTGCCTCGATTCCCCGGCCGACCTTGAGATGGGCTTTCTGCGTCAGATTACGTAGCGTAAGGCATCAGCTAAACTCAGTTGGCGATATCCCGCTTGGCGTTTGATCAGTACCATTGGAGTTGCATTTGTCATTGATACCCCTGAAACAAAAGGGTTCTGCTCCCGCAAGTCTTGAGATCTCTTTATTGGGTGGCTTGCGTGTGGTCCGGAACGGCACGGATGTGCCACTGCCGGCGTCCCGCAAAGCGCGTGCCCTGCTGGCCTTTCTGGTCGAGACCCGCCGCCCCCATCGACGTGAGCGCCTGTGTGAACTGTTCTGGGAGCTTCCGGATGACCCAAAGGCCGCGCTGCGTTGGTCGCTGAGCAAACTGCGCAAGGTTGTCGATACGCCCGACCACCGCCGGATCCTTGCGGACCGAGAATGGGTGGCCGTCGATGGTGCGGGGCTGTGGATCGACGTACTGGACATGCAAACGCGTCTCAGCGAAGGTGGCGACGGCTTTTCGGATGCCGAGTTGGAGGAGTTGGCGGGCCGTCTAGATCAGGTCGTCCTCGACGGCCTGGATGACGCGGGAGGGGAAAGTTTTCGGGCGTGGCTTGAGGCCCTGCGAGATGACGCAAAGGCGGTGCGGACAAAAGTCCTCGAACAGCTTGCGACACGCTCGGGCGGCTCTGGTAAATGGATGCGCCTGTGGCGGGATGCTGCCCCGGACGACGCGAAAGCCTTCGACCAAACCCAACACAGACCCGGCATCGATGGGGTGGCCGGTCTGCCGAATCGGACCGGCCTTCGTGTATCTGACCGACCCATGGCACCGACCGCAGTGCCGGACCATCCAAGACAAAGCTCGGAGGGCGCGCGGACGCAACGCATCGGCTTTTGCGAGGTCGCCGACGGGACCAAGATTGCCTATGCGTCCATCGGATCGGGGCGCCCCCTTCTCAAGGCCGCGAATTGGCTCACTCACCTCGAGTTTGATTGGACGACCCCGATCTGGGGCGAGTGTTTTGCCGAAGTCGCGCGGGATCGGACTCTGATCCGCTACGATGAGCGCGGGTGCGGGCTGTCGGACTGGGACGTCGAAAAACTCGACTTCGACGCGTTCGTGGAAGACCTTGAAGCCGTCGCCGACAAGTTGGAGTTGAAACGCGTGCCAGTGCTCGGCATTTCGCAGGGGGCCGCGGTCGCAATTGAATATGCCGCACGCCATCCCGACCGGGTCTCGGGGCTCATTCTCTTGGGCAGCTACGCTGCCGGTTGGCGACATCTGGCGAGCGCGGAAGAGCAGGCGCGGCGCGAAGCGGTCCGCAACCTGACCGAGGTTGCCTGGGGCACGGAAAACCCCGCTTATCGGCATATCTTCTCCAAGACTTTCATGCCGGACGCCAGTGTCGAAGACCTCGCCTGGTTCGATGAATTCCAGCGGCAGACCACATCACCACGAAACGCCGCGCGCTTTCAGGATGCGTTCGGTGACATCGATGTGCGCCATAGGCTCGATCAGATCCAGGTACCTACAATTGTGCTGCACTCGAAGGGCGATCAGCGCATCCCCCTCGCACAGGGTCGCGAAGTTGCGTCCGGAATCCCCGATGCACATTTCGTGCCTCTGGAGAGCCGAAATCACGTGCTGGTCGACTATGAACCCGCGTGGCGCACCGCCATGAATGCGGTCAGGCACTTCATGAAAGCGCATGACCTCTAGCCGGGTTTGCACTTGCGGCGCGATCCCATGGCGACACCCTCCAGCAGGATCGATTGCGCCCGCGGTTTCATTGCCGAGTTGACGATCATCTCGGCAGATCGAGGTGTGTCCGGCTGAGCTCACAGCAAGGCGCTCAAAAACAATGGAAACTGCGCGTCGATGCAACGCCGACAACCACGGTCCCGACCACGCTACGCGTTCGGATAACTGTGAGCGGATATAGGGCTGTGGCCAGGGCCGTCCTCGCCCAGTTTCTAGTCCAAGGAGTTTGACCAATGAGTACCACACCGCAGATCGTCACCGGAGCATTTCGGGCGAATACAACCGGCTCGGCGAGCCTCCCTTAAGCAGTTGTGATGGGCAACGACACCCTCGTTGTTGCCCAAATCTCGAACCGGACCGGTCAACAAAATACCTCCACATTCTTCGTGCGCGGCCAGCAGTTCGGCTTCGGTGGCAACCGCATCGGCGAAGAGGCACTGTTCCTCTTTCCAGACAGCATCGACACCAGAACCTTCGACATCATCGGTTTGGAAAGGAACCTTGTTGCCATCCTCGCCGATCAGGATCAGGCGATTGATCGCGATGTGCCCGTCGTCGGCGTGTTTGACATCAGCGCTGGCGGACGGGCGAGCTTCGTCCGGGGCAGAAGCGAAGCGGTTGCCGGGACAGGGGTGAGGCATTTCGATTTCGCCCTGACCAAGCGCGGAACCGATGGTTGGATGGCGCATTCGATCGGACGGCGGGGCGTGTCAGTCCTGTTCTCCTGGGACACATTGCGCCAAGCCTCAGATGAGGGAGACCCGGAGGTGATCCAAGGTGTCGGGTTCCGGCGCGGTCAAGATGACGACCTGCAATCGACAATGCTGGCCGAGGGCAACATCCTGCTGCCGCACGACCGCAAGGGTGACGAAGACGACGAGGTCCGTTTCGAAGCCCGGATCATCTCGCCGGGCGGTGTAACCATCAAGCGGGTGTCCCTGGGGATCGAGCCGTTCAGAAACGACGATGATGCAATTGAGGCGTTGAAAGGCGGCGGCTTCGTGGTGGCCTGCACTCGAGTTCGTCGGCCACGACAAAGACGTCGTCTTCCATCCCTTCGAAGCCGATGGGACCGCATTGGAATCATGCGCGAACGTGGCCTTTACCGGCCATAGGGGCGACACCAATGAAGGTCAGGCAATCGCCTCGTTGGGGGATGGCGGTTTCATCATTTTTTTATGAGAAGAACAAGGACACGAGGCAGATCCGCGGCCAGCGCTATAACAGCGCCGGTGTCGCTGTGGGGGACGACTTTCTGGTCGCCGATGAAGACGGGGCCGAGATCAGCGCGCAGCTGCTGGATGACAGCCGGGTTGCGCTTGTCTACCGGATCATCAGATCGCGGAACCTCCAAATGGCTGTTGTCAAAGCGGAGCTGTCGACGCCTGTTGCCGGACCATCCACCCCAATCTGCGGTGGGAACGACACGGTCACGGGCGGGGAGAATGAGGACGTTCCCGACCCAGAGCGGAGCCAGCTCCGCCCGGCCAAATCTTCAGGTGGCACCTGAATTGTCGCCGACCACGACGACCGGCGCGACATTGAGGCAGCAGCACACATGATGGCGGGCGGCCCATGGATCTGGGCTTCGCCGTCATGACAGGCGCAAATTACAACGCTGCGCGGCCGAAAATACAACGACACTACAATGGTCGTGACAACGCTTCGCGCCGGGTCCTTCGCATATACTGCGCCCCATGACACAGGTCTCGGCACCTCTCTATTGAATCGAAGGTGGCGAGCCCTGGCTCCAATTCTGGCGGCGCATTTTGCCGCCGACATGTGATGTTAACCCGTAGGGACAGGTAGTTTGCCCAGGCACGACCCCAGTGGCGGCTCTTGATGTCGAAACCGCCACTGGGCCCCACTTTGACACCTCCCGGCCAGCTGCTCAGTAAACCGATTTTCCCAGCCTCTCGTTTGGTCCGGCGCCGCTCAACGACATGGCGCATTGGCACCGAAAAAGGGGATATCTGACATGAGCAGCATATCCAGAATTCTGGGTCCGCCGGTGCAGGTAAACTCCACGCCCGAAGCGGTCCGCCCCAGGGTGGTGGGCTAAAGAGCAATCGCTTTTTGGTTGCCTATGCAACCAGAACAGGGCCTTCAGCCTCAAGACTTTTGATCCGGCGCCGGGTTTTCGAGGACTCCGGCAATCGGATCGGCGCACAAACCCTTTTCCCATGTGACGTCGGCATCGACGATATACGTTTCGGTGTCTCGACAGCGGCCAATGGCCATGGTGTGATTGCGGCCGAGGGCTATGATTTTTTACAGAGATCATGACCAGAGAGTGCGAGATTGATGAGGCCGGGGTCAGCCGGTTCGCCGCAGGCGAGTCCACGCTGACCGCCTCCAACTCGATCGAAAACATCAACCCCGCTGTCATTGGCAACGCACGGAACAATTGTCGTTTTTCTGTGCGCGCGAACTGCGCTCAACCGCGATCAGCACTTGGGCGATCTGCGGCCCAATCACCTCTGTCAGAACGGTGACCGGGCCTGCGTCGCACCAGACGGAGAGATCGGCGCGAATGCCGAGGACGCAGGGGATGAATGATGGACGGTGGCGCGGGGCTGAGGATCACTCTCAGAGGCGTGGATATGGCCGATCTGACGGCCGCCAACGTTATCTTTGACCCGTGACGCCCGACCGGCAATCGCCCCGGTCTTGCACCAACGATTTCACCGCGTGACAAACCGCCCGATCCGCAACCAAAGGCCAAATACAACGACTTTCAGACCGCAATACAACGATTGCAACAACGCTCGTAACAACGACCCCCGGATAACTTGCTGCGAGGCAAGTTCAGCCATCTTCTCGTCGCATGCACACGACAGGTTGGTGACCGGGCAGCCTCTCTTTTTTGAAAAGCGCGAGTTCGTAGGAAAGCGATTGAACAAGATGCGCAGCCATTTCCGCGCAAAAGCATCCGGGTGCCGGATTTCGCGAAAGGCACCGATGTGTCTCGCTTTGGTCGTTCGGCTGACCTGACAGCCCAGCAACCGCTCGGGCCGACCCTGAGACAATGCACAGGTTCTTGGAGGACATCAGGCTGCGCTCTCTCACCGCCGCCGCGCTTTTGCGGCCTCGCCGACGCTGGCTGTGCTGGTCGCCAATATCTCAGGCGCGCCCCGGCCACGGGCAGACCACGCGGACCTTCGGCGGTTTGGCCATTGCTGGCAGATCAGGGTTTTTTGAAGCGGGAGACGATTTGGACGTATCAGACGGATGGGCGGATCTTGGTGAGTTCACGTCAATAAACGATTTCAAGAACGTGAATGCCTTCGGCAACGCTGCACTGAAGATCAACGAGTGTTTGGATATTCGCCCCGGTGCCAGTGTTGGGTCGACCTGGCGCGCGTCGCCGCTTGAGAAAGCCAGACTTCGGAAAAAGAGTAGGGAACAACTCCCCGATTTTGCTTGGGGTCGCCCTCAGATCACACATCTGACCGCAAATCTGCTTTGGTTTGTCATGGACCTTCAAAACCCACGAGAGATGGCCGAGCCCTTCGGCTTCGATCTGTGACGGCCAATCACACCAATAACAACGCTTGGCGTCGCAGCAACCACGACCACGAGAACGCTCCGAACAATGATGGCGGCCCATATCCGTTCCCAACGTCTGACACGGTTTGTCGCCAATTATGATCGAGCGCCATGGCCAAATAGAGCTAGGAAGCGGAACAACCGGATGAAAGACGAGCGCAACGTCAACACCGACGACATTGATCCAGAGGCCCTGATCAATGATCCCCATGCGAGCTTGGCCGATCTGCAACAAGAGACCCGCGCGGTAGAGATCGGACCTAGGGTCAGGTCCCATTGATTTCGGCTGATTGGCTTGGTTCATCGTTCGGAAAAGGAGCAGTGAACATGTCTGGACATCGGATGATGTGGATCAACCTTCTGGGCGCCGACTAGGCCCTGATCCATCCGCTCGTCGACGCCGGACCTGTGCCGCGACTGGCCGAGTTGATCGAAGGCGGCATTTCCGGCAAGCTTTTTCACCGGGGTCGCTCAGCTATCCGGCCTCGGCCGTCACCATGGTGACCGGAACGGCACCGCATCAGCATCACGTCTTTTCACTCCTGATCGGCGAGGAACGGCTACTGGCCCGTCCTGTTGTCGGATTGGAAAACGGCACTGGTCTGGGACGTGGTCGCGACCGCCGGGTTGGCAAGTGCCGCTGTTGACTGGCCCGCAACCTCTCCAGCGAATAGCTCATCCGGTGCGACGATCATGAGCGATGTCTTTGCGATTCCGGATGGCGACAGCTTTGACGGCTGGAGCTTCGATCCCGGCTGCGTATCTGACCCGGCACTGCATGAGCAACTCAGTGAACTGCGCATGCACCCCAGAGATGTCACCGGCGATTTGGTAAACCTCTTGTTGGATGCCAAGCACACAATCGACACAAAGAGCGACGACTGCCGCACCGTGCTTGCCCACGCCTTATCCCGAACCTTAACGCTGCACGGTGCCGCAACCCATATTGCGTCGTGCGGCCCGTGGGAGCTGCTGGTCGTGAACTTCGATGTCGTCGATCAGTTGTCCCAGACATTTCTTCAGTTCATGGCGCCCAGAGTGGGGCAGGCGACGAAGGCGGACCATGCGCGTTTTCGGTCGGTGCTGGAGGGGGCCTACCGATACGTCGACATCATGCTCGCGCCTTACCTGCAGCTGGCGGGCCCGGGGGCCATCGTCCGCCTGACGTCGGACCACGGCTATTTCACCGGCCCGCTGCGCAAGCGCCCGCCTGAGCTGCGGGTGGGTAATGCACATGCCGCTCACAAGGGTCTTCGCATCTTCATGCGCCAAAGGCCCGGACTTGCAGATAGACCAGTTGATCACGGGTGCGTTCACGACAGATATCGCGCCGACGATTCTGGCCTTGCTCGGGATTGCGGCGCCGCAGGATGGGTCCGGAGGGGCGCTCACCGAAGGTCTTCGAAAGCCGCTTCGTCCATGCGCACCGTGTCCGGCCACGGTGGTCCGGCAAAGCGGTCGCGCAGGCTGGAGCGCAATGGTGACAGCGAAGATCATGGCACATCTGCGTCATCGCAACATTTTGGCCACTTTACCCGCCGACAACGGAGCGGCGGTCGAGGCGGCAAACTGCGATCGCCTCTTCAAGATCGCGCAGAGTCAACTCATGGCGGGCCATCATTTTTTGCCGCTTGCGTCGCTTCACGAGATCCTCGCGACCTCTTCGGGGCATGTGGATGCAATCTGCTGATGGCCAAATGTCACGTCGCACTCGCCCGGTGCGATCAGGCAAAGGCGGCACTTGATATCGTCCGGGCGCTTGGTAGGGACGCTCCTCAAGTCGACCTTCTTCTCGGTCGGACTGCCTTTGCCGCAGACGACCGAGGCACGGCGAAGATGCAATTTGACAAGGCGGCTCAAGGGGCTGGCAAAACGATGCAGGGTGCGCATATCCTCGCAGACGTGGGCTGCTCTCATCTGCGCATGGGTCTCTTCAACGCAGCCTCAGAGGTGTTTGAACGCGCGCTCAAGATCGATGGTGCGTCGGCCCGTGCCCTCAACGGTCTGGGCACGATCTCCCTGAAGGCCCAAGATCACCATCAGGCGCTGGCGTATCTTCAGGCGTCGCTGGGTACGCTCGACAACCAGCCGCGAACACACATGATGCTGGGCTATGCGTTCTTGGGCTTGGGGCTTTTGCGCAAAGCCCGCAGTGCCTTTGATGTCGCGTTGCCGATGGATCCGGCATTGGACAGCGCCCGGGTCGGTCGGAAGAAGGCGGATGAGTTAGAGGCACACTGCGCCCTTTATGCGCTGAACGCCGAGATGGCCGAATGATCCGGATCACCGGCAGCCTTTGTCATCTGCAAAGCGGTGCCAGCCGGTTCGGGTCAGCGCCGTCACGCCAAATTTTCCGACGTGCAGTTGCTCTGAAGCGCAACGGTGCCTTGCGAGGGGATCACGCCGTCCTCGCGCAAGAGGGAAAACCGGATTCCTTCGTCAATCTCTTCGCAGTTTGGCTGTTGTGGGCCGCCGCAGTTTTGGTCAACCCAAAACTTCCCGATCAAGAGCTTGCGCGGCTTGTCGAATTCAGCAAGGCGCGCTTTGTGATTGGCCCGGACAGCACCGCGCCGGCCCGCGTTCGGCGCTTCGAGGCGTGCGGAATTCAGAAAAGTACCAACCTCGGCCCTGACGGGGGTGCAGCGCTGGACCACGCGGCCCTGATCCTCTTCACGTCCGGGTCAACCGGGCAGCCAAAGGGCGTGGGGCATTCCCGGCGTTCGATACTTGCTCGCGTGACGCTCAACAAGGTGCACATGGGCCGCGATTGCCGGCAAACGACGCTTTCGACGCTTCCGGTGTCCTTTGGTCATGGGCTGATTGGAAACCGCCTAACCCCCATCGCTGGTAGGTGGGACGATCCCTCTCGGTGCCGATATGGGGCCAGTGCTGGCATTCAACCTCAACCAGATCCTGCAGGATCGCAACATCCGCGTCACGAGCTTGGTTCCCGCACTCTGGAAACTTGCGCTGCGTGGCTCGTCCGGCAGGCCATCGACGCTGGAAAGGATCCTCATCGGTTCGGCCCCCTTGTCGAGTGGCCTTTGGCGGGGGTGATCGAGTGGGGCGGCTGCGACACGGTCGTCAACATGTACGGCATGACCGAGGCCGCGAATCGGGTCGGCGGCGCGTCCTCGAGGGAGATGACGCTGGAGGACGGGGTCGTGGGTCGGCTCTGGGGCGGCGCCGCTGCCGTCCTGACATCCGATCATCGTGTCCTTCGACGCGGAGAAGGCGAACTTCTTTTTCAGACACCGACGTTGATGACCGGCTATCTCGATCGCCCTCAGAAAACACAAGAGTTTTCCACCAAGGACGATACCGCACCGGCGATATGGGGACGATCGACGGCAATGGTTTTATCCGTCTGAAGGGCCGAGCGCGGTACATGATCAATGTGGCGGGCTCCAAAATCTGTCCGGAGGAGATTGATTTGCTCAAGGAACGACACCCGGCCGTCGCAACCGCATGTTGCTTTGCCACGCCGGACAAGGTCACGGGAGAGGCCGTCGCCGCGGCCGTGATCCTCAAGCCTGACGTTAAAACCTCCGATGCGCACCTTCTCGTCTGGGTCAAAAGTCAAATCCTCGCCGAGGCGCAGACATAGTCCGTGCATGTACGTGACGCATGTGCACGCAACGCGCATGGCAAGCTTGACCGGACGAGGGTCGCTGAGGATGTCTTTGGATGACCTGGCAGCCCGGTGATCTTGTCGATCCGGAAACATCTCGTTTCACCATCCGGTCAATCGAGCGGGAGGACGTGACCGATGAATTTCTGACCTGGTTCACCGAAGAGGATGCGATGGTCGGCCCCAATATGCCTCAACGACGCATGACCGTCGCGCAGGCACATCGCTGGACCCTGGGCTCCAACAACACTCGCAGGTTCTTCTTGCTGGTTTTGGACCGAGAGCGAAGCATGCCCATCGGATTCTTCACGGCGGTGATCGACATGCATGAGGTCGATCACCGCCGTTGTCATCGGGGACCGAAACTATTGGGCGCAGAATGTCGTGGCCGAAGCGCGCGCGGCGCTCCTCGACTTTCTCTTCGGAGCGCTCGGTGTTTAAAGGGTGATCGGCAAGCCGCATGGGCGAAACTTCGCGTCAATCTTCAACTACCAGGCAATGGGGTTCACCTGTGAGGCGGTGCTGCGCGAACAGATGAAAGCAAGCATACAGACAAACGGCTCGATCATCTCGTCTAAGGCCTCTTTGCCAACGAGTGGGCTGCAACAAGAGGCAAAGTAGTTCATGCTCAATAGTGCCGATACGGTAAGCGTCATGGCAGATGCGCGTGGCTTGGACCCAGGTGCGGTCGGTCCTGAGCTGGCATGGGGCGTGTCGGCCGAATGGACCAGCCTTGCACATATGCGACCGATCCTCGCCCTCGAAGAGTCGCTTGGACGCCAGCGACGGCCGGATGAGATCGTCTCGCTCGCCAATATCGGTTCGGTGGATAAACTGCTGAGCGCGAAAAAATCGTCCAGTCCTGATGCAGACCGATGCTGCCTTGACCGGTCCTGCTGAGGCGGGCGGCTTGGGGCCGCCCATCCGGCATAATTCCGTTGGCATGCGTCGATATCAAACCGATCCGTATCCAGGCCAGTTGACCGCTGAACAACCGATAAATCGAAAGTCCCTGTGGGATGCTCGTCGGCAGGTCAAGGATGCAGGCGCGTTCGCGACGCCCAAGCAGGCGCAGGTGGTCATCCATCGCACGCTCGAGCACGGCCCCCATGCCCGACCTCTCGCGTTACGCAACACACGTCCGTTGCGTCTGCAAACCTGATCAGAGCAAGCTCAGTTGCAAACCAGTGATGCAGCATTTGTCAGGCAAACGGCTTGATCCATCTTTGGACGAGGCAGCGACGGATTTCTGTCCCTTTCCGTTGGGTCGTGTCTCGCCACGTTAGGGCGCGAAAGACACCAAATCGTGCGCGACATTCCGGCCGAACCGGTGCGCGGTAGCGCGCGCCTTGCGCGGGGTCTCAGCAAATCGGCGCGACAATTCTGAAAAAATCATACCTCTGGATACGGCGCAGAACATCTCGCTATCCACTTCCGGGGCCATTCGCTCCTCCAATGATGATGCAGCCGCCCAGCGGCGCAATTCAAAGGGAGGAAACGATGAAAAAGAATCTCATTGGCGCGTCGGCGCTCGCGATCCTGGCTGGAAGCCAGATGGGATGGGCCGGGGCGCACGAGGGTCCGTTGAAGGTTGGGGTGCTGGCCACGCTCGAAGGCACCTACACCGCGCTCGGCGAAGACGGGGTGCGTGGCTTGAGGACCGCTCTGGCGCAGGCCGACAACATGGCGGGCGGTCGCGAGGTGGAACTCGTGATCCAGTCGACCGATACGACGCCCGACAGCGCCGTGCGCGGCGCGCGCAAGTTGGTCGAACAGGACGGCGTCTCTATCGTGATCGGGCCGCTTTCGGGCTCGGAAGGCATTGCGATCCGCGACTACGCCAAGACCCAGCCGGACGTGACCTTCATCAACGGCATCTCGGGCGCGCAAGAGACGACCTATGTCGACCCCGCCCCAAACTTCTTCCGGTTCAACATGGATGGTGCCCAGTGGTCGGCTGGTCTCGGCGACTACATCTTCAATGAAAAGGGCTACGAGACCATCGCGACCGTCGGAGAGGACTATTCCTTCGTTTACACACAGGTCTTCGGGCTGGTCACCGAATTCTGCGCGGCCGGCGGTGAAGTGACCGAACGCCTGTGGGTGCCGCTTGGCACCAAGGACTTCGGCTCGATCATCGCAGCTCTGCCGGATGATGTCGACGCGATCTACCTGGGTCTCGGGGGCGGTGACGCTGTCAACTTCCTGAACCAGTACCAGCAGGCGGGCGGCGATGCGAACCTAATCGGCGGGACAATCATGGTTGACGGCACCGTGCTGAACTCCAAGGGCTCGGCGAAGGACGCGCTGATCGGCGTGCCCTCGGCTGGCCCGCAGGCGGACACCTGGGACGACCCGGACTGGCAGGCGTACGTGAAAGCCTATCAGGACACCTTCCCGCCGGAGGAGCGCTTCCCGTCGCCATCCCTTCTGGCGACAGGGTACTACAACGCCACAAGCGCGATGTTGCAATGCATGGACAGCGTCAGCGGCGATCTCTCCGACGGGCAGGCGGCGTTCCGTGACTGCCTGACCGGCCTGGAGCTCGACGCACCTAACGGCAACATAACGCTCGACGAGAACCGGCAGGCCGTCGGCACCAACTTCGTCTCGGAGGTGGTCGAGCTGCCGGATGGCACGCTGGGCACGCAGCTCGTGGCGATGAAGGAAGGCGTCAACCAGACGCTCGGCATCGACGCGGAGGCCTTCGCGGCCATCGGTCTTCCAAGCCGCGAAACGCCGGAGTGCAAGACCAGCTATTGATCTCGCACCTTCCCGGCGGCCCGCTTCACTCCCGGCGGGCCGCCGCAGCCTTGCCGGAGGACGGCCGGGCCGCCACTGGTGGGTGCAAGCGCTCGAGGGACTGCCATGACGCTCATTCACCTTCAGTCCCGTATTCATTTCGCCGATGGCGTTCTTGAAGAGGCGCTCCGGGGTGAAGTCGAGGCGGCGGCACATAAGACGCTCTGTGTGCTGTACGACGAACGCGACCCTTTGGGCGACGTGGCATTGCGCATCGGAGCCAGCCTGCCGAACCGCACCGCAACCCAGTTCATCGGTGCGACGCCGGACGACACCAAGCAGAGTTTCTGGGAGCGGCTCCAAACGTCGGTCGATCCTGCCGAATGTGACGCTCTCATCGCCTTTGGGACCGCGCGCGTGATCGCCTTCGGTCGCAAATGCCGGGTCGAGATTGCCAATGCGCGCTATGCGAAGGCCAGCGCCGAGCAACGCCTGAAACGGCGGCGGTCACTGCTGCCCGACTACGTGGTGATACCCGGTATCGACGGGTTGCCCGATCCCTGTTCCGACCCCGGCGGGGCGTCGCTGTTCCGGGGGGTGCCGCCGAGCGTGGTGATCTGCGATCCGACGCTCACGGTCGGGACCGACGCGGAAACCCGCGCCAGCTGCTATGCCACGACCCTGACACGCTGCATCCAGTCGCTCGGGGTCAACGCCTTCAACCCGGTCGCCGACGCCTTCGCAACCGAGGGGTTGCGGCGGCTGGTTCTGGCGGGCGTGCGCACGGAGGACACACCACGGCTGGAGCAGTACCGCGATCTGATGGCGGCCGCGCTCAGCGGTGCGATGTCCCAGCAGAAAGGTGTCGCCATTCTCCAACTCGTGTCCGGCATGCTCCAGGCCATGGTGGATCGCAGCGTGCAGCCGGGGGTTCTTAACAGGATCCTCTTGCCGCATTTCGCCGACCGGTCGTTGTCGGCCTCGGATGATCGGAATGCGCTGGTCCGCTACATCCTGAAGTTCCCCGTCGATGTGGAGTTCGACATCTGCCTCGCGGAGTTTCTGGACCCGCTGCCGCTGCAGAAGCGCCTGCGCGACCTGGGCCTGACCAGACGGGCGGTCCGAAAAACGTCGCTGGCCGTTTCGAGCGATGCGCGCGCGGCAACCATGTCGGCTGATGAAATCGAGGCGGCACTCAATGCGGCCTATTGAGGAGAGCGTGTGAAAGGCCATCTGATCAACGGCAGTTGGATGACGGGCGGACAGTCCGTTCCGAACGTGAATCCCTCGGACACGTCGGATGTCATCGATCAGTATCGCAGCGGCGGTCGTCCGGAAATCGAGGCGGCCATCGAAGCGGCGGATGCCGCGTTCCACCACTGGGCGCGAAGCGGCCCGCAGATCCGCCATGACGTGCTCAAATTCGTCTCCGACGAGTTGCTGGAGCGCCGGGAAGAGATCGGCACGCTTCTCAGTCGCGAGGAAGGCAAGATCCTTTCCGACGGCATCGCCGAGACAGTTCGCGCCGCTCAGATTTTCGGCTTTTTCGCAGGCGAAGCGCTGCGCCTGACGGGCGACATCATTCCGTCGGTGCGCGATGGCGTCAGCGTCGAAATCACCCGCGAACCGATTGGCCCGGTCGGTATCATCGCGCCGTGGAACTTTCCGATCGCCATCCCAGCCTGGAAGATTGCGCCGGCCCTTTGCTATGGCAACACGGTGGTTTTCAAACCGGCTGAGTTGGTGCCCGGCTGCGCCTGGGCCCTGGCCGAGATCCTGAGCCGGAGCGGGCTGCCCAAGGGCGTCTTCAACCTGGTGATGGGCAAGGGCTCCGTCGTCGGTCAGGCGATGCTGGATGCGCCCGAGTTGAAAGGGATCAGCTTCACCGGCAGCCAGGCGACGGGTCAGCGCGTGGCCGAGGCGTCGGTGCGCAGGCAGCGGAAGTTCCAGTTGGAGATGGGCGGAAAGAACCCGCTGGTCGTGCTCGACGATGCGGATCTGGAGAGGGCGACAGACGTCGCACTCGACGGAGCCTTCTATGCAACCGGCCAGCGGTGTACGGCCTCGTCGCGCTTGATCGTCACGGAAGGTATCCACAACCGCTTTGTCGAACGGCTGACCGAGAAGGTCCGCAGCCTCAAGGTCGGCCCCGCACTGGCACCGACGACACAGATGGGGCCCGTCGTCGACGAAACCCAGCTGGAAACCGATCTCACCTACATCGAGATCGGCCGGTCCGAAGGCGCGAACCTGCGTGCGGGCGGCGAGCGGGTGAGGGCGGAGACGGAGGGGTACTTCCTGTCGCCGGCGCTGTTCACCGATACCGAGCCGGGGATGCGGATCAACCGTGAGGAAATCTTCGGCCCCGTGGCCAGTGTCCTGCGTGCGCGTGATTACGATCACGCACTGGATCTCGCCAACGACACCGAATTCGGATTGAGCGCGGGCATTTGCACCAGCTCTCTCAAGCACGCAACAGATTTCCGCCGGGCTGCACAGGCCGGCATGGTCATGGTCAATCTGCCGACCGCCGGCGTGGACTACCACGTGCCGTTCGGCGGCACCAAGGCGTCAAGCTACGGCCAGCGCGAGCAGGGGGTCTACGCGCGGGAATTCTTCACGACGGTGAAGACGGGATACATTCACCCCGGATAGGCGCGATCTGTATCCTAGCGTATCGAATAGTCTCTTTTTTGCGTCGAATCCTTGCCACGAATCGGTTTTCTCGGCTGAATTCGAAGGCTTGGCGAGCACCGGCAACACAACAGGGGCCGCCAAGCATGGGAGGACAATTCGATGAGCCAGGCTCTTGCCGTCAGTCACGGTGAGTTCGGTCGAGCCGCGATCTACGACCTTGACCGGCCTATCACGACGCACGCCCACCGCGAGGGGCACTTGATCTTCTACATTGCCGGCAACCATGCGAAAACGCAGGTCTGCAACGAGATCATCCCCCTCAACCGGGCAACCGCCGTCGCGGTCAGCCCGTGGGAGCCGCATTACTTCGACCCGATGTCGGGCGCGTCCTGCCTCTGCCTTGTCCTCTATATCAAGCCGATGTGGTTTCTCGAAAACTCGCAGTCGGCGGAGTTCGCGCTCAATTTCGGGCGCCCGCGCCTGGCGCTGACAGCGGACCTTGCGGCCACCGTTCAGAGGCTGGCGGGGCTGATGCTGTCGGACGGCACCGAGCTTTGCATCGACTCGCTGCTGATTGATCTGACGACGAAGTGCTACGAGGCGACCTGGGCGGGGCGGGAACGGCCGACACCTGTCGGCTTGATGGGGCGCTTCAGCGACTACCGGATCCGGAAGTCGCAGAGGCTGATGCTCGAATGCCTCGAAAACCACGTCGGCCTCGACAGCCTCGCCGGCGAGGTCGGCCTGTCACGCCCGCATTTCTTCAAGCTTTTCAAGAAACAGACGGGCGTCACACCGAACGTCTATTTCAATACGCTGCGCTCGGAACGCGCTATCGAGGACCTGACCCAGACGGAGAAGAGCGTGACGGAAATCTCTGTCGATCTGGGCTTCGCCTCGCAGGCCTCGTTCACGCGGTTCTTCGCAATGAACGTTGGCATCGCACCGACCGATTACAGGCGCACCGCCATGGTCAGCTGAGCGCACCCGCAGCACCGATTTACCGACACTGAGGCACTGCGAAAGACTTTTCGATACGGCCGTTTCGAAGGGGGGCGGCTAGCCTGTTCTCGCACGGTTTCGGACCGTGAGGGGAGGACAGCGTCTTGCGCAAGACACCTAGCCGGATAGGAAAGGGCGGTCACAGGGGCCGCAGCGGCACATGATCCGCCGGTTCGCCGAGCGCCACCCGTGGTGGTCGGCCATCCTTGGGCTCGCCGTGCTCATCCTGCTCTATCTGATCTTCGCGATCTGGCCCGAGTGGCTGGTCGAGGCGATCGGGCGGAAGAAGATCTTCCTCAACGCGCTTTTCAACGGCATCACGCTGGGCGGGCTCTATTTCCTGGTGGCCTCGGGGTTCACTCTCATCTTCGGGCTGATGCGGAACGTGAACCTCGCGCATGGCTCGCTCTACCTGATGGGCGGCTATATCGGCTTCTTCGTCGCTGACTGGACCGGGCTCTGGCTGCTCGCCTTTCCGGTCGCCTTTCTGCTCGTCGCCATGTTCGGCGTCATTTTGCAACTCGTCGTCTTCCGCCGGATGGAGGGTGAGGACTTGCGCCAGACGCTGGTCACCATCGGCATCTCCATCGTCCTCGCCGACCTGATGCTCTGGTTCTTCGGGGGTGACTTCTTCAACATCACGCCGCCCGGCTGGCTGTCGGGCCCGATGGAAACCGGAATCATCACGTCGCAGCGTGTCCGCAGTTCGGGCGAGGTGGTGACCTCCACGCTGACCTATCCGATGGTCCGCATCGTCATTTTCCTGGCCTCCGTGGTGATCGGCATCGCCATGTGGCTGCTGCTCAATCGGACGCGCGTGGGTATGCTGATCCGCGCGGGCGTCGACGATCGCGACATGCTGAGCGCCACGGGCGCACGGATCCAGCTTGTCTTTGTCGGTGTTTTCGCCTTCGGGGCCGGGCTGGCCGGACTGGCAGGCGTTGTGGGCGGCACCTTCCAGTCCATCGCGCCGGGCGAGGACATCCGATTTCTTCTCGCCTCCCTCGTCGTCGTGATCGTCGGCGGCATGGGCTCGATCCCCGGTGCGGCGCTTGGCGCGCTGATTATCGGCCTCGCCGAGCAATTCGGTTCGGTCTATTTCCCGACCTATGCCGTGGTGCTGACCTTCCTGATCATGGTGCTCGTGCTGGCCTTCCGCCCACAGGGCCTGCTGGGGCGGGCGTGACATGGCGGATGTGACGGTCAGCCCGGTCGACAAGGCCCGCAGAAACCCCGAGCCCTACTGGATCGAACGCATCCCCGGCGCCTATTGGGTGGTGGGCGTGCTGCTGCTGATCCTGCCGAGCTTCGCGTCGAACTTTTTCATGTTCCAGATCATGGGCTGGACCTTCATTCTCGGCATCATCGCATCGTCGCTCATGTTTCTGGCGGGCTACGGAGGCATGGTGAGCCTGGCCCAACTCACCTTTGCGGGCGTGGCGGGCTACATGGTCGCGATCTTCGGGACCAGTGCCATCGACACGATCTCCATGGGCTGGCCCTGGTTCATCACGATCCCCCTCGCGCTGATCATCGCGGTGCTTTTCGCCACCGTCATCGGCTGGCTCGCGGTGCGGACCGAGGGCATCTATACCATCATGATAACGCTGGCGATTGCGGCCGCCTTTTTCTACTTCACGCGCCAGAACTACGAGATCTTCAACGGCTTCCAAGGGTTCAACTCGGTCCTGCCGCCGCAGCTCTTCGGGGTCAACTGGCGCGGCCCGGAAGCCTTCTATTACCTCACACTTTTCTGGGCCGCAGCGGCCTACTTCGCGATCCTCTATCTTTCGCGTGCACCGTTCGGGCTGTCGCTGCAAGGCGTGCGCGACAACCCACGGCGGATGGCGGCCCTGGGGTTTAACGTCACCGCGCATCGGGTTGCAGCCTATGCTTTTTCCGGCCTGATTGCGGGGATCGGCGGTATTCTTCTCGCCTGGCAGTCAGCGCAGATCAGCCCCGGGACGATCAGCATCGCGCCCGCCATCGACATCTTGGTGATCGCCGTCGTGGGCGGTCTGCGCCATCCAATCGGCCCGTTCATCGGCGCGTTTCTCTACGTGCTGCTCAAGACCTTTGCCGTCGATGTGCTGATCGCGCTCGGCCTTTCGGGCGACCGATTCCAGCTTCTGATCGGGCTGGGCTTTCTTGCTGTTGTCTATTTTTCACCTGACGGGCTGCTTGGCCTCTGGCAAAAACTGCGCGAGAGCCGCCAGCGCGATCCGCTGACCGGGGAAGCGCGGCCATGACCGCGCGCGTCTCCACAGGTACCGAAAACGCGCTGGAGCTTCGCGCCGTCTCCAAGCGGTTTGGCGCGCTTGCCGCGCTTTCCGACATCGACCTGACCGTGCAGCCCGGCGAGCGACGTGCGGTCCTGGGATCGAACGGCGCCGGAAAAACCACGCTTTTCAACTGCATCACCGGTGACTTCCCCCCCTCCGACGGCGCGATCCGCTTCTTCGGGGAGGATGTGACCGGTTTCCCGGCACAGGAGCGCATCCGGCGCGGGTTGCGGCGCACCTACCAGATCTCGCTGCTCTTCACCGGGTTGACGGTGCTCGACAACGTGTATCTCGCATGCCTCGGCGTGTCGCGCGGCCGGTTCTCCTTCCTGCGCCCGCGCCGGAGCAGCCCGCTGGTTGCAACGGCCGAGGACCTGGTCGACACCGTGCATCTCTCCGACGTGGCAGAGACCCGGGTGAGCGATCTGTCCTACGGTCAGCAACGCCAGTTGGAAGTCGCCATGGCGCTGGCCGGAGCGCCGCGTTTCATTCTCTTCGATGAGCCGGCCGCGGGTCTGTCGCCAACCGAGCGGCGGGAACTGGTCGACATCCTGACCGGGCTGCCGGCTCACATCGGTTACATCATCATCGAGCACGATATGGACGTGGCGCTGCGCGTCTCGGACTACGTCACGATGATGCACAACGGGCGCATCTTCAAAGAGGGCAAGCCCGCCGAAATCGAGGAAGATCCGGAGGTTCAGGCGCTTTATCTCGGGGGAGACGACAGTGCCTAGCCCGGTTCTCGATATCCGCGACCTCAATGTCTATTACGGCCATTCCCACGCGCTTCAGGGCGTCGATCTCGAGCTGCCTTCGGGCGTTCTCTCCGTCGTCGGTCGCAACGGCATGGGCAAGACGACCCTATGCAAAGCGATCATGGGCCTCGTACCGGCTGCCTCCGGCACGATCTCCTTCCACGGGCAGGCGGTGGTGGGCCGCAGCCCGTCGGACATTGCGCGGATGGGCATCGGCTATGTCCCCCAAGGCCGTCGCCTCTGGCGGTCGCTCACCGTCGACGAGCATCTGAAGCTGGTGGAGAAGGCGGGCGGTGCATGGTCGGCCGAGCGGGTCTATTCCGTCTTCCCGCGGCTTGCCGAGCGGCGGCAGAACGGGGGCGGGCAGCTCTCCGGCGGCGAACAGCAGATGCTGGCCATCGGCCGCGCGCTTCTGTTGAACCCGCGCCTTCTGGTGATGGACGAGCCAACCGAAGGGCTGGCCCCGGTCATCGTGCGCCAGCTGGAGGATCTGCTGATCCGCCTCGGACGGGAAGGCGACATCGACGTCCTGGTCATCGAGCAGAACATCGGCGTCGCCTGCGCCGTCGCGTCCAACGTGGCGATCATGGTCAACGGGCGGATCAACCGCGTCATGGACAGCGGCATTCTCGCCGGAGACCGCGATTTGCAGCAGGCGCTTCTGGGCGTGGGGCGCCACGCCCATGACGAGACCGATACGCCGGAGCGAACGGCAGAGGAGGGGCAGACAGAGGCCAAGATCACCAAGATCTATGTCTCAAACCCGAACGTTCCGACCCGCTGGACCAGGCCTGTCCCGGTGCGGGTGATCGAACAGTCGGCGCGCACCGTCACGGAGGCGCCCAAAGCCGCGACTGTCGTGCCGATGCCGCAGGCGGTCGGGCCGCACACCCGCGGCACCGTTTATGTCTGCGGCACGCTCGACACGAAGGGGCGCGAGTTGCGCTACATGGCGGATGTGGTCCGGAGCCACAGGCTGCCGGTCACGCTGGTCGACCTTTCGACCTCGGGCGGCGCCTCCGGTGCGGACATCCCGCCCCATGTGGTGGCCGGATTCCACCCGCGCGGCGCGGGCGCGGTCTTCACCGGCGACCGGGGCACGGCGGTTGCCGGCATGACCCGCGCCTTCGAGCGTTGGGTTGCGTCGCGCACCGATGTTGCGGGTCTGCTCTCGGCGGGGGGCTCGGGTGGCACGGCGCTGGTCGCGCCGGGCTTCCGGACAACGACCGTCGGCGTGCCCAAGCTGATCGTCTCGACCGTGGCGAGCGGAAACACAGAACAGTACGTAGGTCCTTCGGACATCACGATGATGTACTCGGTCGCGGACGTGCAAGGGCTCAATTCGATCACACGCGAGGTGTTGGCGAATGGCGCCAACGCGCTCGCGGGGATGGTCCGCGCCCGCCAGGTCGCGCCCCCGGAGACGGACGACAGACCCGCCGTCGGCATCACCATGTTCGGCGTCACCACACCCTGCGTGCAGATGGTGACCCAGGCACTCGAGGACGACTACGACTGCCTTGTCTTCCATGCCACCGGCGTCGGCGGCCGCTCCATGGAAAAACTCATGGACTCCAGTCTGTTGTCGGCGATACTTGATCTCACGACAACCGAGGTCTGCGACATGGTTGCCGGTGGCGTCTTCGCCGCAACAGAGGATCGCTTCGACGCTTCGATCCGCGCCGGTCTGCCCTTCATCGGGTCCTGCGGCGCGCTCGACATGGTCAACTTCAACGCCCCCGAAACCGTGCCCGAGAGATACAAGGGCCGGCTTTTCTACGAGCACAATCCGCAAATCACGCTGATGCGCACCACGCCTGAGGAAAACGTCCGGATGGCGCGGTTCATCGGCGAGAAACTGAACCAGATGACCGGCCCCGTCCGCTTCTTCCTGCCCGAAGGCGGTGTCAGTCTGCTCGACGCACCTGGCCAGCCGTTCTGGGATCCGGAGGCTGACCGTGCGCTGTTCCGCACCCTTGAAGAGACCGTCCGGAACACCGCGAACCGTCAGCTCGTCCGGGTGCCGCACAACATCAACGATCCCGAATTTGCCGAGCTGGTCGTCAAGACCTTCCGGTCTTTCCACGCCGCCCCGCGCCGCACCGCCAGAGGAGCCTGACCGCCATGTTCGACCGTAGCGACCTGATGACGAAATTCCGTGCCATGCGCGACCGGGGTGAGCCGATCATCGGCGGCGGGGCCGGAACTGGCCTCTCGGCGAAATGCGAGGAAGCGGGCGGCATCGACCTGATCGTGATCTACAATTCAGGTCGCTATCGCATGGCCGGGCGCGGCTCTCTCGCCGGGCTCATGCCCTATGGCGATGCCAATGGCGTGGTGATGGAGATGGCGGGCGAGGTGCTGCCTGTCGTCAAGAAGACACCGGTTCTGGCGGGCGTCTGCGCCACCGACCCCTTCCGGTTGATGGACAAGTTTTTGGATCAGGTGAAGGCGGCGGGCTTCTCCGGCGTCCAGAACTTCCCGACCGTGGGCCTGATCGACGGGACTTTCCGCGCCAACCTGGAAGAGACCGGGATGGGGTACCACCACGAGGTCGAGATGATCCGGATGGCCCATGAAAAGGACATGCTGACAACGCCTTACGTCTTCTCGGAAGAAGACGCAGCCGCCATGGCGAAGGCCGGAGCCGACATCATCGTCGTGCATCTGGGTCTGACCACCGGCGGTGCGATCGGGGCGGATACGGCGGTGACCCTGGCGGATGCGCCGGGTCTCACCGACACATGGGCCGCCGCGGCGCTCGACGTGAACCCCGACGCCATCGTGCTGGTCCATGGCGGGCCGGTTGCGATGCCCCAGGACGCGGATTTCGTTTTGAAGAACACCAAGAACTGCCACGGCTTCTACGGCGCCTCCTCAATGGAGCGCCTGCCGACCGAGATCGCGTTACGTGAGCAGACCGCGGCCTTCAAGGCAATCGGGAGGGCATGATGGGGCAGACCAACATAGCGCAGGCGCCAAGCCCTACCTCGAGTGGGCTCCGAGCGGCACGTACGATGCGCGGCCGCTCAAAGCATCCATGGCGCGCAAGTTGCGCGCGACATCACCGAAAGTCCTCCCGGGGGGGAGGTCGGGCTTGGTGCATGCGCGCCGGGTCCGCGCGGAAGATTGCCCTTGAAGCGGGAGAAACCTCATGACCGGACAAATCATCGGACAACTCATTCTCTGGCTGATCCTCGCGGTCATCGTTGTCTTCATCCTCTACTGGGTGATGAACTGGCTCTACCGCCGCTCGACCAAGGAGGTCGCCTTCGTGCGCACCGGCTTCCTGGGCGAACGCGTGGTGATCGACGGCGGCGCCTTCGTCTGGCCGATCATCCACGACATCACACCCGTGAACATGAACTCGCTCGATCTCGCCGTGACGCGGGCGAGGGAGCAGGCGCTGATCACCGCAGACAATCTGCGCGTGGACGTGGACGCCGAATTCTACGTGCGCGTCAAGCAGACCCGCGAGGCCGTGAGCCTCGCGGCCTCCACCATGGGCCGGCGCACGCTGGAGCCTGAACGCCTGAACCGGCTGCTCGAAGGCAAGTTCATCTCCGCGCTGCGCACCGTCGCGGCTGAGATGACCCTGGCGGAGCTGCATTCGAAGCGCACCGAGGTGACCGCCCGTGTGGCCGAGCTGGCCCAGGAGGGGCTCGACAAGAACGGGCTGGAGCTCGAAAGCGTCGCGGTCACCGATATCGACCAGACCGACATCCAGTATTTCAATCCATCGAACCAGTTCGACGCCATTGGTCTGACGAGCGTGATCGAGTCAGTCGAGGCGCGGCGCAAGCTCAGAAACGACATCGAACAGGACACGATGATCCAGATCCGCGAGCGCAACCTGCAGGCGGAGAAGCAGTCGCTGGAGATCGAGAAACAGTCCGAGGAGGCGCGCCTGGAGCAGGAGCGCGAGATCGAATTCCGCCGCGCCCAACAGCGTGCTGAACTGGCCCGCGAACGCTCCCAGCGTGAGAAGGAGGGTGAGGAGGCGACGCTGGTGAGCCGCGAAGCCATCGAAAAAGCACGCATCGCCAATGAGGAGATGATCGCCGAGGCCCGTATCGCCTCCGAACGCAAGATCCGCACACAGGAGATCGAGCGCCAGAAGGTGCTCGACGAGGCCGAGATCGCCACGCGCGAGGCGGTGGAAAAGGCGCGGATCAGCCAGGAACGGGTGCTGTCAGAGACCCGCATCAAGTCGGACAAGGACACCCAGGCCGCCGACATCGCTGCCAAGGAAGCGATCGAGAAGGCGCGCATTGCCCAGGAACGTGCGATCACCGAGGCGCGCATAGACAAGGAGCGCGAAACGCAGGCCAAGGAGATCGAGCGCAAGCGCAGCATCGACGAGGCCGGCATCGCGGCCACCGAGGTGATCGAGAAGGCGAAGATCGCGCAGGAGCGTGAGGTGACCGAGGCGCGCATCGCGCTCGAGCAATCGACCCGCGAGAAGGAGATTGCACGCAACCTTGCCGTCGACGAGGCGACCATCGCGGCACGCGAGGCGTCCGAGAAATTACGGATCGCGCAGGAACGCGTGATCAACGCCGAACGGATCAGCGCCGACAAGGCGACGCGTGAATTGGAGATTTCGCGCCAAAAGGTCCTGGAGGAAGCCGAGATCGCCTCGAAGCAGGCGACCGAGGCCGCGAGCATCGCGCGCGAGAAGGCGCTGGCCGCTGACCGCATCGCGGCCGAGCAGGATACCCGCGCCCGCGAGATCGAGCGGCAACGTGCGCTCGATGCCGCGCAGATCGAGGCAACGGAGGCCACCTCGCGCGACCGGATCGCACAGGAGGAACGTGTCCGCGCCCTCGAGATTGCCCGGAACAAGGTCATCGATGAAGCCGAGATCGCCGCGCGTGAGGCGGTCGAGGCAGCGCGGATCGCGCAGGATGCCAAGCTTGCCGTCAAGCGGATCGAGAGCGAGGAGTCGACCAAGCAGCGCGATGTGGCACGTCAGAAGGCTTTGGAGGTGCTGGAGATTGCGCGCGCCGAGGCCACCGAGGCGGCCCGCATCGCCAAGGAGAAGAAGGTCGCGGCTGAGCGGATTGCCTACGAGCAGGACCTCCGCGAGCGCGAGATTGCCCGCAACCGCGCCGTGGACGTCGCCAATGTCGCCGCAAGCGAGGAGGTGGCCGGGGCCCGGATCGAGGAAGAAAAGCGCACCCGCGCCAAGCAGATCGCCAAGGATGCCGAGATCCGATCCCGCGAGATCGAGAAGCAGGAGGCCATCGAGGCCGCCGAAATCTCGTCGCGCCGGTTGGTCGACCAGCAGCGGATCGAGAAGGAGGCCGAGACCACCTCGGAGAAGATCGCACGCGACCAGCGCATCCGCGAGCTGGAAATCGCACGCAACAAGGCGATGGACGCCGCCCAGATCGCCGCCGACGCGGCCATCGAGGCCGCCCGCGTGGCGAAGGCCAAGACCGTCGATGCCGAGAAGATCGCGGCGGAGCAGGAACTGGATGCAAAGAAACTCGACCGCAAGACGGCGCTCGAACAGCTCGAAATCGCCCGCGTCCAGGCGCTGCGGGAGGCCGAGATCGCAAGCCAGGAGGAGGTCGAACGCGCCCGCATCGCCTCCGAACGCGGGCTGGATGACGCGCGCATCGGTCACCAGACCGACCGGCGCAAGCTGGAGATTGCCCGCGAAAAGGCCGTCGAAGAAGCCACGATGGAGAAAGCCATCGCACTTTATCAGAAATCGCTCGATGAAAGCGCCGCGGCTGTCGAGGCCGAGAACGCCAAGGCCCGCGCGCTCGAGGCCGCCGAAAAGGCCAAGACCGCCGCCGAGACCGAGAGCGTCAGCCGCGAGAAATCCCTCGACATCCTGCGCGCCGAGAAGGAGGCGGAACGCACCCGCCTGATCTCGGAGGCCGAGAAGGTGCGCAGCGTCGTCGAAGCCGAAGCCGCCAAGCTGATCAACGAAGCCGAGAACGTGCTCACCGACGAGGCGCGGCATTCGCTCTTCAAGCGCAAGATGCTGGAGCATGTGGAAGGCATCGTCGCCGCCAGCGTCAAGCCGCTGGAGAAGGTCAGCGACATCAAGATCATGCAGCTCGGCGGCTCCGGCACCCAGGGGCTCGACTGGGCGGGTGGCGGCAGCGGTGGCCATGGCGGCAGCGGCGGTGGCAGCCCGACCGACGAGGTGATGAACTCCGCCCTGCGCTACCGGGTGCAGGCCCCCTTCGTCGACAGCCTGATGCAGGAGATCGGCATCGACGGCAGCAATGTCGCGAAATCCGACATCATCCGCTCCGCCTCGGACATGACGCGCGCAAGTTCGGAACTCGCCCGCGCCAAGGCGGCGCAGGCCAAGTCCGACGACGACAAGAAGGACAAATCCTGACATGGCACGGGTCTATGTCTCTTCGGTGATCGGCGCGTCGGCGGCCAAGGTCTGGGAGCGGGTGCGCGACTTCAACGCGCTGCCCCGCTGGCACCCGCGCATCCGCGACAGCCGCATCGAGGATGCGCTTCCGTCCGACAAGGTGGGGTGTATCCGGAATTTCACGCTGCAGAACGGCGACCGGCTGCGCGAACGGCTTCTGGGGCTCAGCGACTATGACATGTTCTGCACCTACGAGATCCTGGAAAGCCCGATGCCGCTCTCCGACTACATCGCCACCCTTCGTCTGACCCCGGTGACGGACGGAGACCGCTGTTTCATCGAATGGTCGGCGGAGTTCGCGACAGCGCCGGAAGATGAGACCGATCTGGTCGAGGGGATCGGTCGCGATGTGTTCCAGGGGGGCTTCGACGCCCTCAAACGGCATTTCGGAGGATAGGCGCGCCGCGTCGTCCGCAGAGGAGGAGGACCTCATGAAGACCACACTCACCGCACTTGCCGCCGGCCTCGCGGCCACCGCCGCCCTTGGCGAGGCGCATGACATGACGTTGCCTCCGCTGGCGCTCCAGCCCAACGCAGAGATGGTGACTTTCGAGCATATCGACGCGCTCAACGCCTGTGACTGGGACCGGCTGATGGCGCAGTACCCCGAAGAGGTTCTTATCATCCTGCCGAATGGGGTCTGGGTCGAGGGCCGCGCGGCCATCGGCGACGTCTTCGCGGGCTTCTGCACGCCGCGCGCCGACGGTGGATTCCTCGGCGCCACCTTCGTTGCCGAGAAGGTCAAGACCGTGGGGGAGACGGTCAACGTTTCCTGGCGGGTCGAGGCAGACTGGCTGGCCGAGCCCTACAAGGGGGCCGACGCCTACGTCACCCGGGACGGGCTGATGTACGTGCAGGTCACGACCTTCGATCCGGCCGACATGAAGTTTGCGGAGTAGGTTGGGAGCGCGCCGGTCATGGTCAAGATCATCCGCAGCACGATCCTCGACGCACCGCTCGACGCGGTATGGGACGTGCTGCGCGATTTCAACGGCCATGACCGGTGGCACCCGGCCATCGCGACCAGCCAGATCGAGCGCGGCCAACCCTCCGACAAGGTGGGCTGCGTGCGCCGGTTCAAACTGGAGGACGGGGCCGAGTTGCGCGAGCAGTTGCTGACCCTTTCGGATCTCGAGACAACCTTCAGCTACTGCCTGCTGGAGACCCCGGTGCCGCTTCTGAACTACGTCGCCCATATCCGGCTGATGCCGGTGACCGACCGCGACGCGACCTTCTGGGAATGGGAGAGCCGGTTTGACACGCCGAAAGGGCGAGAGGCCGAATTGGGTGAGTTGGTGGGCGAGGGCATCTATCAGGCCGGGTTCGATGCGGTCCGGGCCAGCATGGGGCTGGAGGGCACATGACGACGGTTCGGACACTGGCGACTGTGGCGGAGGCCGTTTCGGAACGCGGGCACGTGCTGGGGGGCGGAACGCTTCTGATGCGCGAGGTCAACTACCGGCCCGAGACGGTCACCGAGATCCTGCGGATCACCGATGCCTCCCTGAAGGAGATCCGCATCGAGATGTCACGGATCACGCTCGGCGCCGGAGTGACCATGGCCGCTGTTGCGGCGCGCGCCGAGCTTGCCGCACTCGCCCCGTCCGCGCGGTCTGTCGGCGGCCCGGCGATCCGCAATATGGCGACGGTCGGAGGCAATCTTTTCGCGCCGCATCCCTACGGCGATTTCGCGGCAGCGCTTCTGGCGCTCGACGCGCGGGTGCACTGGGCGGGCGGCCGCGAGGAGGAGATCGAAAGCTTCCTTGCAGGGCGCGATCGCGCCTCGGGCCTTGTCACGGCTGTGTCCTTCGTTCCGCCCGCACGTGGTGGGTTCCGGTTCCGCAAGGTGTCGCGGACGAAGCCCAAAGGCGTGTCGCTCATGTCCATCGCGGCGAACCTGACGCTGTCTGGCAGCCGGGTCGAACGCGCGCGCATCGCCTTCGGCGCCATGGGGCCGACACCGCTGCGCGCCAAGGCGGCTGAGACGGCGCTTGAGGGCAAGACGCTGGACGAGGCCGGGATCGCGCGGGCGCTGACGGTCGCGACCGACGGGCTCGCGCCTCCCGACGATGCGCTTGCGTCGTCCTGGTACCGCGACCGCGTCGCGCCCGTCCACCTGTCCCGTCTGCTTTTGGAGCGTTCCTGATGGCCCAGACACCTGTCCGCTTCACCCTCAATGGCCGCGAGACCGGGCTGTTCGTCGAGGAGGCTGCAAACCTGCTCGATGTGCTGCGCCGCGGCGCCGGGGACATCTCGCCGAAATACGGATGCGGGCAGGGCACCTGCGGCGCCTGCACGGTGCTGATCGACGGGGCGCCGCACCTGGGCTGCCTGACGCTGGCCGCCACTGTGGAGGGGAGGGAGGTCCGCACCACCGGCGGGATGGCGGATGGGCCCGGGCTCACCGCGCTGCAAACGGCCTTCATGGAGGGCTTCGCGGCGCAATGCGGCTTCTGCACGCCGGGGATGCTGATGGCGGCGAAGGCGCTTCTGGACCGCAACCCGCAGCCCACGCGCGACGAGGTGATCGAAGCGATCAGCGGCAACCTCTGCCGCTGCACCGGCTATGAGCCCATCGTGGACGCGATTTTGGCGGCCTCGGGACAGAGGGGGGCGGCCTGATGTCTTCCATCGAGTTTCGCAAGGATCTTTTTGCCGACGAACGCGACGACAATCTCAACGAGATCGGCAAGCCGAAGCTTCGGCAGGACATCGAGGGGCACGTCCGTGGCCGGACCGCGTACTATGATGATCACCTGTTTGACGGGCTTCTGCACATGCGCTGCGTGCGCTCGCCGCATCACCACGCGCGGGTGCGGTCCATTGACAGTGCCGGGGCCGAACGCATGGCGGGCGTGCGCCGCGTCGTGCGCGCCTCGGACGTGCCGCACAACATCAACACGCTCCTGTCGCTCATCGGCTTCGGGCGCGACGACGAGCAGCTGATTGCCGACCGCAAGGTTGCCTACAAGGGTGAGCCGGTGCTGGCCATCATCGCCGAGACCGAGGCGCAGGCGCGTGCGGCCTGCGCGGCTGTTCGGGTCGACTGGGAGGTGCTGCCGCATGTGCTCGACGTCGAGGAGGCGCTGACGCCCGGCGCCCCGGTGGTGAACGAGGAATACCCGAACAACTGTTTCGATTACGCGCCTTACGACCACGTGAAACTGCGCTTCGGCGATGTCGAGGCGGGGTTTGCTCAGGCCGACCGGATCGTGGAGGCTACGTATGAGATGTCGCCGATCGAACAGGCGCCGATCGAGACCTGTGGCGCCATCGCCGCGCCCGAGACGTCCGGACGCTATGTCTGCCACACCGGCACCCAGGCGCTGTTCTTCTCGCTGGGAACCACGGCGAAGCTTCTGGATATGCCCTCCTCGAAGCTGCATTTCATTGGCGGTACCGTCGGCGGCGGCTTCGGCGGCAAGGTCGACAGCCTGACCGAGCCGATGGCGGTGCTTGGCGCGGTGCTGACCGGCAAACCGGTCAAGTTCCAGTGGGACCGCGAGGAGGAGATGCAGGTCGGCGCACCGCGCGGCGCCGAGCGCTGGATCATCAAGGACGGCGTCATGGCCGACGGGCGCATCGTCGCGCGGCAATTCACCGGCTTTTTTGATGCGGGCGCCTATACGCGGCTGTCCTCATATGCCGGAACCAAGGGCACCGGGCACCTGCCGGGACCGTATTCGATCCCGAACGTCGCCTCGAACGTGTTCTGCGTCTACACCAATCGCACGCCCGCCACCGCGATGCGGGGTTTCGGCATCACCGGTGTGGATTTCGCCATCGAATGCCACATGGACCGGGTGGCGGAGGCGGTGGGTGCGGATCCGATCCACCTGCGCATTCTCAATGCCTATCGCGACGGTGACATGAAGGCCCACAGGCGGCGCGCCAAGAACTGCGCGCTGGTCGAATGCTGTCAGGTGGCGGCCGGCAAGGCCGGGTGGCGCGTGTCGCCCGAGGACATGGCGGCGTCGTCCAAGACGGGCACCACGGCGGACCGGCAGGCGATCCCCGAGACCGCGCTCGACGAGGACGGCCGGATCGGCGACCGCAAGGCGGGCCGCATGCCGTCGGCCAGGCCTGCGAAAGGTACGAAACGCTTGCCCGCCGGGACCCATGGCCGCGATCACAAGGCCGTTCCGGTGCAGAGGCCGGATATGCAGCAACTGGCGGAACGGGTCGGACACCGGGTCGCGCCGGAGCGCGATGCTGCCCCAGCGGCTTCGCCGACTGTGCCCGCCCGCGCTCCCGACACGCCGACCCCAGCCACGGCGCCCTCGCGCCCCACGGCGGCGCCGCCCGCAACATCTTCGCCGCCTGCGGAGGCACGGCCTGCTGCCGCGCCTCCGCAACCCATGCCTCAGCTGCAACCCGCGCAACCGAAACCCTATGAGCCCGACACGCCCTTTCGTCAGGGCGTCCGGCGTCCCGGCGTGTCGCGGTTCCTCTCCGGATCGAGGAGGCGCTGATGGCCATTCACCCTGGACGTGGCTTCGCCTGCATCAACTATCCCATCGGCATGAACCTCGGCGGTGATCCGGCACAGGCGCTCGTGCATGCCACGCCCGACGGCAAGTTCATGGTTACGCTGTCCGCGATCGACCTTGGCCAGGGTATGAAATCGGTCACCCGCCAGATCGCCGCCGAGGCGCTCGGCGTGCCGCTGGAGGACGTCCACGTCGACACCGCCGACAGCGACACCGGCCCGCACGACATGGGGAGTTTCGCCTCGCGCGGCACGCACCGGGTCGGCAACGCTGTGATCCGCGCCGCCAGTGAGGCCCGGGCGCAGATGATGGACGCCGCGTCCGAGGAGCTTGAGGTCTCCGCGACCGACCTCGACACCGACGGGCAAGGCAACATCCATGTGAAAGGCGCGCCGTCGCGGACCATCACCGTCGCCGAAACCGCCATTGCGGCGCAATTCAAGCAGGGCAAGACCCTATCGGGACGGGGCATTTTTCTGATCGAACCTTCGGGCGTCGATCCCGATACCGGGGAGATGTCGCCCGTCACCACCTATGCCCATGCCGCGCTGGTGATCGACCTGACGGTGGATGACGAGACCGGCGAGGTCGAGGTGACCGAGATCAATTCGGCCTATGAGGTGGGCCGCGCGCTCAACCCCAAGCTGGTCGAGCAGCAGTTGATCGGCGGCGCGTGGATGGGGGTGAGCCATGCGCTCTACGAAACGACGGAGCCATACTACCCCGACCGCGCCCACGGGCCGGAGGATTTCAACAGCTACCTGATGCCGGGGCCGGGCGAGATCGTGCCGCACAACATCGCGGTGCTGGAACGCCCCGCGGAGGATGCGCCCTATGGCGGCAAGGGGCCCGGCGAGATGTGCGCCAACCCGGTGCTGCCGGCCATTGCCAACGCGGTCTACAACGCGGTCGGAGTGCGCGTGGACAAGCTGCCAATCACGCCGGAGAAGATCCTGCGCGGTATCGAGGCCAATGGCGGGGCGAAGCCGCAAGGAAGGCCCGGGGCATGAGCGTGCGGCGCGATATCGTTGGCATCGGCTCTCCCGAGGCGCTGGCTGCTGCCATGCGCGACGCGCAGTACATCGCGTCGGAGCCCTTGGCGACGGCGATGTATCTTGGGTTGGCGTTGGGCAAACCGATCCTGCTGGAGGGCGCGCCGGGGGTCGGCAAGACGGAAGCCGCAAAGGCCCTGGCAGGCGTGTTCGGGCGGCAGGCGATCCGGCTGCAGTGCTATGAGGGGATCGACGCGGCTGCAGCACTTTACGAGTGGGATTACCCACGCCAGATGTTGGCCCTGCGCCAATCGCCCGAAACCGATCTCTACGGCGAACGGTTTCTGCAGGAGCGACCGCTGCTGGCAGCGCTTCGCAATCCGACGCGGACCCTGTTGCTGATTGACGAAATCGATCGGTCCGACCAGGAATTCGAGGCGTTTTTGCTAGAATTCTTGTCCGATTTCAGCATTTCCATCCCCGAGCACGGGACCGTCCGGGCAGCGGAGCCGCCGATCGTCGTTCTGACCTCGAACCGCACGCGCGATCTGCACGAAGCGCTGCGGCGGCGCTGTGTCTATCACTGGATCGACTACCCGTCGCCGGAGTTGGAGGCCGATATCGTTCTGATGCGCGCCTCCTCCGTCGCGCGCGCGACGGCCGAGGCGGTTGTGGCTTCGGTCGGATTGATGCGCGCCGAACCGCTGGCAAAGCCGCCCGGCGTGGCCGAAACGGTGGAATGGGCCGAGGCGGCGACGCTGCTCAATGACCAGGGCGCGCCCTGGCCAGAGGCGTTCCGGCGGGCCATCGGGGTGGCGCTGAAAGATCATGACGATCTCGGCTACCTCGAGTCACGCCTGACGGAGCTTCTCCCCGGGGAGGCGGCGTGATGCGGCAGGTGCTTGCTCCCTTCTTCCGACTGGCGACGGCGTTGCGGAGCGCGGGCTTCCCCGTCGCGCCCGACCAGACGCAAGGGTTCATCGCAGCGGTAGGTGCGCTCGGGCCGCGCGATATTGGCGATGTGCGCTCGGCGGCTCTGGGGCTTTTTGCGATCCCACCGGAGCGGGTCGCGGACTTCGATGCGATTTTCGATGCTGTCTTCTCGGGCCGCGTCGTTGCTGCGGCAGCCGAGGGCGCGGAGGACGATGTCGACGTCCGCGAGATGACGGGCGATCCGGAGGAGGTTGAGGTCGACACGAGTGCGGAGCCCAGGGGCGGTGAGGCGGTGGCGACCGAACGGCTCGGCACGCGCGCCATCGTCGAGACGGCGTCTGACGCGCTGGCGCGCCTCGCGCGAGAGGCGCCGAAGCGGCTGCCTCGGCGGCTGAGTTACCGTCGGCAGCGGACACATCACGGCGACCGGATCGACCTGCGCCGCGCGCTGCGCCAGGCCGCCCGGCAGGAGGGCGACGTTCTGACCTTGCCTCAGACGCGGCGCAAGACGCGGCAACGGCGGATCATCCTGCTGATCGATGTTTCCGGGTCGATGAAGGAATTCTCCGACAGGAACCTCTCTGTCGGTCATGCGTTGGTGCAGGCAGCGGACCGGGCCGAAGCCTTTACCCTTGGCACGCGGCTGACCCGGATCACGCCCGCGCTTCGGCTGACGCATCGCGAGGCGGCCGTGGCCCGCGCCGGGGAGGCGATTGCAGATATCGACGGCGGCACGCGGATCGGGGCGGCGCTGGCCGCGTTTCTCGATGTGCCGCGCTTTGCGGGCTTCGCGCGCGGAGCGCTGGTGGTTGTGCTGTCGGACGGGCTGGAGCGCGGCGACCCGACTGACATGACCGAGGCGGTCAGGCGGCTCTCGCGCCTCTGCTGGCAGCTCCACTGGCTGACGCCTTTGGCCGCCGATCCCGGCTTCCGGCCGGAAACCGAGGCGCTGGTCAGTGTCCTGCCGGTCCTCGACCGCCTGAGCGACGGCGCGAGTATCGCGGCAATCGCCGATCACCTGTTGAACAGGGCGCGGGCGGCATGATCGACGCGCATCATCATATCTGGCGGCAGGCCGATCTGCCCTGGCTTCTGGGCCCGGAACAGCCGCGCATCTTCGGTAGCTACGCCGCGATCAAGCGGGACTATCCGATCGAGGAATACCTCTCGGATGTTCAAGGCAGTGGCATCACGGGCTCGGTCTATGTCCAGGCCAACTGGGCGCCCAATTGGGCCGTCGATGAGGCGGCGTGGGTGCAGGCCGAGGCGGATCGCACCGGTTGGCCGATGGCAATCGTCGCCTACGCGGATTTCACGCGCGGCGATGTCGGCAAGACGCTGAAGAAGCTGGCCGACATACCGGGTGTCAGGGGCATTCGCCAGCAATTTCATTGGCATGAGAACCCGACCTATCGCTTTGCCAAGACGCCTGACCTCTGTACTGACACCGATGTACAAAAGCGGATCGCGCTGCTGGCCGAGTATGGATGGAGCTTCGATCTGCAGGTCTTTGCCGGCCAGATGGCGGGCGCTGTGACGCTGGCGAGGGCCTGCCCGGAGGTGACCTTCATCCTGCAACACAACGGCATGCTGGAGGATCGGTCGAAGACAGGGGTCGCTGTCTGGAAGGCGGGGATGACCGCACTCGCCGCCTGCCCGAACGTCGTCACCAAGCTCTCGGCCTTCGGCACCTTCATTCACAGGAACGATCCGAAATTCATCACCGCCCAAGTCAAGGACGCCATCGCGCTGTTCGGCGCGGAACGCTGCATATATGGGTCCAACTTTCCGATCGAGAAGCTCTGGACGAGCTATGCCGATCTCTGGGCCGCCTTCCGGAAGGCCGTCCCGAAACCCCACCAGCAACAGATTTTCAACGACACCGCCGTCCGGGTCTACCGGCTCGGCGCGACGACAACGAAGGGAGACGCCTGATGGCCTTGCAAATCCATGTGCTCGACTACGGAGACATCGAGCTAGAGACGAGTTTTCTGGTTCTCGGCCACGAATGCGGACGGACCCGGCGTGTGCCGGTTTACGGCTTCCTGATCACCGGGGGCAGCTATCCGGTGCTGGTCGACACCGGGTATCGCGACAATGCGATCATGGAGAGCCTCGGCATGCGCGGCCTGCAGTTCCACGACAACATGATCGAAAACCAACTGGCCAAACACGGGCTCAAGCTTGGGGATATCCGTTACATCCTGCACACGCATCTGCACATCGACCATGCCGGCAAGGATGATCTCTTCCCGATGAACACCACCGTGGTGCTGAACCGGCGCGAGATGGAGTTCTCCGTCTCCGGCATCATGTACCCGCAGTACCCCAAGCCAGACATCAAACATCTGGTTGACCGCATCTACGAGGAAGAGGCGATCCGCTTTCTCGACCTGGAGATCACCCAGGCCGAGGAGATCATCCCCGGCGTCTGGTGCGAGCCTGCGGGCGCGCATACCGAAGGCTCGATGAACGTAATCGTTGAAACGTCGGAGGGCCTCGCCTGTATCTGCGGCGACGTGATCTACGATTTCAACGATCAGATCGTGAACCATGTGCACACCAACAACTGGATGGAGCCGCGCGTGACCGGCAACCACGCAGGCTCCAAGCGCGAGGAGAAGGGCGCGATCAAGAAGCTTCTGAACAATTACACCTTCCTGCTGCCCGTTCACGACAAGCCCGCCAAGATCGAACATCAGCAGGTGGTCGGACGGCTGGGCATGCAGGTGCCGGGACCGCTGACCGAGACGGTGGCCAAGCGCGACTGGTTCCCGATGTAGGAGGGCGCCCCGATGGCACATAAAGCCTTCGACGACAGGTTCCGCACGCTGATCGAAGAACACGAACCGGTGCGCCAGCTCGGCACCGGCTTCACCTTCACCGAAGGCCCGCTCTGGCATCCGGTGGAGCAGAGCCTGATCTTTTCCGACATGCCCGCCGATGTGCGGCGCCGGTACGTGCCGGGCAGCGGGGTCATGGAAATCCTCAAGCCTTCGAACAAGGGCAACGGGATGACCTATGACGCGGACCTCAATCTGATCGTCTGCGAGCATGCGACGTCGTCGGTGGCGCGCTTTCGCCCCGATGGCACGCGCGAAGTTCTGGCGAGCCACTTCGAAGGCCGTGAGCTGAATTCACCCAACGATGTGGTGGTCCGCCGCGACGGCGCGATCTTCTTTACCGATCCGACCTATGGCCGGATGGAGCATTTCGGCGTGCCGCGCCCGACCCAGATGGGATTTCAGGGCGTCTACATGCTGCCGCCCGGGCATCGGCCGGGCGACGAGGCGGTGCTGGTGTCCGACCGCTACATGTTCACCCAGCCCAACGGCTTATGTTTCTCGCCCTGCGAGCGCTGGATCTGGGTCAATGACACCGAGCAGGCCAACATCCGCATGTTCGATGTGGGCGAGGACGGGCAGCTGACGAATGCCCGCATCTTCGCCAGCGGCATCACCGAGCCGCTGCGCGCCGGTGTCCCGGATGGCATGAAGGCCGACCGCGACGGCAATGTCTTTGTCACCGCGCCGGGGGGTGTCTGGGTCTATGATTTTCATGGGCTGAAGCTGGGCGAGATTGCGGTGCCGGAGCTGGCGGCGAACCTGCATTGGGGCGACAGCGACTGGGGGACGCTCTATGTCTGCGCGACCACGTCTCTTTACTCCGTCCGCACAAAAACCACCGGCAAAGCCGAGGGGTTCATGACGCCGAAAGCCGCGCCGGCACCCGCCGCCGCTCCGGCGGCGACAGCGGCGGCCTCAACTGGCGACCTCCAACTCGCCGGTTCGGTCAATCGGATCGACCCCGCGCGCGCCGCGCTGATCCTGCAGGATCTGCAGAACGACGTGATGATCGATGGCGGCGCCTTCGCCGCGACGGGCAGCCCGGACCACGCGCGCGCCCAGAACGTGGTCGCTAATGCCAAACGGCTGGTCGAGGCCGCGCGGGCACGTGGCGTCATGGTCATCCATGTCTGGATGGTCTGCGAGGAGGGGCATCCCTATCTTGCCCAGCATGCGCCGCTGTTTCAGGGTCTGAAGGGCGAAAACGCATTGGTGCGCGGCACCTGGGGCGTGGCCCCCGCCGCAGGGCTGGAGCCGGCCCCCGGCGATCTGGTGGTCGAGAAAATGTCGATGAGCGCCTGGGAGACCTCGCGGCTCGAAAGCTACCTGCACCACGGAGGCCGCGACACGATTATCAACTGCGGCGCCTGGACCAACATGAGCGTCGAGCACACGGCCCGCACCGGTGCCGACAAGGGGTTTCGCATGGTTGTGCCGCATGACGCCTGTTCGACCATGAATGCCGACTGGCACCGCGCCTCGATCAACTATGCGATGCAGAACGTCGCCGCCGTGACGACGACGGATACCGTACTGGCCGCACTTGGGTAGCGATGGGCCGAAAGGTTCAGATCAAAGGCAGGCGGCCCGGATCGGCCACCGCGCCTGACCGCGCAGACAGGGGCCTTGTGCCCATCCTCTGCGCTGATTGTGCTGGGGCAGAGATTTCAGCTGGAGACTGGTGGTTGAGTACCGGTGGCGGTCCGAACGTCGATGATGCCTGACGAGGTCGCGACCGGCGCGCGAAACGCCTTGCAGTCCAACTCGAAACATCGCTGCCGATTGTTGCGTGATGCAATAGAAGCACGGAGTCGGTCGGGCCGTAGATGACTTGGCGGCTTAGCGGCGGAGGTATTGTCCGTCCTGGGCCTGCTGCCGGTCGGTGGCATTCACGAAGGCGTAGCGATCCAGCTCGATCTCCATCCGGTCCGCGTTGACCTTCTCACCCGCACCGAAGATGTACCCCACGGCTTCACCGAACGCCCCGGCTGTATGCGCGGCGAACATGACCGGGACCGTCGGCAATAACAGTCGGGTGGCGCGCCCGGTGCGGATGATATGATAGGCTGCGGTGATGCCGCGCTTGATCGGAATGAGGGGCGCGCCTGCGACATAAACCAGCCGCCGCCAGATCGACCAGTTCAGAAGCTCCATCCGCGCGGCGGCATAGACGCGTTGTGCGAGGTAATCCTGCCGGACCAGAACCGAAAAATCGGAGATCTGGGCGTGCGGGATAATGACTTCTGACGTGATGAACATGGGCGTTCCGCGCTGGCGCATGTCTTCGTGCAGGACCGCTTCGTTGTTCATCAGGTCGGGCAGATCGTCGCCGTATGGCATCAGCGTGTCCTTGCGGTAGGCGGCGTGATGGCCGCCGAAGCGCGGGACGGGCCCGGAGATCACCGGGGCCACGGCTGTGCCGAATTGTCCGTATAGATGCGCCCAGGCGACGATGCCGGGATTGGAGGGTTCCATGCTGAAGCCGAGCGCGGGGCGTGCGTTCTCGACCAGTTCCTTGATGGCGACCTCTGCGGTGCGAGGCGGGGGGAAATTGTGCTCCTCCAGATACATGACCGCAGGGGCGCGGGCGGCTGCGATGGCGGCGGCGAGAAAATGGCCGCTGGCGAAGGTGCCCGGGCGCTCGACAATCTGGTGGCAGCCGAAGCAGTTCAGATCGTCCATATCCGGGTTCAGGTCCTCGGCCGAACAGCAGGCGATGATCAATTCGACATCCGCGATGGCGGTCTGTTTGAGCAGGAAGCTGACCGTGCGTCTGACCGTGGCATAGGTGTCATCGGTGGCGACGATCATTGATAACTTTGGGTTTGGTGTCATGTCGTGGCTCCCTGCAATGTGTCAAATATAGCGGATCTTGTCGCAAAGTTCATCCGCAAGCCGCAGCGACAGGGCGGCAATGGTCCAGGTTGGGTTGGCGGCTCCGCCCGTCGGGAAGACGGAGCTGCCGGTGACGTAGAGGTTCGACAGCCCGTGCACCCGGCAGTCCTTGTCCACCACGCCGAAGCGGGGGTCGGACGACATGCGGGTCGAGCCCATCTGATGCAGCCCGTAGGCGTTGTAGTCCTGCAGATGCGCGAGGGACGTGTCCCCGTGCCGCAGCCCCGGGAACCCGGCCTTGGCCAGCGCCCCGGCCATCAGATGCATGGAGCGTTTCGTGCTCTCACGCATCAGGCGGCTTTCGCGGTAGGTGAGATAGGGCAGCTGACGCCCGAAGGCGTCGCGCCTGTTGCTCAGCGAGATGCGGTTCCCGGGCTCGGGTTCCTGTTCCACAAAGGCCATGAAGCGCAGGTGATCGAATCGCGCACGGTGCCACAGCTTGTTCCGGGTGTGCCAGGCGAGATAGCGCAGGCTGACGGGGCGCAGGGCGGCGATCAGGTCTGCCCTTCGGTCCGTTCCGCAACGGGGGGCCTGTGCCGACGCTGCGCGTTTGCCGGCAATAATCGGTGCTTGATCCTCATATCGGCTGTAGCGGTAGCACCTGATGTGCAGATCCAGAAGCTGTTCGCGGCGGCGGACGTCGTTTGACAGCCCGAACGTGCCCTGAACCTCGACACCATGCTCTCGGGTGCTGTTGGTGAACTCCAGAAATTCCGGCCCCCGGTCGCCCACCGGCAGCACGCCTACGGTTCTGATCGGGTGCTCCATATGATAGCGCCCGACCACGTCATGCGCATTGCCCACGCCTGCGGAATGAACCGAGTTCGATGTCAGAAGCAGGCGCGCGTTTTCGATGCCTCCGGACGCGAGCACGATCATGCGCGGGCTGAGGGTACGCACGGGTTTGCCGGGAATGGAAATCTCTATGCGCGCGATGCGCGTGCCGCTTTCGCATGGAAAAAGCTCGGTGACGGTGGCGTTCAGAAGGCAATGCACCGTCTGCGAACGAGACACCAGATCACGGTAGCGCGCGCCCAGATTCAGAGGGGCGCTATAGGCCACGGTCTTCGCGCTCAGATCGCCCTGACCGAACGGCGATCTGTTCAGATTGGCTTGAAACCGGGTGGTGGCGGCGATCCCGAAATCCGCGCGCGCTTCGTTCAGATAGCCTTCGATGTCCTGCAGCGTGATCGGCCAGCCGGAGTTCCTGATCCAGTCGCGGGCCTCGAAATCGACCGGATCAAGCGCGACGCACGCCCCGGTCCACAGGGTCGATGTACCGCCAAAGACGCGGGCACGCGAGGCCACAAAGGGATAGTCTGCGAAATTGGATTGGCCCTCGTTGAGGGCCTGCGCCTTCGGGTCCGCCTTCTGCCCGCCGCTCTCCAGCAGCCAGACCTTCAGCCCGGTCCGCGACAATCGCCGCGCGACCACCAATCCCGCGACGCCCGCGCCGACGACACAGACATCCATCTCATCCGGCACGTCCTCGACCATCTTGCGGGCGTCAAAGAACATCAGGAACCTTCCCGGCTGCACGGGTCGTCCGGGTTTGCCGGGCCGTGATTGCCGCCCAGAGCAGCACCAGACAGGCCGGGACCAACCAGACCACGCGCGCCTGATACCGGTCGACGGGGGCAGACAGCCCGCCAAACACAATTGCGTTGCAGATCAGCCCCAAGACCATTGCCAGGATCACCCGCCGCTCTGCGACGGTGCAGCGTTTGCTGAGGGTGAGCGCTGCCAGGGCGAGGGCAGAGATGATCGTTGCGGCAATGACAACCGGCTCGAAGGCATCGCGCAGCGCGCCCCCCTGGGCCTGCGTGGCATGATCGCCGGACCTGTAGGTCTGATCAAAGCCGGCGACTGCAGCGATTTGCCCCTGTCCCACGCGCAGGAATTGTTTCACGGCGTTGCCGACAAACGACCAGGTCTGCGCGGCGGGGTGGGCGAGGAAGATGTTGGCCAGAAGGGGGATTTCTTCATCCCGGATGCGTTGGACCATCTCTGCACTTTGTGCGCGGATGCCGTCTTTGGACCACAGGAACTCGCGGATGCTCTCGGGCAAGCGGTCTCCGAAGGCGTCACAGATGGCCCAGTCTTCCTGGCCGCAGTTTTCGCGCAGGTAGGCGGCACCTGGTCCATCCTGAATGGACCGGGCCAGAACAATCGGCAACCGCAGGGGCACGGTGCTGGGTTCGTCGAGGACGACGACACTGGCTCCGAGATTTGCCAGAGGCGACGCCGCCACGGTTATCGCGGCGGCGACGAGCGGAGCCACGGCCAGCCGCGCGGTCACCAGCCGCCAGAACAGAACCAGGCCCAGAAAGCCAGCCGCAAGAGGAATGTTGCCGTAGTGGGTCGCCACGGCGAAACAGGCGAGACCTGTCAGCACAGCTTGCTGGACGCGCGTCAGGCGGTCGAAGGGGCCGATCAGGCAGGCCCCGAAGATGACGATGGTGGCCGCGAAGATGTCCGGCATCAGGTAGACGACACGCCACGGCAGCTGCGTGACCGCGATCACCAAGAGCAGCCCGCCGATCAATATGACCCGCGCCTGCAGCATCTGCGGTGTCACAAGCACAAGAAGGGCAAACAGCGTCAGCGTGCCCTGCGCCCAGGCCAGCCCGAATGGGCCGAGCGCCGAGAGCAGCGCATAGGCGAACGCGGAGTAAGCGATGGACCGGCCAAAGCGCGGCTCCCCGTCGAACTGCAGCTTTTCCCCCGATGCCGTTGTATCCGACGCGGCCCCGGGCGCGGCTTCTATGGCAGTATCGGGCGTGGGCAATCCGGTTTGCATCATGCCGAGCGCCAGATCCCAGATTTCCGCGCCCGCCCTGAGGTAGCTCTGCGAATCGACAAACACGTAGTCGGCGTTCGTCACAACTATGGGCCAGCACAAAACCAGGGCCACCAGAGCCGAGATCATCAAACCGCGAAGGTTGAAGAGCGGCGCTTGCGGTTGAGGTGCCGAGGTCATCTGCCCGCGTCCAGACCCGCGTGTTGCGGTCGAGGCGGCGCGGCGGCGCGCTCGCACTCTGCCTGGCAAGGGCGTCGGGCCGGCGCATCGCACCCCCCAACGAGACCTCTCGGAGACAGGTCGCGACCGGGATGCATGATCACCCCATTTGCGCGGCGCGGACGGATTGCCCCAGTTCCAGCCGCTTGCGGAAATCTTCGATGGTCCTGACAAGCCCCGCGTGCAGGGGGCAGCGTGGCTCCCATCCCGTGAGGGACGTCATCAGCGAGATATCCGGGCACCGCCGCGTGGGGTCGTCCTGTGGGATGTCGAAAAACTCGAGCTTGGCGGTCCCGCCAACCAGATCCGTGATCGTCTGTGCCAGCTCCAGCATGGTGATCTCATGCGGGTTGCCAACATTGATCGGGCCGGTGACATCAAAGCCGAGATCCATGATCGCCATCATGCCGTCGATCAGATCATCGACAAAGCAGAACGACCGCGTCTGCTCGCCCGAGCCGTAGATGGTGATCGGCTTGCCGGTCAGGGCTTGATGCACGAAATTGGACACCACACGGCCATCATCGAGCTGCATCCGCGGGCCGTAGGTGTTGAAAATACGCATGATCTTGATATCGACGCCATGCTGGCGCCGGTAGTCGTGGAACAGGGTCTCGGCGCAGCGCTTGCCCTCGTCATAGCAGGCGCGGGGGCCGTCCACGCGGACGTTGCCGGGGTAGGCTTCCGTCTGGGGATGCTCGATCGGATCGCCATAGATCTCGGATGTCGAGGCCTGGAGGATCTTGGCGCCGGTCCGTTTGGCAAGGCCCAGAAGGTTGATCGATCCGTGCACGCTCGTCTTGAGGGTCTGAACCGGGTCGGCCTGATAGTTGCGGGGCGAGGCCGGGCAGGCGAGGTTATAGATCTCGTCGACTTCAACATACAGCGGGAAGGTCACATCGTGGCGAATGGCCTCGAAATTGGGCGCATCCATCAGATGTGCGATATTCTCCTTGCGTCCGGAGTAGTAGTTGTCGACACATATGATGTCGTGGCCCTGTTCAACAAGTCTTTCGCACAAATGGCTCCCCAAGAAGCCTGCCCCACCTGAAACCAATATTCGCCGCTGCGCCATGGCCAAAAACCCTTTAATGCTTCAAATGCTCCGATCTTAAACGAGTTAACACAGATTAATAGAATTTATGCTCGACGCATCTTCAGATTTTCAGGTTGTGGTTCCGGCACATCAGGCGGCTGACACGCTGGGGCGGTGCCTGCAGGCGCTGATCGACGGCGGCGTCGATCCGGCACAGATCGTCGTTGTGGATGATGGATCGACCGATCAGTCGGGCCAGATTGCGCGGGATCTGGGCGCGCATGTGATCCGCAACGACGAGGCCTTGCGACCGGCCAAGGCCCGCAATGCTGGCGTCGCGGCTTGCACGTCTGATTTGGTGGTTTTCGTCGACGCGGATGTGGTGCCGCATGCAGATGCGCTCCCGCGCCTTCTGGCGGCATTCGAGGACCCGAGTGTCTCGGCGGCCTTTGGCTCCTACGACACCAAACCCGAAGCCCCCTCCATCGTCAGCCGATACCGTAACCTCTTGCATTTCCACGTCCATCAGACCGCGCGGCCGGAGGCCGAGACGTTCTGGACGGGTCTTGGCGCGGCCCGCCGCGCGCGATTTGAAGCGCTTGGCGGCTTCGCCTCAGAGTGGGAAAACATCGAGGATGTGGAGTTTGGTGTGCGTCTGCGGGCCGAGGGGGACAGCATCCGCATCGTAAGGGATGCGCAGGGGACGCATTTGAAGGACTGGACGGTGCCGTCGATGTTCAAGACAGATCTTTTCGGTCGCGCCGTGCCCTGGACCCGATTGATCATGGCCGGGCGTCTGTCACCGGAAACGCTGAACGGAGGGACGGCGCATCGCGCGTCGGCACTCTGCGTCCTCGGTTTTGTCTTTCTGCTGCTCGTCAGCCCGTTTTGGGGGCCGTCACTTTTCTGGGCACTCGTCTTGGTGTGTTGCTTTGTCGCGATCAATGCCCGTTTTTTGATCAGTTTGTATCGGATCGGTGGGCTGCGGCTTGCCGTTGGCGCGGTGCCCTATCACGCGCTTCATTATCTTGCTGCGAGTCTTGGCTATGGGCGCGCGCGGCTGGTTTACGCCAGAGACGGTTAAGTCACGCCGAGCTCTGTTTGGCCGCGCGCGCAGCGGATGAATACCCGGCCACCATGGCAAACTGACTGATGGCGAGCAGAACGGACAGTCTGAGCTTGCCGAGCCCACCCTTTTTGATCGGCCACGTGAGCAGACCCCAGTAGAAGGCCAGCGGTTCTCGTTTCGGCTGATCGGCATTGCGCGCATCCAGCAGCTGGTGCAGGCGGAACGCGCCCGCGCCGTAGTTGGAATGCTGTCGCCAGTATTTCTGGAGCGTCATGCCGTGGTAGTGGTCGATGATGGCGTCTTCAGCGTAGACCAGCGCCCCGCCGGCATCCCTCCAGCGCAGGCCGAAGTCGCGGTCTTCGGCAGCGGCGCGCTCGAAGGTCTGATTGAACCCTCCAATGTTTTCAAAGCCTTCGCGACTCATTCCGATGTTATTGGACGTGAAGAACGGCACGTTGCCCCGATCGGCTTCGAAATAGTCGTAGAGGTAGTCACACAGGGCCTGACTGGCAGAGGCATAGGGATCGTCGGGCAGCGCATTGATCACAAGACCGCCCACCAGCCGGTCGGACCGCCCGGCGTGTGCGGCATGCAGCTTGGACAGCCAGTCTGGCCGGGGCTGACAATCGTCATCCGTAAAGGCGATGAAGGGCGCGGATGTGCTGCGTGCGCCGCGGTTGCGCGCGGTTGCTGGCCCCGCATTGTCCTGCCGCAGGCAGCGGACCTTATCGCCGAACGCTGCGCAGACCTCCTGCAGCGGCGTGGGCGAGCCGTCGTCGACGACAACCACTTCGAAATCCACGGCATCCTGCGCCATGAGCGCCCGCAGGCAGCGTTCCAGCTGCGCGGGTCGGTTATAGCTTGGGATAATGACGGCGATTTGCGGCATGTGTTCTATCTGGCAAAATTGTATCCGTTTGCAAACAACCAATGCGCATTGCCGGTTTCCTTTGGTCGAGATTTTTTGGAAATTGGGATAGTGGGGCAGGGCGGCTGATGTGAGAGGGTTCGATATGACGAGATTGCGAAATCAACCGGCCGGCAGCGTAATCCTGGTTGCATCCGCCGGGCAGGACAGCATTGCGCGCACGCTTGAGTGTTTGCGACATCAGACCATCGCGGATCGACTGGAGATTGTACTTGCAGCGCGACCCGATGAGGTGTCAGGTTTGAAGACCACGGATCCTGAGGGGTTTTTCGGCGTCGAGGTGGTGCCTGCTGATTTCACGACCTCGGCCATTGCGCGCAGCGCAGCGATTCGCAAAGCAAGCGCCGATGTCGTGTTGTTCGTGGAGGATCATTCCTTTCCGACGCGGGCCGATTGGGCGGAACGGTTGGTCGCGGCGCATCAGGCCGGGCATGTGGCGGTCGGCCCCTCGATGAAGAATGCCAACCCCCGAACACCCACCAGCTGGGCCAATCTTGTAATCGAGTACGGCCAGTGGATGAATGTGACCGCCGCGGGCCAGGTGGACCAGTTGCCCGGGCACAATTCGTCGTACAAGCGCGCGGCGCTGACGCAGTACGGCGATGATCTCGCCGAGATGCTGGAGGCGGAGTGGGTGCTGCACAATGAACTGCGCGCCCAAGGTGAAACGCTCTGGATCGATCCGGAGATTTCGACGGCACATCTGAATTTCTCCAGATTCGGCAGTGCGATGAAGTTGCATTTTCTGGAAGGACGCATGTTCGCCGCGAGCCGCTCGGCGCATTGGGGGCGCGGGCGGCGGGCCGCCTACGCGCTCGCCTTTCCGCTCATCTTTGTGGTGCGGTTTGTGCGGATCGCGCGCCAGCTCTTGGCCAGCGAGGAAGCGCGCTCGTACTTCCTCAGGACGGTCCCGTCCTGTGTCGTCTTCCTGCTGCTGAGTGCGATGGGTGAGGGCATGGGCTATGCGTTCTCGGATGGCGGACAGCGTGCCCAGTTGGGACAGTTGGAGTATGACCGCTGGAAATTCATTCAGACCGGCGAACAGGACCTGACCATCGATTATGTCTGATCGATCAGGGCAAGGTCGCGCTGCCAGGAGAGCGGCAGGTCCTCTCCGGCGATAGCGCGGGCGGCGCTGTAGGACTTGGCCAGCTTTCCTGCCAATATGGCGCGTGTTTCCAGGGAGATTTCGACTGCGGGCGCGCGGTTGACCGGGCGGTCTGATGGCACCGCACTGCGCCCGATGCCCAAGTAATCGCATAAGGCATCGCACTGGGCCTGAGTGCGGGCAGGATCGAAAAGGTGCTCCGTAAAGAAGGTCTTGAACCGATCCTCGGGAAGCACGGCGCGGTAAGTCTTCAGTGACCTGGGGTAGTTCACGTGAAAGCTCTGGCCGCAGAGCGTGCACAGCGCATCCGTCAGGTCGGTGCCCCCGGGCGCCTTCAGCCCCGGTCGGGTCGACAGAAAGCTGTATTGCGACAAGAGCCGGTCCACCGGGTTGCGCATCACGAAAAAGACATTGGGTTGGTCGAGGAGGGCATCCATGTGCCGCACCGCATCTTCGTCCAGCATGGCATAGGACGGGGAGATTTCTCCGGCAACGGCACCCGACCGGGCCAATTCATCGAAAAACGCACGATAGCTGTCGTCGCTCAGCTTGCGGATGCCGAGATAGTGATAGCAAAGCCGCAGGCCGGACAGCGGATGTTTGCGCGTATAGTTGCCCAATCCCAGCACAGCGAGCCGCGTGTTCATGGCTTCACTGATGACCCGCTTGCGCGCCTCCACGTGTTTTGCGTCGAAGTAGCAGACTTCCTTGATGGGTGAGAAACGTATATCTGGCAGCCGTCTCAAGAAGTGGCCAATCCAGGTGGTGCCGGCACGCTGCGCGCCGACACCCACAAAAAACGGTCGTCTGCTCATCTGTGTGCGCCTCACGTGCGGCTTTATGCCAGTCTGCGCGTTGACCGCCGGTTTGCAAGCCCTCACAAAGAGACGAGGGGCGGAAAGTGCCATGGGTTGGACCAACTGAATGCATAATACGCAGCGCTATTTTGTCGGCATCGGCGCGCAGCGTGCCGGCACCACATGGCTGGCCCGCATGTTCGACCGCCACCCTGACATTGGCATGTCGCCCGTCAAGGAGACACACTACTGGAGCTCGAAATACGTAGATCACCAGCGCAATTCTGTGCGCGGCCTGCAGGCGATGAAGATCCGGATGCCGCAGCTGCTGCGTCATTGCCGGGCGCACCCCGGCGAAACGCTGCCTTGGATCTCTGCTTATCTGGGCATGATGGCGCACCGAGACGCCAGCTACCGGACCTTCATCGAGAGAGGCCGCTACGGATGTCCGGTGGCAGGTGAGATCACGCCAGCCTATGCGACCTTGCCCAAGGAGGCTTTTGCGGCTTTGGACGGCTGTCTGGCTCAACCCCGGTACATCTTCATTCTGCGCAATCCTGCGGACAGGTTCATCAGCCAGATCGCACATACGGCGGATCGAGACGCATCGGTTTTGAGAACACCCCTGTCGGAATTGTTGGCGCAGCCCTATTTTGCGATGCGCTCGTCCTATGAGGCCACCTATCTCACCTGCCGGAGCGTCGTTGATGCCGACCGGCTTCACGTTCTCTTTTACGAAGATCTCTTTGGTCCGCAGACAGCGCAGCCCGCGTTCGACGCACTCTGCGCGTTTCTGGGCGTGCCCAGCATGGCGGTCGACATTGCGGAGGTGGTCAATGCCCGACCCCGGCCCGAGCACGGCGCGGCGCGAGAGGAGATCGTCGCGCTGTTGCAGAATGACTATCTCTTCGCCCGGGACAGCTTCCCGGATGCGTTGCCGTCAAGCTGGATCAGCGATCTGGCCCTGATGGACGGTCTGCCGCGCGACCGCGCCGCAGCACCGGGTGGTCAGTCATGCTGAGCACAAACCGCGCCTATGCCTCTGGCGCCGGGGGCGTCTTGGTGTCCCAGGGTGTCAGCGCAGTCGCGGGCGTTGTTTCTCTGTGGTTGCTGGCCCGTATTCTCACGACCGATCAGCTGGCCGGCTATGTGGTCGCGATGTCTGTTCTGATCCTTGTCGGGTACAATGCCGGTCTCGCCATCGAGCGCGCCATGTTGCTGCGCCTTGCCGAGCTTCCGGTCGCGCCCGGGGTGCTCGCCGGGCGCGGTCTGATGCTGCGTACGCTCGCTGTGGTTTTGTGTCTGGCGGTGCTGGCGCTGGTGTGTGTGGTGGTCTACGCGCAAGGCGCCGGCGATGCGGGCAGGTGGCTGATGCAGATGTCGCCCCTGATCCCGGCGATCACCATCGGCGTGACCCTGACGGTGTGGTTTCAGGCCAACCACCGTGTCGGCACATCCGCGATCATGCAGGGGTTGACCGATGGCGGACGCTGCCTGTTTTTCGCTGCCGTCTTTCTGGCGGGCCTGGGCCCGTCCGCGGTGGCCTATGCGGCGGTGCTGGCGGCAGCCTTGCCGATTTTTGCCCTGTCCTCTCTGGCCTGGGGCAAAAGCGTGCATGCCCCGTCCGATCTGCGCCTGAGGGATATCGGTGCGGGCTTTCAGTTTCTGGTCATGCGCGTGTCGCAAATGGGGCTGCGGCAGCTTGACATCATCATCGTGGGCATGTTCGCCACCGGCCTCGAAACCGCGCAATACGCCATCGCGGCGCGCATATCTGCGCTGGCCTCCGTCGGTCATCTGGCTTTTTCCAGCACCTACATGCCGCGTGTGCGGCATCACCTTGCAACCGCCGACCAGGAGGCGATCAAACGCGAGTTCCACGGCGCGCGCCTGCTCGCCTTCGTGATGACCCTTCTGGCCGCGATCACATTCTATGTGTTTGGGTCGTTCGCCCTGGGCGTCTTCGGGAATTTCACGGGCGGGTATCCGGCGCTTCTGCTGCTGATGGCTGCACAGCTTCTGAATGCCAGCTATGGCTTGCAGACGGAGCATCTGGCCATGTCCGGCCACCTGCATGTGGCGGCTGTCATTCGTGGCCTGACAACTTTTGTCTTTGTGATTGCGCTGCTGATCTTGGTGCCCGGCTACTCCAGCGTAGGGGCCGGGGTTTCGGCACTGATCGCGGCTGTGGTCTTCAGCGTTTCGGGCGCATGGGCGCTGCGGTGGCGCGGGGGGCCGGCCGTGTTATCCGTGCGGCTGACCGGTGCTGCGATTGCGTCAACCTGCGCGATGATCGCAGGTGCTCTGATCCCTCAGGTTTGGGGGGCCGCCCTGGCCGTGCTCTGCCTGTGCCTGATCGCGACACTGACGGCTGAACGCAGCCTGCTTTGGCGGATCGCACGAGATTTGCGGCCGTCTTGAGACACATTCAGCAGCCCTTGACCTGACGCCGCCTGCGGCACCCTGGTTGCCGGATGAGCGGATCGTGGGCGGGGCCGACCGGCGGCGGCGCACCCCCGGGCGCACTTCATGGTAGCGGAAGCAGATGTGCCGGCCGTGGGCAGCGTTGTTTCGGTTCTTGACGCAAGCCTGTCCGCCGTCGTGCAGGACAGGCAGACGCCGGCACATCGGTTCCAAGGGGCTTGGGGCGGACGGGGCCCCTCAGACCTTGGCGCGTGCCGCGCTGTCCGGTTGTCTGCGCTGAGGCTGACGACCTCTCCGGTTTGGTCTGCATACGACCGTTCGGCTTTCTTCTGGTCTGTGAGCGGGGTCAAGCCGACAGCAGCCCGTCTTTTAGGCAGCTCCGAGCAGTGCCAATTGCGGCCTGGCATGACAGCAGCGGTGGACATGACGACAGACGGCCGAAGGTTGATTAGTTATTCCTTCGTTCCTATCGTCGAAAGGGTATAGCCAGGATTTGGGGAAAGGGAGAGGGCAACCGGCATGGTCGATTTCTTTCAGTCCCTGGGCCTGACAGCCTATCTGATCCTGGCGGTTCTGGTGCTTGTCCTCTGGAATATCAAGAAGCTGATCCTCTTGCGCTCGCCGCTCGATTCCCAACAGCACCGGACTTGGCGTGCAACTGGGGGGACCACCCGTCCCGATCATTTGGAGAATTCGGATCTAGATGCCCCTGGGCAATCCAAGACGTCGGACAGCGATAAGGACAAGTAACAGGGATTGGAGCAACCGGATCTCGGGCGACCTAGCCGCTTTCGAACCTTACGTAAAACTCCGTTATGTCCTCGGCAAATGCGGACCTGAAGGCAGATTTCCAGTCATGTCCTTCGCCCATGCGGTGATAGAACTCCAAGATCGCGCCATCTCCGTGATCGTGGGCCAACATCATCGCCGCAAGAAAACCCTTGTAGTACATCGCATCGGCCAGCCGGGGGTCATCCGAGAAATACTCAAGCTTGGATAGCGGTGTCGTGATCCGCGACGTTAGTTCACGGACGCCGTCCGTGACGGATTCGATATCCAAGTCGCATGTATCGCAGCCGAAGAATTCGCCGAAGTAGAAGGCGGACCCTTCCATCAGCCATGCAGGGCCGAAGGCATCGAGTGTGTCGTCGATCTCGGCAAGACGGCTCAGCCCGACGGACTGGAATTGCACCGAGTGATAGAGTTCATGAGCGAGCGCAATCGAGATGAACTTCCGTTCGGCTTCGGGGGCGGACGTCTCGCTCAGAAAGACACAAAGGGCAATTGCGTCCCCCGTGAAAACGCCAAAGGCCCTGTCATTCGGAGATGTGCACCTACGCTTGAACGCGTCCGATAGCTCCTCTTCGTTCAGCGATGCAGAGTGCTCTTGAAAGAGCGGCCAAAGGTCGTCGGCGTCCGTCGCGACAATCACGGGGGGTACGGTGAATTCCCGGCCGTCGAGTTGATCGCCAAGGACGGCGGTTTGATGGCTGAGCACGTCGACGACGATCCTGTCGAGGCCTCTCGCCTTGATGGCTGACGCGGCAACGACACCACCATCGGCCAGAGTTGAGACGGCGCTCATGCAGAGGAGCACGCTGGAAGTGACAACGATTTGCGCCGTTTTCAGCATCTCCATCCTCCGCCTCGCCCGATGGCCGATCTCTTCCCCGATGCCAGTGCAAAGGGGAAGAGATATCGCGTTTAGATCCGCGGGTTAGCGGCCATCCCAGTCGCCGTAATTGTGATCACCCGAATAGGCGTCACCATCGCCGTTGATGGACGGGTTCTGGTTGGGGTCGCTCATATCCCTGGCAATCTCGGCGATAGACCTCGTGGCCGCCTGATGCGGGGTCGGGGGCGCCCCCAGATAGGACGGTGTGGTGCCACGGATGGAACGGGAAACGCCGCCTCCGCCACTGTCGCCTCCGCCACCGCCGCCGCCGAAGGACGCCGCTCCAAAGAGATCATCAGAAATTGAAGTTTTACAAACGCTTGACATTTTGTGTCTCACTTTTGGTTTTGGCCCGGTTGTGCTACCTAGGCCACGCTTGATGTTCGCCGGCAATGAGTCCGACGGCTCAATCGGGCGGTGGGTTGGTCAAGAACCTGCCGCCCACTTACGGTCACAGATCGCAACAGCCTGCGACCGCAATCTCGAGTTGACGCTACTGAAGCTCAGTAGCGCCAGAAATAGCTCACCGACATGGTGGGACTGTCCAGTGCGTAAACCTGATGGAACCACCCCGCAGGCTGCACGAGAAGCTCGCCGGGATGCAGCTCGACCGAGATGCATTTTGCCTCGCGTGCCTTGGGGTATCTGTCATGATCAGGTCGGTCCGGCTGAAACCAGCATTTCTGGTAATTGTTGTAGGATTTGTAGGGATAAAGCAGATCGGCCTGATCGGCTGAATAAAGGTCGAGCCTCTTGCGGCCGACCACCTGAAACAGGAAGCCTGTCAGCGGGTCGCGGTGCAGCGGTGTGGCCGGCACGCCGGTGGCAACCGAGCCGAGCCAGAGTTGCGGCGGCACGAAGTCTTCGGCGTCAAAGTACATCGGTCCGAAATTCGCCCACATCTCATCTGGAAGGCCGGAGCCTTCTGTATAGGCCTTGAATTCGAGCGATGAGCCCGCTTTGGTGGGCGTGTTTTCGAAGGTGCGCAGTTCGTCTACGAATTGCCGCATGGTGACATGGTCCGACGCGGAGCGCATGCATACCACGACGTCGCCATACTCGGCTTCCAGCCGTTCGAGCGACCAGTCCCGGCAAGGGGGCGAAGGCTCGAGCCCTGAGACAATGACAGGCCGGCTGTCTTCCATTGCCTCGAGCAATTGATATTGGCTGGGGGCATTGAGACGCTGCACCTCCACGCCATTCCGGTAGCCCCTGTCGCGGTGCAATCGCTCGACGCTGGCGAAACGCTGCAAGGTCCAGTCGCTTGGCCGCAGACAGGAGAAGGCGAGCAGGAAGGCGAGGCTTTGATCACCGGCAAGTTCGGTGCTGCCGATGATTTCCGGGCTGCGCCAGTCGACGATATCGAATTCCCGAAAGATCAGTTCCAAGGTCGATATGGGGAATTTTATCTCGGTGTCGGCGTCATAGTCTCCCTCGGGCCGGTCGACCAACAACTCATCGGCAAAACGAGCGCGAAACCCGAGTTGCGGGTAATCCTGCACAGTGACGCGAACGGTTCCTCTGCGTCGCTCCGGATTCTCGAACCCGTCTTGGACAAGCTTGATGAAGCCCTCAACTGTATGCTGGGGGCTCACGAAGTCCGACTGAGGATAAGCAACGTTCATGCTATGGCCCTCTCGCCTGCTTGCCGGGCGGTGATGCCAATCCAGCGGCTGACGCGTCGGACGGAGCCATCGGGATTGCGCCTTAGACTTGTGGCGCCCGGTTCATCTGGAAAGATATTGTGCAGCACATCGTGCAGAACCTCGCGGATGTTGCCGTACGGCGTGATCCAATCGTTGAAAAACAACCTATCGCCGCTTTGCCATTCGTCATGGGTCAGGGCACGCCCGGTCGCGTGCAGCTCGCGCTCGACATCTTCGCTGATCCACGCCCACGTCACCATGGCCGTCGGAGCATAGTCATTGTTCAAATAGAATCGAACCTGCTTGGTCCATAACGCAGGCAGCACCTCGGCACGAAAATAGTCACCAAGTTTGTGATGCCGATGGTAGTGTGATTGCGCCAGAAGCTCCAACGCATAGCCGGTCGAGGCGTAGTGATCGATTTCTACCATGCGGCCTGCACCTCGCGTGCGCTGCGTGCATGGATTGACATGACGGTGCCTGCTTCCGAAAGACGCGACCGCAGTCTTTTCTGCAGTTCAAAGTGATGGCCGAAAGGGGCGGCCTGACGGGTGATACGGATATCTCCAGAGCTTTCGGGATGGCGTTCCCATATGGCGTAGCCGATTGGCTTCATGTCTTCGGCGAAGGCGATCAGGGCGGACTTGTCTTGCATGTGGCTACGCAAAGCGGCGTAATAGTCGCCGATCTCGCGCTCGGACTCCCCCTTCCAATAGTCGATATCCAGAAGCGCCATCATTCCGAGTGATCGATATCGATTGATCGCCGGGTGATCCCGGTCCGGCTTGGGGGCGGGGAGCAGGTAGTTTTCGGTTTTATGTGGAACGTGTTTTCTTCGGTCGGTGGCCATAAGACGTGTGATCCCTTCTTTCCCCAAGAACGTGTTCCAAAGTGTATCGGCTCCCTGCCCATCATAGGACTTTGCCGCAAGCACACGCGCTATCGTGTAATTCCACCGATAGCTGTATGGTGTGCCGGGGTCACCAAGCGCTCGTGCGAGCTGCGTCGCATCGGCATGCAGGTAGACAAGGTCATCGGCGCTGTGCGCCGCCTGCAGATCGGCTGCGATTGGACTGTGAGCGGTGGCGCTGTATTCGAGTAAGGCCAGCTCGCTCAGAAAAGCCGCGATCTCGCGCTGGATTGGTGGGATGAAGCGCCCACCTCCCAGGGTCAGTTGGACCGCATGGCCGAACTCATGGGCAACGGCAAGGATATCGGCCGCGGAGACTGAATAGCGGATGGACACGAGCGGCGCTTTGTCAGGACTGCGATCCAGGGTGAAAGGTTGCTGGACGTCCTCACCTTCGGCGACGCATTCGAGCTCGATCGCGTGCGCCGCCCGTTCGATTGACTGCGCGTTGCCGGGGAACTTCTTGGTTAGCGCTTCCATGGCAAGCGCCCAGGCGTCCTTCGCGGAGAGGGTTGTCGCATTGGACGGCGTCTGCGCAGCGCGGCCTTCAGGCGTCAGGTCATTCAGCACGGTTGATACGGCCGCAGGAGTGAGACAGTGCAACTCCAACCAAGTTCTCAAGTCATTTGCCATGATATCGATACGCTGCAATGTCTGTAGCCCATCGCCAACCAAGGGATGTGCAATCGCGTTACAATTCGCCGTTAACCTGCATTTGGAAAAAGGACCCTGCTGATGTCAACGATCGCATCTTCGGTGGCGATTTTCGGCGGAATCCGCCGATGGGCTGCGGCAACGCCCATGGTCCGTCAGCCAGTGGGGCCTTGCACCGGAACCATCGTCCTTTTGGTAGTTGCTCGGCAAACGGACACGAGCACAGTCGAAGCGGTCGCCGCAATCGAAATGGGGCGCGGTACTGCTATCCTCACCAGAACAGTTGTCGTTTCCGGCAGTGCCGCGCGGCGCGCGACCCGACTATCCACCGATTGGTTCGGCGCTATCGCCCTGGCGCTCCCAGCCATTCAAGGCCCACCGCGTGCCGCGATCATTAAATGAGCCCATTTTCCCTTCGCGTCGGGGATCCGAAAAGCCAAAAAACAGCAACCCTTTCATTTGGTATCCGCTTTTCTTCAGAACCGCGGTCCAATCTATGCAACTTGGAGGAACGAACCGCTCATTACCTGAAGCCAAAGTGCTTGCGGTAATGACTATGCAATCTAAATATGATCAAAATTCGAAGTCCGCCAAATCGAATGAAACGGACCCTTACGATCGACAGCTCAGAGGCAGCTTCGTCCCGCAAATCAGTTGAAAATCTTCAGGCTTCGATTGCGCTTGCGACGAAGGTCCCGTCTGTTGGGTCGCGCCGCAGCGACGTCAAGTCGAGCCATCGTCCTGTACGGGTCGCCCTCGTCCGAGCAAAGAGACCGAGTTTGTTCAATGACGTATTTGCCCGAATGATGGTAGTGAGCCCCTAGGCTGAGGACGCATTGATTTTCGACCGAAGGCATGATTCACGGCTCAGGACTGAGCGGTGAACATGTCTGATCTTTTCTAGTTGAGCGGCGCGCAGATGGCGCGTCTTGAGCGCTTCTTCCCGAAGTCCCACGGGAAACCCCGCGTCGATGACAGTCGGGTGTTGAGCGGGATTGTCTTCATCAATCGCAATGGCTTGCGTTGGCGCGATGCCCCTGAAGCCCACGGTCCGCACAAGACACTCTACACCCGTTGGAAACGGTGAAGCGACAAGGGCATCTTCGCCCGGATGATGGCCGGACTGGCTGCCCGGCACGGCGAAGAGACGACCGTGAGGATTGACGCCACCGACCTGGAGGACCACCGCACAGCGACCGGCATGGCCGCG
>NZ_JALIEB010000014.1 GCF_025755255.1 Roseobacter sinensis | reverse complement strand
GCGCGACGTTCGCTTCACCGCAAATCCGCCGCATCATCAATCAAGCCAGATGCGCCAGACACTCTCTTAAATCAGGCAACCATCTGTCCCAAAAACCCTGACGACGGACACGTCCAGGACAGCAATTGCCACTCGCGTGACGGGCCACTGTTCTGCTTGCCCAGGTCCTGAGGCGGCTAATGTGGTTTCAGTATGATCACAAAGTAGGGTTTCTCTCGATAGAAGGTTGCGCTGACCCTCACTTCGAAGTGCACGAGGACCTGGTTCTGCACACCCATACTTCGGCTGACCACAAACGTTTTGTCCCGTAGCATTTTTTCGGCACTTTCAGGTAAGTCAATCGCCATGTCACAGTAGTCGGAGATTTGCACCCGATGCGCGCTCGGATCGCCGAAAATGCGACGCGCGTGTGAGTTCGAGTACACCATCATCCCGTCAGGTCTGACGACAAGAGCGGGATCGGGTAATGCGTCCATGCCCGCTCTCAGCTCATTGTCGGGGACGTTCACGGCGGCGAGTCTGCACACACGACCAACCTCATCGACCAAGGGAATGATCAGCCTTCGCCACGTTGTCGCGAAGACGTCGGAGGGCGGTTCGTGAACGCTCAAGACAGTCTCTTTGCGGATCACCACCGCAGTGTAAAGCGCTATGAAGAAGTCCGAGATGTGGCCGCCAAGCTCCGATGTTCGGTGGCCTGTCATATCGCGACCGAACATGATTGCGATTTCCGACCCATACTTCAGGTATCGGAAGTCCGAGCAGTCAGTCGACGGCTCCAACACCATCATCCACGGCTCGAAATCCTGAGTGTTCAGATGCTCGAACTCGCGCACCGTCAGGCATTTCGATTGCGCGCCATTTCCCGTCGTACATGCAGCAAATCTCTTGATGACTGCCTGTGAGAAGTCGTACGGAGAGGGGCTCCAAATGATGGTGGGCGAGCCTGTACCATGAGCTTTGAACAGATCGCTCACAGCATCAAATCTCATGTCCACCAGGGTTCTGGTGACCGCTGACGCCAAGCGGATCTTGTCGGGGATAGGCGGGCCACCCTCAAAAGTCGTCAATTTCGCCCTCCGCTCTTGCTGCTCCAGACGCCACAGAAAGCGGTACATCCAATCTTTGGTGAATTAGATGGTGACACCACTCAACGTGCAATACTTGATTTCGCTGACTTAAGGCGGATATCGGGGCGGTTTGCACGTAACCTACCTTTCGGCGTCGCCGTCTTTGGATGAAAGACAAAGCCCAGCATAGAATTTTTTGTTTCCAACGATTACCAGAGACCTGTCGGACGTGGGACTCTGACGGCGGCTGCTTTCGTCGAGAAGCATAAACCTGCCGTCAACCAGAACTGCAGGTTTCACCAAGGCCATCGAGAGACATCCTGGCCGTGCTGTCGAGCCAGATGTTCAGTTGACCCAGTGTGAAACTCAGTCCCGGTGAGGCGATGAACTGCGTCGTCCAAACCTGGCTTCCCCCAACCAACCGTCAAGCAACACGTTTCATCTTTTTGTCACAGAACAACTAGTCAAAACTGCAATTTGAGGGAACTCTCACAATCAGTATTTCTTGCCCAAGGCCACAACATTGCAGCTGAGCGTCCGTACCTATCTTTTTGCGGCTTTCACAATCACCGCAATGGCGCCTCTCTTGGTCTTCTGGCTTTGGCCCTATTCAGGCATTCTGGCGAGCAAATACGATGAAGTGAGGGAGCGGCATCTGCTGATCGCAGAAAACCTCGGGGCCGCCATGGAGACCTATCATCGCGACCTCATCGCCTCAATGGAGAGCTTTTCCCGGCCGATTGCGGCCGGGAACGGAGAAGACGCAAAACCGATTTTCAAAAACCTCTATTTCCGACATGTCTGCGTGGCGGATGTGGTCAAGGGCAAAGTCCAACGCTCCTATCTGTCTGACATCCATGAATGCCCCGACATCATCCCGGCCGCCCGCTTCGCGATGTTTCTCGACTTGGCCGCCGACGGGGGTGTTGGTCTGTCCCACGTCTTTGCGCCACAAGACGAGGCTCCTCGGATCTTCGTCGTAAAGCAGGTCGGTGACCAGTTGGTCGTGGGTGCCGTTCACACCGATTTCTTCAGGAACCTTCAGCGCCGCATCAGCTTTGGCCGCCTTGGCCATGCTGCGATCGTGGATCACACCGGTCGTGTTCTCGCTCATCCAAAAGCGGACTGGACGCAGAGCGCCCATGACTTGTCGGAGCTTCCTCCCGTGCAGCGTATGATGGCAGGCGAAACCGGCGTTGAGACCTTCTTTTCACCCGCAATGAACGTCTCGATGATCTCGGGATTTAGCTCTCTACCGGGTTCTGGTTGGGGGGTCATGGTTCCGCAACCCATCAGCGAGTTGGAAGAGGTTGCAGATGCCTTCAATCGAGACGCGCTGATCATCATGTCGCTGGGTCTTGCGTTGTCTTTTATCCTCGCCGCGGCTGCATCATTCCTTCTGTCCAGCCGGATCCAGTTCATTGAAGCTCATGTGTCCGACCTCGGCGCGGGGCATGATGTTCAGAACCGGATGCTCCCGCGATCTCCGATTGCGTTGCGGGAATTGAAGTCCCTGCAGGCCGGTGTCAATGCGATGGCGCGATCCACAGCGCTGGCCCGCGAAGAGATACAGGATCGCAATCGCGACCTGGAGCGCTCGAACGCAGATTTGCGGCGCGAGATAGAAGAGCGCAAAACAGCCCAGACCCAAAGAAGCGAAAGTGAGGCCCGGTTCAAGAGCTTGTTTGAAAACGCACCGATCCCGATCCGAGAGGAGGATGTGTCAGGGATAAAGAAAGCGATTGATGCTCTGGATATCGCGGATCACGAGGAGTTCTCCAGATATCTTGATGACAATCCAGATTTCCTCGAAAGATGCCGGGATTTGATCGTTGTTGTGGATGCAAACCGTGCCTCGCAAGCGATGCACAAGTATCCAAGCAAAGAGCTGTTAAAGTCCAGCGTGGTACGGACCCTCAGTCCGGACTCCATGCGCGTCTTCCGGCAAACGCTCGAGGCGATACATGCTGGAAAAACCAGCATGAGCTATGAGTTATCGATCTATCCCAAGGAAGGCGATGCCTGCCGTATCGCGGGCAACTGGACGGTTCTGCCGGGGTATGAAGAGACCTATGCGCGCCTCTTGCTGACGTCCGTTGACATAACCGAGCGTCTGAAGTCCGAAGAACGTCTTCACAAGGCTCAGAAGATGGAAGCCGTCGGCCAACTGACCGGCGGTATTGCCCATGATTTCAACAATCTGCTCACGGTCATTGGCGGCAACATAGAACTGATTGTCGAGGATCCGCACAATGCCTCGGACTACGTGCAGCCGGTCCTTCGTGCAGTCAAGCAAGGCGGAGACCTGACACAAAGACTCCTGGCATTTTCCCGGCAGCAGCCTCTGACCCCGCGCGTCATCGATCTCGTTCATCTTGTATCGGAGATGATCGAGCTGTTTCGGCGAACGCTTGGCGATAACGTCGAGATCAGCTTCAAACATGCACCGGACCTCTGGCCCGCAAGGGCTGATCCGAACCAGGTTCAGAACGCGCTGCTTAACCTTGCGATCAATGCGCGCGACGCGATGCCGGATGGCGGAGCGCTGCAGATCACTTGTGAGAATGCGCACCGCGAAGACCAAGATGACGAAGAATTGGAGGAGGGTGACTACGTCAAGATTTCCGTGGCTGACACCGGAACGGGCATGGCACCGGAGGTTCTGTCCCACGTCTTTGAACCCTTCTACACCACCAAGGAAGTTGGCATGGGCAGTGGATTGGGGCTGTCCATGGTCTACGGGTTCGCGAAACAGTCCAGGGGGCATGCCGAGATCATCAGCCAGCCAGGCGTCGGTACAACCGTGTCCGTCTTGCTGCCGCGCGCAGATGTTCCGCCTGAGATGACCATGCTGGAGGAGGCGTCAAAATGGCGACAAAGAGGTCGAGGGCAAAAGATTCTCGTGCTCGAAGATCAGCCCGATGTCCGAGCCTATCTCATTCGAGTTCTGAAACTGATGGGCTACGAACCGCTTCCCGCCAGCGATGCCAAATCCGCCCATGCGGTGCTCACTGATCACCAAGACATCGTCGTCGCCCTGTGCGATATCATGTTGCCCGGTGGTGTCAGCGGGATTGACTTTGCCCGCAGTGCGATCCGGATGCGCCCCGATCTGGAGCTGATCTTCATGTCGGGCTACCCGCCCCGGATGAGCGACGAAGCCGATGTCGGGGAGGCCGAAAGTGTCGTTTTGAACAAGCCCATCGACACAGTTCAACTAAGCGAAGTCCTTTACCGGAAAGCGAAACGTTGATGTCGGGTCGCTAAAGGCAGTCCTTATCAAGACAAGGATTGGGTTAGCTGATCCTTTCTGAGTTTGTCGAATTTGGGTGCCATGAGCCTATCGGAGTCCAAAACGCCAGCAATCCCAGAACGGTAGCAGGCTCCGCTGACTGAGAACTTGGTCAACCCGACGATTGGTCGGCACGTTCGCGTAGCCGGTTCCGGGTGTGTCCGGAGAAACCGGTGTGAAACTGACGGTCTTGGATCTTACGCCCCGACGTAGCGTGGTGCCCGGCGTGCGATCCACGCGTCCAGGCCTTCGCGCGCGTCTTGTGTTGCGGCCATGCGGGCGAATTGCTCACGTTCGATCCGCAAGCCTTCATCGATGGTTGTGTTGAGCCCCCGCGTGACCGCTGTGATGATCCGGGCAGCTGCGAGCGGAGAGTGCCGCAGGATACGTTCCGCCAACTCAAAGGCAGCCGGCAGCACGTCGTCAGGCGCGACGACCTTGTTCACAAGTCCCATCTCGTAGGCCCGATCCGGGGAAAACGGGTCTCCCGTCAGAAGGAGTTCCAAAGCCCGCTTTCGACCGGCCAGGCGCGGCAACCGCTGTGTGCCCCCGAATGTGGGCGGGATGCCGATGTTGATCTCCGGTTTTGCGAATGTGGCCGTCTTGCTTGCGATGGCCATGTGAACGGCTTCGGTGATCTCGCACCCGCCACCGAAGGCGAGACCGTTGACCGCGGCAATGATCGGCTTTGGAAAGCTCTCCAGCCGCGCGGTCATGCGTTGGCCTCGCCTGCAGAACGCTCTGACGGCGAGATCGATGTCTGATTTTATGCTTTCGGTGAATTCGTGAATATCGCCACCGGCGGAAAACGCACGATCCCCGGCACCGGTCAGAACGACGGCGCCGATCGCAGGATCAGCTTCAACTGCATCCAGCAGCTCAAGCAAGCGATCATTGGTGGCGTAGTTCAGCGCATTCAGCTTCTCGGGCCTGTTCAAGGTGAGAAGGGCGATGGCGCCATGCTTTTCGAAAACTACCAGGTCCGGCATTGTGATCTCCGTATCGTTTTGGAGACGGTAGATCGGGTCGGGTTTGACGTATACTCTCTGTCCAGTATACATCAGGCATGACAGCTGAAACTCGTTCTGCAAAAGCTGCAATTCTGGATGCCGCCAGTCGCTTGTTTTACAGTGAGGGTATCCGTGCGGTCAGCGTCGATGCGATTGCCGAAAAGGCGGGCATCACGAAGAAAACGATCTATTACCACTTCAAGAGCAAGGATGATGTGGTCGCGGCCTATCTGACGTCCCGGGACCAGCCGAATCTGGCGCTCTACAAAAAGTGGTTCGACGCGGCAGAGGGTGATCTTGCCGATAAGGTGGAAGCCGTCTTTTCAAATCTCGCACAATCCGCGCGCCACCCGAAATGGAACGGCTGCGGCTTTCTACGCACCGCGGCCGAGCTTGCAAACATGCCCGGTCATCCTGCCATGAAAGTGGGTGCCGAACACAAAAAGAAGTTCGAGGCCTGGCTTGGTGACGAGTTCGAAGAGCGCGAATTGCAAGCGTCCCGTGAGCTTGCTCGGCATATTGTGCTGCTCATGGATGGGGCCTTTTCGACCGTCCTTGTGCACCGCGATCCTGACTACATCACCTCCGCGGGCAGGGCAGCGCATGCGATGGTCGCAACCGCGACCTGATCAGCGCCGGGCTGTCTCTATCTTTTGGCCAGAAACGCAGTCCGAATGGCGGCTTTCATGGCGTTTTGCGGGCCCGCATTCTGAGTTTCAACGCCTGCCATCACCAGTTTGGAAGAAGGTGTGTTCCTCAGGCCAAGCGTCTCCCCGACGACGGAGAGGCCAGCATGCAGAGATGAGCGGCCGAGCAAGCCGACCGCAATTCCGGCCTCAACAGCCGCTATGACACCAGAGACGCTCTGGCTGGAATAGACCACGCGGAAGGGCTTTTGCTGCGCCCTCAGGGACGCCAAAGCGGCCTCGCGCCACCAGCAGGCGTGATCAAACAAGGCCACGGGCAGGCTTTCATCGCTGGCAAAAGAATGCCGCGCAGACGACACCCAGCAGGTCGGGTCCTCAAAAAGCAGCTCCTCGTGGTGAGACGGGCTTTCAACCTCGTAGATCGCAAGGTCCAGCAACCCCTTCTTCAGTGCGTCGGGAAAGTCGGCGCTCAACGCGCAGGTGACATCAAGTTCGACCTTGGGATGCTGACGTGCGAAATGGGCGATGATCCCTGAAAGTGTCGTGCGACCGTGATCGTCGGGAATGCCCACGCGCAGCTTGCCGGTGATGGCGTCCTGCGAAATGTCTCTCAGCAACCCGTCCAGACGTGCAGTGACATCCTGTGCAACCGGCAACATCTGACGACCGGTCTCGCTCAGTCGCACGCCGCGACCGTGGCGTTCAAAGACCGGTCGGCCAAGGATGTCTTCCAAGCGCTTGATCTGGAGGCTTGTCGCGGATTGCGACCGATAGATGCGCGATGCTCCGTCGGTCACACTGCCTGCCTCGGCCACCGCCAGGAAGGTGCGCAGCAAATCACTGTCAAGGCTTTCCATGCGTTCTGCCAATACCAGAGTTTAATACTATTCGTTTAACTTATGGATTATAAACGGCTACTTCTCAAGAGAGAAGGAGCATCCGATGACCGACCACACAATCAGCCCGCGTGCGTCAACGAAGAGATTGCGCGCCTGGGGCATCGGCGTCGCAGCCCTGCTGGGCATTGGCCTTGCGGTCCCGGAACATGCCACCGAAGCCGCCAAGTTTGTCGTCTGGGGGTTGATCGCTGTCGCGCCGATCGTGGTGCCGGGCATCGTTGTCGCGGCGTGGATCATCGCCAGCGGTGCGGATTCGCAAGTCGCTCGCGTCTTTGAGGGGAAAACAGTGCGCACGGTTGTGGCCGCGTCCTTGATCGGGGCCATCACGCCGGTCTGCGGAGTAACTGTGTTGCCTCTCATGGCAGGGCTTCTTGCGGCCGGTGTCCCGCTTGCCCCGATCATGGCGTTCTGGCTGTCCTCACCAGTCACGGATCCGGCCATGCTCGCGACGACTGCGGCCACCCTTGGGCTGAGCTTTGCGCTCGGCAAGACGGTCGCGGCGTTTGGGCTGGGGCTGCTTGGCGGTGCAGTCACGGGCTTGCTTTCCGGAAGACCATGGGCCCGACACGCGCTCCGCGACAACGGTCTGGCACGTCAGCTGAGCACGGCTCGATGTGGCGGGGCTCAAACCTTCGATCCCTGGGTCTGGCGCAGCGAGGACCGCCGGCGCGCCTTTGCCGCACAGTTCCGCGCAGCGGCGCGCCTCATTCTGATCTGTCTCATCCCGGCATTCGCAGCTGAATATGCCTTGAACGCGGCCCTGACCCCCGGCGCGCTCGCGGCCTATTTTGGCGAGGATCAATGGTGGGCTATTCCAGCTGCCGTTTTTGTCGGCGCGCCCGCCTATATTGACGGGTACGCCGCCCTTCCGCTCACCCGCGGCCTGATAGACAACGGCATGTCAGAGGGCGCGGCGATGGCCTTTCTGGTGTCAGGCGGAGTGGTCAGCATCTGGGGCGCCATGGCGATCGCGCCGGTCCTCAAGCTGAAGCCTTTTCTGTTGTACTTGCTTCTGGCCCTCGTGGGGTCACTTGCGGCGGGATACGCCTTTGGGTGGCTTCACCTGGGCTAGGCGCGAGAGGCGACAGCGACCACTTTGACGGCTTACGTCAAAGCCCATCTCCGCGATGCGCGCCCTGGCACTCCAAGATTTCGCGCTGGCAGCTTTCCGACGTCAGCGCCAACGGGACAGTTAAGGTTGATTTGATAAGGAAGCGTTTCTGGCGCACCGCGACTACCCGGGAGTGTTCCATGAGAAGAGGCAGCATTGCGAGCGGTCCTTGCTGCAACATTTGTAAAACTTTCATCGTTTCGTCACCGTGTCTTTTTGGCCGTTGTGCAGGCTGTCCGTGGAGGTCCGCCACTGTCGTAGACATCGTCGGACCAGGTTGTTTCTTCGGAGAGAAATGCATGCGACAGTCCCTCAAAAACTGCACTACAGTTATCGCCACAGCCTGTGCACTCACGGCTCCGAGCTGGTCGTCTGGCGCACCGGTCGAAAACGTTATCCTGTTCATCTCCGATGGCGCCTCCTGGGGGACTGTCGACATGGCCAGCTACTGGGAGTTCGGCGAGAGGGGTCGCCAGCCCTACGACGATTTCGCGGTAAAGCTGGGAATGACGACAGAGCCCTTGTCGAACCCGCAAGCGACCTATGACCCCAGCGCGGCGTGGGATCCAACGCCGACGGGCGATGATGACTATTTCGAGGGTTACAAGGCGATCAAGCAAGGCGCGACGGATAGCGCGGCGGCTGGCACGGCCTTGGCGACCGGTGTCAAGACATCCAATGGCCGGATCTCCACCGATGCCGAGGGCAACCCGCTGCCCTTCATCACGCAGGAGATGAAGGCGTCGGGTCGGTCGACTGGTGTGGTCTCCAGCGTTGGGTTCAGCCATGCGACACCAGCCGTCTTCGGTGCGCAGAACGTCAACCGCGGCGATACTCACGCGATCGCGCATCAGATGATCAACGAAGGCACGCTCGATCTGATCATGGGCGGGGGCAACCCGAACTTCGACGACAACGCGCAGCGGCGCGCCACGCCCGAGTACGATTGGCTGTCAGAGGAAGACTGGACGGCTTTGAATGGGCCCGATGCGCCCATGACGCTGATCGAAACCACATCGGATTTCGAAGCGCTCGCTGACGGCTCCCTTGAGATCCAGGGGCGCCTGATCGGCCTTCCCGAAGCGGGCGCAACGCTGCAGGCAAACCGCGATCCCTTGACGACACCGCCTGATCCGGATGCGCCCGGTTCACCGAACCTCGGCTTCCCGATCGGACACGAATTGTTGCCGAATGTGCCCACGCTGGCAACGATGACGGCAGGGGCGCTGAACCATCTTGGCAAGGATGAAGACGGCTTGTTCCTCATGGTTGAAGGTGGCGCTGTGGACTGGATGGCACATGCGAACGCAACCGGTCGGGTCATCGAGGAACAGATCGATTTCAACCACGCCGTGGGTGCCGCCGTTGATTGGGTGTCGGCCAATTCCTCTTGGGACGAAACGCTGATGATTGTGCTGACGGATCACGGGAACGGTGCGCCGATGGGCCCGAATTCCGACAGCATCGCCTTTCAGCCAATCGAGAACAACGGCAAGGGCGTCTTGCCCGGCGTTCTTTGGCATTCCGGCAACCACACGACCGAGAACACCCTTCTTTGGGCGAATGGTGCCGGGTCCGAAGACCTTCTGTCCATGGTGGTAGGAGAAGATCCGTTTCTGCAATCGATCCTTGGGTTCAACGACGGTCGCTACATCGACATCACTGGCGTGAACCCGGCCATCCGGACCGCGGCGGGGCTGGTCGCCCCCACGCCGGTGCCGCTTCCCGCGACGGGATGGATGTTGCTCGTCGGCCTTGGATTGATGGTTGGCCTTCGGCGCCGCGGTTTGGCGGATTGATTGGGCGACTCTTTGGGTTTTCAATACCCTCCAAGGAGGTTTGAGACTGCCTTCTGCGCGATAGGATCTCAGACTGCCGGGGATGGTCTGTTTGCACGGCGGTCGCCACTGGCTTCGATGAGGTCCGCAAGCAAGGGTCCAATCGAGCATTGGCCCTCGGAATTAGACAGCTTGGTCGTCCGGTGAGCGAAATGCAGCGCTCCTCCGAAACGCTTTGCCCAAACGGGGGGGATAGTCCTTATCTTGAGTGGTGGGCTCCTGTCCTCGCCGGCGACGACCACGGTACTTCTGCGCACCCAATTTGCCGGCAAGCTGGCCACCCGAGATGCGAACGCGGCTGCGCCTTTTGCATGATGTTACAGCATCCGGCGTGCCTCTGCCGAGGCGCATTATCCGGCAACCGGACCTCTAGGAGATTTGAAGAGATAGTCGGGACAACTTGTCGTCGGGCTTTCCCATGGCGAGGTGAACCCGCGACAGCTCATAAATACATGAAGTCGGCAAGGCGGGGTGCGCCCAACGACCAAAGAGCGCAGCGAGGCGGTCAACAGTGCACCCCCCAACCTGGACGTGAAACCCAGCGCATCGGAGATCGCGCCGCGATGCTTGTCGGCCATCTCAGCGACGTCCCGCCCAAAGTGAGCCTTGCTGGACGTGCAGGCCTCCGGACTGGCGAACAGATAATTGAGAGTGAGTAATCGCTCATCGCAGGTGGTTGCGGCCCCAAGCTTGAGCTCGAAGCCTCTCGCGACCTCAGGGTCAACGACCTCGCTCGCAGGGTGTGCCATGACGGCAGGCTGGCTTTCCGGAAACCCAATCTCGCCACGACATGTCGGTCGCGTGTTTGATCATATGGGTCCCGACTGGCCAACTGGACTTTGCCGTGTTGGGCTTCAAATGACGATTGACCCAGAGGCAGGTCACCTCGACAAGGTCAATTCAACGACCGCTTGCCGCCCTGAAGTTCAGGCGGCAAGTATGCAGAGCACGAGCAGCTGAGACTTCAATCATCGACGGCATCGAAAGAAGGAGCCTGCGCGGACTACGAGGCAGCAAACAAGGCAAATCCATTTGCGGGCATGTCCAAGCAATCGCCTCGTTCCACGACACCCTCAGACGCGATGATCCTCGACAGGCCGGGTGGCATCGTCAGCTCCCAGCGGCTTTTTCCAAGATTGAAGGCACAGAAGACTGTCTCCCCGCGCCAAAACGCCAGCAGGTCGGGTGACGTGTCTTCAAACCGGGTCGCTCCCGACTTCAGGGCGTCAGTTTTCTGGCGCAGCGCGATCATGTCGCGGTAGAAGCTCAGGACACTGCCAGAGACGTTGTCCTGAAGATCGACTGCACGGGCGGCCTGTTCGGACTTGACCGGCAACCATGTGGTCTCGGCGTTGGAGAACCCGGCATGCGTTACGCCGTTCTCCCAAGGCATCGGCGTGCGGCAGCCGTCGCGGCCCTTGTTGTCCGGCCAGAATGTTAGGCCTTCGGGATCCACCAATTCGTCATAGGACAGTTCCGCATTCAAGAGGCCGAGCTCCTCGCCCTGATACAGGCAGATCGCGCCGGGCAAGCACAGCAGAAGCGCACAGCAAAGCTTCGCGAACCCATCCTGGTCCACGCCATGTGCAGCCCATCGGCCAATGTGGCGCGGCACGTCATGGTTCGAGAATGACCAGCAGGGCGACCCGGTCTGCACACCCGAGACGGCATTCCGCACGACGTCCGCTCCGAAGTCGGCGGTCATCAAGTCATTGTTGTAGGCCAGATGCAGCCGGCCCGGTGCCGTATATTCGCTCAGTTGCTCGGCGCTGTGATGGTCGCCGCCGAGTTCGGCGAGCAGGGCGTGGTCTCCGCGCGCATCGACATGTGCACGCATTCGCTCGGTGAAGGCCACCGTTTCGGGACGGTTCTTCGAATAGATGGGATACTGCATTTCGAAGGGTTTATAGTCTGGTCCGTCTTTCGCCCGAATGTCGGGCGGGTTGTCGCGCAGGTCGGCATCGTGGAACAGGTGGTTCATTGCATCCAGCCGGAACCCATCGACGCCCCGATCGAGCCAGAAGTCGAGCGTTTCCAGCGCCCAGGCCTGCACCTCGGGATTGTGGAAGTTCAGATCGGGCTGCTGCGGCAGGAACTGGTGGTAGTAGTATTGTCTGCGGCGCACATCCCAACTCCAGGCCGGGCCGCCGAAAATCGCCTGCCAGTTGTTGGGTGGTGACCCTTCAGGCTTTGCATCGGCCCAAACGTACCAGTCGGACTTGGGATTGTCGCGCGTCAGACGGCTTTCCTGGAAGAACGGATGTCGGTCGGACGAGTGCGACAGCACCTGATCGATGATGACCTTCAGGCCAAGTTGGTGGGCGCGGGCAACCAGGGCATCGAACTCTGACAGCGTGCCGAAGGTCGGATCGATATCGCGATAGTCCGACACGTCATACCCCATGTCCGCCATCGGAGAGGTGAAGACCGGCGACAGCCAGATCGCGTCCGCTCCCAGATCGGCGACATGCGGCAGCCGGCGGATGATTCCCTTCAAGTCTCCAATGCCGTCGCCGTTGTCGTCCTGAAAAGAGCGCGGATAAATCTGATAGATAACAGCGCCTTGCCACCAACTACTTGTCATGACCGTTGCTCCCGCCTATTGTCTTCCGAAACGTTTCGGTTTCAAGTCTCGTGACAGACAGTAGGTATTATTTCAAGTCCCCCGATGGCCACACTCAAAGACCTCAGCAAGCATCTTGACCTCTCGGTCACGCAAGTCAGTCGCGCTTTGAACGATCATGCGGATGTGAGCGAAGACACCAAGAAGCGCGTAACGAAAGCTGCGCGTGAGCTTGGCTACACAGCCAATATCTCAGCGCGCAAGCTGAAGTCGGGCCGCTCCGGAATCGTGGCGATGGTGGTGGCCGCGGAAGAAGAAAGGGAGATGCCGGACGTCCTTCTCGCGGGGGTCATCGGGCTTTCAGCAGAGCTTTCAAAACGTGGCATGCAGTTCGTTCTGCACGTGACGACCGACGGCGACGATCCTGTCGCAACGCACCGCAAACTGTGCGGCAGCGGCCTGATCGACGGCTTTCTCATCGTGAATCCGGCCCCGAACGACGCTCGCATCGGACTTCTGCGATCGCTTGGTGTTCCCTTTGCGGTTCACGGACGAGATGCAGATCAACCGGACTATCCCTACTTCGACGTCGACAATCATGCGCTTGGCTTCAAGCTCACTGAGCACCTGCTGTCCCTCGGGCACCGGCGCATCGCGCTGATCGACGGCCCAGCCCATGCGGTTTTCGCCATCAGACGCGCGGCGGGTTTTCAGGCGGCCTATGCGGTGGCCGGTGTCGAGCCCGCCCAAGGTCGCGTCCTCAACGTGGAAATGACAGCGCAGAAAGGTGAGGAGGCTGTTGCCACCCTCTTCGAAGTGGGCGGAGATCGGCCGACCGCACTGATCGCGGGCAATACGATGATCGCAACCGGGATCTACACCGCGCTTGCGAAACGGGGGCTCTCCATTCCGGATGATGTGTCAGTGGTCGCGCACGACGACGGGCTTCCGCGCGTCCCGATTCAGGATTTCCGTCCGTCATTGACGGCAACGACATCGCCGCTGGCAGATGCGTGGGGTCCCATTGCGGATGCGCTCGCCACGCGGCTAACGCCGCCCGATCGCGAGTGTAGGCAAGTCATCGTCACGCCCGAGTTGTCGGTCCGAGCGTCCTCGGCCACGTGCTGACTCTCGAACCGAAACGTTTCGGCTTGATCGAATCGATTCAGTCTGCAAGATTTCCCGAAACGTTTCGGATTGGTGAAAGAACGTGAAGCTAGATCGGTTTGATCGACAGGGAGGATGCCGGATGACACTAGGACTGAAGCTGACCACCACCGCATTGACGCTCGTTGCAACCGCCGCAAGCACGCAAGACTTGCTGCACGCGCCGGGAACCGGCCCTTTCACGTGGTCCGCCTACGAGGCTTTTGCCGAGGGCAATGATTTTGCCGGTCAGACGCTCCGGATAGCAGGCGCGTCCACTGGCGAAGACAAGACCAAGCTGGAGAACGTCTTTGCCTACTTCAGCGCCGCGACGGGTGCTGAGATCGCATTGTCGGGCTCGGACAGTTTCGAGCAGGACATCACCATCGGGGTGCAGGCCGGGACGGTGCCGGACATTGCGATGTTCCCGCAACCGGGTCTCGTGCAGGATCTTGCGCGCGCCGGCGCCATTGTGCCGCTCGCACCGGAGGTCGCTGGCTGGTATGAAGAGAATTACGCAGCGGGCGCCTCCTGGGCCAGCCTGGCGACCTTCGCCGGACCCGATGGCGATGAGCGCACCTATGGCATGTTCTTCGGAACGGACGTCAAGTCATTGGTCTGGTACAGTCCCGATGCCTTCGACGAAATGGGCTATGAGGTTCCGGACACCATGGAGGACCTGATTGCGCTCAGCGACCTGATCGTCGAGAACGGTGGCACCCCTTGGTGCATCGGGCTCGGATCGGGGGCGGCTACGGGCTGGCCCGCGACGGATTGGGTGGAAGAGATCATGCTGCGCACCCAACCCCCGGAGGTCTATGACCAGTGGGTCGCAAACGAGATCCCTTTCGACGATCCGCGCGTGATCACGGCAATAGAAACCTTCGGCCAATTCGCGCTGAACGAGGCATATACACCGCAAGGCCCGCAAGGTGTGGCCTCGGAGGACTTTCGCGACAGCCCTGACGGTCTCTTTACTCTACCGCCGACCTGCTACATGCACCGCCAGGCCAGCTTCATCCCGACCTTCTTTCCGGAAGGAGCAGAGGTGGGCGTAGACGTGGATTTTTTCTACTTTCCAGCCTATGAATCCGCCGACCTCGGGCGCCCGATCCTCGGCTCGGGCGGGCTTATCACCGTCATGAAAGACAGCGCGCTTGCCCAGGCCTTCATCGCGTTCCTGCAAACCCCCTTCGCGCATGAGATTGCGATCAGCCAGGGCCAGTTCCTGACCCCGCACCTCAAGGCCAATTCGGAGGCCTATCCCTCCGAGACCCAGGCCGCCTTGGGTGAGATCCTGACGGGCGCGACAGTCTTTCGCTTTGACGGCTCGGATCTCATGCCGGGCGAGATCGGGACGGATGCGTTCTGGACGGCGATGGTCGACTACGTGACCGGCACCAGTGCGGCCGATGCCGCATCCGCCGTTCAGACACGTTGGTCGTCGATCCGCTAAGCCCGATCTGATTTGCACGGGCCGATGTCCTGGCAAAGGCGCGCTTGCCGGTGATGGAATCCAAGCGGATGCCGACGGAAAAGTGGTGGCACGGGGCTACGGGATATCAGATCTATCCACGCAGCTTTTGCGACAGCAACGGCGACGGCATCGGCGATATCCCGGGCATCATCTCGAAGTTCGACTATCTTGCCGACCTCGGCATCGGGTTCATATGGCTCTCTCCGGTCTATGCGTCCCCGATGGCTGACAATGGCTATGACATCGCCGACTACCGCGCTATTGCGCCCGAGTTTGGAACGCTGGAGGATTTCGACCACCTTGTGTCGGAGGCAGCGGCCCGTGGGATCGGGATCGTGATGGACCTTGTCGTCAACCATTCCTCCTCGCAGCATCGCTGGTTCAAAGCGGCCCGCAGCAGCCGTTTGGCCGCCGAGCATGACTACTACATCTGGCGTGATCCGGCGCCTGACGGCGGGCCGCCGAACGACCGCGCCGCTTTTTTCGGCGGGCCTGCCTGGACTTATGTGCCTGAGGTGGGGCGCTACTACCTGCATCTCTTCTCGCCGGAACAGCCCGATCTCAACTGGGCCAACCCGAAGTTGCGCCGGGAGATCTTCGAGATGATGAATTGGTGGCTCGACCGCGGCATCGCCGGCTTCCGCATGGACGTGATCGACCTGATCGGCAAAGACATTGACGCTGGTCACTACGATGGTGGCCCGCATATCCATCGCTACCTCCGGGAAATGCGCCAAGAGACCCTCGCGGGTCGCGATGCCGTGACCGTGGGCGAGAGTTGGAATGTGACGCTCGATACCGCGCTCGATTTCTGCGGGCGTGACCGGGGCGAACTCGACATGATGTTCCAGTTTCATCATGTCCCGGAAGGGTGGGACCCGGTTCAGGGAAAAAGGTGCCCCAAGCGCTTCGATCTGGTCGCCTTCAAGCGTGTTCTGTGGGACTGGCAGGAAAAGTTGGCGGATGATGGCTGGAATGCGCTCTTCCTGTCGAACCACGATCTGCCGCGTCAGGTCTCGCGCTATGGCGACGACGGTCGATACCGGGTCGAAGCCGCCAAGACACTCGCCACGGTCATGCACCTGATGAAGGGGACGCCCTTCGTGTATCAGGGCGAAGAAATAGGCATGACCAACACCACCTTCACGCGCATAGATCAGTTCCGCGATATTGAAACGCTCCGTCATTACGCGGAACAGACCGCGCAAGGCGTCACGTCGGAGGCGTTTCTGGCGGTCGCAAATGCCTTCGGTCGTGACAATGCCCGGACACCGATGCAGTGGACCGGAGGGCGAAACGCTGGCTTTACAACCGGAACGCCATGGATCGAGGTGAACCCGAGCCACGAGCATCTGAATGTCGCGTCTGATCGCAGAGATCCCAACGGTGTTTTTGTGCATTACCGTCGCCTCATTGCATTGCGTCGCGAGATGCCGACCATTCGTGACGGGCGGTACCAGCTGCTGCTTCCCGACCACCCGGCAATTTTCTCTTTTGCGCGCGACCAGAACGGGGACCGTTGGGTTGTTGTCGCGAACCTTTCGAGCGGAACGGTGGAGTTCGACGCTCGGGCGTGTCTGCCGGAGTCGGGCGAGGTGTTGCTGTCAACACATCTTGGTGTGCGGGATCTGTCCCTGCAGACACAGCACTTGCGCGCGTATGAGTCCTTTGTCGTTCGAGAGCTGCACACTCGCTGATGAGCGGAATGCGCGAAATGGAACCTGCGCCCGCGACAAGTGAACTTGCCCGAAAAGACAAGACAAGCCTCCAAGGTGTGTCCCGAACCGTCAAAGGCATACCAGAATTGATTGCCGCATCTGAGCGCCCCAGGCGCGCAGGTCAACCTGCGCGTGGAAGCTGGCGAAAGCTTGGCGCTTGTGGGTCCCTCTGGATGCGGAAAGACGACGGCACTCAAATCGCTTGCGGGGTTTGTGACGCCGGACCGGGGCGAGGTGCTGATCGGTGGGGTTCCACTCGGGAGTTTTGGTTTGGCAACCTATCGCGCCATGACTGGCTGCGTGCTGCAAGAAGATCGTCTGTTTGCCGGCTCGATCGCTGAAAACATCGCCGGTTTCGCCGAGGAGATCGGTCGGGACTGGCTGATCGAATGTGCTCGTGTGGCCGCTATCGACACGGAGATCCAGCAAATGCCGATGGGCTATGAAACGCTGGTCGGCGATATGGGCAGCGTCTTTTCCGGCGGTCAGAAACAACGGGTTTTCCTGACGCGCGCACTCTACCGAAAACCGCACGTCCTGCTTCTCGACGAAGCCACCAGCCATCTTGATGAGGCCAATGAACGGGTGATCAATCAGGCCGTTGCAAACCTGTCGCTCACGCGCATCTGCGTGGCCCATCGCCTCTCCACCATCGCCTTGACTGACCGCGTCGGGTCCTTTGGCCACGCCGTCCACGCCGCCAGGGCATCGGTATAGCCGCATCGCATCTTCCGGTCGGGTTGGCGCGGTGTATCGCAGAAAGGACTGAGACCCCGCCGACAGGCAACTTTTGGCAATCTACGAAAGGAAGTACGATGCGAGATCTCGATCTGGACGAACTTGAACTCATCTCAGGCGGCGTGAACTGCGACGGAGGGGATGGAGGCGCCGGAGGAACTTGCGGCAGCGGCGATGGAGGTGACGGTGGCGACGGTCGTTGTGGCGGCGGAACGGGCGGCGAAGGCGGTGCTGTGGGTCCGGGCGGCGAACCTGGAGAAGACGGGCAAGACGGCCCGGCAAGCTGCGACGGCCCTACAAGCTGAACCGGTCTTGAGCCCCGCGCGATCGCGAGGCTCCGGCTTTTCGCTCTGCTTTGGGGGCGATCATAGAGGAGGGCGGTACGTGCTCATTTCCGCGGGCGACTTTTGAGCCAGGTGTCTAAGGCGAGTGGCTGCATGCTTGCGGCCTTGTGCCGTCGGCCGGGATCGTACTGCCGGAGCCAGGTATTGAGGCCGATCTCTACTTGTTTGTTGGTCCGGCATCATTCCGCGTTCAGGAGTACGCGACAAATCCGTCGTTGAAGCGCTCGCGCAGCATTCACCGATTGTGGCACCTTCTATGGGTCTGCTTCGCGTCCGGACAATCAGGCGAAGGCACCGCGCTGAAGGACGGCCTTTAGATCACTTAGGACTCTTCCTAAACATCTTGATTGCGCCTGCCATTGTCTTTACTTAGGGGTATGTCTAAGTATGACCTGGCCCTAGATCGCTGCTTCTCGGCCCTTGGTGATCCGACACGAAGAACGATTCTTCAGCGTCTCGCGCGTGGAAATGCGACCGTAAGTGAGTTGGCTGCTCCACATGACATGGCGCTGCCGTCGTTCATGGAGCATCTGAAGAAGCTCGAAGCGGCCGGTCTCGTCACATCTCAAAAGCAAGGCCGCACGCGAGTTTGTGCGTTGTCGCCAGATGCGTTCGGACCAGCAAAGGATTGGTTGAGCGAGCAAAGCGCGATCTGGGAAGCTCGGCTCGACCGCTTTGACGAATACGTCACTCACCTCACGCAGGAGCGCAGCAAATGAAACTTGATCCAGAGACCGACCTGACGTTCACCCGCACCATCGACGCTCCACGAGAAACGCTGTGGGAGTGCTGGACGACACCAGAGCATATCAAGCACTTCTTCGTGCCCGCACCACATCGTATCGAAGCGTGCGAGATTGACCTCCGAGTCGGAGGCAAGTTCAACACAACGATGAATGTTGAGGGCCACCTGATGGAAAATGAAGGTGTCTTTCTTGAAATTGTTGACGGTCAGCGTCTTGTCTTCACTGACACCTACAGCGAAGGATGGAAGCCTGCCGCCGACCCGTTCATGACAGCGATCATCGAATTTGCGGACGATCAAAAGGGTGGTACGACATATACGGCGACAGCCCGGCATCGCTCACCGCAAGCCCGAAAAAGCCATGAAGACATGGGCTTCTACGACGGCTGGGGTACGGTTGCGTCGCAGCTTGAAGCATATGCTCAATCGCTCACCTGATCGAAAACCGACGTTGCGTTGGAGACTGCCGCGCCCCGCGATCTGTGATGTCCTTCATCCCTCAAAATCGCTTCCGCAGCGAACATCTGCAAGACGGGCAGTGGACGCAGCATCTCGGTACCGTGTCGAGTGACAATTGGAGCCCCTCAGGGGCAGTCTGCCAGGACAACTCGGCCGTCCAGCTGTGTCTCCGATGGCGGCCTCGGACCCAAGGCACTCATGCGACAAGACCCGGCGAACGGCCGGTCTGTTGTTTTCGTCACTTCCCAGGGTTCTCAAGCGTTACCGCATCGCGCGCTGTCGCTGTTCGATACGGATGGTCAATGTTCACCCGTCCGAGATGGCATCTCGAGTGTAAGGACATGAGCAAGATACGAGATATGGAAGAGTCCTCCGATTGTCTTCTCTACCTGAGCCGGTCGTATGATCGGACATGATACTGTGCCGTCCGCCGAACCGTTACGATGCTGCTGTCCGTTCGGCGGGCCAATTGATCAGCGCGACCCCCAGAATGGCTGCACAGAGCCCCGCCGCGACCGGTAGAGTGACCATCTCGCCCAGAAACACGAGGCTCAGGATCACGCCGATGCCCGCGCGCAGGTAGCTTTGGCTGGCGACACCCATTGACCCCAGCGTCCTGACCAGCCGGAAATAGACCAGAAGCGCGACGCCGGTGCAAAGGATCGACAGGATCGCCGCTGCTGTCAGAGCCGCTGGACCAGGGGTCAGGGTCCAAGGTCGATCCAGCAGCAGAGCAACCGGTACAAGAACCACCGATGCCCAGATCATCGTGCCTGTGGCGGTCGCGGCCGCGCTGATATGGCCGAAGCCTTTGCCGTAGATCGCGGCACCGGCATAGAGGGCGGCCCCGAAAAGGCAGGCGATTTGTCCGGCCACCTGATCACCGAGACCGCGCAAGACATCCATGCCGACGATCAGCGCAACACCCAACAGTCCGAGAATGGCGCCTGTGAGCTTGCGCCCGCTGAGCGCTTCGTGGCGCGTCACACATGCCGTGATGAGAAAGACGAAGATCGGCGAGGTTGAGTTCAGAACGCTGGCGAGACCGGCTCCGACGTATTGCTGTCCCCAGGCCAGAACGGTCCAGGCTCCGATGCTGTTGAATATGGCCTGCACCAGAAGCATCCGCCACGTGTGGGGATCGCGCGGCAATCGCTCGGACCGTGCGCCCATGACCAGCATCAGAAAGATGGCCGCCCCCAGGACGCGGAGCGCTATCAGTGTGGCGGGGGGGATTTCCGCCACGGCGACTTTGATGAACAGATAGGACGATCCCCAAAGCAGCGCGAGAAGGGCCAGCAGCGGCAGTTCCGTCCGCAAATCGGCAGAACTCATGTCGAATGTGCCGTTCGACTGTCGGCCGGGGCCTGCGCGCGGTCGAACATGCCATAGTCCCGGATGACGCTCGCGATCCGCAGGCGATAGTCATCAAAGACGCCGCTCCGCCCTTTCGTTTGTGCCCCCCTATGGGCGCAGAGGTTACGCCAGCGGGCCACAGCGTCTTCATCTTCGAAGAACGACAGGGACAAGACTTTGTGCGGATCGGTGAGGCTCTGAAACCGTTCGACCGAGATGAAACCCTCGATGTCATCCAGCATCGGCCGCATCTCGGCGGCGATATCGAGGTAGTCCTGTTTGCGGCCATCGGCTGGCTGGACTTCGAATATCACTGCAATTTGCGGGTGTTCGGGCTCGGCTTCTACGGGCTTGGCTCGCAGGAAATTGCGTGTGGCTTCATGTAGGCGAAAGCGGCCGGTTTCCAGATGCGCCAAATGCGTCGCTCGCGCCAGCTTGACATCCTGCTTGTCAGCGGCGTTCGCGAACGCATCAAAGAGCCAGGATGCGTCCTCGTCAGTCACCAGGCTGTCCCATTCGCCTCTGACAATAAGAACGGGGCAGCGAACGTCAGACGGATCGTACGGAAACTGGCCGCTCCACGCCGCCGAGATGTCCGCGGCGGGACCAGATGGCACGGTCACCGCTGGCGGCGACAGATTGCGGCTTTCGGGGTCTGTCTCCAGGTAAGCCCGCCCCCATTTCGTGAAGTGGCTGTCGGACAGAACCGCAGGCGCGCCGTCGGGAACATCGGCCGTGAAGCGATCAAATTGGTGCTGCAGGGTGATGGCCCGTGTCGGCGACGGCATCGTCATCTCAGCGGCAATCGTGCGGCGCGCGATCGGCCCAAACAAGACCAATTTGTCTACCAGATCAGGATTGGATGCTGCGAAACCGCCAGCGGGAAGTGTTCCCCAGGAATGAGCAACAAGGGAGATTGTTGGGGAGGATGTTTGGTTCATGATTTCCCTGACGGCCGCTTCGATCTGTGCGACAGCGCTGTCAAAGCGACCCGGTATGGCGCCTTCCTTCAAAGGCATACGATCAGACGATCCAAAGCCCAGGAAATCCAGCCCCCAGACATCGTACCCTGCCGCCGCAAGATCGTCTGCCCAGGAGCGCCCGTCGAACTTGAAGCCGACCGAGAGCGCGCAGGGAAAGGTCGCGCCGTGTATGTAAAGAACGGGCGTGCGACCTGGGTGGCTATGAGCGTCCGTATAGTGATGCAGCGCAAGTCCGAGGCCGCCCGGCCCTTTAATCCTCATAGAAATCATCGTACTGTGCTTGCGGCCAGATGAGGTGCGGACGCGAGCTTGAGCCAAGTGCGATCCTCACGGAGCAGGAATTTTTCTTTCTGGGCAAAATCGTAGTTTTTACGGCCGAGCGGATCGGCCGCAAGTCGGGCGCGATAGACTTCATAATCGGCAAGGCTCGCCACGTTGTAGATGCCATAGGCAAGCGTCGAAGACCCTTCGTGTGGCGCATAGTAGCCGATCAGATCAGCGCCGCAGCGCGGGATCGCTTGCCCCCAGTTGCGGGCATACTCCTCGAACTGGGCCTTTTTTGTCGGGTCGATGTGGTAGCGGATCACGCAGGTCAGCATGACGGACTCCTTTTCAAAGTATTTTCCCAATCCTAGATGTTTGCGTCCCGCAAATGCTTCGATTAAGATCGAACCATGAAAGAAGGTCCGGATATCGCTCATATCGCCGCGTTGATCGGCGATCCCGCCCGCGCCAACATGCTGACCGCTCTCATGAGCGGGAAAGCCCTGACGGTGAGCGAACTGGCTGAGGAGGCCGGGGTGACGATCCAGACAGCGAGCTCGCACCTGTCCAAACTTGACGCCGGCGGCCTGCTGCGGCCGCGGAAGCAGGGGCGGCACAAGTATTTCGCGCTCGCCAGCGACGAGGTAGCGCATGTCCTTGAGGGACTGATGGGACTTGCGGCGGGCTCGGGGTACTTGCGGAAACGCACCGGCCCAAGGGACGCGGAGCTGCGGCAAGCCCGTGTCTGCTACAATCATCTGGCCGGTGACATGGGCACACAGATGTTCGACAGCATGATCGCACAGGGGCATCTGACGCTGGATGGTGAGGAATTGGTACTGACCGAAACAGGTACAGCCTTTGTGGCGGATTTCGAGATCGACATCGACGGCTTGCTCAGGGCCCGTGCGCCTGTCTGTCGAGAATGCCTCGACTGGAGCGAACGCAGATCGCACCTCGCGGGCAGCCTGGGCCGTGCGTTTCTCAGCCGCTTTGAGGAGCTGTCGTGGGCAAAGCGAGATCAGAAGACGCGGGTTATTGCGTTTTCACAAAATGGCGCGAAGGCATTCAACGCGCTATTTCCGGCGAGCTGAAAACCGCTCTGCTTTTCGATGTGCAAGCCTTGGACGAACCGCAGGTTTGGTCCGCAAGCACGCGTACTATCACCACTGTTTCCGGGCGCAGGAATGGCAGCTCACAGGCTTCGCGTTACAGATCGGCGCCGGATCGAGGCCTGACACCTAGGCAGGCCGTTTCAAGGCCCCCCAACCGACCTTCGACAGTCTCTGGATCGACGCGAACGCCCGGCGATCATGCGACTGGATGTCGCCCAGCATAGCTGAGTAAGTCTGCCAGGGTTCTCGCAAACGCTGTCTCCGGCCACCCGAAGGTAGCCATCGGCCCGAACAACGAACGTCCTTTGAGAGGATGAGGCGCAAGTTCGCCGATACTACCATAGGTGGTTGTGCATCACTCGGATATCCCGCAGCCTCCGACCCACCACCTGCATTTCCATGTCTTGATGAAGCAACCCTTGGGGCGACCTATGCGAGCTTTGTGGCTACCTCTCCTCTTATCGATCTTGATCACGGCTGAGCGCCTTGGCGCGGAGCCGTTGCTTGTGGAGTACCGGGATAGAACGGTCGATCTGGCGCCTTACTTCTTCGGTTTTCCCTACAACATCAGGGAGGTCAGCCTGGAGGCCCAGAAGGTCTACTACACCAAGGACGAGCGCGATGGTGGCTCGCATCTCTACGTGCAGCCTTGGAACGACACCGGACAGTTCGACTTCGATCCCGAAGCGGCCGAGCGCGTCACGGACGTCGACATTGAAAGCATCAATTTCTGGGGCCGCAGATACAATAGAAACCTAGATGCTCTGGTTGTCATGGCGGACGAGGGAAAGCGGGAGGACATCAACCTCTGGCTGTTCTCCGAACGAGAACAGGACCCGATCAAATTGACGGACGTGGACTACGTCTATGATTTCGCACAATCGCCGGATCATCGCACAATCGCTTTTGTAAGTCGCGATGGTGACTCAGATGATCAGGAGGGTTGCCTGCAGCTCCTTTCGATTTCTGATAGCGGCGCAACATCGACGGAACGGCTCTTCTGTGACAGTGACGAAAAGATGCCCGCTACGCTGAATTGGTGGGCGCCACTTCGGATCGATGACAAGAACATCGTATTTACGGCGCTTGCGGATGGAGACCGAAACAGGAAAGTACTCTACCGCTATGATCGAACCTCGAAGGAGGTCATCGAGATCGCAGCAGCGTCTGACGGCTCGTGGCTTGGCGTCATGAATTCGTGGGAGGACGGCGCTCAGATCCTTTATGCGCAAGACACGTCTCTTTTCTTCCACGACATCCCGACCGGCACCAATACCGAGTTGAATGACTTCGAGAACACCTTCCGGGTCGTTACATCGGAGGTCGCTGGGCGCAGGTATCTGCAGGCCCTTACGAAAGGCGTCTCAAAGACCACCTACGAGGTATTCGCAGTCGAGGGAAACAGCCTGTCGAGGACCGATCATTTCGTCACCGACGTTGATATCGGATTCGAGCATGCCGAAGACCACATTGCGATCCTCTACAAGACCTCGGCCGAGACCATCGCGGACTTCGAGCTGGTCGAAATCGACGCGAGCGGGCGCATGGAGCGCGGCCCATTCGTCGCGGGCCTTGACGATCTGAACGAACGCCTGACGCAATGCAGTGTGAGTTTGGTCACATACGATTCAATTGACGGCCCCGGCGAAACCAAGGCTCCCGCAGAGGTACAAGCCTATCTCTACGAACCGCTCGACCCCATCGCGCCCGAGGACAGGTTGTATGTGATCGAGGCGTTTTATGGCGGGGGCAATTCGTTCAGCCGGACATATCACAGCCTGTGCGGGGTCGGGATCACGGTGCTCAGCCCGGTCGTGCGCGGCGACAGTCGCTTTGGGTCGGAATTCGAGACTGCGAATGACGGCAAGAATGCCGATGCGCCTATCCTCGACGTGATCGCCGGTGCGAGATTTCTCGAGGCGGAATTCGAGCTCGCAGATACCCGCCGCATCGGCACCATCGGCTTCAGTCATGGGGGATGGGCGGCGGTGAGGGCGCTGTCCTATCCCGGGCCCGAGCATTTCGATTTCGGCTTTGCGATGGCGGGTGCCGGGATCTACGACGTACTACAGATGGCCGATGGGGCTCCGGAAGGGCAGACGAACATCCGCGGTTGGTTCGATAAGGAGTTCGGTGATCTGGAGACGGAGCGCGCGCATCTGGCTTACCTGTCAGCCACCTCTCATCTGGACAAGATCGATGCCCCCATCTTCCTGTTCCACGGGCGGAACGACGAGAGGATCACCGCCCTGCATTCGATATCCTTCGCGGAGGTGCTGGAAAACGCCGGCAAGGACCATGAACTGCTGATCATAGATGATCAGGGGCATTCCATCCGCGGAGCTCACAATTGGCACCGGATCAACAGCGCAGCGCTGAGGTTTCTCGAAGAGGTAGACGCCGGACTTGATTGAGAAGCGATGCTTCGACGTCATCCAGAAAAAGGACTGATGCAGTAAGCTGCGCGACCGTGCTCAAGCCACCCTGGATTTGTTACGGGTACCTTCGACGTGATAGATCGGCCAGAGCCAATTTGAGCTCCAATGCCAAGCAAAAAGTGCACCGATATGGAACGCAGAAATCGAACTGCCCTGGCATGATCGCGTTTTGTCCGATGAGCGCGCATTGATCTACTGTATCGCCGATGCCCACTTTACGAGAGCCGGCCCGCAATGGCGCAAGGCATCAAGCGACCGTTTTGGCCCGACATCAGTGGATAGGCGAGAATGATCGGTCGCTAAAGCCCAGGGCCAATCTCTGCCCATTCAAACGGCACAAAAACACCCGCCACCCACTGTGAGGCCATCGACGCGCCGCGATAGACAACCAAGATACTGACTTGGCCACGAGGTTCGCTACTGCCCCAAATTTCAACCGTATCAGTGCGACAAGGATGCGCAATAAGTGAGGCGACTGTGTCGCTTCGCCTTGCTCGAGAGGAGGCCCGGAGATCAGTTCTCTGACCCTGCCGTGACCTCGCGTACCCATTGGAACAGCCAGACCTCGGACAGCTTGCGCTCCTGATCTGCGACATGGGCCACCAGCTCGATCAGCTCGGCGTCTTGCCCGTCGACGTCAAAGAACAGCCGCCATCGCTGATCCGCATCGTCGATCTTGTGCAGGACCGGGTTGGAGATCTCGCCGGCCGAGGCCGTAACGACCGGAATGACCTGGGCCTCGGGGTTGAGACCGCCCAGGGTGCCCCCCTGGAAATCAATGACGAACTTCCGCAGGTTGGGGTTCTCCACCGGCACGCCTGACGCTCCGCCGACCCCGGTGCGGGTACTGTACACATAGGCCAATTCGCCGTTGCCGTCCGCAGGAAGCGCGCCCCAGTGCATGCGGTAGCGGTAGTTGCGCGTCTCGCCCGCTTGCGGGGCCTCGTCGGGAACCCAAAGAAGGACGATATTGTCGTCAATCTCCAGCTTGGCCGGGATCTCGATCAGTCGGATTTTGCCCGGGCCCCAATCGCCCACGCGGTCGATCATCACCGAGGGGCGGTCGTGATACTGCGCGCCCGCATCCTGATAGGCTTCATAACTCCGGTCGCGTTGAACCAGGCCAAACTCGATGATCTCATCATCCGCGAAGAAGGAGTTCGAGACACGCGGCGGGTTGTTGAGTGGACGCACCAGAACATCGCCCGAAGTCCGGACCATCCGCAGCAGATCGCTGTCATGGACCTGTGGGCGGAAATCGTCAAAGCGTCGCTCGGAATGCTCCGCGAAATAGAACATCGAAGTCAGAGGCGCGAGGCCCAGATGCGGAACCGTCTCGCGAAAGTAGAGCTCTGCCTCGACGTCGATGACGGTATCGGCGCCAGGGGCGATGACAAAGCGATAGGCCCCGGTGACGGAAGCGCTGTCCAGCGCGGCATAGACTTCAATGGCGCTGTCCTCGGGCGTGGGGCGCTGGATCCAGAAGGCGGAAAACCTGGGAAACTCCTCCGGCCCGCTTCGCCACGTGTTCACAGCCAGCCCACGCGCGGACAGGCCATAGCTGTTGCCCGCCCCAAGGGCCCGGAAATAGCTCGCACCGAGAAAGGTAATGAGCTCATCATACTTCTCGGCGGTGTTGAATGGCGTGTTGATCTTGACGCCCGCCACACCGGGCAGCGAGGGGGCTTCTGGAAGCTTTTCGGCAACCTCATTGCGGTATTCGAAATCCTTGGTGCTGAAGGTCAGGGGGCGGGCGACGCCGTCCACGATCTCGTGGATCTTGACGGGTTTCTTGTACAGCCAGCCGGGGTGGAAGGCCTCCAGGCGAAACCGGGTCACCGGCTGCATCAAACGGGCGGCCTCGGGGCGGAAATAGATATTTCGGTAGTCGTCGTAGCTCAGCTCATCGAGAAATGTGTCAAGCAGCGCAGGCGGTGTGTCGGGCAGGGCGGCGCGCGTTTTCATCTCGCGCTTTAGGTCCTCGAAGGAAAAAGGCGTCTCCGTTGGCGCGGCGGTCTGCGCGGCGGGCAGGTTGGGCGCGAGGGCCGTACTTAGCAGAAGCCCGGCCAGAACGTGTCGGCGGGAAAGCGTTTGTGTCAATATCATGCGAGTCGCAACCCTTCTTCGTTTCGCGCTATAGTGCGTGCTGGCCCCAATGTGACAAGGTGTGGTGCATCAAAATGCCACCACGATGCTGCGCTATTCGGTTCCGGATGGTCGGATGTCAAAGTGCCGTGCGCGCGGGCATGAAAGGCGTTTTGAGCGCGATGAAAAAGTGGGACGGCGTTCAAACCTGTCTCAAAAATATGGCCTCGCGGCTCTCAAGCCATTGGGCAATCCACCAGATGCGCTGATCCTTTTCCATGCAGTCGGGTATTCCGAACCAATCAGGAGAAATCTGAGCTTGCTGCTTCCTGCCTTGGTCTTCGGCGAAAACCGGCGGTGAGGTGATTGGCCCGTCGATGGGTCTGCTGGCGCTTCTGGCCTTGGCGGCACATTGGCTGTTCGAAGAGCCGACCCCTCTGTCTGCGCCCCGGTGGCTCGCCATTGCCGGGATCGGGATTGCCCCGTTGACGCTCTCCAATGTGCTTTGGGACAAGGCAGCGCGAGCGGGCTTTACCTCGACCATCGCCGGGATCGCCTACCTCACTCCCATCGGATCTCTTGCGCTGCTCGCCATCTTCGGCGTGGCCACTGTGACATGGGGCGCTGTGGCGGGAGCGGTCCTTGTCGTGATGGGCGCTGTCGCTGCGTCTGGTGTTTTGACGAAGCCTCAAGCCGAGTCCGACGAGTAAACCGAGCGTTCCTCGCGCCTGGCTGAACAGACAATCCGAGGGCGCGTCCGTCTGATAGAGCCGTTCAATGCGGCCAGGCGCTCTGCATCACCCCGGAACGATCGGTTGCACGGGCTCGTCTTGCGTTTGCATCAAGGCTTCAAACTCAGGTAGACCAAGCGTTCCCAGAGTGTCGCCATTGGGCCCGAGGATTTCATAGATGACCCCATCGGTGCCCTTGTTGCTGAACCAGGCGATGCAATCCTCGTCTCCCCCGCCTTCGGTGTGGGGCGCCCCACCGGCAGACTTTTGAACAAAGCTCGCAGTCGGGCGTATTTCGGTCAATTCGCCCTCGGCGTTGTAGAGACGCAGCTCTCCTTGGATGATGAACGTACTGTAGTCCGCATGGTGCTTGTGCAGCACAACGCGCTCGTTGGCAGCGAACTTCAACAGCAGGTCGACCACGTTGAGCTCGCGGTCCACATTCAGGACGTGGTACCATAGGTGGTCAATACCTTCGAGCGTGTTCCACTTGACGTTGGATTGGTCAAACGCCGCTGCCGCCTGGGATGCGGCCTCGCTGGCGTTCGCGCCCAGGGCCACAGCGGTCACGGCGGTACCGATGCTGGCCAAACCCTCACGACGTGTCAATTTTGTCATGTCTTCCTCCCATTTAGTCGAAACAGCCTATCTGCCTTCGAGTTGCCAGCCATGCCGAAGACCGATCGGACTGGCTGCCGCCGTTCAGAACATCGGCGCATACTTCCAGTTGTCCGCATCTGGCGTGACTTCATCGAGATCGTAACCCGCGGCTTGCAGACGCTTGGCGATGGGCAGCCCGTCGTTCGCGGCTTCATCCACGAATTGGCGCCCCAAGGCGTCGTCTTGCGCGATGCCATGACCGCGCATCAGGTTGAGCCCGTGGTTGAACTTGCCCACAGGGTCGCCCGCTTCGGCGGCGCGACGGTCCCATTCGGCGGAGGCGTCAGGATTGTACTCACCCCCGAGGCCGTTGTCCTCAAGTTGGCTCATCCAGGTCATGGCCTTGGTGAAGCCTGCCTCGGCGCACTCCCGGGTCAGCTTTCTTGCAAGCTGGTGATCATCGTTCTTGGTCACGTTTATTCCCAGAGAGCATGTCACCGAGTCGATGATCCCCATCTCGATCTTCCGGACGATCATCTCTTTGCCCGTGTCATCGGGATTGAGGACGCCATGGTCGTCTTCGACCTTGAGCGGAGTACCAGCATCCGCCAGCGCACAGGTCGTGGCCAGACAGAGAGCAAGGGCAAAAGGTGACACCTTCGGTTTCATGCGGACCTCCGTGCATTCGGACACATCTCAGGGAACCGCTTGGCTGCTTCGGATGTGCTAGATTTCTGCAAGCGAATTGCAAAAAACCTGCAAAAAAGCTGGTCAGTTGACGAGCCGGTAGCCCACGCCATGGACCGTTTCGATCAGAACAGGTCTTGATTTGTCGGGGTCCAGCTTTCTACGCAGGTTGATGATATGCTGATCGAGGGAGCGCGAATTCGGCATGTAATCGCGTCCCCAGCCTGCGTCGTAGAGTTCGTCTTTCGTGACGACAGCACCGTCGCGGTCTTGCAGGATCGACAGCAGCTTCAGATCGCGCGGGGTCAGAGAGATCTCAAGCGTGTCGCGTATGGCGATATGGCGCTCGGGCACGATCTTGAAGGCCGGCCCTGCCTCTTTTGGCCTTTGCCCGAGCCAAAGGCCGTAGCCGCCGAACAGGCAGGAGAGCGCTGCCAGCAGAATTGCCAGGCTGCCTTTGGACTGTTTCGCGGCAAGCGCACCCGCGCGAAGCCCTAACGCCTCCTCCAGAAGCACGCGATCGTAGACGAGACAGACGGCCGGCACGGCCCCACAGTAGAGAAGTTGTCGACCCGCGGTGTCGAATGGCGCCCATGCAACCGCGTCGACCGTTGCCTGAAAGGAAACCAGTTGCCGCTCCGCCTCATCCGAGAACTCATACGGCAAGGGGGCCATGCCCTGGGGCGGAGGGTAATGACGTGCTCCATCGGCATCCCAAACCATCGCGCGGAGCAAGGGCACGTCGTCTATCAGCCGCCAACTGATCTTGTCGGGTGTGGCTATCAGATCGGCGAGCGCCGCGGCATCCTGTGCCGCTCTTCGCTCCGCCTTGGCCCACGGGTCCGGCAGCACAAGCAAAATGCCCGCACCCATAAGGCAGAGCATGCAGAGTATCGCCATCAGTCGAACCATACTCGCCTGTATACCAGAAACCTCGGGCTGATTTAACGTGGACATTTGTCCAGTTTCCGCGCGTTAGGTTCTATGGAGGGGCACGGTGGCTTGCCGATGCATCCGCCAGCCGGAACCCCACTGCGTGCCGGCATCGAACGACATCCTCGCGGGGTCAAATGCCGCCCGTGAGCGCCGCGCCTTGATCCGTTAACCGCCAGGTCGGGACTGTTAGCTACGCGCCATCACTTCGACGCCGAGAATTGTCGGCAAGTGCCGTGCGATCTCGTCCCAGCTGTCGCCCTCGTCATGGCTGGCAAAGACGGAGCCGCTGTTTGTGCCGAAATAGATGCCCGCCGGGTCGCAGGTGTCCCCGGCCATCGCCTGTCGCAATACGGTGAAATAGCAGCCCTCCTGCGGCAGTCCGGCACGCAAGGCTTCCCAGCTTTCGCCACCGTCTCTCGAGCGCCAGACGGCCGCGGCCGCATCCGGAGGAAAACGACCGATTGAGTCCCCGTTCAGGGGCAGGGTCCAGATGGTTTCGGGATCGCGCGGATGAACGCGGATGGGAAAACCGAAGGTTGACGGGAGGCCATTGGTGATGTCGTCCCAGCTTCGGCCGCCATCGGACGACCGCCAGACACCGTGGTGATTTTGCTGGTAGAGCAGGTCTTCGGCCCCCTTGGCCCGCATGATGTTGTGCACGCAATGCCCCGTTTCTCCGTCGCGCGGTGCGGCGGGGTGGTCGTGATGGCCACACTCCTGTGCATTCGACAGTCGGTTGCGGCGCTCCCATGATTTGCCGCCGTCTTCCGTTGCAAAGACGCCGGCGGCCGAGATGCCGACCCAGAGCTTCCTGGAGTTCTCCGGATCCGAAACGATGGTGTGCAGGACCAGGCCCGCCGCGCCCGGGTTCCATGTGTCTGCGGACTCATGCTCGGTCAGGCTGCCGAGGCGCTCCCACGTCTTTCCGCCGTCTTCGCTGGCCAGCAGGTTCGCGGGCTTGGTCCCGGCGTAAAGCGTGCCGCCCGCGTGATGCAGCGACCAGATCTGCGAGAACCTGTCGCCGAAGGGCAACTCGCTCTCCGTCCAGCCGATCATCTTGGCAAACTCCGGATCATTCGCGGCCCAGGTGTCCATCTCGCCCGTGGTCAGCCGCGTGACGTCCCATGTCTCCCCGCCATCCTCGGACCGCCACACACCCGCGCCGCTCCAGTCTCCGCCGCCACCGGCCCAGATCGTGCCGGTGTCCGGATCGCTGGCCAGATGATTGATCGGCCAACCGTCACAGAACGGGCCGCTGATCGCCCATTGGCCCTTGGCGCTTTCAGGCCGAAGCAGGAAGGCGCCCTTCGTGGTGCCAACAAGAATGGTCAACTCCGTCTCGGGCATAGCGACTTCTCCCTGATCTGATGGGGCCTTACCTTCCGGCTTGCACCTCTAGGCCTCGACGACAGTCTGAAAACTGGCAAAGATCATGCGCTTGCCATCGAAGGGCATGGGGTTGTCCTGCATGGCGCGCTCCATATCCGTCATGACCTTCTGCATGTTCGCGTCATGCGTCTCCTTGTCCGGCCAGATGATATGCGAATACGCAACCGTCTCGTCCGATCCACATTTCACAGCCATCGGAAAGGAGGTTGTCTCACCATCCGGTACGTCGTCGCCCCAGGCATCAACAGCGGCAAGGGCGCCGTGCTTCTTGAAAAGCGGGGTCACCTCCTTCGAATGCGCAATGAAGGCGTCTCGGTTCGCGGTCGGTACTGCATAGGCTGCGACGGTAATGTAGGACATTATGATCTCCTTATGATGCGGAGCCGGCAAATGCGGCGTCCAGGGCGGCAATATCGAGCTTTTTCATGCTGTACATGGCTTGGCGGGCGCGTTCGGCGGCCACCTGATCGTCGGAGGCTTGCATGTCGAGCAGGGCGCGGGGGTAGATCTGCCACGACAGACCCCAGCGATCCTTGAGCCAACCGCATTGGCTTTCCTCTCCGCCATCGGCAGTGAGCGCGGCCCAAAGCCGGTCGATTTCCTGCTGACGGTCGGCAAGCACACTGATCGAGGCCGCTTCCGTCAATTTGAAATGCGGCCCGCCGTTGAGGATTTGATATGGCGCGCCTGCCAGCGTGAAGTTCACAAGCAGCGGCTCGGCGCCATCCGGGGCCAGGACCGTTTCCATCTGGCTGTCGGGCAGCAGGGAGACATAGAATTCCGCCGCCTCCGCGCCGCCCCGTTCAAACCAGAGACATGTGCGCACCCGGTGCATCATGCGGCCCCTACGGCGGCTTCAGCGTCCATCCAAAACGGCTCCCAGATGTGGCCATCCGGGTCAGCGAAGGCGTGACCGTACATGAAGCCGTGATCTTCTGGCGCGCGCGTCGCCCTACCGCCGTGTTCGACAGCTGTCTCCATCATATTCGTGACGGCCTCTTTGCTCTCGAGTTGCAGCGCGATCAGCACCTGGCTGGTCTCGCTGGTGTCAGCGATCTCCTTGTCAGTGAAGCTGCCGAACTTCTCGTGCGTCAGCAGCATGGCAAAGGATGTCTCACCGATCACCATGCTCAGCGCGGTGTCATCACAGAACTGATCGTTGAAGCTGAACCCCAGCGCTTCGAAGAACGCTTTTGAGCGCGACAGATCCTGAACCGGCAGGTTGATATAGGTGTTCATGAGCAACCTCACTGAGGAATCACTCCTCTGGCATCCAAAATATTGACAATTACGTTGATGTCAACGTAATGGTTCTTCATGAGAGCAGACTTGCCGATAGAGGTAACGCACGAGGTCCGCGACCGGTGCCTGTGCCTTCACCTTCAACGTGCTGCGCGAGCGATCGCACGGCGCTTTGATGAAGCACTGCGGCCGGTCGGTTTGACCCACGGCCAGTACTCGCTTCTGATGGCGTTGAACCGTCCGGGTGCGCCCCGCGTCGGCGAGCTGGCGCATTTTCTCGCCATGGATCGGACGACAATGACCGCCAACCTCAAACCTCTCGAAAGGCGGGGGCTTCTGGCGATGCTGGCCGACCCGAAAGACAAGCGTAGCAGACGGATCACGCTGACAGACGACGGGCGGGATCTGCTGGTTCAAGCGGTGCCGATATGGCGAAAAACCCACGACGACGTCGATGAGATGCTTGGCCGGGACGACAACGAAGCGTTGAAGCAGGACCTGAAAGCTTTGTCGTTCGACTGAGCATCGGTCGAATTCGGGTCGTCCCGCATTGATGCAAGGCCAGATATGCGAGATCGCGGCCGAAGGCTCGAAACATTGCCTGAGTAACGCAACACCAAGTGCCTGACCTCAGCTTCCGCAAACCGCCTGTCGCCACGTCTCAGCGTATCGTGTGTAGATGCCGCCGTCTTCTGGTGCGAACCCACTTGTGTCTTCAACCTTTGGTATCTCGGTCGATCCAAGTGCGAGCATTGCAGCCCCCTGGCTGGTCCCGGTTGCGCTGCCGGCGGTCAGAACGCGGCACTTCGTTGCGACTGACAGCATCCCGCAGTAGCCGGCATTTGCCGCGAATGGCCCCTCGACGACGATCGGCCCCTCATGTCCGGTCAGCGACAGGCATTCCGCGGTCATCATCGCCAGATAGAAGCTGAGCGCCGCGGTACGTTCAGCTGTTCCCGGTTCCGGTTCCGATCCGATCCAACGATGCTGCCGCCCTTGAAACGGGCCGCTGTCGGGCACGACCGCGGGCATCAATAGGGGGCCACGCTCAGCGACGGATGCGAGTCCCGCCGCGCTGCATGCCACAGCCTGGCCTCGGCCGACAATTTCGAACTCCCGACCGCCCATGAAGCGGGCAGAGGGCACCGGTGCACCAAGGGCGTTCACGTTGACCAGCGTGTCGCGGGATGCATCCAGCGCCACGTCGGCGCCTCCAATGGTCATGGCAATGACCCATGTTCCGGTCGAGACCACTGAAAACGGTGGGTCGCGGCGTATCACGTGCGGCAGCAGCGAGGCGTTGGAATCGTGGATCCCGCAATACACAGGTGTGCCCGGATCGAGACCGGTTCGTGCTGCGACCTCGCCCAGAAGGGGGCTCAACACCTCCGCCGAGTGCCGCGCCGGCGCCATCTTGTCCGCAATGTCCATGCGATCAACAAGGCTGGAGAAGTGGGTTTCAAACGGGTTCCAGAGATCGGTGTGGCACCCCAAGGAGGTCACGTCGCTGGCAAGACCCCCCGTCAGCCGATGCCCCCAGTATTGAGGATAGGTCACGATTGATCTGGTGCGACCCCGCAGCGTTGGATCCTGCGAGAATTGCCAGTGGATCTGAGCCCCGAGGTTCAGGCCCATGGGCAGCCGGGGCGAGCCTGTTTCCGCAAACGCGGGCCGGAGTTTGGCATAGGCGTCGACGAGGTCGTCTGGGCCGGGGTGCTCGTAATCGAGGATCGGCGCGGCCAGACGTCCATCCGCAGCGATCAGAGCGCCAGCGGCCCCGTGCGTCGTCACGGATATCGCCTCGATGCCGTATTTCTTGTGGAACTGCGCCAGCGCATCCAGAAGGAAGGCCCAGATGGTCTCCACATCGAAATGAGGGTAGGGCGGTCCTGCAAGTACGGTGTTTGGTCGCGTGACAACGGCGATCTCGGACAGATCAGAGGTGTCCACAAGCGCGAGCTTGGCATTGGTCTTGCCGATGTCGATGACGGCGACGTGGCCGGGCGTCATGGCAGATGGAAGACGGACGTCAGAGGCACCGCCACCGGTTCGTTGTCGTGCCTAGTCTCCATGATGTCCGCCATGTAGGCCCACCAGCGTTGCATGACGTCGTGCTGGGGCAGGGCGTCCATGCGGTGATCCTCGGTCCGCCAGAGAACACCGAAGAGCGTATTGGTCTCCTCGTCCAGATGAATCGAGTAATCTGATACACCCGCATCCTTCAGAAGGCTGACCAGCTCTGGCCAGATTTCGTCATGACGCCGTTTGTACTCGTCTTTGCGGCCGGGGTTGAGGCGCATCTTGAAGGCGTATTTCTCCATCAGCCTGCCCTCCACATCGACCAGAGCCGCGGCAACGCGATGACGGAGATCAGCAGCGCCCCGATCACGATCGACATCACGATACCCGGCACATTCAGCAGGCCAAGACCGAAGGTCACAAGCCCCATCACGAAAGCCGCGATCACAACCCCCAGGATCGAACCCGAGCCTCCCAGGATGTTGACGCCGCCAAGGACGACCATGGTGACGATCTCAAGCTCCCAGCCGAAGGCGATAGAGGGCCTGGTTGAGCCAAGCCGAGAGGTCAGGCAGATCGCCGCAACCCCGGACATCAGCCCCGTCAACAGGAACAGGATGAACTTCACGCGCCCCACTCGAATGCCGGAGAAGAGCGCCCCAGTCGCATTGTTGCCGATGGCGTAAACCGCGCGGCCGAAGTTGGTCATGTGAAGCAGTACCGCGTAGATGGCCGCGATGATCGCGAACAGCACGAACTCGAATGAGATCACCCACCAGACATATCCCTGTCCGAAGAAGGCGAAGTCCGGCGGATACCCACGATAGGCCTGGTCCCCGAGGATGATGAAGCTGATCCCGCGGAAGAGGCTCATCGTGCCGATGGTGACCACGATGGACGGTAATCCAAGCCCGGTCACGAGTATCCCGTTGAACGCACCGCAGAGCAGCCCGACAGAGAGCCCGATCAGAACAAGCCCCTCGGTCCCCACACCCGCCTGCGCCGCCGCCCCCATGGCCGTGGAGGCCAGCGCGATAATGGCCGCCACGGACAGGTCGATCTCGCCCGAGATGATCAGCAGCGCCATGGCGAAGGCGATCATCGCCTTTTCGGTGAAATTGAACGTCGCGTCGCTGAGGTTCCAGGCATTCAGGAAATACGGTGAGGCGAAGGAGTTGGCGACGAAGATGCCGATGGCCACCAGCATCAACAGGCTCTCCCAACTCTTCAGGTTCCGCTCCATCGGGGTGCGCAGGCGGTCGGGGATGCCGCGGCTCGCGGTCATCCCGCACGCTCCGCACGTTTCAGAATGATGCGGCCGGGTGAACGGTTCGCCTGTGCGTTCAGAACAACCGCGATGATGATCGCCGCGCCCGAGATCGCCATCTGCCAGAACGGCGAGATGTTCACGACGGGCAGTGCGTTGGCGATGATCCCGAGGAAGAGCGCCCCCAGAAGTGCACCGGGAACCGATCCGATACCGCCCATGATCGATACGCCGCCAATGACGCAAGCGGCAACAACGGTCAGCTCGAACCCGCCTGCAACATCGACATAGGCGACCGCAAACCGCGACACCCAGAGGTATCCGGTCAGCCCAGCGATGGCGCCCGAGGTGGTGAAGGCCCAGAACTGCGTCCGCCCCACATTGATCCCGGCATATGTCGCGGCGTGCGGATTGCCCCCGGCCGCGTAGAACGCACGGCCGAGGGTCGTGCGCGTCATGACGATGCTGAACAGGATCACCGCCGCAATCGCAATCCAGCTCAAGACCGGAAGGCCCAGGATGACGGTCCGCGGGACAGCCTTGAACGCATCGCTCATCTCGTGGCTGTTGACCCATTTGCCTTCGGTCAGAAGGAAGATGATCCCGCGAAAGATGGTCATCGTGCCGAGGGTCACCACGATGGGCGGGATGGCGAGTTTCCACACCAATATGCCGTTGAACATCCCCAGGAGGGCTCCGAAGCCGATGGCGACGGCAAAGATCGCGATGATGGGCAACCCCGGGGCGGCGATATTGATCAATGACACGACCATGCCGGTCAGCGCGAGGTTGGCCGCAACCGACAGGTCAATGCATCTGGTCAGGATGACAATCATCTGGCCGATCGCCAAGAGGATCAGAGGGGCCGTATCGTTGAAGACAGCCGCCAGGTTCGAGGGGGTGACAAAGCCCGGAAAGCGCGTTGCGATCAGCGCAAGAAGCAGCCCGATGGCCACGAGAAGCAAAGCCTCACGCGACGCGAGGATCCGTTTCATCGCCTGGTCTCCCCGAGGCCAGCGGCATGTCCGACCAGCGTTTCCGGTGTGATGTCATCGCGATCGAGCCTGGCGGCGATCCGCCCCTCCCGCATCACGATGACCCGGTCGGACATGCCCACAATTTCCGGGATTTCCGAACTGACCATGATGACAGCCAGCCCCTGCGCGGCAAGCTCGGCCATGAAGTCATGTACGGCCGCTTTCGACCCGATATCGATCCCTTTCGTGGGCTCGTCCAGGACAATGACCTTGGGCTGGGTGGCCAGCCATTTGGCGATGACCACCTTCTGCTGATTGCCGCCCGACAGGTTGCCGACATCCGTATCCAGCGAGGCGGCCCGCAAATCCAGTCGCGTGGCGTACGCGCGGGCGAGCTTGAATTCTTCGGCCAGCTTGAGAAAGCCCTTGCGCGAGGTGCGGGTCAGCGAGGGCAGGGTTACATTCTGGAAGATCGGCAGCGCACCGATGGTGCCCTGCCTGCCTCTGTCTTCGGGCACATACACGATGCCGCTGGCCACCGCATCAGCAGGAGAGCGGATGGTGACCGGTGCGCCGTCGATCTTCACCGTGCCACCAGACGGCCGTGTGATCCCGAACAGCGCCTGCATGAATTCCGACCGACCTGCGCCGACAAGGCCGTAGAAGCCAAGGATTTCACCGCGCCGCAGCGTGAAGCCGATATCTGCGAACTCGGTCGGGTGCTGATAGTCATCGACCACAAGGATCTCGGCCCCGATGTTGTGATCGCGCTTGGGGAAGATCTGACTGACATCACGACCGACCATCATTTTGACGAGCTCTGGCTCGCTCACCTCCGACATCGCACCTTCGCCGACCATCTGCCCGTCGCGATAGACCGTGTAGAAGTCCGCGATGCGAAAGATCTCGTCGAACTTGTGGCTGATGAACAGGATCGCCTTGCCCTGCCGTTTCAGCTCCTCGACCAACTCATAGAGCTCTTCGATCTCGGCATGGCTGAGCGCCGCCGTCGGTTCATCCATGATCACCGCGCGCGCATCGACGGAGAGCGCCCGGGCGATGGCGACAAGGTGCTTGTTCGCCGTGCCAAGCTCTTTCAGCGTCGTGCCGGGATCGATCGCCCCGCCGATGCTCGACAGGATCTCTCTCGCGCGTGTCATCATCGCACTCGAGTCGATCAGTCCGAACCGCCCCGTCGGGGCGTGCCCCAGAAAGATGTTTTCGGCCACGGACAGTTCATCGAAGAGGACGGTTTCCTGATGGATCGCGGTCACGCCCGCGTGTTCGGCCGACTGCGGGGTCGGGAACCGCACCGGCTGACCGTCAATCCGGATGTCGCCATCGTCCGGCTGATAGATGCCCGTCAGGACCTTCACCAAGGTCGACTTGCCCGCGCCGTTCTCGCCCACAAGCGCCGTCACCTTGCCGGGATAGAGCTTCAGCGACACATCCGACAGCGCCCGCACACCCGGAAAGGTCTTTGTGACCCCCGAAAGCGACAGCAGCGGTGTCACGCCGGAGGCGGTCTGGGTGGACACGTCTGCTCTCAACTCCAACTGCATGAGCCCGCTTCGATTGCGCTCGGGTGGGTCGTGGTCCGGCGCAGCTGCCTGCCCGCGCCGGACCTGCTCGGTTCAGAAGATCGACTTGAACTGGTCGATGTTCGAGCTGTCGTAGGTGAAGGGGTCCGACATCGCCGCCGAATTGGTGTCGTCCAGCGTGACGGACCCCATCCGGCCCATCGCAATCTCCGCACCCGGAGCGGCTTCGGCTCCGTTTGCGATGGCATGCGCCAGCATGGTTGCGGAATACCCAAGGTCGATCGGGTTCCAGATCGCGAAACTTTTCGTGGCACCCGACTCCACGCAGCCGGCCATTTCAGAGGGCAGCCCAAGTCCGGTCACGTTGATCTCGCCAATCTTGCCGGCGTCGGTCACCGCTTGGCAGGAGGCCAGGATGCCCACTGTCGTTGGCGCGATGATCGCCTTCAGATCGGGGTAGGACGCCATCAAGCCCTGCGCTTCGCGGTAGGATTTGTCGGACAGGTCATCGCCATAGACGGTCGTGACCAGATTGACGCCCTCGTAATTCGGCAAGACACCCTTGGCCGCCTCGATCCAGGCATTCTGGTTGGTCGCCGTGGCGGTTGCCGACAGGATGGCAACGTCCCCGCCATCGGGCATGTGATCTGCAGCCAGCTTGATGATCGTGTTTCCGATCAGCTCCGTCGAGGAGGGGTTGAGGTGCATCTGGCGGCCATCTTCGGCCACACCCGAATCCCATGAGATCACGGTGATACCACGATCCATCGCCCGCTTCAGCGCCGGAACAACCGCATCCGGATCATTGGCCGAGATCGCGATGGCATCGACCCCCTGTGCGATCAGCGCGTTGATGACCTCGATCTGGCCTTCCGCCGTTGTGTCGGTCGGACCGGTATAGATGATCTCGACATTGCCAAGCTCTTTTGCGGCCTCTTCAGCGCCCTCCGCGGCCGCTTCGAAGAAGCCGATGCCAAGGGCTTTGACGACGAGCGCGATGCGCATGTCGTCCTGCGCCATGGCCGTTGATCCCATCATACCAGCCGCAAGGCTCAGCCCCGCGACGAGTGAAGTGAATGAGCGACGTTTCATTTGGATCCTCCCTGAAGGTCACGTTTGGACGTGTGGTTCTGAGGCGGTTATGAGGCTGCCTCTTCCTCTTGAGCGCCGCCCGCAGGGGCGACGATCAGGTTAACATCTGCGGCCTCGAGCACGGCCGCCGCGGTGTCGGAGATGCCGTCATCGGTGATCACCGTGCCGACACGTTCGAGCGGGCAAAGAACGAGGCTCGATCGTTGGGCGAATTTCGAGCTGTCGACCAGAACGACGAGTTCATCGGCTTGGCCAATGAGTTTCTGCTCGGCTTGAATCAGCAGCGGGTCGGCCTCCATCAGGCCGATGGGTCCCAGACCCTGCGCGCCCATGAACATCCGCTTGGCATAGAAGTTGCGCGTCACATCATTGTCGAAGGGCGACAGGATGATGTTCTGTTCGCGGTAGATCGCACCGCCCGACAGCATGAGGGTGTTTTTCGAGTGTTTCAGCAGGTGCTCGGCAATCGGAAAGGAATTCGTGAAAACCTGCAATCGCCGGCTGGCGAGCGGATGCACCATCTGGAATGTCGTGGTGCCGCCGTTGATGATGATACTGTCGCCATCCTCGCACAGGTCTACCGCTGCGCGCGCGATCGCCTGCTTTTCGTTGATCCTCAGCGTCTCGTTCACCGCGAAGGGTCGGCCGGCGAGACCCACGAATTGCGGCGGGGTGATCGCCTCGGCGCCGCCGCGCACGCGGCGCAACTTCTGCTGCATATGCAGTGTCGAGATATCGCGCCGGATCGTTGCCTCTGACACCCCGGTCAGGCTGCACAGGTCGATGACGGTCACAACCGGCCGGTCCTGAACCGCGGACAGGATGATCCTATGGCGTTCTTTTTCGTGCAAATGCGCCTCCCGTTGGGGGAACGGTGTGCAGATTCGCGATCCCTGTCAATCAATTTCAGTCAAAATCCGTCATTCTGCATCGCAGCATGACGGAACATGATTGTTCTTGATTGACATATAGACGCATCAGATTAAGCCTGTCTGCACCGCCATGTCACCACCGGGCCCGAGCGCCAGAGAGAGCAACATGTTGAAAACGGACGATAATCAGCTTCTCGAAAACCGCTGGGATCCCGAGGCTGCCAAAGGCAAATCCGATTCGGAGCTGTTGCTCTACCGCTCCAATATCTTGGGCGCAGACAAGCGCGTGACCAACTACGGTGGCGGCAACACCTCGGCGAAGGTCATGGAAACCGATCCTCTGACGGGAGAGGCAGTCGAAGTCCTCTGGGTCAAAGGCTCGGGCGGGGACATCGGGTCGATGACGCTCGACGGGTTTGCGACGCTCTACATGGACAAGCTGACCGCGCTCAAGGGGCTCTATCGGGGGGTGGAGTTCGAAGATGAGATGGTCGGCTACCTGCCTCACTGCACGTTCAAGTTGAACCCGCGGGCGGCCTCTATCGACACGCCGCTGCACGCCTACGTGCCGCGCAAACATGTGGATCACGTTCACGCTGATGCGATCATCGCAATTGCCGCGTCAAAGAACTCGCGTGACCTGACACGCGAGATCTTTGGTGACCGCATCGGATGGTTGCCGTGGAAGCGGCCCGGGTACGAACTCGGGCTTTGGTTGGAGAAATTCTGCCTCGAGACTCCGGAGGCCGAGGGTGTAGTGCTGGAAAGCCATGGGCTCTTCACCTGGGCGGAGACGGCAAAGGACTGCTACGATTGCACCATCGACGTGATCAACGTCGCAACCGACTGGCTGGGCAAACGCACCGCAGACGTCCCGGCGTTCGGCGGTGCTGTGCACGAAAGTCTCTCTCCTGCTGACCGTCGGCGCGTGGCGGCCCGCCTGATGCCCGCGATCCGAGGCTTCGTCAGCGGCAACCAGCATATGGTCGGTCATTTCAACGATACCGAGACGGTGCTTGAGTTTGTGAACGCGCGCGACATGAAGCCCTTGGCGGCGCTTGGCACCTCCTGCCCCGATCATTTCTTGCGCACGAAGATCCGGCCCCTCGTCGTGGGGTTCGATCCCGCACAGAACAACATCGAGGAGGTTCTGGACGGTCTGCCTGCACAGATCGCAGCCTACCGCGAGGATTACGCCGCTTACTACGAGCGCTGCAAACACGAGAATTCTCCGGCCATGCGCGATCCCAATGCGGTTGTTTACCTGATCCCCGGTGTCGGCATGATCACCTTCGCCAAGGACAAGGCGACGGCACGAATTTCGGGTGAATTTTATGTCAACGCAATCAATGTCATGCGCGGCGCAAGCGCGGTAAGCGACTACTGCGGCCTGCCCGAACAGGAAGCTTTCAACATCGAATACTGGCTCCTGGAAGAGGCGAAGCTGCAGCGCATGCCCAGGCCCAAATCACTGGCCGGCCGTGTCGCACTGATCACCGGCGGCGCCGGCGGGATCGGCTCGGCAACGGCGGACCGCTATCTGTCCGAAGGCGCCTGCGTGATGTTGGCCGATATCAACGCCGACGGTCTGCAGGCCACCAAAGCCGCTCTGACGCAAAAGTTCGGCCAGGATGTGGTGCGATCCGTTCTGATGGATGTGACGGATGAGGCCGCAGTGGTAAACGCGCTGGCAGAGACGGCGGTGGAGTTTGGTGGCATCGACATAATGGTCTCGAACGCTGGTATCGCGTCATCTGCGCCCGTCGAGGACACGACGCTGGAGCTGTGGAACCGGAACATGGACATCCTCTCGACCGGCTACTTCCTCGTGAGCCGCGAGGCCTTCAAGGTCATGCGCACCCAAGGCATGGGCGGGTCGGTCGTCTTCGTCGCGTCGAAAAACGGGCTTGCGGCCTCCCCCAACGCCTCGGCCTACTGCACTGCGAAAGCCTCGGAAATCCACCTTGCCCGCTGTCTGGCGCTGGAGGGCGCCGACGTTGGGATCAGGGTCAACGTGGTGAACCCGGATGCCGTGCTGCAAGGCTCCAAAATCTGGGAAGGCGAATGGCTGGAACAACGCGCGACGACTTATGGAACCGACAAGCAGGGGCTGCAGGAGATGTACCGCAACCGCTCGATGCTCAAACGCTCTGTCCTGCCGGAGGACATCGCCGAGGCGTGCTATTTCTTCGCGGCTGACACGTCATCCAAGTCGACGGGCAACATCCTGAACGTCGATGCAGGCAACGTTCAGGCCTTCACGCGATAGAGAGGGGGGGCATCGGTCATGGGATATGAAACCGCCAAGGCACAATTCGCGGAGTGGGGTGTCGATACCGAGGCTGCCATCGCGCGATTGAAGGGCATTCCGATTTCCGTCCATTGCTGGCAGGGCGACGACGTTGTCGGGTTCGAAAGCCGAACGGGCTCTTCGGGTGGCGGCATTCAGGCGACGGGAAATCATCCGGGGCGGGCGCGCAACCCGGACGAGTTGCGGGCGGATCTGGAGTTTGCCTACTCTCAGATTCCGGGCAAACACCGCCTAAACCTGCACGCCATGTACCTCGACACCGACGAAGCGCCCGACCGAGATGAAATCGAGTATCGTCATTTCGTGCCATGGGTCGACTGGGCGAAAGATCAGGGCATCGGCCTCGATTTCAACCCGACCTTTTTCGCCCACGTCAAGGCCGACGACAACCTGACGCTTTCGCATCCCGATGCGGGCATCCGCGCGTTCTGGATCGAACACGGAAAGCGGACACGCGATATCGCGGCCCAGATGGGGCGGGACCTCGGTTCCCCAGCGATCAACAACATCTGGGTGCCTGATGGCTACAAGGACCTTCCGATCGATCGGATGGCGGCGCGCGGCCGGCTGGAAGAGTCACTCGATACGATGCTGAGTGAGACGAAGCCGAACATGCGCGACGCGGTCGAATCCAAGCTCTTCGGGATCGGGGTCGAGGCCTGCACCGTGGGCAGCCACGAATTCTACCTCGGCTACGCGATCCGCAAGGGCACGCTGCTCTGCCTCGACATGGGGCACTTTCATCCCACGGAAAGCATCGCCGACAAGCTGTCCGCCGTTGCCCTGTCGCTGCCCGAGATCCTTTTGCACGTCTCCCGGCCCATGCGATGGGACAGCGACCACGTGATCCTGCTGAACGACGACATCCTCGCGATGGCGCAGGAACTCGTTAGCGCGGACTTGCTCGGCCGCACGCATATCGGGCTTGATTTCTTCGACGCCACGATCAGCCGGACCGCTGCCTGGGTGATCGGCACCCGCAACATGCAAAAGGCGCTTTTGAATGCGCTGCTGAAGCCGTGGGGCCGCCTGCGCGCGGCGGAAGACGCATTGGACTTCACCACCCGGCTGACCCTGACGGAGGAGCTGAAGGACCTTCCTTATGGCAGTGTTTGGGCCGAATTCTGTGCGCGAAGCGATGTGACATCCGGTCAGACGCTGGTTCGCGATCTCGACGCGTATCAGGCATCCGTCGCCGACCGCTGACAAGGCGGGTGCTTGCGGACTGGACCGGCGAACAACGTCGCTTGCGGTGGCTCTTCGGCTGTTTTTGGGCCGCGTCACGGTCTTCGAGCGACCTGGCCGACCGACGTTTCCCGCCTTCGGCGCACGCCCAGACGGACGACCCGCAACTCGGCAGACTCTTTGCGTTCAAAACATCATGCAGTCGGCGCCAGGCGGCAACGGCGCGGCACCGGGCGGCAGGGTGGGCGTGTAATCGAATGTCACGATCTGCGCCCCACCGTCAAATGCGATGAACAGCTGATCGGAGCCGGGCCGTATAGCGATGCCCTCCGGGTCAGTGCCATATTCCAGCAAACTCGCCTGGGCGAGCAGCTCACCCGTCGAGGTGAACTCGTAGAGGCTGTTGGACCCTTCCCAATCGTCAACGATCAGCAGGTGGCCCGTGCGCGGGTCAATCGCGATCCCCTGCGCCTCGCTCAGCGGCGGGGACAGATCCATCGTGTCAATCTGGGTTTTCAGCTCACCGGCCGGGCTGAACCAGGACAGGCGCTCGGGATCGTCCTCGACGGTGACGATGTCGCCACTCGCGGCAATCGCGATGCCTTCGGTATCCGCATACCCGCCGTCCAGATCGAAAGGCGGCTCCATGACTTCGCCGTCTTTCGTCAACCGTTGCATCTGGCCAAACCCGTCGGCCACAAGCAGGTGATCGCCTTCCAGCGAAATCGCCTTGATGCGGGACAGATCACTGCTCACACGCCTGAGCTCTTCGCCCTGCAGCGTGACCAGCACAGCCTCGGGTCCCTCGTTGGCGATCCAGAGGCCGCAGAAGGTCGGATCATAATCCAGGCTGGCGGGGCGGTTGAGGTCGTATCGGCCCGTTTCCTGCAGATCCAGGGCGGTCGCAGGCATCGCGACAACCATCGCTGCGGCACATGTGAACCTTCTGCGCATTTGACCCCCCGACAGTCCGCTCCTGTGCCTGACCTGTTTCGATTTACACGCGGGTCAATGGTCTTGGGGTCGTCGTCGCGCCTTTGGGTGAGCCCTGTGTCAGTCGACGTCTCGTAATCCGCCGGGCGACCACCGTCTTCCAAGCCCTCCGCTCAGGCGCGCAGCGGCATCATATGAGCCGCACATATGGCTGCCGGACGCGCCGCTGACACTGCGTTGGGGCATCCTTGCTTGCATTGTCTGAGCTGATGTCTGGGGGTTTCGGCTCTGTTTCACCACGCAATGCGCTTGCCATCTCTGTAGAAACCCCCGGTCGGTCCGTCATCCGGCAGTGTCGCCGCCCAAACCACGCCGCGCGCACCCTCCGGGATCGGCCGACCGCCGCCACCCATATCGGTCGCCACCCAACCCGGGCAGACCGCGTTGACGAGAATGTGGTCGCGCCGCAACTCATCGGCGAGTTTCAACGTCAACGCATTCAAGGCCGCCTTCGAGACCCCGTAGCCGGGCGTTCCGCCGCCCATGTCGCTCAGGGATCCGGATCCTGACGAGACGTTGACGATGCGGGCCGACCTGCCGCGACGCAGAAGCGGGATCGCTGCGAGGGCGGCCGCCCAGGCGCCAAAGAGGTTGGTCGCGAAGGTCTGGCGAACTCTGCCGAGATCGGCGGAGCTTGCGCGTTGGTCGGTGTCGTAGTCGACGCCCGCATTGTTCACCAGAACGTCGAGCCTGCCGAAACGCTGCTCGATCTCATCGAACGCTTTCGCCACGGAGGCATCGTCGGCCACGTCCAACTGGATCGCCTCAGCGCCATGCCCGATCTCGGCTGCGGCGGCGTCTCCTTTCGCAAGGTCGCGCGATCCGACGAGCGTGTGGAGGTCATGCTCGGACGCAAGCTGCCGCGCCACCTCCTTGCCGATGCCCCGGTTCGCACCCGTGACGAGGGCCAGTCTTCTTTGTTTGCTCATGGTGTGCTCCGTCTCATGAATGGGGGCGTGCATAGCTCCGGTCTGGTCGCGAGCATGAAGCCAGCAAAGATGATGGCCGCACCAACAAGCTCGGCCGGTTGCGGTCTGGTGCCAAGCGCGGCCCAGGCGATGAACAGCGCGACTGCCGGTGTGAAGGTCGGCAGCATCGCCGCGATCTGGGCCGGCACGCGTCGCAGCAGCGCGATCAGCGCAACGACGCTCAGGACGCCGCCCACCAACCCCTGCATGATGATCTGCGTCAGAAGCATTGAGGCCTCCGCTTCTCCAAATGACACCACGGCCCAGGGACCAAGCGCAATAGCTGCGATGACAGCGCCGAGCGACGCGACAGCAGCGGTCCCTTCCAGCGTCGGGATGCGCCAGTATCTGACCAATGCGGTGTAACTGCCCCACATGCAGCCCGCCATCACGAAGAGCGCTATGCCGATGGGCCATTGGGGCCCGAGCCCGCCCCTATGAACGCCGACAACAAGCGCGAGGCCACCGAACATCACGATGGCCCCGAAAATGCGGGGGGCGGTGATCGGTTCATTCAGCAGAATCCCGCCCCAGAGCAATCCGGTCATGAAGACCGCAACGGGCGCAAAGAGCAGCCCGTAAGACAGCGGCGCGAATTGGTATCCGGCAACCGCGATCAATCCGAAGAGGGGGCCCCCGAGGATTGCGAGCGCAATAAGGCGGATGAAGGGTAGACCAGTGCTCTCCCACCGTCGCCGCTGCCAGACCCACAGCGGCACCGCGACGAGGCCGGGTGTGAGGTAACGCAGAAAACTCAGCGCGGCCGGAGACAGCCCGGCGTCGATCCCCGCTTTCGCTGCAACATTGTAACCGGCCCAGCACAACACGGTCAAAGTGCCGAGGGCCACCCCGGAAACTGGTGATGTCGTTGTGCTGGGCATTGGATCGGTCCTCCCCGCGGTATCTGCACAAACCAAGATGTCGTTTTGATTTGATACTTTCCAATGCTATGACCTGATCGTTCTCATGCCGGAGGGTTATGTATTGGAGCTTCGCCACTTGCGCTACTTCGTGGCCGTTGCCGAGCACAGTGGGATCAGCCATGCTGCGGAGCGTCTGCACATCGCACAACCCGCCGTATCGCGTCAGATCAGAGATCTGGAGCTCGAACTTGGCTTCGACCTCTTGTCGCGAGAAGGACGCCGGGTGGTCCTGACCGATGCCGGGCGCGCTTTCGCGGAGCGTGCACGGGGCATTCTGAGAGAAACGGAGGACGCCGCGGAGGCGGCCCGCCGCATTGCCAAGGGTGAAGCTGGCACCATCCGTGTTGGTCTTTTGGAAAGCGCCTCCTGGGCGGGTCACGTGCCGCTGACACTCAGTCGCTTCAAGCGACAGCATGACGGGATACGGCTCGACATTCGGCCCATGAGTTCGGTTGAGCAGATCGATGCGCTTCTGGCCGGCGAGATCGATGCGGCCTTCGTTTATCGGCAGGACAATATTCTCGAGGACGCGCTGGCCGTGCACCCGCTGCGCATCGATGACGTGGTGCTCGCCGCTTCCGTCGATCTGGTCTTCGACCGGGAGGGGCCGCTGTCCTTCGAAGACATCGATGGTCTGCCGATCGTCACCTTTCCCAGAAGCGTCGCCCCGGCCTACCATGATAGGCTGTTCGGTGCGCTCGCCGATATCGGGTTCGCGCCGCAGATCGTGCAGGAAGCGGTTGACGAGACCACGATGCTGAGCCTTGTGTCTGCCGGCGTCGGCTGTGCCTTTGTCAATTCCGCCAACATGCAGCGCCCACCGCGCCGGGTGCAGTTCCGCGAGGTGGACGGGCTGTCGGTGCCCCTCGAGTTCCTGTTTCTTACACAAAGCACGCGGGGCAGCCTGACGCAGCTGCTGGTCGACACTGTTCTTAAATTAGATGCTGAAAAGTTATAGATTTCATGCCTAAACAGACTTTTTAATTATCCAATCTGATTGCCATGTCTATCCCATCGAAACACGCAACGACGGAGACAAGACATGACACGGACACTCAAAGTCGCCCTCGCCAGCACTGCCGTTGCCCTTGCAATGAGCGCGCCGGCACCCGCTGAGACCACAGCCGGAACGCCGGTCACGGTCGACACACTTGTTGCCCATGCCGAGATGATCCGCATCGCCGATGCCATTGATGCCGCCGTCGATGCCAAGGACTGGGCGCTTGCGCGCAGCTTCTTCACCGACGAGATCCGCATAGACTTCACCTCACTGGCAGGTGGCGCGCCGGCGACGATCCCTGCGGATGCGCTGATCGACGGCTGGTCGGCAAACCTGACCGCGGAGAAGGCCTCGTTCCACCTGCGCGGCAACCATCGCATCACCTTCGAGAGCGAGGATGCAGCCACCATGGTCAGCCATGGCTATGCCTGGAACCGCATGGATCGCGGCGCCTTGCCCGAGAACGGCGGTGACGCGCTCTGGGAAGTCTGGGGCACCTATGAGCACAGCTTCACCCGCACCGAAGACGGCTGGCGCGTGGATGCCATGAGCTTTTTCGCCACTGCGGAACGCGGCAACAGCTTCGTCCGCAACACACCCGGCAGCTGACCCAAAGCGCCTCACACAACAGAGACACTGACTGAACCCAAGGAGCCTGATATGACCGTTGACACTCCCGACATCAATCGCAACCGCCGCGCATTTCTCGCCGGCATTCCCGCCACGGCCGCAGCGTTCGCTCTGGGTGCCGCGCCCGCAGCGGCCCAGACGACGCAGACAGCGGCGACAGCCGCGCCCGGACGCAGGATGCTCGGCAATCTGGAGGTGTCCGAGCTTGGCCTCGGCGTCCAGAACATGCACCGCACGTTCCATACCATCGTGCCGGACCGCGATGACATGATCGCCCTGATCCGGGCGGCCTACGAGCAAGGTGTGACCTTCTTTGATTGCGCCGAAGTCTACGGCCCGTTCGAGTGCGAACGCATTCTGGGCGAGGCGATGGCCCCGTTCCGCGACGACATTCAAGTGACCACGAAGTTCGGCTTTGGCGTCGATCCAGAAACGGGCGTGTGGGACTTCACCGTTACCAGCCGTCCCGAGCGGATCCGGCGCGCGGTCGAAGGCTCGCTTCAGCGTCTCGGCACAGATCGGATCGACTTGCTCTATCAGCACCGCGTCGACCCCGATGTCCCGATCGAGGATGTTGCCGGGACCGTCCAGGACCTGATGGCTGAAGGGAAGGTTCTGCACTGGGGGCTGTCCGAGATGGGGCCGCGGACGCTGCGGCGCGCGCACGAACTCTTACCCGTCAGCGCGGTTCAGAGTGAATACTCAATGATGTGGCGCGCACGTGAAGCGGATATCCTTCCGCTTTGCGCAGAGCTGGGCATCGGTTTTGTGCCCTTCGCGCCCTTGGGCTACGGCTTTCTGACCGGGGCCATCGACATGGAGACGAGCTTTGCACCCAGCGATTTCCGCGCGAACACCTCGCGGATGGCGCCCGAGAACCGTGCATCGAACATGGCTCTGGTCGAACTGGCCCGGGAGTGGGCCGAGCGCAAAGGTGCCAAGCCCGGTCAGATCGCGCTCGCTTGGCTGTTGGCCCAGGGCGACAATATCGTCCCGATCCCCGGCACGACGCAGATGCCGCATCTGCGGACCAACATCGCTGCCGCCGAGGTCACATTCACTTCTGATGAGTTGGCCGAACTGACGACAGCTTTGGATGCCATCGAGGTGCAAGGCGGCCGCGCTCCGGCGCTTGTGGCTGAATGGTCAGATGTCGAGGCGCCGGACGTCTGATCGTCCGCCACTGCAAAATGAACAGACCGCGCGCCAGGAGACTTGAGATCGCAGAGCAGACCGACCCTCAAAACCGCTGCAACTTCATCCTTCGCCTCTGAGACTGGTTTTGGAGCCCGATCCCCGTCCTCAGTCTGGGCTTTGCGCGTTTTGCAGGCTTCGGTGCGGGGATCTTGTCCTGGGGTGGGTTCCATGGCCGCTGGAGATCACGAAGAGCGAGGACTACTGCGTGTCGTGCCATGCCATGGAAACCAGCCTGGACGAATACTGCGAGAGGATCCACGACAACAACCACTCCGACGTGCGCGCTGTCTGTTCCGATTGCCATCGGCTTAAGGAATAGAACCACAAGATGAAGGTCGAGATCATGACCGTGAAAGACGGCGACCACGAGAGTGCCGGTACCATTGCAGCGCTTGCCGCCTACGACGCGCATCGCCTGACCATGGCCACCGCCGTCTGGCGCAAGATGAATGCCTCCGACAGCCGCGAGTGCCGCAATTGCCATGCGTTCGAATACATGGATCCCAGCTTGCAAAAGACCCGCGCGGCTGGCGAGCATAAGCGCGCGCTCGATCACGGGCTGAGTTGCATTGATTGCCATCAGGGTGTCGCGCATTCGCTGCCCGCCAGGCATCTTGAGCAGTATCGGAAGATCGCCGACGACTTCATGGCAGGCCATCCGGCATCGCTCCGCGCGGGAGGGGAGCCCATCGCGCAACTGCGCGGTTTCCTCCCGATGAAGGATACTGAATGAGGCGCAAGAAAGATCTGCCCACCTCTGAAGACGTTAGGAGGGTTAACTTGGTTGAAACCATCGGTGACAACCCGCTGAGCCTGCCTTATCTCCCGGTTCTGAGCCCCTAATCTTGCGCATATGTCTCGTCGAGCGCGGGCAAGGTCACTCGGTTTTGCAATGCACCGCTGTCGTCCAACCCCAGGCGCAATACGTCTGATCCGTTGTTTTGGCTTCGTGACGTGCAGCGGCCCAACAGGTCCGACTCCGCTCGGAAAGCACGTTGTCGGACGCGCCATCGCGACAGCCACACAGCAAGCAGAAAACTGCTGCTTTCGAAGGCTGGCGGGGGATTTTGGCCGACCTCCTGACAGTCCAATAAACGGCAAATGAACGCGCAATGAATTCCGCGTTAAGAAAAATCTTCTCACCTTCTTGCGCATTGACCCGGCCCCTACGTCCGCAGCACGAGAAATAGCAGAGGAGCGCAGGCCGGCTGCTTTCGGCCAAGCTGCCACTGCGTCAGGACCAAAGGCGTTCGCTGCCACCCATATCGCGACGCAGAGTGATCCGTCACTCCCGAGGTGCGCAGTTGACGCCCGAACGAAAGGACGTGAGACCATGGAAATCTTCGAGACGACCTTGCGAGACGGCGAGCAGCAAGCGTTCCTGCACTTCACGGCCAAGCAGAAAGGCGACATGGGCAGAAAGCTCGAAACACTGGGCGTGGATATCATCGATGCGGGCTTTCCCGCAGCCTCGGACGTTGATTTGGAAGGGGTCAAACGGGTCGTCGATCAGACCGATGCGGTCAGGCTGAGCGTGCTGTCACGTCCCATCAAGAAGGATATCCGACGTGCGTTCGAGGCGCTGCGCGGCGCCGAACACCGCTCGCGAATCGCGACGTCGGCGCGCCCCTTCGATTTGCTGTCACCCTCGGCTGACCGCGACAATCGCGCTCGCAGCAAGACCATTGATCGGTCCGTTGATCTCATGAATGAGGCGCGAACCTACTTTCCGGAAGCGCAGTATTATCTGGTATGCGCGGGCAACCGCGATCCCGCGTTTCTCATGGACCTCAGCGCCGCCGCCGCGGCGGCGGGCGCCACGCAGATCGTGGTGGCCGATACGCTGAGCACAATGGAACCACAGAGGTTTGGCGATCTGGTGCGCCGGATCAGATCGGCTCTGCCACCTGAGACCACTCTGGGGGTCCACTGTCACAACCTGCTTGGTCTCAGTCTCGCAAATTCGGTCGCTGGCGTGCGGGCAGGGGCAACGCAGGTCGAAGTGACCATCGGCAATACCGGTGATGGCGGCGGCAACACCGCTCTGGAGCAGGTGTTGGCCTATGCCGCCTATTTCGAAGCGGACGATCCGCGGTTTTCCAACGGGTGCCGAACGGAAATGCTTGCAGATGTCGTCCAGGCCTTTGTCGACATGACGGGCATGCGCTTCTCTCCGAACAAGCCCTTGGTCGGGGATATCAGTTTTCTGGTTGAAACAGGCATTCACCAATCGATTCCGAAGACGGTCATGGATGACGTGTTCTCGCCCGAAACAATCGGCCGCAGCATCGAATTCGCCATCGGGCGGCACAGCGGCATCTCGGGAATTCTCGACCGGCTCGACAAGATGAACATGCGCCCGAGGAACGTCGATCAGCACACCTTGTACCGACATGTCATGCGCGCCGCGGAGCAGTCCGGCTCAATCCCCGACTACGAACTGGGCCGGATTGCCAAGTCATTGATGGCGGATGCCACCACGCATCGCCCCTAGGTCCGGCCACTCGGACCCCTCGCATCGGAGAGACCCTCATGACCAAGAAGCGAAGCACATCAAAGATGTCTGAAACTCAGAAGCTCATGAGCGATCTGCGGCGCTTTGTTCGCTCGGAAGGCGCGCGCTATCTGAAAGATCCCAACATCACCTCCATCGGCATTGGGCACAAGAATGGGGATGGTGCTCTGAGCATTGTCTTTACCGTGCGGGAAAAGGTCGAGGCCTCCGCGCTGGAAAGCCTCGGCTCGCAGCTGATCCCGGAACGCATCGACACGAACGGTCTGTCTGTGCCGACGGATGTCATTCAGCGAGGATACAGCCCGTCCTACCGGATTGTCGAACATGAGCAGGCCTCTGTGCTGAAAACGCGGTTGGACCCACTGGTGCCGGGTGCGAGTGTCAGCCACCCGGATGGCACAGCGGGCACCCTTGGCGCGATCGTCTTCGACGATGAGACCGGCGCAGCCTGCATCCTGTCGAATTGGCACGTCCTGCATGGAGAGACGGGGCAGATCGGCGACAAGGTCGTCCAGCCAGGCCCGTTCGACGACAATAACATAGCGGCCAACACCTGCGGCACGCTGTTGCGCAGCCACCTCGGCATCGCCGGAGACTGTGCCCTCGCACGGATCGAAGACCGCGACTTTGAACGCGCAATCCACGGTCTCGACACGGCTCCGGCGCAGATGGCCGAGGTGGAGCTGGGCGATACGGTCGTGAAGACCGGACGCACGACCGCGACCACCTATGGCGTCGTCCGACGCACGGATGTCATTGTTCAGATCGACTTTGGAGAGACGGCAGGCAGTCAGAACATCGGGTGCTTCGAGATCGGGCCGAACCCGGACCGTCCGGCGGTGGACGGAGAGATCAGCATGGGTGGCGACTCGGGCTCCGTCTGGATCATCTCGGATGGCGAAAGCGCAACCGACGTCTTTGCTGGTCTGCATTTCGCGGGCGAGAGCGGCAACAGCGCAGATGAACATGCGCTGGCCTGCTACCCCCGCTCAATCCAGAGCAAGCTTCGATTCAAACTGACCCCGCCGAACGCCACCACCGCGCAAGGCAGCGCCACGACGCAGGAGACCCGGCGTGGCTATGACGCTGAATTCCTCGGCCGGCCGGCACCGATGCCGGAGCTCTCTCTGGCGCTCAAGCGTGATGCGGTGAATTTCGGCAGGGCGCAGACGATCCCCTACACGCATTTTTCAGTCTGCCTGAGCGCGGAGCGGCGCTTGGCGCGCTTCGTTGCCTGGAACACGGATGCGGCGCGGAAGGTGCAGCTTGGTCGCCACGACTTTCGGCTGGACGATCGAATTGCAGAGAAGCATCAACTGGATGACACGCTTTATGCCGATAACAAGCTCGACCGCGGACATATCGCGCGCCGCGCCGATCTGGCCTGGGGCGCGGTCGACGAGGCCCGGCGGGCCAACCGGGAGTCGTTCTTCTTCACCAACATCGCCCCGCAGCATGAAAGCTACAACCAGTCCAAACGGGGTGGTATTTGGGGTCGGTTGGAAGACCTGATCTTGGAAGAGGCCGGCGCCAAGGGCATCCGTATCTCCTGTATCGCCGGCCCGATTTTTGCCGATGACGACCCCAGCTATCGCAATACGCTGATCCCGCGCAGCTTCTGGAAGCTGATTGCCTACCGTGGCGCGGATGACGCGCTCCGGGCTGCCTGTTTCGTTCTGTCGCAGCGCGACCTGCTGCACGATATCGAGGGGATCGATCTTGACCCGTTCCAGCTGTTTCAGGTCTCGGTCCCGGACCTCGCAACCCGGACCGGTATGGGATTCGACGCTTATGGCCCTGCCGACGTCACGCAAAACTCAAAACTGCTGAGCGACACATCTGCCGAGCGCCTCGCAAGCATGAACATCAAATCCAGGCCGCGCGAGATCACGCATCATCGCGAGATTGCCTTCTAGGTCGCGCTTTGGTGTCTTGACGTGGAGAGCATCTACCACCTGCAACCATGCACGTGAGATGTCGGGGCAATCGCGATCACTTGGAAACAGGTGCCGAGGCTATCCTGCCGGTCCGGATGGATCTCGGGCGGTGATTAGATTGGCCAAAGGTCGCGCGTTCTCTTCTGAAAATCTGTTCAGATACGAGGTCTTGGCGCCCATTGCTTCAAGCTGTTGGCCCACTGCGCCATTCGCGCGGTTTGCGAGAGATGAACAGCAGCATCGGCACCGGACAACCGCGCGCGCGTTCATCTGCCGTTCATGTTGCCTATACAGCATTTTCATCACGGTTTTATGACAGCGCGCTGCTCTCTTCTCTAGTTTTACGGGAATGGTGGCCGCCAGATGCGGACGCCTCCAAAGAGAAGCGTGAAAGTCATGATGCACTACACCGCCCTAAACCATTGTAACGAAGACCTAGAGAAACATGCTCCCCGGGTTGTGCTGTACTCGCACGACACGCTCGGTTTTGGTCATCTGCGCCGAAACCTGTTGCTTGCGCGGGCCCTCAGGTCACTGCCATGCGCCCCGGACGTCTTGCTGATTGCCGGCATGCATGAGGCGGGGTCATTTGATATCCCGGACGGCGTCGACCTGATCACTCTGCCCGCTTACGCAAAGCAGAGCGACGGCAGCTATCAATCGCGGCGCCTGTCCATCGGGTTGCGGCAGCTGACGGCCATGCGCGCGCGGATGATACGGTCCGCCGTAAAAGCGTTCCGCCCCGATCTGATGATTGTCGACAACGTTCCGCGCGGCGCTCAGGAAGAGCTTGATCCGACCCTGTCGTGGCTGGCCCATAAGACGACTGCGCGCGTTGTCCTCGGGCTGCGCGACGTGATCGACACCTGCGACAAGGTGCGGCGCCAATGGCTCAAGAACCGCAGCTTCGAGGCGATCTCGTCGTTTTATTCCGACATCTGGATCTATGGGGACCCGCAGTTTTACAACCTCGTTGACGAATACGGGCTTGGCGATCTGGTCGGGGCCAAGACGCGGTTTACCGGATACCTTAAGCGCGAGGTGGCCGACGTGGCCGATCAGGCCCGCAAATCGCAACAGCGTGTCATAGGCAATGATCCGCGGCCCTATGTGCTTTGCATGGTGGGCGGTGGGCGTGATGGCCTCCCGGTGTGCCGCGCCTTCGCGCAGGCCGGATTGCCCCCGGGTCACCGCGGCATTCTGATCACCGGCACACAGCTGGACGCCGCGGGTCGCGCCGAAGTCGCAAGGCTGGCCCGCCGGAACCCGGACCTCACGGTCGTCGATTTCCTGCCCGAGCCTGTTGGCCTCATGCAAAACGGCGCGCGCGTCGTCGCGATGGGTGGCTACAACTCGGTCTGCGAGGTGTTGTCTCTGGGGCGGCCGGCCCTGATCGTGCCGCGTGTAGCACCCCGGCTTGAACAAATCCTCCGAGCCGAGCGTTTGGCGTCCGCAGGGCTGATCGACATGATCACACCCGATGCGCTGACGGCCGCTGCGCTGTCCGATTGGATGGTGCAACCCACGCCTGCACCGCGGGCGAAGAGGACGCTCGATCTGGCTGGCCTCGACCGCTTCAAGACCCTGGCCGCCGAGATCCTCGACCCCGCCCACACCCCAGGCGCCTCCCTCGCGGCCTAACAACAAGAAGAAGAACGCATATGACACACCACCACAGATTTCAGAGCAAGGTCGCCTACGTCTGCAAAAGATACCCGCGGTTCTCCGAAACTTTCATCGTCAACGAGATCCTTGCGCATGAGGCCGCGGGCCTCGCGCTCGAGATCTTCGCGCTGCGCACTGTCGAGGAGACCCACTTTCAGGACCAGATTTCTAAGGTTCGTTCGCCCGTCACCCATATACCGACAAAGCTCAAGCAGCCGCAGGACCTATGGAAGCTGATCCGGCAGGCGGAAGTGCAGTTCCCAGACAGCACTCCGATGCTTCTCGCGATGGAGCACGCAGATGCGCATGACGTGGCGCAGGCGATCGTCCTCGCTTTGGCCTGCGGGGAGCGCGGGATCACGCATCTGCATGCACACTTCGGCACATGTGCGACGACCGTTGCTCGGATTGCAGGCGCAATCGCCGGCATTCCCTACAGCTTTACCGCGCACGCCAAGGATATCTATCACGATTATGCCTCGCCCACCCGGATGGATCTGAAGCTGCGCGATGCTGCTGCCGTGGTGACGGTGTCGGACTACAATCTCGGTCATCTGCGCGCGGCCTATGGCGCGACGAATGTGCGGCGCATCTACAACGGTATCGATCTGGGGCGCTTTGCCTATGCCCCGCCCAAACCCGGCGCGACCGAGCTCCTGGCCGTTGGACGCCTCGTAGAAAAGAAGGGGTTTCACATTCTGCTCGAGGCGATTTCCCTGATGCGCCAGCAAGGCGAGACGCCGCATTGCACGATCATCGGCGCAGGCGAAGAAGAAGAGAACCTGCGGGCGCAGATCGCGGCAAGCCACCTCTCCGATGCGGTCACGCTGAGCGGCCCGATGCCCCAGCGCGACGTGATCATCGCGATGCAGAAAGCTGCCGTGATCGCCTGTCCCTGTATCGTGGGGCGCGACGGCAATCGGGACGGCCTGCCCACCGTTCTGCTGGAGGCCATGGCGCTTGGCACACCTTGTGTTGCAACCGCGGTCACCGGCATTCCGGAGCTGGTCCGCGATGGCGATACTGGCCTTTGCGTGGCCGAGGGAGACCCGACGGCGTTGGCCGCGGCCCTCTCCCGCATGATCAACGATCATATGCTGCGGACACGGGTGTCCAGGAAAGCGCGGGCGCTGATCGAAAAGGAGTTCGATATCCTGCGGAGTGCAGCGGCGCTGCGGCAGGTCTTTGACGAGGCAGCCGTCGCGCAGGAACCCATCAAGGGGGTGGTTTGATGCGGATTGCCTATGTATCGACGGACCCGGGTATCCCTGTATTCGGGTGCAAGGGGGCGTCCATTCATGTTCAGGAGATGCTGCGTGCCTTCTTGGCCAGAGGGGCGGAGGTCACGCTGATATCTCCGCGTATGGACGAAGCCCCGCCGGAGGACTTGCAGAACGTCATCCGGCAGCCGCTGCCGCGTCCCGAAGGTGCACCGGATGCGCGCGCGACCCAGCAGATCTCGCTGAACAGACAGGTGACACAGGCGCTGGAGGCGCTCGGCCCCTTTGATCTGATTTACGAGCGTCATGCGCTTTTTGCCTGCGCGGCGATGGACTATGCCCGGACCCGGCAGATCCCGTCTGTCCTCGAGGTCAATGCGCCGCTGATCGACGAGCAAACCCGGCATCGATCGCTTGCACGGCTCGATGATGCGATCCTTCTGGCCTGTCGGTCCTTTGTCTCGGCAAGTCACATCGTGGCGGTCAGCCCCGAGGTTGCCGCCTATGCGGAAGGTCTGGGCGCCGACGTGGCGCGCATTCAGGTCGAACCGAATGCGGTGAACCCCGCGCGCTTTCCTGAAGCGGCCCGCTTCGAGGGCCCCTTCCGTGTCGGCTTTCTGGGGACACTGAAGCCCTGGCATGATGTCGCCCTGATCCTCGAAGCCTTCGCTCTGCTTCGGCAGGGCGTCTCCGACGCGGAACTGCTGATCGTTGGCGATGGCCCCGAACGATCCAATCTTATGCGGCAAGCTGAGGCTACTGGCGTCAGCGCGGCGGTGCGCTTTACCGGCGCGGTGCCTCCAGAAGAGGTGCCCGATTGGCTTGCTCGCATGCATGTCGGCCTGGCCACCTACCGTGGCGATGACCCCTTCTACTTCTCCCCACTGAAGCTGTACGAGTACATGGCTGCAGGCATCCCCTCGGTGGTGAGTCAGGTCGGCAATCTGGTGGAGGCAATTAACGAAGGACAAACCGGCGTCAGCGTCCCGCCGGATTGTGCCGAGGCGCTTGCCGAGGCCCTGGGCCAACTGGCCCGCAATCCCGATCTGGTCCGGAGGATGGGCCATGAGGCGCGCCACCGCGTCCTCACCACTCAGACCTGGGATCACGTGGCCGAGCGGGTGCTGTTGCGCACGGGCCTTGACCTCAAGCCGGCCAAAGGGGCTGCGTGATGGCGAAACGCGGCCATCGCCAGACGACCCTGCGGGAGACGTTGCCCGGCTTGCGCCGCGTGGTGATGCGCATGCTGCCCTATCTGCGGCAGCATCGGATGCTCGTGGCGGGCGGAAGCACCGCCCTGGTGGCCTCAGTTCTCGCGAAGTTGCTGGAGCCTTGGCCCCTCAAATTCGTTATCGATCACGTGGTTCAGGTCGGCGACGGAGTTGCCGGCACTGGTAGCCCGTTTCTGGACGGCCTGTCGCTTCAGACCTTGCTGCTGGTCTGCGCGGTCGGCCTCGTTGCGGTCATCGCGGTTCGGGCGCTTTGCGAATACGGCGCCGCCATCGCCTTTGCGCTCGCCGGAAACCGGGTGCTGACCCGTGTGCGCGCGGATCTGTTCCGCCACTTGCTTGCCTTGCCCATGGCCTTTCATTCACGCAGCAAGACCGGCGATCTGACCATGCGTCTGATCAGCGATGTCGGCATCCTGAAAGAAACCGCCGTCACCGCGGCGCTGCCGCTTGCGGTCAACACTCTGATCCTGTTCGGCATGGTGACCGTCATGCTGGTGATCAATTGGCAGCTCACCCTGATCGCACTGATGCCACTGCCGCTCTTGTGGTTCAGCTCACGTCGTACCGGCAGGAAGATCCAGACCGTCAGTCGCAAGCAGCGCCGCAACGAAGGCGATATGGCCGCAACCGCTGCCGAGATCATGACAGCGATGCGCACGGTGCAGGCGCTGGGTGTGGAAAAAGAGATCGCAGCGACCTTCGAAGGCGACAATGCCAAGAGCATGAAGGCCGGCGTCAAGGTCAAGCGCCTGTCCGCCGGGCTGGAGCGGTTCGTCGATGTTCTGACTGCACTGTCCATCGCGCTGATCCTCTATTTCGGCACGCTCTTCGTGCTCGATGCGCGGATGACCCCCGGCGATCTGCTGGTGTTCATCACCTACCTCAAGAACATGTTCAGACCCGTCCGGAACTACGCCAAATACGTCGCGCGCCTGTCCAAGGCGACGGCAGGGGGCGAGCGGGTGATCGAGCTGCTTGATACCTCCGTCACGATTGCCAGCACGCCTGACGCCAAACCGGCCGTGATCACCAAGGGACGGATCGAGCTGAAGGATGTGACGTTCGGCTACGAGCCCAAGTCAGCCGCCGTTCTCGATGCTGTCTCCACCGTCATCGAACCGGGGCAAAGCGTCGTGATCACGGGGTCATCGGGGACGGGCAAGTCCACCTTCGTCAGCCTGCTGATGCGCCTCTACGATCCCGACAAGGGGTGCATCACGATTGACGGGACCGATCTGCGGGCGGTCGAGCTTGCCAGCCTGCGCCGCCAGATCAGCTTCGTGCCTCAGGAGACGCTGCTGTTCCGGGCCAGCGTGCGCGAGAACCTAGCCCTTGGGGCAGGGCGGCCGCTGGCGGATGCCACGATCGAGGCTGCGGCACGGATCGCCAATGCGCATGAGTTCATCATGGCGCTCCCCGACGGATACGAGACCGAGCTGACGGAACGGGGTGGCACGCTCTCTGCCGGGCAGCGGCAACGCATCGCGCTGGTGCGCGCCTATCTGCGGATCAGTCCGATCCTGATCCTGGATGAACCGACCGTCGGGCTGGACAGCGCCAATGAAGCCGCGGTGTCGGACGCGATCTGGCGGCTTGCCAAGGGGCGCACGACCCTGCTGATCACGCATGATCTGCGCCTGGCCACCAAGGCGGATCGGGTGCTGTGCCTGCAGGGCGGCAAGATCGCCGATGATGGCAAACATACCGATCTTGTGAAACGAGGTGGCCCCTATGCACGTCTTTGGGCGCAGCAGCGGAAGCCCGGCGATGTCCTTGCAGCCGAGTAGCCGTGCCGTTGCAGAGCGTGACCCGGCACTGCCCGGGCTGAAGCTCCTGCTGGACGAGGCGGCGCTTGCGCGCCAGCTGGGCGCGAGAACGGTCACCCGCGTCGATCTGCGCTACAAGCCCGGGGTCAGCTGCGTTGTCGGGCTGCGTGTGGTTGCGACGGACTGGGGCGAGCAGTGGTTTTGTGCCAAGGCCTTCACGGCCGAGCGCTTCGAGCAGATCAAGCAGCGGACCCATTGGCATACCGGGCCCTGGCGCGTGCGCATGATCGAGGACCAGCGCGTCGCCCTGATCCCGCCCCAGCTCGACCGGACGCTGAAGGGGCTCTACAGGCTGCTGGATCCGGACCACAGATCTGACAGGCTGGCGAAGATCACCGGCCGCGTCTTCTCGGCACCGGACCTGCACATCATGCGCTACAAACCGAACCGGCGCCTTGTTGCGCAGGTCACCGACGGGGTCAGCGGACCCAAGGCGCTCCTGAAAATACAGCGGCCCGGCGCATTCGACGCCGCAAAGCGCGGCGCCGAGATCGCCCGTCAGTTCGGCGGACCAGAGGTGCTGGCGGTTGAGCCAAGGCGTGGCGCAATCACGACCGAGTGGTTGCCCGGCGTATCGCTTTGCCCTGTCAACGGTGAGGCGGACCATGCGCTGTTCCGGCTGGCCGGCGCCCGCATTGCGCAGCACCACCGGTCGCCCTGCGACCCGCCGATCCTGTCACGCGCCTCGGAGGTCGAGGCGCTGCGGCGGGTGGTGTCGGACGTATCCACGCTCCTGCCAGATCACGCCGACCGGTTGGCGGAGATCGGAGCCCGGGCAAAGGCGGTGCTTCTCCGGCAGGGCGCTCAGACGGGGCTGATCCACGGGGATCTCAGCGCCGATCAGGTGATCGCTGAGAACGGCGAGCTCTCCATTATCGACTGGGACCGCACCGCGACGGGCGATCAGGGCCGTGACCTTGGCTGCTTCCTGGCGCGGCTGGATATGCAGCGGCTGGGCGGGCTGATTTCCGCGCCGCAGGCCGACGAACTGCGGGTCGCGTTTCTGGAGGGGTATCGGAGCTGCCGGGTTTTGCCGGGCAGCCACAAGGCCCAGCATATCTGTCATCTGGTACTGCTGCTGACCGAACCGTTCCGGACACAAGCCGTAGATTGGCATGCGCTGACCGTCACCCTCATGACGCACATCGAGGCGTTGCTGTCTCCGAGCGCGGTCATGCCGACAGACGAAGCATTGCCTTATCTGACCAAGGCCCTCTCTGCCGAGGTTATGGGGCCGCTCATCACGGACCAGACTGGACTGGCCCTGACATCGCCGCCCCTGCTCACCCGTCACAAACCCGGACAGCGCGCGCTTGTCCGGTACGAGTGCCAGACGCCAGCCGGTGACGCCTGCACTCTTTTGGGCAAGATGCGCAGCAAGGGGCCGGACCGGCGCACGCCCGCGATGCAGTCCGCCCTGCGCGCGGCTGGACTAGACGGCGAAGGCCCCAACAAGACCGGCGTACCACGTGTGATCGATATCGAGAATGCGCTGGCCCTTTGGTTCATGGAAGAGGTGCCGGGTACTTGCCTGCGGGATCTGCAGGACGATGGCCAGACCCAGCCGTTCTTTCGCACCGGCGCCGCGCTGGGCCATTTCCACAAGAGCGCTGTGGTGCCAGGCAGATCGTGGTCGCGCGCTCAGGAGTTGGCTGTTCTGGCTCACGCGCTTGGCAAGGCGGAACGGATGTTGCCGAGCGAAGCGTCGCGACTGAAGGAGCTGCTGTCACAGGCCGAAGATGCGCTGGGCGACCTTCCGGCTCAGCCGCCAGCACCCATCCACAGGGACTTCTATCCCGATCAGGTGATCATCGATGAAGGGCTGGTCTGGCTGATCGATCTGGATCTGGTTGCCCTGGGTGATCCGGCCATCGACGTGGGGAATTTCTTGGCTCATCTGGCTGAATACGCCATTCGCAAGACAGGCACAGCCGATGCCGCCGAGCCGCTGCAAGCGGCCTTTCTGAGCGGATACCAGAGCACCGGCTTTGACCTGCCGCGTCGAAGCGTCGAGACGATGAGCGCCATCTCACTGATGCGCCACATCTATATCTCCCGGCGCTTCGAGGACCGGCACCACACGACGTCGATCCTGCTCAACTTACCTTGGCTGGATGCGCGCGCCATTTGATCGGCGAAGCTCTCGCCGTGGCTCAACGGCGTCTCACTTGCGCTCAGCAACGGCTCCAAACGGTGCATCTTCTGCAATTGCCTCAGCCTGTTCAGGCAGACCAGCCTCCGCCGCACCAAATTGGCGATCATTTCCCGACTTGCGGAGCCGACAGGGGTCGAAACTGACTTGTCCGGACGCGGGCGCGTCGAAGCGAAAGGTGTTTCAGACGCTGTGGGGCCGCTTCTCCTGGGTCAAAAGAACGACTTCGCGATGTTCTCACCGTGCCAGATCGCGATCTGCGCTTGACTTGCGTGCATGGACCAATAGCTTAATGGTTCGGCACCAATGACGGAATGATACGACCGCAAGGTGGGGGCACTTGAACTACGCGCTGAACTCGACCGACAACGCTGCCGCGGCGCTCGCTGCGATCCGACAGATGATCGAGACGGGAAAACTGCCTGCGAACGGCCGCCTTCCAACTGAACGGGACTTGGCGGCAGAACTCGGCTGCGGCAGGCGCATCGTGCGGCGCGCGCTCGACGCGCTGGAGACCGAAGGGCTGATTTGGCGCAAGCAGGGAAGCGGTACATTCGCCGGGCAGCCGCCTGACCCGACCGGTGCTTTGGCGGCGGAGATTGCGCCGGATGCCGACCCCCTTGTGGTGATGGAAGCCCGCCTCTGCATCGAGCCGGCGCTCGCGGATCTTTGCGCCAAACGTGCGACCGGCGAGGATGTCGAGAAGCTTCGAAAGCTGGCGCACCGGGCCTCCCAGCCTCTCGATGCCGACACGGCAGAGCTTTGGGACGGGGCGCTTCACCGGGCGATTGCACGGATCGCCGCAAACCGGGTCATGCTGACGGCCTTCGCGCTGCTTGACGAAGTCAGAATGGGCTCGGACTGGCAGGAGAAGCGGCACCGCGCGCGCTCACCGGAGACCATGACGCTCTATGACCGTCAACACCGCGACATCATCGATGCCATCGAGCGTCGGGACGGGCAGGCCGCTTCCACGGCGATGCGCGCCCATCTCGAGGCGCTCTCGGAGAACCTCAAGACCTCCATGGAAAGTTCAACAGAATGAACACGCCGGCGCCTCCTGTTCTTGTGGTCGAGGATCTCGAACTCCGAATAGGAAACGCGCCGGAGCCGATTGTCGACGGCGTCTCGTTCACGCTCAATGCCGGGGAAACGCTGTGCATTGTAGGGGAGTCCGGTTGCGGCAAGAGCTTGACGGCACTTGCTTTGATGGGACTTCTGGCGAGCCCGCCGCTGCAACAGTCCGGCGGGCGTGCCGAATTCCAGGGGGAGGACCTGTTCAAGATGCCGCGAGAGACCCTGCGCCGGGTGCGCGGCGGGCGCATGGCGATGATCTTTCAGGAACCGATGTCGTCGCTGAACCCGGCGTTGAAGATTGGAGAGCAGATCGCCGAGTCCGTGCGGGAGCATCAGGGCCTCGGCTTCGAGGCGGCGCGTCTGCGGGCACTTGAGATGCTGGAGCGGGTGCGCATTCCCGCGGCTGAAAAGCGCTTGAACGAATATCCACATCAGCTGTCGGGTGGCATGCGGCAGCGCGCGATGATCGCGATGGCGCTGGCCAATGATCCTTCGCTCCTGATCGCGGACGAACCGACAACGGCGCTGGATGTCACGATTCAGGCGCAAATCCTCGATTTGATGCGATCGCTTTCGCAGGAAAGCGGCACTGCACTGATCATGATCACGCATGATCTGGGCGTGGTGGCCGAGATGGCGGACAAGGTCGCGGTGATGTATGCGGGCCGCGTCGCAGAGGCCGGATCTGCGCAGCAGATCTTCGACGACCCGCAACACCCCTATACGCTTGGCCTGATGAGCTCGATGCCGTCGCTGGGCGGCAGCCGCGAGCGGTTGGTCACGATTCCGGGCTCTGTTCCCAGCCCGATTGACATGCCGCGCGGCTGCCGGTTTGCGGCGCGCTGCCCGTTTGTCGGTGACGACTGCGCAGAAGCGCCAGCAGCGCGCGAGATCTCGTCCGGACACAGCGTGTCCTGCTGGCGCGCGCCGCTAGAGGATGCGGTGACTGAAACGGAGGCCCGGATCGCATGAGCCACACACCGATCCTCCAGGCCCGCGGTCTGAAGCGGCACTTCGTCACCAAGGCACCGTTTTTCGGCGACCCGACTGTGGTGCGGGCGGTCGACGGGGTCGACCTGACCATCGGCGAAGGGGAAACCTTCGCTATCGTGGGGGAGTCCGGGTGCGGGAAATCAACGCTCGCGCGGCTGCTGGTGCGGTTGATCGAACCCAGCGAAGGCCAGGTCGCCTATCAGGGCAACGACATTGGCGATCTGTCAGAGCAAGCCCTGCGCGATCTGCGGGCGGAGCTGCAGTTCATCTTTCAGGACCCGTTTTCATCGCTGAACCCCCGCATGACCGTTGGAGCGCTGATCGAGGAGCCGCTCAGGACCCATGGCATCGGCACTCTGGAGGCGCGCAGCACAGCCGTGGCCCGCATTCTGACACGCGTCGGGCTCCGGCCCGAGCATGCTGACCGGTATCCGCATGAGTTCTCTGGCGGGCAAAGGCAGCGGATCGGGATTGCGCGCGCGCTCGTCTCCGGCCCGAAGGTCGTGATCGGTGACGAGCCTGTCAGCGCGCTGGACGTTTCGATCCAGGCGCAGGTGATCAACATCCTCGAAGACCTGCGAGACGCCTTCGGCCTGACCTTGATCGTGATCGCGCATGACCTCGCGGTGATCCGGCATATGTCGGATCGGGTTGCGGTCATGTACCTTGGCAAGATTGTCGAAGTCAGCCCGACGGATGCGCTGTTCCGGAGCCCGGCGCATCCCTACACAGAAGCGCTTCTCGAGGCCATTCCAATCCCGACCGTGGGCGCCCGCAAGGCCCATGTCGCCATCGAGGGGGACCTCCCAAACCCCATTGCCCCGCCGTCGGGATGCCGGTTTCATACCCGCTGCCCCTATGCCATCGACACCTGCCGCACCGAAGAACCGGTGCTGCGAGATCTGGGGGACGGTCATCAGGCGGCCTGCCATTTTGCAGGCGATCTGACCCTCAAGCGCATCAAACCCGGGGATCTGCGCCGCACACCGGCCGCCGCCCGACGGTTCGACGTCTACAGCGCGGCGCGCGCCCGGACCGACCCAGCCAAGACCCAACACTCATCCAGCAGAGAGGAAAAACCCCATGCGTATCGGTAGAACACTCACAGCCGCCGCCTTTCTGGCGCTCGGCACAAGCCTTGCGCAGGCGCAGGATTTCAAGATCGGATTGCAGGAAGACCCCGACGTTCTCGACCCCGATCAGTCCCGCACCTTCGTGGGCCGCATCGTCTATGCCTCGCTCTGCGACAAGCTGGTCGATATCACGCCAGACCTCGAGATCGTCCCGGCTCTCGCGACGGGCTGGGAATGGAACGCCGATGGCACCGAATTGACGATGACATTGCGGGAGGACGTGGTGTTCCATGACGGCACGCCCTTCAACGCGGAGGCCGTCGCGGCCAACATCGACCGGTCGAAAAACCTCGAGACCTCGCGCCGCAAGTCGGAGGTGCGCTCGATCGAGAGCTGGGAGGTGGTGGACGAGTTCACCATCAAGATGACACTCTCGGCCCCGGATGCCACGCTGATCGCGCAATTCGCGGACCGGTCCGGCATGATGCTGTCCCCGACAGCCTTCGAAGCCGCGGGCGATGACTTTGGTTTGGCGCCCGTCTGCGCTGGCCCCTTCAAGTTTGTCGAGCGCATTCAGCAGGACCGCATCGTTTTGGAGAAATTCGCCGAGTACTATCGGGCGGATGAGATCAGTTTTGACACGGTGACTTTCCTGCCCATCCCGGACACAACCGTGCGTCTGGCAAACCTGCGCGCCGGCGATCTCGACATGCTTGAGCGCCTGGCGGCCACAGATGTGGCGTCTGTCGAAGGCGATGACGGCTTGCTGCTCGAGCGTGCGACATCCCTCGGCTATCAGGGCATGACGATCAACGTCGGCAATGGCGATCGCGCCGACAACCCGCTGGGCCAGTCCAATCTCGTGCGCAAGGCGCTGTCGCTGTCGATTGACCGTGCGGCGTTGAACCAGGTTGTGTTCGAAGGGGCCTTCGCACCGGGGAACCAGCCATTCTCGCCCGCGTCGCCATGGTACAACGCCGACTTCCCCGTGCCCGAGCGTGATGTGGAGACCGCCAAGGGCCTTCTCGCCGAGGCCGGTTTCGCCGATGGGGTCAGCATCGAGGTTCAGGTTGCCAACAACCCGGTTCAGACCCAGGTGATGCAGGTCGTTCAGGCCATGGCCAGTGAGGCGGGGATCACGATTGAACTCGCAGCCAAGGAGTTCGCGACGCTGCTTGCGGACCAGTCGGCGGGCGACTACACCGCCAGCCAGGTCGGCTGGTCGGGTCGTGTCGACCCGGACGGAAACATCCATCAGTTTATGACCACGGGCGGCGGCATCAACGACTCCAAATACTCCAACCCCGAGATGGACAAGCTGCTGAACGAGGCGCGCCTGTCGACCGATCCTGCCGTGCGTAAGCAAAGCTACGACGCGGCGGTCGCGCTGCAGCAGGAAGATATGCCAGTCATCTACCTCTACCACCAGGTGTGGATCTGGGCGCTGGACGACAGTGTCTCGGGCTTCCAGGCCTATCCCGATGGGATGATCCGGCTGCATGGCGTCAGCAAGGGTTGAGTGCCGCAACGGCCCGGTCGGAAGGCCGGGCCACATTTTGGAGCCCATTGATCCATGCTCGGTTTTCTCGCCCGCCGCGTCCTGATCGCGATCCCGACGATCATCCTGATCTCGATCTTCGTCTTCTCGCTGCAAAAGCTGCTGCCTGGGGATCCGGTGCTCGTGATGGCAGGCGAAGAGCGTGATCCCGAGGTCATCGCGGCGCTGCGCGAGAAGTACCGGCTCAACGACCCGCTGCCTGTGCAGTATGTCGCCTGGGCCGGGAACGCGCTTCAGGGCGATCTGGGTGTCTCCCTGCGCACCAATCAACCGGTTCTCCAGCTGATCGGAGAAAAGCTGCCCGTCACGTTCCAGCTGGCCATCATGGCGCTGATCATCGCGATGGTGATCGGTATCCCGGCCGGCGTGCTTTCCGCTTACAAAAAGGGGACCTGGGTCGATTGGCTCGCGAACCTCATCGCCCTGTCGGGCCTGTCCGTGCCGAATTTCTGGCTCGGCATCATGCTGATCTTGCTGGTCTCCGTGAAACTGGGCTGGTTGCCAGCCTCCGGCTACCAGCCGCTCTCGGAGGATCCGCTGCAATCGATCCGCACCATGCTGATGCCGGCCTTTGTCCTCGGAACAGCGATTGCCGCGACGCTGATGCGGCACACGCGTTCGGCGATGCTGAGTGTGTTGCAGTCGGACTACGTCCGCACCGCACGTGCCAAGGGGCTGCGGGAGCGCACAGTGCTCGTCAAGCACGCTTTGCGGAACGCGCTTGTGCCTGTGGTCACGGTGACCACCCTCTTGTTCGGGGAACTGCTCGCCGGCGCGGTTCTGACTGAGCAGATCTTCACCATCCCCGGCTTTGGAAAACTGGTTGTCGATGCCGTCTTCAACCGGGACTACGCTGTCGTGCAGGGCATTGTGCTCTGCACCGGCATTGCCTTCATCTTCATGAATATCCTGGCTGACGCGGCCTACCGCGTTTTGAACCCACGCATGAGGGACGCATGAGCGCCGTCGCTGACCCCGTTCTCCCCAAGCGGCGGAGCCGCGCCTGGGTCAAGTTCCGCAAGAGCCCCTCCGCGCTTCTGGGCGGGGCAATCGTGATCTTCTTCATCCTGATCGCGATCCTGGCCCCCTTGCTTCCCGTGCCCGGACCGGTCGAGACGGACTGGTCCGCGGTCCGCAAGGCCCCAAGCGACGCGCACCCCTTCGGCACGGACGAGATCGGGCGCGATGTGCTATCCCGCATGATCTGGGGCGCGCAGGCGTCACTGCTTGCCGGTGTGGTCTCCGTGATGATCGCGGTTGCACTCGGCGTTCCGCTGGGTGTGCTGGCCGGGTACCGGCGGGGCTGGACCGATGCGGTGATCAGCCGGGTGACCGAAGCCCTGCTTGCCGCGCCATTTCTTATCCTCGCCATTGCGCTCGCGGCGTTTCTCGGGCCGTCCCTGACCAATGCGATGATCGCAATCGGCATCTCCGCAATGCCGATCTTCATCCGGCTCGCGCGCGGGCAGACCCTTTCGGTCATGACGGAAGACTACGTCGAAAGTGCCCGGGCCATCGGTGTGGGCCACCTTGCACTGATCTGGCGCTACATCCTCCCCAACATCTTTCCGCCCATCATCGTTCAGGGCACCCTGACGATTGCGACAGCCATCATCGCGGAGGCGTCGCTGAGCTTTCTGGGGCTGGGCCAGCAGCCACCTGCCCCCTCCTGGGGCTCGATGTTGAACATCGCCAAGAACTTCCTCGAACAGGCGCCTTGGATGGCGCTCTATCCCGGCATTGCGATCTTCCTCGTGGTGCTGGGGTTCAACCTTCTGGGCGACGGGTTGCGCGATGCGCTCGATCCCCGCGACACATAGAGATCGGGGCCCGCAATGCGCTTCACAACCCGACCCGAGATCAAGGGCACCTTCGGTGTCTGCGCCTCGACACATTGGATAGCCTCGGCCGTGGGTATGAAACTGCTGGAGCAGGGAGGCTCGGCCTTCGACGCTGCCGCAGCCATGGGCTTTGTACTGCACGTGGTCGAGCCACATCTGAACGGCCCCTTGGGCGACATGCCCGCCCTGATCCGGCTCGCAGGGGACGCGGCACCAACTGTCGTCTGCGGCCAGGGCGTTGCACCGGCGGGCGCCACGATTGAGCACTATCGCGCCGAAGGTCTGGATCTCATTCCGGGGTCCGGGCTGCTGGCCACCGTCGGTCCGGGTGCCTTCGATGCCTGGATGCTGATGCTGCGCGACCACGGGCGGTTGCCGCTGCGGGAGGTGTTGGCGCCTGCAATCTACTATGCCCGCCACGGTCACCCGGTTCTGCCGCGTGTGGCCGGCACGATCGCAGGGCTCGCCGAGTTCTTTCGCGAGGAATGGCCGACGTCTTTCGAGACATGGCTGCCGAACGGATCGGCCCCTGCCGCAGGCGAGCTTTTCCGAAACCCCACGCTGGCCGACACCTGGGATCGGCTGCTTGCCGAGGCCGAAGCCACAACCGGACGCGAAGCGCAGATCGAGACGGCGCGCCGGACCTTCCGAGAGGGGTTCATCGCCGAAGCGATTGACAGCTGGATGCGGGACGCCTGCGTCATGGATGCCGCAGGTGGGCGTCGCAAAGGCGTGCTGACCGGGCAGGACCTTGCCACATGGGAGGCGACCTACGAGAAACCGCTCGATGTCGATTATGAAGGGTGGCGGGTCTGGAAATGCGGTGTCTGGACCCAGGGCCCAACGCTCTTGCAGTCGCTCAGGATCCTCGAGGGCAGCGGCATTGGCGCGATGGATCCGACAGGCGCGGCATTCGTGCATCACGTCGTCGAGACGATGAAACTGTCCTACGCGGATCGCGAGGCCTACTACGGCGATCCGCTGCACAGCGACATCCCGACCGCGTCGCTTCTCGCGCGCGACTATGCCGAGGGCCGGCGGGACCTGATCGGTCCAACGTGCTCGCAGGCGCAACGGCCAGGCCGGATCGACGGGTACGAGCAGTGGGCGGATGCTGCCGCGGCCCGCGCCTCTGCCTCGCATGCCACAGGCCCCGGCGTTGGCGCCGGTGAGCCGACGATGGCCCATCTGACCGAACGGCGCGGCGATACGGTGCATATCGACGTCATCGACCAGTGGGGCAACGCGGTATCCGCCACGCCGTCGGGCGGCTGGCTCCAGTCTTCGCCGGTTGTGCCCGGTCTCGGCATGCCCCTTAACTCGCGCGCCCAGATGTTCTGGCTGGAGGAGGGGCTGCCCAGCGCGCTCGCGCCGGGCCGGCGTCCCCGCACGACCCTTTCCCCCTCCATGGCCGAAGCGCCCGATGGCACGCGGCACGCTTTCGGTACACCGGGTGGCGATCAGCAGGACCAGTGGCAGTTGATCCTCCTGCTGCGGCTCGTGCACGGGGATCTCAACCTGCAAGAAGCGATTGACGCGCCGCTGTTCCACACCGGCCATGTCCAGTCATCCTTCTATCCGCGCACCGCAAGGCCCGGCCATTTGATGCTGGAACCCGCCTTTGGCAAGGCCGTCATAGACGACCTCACGGCGCGCGGACATGATGTGGAGGTGGCAGAGCCATGGACCGTCGGCCGTCTGACCGCAGCCAGCCGCGCGTCGGATGGTGTGTTGAGCGCTGCGGCCACGCCCCGCATGATGCAGGCCTACGCCATCGGACGATAGAGGAGCACGAAGATGACCTATTCGATTGTGGCCCGAGACCCAGCCAGCGGCGACCTCGGTATCGCCGTCGCCTCGCGCTTCTTCGCCGTTGGCGCGCTCGTGCCGCACATTCGCGGCGGGAAATGCGCCGTCGCAACGCAGGCCTTCGTCAACCCCCTTTGGGGCATCGAGGCCGCCGACAGGTTGGCGGCAGGCGAAGCAGCGCAGACGGTTTTGGACGATCTTGTCGCCCGGGACGGCGGTCAGGCGCAACGGCAGGCCCACATGATCGACACGGCAGGGCGCATCGCCTCCCATACGGGTGAAGACTGCGTCGACTGGTGCGGGCATGTGTCCGGCGACGGGATTTCGGTTGCGGGGAACATGCTGGCCGGCCAGGCGGTCATCACGGAAACCCTCGCGGCCTATCAGTCGAACCTCGATCTTCCCTTCGCCGAGCGTCTGATGACGGCGATGGAGGCCGGAGAAGCGGCTGGCGGCGACAAGCGCGGCAAGCAGTCGGCCGCACTGCGGATCCATCGCGGCGAGGATTATCCTTGGCTCGATATGCGTGTCGACGATCACGCAGATCCCTTGCCGGAATTGCGCCGCCTCTACGACGTCGCGCAGGAGCGTTTTCTGCATGTGGCGCAGGTGATGCCGACCCGTGGCAATTTCTCGGGCCTGACTGATCGAACACCACTGGACGCCGCAATCGCGGAGGAGGAAGAGTGCCGGGCGCAAGACGGCCACGCCTCGAGGTCTTTCGCGACGCCATTGTCGTGACCTGAGGCGCGGCACCATCTGCTTTGACGGCCCGTCGACGCTGGCCGTGGTCGCGGTGGACCTGTGCTTGCTAGTGGGCGCTCCGTGACGTTCGGTGTCGGCGCCCTAGGCCGACGGCCAGCCCCACGGCGGACATCAGAAGCAAACCGCCCGCGGGCAAAGGGATTGGACTGGGGATCGGCCCCGGTTCCTCACCCCGCGTCAGGAATCGGCCCCGAAAAAAGGTGCCGCCTACAAACCGGCTCTCTGTCCAGGAAAACTTGATGGACGATGGGCTCAGCAGGTCAGCGGTCATCGGAATTTCGGGCGGAACCTGCAAAAACGCCCAGTCAAAGAGCCTTTCATCGCCGGAAAAGTCGAGACCGGACAAGGTGATCTCTGTCGTGCCAAACGTGGAAAAGACACCTCCGTACTCTCCAAGCGGCTCCATGAAGAGCTCGAATTCGTTGCCAGCGGATCCTGTGTCAAAGTCAAAAACCGTATTGCCACCTCCCAGAAGATCGGGGCCGTCTTCGACCAATATCATGGTGTCCAACAACACCCTGCTTTCATTGATTGCGACCATTCTGATCGTGTCACCTGTGAGTGTGGCTGCCGTGGTCGGCCCCGCAATCCCCATCATCACAGCCAAAGCTACCCATTGATTGACTCTATGCATCTTACCCTCGCCATAAACCAACTTTCACCGGTTGAGATTGAGTGCCAATGAGGGGCGGCGCTATCCGCTTTTCGCAGAGGCTGTCCGGATCTGGCCGGAATCTGTCTTTCGTGTGGCGGCTCCTCTGTGCTGTTGTTCCGGCCCGGACATGGTCTTGCGCCATCGGCATTGCCTAGCCGCACCGGTCTGGCTTTCGCTGTTTGCCGTGGTGCCGCGGTGTGTCGGGCCCATCAAGCGCCAGCGCCTTCGGTTGCAGATCACACGCACGCTGTCCGGCCTGGGCGGGGATCTCGTGCGGTGATCAGACGCCACTGGGGCATCGAACGCTGGACTTGGCTCCGCGTCAGCAGCACGACGCTTGCGCAGGCGAGTTCAACGGACCGTGTTGTCCGTTGGAACGCAGGGTTCGGCCTGGGTCCTCTTGTAGGCCTCCCAGATGACGAACCCGACCTGTCGATCCAGCGCAAAGCACCAGGCGATGAACCACCCCGGAAAATCGGTGAACCGCCCCACGCCGATGGACCTCAGGAAACCGTCCACCCCCTCGTTGCAGAGCGGTGAGGCATAGGCATCGTCCACATGGATGCGGAACCGTTTGCGGCCCCAGCGCAGGTCGCTGACAATCGCGCGGACATCGTCGCGATACCGCCGCATGTCGGACCGACGCTTCCAGGCGCGCAGTGCATCCTCGACCGCGGAGGCGGCATCGGTCTCGGATGAATGATAGGCGCGCCTGTACTGCGCGGACCGGATCAACCAGATCAGCTTGCCCTGCAGTGTCATGGCCCGTGTGGCCGTCATCTTCTTGGTGCTGAATTCAACGACATTGCCGGTGTCGACCAAGGCACTGACCCAATCAGCCCGGTCAAAGACGATATCGGCTTCGTAGTCCGAACAGAGGCGTTCGATGGCGGATTGGTTCGGGCGTTCGGCGGCCAGTCTGTCCATCAATCTGCGATATCTTGCCTTGGACTTGAACACCACACCATCCTCCTGCACTCGTGATTACGCGGTCTTTCACGAGTGTTTCAGTGCGGCAAATCTCCGTATAGCCGCTTCTGGTCGGGCTGGACGGTTTCGGCTGGTAAGTTACGCTACCGGACGGGTCTCAAGATCTGCTGCGCGCGTGCGCGGGTCTGGGACGGCAGCTCACCGAACGCCCGCCGATAATGATGCGCGAACCGCCCGAAATTGCTGTAGCCGCAATCGAGCGCGATGTCCGATATGCTGACCGGTGCACCGCCTTCGAGCTGGTCGCGCGCCCATTGCAACCTGACATGCCTGAGATAGGACACCGGAGAATGGCCGGTGAACCGCCGAAAATGTGCGTTCAGCGACCGCCCCGGCACACCGGCAATCTCGACGAGGTCAGCGAGGGTCAGCGGTTGGTCATGATGGGCGGCGATGAAGTCGATGACCCGCTTCACATCCGCGGATGCCGGCCCGGGCGCCGGCCGGTCGAGCACCGAGCTGTGGGAATGCGGATGATGCAGCAGGAGCAGGGATGATACGACATCCTCAAAGTGATCCATGTGCCGCCCGTCGACGCCGCGCTGCCCGGCGATCTCGGCTGCATCCACAAGGATGTGAGCGTGAGCGAGCAGCGCTGCACCGACGGGCGATTTCAAATCCAGAATAGGCTCGAGCCGCAGCGCATTTCGGATCGGTTCACCGCTCAGGAGTTCCAGCTTGTCGGCGAGAAGTCTCTCAGACAGTGACAGGGTCAAGCGTCGGGACTGCTCAAGCACCTGCACGGATGGGTCGCCGGGCGAGCTGATGACGGTGCGTTGGGCGTTGGATGCCACCATGTCGTCGCCCACGCGCGAGGCCATCTGACCACGCAGCAGGAAGGATATGCTGAAGTCCGGGCGTTCCGCCGGTGTCTCGACGACGACCTTGCCGCCGTAGGCGATATAGCCGACGTAAGAGGCTTTCCCGTAGATCGCGTTGATCCGTGACCGGAAACCGCTGTCGTCACCGCTCCGGAGAGCCCGAAGCGTCACGTGTTTCTCCTGCAGAAACGCTTGGGCGTGCGCCAGGTCATCGCTGTGATGGACGGTGAAGCGATCCAGCATGCCGAACATCTAACCGCTTCGGCAGCGGAGCCATAGGCGGAACTGCGCAAGACGAGAGTTCCTTGCCAGAATCGTCCATTCGGTACGGCCATTGCCCGGCATCCGCACACCCGATTTTGATTTTTCACGTGGACCAAACTGTAGCACTAAGAGATGCTGCGGTAATGAATTGAAACTGAAAGGTTCATTTCATGAATGAAGGCAATGTCGCATGGGACGACCTGCGTCTCTTTCTGGGTGTGGCCGAGGCTGCCAGCCTTGCGGGCGCGGTTGACAAGACCGGTGCGAGTGCGCCGACCCTCGGTCGCAGAATGGATCGGCTGGAGCAATCGCTGGGTGTCAGGCTCTTCGAGCGCCACGCGCGGGGCTACGATCTCACCGCCCATGGCGCGTCGCTTCTGACTCGCGTTCAGGAGATCGAGCAGAGAGTGATCGAGGCGAAACAGGAGGCGGCCCTTGAGGCTGGCCCGGAAGTCGTCCACGTGTCGGCCGGGACCTGGATGACCACCTATCTGACAGAGAAGATTTCGGAAATTTGCACACCTGGAGAGGGCTTCCAGCTCTATCTCAGCGCCGAGGAACGCCGGGCCGATATTGGACGTCGCGAGGCGCTGATCGGGTTTCGGAACAAGCGACCTGAGGAAGCCAATCTGGTCATGCGACGGCTTTGCCCGTTGGGATATGCGGCTTACGCAGTGGGGCGGGATGTCCGGGGCTGGATCGAGGTGGGCGCTGACACACCGTCAGCGCGGTGGGTCCGGCAGCACCACCGCCCGGATACGGTGATCGGTGCCAGCACACCCATTTCGGCCTTCCAGCTTTGCCTCGCGGGCGTCGGGCGCATGGTTCTGCCATGTTTCATCGGCGATCCCGATGAACGGCTCGTGCGGGTGAGCGATACGATCACGGGTCTGGCATCAGAGAGCTGGATGGTCACGCATCAGGCAGATCGCCACCGCCCCAATGTGCGCAAAGTGATCGACCGGCTGGTCTCTATCGTCACGCGCGACGCCGCGCGTTTTGCGGGATGAAACCCGTGACCCCGCTGGTCTGATGAGCGAGACTTGGGCCATGGACCCCCTGCAAGGAGCAACCTCATGACCCGATCTTTGCCAAAGCCGCGTGCGGGCCCCCTCGGCCTTTGGGACCGTCTGGTTGGGCCGGGGATGACGCTTGCGGAAAACACGCTGGTGCTGGGTGTGAGCTTTGCAAGTGCCGGCTTCGTCGGCCTTTACCTCAAATCGCTCGGGATGGATTGGCTCCGCGTCACTCTGGGCGCTTTCATTGCGTTCGACATCATCGGCGGTGCGGTCTGCAATATGACGGACACGACGAAGCGGTGGTATCATCGCAAGGGACAACGGTCGAAGGATCACTTCGTCTTCATCGGCCTCCATGTGCTGCACATCGCTTGCGTCGCTCTGGTGTTCAGGGGCCCCGGGTTCGATCTGTTCTTCATGAGCGTCATAGCGGGCTGGCTGGCGATGTCGGCAATTGTGGTGCTGACCGCTCCGCTGACCGTCAAGACCCCGCTTGCGGTGACGCTCTACGTGGGTGCGACCGGTCTTGTGCTCTACGTCACGGGACCGACCTATGGATTGGAATGGTTCGTGCCGCTGCTTTTCGTGAAGTTGTTGATGGGGCATGCGATCCCGCAACACGGGCGATAGCCGCTGTTTCCGCGCTCGTTTCTGGGCTGAAAGCCCCGTTTCATTTCTGGGCACTGCCGCTGCGCTGCCAGCGCCCCATATCACCTCCTGTCGCACGTCAGCAAACGCCACAGGGAGGATCGCGCCATGTCCATAGGTTTCACGGTCAACGGAGTTTATCGGGAGCTCGAGGTCGATCCGGACAAACCGCTTCTCTGGGTCATTCGCGAGGATCTCCAATTGACGGGGACGAAGTACGGCTGCGGCGTCGCTCAGTGCGGCGCATGCACCGTCATCATCGACGGGATCGCTCAGCGTTCCTGCGTCACGCCGGCGGGACGCGTGGAGAGCATGGAGGTCACGACGATCGAAGGGATCGAGGGGCCCGAAGCCGAGGCGGTCATGGCAGCCTGGACCGAGGTCGAGGTGGCTCAGTGCGGCTACTGCCAGTCCGGGCAGGTGATGACGGCGGTCTCGTTCCTGCGCGAGACCCCCAACCCGACAGATGACGACATCGTTGCCGCGATGAATGGCAACCTCTGCCGCTGTGCCACCTACACTCGGATCCGCGCAGCGGTCCGTCAGGCGGCCAACAGCCTGGAGGGACGGCCATGACCGACCTTACACCAAACCGCCGCGCTGTGCTCGCAAGCGCTGCCGGGCTGATCGTTGCGGCGGCCATTCCGCTGCCGGGCCGGGCGAAACAGGAGGCTTGGCCTTTCGCTCCGAATGCCTTCATCCGGATCACACCCGACAATATCGTAAAGGTCCTCGTCAAGCATAGCGAGCTTGGGCAGGGCACCTGGACAGGCCTGACCACCATGGTCGCTGAAGAGCTCGATGCGGACTGGGCGCAGATGTGGGCCGAGAACGCGCCCGCGAATGTGCAGCTTTATGCCAGCTCGATCTTCGGCGTGCAGGGAACCGGTGGATCGACGGCAACGCCAGCCTCCTGGCTGCCGATGCGGCAGGCGGGCGCTGCTGCGCGGGCGGTTCTGGTCGAGGCGGCTGCGCGCGCCTGGGGCGTGCCCGGGGCAGAGATCACGGTCAGCAGGGGCGTGGTGGCGCACCAGGGGCGGTCGAGTGATTTGCGGGCCAGCTTTGGAGAGCTGGTGCCGTTGACCGAGAACGTGGTGCCACCGGCCGACCCGATCCTGAAGACGCCGGACCAGTTTACACTCATCGGCCGCGATGTGCCGCGGATCGACGCGCCGGAGAAGTCGAATGGCACGGCGATCTACTCCATCGATGTCGTCCGTGACGGCATGCTGACAGTTGCGGTCGCGCGGCCACCGAAGTTCGGTGCGCGGCTCGTCGAGTTCGACTCGGCCACGGCCCTTGCAACGCCCGGTGTGCGACGGGTCGAACAGATCCCGACCGGGGTCGCAGTTTATGCCGATGATACATGGTCCGCCTTCAGGGGGCGCGACGCGCTGGATATCGTGTGGGATGAGACCGGGGCGGAGACGCGCTCTTCCGACGAGATGATGACGGTCTGGGCCGAAGCCGCCCGGACGGCACCCGCTGTCGCCGAAGACCGGGGCGATGTCGATGCCGCCATGGCCAGCGCAGACGAGGTCATCGAGGCGGAGTTCCGGTTCCCGTTCCTGTCGCATGCCGCGATGGAGCCCCTGGACGGCGTGGTCGAACTGTCCCTGGACCGGGCGGAGTTCTGGATGGGGTCGCAGTGGCAGACCTCCGATCAGAACGAGGCCGCCGCCCGCTTCGGTGTCCCGCCGGAGAACATCGCGATCAATACGATGCTGACGGGCGGATCCTTCGGACGGCGCACCACCGCGGACAACCACTTTACAGCGGAGCTCTCGGAGATTGCCAAGGCCGCCGGGCCGGGAGCCTACAAGCTGATCTGGAGCCGCGAAGACGACATGCGCGGCGGCTACTATCGCCCGCTGACCGTCCACTACATGCAAGGCGGGCTCGACGCGAAGGGCAATATCGTCGCCTGGCGCAATAACGTCGCCACCCAGTCGCTTCTCGCAGACTCTCCGTTCGAGCAGTTCATCGCTGACGGGATCGACGGTAGCTCGGTCGAGGGGTCACGCGGCCTGCCGTACAGGCTGCCGAACGCGCGGGTTGCGCTCGCGACGATGGAAAGCTCTGTGCCTGTACTGTGGTGGCGGGCCGTTGGTCACACGCACACAGCCTATGCGACCGAGGTGTTCCTGGACGAGCTTCTGGAGCGCGGCGGCAAGGACCGGGTGCAGGGCCGGCTTGACCTGCTCGACGCCGAGGATGCCGACCGCCATCGCGGCGTGCTGGAGCGCGTGGCGGAGATCGCGGACTGGCAAGGCCCGGATGCGGGCAATGGGATCGCGCGCGGCGTTGCACTGCACAAGAGTTTCGGCAGCTTTGTGGCCATGATCGCCGATGTGTCGATCGAACGTGACGAACCCCGCATCCACAAGGTCTGGGCCGCTGTCGACTGTGGCATCGCAATCAACCCCTCGATCATCGAGGCGCAGGTCGCAGGCGGTCTCGGCTTCGGCCTGTCGGCGGCGATGTTCGAGGAGATCAGGTTGCTGGAGGGCGGCGACGTGGATCGGTGGAACTACGACGCATACCGCATTATGCGAAACGCCGAGATGCCCGAGGTGGAGGTCGCGATCATCGAGAGCAGGTTGAGCCCAACCGGCATCGGAGAACCGGGCACGCCCCCCATTGCGCCGGCCGTTGGCAACGCGCTGCGTGCTCTCACGGGGCAAACGCCGCGACGGCTCCCCTTTGTTGCATCGTAGCCCGCGCATCAAAGGCAGCACGTTCGGCTTGGTCCGATCTCTGGTCTAGGAACCGCGCATGGCCTCGCGATAAAGCGCCAAGGCGGGATCGTTCTCTGCCAGGTCGACGTGCTCGACGGAGATCAGCTCTCCGATCTCGACATCCTTTTTGAGCCTCACCCGATGCGCCAGTCCAATTGGAAGCGCGGTGCCGGCCCGCGCGCAGGGCAGCGCCCTTCCCCAGGCGCAAGACCCGCCCTCACCATCCAGGATCTCACCCGCATTGAGCCTGCGCTTTGCCACGGCGGCAACCGTTCCGCGCATGTCACGCGCGCATCCGGTGGGCTCGTGCCGCAGGCCGACACTCAGAACCGAGACCGAAAGTTCAAGGCCGATGAGATGAAACGGTTTGTACATCGCGGCAAAACGCCCGGTGGTGTCGGTCGGCAGACCGTATTGCCTGAAACAGGCAGCAGCGTAGTCGTTCGGCGCCTCCAGCACGACGTAGACGCCCCACCGCAGGTCACGAAAGACCGGGCGCCCGTCTCGTTCCAGTGACGACACGGTTTCGACCATGCCTCTTTTGCTGAGTTGACCGCCGACCTCCTGCGGGCGGAGGATATGCGCCAGATCGTCCACCCCGCAGGGCGGGAAAGTCAGACCATTTTGCGGTACATCAAGGCCGCAGGCATTGGCGATCGCCACCATCTCGATGGCGCTCTTTGTTCCATCAAGGAAAGAATTGAACATCTGTGGGTTCATGCCGGCGGCGCGCGCCTCTTCCGGCGTCAACCCATAGTGGGCCCACACGTCGTCCGGTGTGACGGAATGATAGGACGGCAGGTATTTCGTACCCTTGCCGGCGGCGGTCACGGAGAAGCCAGTGGCCCGCGCCCAATCCACCATCTCAGCGACAAGCGCTGGCTGGTCGCCATAGGCCATCGAATAGCACACCCCGGCGGCCTCGGCCTCTCGGGAAAGAACCGGCCCGGCCAGAACGTCGGCTTCCACATTCACCATGACCAAATGCTTGCCGGACCGGATCGCGGCCTCGGCATGGGCAATGCCTGCACGGGGATCGCCGGTCGCCTCGATCACCACATCGACCTGATCGAGTTCAGCCAGCGCCGCGCCGTCTTCGAGAAACTCGGTTGCGCCGATGCGGTCCTCCTCCCACCCGACCGTCCGGCAAGCGTTGCGGGCTCCTTGCGGGTCCAGATCTGCAACAGCGGTGACCTCCAGACCGGAAATGCTCGGGACCTGGCTCAAGAACATGGAGCCGAACTTCCCCGATCCGACAAGCCCTGCCTTGACGGGCGCGCCGCGTTGATCGGCCTCCAAGCCGAGCCGTGCCAGGTTCATGATGACCTCCCCTTTTTGCCGGATCCTATTCGGAAAGGGTGCGTCAGCCCATACCCCGCGCAGCCAGACTTTTGTCGGCGGCGTCGCACCTGACCAAGACCTGAGAAGGGCCCGAGACGATGGCCATCGAGGAGGCTTTGCTCATGGTCAATGCGCGGCGCTGCGTGATCAGCGGCATCATGGATCGCGCTCCATCGGTCGTCGTACTTGCGAGAGCGCTAAGACACGCCCTCTCTTAAAATGGCCTCGGCCTCGATCTCCACCCGGTAGCCGCCGATCAACCCCGCCACGACAACCAATGTGTTTGCGGGCTTCACCGTTCCGAACACGCGGCCGTGCGCGCGCGAGATCGCTTCGACGTCGGCGTCGTCGGTGATGTAGATGCGCGTGCGCACCACGTCCTCGGCAGAGGCTCCAAAAGCGGCCAGAGCCGCGAGGATCTTGTCGATCACGTAAGTGGTCTGCGCGCCCGCATCGTCCGGGGCAACGACACGATCCTCACCCGCCGTCGCTGTCGTGCCGGAGACCAGGATGCGGTTCCCGATCCGTTGCGCACGCGCGTAGCCGGCGATGTCTTCCCATTTCGACCCGCTCATCACGCGCATGCCGCCTGCGCGCAGCGGATTGGGCTCGGCATCAAAGGGCAAGGGCATCGTATCGAGGTGGTGGCTGAGATCGCCGGACGCCGTCAGAAACGGCGGTCTGCGGTATTCGTCGCCACAGTCCCCGGGGACCGGCTGCATCTGTGCGAAGGCCTCGGCCAGGCGTGCATCGTCTTCGGCGTCCAAAGCGAAGGAGAAGAGCCGCAGGTTGTCCTCCGCGTGCACCCGCTCGCCCAAGCGCGCACCGACGATCACACCGGCGACAGCTTCGTGCTCAAGCACCCAGCGCGTGGCCACGTTGGCGATGGAGACGCCATGTTTGCGCGCGATCTCGTTTGCCGCTTCTAGGATGCCCTGGAACGCTGCCCAACCGCCGGCTGTGTCAATGAACCGCTTGTACTTCATCTTGGACCAATCGGCGATCTCGACCGGCTCCGGCTGTGCCAGCCAGCGCTCCGACAGGAACCCGCCGCACAAGGTGCCGTAGGCCAGCAGCTTCATCCCGGTCCGCCCGCACAGCGCCGAGAGCGCGCCCGCCGCGCGACGGTCGACAAGGGAAAAGGACACCTGATTGGTCAGCAGCGGTACCCCGTCCGCATGTGCCAGGGCCAGATGGGCTGCGTCGAAATTCGTGACACCGATTTCGGCGATCAGCCCCGCGTCGCGCAGGGCTGTGAGTTCGTGCAGCGCGTCCAGCCACGCGGGATGCTGAAACGCCCACCAGTGGAACTGCAGCAGGTCCACCCGATCCACGCCCAGCCGGTCCAGCCGCTCCTGCACCCCCGCGCGGACCACCTCGCGCGTCATCGGGCCGGGCGCGGGGCACCATTTGGTGAAGGCCAGCGGGCGGGAACCTTCGGATTTCACCAAGAGCCGGCCAGCGATGATCTCGGCCGTACCGTAGTGATCGGCCATGTCGAATGTATCGAAGCCCCGGTCGGCATAGGCGGCGAGCCATCCGGCGCCCGTTTCCGGATCGATCACATCGCCGCCTTTCTCGATATCCGCGACCTGCCAAAGCCCTGTCAGCACACGCGAAATCTCGAGAGTGTCGGACAATCGCATACGGTCCGGGCGGTCGGGGATCGGCATGGCGGGGCATCCTTCCTTGCGCGCGATAGTCCTTGAGGGCCGCGCCACATTGGGTAACATGCACATCGTTACGACGGACGGGTGATCCCGTCCAGCAGAAGGGGCGGGATGCAGAACGACAGCGGCGAGAGGGGCTTCTGGCTCTATGATCTGAGGGTCGAGACGGTTCTGGATGGCCGCACGCCCGTGTGTCGCCATGTCGAGGGCGAGAGCTTTAGCGTTGAGGGCGAGACCCTCGTGTTCGACCCCGGAACGCGTGTCTCCATGTATGCGATGGCGGCCTTGCTGCCCTTGCTGCCGGCAAAGCAGCGCATGACCGATCCCGACGACTGGATGAGCACCGATACCGAGATTGCCTGCCCAGACCCGCATTGCGGCGGTCGCTTCCGGATCACGCGATTGTCCAAAAAACGCTGGTTCTCGCACGCCTCGACCACCGGCCTGCCCGATGCGCGCGGCACGCCCTACTGGCAGGGCGGAGAGGGCACATGAGCGTCGAAACCACGGCCCTGCGCCCGGGCTATGAGATTTCGCGCGTGATCAAGGGCGGCTGGCAGTTGGCGGGCGATCACGGTCCTGTCGACCGCGCGGAGTCCATCCGTGACATGGAGGCGTTTCTGGAGGCTGGTATCACCACCTTCGACTGCGCCGATATTTACACCGGTGTCGAGGAGATGATCGGTGAGTTCATCGCCGATATTCGACAGCGCCGCGGCGCCGAGGTGGCGAGCCGTGTCCAGGTGCATACCAAGCTGGTGCCGGACCTTGGGCTGCTCGCGGACATCACAGCGGCGGATGTCGAGGCGATCATCGACCGCTCGCTGAAGCGGCTCCAGATCGAACAGCTGCATCTGGTGCAATTCTACTGGTGGGATCTCGCGCAAGGCAACGCGCAGGAGGGGTTCGAGGTGCTGAAGGACTGTCAGAGGAAGGGAAAGATCGCCCATCTCGGCACCACGAACTGGGACATCGTCGAGACCCGGCCTTTCATCGACGCGGGCTTTGATCTGGTGTCGACGCAGGTCCAGTATTCGGTGCTTGACCGCCGCCCTGCCGCCGGGCTGGCTGACTGGGCCGCGGCCAACGACATGCAGCTTCTGTGCTATGGCACGCTGGCAGGCGGCTTCCTGACAAAGGCATGGCTGGGCGCACCCGATCCGGGCTTTGCCTTTGAGAACCGCAGCCTCGTCAAATACCGGCTGATCATCGACGAATTCGGATCCTGGGAGCGGTTTCAGGACCTGCTGCGGACGCTGCAGCACATCGCGGACAAGCACGGCGTGTCGCTCGCGTCCGTAGCCACGCGCTGGGTGCTGGATCAGCCCCAGGTCGGAGCCGCCATCGTCGGGGCACGCACCGCGCGTCACCTACCGATGACGCTGGAGGTGTTCCGCTTCGCCCTCGACGAGGACGACCGGACCGCCATCCAGGGCCTGCTCGACGACGCCCCGGGCCCGCAAGGGCCGGTCTTCAGGCTGGAGCGGGACCGCGCCGGGCGGCACGGACGGATCATGAAGTACAACCTCAACACCCGCCCCGACGACAAGGTGCTGGGCCACGCTGATGGCTGAGACGGTGCTGTCGACGCATAGGCTGAGCCGCAGCTTTGGCCCGTTCAAGGCGGTGGACGGCGTGTCGCTGGAGATCGCACGGGGCACCATCACCGGGCTCATCGGCCCCAACGGCGCGGGCAAATCCACGTTTTTCAACCTGCTGACCGGTGCGCTGGCACCGGATGCGGGAACGGTCACGCTGGCCGGTCAAGACATCACGGGCCTGCCGCCCTCGCGGCTGTTCGAGCTTGGCATGGGCCGCACCTTTCAGATCCCCCGCCCTTTTGCGCGCATGAGCGTGCTTGAAAACGTCATGCTGGCGCCGACGGGCCAGGTGGGCGAGACGGTCTGGGGCCCATTCCTGTCGCGCAAACAGATGCGGGATCAGGAGCGGCAGATCAGGGACAAGGCAATGGAGGTGCTTGAGTTCGTGACCCTCGGTGCGCTGGCGGATCACCCTGCCGGCAAGATATCAGGTGGCCAGATGAAGCTCCTGGAACTTGCACGCGTGCTGATGGGCGATCCCGCACTCATCCTTCTCGACGAACCCGCAGCAGGAGTAAACCCGGTGCTGACCGAGACGCTGATCGGCAAGATCGAGGAGCTGAACCGGCAGGGCACGACGTTTGTCATCATCGAGCACGACATGGACCTGGTGATGCGCCACTGCGATCCGATCATTGCGCTGTCCGAGGGGCGGATCGTATTCCAGGGCAGTGCGGACGAGGCGATGACCGACGCCGGGTTGCTCGACGCCTATCTCGGGACGCCGCTCCATGCCTGATCCGGTGCTGCAAGTCAGTGACGTCACGGCTGGGTATGTACCCGATCTGCCGATCCTGCATGGGGTGTCGCTGACCGCGGAACGGGGTCGGATCACTCTCATCATTGGCCCGAATGGTGCCGGAAAATCAACTCTGATCAAGGCGATAGCGGGTCTCATCCCGGTGAGTGCCGGTCGCCTCACACTGGACGGGCAGGACGTCACGCACATCCGCCCCGATCAGCTCGCTGCGTACGGCATCGCCTACGTGCCGCAGACCGACAACATCTTTCGCAGCCTGACCATCCGTCAGAACCTCGATCTGGCGCTGCGCCGGGCGGGTGGAGATGCCGCGGCCCGACGCAACCAACTGCTGACGCAGTTTCCGGCGCTCGCCGACAAGCAGCACGACAGGGCCGGCACGCTCTCGGGCGGCCAGCGCCAATTTCTCGCCATTGCCATGGCGCTCGCCAGGGCACCGCGCCTGATCCTGATGGACGAGCCCTCCGCGGGGTTGTCCCCCAAGGCGACCGCGGAGGTGCTCGAGCACGCGCGCAAGCTGACCGCCGATGGCGTCTCGATCCTGCTGGTCGAGCAGAATGTCAGCCAGGCGATGAAGCTGGCCGATCACTGCTATATCCTCGCGGAGGGGCGCAATCAGGTGGACGGCCCCGCAGCCGAGTTGATCGGTAACAAGGTGGTTGGCGAGATCTACCTTGGTGGGCGGCGGATGGGCGCCGCATGATTCAGAACCTGATCGACGGGGTGCTGACGGGCTCCTACCTGTCGTTGGGCGCGATTGGCCTCACGCTGGTGATGCACATCCTGCGGTTTGCCAATTTCTCTCATGCGGAGTTGCTGTCGCTCGGCGCTTACGCGGCCCTCGTCTTCGACGCGCTGGTCACGGCATTGGCACCCGTGCTGGCCACGAAGCTGGGGCCCCTATCCCTGACCTATGCGCTTTTGTTCGCCATCCTCATTTCCATGGTGCTGACCGGCCTCTCCGCCGTGCTCATCGACCGGCTGGTCTTCAAGCGGGTGCGCGAGAAGGGGTGGGAGCTGTCGATGGTCTTCGCCAGTTTCGGTATGGCGCTGATCATCCGCAACGTGATCGGCCTGATCTTCGGCCTCTCGCCCGAGCTTTATTCCAAGGACATCGCGTTTGCGATGATCCTGAGCCGCGACCCGCTGATCCTTGTGAAGCCCGATCAGGTCTTTGTGCTTGTTGCGGCCCTTGCGCTGATGTTTGTCCTGCACCTGATCCTCTCGCGCACCACCTTCGGCTACGCGCTGCGCGCGGTGGCCGAGAACCCGTCGCTGGCGCAGGTCAACGGTGTGAACCTCGCGCGCACCGTCATGGCGGTCTGGCTGATTGGCGGAAGCCTTGCCGCGGTGGCGGGTGTCTTCTACGGCCTCAGCCATCAGGTGATCCCGGTCATGGGCCGCGACCTCGTGCTGCCGATCTTCGCCGCGACCATCGTTGGTGGCATCGGCAGCGTCTATGGCGCGGTGCTGGGCGGGTTCATCGTCGGCATCGCGGGCAATCTGGCGCTGGTGGTGCTGCCCTCGGGCTACACGCCCTCGATCCCCTTCATGCTGATCCTGATCGTGCTGATGATCCGGCCCCACGGGCTCTTCGGGGAAGCGCGCGCGTGATCGGGACGATCTCCTATCTGGTGTTCTTCGCGACCACCGCCTCGATCCTCGCCATCGCTGTGTTGGGGCTGAATCTGCAATGGGGCAACACTGGGCTTTTCAACGGCGGTGTCGTGGCCTTCTTCGGCGCCGGTGCTTACGGCACCCTGATCCTGGGCGGCACGCCGCAGGACGGGCATCTGGGCGGATATGGGCTGTTCTATCCGCTGGCCCTTCTCGGCGGGATGGCCGCTGCGGGCGTCATGGCCTGGATCGTTGGGCTGCTGACACTTCGGTTGAGGCACGACTATCTGGCCATCGCGACCTTCGGCGTCGCCGTCGCCTTCGAGAACCTGATGCGCAACGCCGAGTGGCTCGCAGGCGGCGCGAAAGGTGTGCGCGGGTTCGAGCGCCCGCTGCGCGACGCTTTGGGGGACGGGTTTCTCTACAACATCGCCTTTTTCATCACCGTCCTGATCATTCTTATCACCGTTTACCTCTTTCTCGAACGCCTCGTCGCATCGCCCTTCGGCCGTCTGCTGCGCGCCATCCGTGAAGACGAGGAGGCCGCCTCATCCCTTGGCAAGAGCCCCAGCCGCATCCGGCTGACGGCCTTTATCACCGGCTCCGTCATCCTTGGGCTCGCAGGCGGGCTATACGGCACCTTCTACGCCTTCGTCAGCCCGCAGGACGTGCTGCCGACGCTCACCTTCCAGATCTGGGCCATGCTCATCGTCGGCGGCGCGGGCAACAATCGCGGCGCGATCTTCGGCGCGTTCCTCATTTGGGGCGCCTGGACGGCGTCCGGTTGGGCACTGTCGCGGTTCGCGCCGGTCGAGGCCCAACTCTACACCGGATCGATGCAGTTTGTGTTGATCGGTGTGGTGATCGTCGGCATGCTGATGTGGCGCCCGCAAGGGCTACTGCCGGAACGGCTGGTGGTCTCGCAGCGGGGATCAAAAGAATAACGACAGGGAGTATTGATATGACATTGCTGAGACATCTCGCGGGCGGGATGGGCGTGGCCGTTGGCCTGACCTTGATGGCGGGTTCTGCGCTGGCGCAGGACTGCACGACGAAGATCGGCACGGTGCTGCCCACCTCCGTCGACTGGGGTCGCCCGATTGCCGAGACGGCGCAATTCGCCGTCGATCAGGTCAATGCCGCCGGTGGTGCCGGGGGCTGCAAGATCGAGATGGTGCTACGCGACACCCAGGTGGACCCGAAGGTCGGCGTCGATGCCGCCAAGGCGCTGGTCGATCTGGAAGGCGTGAAGGTGCTCTTGGGCGCGGTCTCCTCCGGTGTCTCCATGCCGATCCTCACCTCCGTCACGGTACCCGGCGGTGTGATGCAGATGTCGTGCTGCTCCTCTTCCACCGCCTTCACGAACCTGGCCGAAGAGGGCAAGACCGAGGGTCTGTGGTTCCGCACCTTCGCCACCACGGCGGTGCAATCCGCCATGGGCGCGAAAATCGCGCAGGACAAGGGCTACGGCTCCGTCGCAATCCTCTACAAGAACGACGACTGGGGCCAGGACATGGCGCGCCTGATCGCGGCTGACTTCGAAGCCGTTGGCGTTGCCGTCACGGCCTCGGTTGCGATCAACGACGGTCAGCCCTCCTACCGCGCCGAGGTGACCGAGGCGCTCGGCACCCAGCCCGATGCGCTCTACCTCGCGCTTTATCCGGCGGAAGGCACGGCAGCGGTCCGCGAGTGGATTTCGCTCGGCGGGACGCAAAAGATGATCCTGGCCAATTCGCTCAAGTCCGATGAATTCCGCGAAAACGTCGGGCTGCAGTACCTCGGAGAGACCGTCGGCACCGATACCGCGTCGCCGCGCTCTGAGAGCGCCGACGCCTTCCGCGCCGCCTATGTCGAAAGGTTTGAGAGCGAGCCCAACGGCCCCGGCCTCGGAAACAGCTATGACGCCACGATGATTGCGCTGCTGGCGATGGAAGCGGCGGGCAAGGATGCCTCGGGTGCCGATATCGCTGCCGCCGTGCGCAAGGTCACCGACCCCAATGGGACGGCCATCACGGCGGACACGGCGGGCTTTACGACAGCCAAGGAGGTCCTCGCAGGCGGTGGCACGGTGATGTACCAGGGGGCCACAGGCAATGTGCGCTTCGATGCGAACGGCGACGTCTCCGCGCCCGCGGTGATCTGGTCCTTCACGGAGAGCGGCACGGAAGAGGTCGAATATCTCTCGTTGGACGAAGTCGACAGTTTCATCGCGTCGCTGAACTGATCCGTCGCAGGTCGAACCCCATCGGTTTCCAGAAGGGCAGCCGATGGGCAGCTTAGGATCTTACAGCCTATCGATCTGGTCTTTCGCTTTGCAGTGAAAGGCCCGGAGCGACAACGACGTCGTGGCCGTACCGTGGTGATACTCTGCCGAAACAGAACTGGCGAGGGCGATGAGCAACGTCGCCAAAGATGCGATGATGACCGAAAATCCTCGCGCCGTTGATGGGGTCACGCCGCACCATTGGGCGTCGGGTCGAGGTCAAATGGATGAGATGGGTCGTCAGGTCAGAAGATCGACCTCATCGTCGGAGAACCCGAAGCCTGCCATCAACTCGCGATGCGCCTGGCTGCCAATCATACCATTCAATGCACCGTCAACGGCATCCCTCAGGCCTGCGTTGGCCTTGGCAAACGCAAAGCAGCCGAACGCCGCCGGTTTCTCGGAGGCTGGAACGACGAGCCAGGTCATCTCCGAACCCGGGTTTCTTCTCAGAAACCCCTCGTGAGCCCGTGCAACGCTGGCATATGCACTGACCCGACCATCACGGACCGCCTCCGCGGCCTCGCGATACCGGTCGAAAGTGGATATCTGATCGGGGCGCACGCCGATCTCGATGGCACTTCTGTACTGGGCCTGATGGCGTATGGTGGCGAGGCGCAGAGTTCGATCTCTGACCAGGCTTCCATAGCCAGTGAGACGATGACGATCGGCAGTTCGGATCAAGAGGCCGTCCGGTAAGGCCCAGATCGGCCGACTGAACAAGGCGCGCGACCGTCGTTCTTCGGTCGCAAAAAGCCCGGTGGTCATCTGCCAAGCGCCCCGCTCCAGACCTGGCAGGAGATCCGCAAACTCCGTTTCCACGAAAATCGGCTCGTCCAGCCCCAGCCTGCGAAAAACCTGCCGTGCAAGCTCTATGTCGCACCCCGTAACGGCTCCGGCCGCATCCCGGTCGTTGAAGGGCGGTTCGATGAGATATGCAACCTTCATGCGCCGCGCCTCACTCCACAATCACGACCTGCCCGGTGATCGCCCCTTCGACACATTTGACAAAGGCGCGACCGACCCGGTTCGACGAAACACGCTCGTGGCCCGGAAAGAATGAGCCGTACCGCTCTTCAGACGCCTTCAGCAAGCCAGGGCTGACCACATTGATCCGAAGGTTCCGCGGCAGTTCGATCGCCGCGCCTGCAACGAAGCCGGCCAAAGCTCCGTTCGCAGTTGCCGCTCCGGTTCCAGCGACAACAGGGTCGCGATCAAGAACGCCGCTCGTCAACGTGAAAGATCCTTTGTCCGCGATCCGCGTGAGACCCTCCAGAACCAGATTGATTTGCCCCATGACCTTGCTGTCCAACCCGAGCTTGAAGGTGGTTTCGGTCTGGTCGCCGAGCGGCGCGAAATGCACGTTCCCCGCCGCAGAGACAAGCGCATCGAAGGCGCCGACCGTGTCATACATGGCAGCAATTGACAGCCTGTCGCCGATGTCGACGTGCACGTCTCCCGTTCGGCGGCCGGCGCGGATGATCTCGTGGCGCTCCGACAATGCGTTGTAGGCGGCTTGGCCCACATCACCAGACGCGCCAACCAGAATGATCTTCATGTCAGGTAGTCCTCATAGATTTCGAGCTTGCGCGCGAGGACGTCCTCGCATCGATCAAGGTTTTCGCGACGCATCTGGAGCAGTTTGGAATGATCCATGAGAATGGCCTTGCGTTCGGGGATCGTCTCGTTCCCGGCGGCGTAGAGCTCGGCAAAGCGTTTCATGACCTTCATCGGCATTCCGGTCTCGCGCAGCCAGTAGAGCAAGCTCAGCCATTCCACATTCTCCGGCGAAAACCGACGATGCCCATCGGATCCGCGCGCGACCTTCGGCACCAGGCCGGTCGCCTCGTAGTAGCGGATCGTATCAACTCTGAGCCCGGATGCGGTTGCAGCCTCGGAAATGCGCATGGCGGCTTTCTCCCAATTCCATATGAGATACCGGCCTCGAGTTACTCTAGGTCAAGGGAAATCCCGCAAATGGCTTGAACGGTGCGCATCGTGGACCTGGAGGGTCCATTCGGATGACGTGATACAGGTGTTCCAACACCGGACGGTAAGAACATGTGCCCGAGCCGACACTCCCTTTTTTGCCGGGATGGATGCACGGCTGGCAATGCTACCTTTGTGTGTGTTGTTGTAATGACTGACAATTTTAAGATGAAGTTCAGATCTCACACCATCCGATTTCAAAGCGAGCTCACTCCTTTTTGAAAAAAAGAAAAAGTAACATGTTGCCAGAGCTCGAGAACCCTTGCCGAAACCACTGACCGCTGAATCGCAGCGAAAGGCTCGCACACGCCACCTGCTGCCGGCGATCTCTGTTGGATTGGCGGCTTTCAACCTCCTGTGCCGAGATCTCCGCACTGAACCAGAACCTGCCCAAACCTGCACGGTCTTCCGTGTGAAGACCAAAAGCGCATAGAGAGAAACGTAACGAATGACTGGACAAATTCTTGATCTACGCAGCCGCGGCGACATCGGAACGGCGTCAGATACCGCTTATGCACAGCTGGGTTATGATGCGGGCGTTACGCTGGGGGCCGAGATATGCAGCGGCTTTCGGGTCGCACTTGGTGCCAATTTTGCCGCCAGAGGCAGCGCAGGTGTCGAATTTGCCGACTTCATAGAAGCCACCCTTGAGCTTGAGGCCGGCGCTCAGCTTCGCGCGGAACTCGCCGCGCAGCTGTCACCTGATGTGACCGGCGTCTTCGGTCTGCATGTGGTCGCGGCAGCGCAACTCAAGGCCTATATTCGCGCGCGTCTGGCCGTTGGCCTCTCGCTTGGAGAGGTGATCGGAAACGCCCTGCGCAATCGAGAGGGTGACCTGGGGTTGGAGGACCGGTTGCTTTTGGCGCTGGTCGACAAGATCGCCTTCGAGATGGGCGTCGAGGCCAGCGCCGAGATTGCCGTTTCCGCCGCCGCTGAGATCGCAGCCCGTATAAACCTTCAGCCGGGTGAAAACGACGAGCCCGGGTTCGATTTGCGTGTCAACGCGGGGGCGGGGTTCCTCTATGGCAAGGATCTGTCTGTTTTCATGCGGGGCAGGCTGCCGAGCCTGAAAGACTACCTTGATGATGCGGTTTCTATCGTCGCCAGCGAGATCACGTCGCAACAGGACGATGCCGCATCGCGCATCCTGGCTGCCGGTCTGACCGCCGCCGGGCGGGCCGTTGTGGCCGGGATGGTGGCAGAGGAGAAAGCCAAGGAGCAAGACAGCACCGAAGCCCTGATCGACATGTTGGACGCGGTTGCCGGGGCCGCGCTGGAGTCCGTGATTGAAACGGCGCTGGACGAGGCTCTTTCGGCTGCCTTGGGGGAGATTGCAGTCGTTCCCGCAGCGCTGCAACAGGACCTTGCCAGTCTTGCCGAGAGGACCGACCTGCCGGACCTGGCCACGCTGGTTGGCATCTTCTCGCAGTTTGCCGAGGTTGGTACGCCGCCGGCGGCAGGCCAAGAGGAACGTCCCATTTCACGCATGTCGGCTGCGTTCCATGCGCTGGTCTTTGTGATAGACCCGGCGGATGCGCTGTTTGATCGGCCGCTCCCGGCGCATGTCATTCGGCAGGCCAATCTACCGGCCGGTGCGGATCGTTTCACAAACACCCTTGAGGCCATCGCGCTTCTGGATGGTGGGTTCCTGGATGCGCAGATTGCACGGCTGGCACATCCGTTCGACCTGGTGATGAAGGCGCTGCTCGGTTCGCTCAACGATGCGGGCCTTGGCCTCGGGGCTTACTTCGCCGGTCAAACTCCGGATCAGGAGACGTTGAACACACTCGCATCGAACTTCGCTCAACGGGTGATTGCCGAGGTGTTCGTGCCCGATGCGACGCGGGCGCTGCAGACGCTCGAAGATGACGGTGCCTTGCCGCCCATCCTTGCGGACCTGATGCACGCCTTGCTGCACGGGACATCGAAGCTCATCATCCCGGTCCTTGCCGAACTGGCCCAGGAAACAGACGGCAAGAAAAGGTTCGCGCTTCAGCAAAAGCTTGGCCACTACGCGACGCAAATGGCCGCGACCTTCATGGTGCAGCAGATCAGTGAAATCTGTGCCGTCTTCCTGAAATCATCGGTCAAGGATTTCGAGCGTCGCATTGATCAGCTCCGCCGAGAGGTCACCGCTCCGGCGTCGGATTTTGCCGAACGGCTGGTTGATCCGATCCTCGGCAGCCTTGCCGATTGCCTGCCAGGAGACGATTTGCGACGCACGCCGCGGCGGGCCGAGATGTTGCGGATTGTCCGGTCCTTTATGCTGCAGCTCTGCGATGCCTCGCAGATCGCATTCGGCTCGCAAACCTGGTCGGAAGCGCGCATTGACCGTTTGTCAGGCGCGCTGCTGACCCTGACCACGGGCGCCGATGACGGCGGGATTGACTGGGCCGGACTGTCCTCGCAGGACCTGCGGCGCAGGATCGATGCGCTGGCGGATTGCCCGCCTTTGGTGGGCAGCTTGAAGACCGCTGTGGAAGACGTCGGACAGGACCTTGCTGAGATCGGCGTGGCCCAGGCGCGCATCTTCTTGCTGTATGTCCCGGGCATCATCGCGAACCACCTTCCCGCGCTGGGGCGCGAACTTGTGTTTGCCGTGGGCGAGGAGGCGGTTGACGTGATCGCCGATGGGGTTGCCGCGGCCCTGCAATGGGCGGAGGACCGGCTGGACGAGGCAGAGGCTGCGTTGGAACGGCTGCAGCAGGAACTGGACGCGGCAATTGAGGCGATCAAGGACGGCGTTGAAGATCTGCGGCGCGCCACCCTGGCCTGGGCGGAGGCGGTGATCGATGACCTTTTGGCAGCGCTCGATTTTGCGGCTGACAGTATCTTCGAAGCGATTGCAGACTTTGTCACCGAGCTGCTCGGGGCGTCCAACCCGATTGACAACGAGGCCGCCGCGCGCGCTGAACTGCGCCGGGTGAAATCGGCGCTGACCTCACGCCTGGCGCCTGCGGCATTCGCGGATCTGGAGGCCACAGCGCTGGCATCGCGCCACGGCAATACTGCAGATATGCTGGCCGCGCATCGTGCTGTGCGGGCCGGGATATTCTCCTCCGCCGAACAAGACCTGATGCACGCGTTGCCGCTGCGTGCGGGTGTGTCCTTCGAGGATGCGGGAGATCGCAAGTTTGGCGGCATGGTTGCAGCGCGGCAGGTCATCGAGAATGAGATTGTCACGCTTGAATCCAAGCATTTGCAGATCGGCAGTCAGACCGAATTGCGCGCCGCGATGCTGGCCAAACGCGCCCGTCATCTCAAACAGACCCGTGATGCCGGCGCTGCGATGAGAGCGGCGCCGTCGATCCGATTTAACGCGCCGCTCTCTGCGGACCCCGCGCCTGATACCGGTCAACGCCCCGCCGATCTCCCGATTTACGGACCACATGTGCATGTGGAGATCGAGCTTGGCCCCTTTCCCGTAGAGTTCATAGACGACGCGCTCGACCTGCCGTTCCAAGATCTGAGCATCGACCGGTTTGGCGCACCCGCATCCGGCGCGGACAACATGCGCAGCCTTCTGGACAGAGCGATTTTGGATGTGGAGAATGCGCCGCTCTTCGATATTCGTTTCTTCGTCAACGGAGAAGAACTCGCGCTAAAGGACATGCAGCGCAAGGGCACCCGGCTCTCCGGAACCTTGCCGCAGGATTTGCTGCGGCCCGGGCGCAACCACGCCCTGCTTGTGGTCTACGCCGCGCCTGCGCTCAGTCTGGGGCCACCGATCATGCACCACGTGGCCTTCCTGCGAGACGCCAACTCCTTTGACCGGCCGTCCAACACGATCGGCTTTGATCGGGCGGCAACTGTGATCAACTCAAAAGGGGACGACCATCAGGATGCCCGTGGCGGCCGCCCTGATGATCGCGAGGTGATCGTGATCCACAACCGCTCAGACAGTGTCAGCACGGAGCTTGCCGACTGGGAGATCGAAGATGCGCGCGGGCATACTTTCCGTTTCCCGCCGCGCATAAAACTGGCTGCGGGAGAGCGGATCTCCGTGGTCATCGGCAAGAGCAGCGAAGCCGGCCAACTGAACTGGATCGAGGACTACGGCCGCGGGCCGATTGCTCTTCTGAACAACGATGCGGAACGGCTTTTGCTGCGCACGGCACAAGGTCGCATCGTTTCTCAACTCTTTTCCGGTCCACCGACTGCGAATGAAGACATCTCGATCCTGCGCAGGAGGCCCACGCGATGACTCTCAATCTTCCGAGCATTGCCAATCCTGAGACGCTGCGCCGGATGTTGTGGAAGGCGATCAAGGGATCGGCCGAAAATGTCGCGCGCGGCGCGGTGGCCGTGGCAAAGGACACGTTTCCCAAAGCGGGCGACGCCCGCCTGGGGACGGAACCCGACAAACTGTCGCCGCTTGTGGCGGCAGATCTGGCCATCGCGGGCTATTCGGCCGAAGCCCCCAGTGCAGGGCGCCAGCGCGTGCATCTGCTGCTGCACAGCTTCGCGATTGGAAAGACCGACCTCGAGGACAGCCACCAGCGGATGCTGACGCTCCTGCGTGTGCCCAAGGCCATCGGGAATGACTTCAGGATTGAGCGCATCATCGGAGGCGCGAGCCAGACCGGGCCAGAAGCGGGAACCGCCACAAGCCCGGGGAATGCCGCGTTGTCGTCTGAGCGGGCTGCTGTTGTGGCCTCGTGGCTGGTGTTTGAGTTGGGGGTCAAGCCGGGGGACATCCATTCGGCGAGTTTTGGCTCCGCCAGACCGGTGATTGACCGCACCGGCCATCCCGACGGCCTCGAAGAACCGCTCAATCGCAACGTGATTGTCACCTTCTCGGTCGCCTTGCGCAAACCGGATGACACGCCGCCCAAGAAGGTCGAGATCCCGACGCCCACACCGAGACCGAGGATACATTGCAGCGGCAATGGGTCGGCCTATTGGGCGCTGGATCAAAAAGGCGAGATCGCGCTCGATATCACCATCCCGGTGCTGGGCGCCATTGGCCTAGGCGGTGGGATTGCCATGCGGGTCTTCGACCTGAACCGGTTGGATCCCGACCGTCTGGACGACCAGACCCGCCGCGTTGCTGAAACGCGCCGGTTCATGGCCGTCGGCGGCGGGGCCGTTGCGGATTTTGACCCTTTGGCCTTCTCCAAGGAAGTCCAACAGATTGCAGAGGCCGTGACCAAGGTGAAGAAGATCATAGAGGCTTCATCGCTCTCCAGCATGATGACGGTTGCATCTTTGTCGACAGATCTTGTGGACACCTGGGCGATTTTTGGTCGCAAGCAGTGTCTGGAATTCGATGACTTCGACGGCACGCTTCTGGTGACCGAGAGCCTGGGCGCCGGTCTGGCAGGACATGCGGGCGCGGCGGAAGCAACGAAATTCCCCATCCTGGGCAGGATTACAGCTGGCCTGTCCTATGACACCGGCTTCTCCTTCGTGCCGGGCGCCGCCGTCAAAAGGCAATTCTGGCTGTTCTTCGAGGCGCCGTAGAGACAGGGGTTTTGCACCGATCGGGCGTGAGGGTGAGTGCCGTTTCCTGCGATGCGGTCGACGGGGCGGACGCCTCCCTTTCCGCGTGCGTTTCAGACGGCCCAGCTTTCTTCGGCGCTGCGACCCAGAACGACCATCTAGTCGGACGAAGGTGTCCTGCAACTGTTCTAGATTTGATCAGGTGCAATCAGAGGTGGGACATTTTTGGGCAATATGTTCTGCTGTGAAAGCTGAGAATAAAGAATGCTTGAGACCGCAACGCCAGCAGCGCCCTTTCTTCTGAATGAAGTTTCTTTTTGGGATTTTGTTCTCTGCCGCTACGGTCGCGCTGTCTCTTGGGCCTGCGCAAGCCGAGGGCGTTTCGTTTGAAGACAGGGTGCGTGCGTTCATTCTCGATAACCCAGAAATCATTGTCGAAGCGCTGGAAATCCTCGCGGAGCGCGAAGCGCGGGCCGAGACGCAGGCGCGGCTTGCGGCCTATCCGGAGTTGTTCGCAGACGCTGCACGACTGGGAGAGGGAGATGTGGCGGCGCCGCGCCGGATTGTCGAGTTCTTCGATTACAAATGCGTGCCCTGCAAAACGATCCATCCTGCCCTCGTGGAGTTTGTTGCGGCGCATCCGGAGGTGCGGCTCGAAATGCGGCAGTTGCCGATCCTCACGCCCGGTTCCGAGCGGGCGGCGCGCTTTGCCCTGGCCAGCCGCGAGATCTATGGCGACGAGACATATCGTGCGGTCCACGACAGGTTGTGGGATGTGCGGGGTCCATTGAACACCGCTGGCTTTCAGCGGATTGCCGGGACGCTCGACCTCGACTTTGCGAAGATCGCGCCAGTCATGGAGAGCGAGGCCGTGACATCCCGCATAACCTACAACCGTGATGTGGCAATTGCGCTGGGAGTTCTGGGCACGCCGGCCTTTGTGACACCGGACAGTGTCGTCTTCGGCTCGACGGATATCGAGGCGCTGTCGGAGGTTTGGCTCAGTCGATGAAGGCTTTCTCGACGACGAAGTGTTTGGGATCGGAGTTGGCACCTTCCTCCAAACCGTGCTCTTCGCAGAGAGCCATCACGTCTTTGTTCAGCGCAAGATTGCCGCATATCATCACGCGGTCGGCGTCGGCGGACCATCTGGGCATGCCAAGCGCGCTGAAGATGCGGTTATCGCGAATGTGATCGCTGACGCGCCCTTCGATATCGGAGGCTTCGCGTGTTGTCGTTGGATAGTAGTGCAGTTTTTCGTCGACCAACTCGCCGATCAGCGGATCGCGCGGGAGGGCGTCGACAATCGCCGCCCCGTAAGCGAGCTCTGCTTGGGTGCGACAGGTATGCGCGACGATCACCTGCTCATAGCTCTCCCAGGTTTCGGGATCGCGCAGAAGCGACGCGAAAGGTGCAATGCCCGTGCCGGTGCAGATCATCCACAGGCGTCTGCCGGGCAGGAGCGCGTCAAGGACAAGGGTACCGACGGGCTTGGGGCGCAGAATGATCTGGTCGCCCGGTTCGATTTTCTGGAGGCGCGAGGTCAGCGGGCCGTCAGGCACCTTGATCGAATAGAACTCCAACGCGTCATCCCATGAGGGCGAGGCGATGGAGTAAGCCCGCAAAAGCGGTTTGCCGTCGTCCTTCAGAAGACCGATCATGACGAACTCACCCGACCGAAAGCGCAGAGATCGCGGGCGCGAGACCCGGAAGGAAAACAGCGTCTCGGTCCAATGCGTGACCGCTGTGACGGTTTGCGCATCGGGCAGGACTTTGGCGCGGACGTTCATCAGGCGGCCTCGGCTGCGGGCTTTTCAGAGAAGTGCGTCTCGAGCTTGCCTTCGGTGCCGTCGAGCGCGTCCGCGGTCGCCAAGGGCTCCTTGGCCTCGAGGATAACAGGCCAGAGCTCCGAGTACTTTCGATTGAACGCCACCCATTTGCCCATGCCGGCTTCGGTATCCGCCCGAATAGCGTCCGCAGGGCATTCGGGTTCGCAAACGCCACAGTCGATGCACTCGTCCGGGTGAATGACCAGCATATTTTCACCTTCATAGAAACAGTCGACTGGGCAAACAGACACGCAGTCGGTGTATTTGCAGGCAATGCAGTTGTCAGTGACGACATAAGTCATGGCGCGACATTCCTCGATGTTTCGCTCTTCCTGCCGCAATGCAGCGGGGGTGTCCGTCAACTAATTGCTATTTGCGGCGCTCCGGGTTCTGCAATTTGCTCGCAGACGATGGGAGCCCAAGATGATCGAGAGTCTGACTGCAAGCGCGGACGCCCAGCACCTGACGGTGATCTGGAACACTGGCGAGACAAGCGTCTTCTCGGCAGCCTACCTGCGCCGCGAGGCCAAGGATGCTTGGTCGATTCGTCAACGACTGGACTTTGGTGAGGTGGCCGTGGCGCCGGGGATCACGATCACCGAGCTGCGACAGGTTGGAAATGGCGTGAATGTGCATTTCTCCGACGGGCACGAAAAGGCGATCTACCCGTTTCCGTATCTTCGCGAACTTTCCGAGCGCGCGTGACAATTAATTGACATTCCCTTTCTGCGCTGCGGCGCAGGATCGGGGGCAAGCGGTATCCAGGGGTGAAGCATGGACGAAATACTCGACGGACTGACACAGATCGACTGTGACATCCTGGTCATCGGTGGGGGTACCGCCGGGCCGATGGCGGCCTTGAAAGCTAAGCGCAAGAACCCCGAGGCGAATGTTGTCTTGCTTGACAAGGCCAATGTGAAGCGGTCCGGCGCAATCTCCATGGGGATGGATGGGCTGAACAATTCGGTCATCCCCGGTTACGCCACACCCGAGCAGTACACCAAGGAAATCACCATTGCGAATGACGGCATCTGCGACCAGGCCGCCGTGTATCGCTATGCGCAGGAGTGCTACGGGATCATCCAGGAACTCGACAGCTTCGGGATCCGGTTCCAGAAGGATCAGAACGGCGAATATGATGTCAAGAAGGTGCACCATATCGGCACATACGTTCTTCCGATGCCGAATGGCGACACCGTAAAGAAGGCGCTCTACCGGCAACTGCGCAAGGCACGGATCAACATCATCAACCGCTTTATGGCGACGCGGCTTCTGACTGGCGAAGGTCGCGTGGCCGGAGCGATCTGCGTCAATACCCGCTCGGCGGAGTTCCTCGTGGTGCGCGCCAAGGCAGTCATCATGGGCCTCGGCGCGGCCGGACGGTTGGGCCTGCCGACAAGCGGCTATCTCTATGGCACATATGAGAATGCGTCGAACTCCGGCGAAGGCTATGCGATGGCCTATCACGCCGGTGCGGGCCTCGCGAACCTCGAATGCTATCAGATCAACCCGCTGATCAAGGATTACAACGGTCCGGCTTGCGCATATGTGGCCGGCCCCATGGGCGGCTACACCGCCAACGCCTCGGGCGAGCGGTTCATCGAATGTGACTACTGGTCAGGCCAGATGATGCAGGAATTCTACGACGAGCTTCAAGGCGGGAAGGGGCCAGTGTACCTGAAACTCAACCACCTTGCCGAAGAGACGATTTCGGAAATCGAGCGTGTTCTGCATATCGTCGAGCGTCCGACGCGGGGCCATTTCCATGAAGGGCGCGGCACGGATTATCGCAAGCAGATGATCGAGATGCATATCTCGGAGATCGGCTTCTGTTCCGGCCACTCGGCCTCGGGCGTTTTTGTCGATGAACACGCCCGTACCACGATCCCCGGTCTCTACGCCGCGGGTGACATGGCCAACGTTCCGCACAACTACATGCTCGGCGCCTTTACCAACGGCGCCTTTGCAGGCCTGGATGCTGCCGATTTCGTCGCAAATGTGGATTTTGCGGCCTTTGACAAAGGTGAGGTCGACGCCGAGCGCGCCCGCGTCATGGCACCGACCAAGCGGGACGACGGCGTCCCGCCCAATCAGATCGAGTACAAGACGCGCCGTCTGGTGAACGACTATCTGCAACCGCCGAAAGTCACCGCGAAAATGGAGTTGGCGCAGCAGCGCTTCGAGGAGGTGCGCGACGACATGCAACACGGCATGTATGTCCGCGATGCGCATGAGCTGATGCGCGCGCTCGAAGCCTCCACCATTCTCGATTGCGCCGAGATGGCGGCCGCTGCGTCCATGTATCGGACGGAAAGCCGTTGGGGTCTTTATCACAACCGGGTGGAATATGAACGCGACGATGAAAACTGGTTCTGCCACACGATGCTGACCAAGGGCGAAGACGGCAAGCCGGCGCACGAAAAGCAGGATGTCAAACCCTACATTGTTGAAATCGCTGAAGACGAGAAAGACGCCTATTACAAGCAGCGCGTCGGCGCGACGTCTTCGGTTGCCGCGGAGTAACGCCAATGCCCCTTGCTCAAACCGCCACAACCGTGCCCGTCGTTGTCAACGACGACCTCTGCATCGCCGACAAGGGCTGTACCGTTTGTGTCGATGTCTGCCCTCTTGATGTGCTGCGCATCGTCGAGAAAGACAACGGCAAGAAGACCGCTTACATGAAGTATGACGAGTGCTGGTATTGCATGCCTTGCGAGGCCGACTGCCCAACGGATGCGGTGACCGTCAATCTCCCTTATCTGCTGAAGTGACCGCCGTGGACCAACTGTTCGAAGACTTTGACGATATCGCGGATCTGGCCGAGGGGTTGGATGATCCGTCGCCTGGCGCGCGCATCATGGCGGTGATTGAACTGGCCGATACCGCAGATCCCGCCGCGATTCCGTTCATTGCCAGGGCTATCACCGACGACGACGCCGGCGTGCGGAAGCAGGCGGCGCAGGCTCTCACCGATTTCGATGGCGTAGAGACGGCTGCGGCCTTGGTCAGCGCTTTGGACGACGATGACCCCGCCGTGATCGACGCGGCGGCCCGCAGCCTGACAGAGCTGAAGGACCCGAAATCCGGCGGCGCGATCCTGCCGCATCTGAGTGCCGCGAATGACGTGAAGCTGAGAGCCTGCCTGGCCGGCATAAAGGAGCTGCGCCGGGTCGAAGCGATGGGGCCTGCGATTGCGGCTTTGCAACATGTCTCGGCCGAGGTAAGGGAGCAGGCTGTTGGCGTGATCGGCTGGCTGCAGGATGAAAGCGCGTTGCCTGCCTTGCGCGACGCGGCGAAAGACGCCGACGTGAAAGTGCGGCGGACAGCCCTGTCCGCGCTTGGATTTTCGAAGTCGGACCATGCCGAGGCCACCTTGGTCAACGCTTTGGCCGATCCGGAATGGATGGTGCGTGAAGCTGCGGCCGAGACCTTGGCGAAGACCGGCGGCGCGTCCTGTATCGCTGCGCTGCGGGGCGTGCTAGGAGACGAGTACTGGCAGGTGCGCCTGAAGGCGGTGCGCTCCCTGGGCAAGCTTCGTGCAACCGAAGCGGCGATGGAAATCGGACCCATGATGGACGTGCCGGTGCCAAATCTTCGAAAGGAATGTGCGGCAGCGCTCGGCGAATTGGCGGTGCCTGAAACGGCACAATTTCTCGAGAAATACGCCGATGACCGTGACCCGGATGTTCGCAAGAATGTCCGCTGGGCATTGGAGAAATTGGCCGCTTAACCGGGGTTTGTTTCGCCCCGGATCATTCTGATCAATCCACCCCTCGAACCTCAGTTCGAGGGGTGGATCTTGCACTCCAGTGCCACCTTAAATATTTGAAATAAAAAGATTTTTACCTCGAATCGATTCGCCTGACAGCTCACTCTGGCTGCCCCATTTTTCGACAAAACAGTCGCAAATCCTGCTTCAAAAACAGGCAATGCGAAAAGTGAACGATTTTTTAATAAAAAATACGCCTCACGGATTTTGAAGCCGGAATGAATGCGCCGACACTGGCCTTGAGTAACAGAACTCAAAAAACACAACAGGGGCTAGTTATGAAGCAACTCACCAAGAGCGCTTTCTTTGCTGCAGCGCTTCTGCCCATTGCCGGGATGGCATCGGCGGAAAAGATCAGCATCGCTATTGGACACCAGTCGATGTGTACCGACACCTATACCGCCGGCATCGTGGTCAAGGAATTGGGTCTTCTTGAGAAGTACCTGCCCACCGATGGCAAATACGCCGATGCGGAGTATGACGTCACCTGGGCGGACTACAGTTCGGGTGGTCCGATCACCAACCAGATGCTGGCCAACAAGCTGAATTTTGGTGTGATGGGTGACTATCCGCTGATCGTGAACGGTGCCAAGTTTCAGGAGACGGAAAGCCTGCGCACACTTTACGTGGCGGGTACGGGGTACAACCTCAAAGGCTCCGGCAACGCGATTGTCGTGCCTGTCGACAGCGACATGTACTCGATCACCGACCTGAAAGGCAAAGAGGTGTCGACGCCGGTCGGTTCGGCGGCGTGGGGTATGCTGCTGAAAGCCATGCAGGACAATAACATTCCGACCTCCGAGTACGTCTTGAAGAACCAGAGCCCGGCCGTTGGCGCGGCCAATATCGCAGCCGGCAAGATCGACGCGCACAGCGATTTCTGCCCCTGGTCCGAGATTATGGAGTTCCGCGGCACCGGACGGAAGATTTATGACGGCTCGGAGACCGGCGTCCCGTATCTGCACGGTGTCGTTGTGCGCGAGGACTTTGCGGTCGAGTATCCCGAGGTTGTCGAGGCCTTTATCAAGGCGGTCTGGGAAGCCGGCGAGTGGATCCGCGAGGACCCCATGGAAGCGGTGTCGCTGATGGAAGGCTGGACCGGAGTCGAGAAAGAGGTGCTGTATCTCTACTTCTCCGAAGGCGGTCACCTGACCCTGGAGCCATCGATCAAGACCGAATGGGTCGATGCGCTCAAGTTCAACCATGGCGTTCTCGTCAAGGAAAAGGCGATCCCGCCGCTCGACTTCGATGCCTGGATCACGGAAGACTATATCAAGAGCGCCTACGCGGATCTTGGCATCGACTATGAGGTTGACAAGGCTACGGTCGTCGACCCGGTCGTCGCCAACAAAGGCCTGCCGATGGAGATCTGGCACGCCCGAGACGGTGTCTCTACCTACCCGTCGCTGCCCGAGTTCCTGACCGCTGTTGCCGAGATGCAGGGCACCGGCGCGCTCCTCAATGCCACGTATGTCTATGACGTCGAGACCGGGCTGAAGCTGTTCGGCAAAACGGCCTTCTGGGTCAAGGCGGGCGACGATTATGCGACCTTCCTGCGCAAGGGGGAAGCAGAAGCCTTTGCCTCGGCCAACGATGGCACACTCGTCAGCTTTGACGAGGCGATCGCCGACTTCATCACTGAAGGCTGAAGCGGACCGCACCAAGCAAGAGGAGCCGAGGTTGCGCGCCTCGGCTCACCGCACGGGAAAGGCAAGACGATGGAAACTGCACTGAAGGCCGAGGCGCCGCAAACCGCGGCAAAGGGCCGTCCCGACGCGGTCCCGCGTGCGCACAAGGATGCGGTGTCGGCACCCAAGCTTCCGACCCTGACCCGCGATCAGCTCTCCAGCCTCGGCATTGCCTGTTTGTCGCTCACCATCGGTGTTCTGCTGTGGCATTTGGTGACGTCGGTCAATCTCGACTTCTACATCAACTTCTCGAATGTGCCGTCGCCCGCGAAGGTGTTTATGGCCTTCGTCGCTCACATCCAGACCGAGATTTTCTGGACCCACATCGGCGTTTCGATGCGCCGCATTCTGATCAGCTACTCGATTGCCGTCGTCCTTGGGATCGGGATCGGATTGATCATGGGGCGATCCAAGTTCGCCCGCGCCTTTATCATGCCCTACATCGAGGTGATCAGGCCCATCCCAGCGGTTGCCTGGATCCCGCTGGCCATCCTGATGTGGCCGACCGAAGAAAGCTCGATCATCTACATCACGTTTCTCGGAGCTCTGTTCCCCATTGTCCTCAACACGTTGCATGGCGTCGAACAGACGCCTGAGGTTCTCGTCCGCGCTGTTCAATCCCTTGGTGCGTCTCGCTGGGCCGTGTTCCGGCATGTGGTGATCCCGGCTGCCCTGCCGTCCATTGCCGCCGGGCTCGCCATCGGCATGGGTGTGAGCTGGTTCTCGCTTCTGGCGGGCGAGATCATCTCGGGCCAGTACGGCATCGGCTACTTCACCTGGGATGCCTACAGCCTGATCAACTATCAAGACATCGTCGTCGGAATGCTGGTGATCGGCCTTCTCGGCACCGCCTCCACCGCGGCGGTAAGAGCCATCACCCGGCCCATGTTGAAATGGCAAGAAAGGACGCGCTGATGGCACTTCTCCGTACCCTTTGGACCGACCTGCGCGCCAATTGGAAAACCATGGTTGTGCACGGCCTGATCTTTGCATTGGTCTTTCAGGTCTTCATGATGCTGGCCCTGATCCTGCGCTTTCAGGCCTTTCCGAATTACGTGACCTTCTACGACTGGATCGGCAACGTCAGTTGGATCGTTCAATCCACCCCGGCTTGGAGCGACATCCTCCCGATCATTTGGGAGGAATGGCTGATCGAGATCGGCAAAATGAACTACGACTACGGCACCGGAATCTCCGAGTGGAGCCTGAATGTGGTGCCGTCGCGTCTGCTGGTGCTCTTTGCATTGGGCGCGATGGTATCGCTGTGCCTGGCGCTCTTGAGGCGCGACAGCTGCGAGGCTGGGGCCTCCACGACTTTGCGCGCCACGACCGGCTTCGGCGCGCTTCTCGTCGCGATGACCAACGCCACGATGAGTTGGGTCGTCTGCTGCGCAACACCCAGCTGGGTTGTCGGCCTCGCGATGTTGGGGCTGGGCGTGTCCACGTCGCTTGCGCTTGAGACGATGGGGCCGGTGCTCTCTGGCGCGGGCTTCGGACTGTTGTTTGCTCTGATCCTGGTCTTGGCTTGGCGCAAATGCCGGCCGGCGCCCGTATCGGAAGGAGAACCGGCCAATGCTTGATGTCTTGAAGTTCGAGGACCCCAAGGCGGCGTCTAAGGGAAAGGGCCATATCTCCGTCAACGAGGTATCCATCACCTTCGGGACGGGGCCCGACGCGCACTTGGCGGTGGAGACAACTTCGATCGAGATCAAAGCCGGCGAGTTCGTCTGTATCCTCGGTCCCTCCGGCTGCGGCAAGTCCACGCTGCTGAACGCGGTCGCGGGATATGTGAAGCCCACAACCGGCGAGGTCATCGTCGACGGCGTGATGGTCGAAAAGCCTGGCCCGGATCGCGGCATGGTGTTCCAGCAATATTCGCTTCTGCCGTGGAAGACCGTCTATGAAAACGTGGCTTTCGGGCCGAAGATGGCAGGCGCCAGCCGGACATCGGCTGGATCAACGGCAAACACCTTCCTGGAACTGGTCGGTCTGAAGAAGTTCGGCAACCGGTACCCGGCCGAGCTTTCGGGCGGTATGCAGCAGCGCGTGGGCATTGCCCGTGCGCTTGCGAACTACCCTTCCGTCCTGCTGATGGACGAACCCTTCGGTGCCTTGGACGCACAAACCCGGCTGATGATGCAGGAGAGTCTTCTGGACATCTGGAAGCATTTCGGCACCACGGTCGTGTTTGTGACCCATGACGTCGACGAAGCGGTCTTTTTGGCCGACCGTGTGTTGATCATGAGTGCGGCCCCCGGGCGCATTATCGAAGACGTCAAGATCGAGCTGCCCCGCCCGCGCACAACCGACCTGGCTGCAACCTCCGAATACATCAAAGCCCGGCAATTCTGCCTCGACACAATCAAGGCCGAAAGCCGCAGAGCCTTCGAGGATCAGAACGCATGAAAAAACTTGCTGCACTTCTCCTGGCGCTTGTCGCGACACCTGCCGCCGCTCAAGTCCAGGGTGTCATGCTCGATGCGCCAGTCGAGTTGCCGGATTTTGGTTTCACGAACGAGTTGGGCGAAGAATTCACCGACAAGGATCTGGAAGACCAGTGGACCATCGTGATGTTTGGCTTCCTATCGTGTCCGGATGTTTGCCCCTTCACGCTCGGCAATCTCGAGGCCGCGATCAGCGAAACCGGTCTTCGGGTGAGGCCCGACAATGTCCCGAACGTTGTCTTCATCTCGGTCGACCCTGAACGCGACGCGGCATTCGTCAGCGAGTATGCCAAGTTTTTCCACCCCGAGTTCGAAAGCTTCACCGGCGATCGCGAACAGATCGACACGCTGATCGAGGCGACAGACAGCTTCTATCGCCTGCTCAAACCGGATCACACCGGACATTACGAAGTGCAACACAGCTCGTCCGTCTCGGTCATCGCGCCGGATGGAACGCTGCGCGCAAAGCTGCAGCCGCCCTTCGATCCGGGCGCGACGGCGGAGTTTCTGGCGCGGCTGCAGATCACCTATCGCAAGGAGCTTTCAAATTGATGCGCATGGCGCTTGCTTTGCTGTTGGTTCCGGCCACGGGCCTCGTCGCCGATATCACGGTCGACAAGCCGATCATCCCGCTCGCACCGCCCGGCGCGATGGTTCATGCAGCATATATGACGATTTCGAACACTGATGATGTGGTCAAGCAACTGGTCGGCGTGTCTGCCGAAGGCTACGCGATGGCTCATATGCACAAGACGGAGGTGAAAGGCGATGTCGCCACTATGCTGGCCGTTGATGTCTTGGAGATTGCGCCCGGCCAAAGCGTGGTCTTCGAAAGCGGAGGGCTGCATCTGATGCTGATGCACCCCGAAGCGCCAGCGAGGGTAGGGGACACCGTCGCTCTGACGCTTGAGTTTTCGGACGGTTCGACAGATGCGGTCAGCGCCAAGGTCGTGAAAATGATACATGGTGGTCACGGATCACAGGGTGACCATGGATCGTAGGGGGCTCGCCGGCGTCGTTATCCTGCTGGCTTCGACAGCTCAGGCAGATTACGACCCCTCGCAGTACCCGGCCTATGAAACCTGCGCCCTTTGCCATGGGTTGTTTGGCGTCTCGCACACGGCGAAGTTTCCAAATCTCGGCGGTCAGAAACCAGCGTATATCGAGGCTCAGATCCGCGGGTTTCTGAGCGGGCACCGCACGAACGACGGCGGCCAGATGGCGGCTATCGTGACCGAGTTACAACCCGAGGATATCCCTTACGTGACCGACTGGTTCGCGTCGCAAGACCCACCCGAGCCCTACGCGGCTTTAGAGACTTCCGCTGGCCGGGCCAAGGTGGTCGAGCTGGGGTGCGACACATGTCACGACAACGCCGTTGACGGCGATCCCTTGGTGCCGTTCCTGACCGCACAGCATCCGGGCTATCTGATCAAGCAGATGACGGATTTCCGCGAGGAACGCCGCGACGCCGCTGCATTGCCTGGTCTGCACAAAGACCTGCTTTCGATCCCCGATGCCGACATCGGCGCTATCGCGGTCTATCTTGCTGCGGAGGCTCGGCCATGATCCACCCGCGTGAGGAGGCGTTGCAGGACAACGCGGAGGGTGCGATCTACCTTTCGGAATACATTCTGGACATCAATGAAGGCTCGGGTTTTCTGGCCGCACTTTCATACGAAGACCAGAAAACGGTTCGCAAGATGGGGACGCGCTGCACCTTTGCCAAAGGGGACAGCATCTTCCTGCAAGGGGCCAGCCACACCGGTGTCTGGATTATTGAGAAAGGCAAGGCGCGGACCTATTATGTGGGGCCGACGGGTCGCGAGATCACCCTGGCCTATTGGACAGCGGGTCATTTCATCGGTGGGCCGGAGGTGTTCGGTCGCGGGCGCCACGTCTGGTCCGCGGATGCGGTTGAAGATTGTGAGATGGTCTTTCTGTCGGGCATGAGCCTGCAAAAGCTTGTCCGTGAGATCCCCGACGTGGCGATTGCGGTGATCCACGGGCTGATTGCGAAAGGAAAATGCTATTCAGCGCTGATACAGATGCTGGGCACACGTTCTGTCACGGAACGTCTGCGTCAGTTCCTCGTGATCTTCGCCGACACCCACGGTCGCCACGAAGGTGACACGATCATCATCGACCGAACCATTACCTACGAGCAAATCGCTTTTGTGGTCGGAGCGACCCGCCAATGGGTCACCCAGACACTGGACAAGCTGCGGGCAGAAGGTGTTCTGGACATCACGCGATCCGAAATCGTCATTCGGGATTTCCACGCCCTCGAAATCTGATGACCAATCTGGGTCGTCGCAGATTCGTCTAATCCGGAGTCCGGGCGCACCAATTGAAGCTCTGATCTAATCTACGGTTCTGAGGCGTGCATAATTGCTACGAATTTCTCCAAGATTTCCGGGAATAGCGCCGAAGAGGATATTCACACCCGGGCACACTGAGAGAATTGCTGTCCTCGCCCAAAAAAGCGGCAATAGCGCGAAAATTGAATCTGCGACATTTTATCCAATTTATGTTTGAGGGGCAGAGCGGCGTGAGTGACCTCGGGATCATGTTTCAGTTTTGGTTCAGCTAGGCGGCATGTAGAAAATGACCTCCGGCTTCGCCTGCCGGACCGGCGTACGAACGGGGCTCACAGGCTATCGCCTTCGGCATACTTCAGCGCTATTTCGATGTTCGCCGCTTTGACCATGGGAGGACAAACAACGGCTTCATAGTTGCCCTCACCGTCGACTGGTCAAAAGTGGCTCAAGGCCATGATTTTATGGATATTTCGGAAACTCAACGCTGATCTTCCAAGCCCTAGTGTAGCGGGTTTCCAACTCGGGCCTCTCGCTGCAGCCGGCCGTTTCTGAGCCAGACCGGACTCGCAGAGTTACAGCCGGCAGTGTCGGCCGAAAAACGCCTGCCAGCTGGAATACGGACACACTCTTGTTGCTGGGCCGGGCACTTGCATCACTTTGAGTCGGCAAACCGCCACCAGGCTTGGATCGCGAAAAGGTTTGAGCCTGAAACATTAATGAACAGGTGCCTTGTGAACCACCTGTAAACCCGCGGGCACTAGGGTCAGGACTCATAACCAATAGATGACTGTTGCTGCGAGAGCGATTGCGGAGAGGAAGACCTTCGGACATCGG
>NZ_JALIEB010000013.1 GCF_025755255.1 Roseobacter sinensis | reverse complement strand
AGGCGAACTCGGGCAACTCGCCGGTCCATTCGTAGGCCATCTCGCCCGGAGGATTTTCGTACCAGCCGGGGTCGGAGTAATCGTCCGCGTCGATGCCGTCCCGCACCTTTACGACCGAAAACATGCCGCCCATCTCGATGGGGCCGTAGGGCCCCCAACCCGTCATCATCGGGATGGTGTTGTCAGGCAGCGGCATTTCCATTTTCGCCATGTCCCCCATGCCGGACATCCCCATGGGCATGTATTCCGGCTGGAATTGACGGATCTTCTGGGTCAGTGGTTTCTTGTTGACCCCGATGAATGTGGGCACGTCGTGTCCCATCGCATTCATGGTGTGGTGCGACTTGTGGCAGTGAATCGCCCAGTCACCCAGATGGTCTGCGACGAACTCATATGCGCGCATCGCGCCCACGGGGATGTCGATGCTGACCTCCGGCCATTGCGCTTCTGGCGGCACCCAGCCGCCATCTGTGCAGGTGACCTTGAAGTCATAGCCGTGCATGTGGATCGGATGGTTCGTCATGGTCAGGTTGCCGACCCGAACCCGCACGCGGTCGCCCTTGTTGACGACCAGAGGGTCAATGTCCGGGAAGATCCGGCTGTTCCACGTCCAGAGGTTGAAGTCAGTCATCGTCATGATACGTGGCACGTAGGTGCCGGGATCAATATCGAATGCATTCAACATGATCAGGAAGTCGCGATCCACGGGCATGAATTTCGGGTCCTTGGGGTGGATCACAAACATCCCCATCATTCCCATCGCCATCTGGGTCATCTCATCGCCGTGTGGATGGTACATGAACGTGCCCGACTTCACCAAATCGAACTCGTAAATGAATGTCTTGCCCGGTGGGATACTAGGATGGCTCAGACCTGAAACACCGTCCATGCCCGAGGGCAGGATGAGCCCGTGCCAATGAACTGTCGTTCCTTCGGGTAGCTTGTTGGTGACGTAGATACGTACTCGATCGCCCTCGACCGCCTCGATTGTGGGACCCGTGGACTGGCCATTGTAGCCCCACAAATGCGCGATCATGCCGTCTGCAAGTTCGCGTTCGACGGGTTCGGCAACAAGATGGAATTCCTTGACGCCGTTGTTCATCCGATAAGGCAACGTCCAGCCGTTCAGCGTGACAACCGGGGTATAATCCACGCCCGAAGAGGGGCGCGGCGTCACCTGTGTGGCAGCGGTGTCCATAAGTGCCGCTTCCGGCAGACCCATGTTCAGTGTCTGGCCCCAAGCTTTGGAGGATACCAGGGTCGCACCTGCGGCACCGGCTCCGAGTAGTTGACGTCTATTTAACATATCATCATTCCTTTCAGTGTCCTGGGCCGCCGCCGGCGGCTACGGCTGCGCCCTCACCATCGCCACCACCGGCGACGCCACCGCCGTAGATCGCGGCTGTAATGTTGGCTTGGGCAATGTAGAAGTCGCGCTTCGCGTTAGCTGCTTCCAAGGAAGCGGCCAGTTTCTGACGGACGTCCGTCAGCAATTCAAAAGTGTTGGTGATCATCCCGTTGTAGGAAAGCAGACCCTCCTCCTCGACCGTCGCGCGCAACGGAACCAAAACGTCCCGATAGTGCCGTGCGATCTTGTATGAGGAGTGATAAGCGACTTCCGCGCTTCTGGCCTCTGACCGGACATTCACCGCCCTTTCGGCCAGAACATTGGCCGCCTGAAGGTACATCAGTTCAGCCTTGCGCATGCGTGCCTTGCCAGTGTCGTAGATGGGGATCGCGAATTCGACCTCAAGTTGCGGCAGGGTTTCGGTTTCCGTATTGCCATCCTCGCGCTCACGTTCCGATTCGACACCGGCGACAAGCTCTAGATCGCTAACGATGCGGGTTTGGTCCGTCAGTTCGAAAGCTCTCGCCTGTGCTTCCAAGCCGAGTTTTGCCACGCGAAGATCGACGCGGTTGGCCAGCGCTTTTTGTTCGATGCTTGTCACTCGCCCGACGGATCCAGGCAAAGCGGGCAAGGCATCCGGAACATAGTAATTAACATCGCTGCCCCAGAGTCCCATCAGCCGGGTCAGCCGCTCTTTGGCGAGAGTTGCGTTCAGACGCGCCTTCGCCAGTTGGCCGGCGAGTTCGGCGTTGAATGCCTGCTCCCTTGCCTGCCCTGCTTTGTTCAACGCGCCGGTCTCGCCCAGACGCAGAGCAAGCTCGGACCCCGCATCCGATGTGGCCTTTGCCTTCTTGAGGTAATCTGCTGTCTCAAAAGCGGCGACAGCTTCGATCCACGCCATACGCGTTTCATTGGCCAGCGCCAGCGTGTCGCTGACCGCTTCCAGCTGAGCACCCTGAAAGTTGGCATCTGCGATCGCGATACGCTGCTTGCGGGTTGTCGCGTCCAGAATGTTGGTCCGGATCAGCCCCTCGATGGACCGGTAGACTCCCAATTCCGGTGCGCCGATCCCGATCAGCCCGATGGAGATGACCGGGTTTTCAGGTGTTGCCTGCTGCCAGGCTTCCGCCGCTGACAATCCTACATTTGCATAGGCAGCCTGCAACCCTTTGTTGTTCAAAAGCGCGACCTGAACCGCGGTTTCCGCAGAAATGGTTTTTCCGTGAATCATGGATCTGACTTCTTTGGTCAACGCCACGTTCTCGGCTTGTGTCTGCGCGAAAGCAGTCCGTTTGCCAAGAGCAGCAGAAGTCTGGTTGGAAACGTTAAGGAAACCTGCTTTCGGCTCGGTATAGGCACTGGGTACGGCTGTTGCGCAGGCACCTAGTAGCAAAGGAATTCCAAATATTACGGGAAGTTTTGAGACGCGCATCAGTTGCCCTCCGTCTGTTCTTCGTTGACCGAGCGCCAGTCGCGTGGACCGGTGGGTGCGCGATAGGTATAGCCGGCCAACGGGTCCTGATATTGGACCGGTGAAAGGACGGAACTGTTCGTGGCTGCTTGCTGATCAATTACGATCGGTAGAGGGGTGGGCTCATACGCACATGCGCCGAGCACGAGGGCAGAGGCCCCCGAAAAAACATAGGATTTCATGGATATTACCTGACTTTAGTGGACGATGTCGTCGCGGCACGAGGGCCAGATGACAAACCTCAAAGAAGAAAAATCAGATCAATTCTCGAGGCGGCCGCAGATCGGCAGTCGCACCTGCTGAGGGTTCAAATTCTGCGGCCCGTACAAAAGTCTCGGACGCCTCTACACGCACAGCAGCTTCTCGGGGCTGTGGTGGCATGAAGGACATGCAAACGCCATCGCAGCACTCAACAGATGCCTGATGTTCGCCCGCGGCCAGTGGCTGTGTCTCACAGATGCCTGATGCGGCATGGAACTCACAATGGTTTGCTTCATTATCAGAGATCAGACTGTGTACATGGACCACGTTCGGAAAAGCGTGATCAGGCGCATGTGAACCAGCATGTCCGAGTCCGGATGTCGCAACGACCAGCGTAAATACTACGACTAGCTTCAGAAAAGCCAAACGTAACTGAGGTGTCCAAAGGCGCTGCATCATCCCATACGTCTGCCGAATGGATGGGAAACTGTCAATGGGAACAGTGCCTTACAATTTGATACATTTCGCGTTGGCGCCTGTTCCGATTTCGAGCATTGGACATCGGCCCTAAATCCACCCAAGAGCCCGCGCTGGCATCCAGAGACCCATAAAGATCATCATAAGGTTCTCGGTCAACGACACAAAGCCAAGGGGGACGTTCGAGCCGCCACCGACGCAAGCACACTTCAACTCCCTCTTGTCGATGTAGACAGCTTTGAACACGGATACCGCACCGATGGTCCCAATGACGAGTGCAATCGGCGCGCTGATCCAGAGAAGAGCCCCCGCTACCATGAGAATGCCGGCGATGGCTTCCCCAAATGGATAGACGTAGCCGTACCGTACCCAACGCTGCGCGAGTAAATCGTAGTTCAGGAACATCGTGGAAAATCCTTCGATATCCTGGAGTTTCTGCACGGCGAGGAAACACATTGAGATCGCGATGAACCATTCGAACGCGCGAACGGTGAAAACCGAACCATAAAACGCCCAACTAAGACCCAAAGCCATCAAGAAAGCGACAGAGAAAATTGCGATGACGGGCTGGTAGGACGTTTCATCATCGCCGCGGACCTCCCATCCGAAGTGCTCACGTAACGCGTCGTATCCGCCGATGCGCTCCCCACCGATAAATGTCTGCGGTGTGGTCTCGACCGAATACTCTTCCTTGAAAGCATCAGTTTCTTCTCGGGAAGTAAGGTGATGGTCCTCCACCGTGTATCCTTCCCGCTCCAGAAGGTCCTTTGATTTCAATCCGTAGGGACACAAATGGTCTTCCATAACCATCCGATAAAGAATGGCCTTTTGAGTTGGTTGATTGCTATCTTTTGGCATGTCTAATTCCTATTCTTCAGCTGCTGCAGGTCCAATATCCCATAAAGCCGACTGCTAGAGGCGTTTCACCCGTCAGCTCGAAGAGAAGGCTTGAGACTTCACCATCATCGGCGTCGCTTGGCGTCAATGTCACTTGGCCACCGTCGGCTGCCAGCACACCACCTGACGCGACACTACCCTGCGCGCTGAACGTCACCAACGCGCCAGATACCTTTGCAATGGCCTGTCCGTTGCCATCTGTCGCCAAAATCGGATCAGCATTGACCGCGCGAACAAAAGTGCAAACCGGTTGGGCTTTCAGGCCACGGTCAATCTCTTCGGCCGAGAGCGGAGCGGGACGAATGCCTGCAATGACCGGGGTCGAAATCGCTTGCGTCAAGCTCTCCAACGGCGCAGGACCTTCTGACTTACCAAGCGGCCAATCTGACCTGGCTTCACCATTGGCCGCGATGTCAGCCAGCAAGAAGCGCATCTCCGCGATTTCCCGATCTTGAGCCACGACAATTTCTTCAGCGAGGACTTTGACACGTGGGTCGGTGATTTCGGCTCTCTCACTTGTCATGATGGCGATCGAATGGTGGGGGATCATAGCACTCATCCAGCTTTCGTCCTGGACGGTCTCTTGGCTGCGCACAAGCCAGAGCGCGCCAGCGAACATCACTGCAGAGCCCGCAAGGATGGCAACATTGGCCGCCATGTTTTTGTACATGCCCCACATGAAAAGAAGCATCACGACTGCCATCGTCGCGCCCATGACGAACGTCATGTAGAAACGTGTCTCGCTCCAATAGATGTGCTCAAGTGAGTAGGAGTTGAGGTACATCAACCCGAACATGATGGCGGTTGACGTACCAACCATTGCGAGAAAGCGGCCATACGATGACTTGCTGTGCGCCTTATTGCTTTCTTCACCCTCAACTCTCGAGTGATTTTGATATGTTGAATCTGACATAGGAGTTCCTTTCGCTTTCATCCAAAACTAGGCTCCAGCGCTGGAGGGTTCCCAACGGTTCAAATTTATTTTCGAAAAGGGTTCTTTCCAGACATCACCTGCAACAAATAGCCACCCGACGCAGTGATAAGCAGAAAGCCATGAAACGCGCTGATACCAGTCAGGAACCGCAAATGACCTGATGGTTGCAGATCACCCCGGCCAAGCGTGGTGAGGTTCACAAGCGCGAAATAAAAATAATCCATGGGGTACAAGTTCGCTGTGGGATCCTGCGCCAATTGCAAAGAGCCAATGTCAATCTGGTGCACAGCAACCCAAAAGGCCGAGGCGTAGATGGCCGCCTCTATGATGTGCGCTGCGGTGATCAACGAGACAGAGATGAATAAACATCTTCTGGGGTGCGCTGCCGGATCAACAATCCGCGTCGCAAAACGAAGAGCGCCGTAATGAATTGCTGTGCACGCAAGGATGAGAAGCGCCGCAAGAAGCATTGACTGAAGCATTTGTTGATCTCTGTTCGGTTGCTTTGCGCGGCCGTCTCTGACGTGCGAGAAGAACAGGATAGTGATCAGGGACAGCGATCAATCCGTGATCCGTCACCGTACCCTAGCCTGTGCTATTTGACTGATTTCCGTACAGGCGCACCACTGGCCATATCCGTCGTGACATAATCCAGCTTTGCGTCTTTCCACGCGCCAAATCCTCCTTCCAGATGGGCGATCCGTTTCGCGCCGGATTGTAGCGTTTTTCGCGCCATCTTTTCCGATCGCGCCGACGACCCGCACATCAGAATAAGTCGCTTTTCGTTGTCTTCTGGCAAGAATCGCGGATCGAAAAACGCCATGGGCAGAAGCAAGGCGCCCTCGACGTGCTCAAATGCATATTCGGCTGGCGTGCGGACATCCACGAGGACGATCTCACCCTTGCGCAAGGCTGCTTCAACCTCTTCCGGCGTCCAGGTTTCGAGGGCACCACCATCAACCATTTCTTTCTTCATTGCCTCACCTCAGAATTTGTTTGCAGGTATCTTGAAATAGGAATTACCGTCGGCCTCCGCTGGTGGAAGACGCCCACCACGCAGGTTGACTTGCAAGGCAAAGAGCATGCGATCAGGTAGCCCCAGCGTCGCGTCGCGCTCTTCCCGAAGTTTGATGAACGCCTCTTTCGACTGATTGCCGCCGACGTGCGGATTGTCGGCCCGGTGTTGGGCGACAGTTGCCTCGCAGGCCGGTCTCTCGCGTTTATCGGTCCCGTAGTCGTGACCGATAAAAAGACGGGTGTTTTCTGGCAACGACAGAATTTCCTGTATCGAGTTCCAAAGCTCCCCGGTGCTGCCACCCGGAAAGTCTGCGCGCGCGGTCCCCACATCGACATGCATTAACGTGTCATGTACGAACGCCGCATCGCCAACGACATAGCTGACAGAGCCGAGCGTGTGTCCTGCCGAAAGCAGGACTTTGACACCAAGTTCACCGATGGAGAAATCGATGCCCTCGGGAAGCAGACGGTCGAAATCATCTGCCACCGGAAAAGCGTCAGGCAGATGATAATAGTCCCGCCAAAGCTTCGCGATCTCGGTGACCTTTTCTCCTATGACATGCGGCGCACCGGTGCAGTCCGCCAGCCACCGTCCGGCGGTCAGGTGGTCGGCATGCGGATGTGTGTCGAGGATCCATTGCACGTCGTAGCCGTGCTGCTTCACGATCCCCAAAAGCTTTTCCGCAGACTCGGTTGACGTGCGGGCATGGGCGGGATCGAAATCCAGCACCGGATCAATGATTGCGCACTTTCCAGTGGCGGGATCCGCACAGATGTATTGCCACGACCCGGTATCGGGTTCGTACAGACAGTGAATCAGCGGCCCACCGCTGCTAGAATGGCTGGTGAATTCTTGTCCGACCGACATGTGTTCCCTCCTGTCTTTTTCGCACTTATCAACCGAACAACCTTCCAGCACTGGATGGTTCCAAGGGATTTCGCCAACGAAAAGAGGAATTTGGAAAACGTTGCGCTAATCCGCGCTTCTTCCGGTCGTTGGTTTGCATCCAGCGAGCGCACCAGAAAGATCCTTTAGGATCGGGCAATCCGGTCGGTGGTCGCCATGGCAGGCCTCGACGAGATGCGACAAGGTCTCGCGCATCGCTTGAAGCTGCGCGATCTTGTCGTCGATTGCGCTCAGATGCTCTTCAGCGATGGCCTTCACCTGGGCGCTTTCCCGCGTTTCATCTTCGTAAAGGCTCAAGAGATTACGGCAACCTTCAATCGAAAACCCGAGAGCGCGCGCGCGACCCAGGAATGCAAGTTTGTGCAGATCGGTCTCGCGGAACGTGCGGTATCCGTTGCCGCTGCGCTGCGGCCTGACCAGGCCGATATCCTCATAGTAGCGGATGGTTTTGGGTGGGATCCCTGACCGCTCTGCAACTTCTCCAATGTTCACGACACGATCCTCCTATTCCGCGGGTTGGGTCTGTGCACTGATCCGTGGTGCGGTGATGTCTCTGTCTTCACGCAAGGCCGGCGCGATGCGGCGCAGACGCAGGGCGTTTGTCAGAACCGATACCGACGACAGGGCCATAGCACCCGCCGCGAAGACCGGGGAAAGAAGCAAACCAAAGGCCGGATAGAGAACCCCGGCGGCGACCGGGATCAGCGCGACATTGTACCCGAAGGCCCAGACGAGGTTCTGGCGAATGTTCGACATGGTGCGCCTGGAAACCTCAACCGCATTCACCACGCCGCGCAGATCGCCTGACATCAAGACCACATCGGCGGATTCGATAGCGACATCGGTTCCGGTGCCGATGGCGATGCCGACATCCGCATGGGCCAGGGCCGGTGCATCATTGATGCCGTCGCCGACGAAAGCAATCATTCGGTCTCCCGCGCGCAGATCGTCGAGCGCTGCGACCTTGCCATCCGGCAGGACACCCGCGATCACGTGGTCGATTCCGGTTTCGCGCGCGATGGCCTCCGCCGTCTCGCGTTTGTCTCCGGTGATCATCGCAACCTTGAAGCCGCGCGCGTGCAGGGCTGCAATGGCTTCCTGGCTGGCGGGTTTCACGGGGTCCGCCACGGCGATCACTGCGGCCAGTTTGCCGTCGATCGCCGCATAAAGCGCTGTCCGGCCCCGCCCTGCCAGCTCGGCTTCCGTTTCGACCAAGGCGGCGATTTCGATCCCTTCGCGGGACATATAACGGTCCGCGCCGACCATCACCTCCTGACCTTCGACAGTCGCGGCGACGCCGTAACCGGTGATCGACCGGAAGCCCGTGGCATTCGGAACGGCGATCCCTTCGGCCCGCGCGCCGCGGCCAATGGCTTCGGCGATGGGATGCTCAGACTGGGCCTCCACAGCGGCGATCAGGCTCAGCACTTTGTCTCGGTCGAAACCGTCGGCGGTGACCAGATCGGTCAGTGACGGCTGGCCTTCGGTGACAGTCCCCGTCTTGTCGAGTGCGATGACATCGACTTCGGACAAGGCCTGGAGCGCATCCCCCTTGCGAAACAAGACTCCCATCTCTGCGGCGCGCCCGGTGCCCACCATAATCGACGTGGGTGTGGCCAAGCCCATGGCGCAAGGACAGGCGATGATCAGAACCGAGACGCCGGCCACCAGCGCAAAGGTCAAAGCCGGGTCCGGTCCGACAAGCAACCAGACCACCACCGTGAGCGCGGACAGCACCATGACCGCAGGCACGAACCACAGGGTCACGCGGTCAACAAGGCCCTGGATGGGCAGCTTGGCGCCTTGCGCCTCCTCGACCATGCGGATGATCTGTGCGAGCGTGGTATCCGACCCGACCCGTGCGGCCTTGAACGTCAGGCTGCCAGTGCCGTTGACGGTCCCGCCCGTTACGGCCGCACCTGCAGCCTTCTGCACGGGCACAGGCTCTCCGGTAATCATGCTCTCATCCACATTGCTCGATCCCTCGGTAACCTCGCCGTCCACAGGGATCCGCTCACCCGGGCGGACCAGGATCACATCGCCGACGGCGAGTGCATCTACATCGACCTCTACCGTGTCACCACCCCGGACGACGCGCGCGTTGCGGACCTGCAGGCCCAGCAGAGCCTGAATCGCAGCGCCGGTGCGGCCCTTGGCGCGTGCTTCGAGCCACCGGCCAATCAGAATAAGGACGACGATGACCGCAGCGGCCTCGAAATAGACCGCGCGCACACCCTCTGGCAAAAGTCCGGGAAGAAAGGTTGCGACCACCGAATATCCCCAGGCCGCGCCGGTGCCGACGGCGACGAGGCTGTTCATGTCCGGGGCGCCCTTGAAAAGCGCGTGAAACCCCTTGGTGTAGAAATGGCGTCCCGGCCCGAAGAGGACGAGTGTTGCGAGGACGAACTGGATGATCCAAGACGCTTGGAGACCAATCGTCGTCATCACCAAGTGATGAAATGCCGGAATAAGGTGGGAGCCCATTTCTAGGATGAAGACCGGTAGCGTTAGAATTGCTGCCAAAAGGACGCTGCGGCGCAGTCCGTCGGCTTCTTCTGCCTTGAGTGCGACGCGAGACTGGCTCGCCTGCGACTCTGCAATGTCAGCCGGGTAACCAATCGCCGTTGATGCGGCCATCAAGTCGCCCAAGGACACCGCACCCTCGAGATACTCGACCGTCGCCGTTTCTGCCGCCAGGTTCACGCTGACGGAAAGCACTCCGGGCACGTCCGCCAGTGCCTTGTCCACCCGTCCGACGCAGGATGCGCAGGACATGGACGCAATGTTCAAGGTGACCTTGGATGTTCGCGCGGGATAACCCAAGGAGGCAAGCGTCTGCGTGGCGTCGGTAAGCCGAGACGGATCATCCAGCGAAAGGCGCGCCGTCTCAGACGCGAGGTTGACGGCGACGTCGGAAACCCCGTCGAGCCCCGCCAAGGCCTTTTCAACACGCCCCACGCAGGATGCACAGGTCATGCCTTCGATGCTGAGCGTTGTATGGCTGGTGTCGGTCATGGCTTGCTACCTCGATTTCGTACTCGAGGCAGATATAGGGCTTCCAGTCACTGGAAGCTCAAGGGGTTTATCGGAGATTTCTTTTTCAACCGGCACAGCATCAGCCTACAGTCTCTCTAACCCCCTCTTTCCGATTGAAATGTATCGATTTGTAAACTTGTCGCACGAGCGATTGGTGCGCTATTTCCAGTTTCGGAGCGTGTACAATGAATAGTTCAGATCAAGAAAAGCAGCCGCAGAATTCAAAGATGATGCACGTCGGCATGTGGGTGTGCTGCGCGGTCATGCTGCTTCCACTGCTTGTCTTCTTTGCCCGCGGCGGCACACTTTCTGGCCTGCAGGACAGTTTCGGCGTTCTAACCCCGATCATACTCTGCCTCGGCGCACATGGCGTGATGTTCTTTTTCATGGGAGAATCCTGCCATGGAGATCGCAAGACATCGAACAGCGACGCGCCCGGCGAGGCAAAAATCCCTGTCCAGACATCAATGGACGCTTGACCTTCTACCAACCGCAAGCCCCATCTCTCATCTGGTGAAAGAAAGGGTGCTCCATGCGACTTCACGTTCCGGGCATGAGCTGCGGCCATTGTACCGCAGCGATTACCAAAGAGATCACGGCCCTGGACACTTCAGCGAGCGTTAGGGCGAACCTAGACTCGCGAACGGTCGATGTGGACACGTCGTGCACGATCAGTGCTGTCGTCGAGGCGATCAAAACTGCCGGATACGCAGCTGAACTTATTTCTTCATAGCCCGCGCCTCTTGGGTGAGACGGATCATTTGATCTGCCTCGATGACGCCCGGAACCAGCGCATCTCCGATCACGAAAGACGGGGTGCCATTGAAGCCGAGCTGACGGCTCATCTCCATTGACGCCGCGATATGGGCATCGATCTCAGGCGCCTGCATGTCCCGTCGCAGCTGCGCGATATCCAAACCAATTTCCTGCGCGACCTGGATGACGGATGCTTCCTCGGCCCGGCCTTGCATGCGCATCAACGCCCAGTGAAATTCCTCGTATTTGCCCTGCTCTCGCGCGGCCAATGCGGCGCGCGCGGCAAAAACAGAGCCGTCTCCGAGGATCGGCCACTCTCGATAGACCAGCCTCACATTGGGATCTTCGTCCAAGAGCGCTTCGATATGCGGCTTCACCCGACGACAATAGGGACAGTTGTAATCGAAGAACTCCACGACCGTGACGTCGCCGTCTGGATTTCCGAGAACCGGCGCGTTCGGGTCGTTCTCGAGGAGATCGCGGTTTTCGGAGAGGACACTCGCCGCTGCGGCCGTCTGCCGCGCCTGTTCACGCTGTTCAATGATCTGAACCGCCTCGAGGACGATTTCCGGGTTTTCGCGGATGGCCTCCAGAACCAATTCCTTGACCCGGTCTTCGCTGAGCGCGTCAGCATGAGACGCGAGTGGGGTAACCAGAGTGGCAACCAATGCCATTGCCGTTGCGATCTTCATGAGCGTTCTCCTAGTTCACCGGCACGCCATTGGTGCGCGCGGCTTGCATGTCCTGAATTTCCTCGGGCCAGGTTGACTTAATGTACCCGAGGACATTCCAGATTTCCTGATCGGTGAGTTGATCTCCGAAGCCGGGCATGCCGCTGTCGAACTCCATGCCTTGCGCCGCCATCATCTCGCGGCCTCCTAGTCTCGTGTAGTTAAACAGAACCTGGTCTTCGTGATGCCAGGTGTGACCGGTTTCATCATGGGGTGGTGCGGGCAGCCGACCGTCCTCGCCCGGACTCCGCCAGCTGTCCTGACCTTCCAGATTGACCCCATGGCACGCGGCACAGGTCTCGGCATAAAGCGCCTTGCCGGCGACGAGATCGACGCTTTCCGGCATCACACCGCTTTGGACATCACCGGCAGACCCGGTCCAGACATAAGCCGCCGCCCCGAGAGCCGCCAGGACACCAATCCCCAGGATGGCAGTCATAGCTCTCATGCCACATTGACCCATGCCATCATGCCCGACGCCGCGTGTGACAGCATATGGCAATGCAGCAGCCATTTTCCGGGGTTGTCTGCCACGAAAGCAATGTCGCGCACTTCGCCCCGGTCGAGCAGCGTGGTGTCGCGCAGCGCGCCGAGACTGCCATCGGGTGCGATCTCGTGAAAATGCATGCCATGAAGATGCATGGCATGCGGAAACGATGTGTCATTGGTGATCTTCAGCCGAACGGATTCGCCACGCGACAACTCCGCCAGTGCTGGACCATCCATGCCACCCACCGCGCCATTGAAGGCCCAGAAGTTTCCTGTCTCCATCATGTCGCGCATCGAAGACATCCGACCGCCCATCATGGCACCGCGCATGCCGCCCATGGCCCCCCCTTCCATCAGCAATCCGATGTCCCTTGCCGATCCCAGATCGGGCATGGCATGGGCATTCGGCGGCAAGGGTTGAGGCGTTCCGCGCCGCGCGCTTGTACCGTTGCCTGTCACCCCGAAAGCCACCTGAGAAAAGCTTTCATCGCGGCTCAATTGCACGATATGGCCCGCGCTGCCGACCTCTGCGGTCACGTCGACGATCAGGTCCACCCGTTGTGCCGACGACAGCAGGAATGAACCTTCCACGGGTTGCGGCACGGCCAGCGGCATCCCGTCCATGGCCACAATCCAGCCTTCGAGCCCCTCCAGCGCAAGTTGGAAAATCCGGGCGTTGGACGCATTGATCAGCCGCAGACGCAGACGCTCATGCCGTTTCACATTCTTCGCGAGATTGTAGACGCCGTTCGTTGTGATGTAGTTCCCAAGGCGCCCGGCATGGCTGAGGTCATGCATCGCCCCGAAGGTATCCGCAATCTGTGCTGTCTCCGGATCGATGCGCCAATCGTCGAGGATCAGGACTTCTTCATGGTCGATATCGATCGGCTCCGGCTCTTCGACGATCAGCGCACCCTGAAGACCACGTGCGACCTGCTCGAACGAGCGGTTGTGCGCGTGATACCAGTATGTGCCCGCGTCGGGGACAACGAAATCGTAGTCAAAGCTGTCCCCGGGGCGAATGGCGTCCTGCGTCAGACCGGCCACCCCGTCCATCGCATTGTCGATGCGGATCCCGTGCCAATGGGTCGATGTCGGATCGGGTAACTCATTGATAATACGTCTCTGTACCCGCGCGCCTTGCGTAACCCGGATTTCCGGGCCCGGCGCGATACCATCGAACCCCCAGATCTGCGTTTTTCCATAGTCATCAGGCAAAAGCTGTATATCTGCGACCCGGGCTGTCACCGCGCGCATGTCTGTCTGCGCGAACAGTGAATTCGGCATGCACGCCAAACCGGCAGCACTCATGCGAAGAAAATCGCGTTTTGAAAGTTTCATGATGGCACCGTTAGGATTGAGGTGAAGACAGCCGTGGCAAGCAAGATGACACTGATACAAACCCATTCGAGAGAAATCGATCTTGCAAGGTGCGGCCCAGCTTTGGGATCACCGCTCTGCAAAGCGGGCACAATCCGTGTTTTGTTGATGGCGGCAAGGGCCAGAAGCAGCGTCACGACGGCAATCTTTGCCAGAAGTGTCAAACCATAGGCAGTGCCGAGAAGCGCGGATAACGAACCCACCAGTCGCCAGGTCATTACCACGCCAGCGAGTAGTAGGAGTGGGACCGCAACAGATGCGACCTGTCCAAAGCGATGTCCAAGCACGGCAGCAACTCGCAATGTGTCCGCAGACCCCGCAAGCTTATGGAGCGGAAGAAGGACGCCGATCCAGAATGCGGCAACGATCAGATGACCGAACAAGACGCTCTGAAACCACAGGCGATCTTCGCTGGCGACATGACCGATCTCGCAAAAACTCCAGATTGCCAAGAAACTGCCCAAGAGCGCGACCCATAGCCACCGCCCCCCCAAGACCACACCGGTCAGGAGTGCCCCCAGGCCCAGTAGCCGCAACAGCAGGGCGTCTCCGGGCGGCGTTTCCCAGAGCAACGCCAGGATCGCCAGATCAGTCATGCCTGAAGCATCATCCATGAGCACTGCGCCCCGCACGGCAAAGCCGAGGAATGACATTGCAGCCGCCAAAAGCGCAAAGAAGACGGCCCAGGCGCGTAGAAAACGGTCGAGCCCAGCCAACTGCTCGGAAAAGACTTGGCGACAGAGTATCAGCCCGGCACTCGTGAGGACGCCGAGATAGAGCAAAAACTTTGTGGCAACCGCAGCCTGTCCCCAGATATCCGGCACCGCTCACTTCACTTCAAACGAGAAGACACCGTTCATCGGGTGCCCATCAACACCAAGCCCGCGCCATTCAATGTGATACATGCCCGGCCCCATGGGCGTGAGAGGAAGCGAGAATTCTTTGACAAAACCGGATTGGGTGCCGAGGTCCAGAGCCTCGGTGTGCGTCTCAGCATGGGTCATTTCGACTTTCGTCAATCGCATCCCATCGTTGAAGCGCAATCCAATCGTCTCTGGTACGGCGTCAAGAATGGCTCCGTCTGCAGGCGTCATGCTTTCCTTTTCAGAATGGGCGAGGGCTTGCGCGCTGGTCAGCGCCAAAAGAATTGTCAGTGCGACTCTGTATATCACGGATCGTCCTTCGTCGGTTTCTTCAGTCAGTTTATACCATTCGCGCGTTGCAACTCACGCACGTAGGCCACGATCATTTTCACATCGCCATCGGTGACACCTTCGACCGGCGGCATGTTCCCAAAGCGCCAATGATGCGCACGGACACCATTCTTGGCCGCCAGAAGGAAGGCGGCATCCCCATGGTGGCTGGGTTCGTAGATTTTATGCACAAGAGGGGGCGCCACACCGTCCTGCCCGGCCGCATTTGCGCCGTGACAGGCTGCACATTTCGCATCGTAGGCCAGTTTGCCGACCTCCGCGTTGGCCGACAGCGCTTCCGGCAAGGCGACATCGACCATGGGTCCGTTGGCGCGAGACGCGTCGTCCGTGGTCGTTGCCACGTCATCGTCAGTTGGTCCTGTCCACCAGAAGCCAATGCCAAGAACCACCGCAAGGGCGACGGATAAGATCGTGTAACGCCCCATCAGATCAATTTGACCTGCGTTCCGACCGGTGTCCGATTGTAAACCTCAATGATATGTTCGTTGTAGAGGCCGATGCAGCCGCTCGACGAACGACGACCAATCTTGCGCGTATCGTGTGTCCCGTGAATGCGATAATATTGCCAGGTCAAATGCAGCGACCGCACCCCGAGCGGATTGTCCGGACCTGGCGACATATAGGCCGGCAAGGACGGATCGCGCTCGCGCATGGATGGCGTGGGCGTCCAATCCGGCTCAGGATCTTTGAAAACGATCTCTGTATAGCCCCGCCGCGTCAGCTCATCCGTCATTGGAACCGATGTCGGATAAAGAAACATTTCACCGTCGGCTGTCCATTGCTGAAGCGCCCGGGAATTGGTGTCCGCGATAATGATGCCTTTGCCCAGATGATCGAAGTGGTCTTGCCAATCGTGGGTTCTGAAGCTCGAAGCGTTGCGCCGAACCGGTGCGCGTGTTTCTGCGCGCAGCACCGAAGGCGCAAACAGGAGCGCCGCGCCGACGCCGCCGACAAAATGACGACGCGACCAAAAGGATCGATTTCTTGCCTGCATGGCTCTGCCTCGTTTCCATGTCGAACACTTTGTTTTCTATCGAAGATCAGTGAGCGACGGAACGCAGGAAGGCCCGGAATTTTGTAAGGTTATGTATCAACCCGCCGGTTGGACGGTGGCGCTACACTTTTTTGGTCCGAGCCGAAAATCCGGTTTCGGCGCGCGCTTCGGGATACTCGGGCGAGGGTGTCATCGCGGATTGATGCGCAGTCACGGGCAAAACAATGCGCGCACGGAGTCCACCCTCCGCGCGGTTCGACAGGGAGATCGTGCCACCGTGTTGCAAAACGATGCTGCGGGCGATTGAAAGGCCCAGCCCATGGCCGCCGGTTTCGCGGGAGCGCGATCCCTCAAGGCGCAGGAAGGGCTGGAAGACATCGCGCAACCGGTCATCGGGGATCCCCGGCCCATCGTCCTCGACCAAAATCTCGATGCTCTCGTCAGAGACGCCCCAGGTCAGGGTCGGGTTGCGCCCGTAGCGCCCCGCATTGTCGATGAGATTGCGCAAAGCACGACGCAGTGCCTTGGGCTTGATCTGCACCGTTGCCTCGGGTCCCGGGCGCACGTCCAACGCACCGTGGGTTGCGTCCCGAATGTCGGTCAGGAACGCGCCAATCTCGGTCCGTTGCAGGGCCTCGTCCTGTCCCACACCGCGCGCATAGGCCAGCGTTGCTTCCACCATATCCTGCATCTCGTCGAGAGAGGCCGTGATGCCGGTCTTGGTCTCCGCATCCTCCACCATCTCGGCATGAACCCTGAGCGCGGTGAGTGGCGATCTCAAGTCATGAGCCAGGGCGGCCAGCATTTGCGTCCTGTCCGTGACAAAGCGAGCCAGGCGCGTCTGCATGTCATTGAAGGCTGTCGTCAGGTTCCGCACTTCATTTGGGCCGACCGGCGAGAGGGGTCCCTGCCCGCCACCGCGCCCGAACTCCTCGGCTGCCGCGGCGAGATCATTCAGGGGCCGCGTTAGGCGCGTCAGAAGAAACCAGAAGATCGCCAGCAGCAAAACGGCTGCCGTCAACACGAAAGACAGCGTGGAGGCCCAGGACCATTGTATGGGCGGCCGCTCGAACCGGGTGGCGACGTTCAGCCATTGGCCTCCGGCAATGGCGATCGAGACCTCCATCTCGAGGGCCGCCAGGGTGCCCTGCATCATCTCGGCGTGCATTTCCGCCATTTCCGGAGAGAGGTTCGGCAGCGGCAACAGCCCCTGTTCAATCTCATGCACTTCGACCCGGATATCGCGGGTGTAGCCATCGTTCAAAAGCGCCCGCACCCGCGCTTCGATCGCTCCGTTCTCATCATGGTGGGTATGCGTTACGGCAGGCGTGTCGCCGAGATCGAAGCGTACAAGGGGCGAGTTTGCCGCGGCCACGATATCCTCATGCAACGTCGGCGGTGCCTCCTCGATCAGGCGGGCGACGTTTGCCGCGCGTCCAGCTGCCTCGCTGCCGATGGCCGCCTGCACGGCAAGCGACCGTTCATCGACAAAAAGCCACAGACCCACGACCTGCGCCACGAACAGGACCACCACCACCAAAAGGGCGATCTGTGAGCGGAATCCCATCCGCATCAAGCCTCGACCTCCACATCACAGTTCAGGCAATATCCACCATTGCGCACCGTCGATATGATCCGGGGGCGAAGCACATCGGGTTCGATTTTCCGGCGCAGGCGCGAAACCTGATTGTCGATCGTACGGTCAAATGGTCCGGCGACTCGGCCGGCGCTCAATTCCAGAAGCTCATCCCGGCCGATCACCGCCCGGGGACGCTCCAATAACACCGTCAGCAACTTTGCTTCGGCCGTGGTCAGTGTATTGACCGTGCCATCGGGGCAAATGACATGGCTGGCGTCGTGATCGAATGTGATCCCGGCAAATACGGCCCGCTTGCCCGCAAATGTTCCGCCATGGGGTGCGTATCCGTCTCCCGCGCGGCGCAGTATCGCGTTGATCCGGGCCAGAAGCTCGCGCGGATTGAAGGGCTTAGACAGGTAGTCATCGGCACCGGTGTCGAGCCCCTTGATCCGAGCGTCATCGTCGCCGAGCGCCGTCAGCATGAGAATCGGGGTTTTCTGCTGCTCCCGGCGCAGCCGTGCGCAGGCCGCGAGCCCGTCCTCTCCCGGCATCATGATATCGAGCACGATCAGATCGAATTTGTCCTCGCTCAATCGTGCATTCATCTCGCCCGCACTTTTGGCTCCCGTCGCGCGCAGCCCGTTTTTCTCCAGGTAGCGCGTCACGGAGTGCCGGATCTCGGCATGATCATCGACGACCAGAATATGCGCCGATGCCGCCATCAGCGATCGGGTCCCACACATCGGCACGTCTGGCCGATCGGCCCACTGTTTAATAGACTGAGTTCCATAACAGCCAGAATAGACTGTTCTTTCGGGAAAGACCCGCACCTCGTTTGTCGCAATATGTATCAATAGACCTGACATGTCTTGACCCTCCAGCTGCTGGAAGCCCCATCTGACGGGGCATGACAGGCGCAAGACCAGACATATCGGGGCAACATCCCGCCCAATCAGTGCACCGGACCATGGCGGCGCCCGCTTGGATCGGATTTGCGCTTTTTGTGGTCACAATGCCCGCCCACCTCCTCCTGGAACAGGCAGACTCGCTTGCCTTGGCAGCGGTCACACTGGCCCTGATTGGCGGGGCCTATATCGGGTTCGGTGCCGCCGATGGCCGTCGCTCCGTGTTCTGGTCTGAGCTGGCGGTTGCTCTCGTCTTTGGGGCGGCGGCCGTAGCGGGTCTCCTTTGGCATTGGGCAGCCTTGCCTCTGGGTCTCGCGCTCCATGCGCTATGGGATCTTGCCCATCACAATGCGGTCCGCCTTGCCCGGGTCCCACACTGGTACATCCCGTTTTGCGTCGTCTTTTACCTGATGGCGGCAGCCTTTCTTGTGCTGCTTTATACGAGGTAGGCCATGGTGCGTGTCGTTGTTCTTGTCCTTCTGGGGCTCTTACTTCTCGTCCTGGCGCGTCCGGACCTTGTGGGGCTCGATGCCGATCTGCCGGAGCGCGACGACCTGCGGCGCTGGATCGAGGCGGCTGGTCTTCTTGGTCCGCTTCTGGTCGTGGCGCTGATGACGCTGGCGATCGTGGCCAGTCCCCTGCCCTCGGCGCCGATCGCGCTGGCTGCCGGGGCCGCCTATGGTCACACCTACGGAACACTGCTCGTCGTGCTCGGCGCGCTTACCGCGTTTCTGCTCGCGCGCGGGCTGGGGCGCCCTTTCGTGGAACGCCATGTCGGCGAGACGATCGGACGTGGACTTCTGGGGTCACAGAATACACTGACGTTTCTGGTCTTCGGAAGCCGACTTCTGCCGTTCCTGTCCTTCGACATGGTCAGCTACGCTGCAGGATTGAGCGTCTTGCACCTTTGGCGGTTTGCCCTGGCGACACTCGCGGGGATCATTCCGGCCAGCTTCTTGCTCGCCCGTCTCGGCAGCGAAGCCATGAATGGGGACGTGCAAACTGCCACCTGGACGGCGCTGGCGCTTGGAGCATTTACCGCCCTTTCCGTCCTCTTTGCGGTCTGGCGCGACCGCCGCACGCCGAAGAAGGAGATCTGACATGGCCACTCATTCACATGCGGGACATATGCCGTCGTCGGGAGAAGCTCTGGTCATATCTGCCTGGCTGACCGGCATCTACTTCGTGATCGAACTGGCCGTCGGGCTCTGGACCGGCTCGATCGCGGTGCTGTCAGATGCGTTTCACACGTTGTCCGCCGTCGGGGGCGTGCTCGTCGCCATCATCGCGCAGCGGATCGCGCGCCGCCCGGCGGATATGGCGCGCAGTTACGGGTGGTATCGCGCAGAGATCATTGGCGCGCTGGTGAATGGCGGCTTTCTTCTCGGCATGGCGCTTCTGGTGATCTGGATGGGGGCGATGCGACTGGGAAATCCGATCCATCTGCCCACGGGACCGATGCTCTGGGTGGCCTTCGGTGGCTTGGTCACCGAGGTGATCTCGCTCGGCCTGATGTGGAAATCCAGCCAGGATGATCTGAACGCCCGCGGGGCCCTCTGGCACATCATCCAGACCTTCGTCGGCAGCCTGCTGATCATCGTGACCGCGCTTGTCATCGAGTTCACTGGATTTCTGGCGATCGACCCGATCCTTGGTATGGCCTTCGGGGTCGTGCTCCTCTGGGCCTCGATCGGAGTTATCCGCGAGGCAGTGCATATTCTGTTGGAAGGCACCCCGGCGGATACTGATCTCTCGGCCGTGACCGCTGATCTGCGCGCGCAGGACGGCGTTCTCGATGTCCACCATGTCCACGCCTGGACCCTGACCAGCGGCAAGCATGCCTTCTCGGCCCATCTGCGCCATGCAGAACCTGCCGATGCCGCGCGCATCCTTGAGACCGCCTATATGCACCTGACCAAGCATCACCGGTTTCACATGGTGACCCTGCAGCTTGAAACCGATTGCCTCGACGAGCGCCACGCGGACGATTTGGACGTCACGCAATCGATAGGGCCGCAGGCAGAGCTTCATGCACCACCCGTGCACCGCGATCACCTCGACAGTGCCGCTCCGGATGCTAATCTCGAACACAATTCAAAAGGAAACGACATATGAAACGACGTAGCTTTCTGCTGACCGGCGCTGCCGCCACAATCGCGCTTTCGGCCACGGCCGATGCCGGGCCCATCATCAAGGTTGTCAAAACCGCGACCTGCGGATGCTGCACGGCCTGGGTCGATCATGTCCGGCAGGCCGGGTTTCAGGTCGAGGCCCAGGATGTCGATCAGGACGCCCTCTATGCGCTGAAAAATGGGCTTCAGATCGCGCCGGAACTGGCCGGGTGCCACACCGCCGTGGTGGGCGATTACTTCATTGAGGGCCATGTGCCGGCAGAAGACATCGCCCGGCTTCTCTCAGAGCAACCGGCGGCGCGCGGGCTGAGCGTGCCGGGTATGCCGATGAGTTCCCCTGGCATGGGCGGTCCCGGTGCCGGCGATACGTTTGATACGCTGCTTGTCGGGCCCGATGGCGCGACATCGGTCTTTGCCAGTCACAGCTAGGCCAATCGGTAGGTTCCGCGGGATGGGTTGTTGACCCGACCCGCTTCGACAAGCGCCCGCAGCGCACGGTAGGTCGCCTCATGCGTCAGCTGGAGGCGCGCGGCAAAGTCGACGACGGTGCCCTCCAGAAGACCCGCGACGATCCCCGCCATCACCCGATCCTCGGCGCGTCGGATGCCGACAATTTCCATGATCTGCCGGTGCGCCTGAACCTGTTGGGCCGCCTGGCGTCCATAGGTCCGCGCAAAGTCCGGGTTCGCAAAGCCGGCGAGAACCGCGGATTTGTCGATCCGGATCAACGCACCTGCATCCATCACGATGGCATCGCAATGATAGCGCTCCGAAAAGACCGAGGCTTCGGCAAAGCTGGTCCCGGATGTCGCCCGGTGAATGATGAGCCGCTCGCCATTCGGACCAACCCGCTCGAGATGCACGCGCCCGGTCTTCAGCACATAGAGGCCAAGGGTCCTTGCACCCTGTCGAAAGAGCACGTCGCCAGTCGCAATGGTTTGCGACTGACGCGCAGTTGTCGGGAGAAGGTCGTAGGGCTCTGGCAGCATATGATTGAAATCATATTCCAGAGCAGGCCTGCGTGCTACGAAAAACGGGTATCGTGCCGTTCAAAAGGATCCCCCCATGCGCCTTGTTGCTCTCCTGCTTGCCCTGTCATTGTCTGGACCCGTCGCGGCCCAGCACAGCCATTCCGCAACCGGGCATGCGATGCCGGGTCCGCAGGAAACCGGGCAATCGGCCTTTGCCGCCATGGCCGAGATCGTGGCGCTCCTGCGCGCCGATCCGGACACCGATTGGGCAAATGTCGATATCGCGGCTCTGAGGCGACATCTCGTGGACATGGAGCTTGTGACGATGGAGGCCGAGGTTACCCGCAGTGTGCGGCCCGCCGGTATCCGGTTCGAAATCCGCGGAGCACCGCGCGTTCTCGAAGCCATTCGCACCATGGTGCCTGCCCATGCGCCGTTCCTTGCATCCGAGACGGGTTGGGAGGTCACGACAGAGGATCTCGGGGATGGTGTTGCCCTCCTCGTCGATGGCGATTCCGACCAGATACAGGGTCTTGGGTTCTTCGGGCTGATGACCATCGGCGCGCATCACCAGGAGCATCACCTCATGATGGCAAAAGGCGAACCGCCCCACCATTGAGCTGAAGATCCGCCACAGTTTCCCTCCGCCAGCCCCCGGGTTGCAGACAAAACATTACAAAACCCGCGTTGACGTTCCGGGGCGGGAAGGTTGCACACTCGCTGTGCTATGGATGCCACCGACGACACTGAACGCAGGGATTTCCTATATTATGCCACTGCTGGCGCGGGCGTCGTCGCCTCCGGTGCGGCGCTCTGGCCGCTGATCAATCAGATGAACCCTTCGGCGGATGTGCGCGCCCTGGCGACAATCTCGGTGGATATCTCCGGGCTCGCAGAAGGCACGCAACTGACCGTCAATTGGCGCGGAAAACCCGTCTTCATCCGCCACCGGACGCAAGCGGAGTTGGCCCAAGCGCGTGAACAGGCGGTCTCCGCGTTGCCAGACACCGATGCGCGCAATCCCAACCTTCCTGGCGAGGCCGCAGCGCGGGATGAGAACCGCGCCATTCCGGGCCATGACGCCTATCTGGTGATGATCGGTGTCTGCACGCATTTGGGATGTGTCCCGCTTGGCGATGGCGCGGGCGATTTTGGAGGATGGTTCTGTCCCTGCCACGGGTCGCACTACGATACCGCGGGTCGTATTCGCAAAGGGCCTGCGCCGGAGAACCTGCACATTCCACCTCTGGCCTTGTCCGACAACATGGTGCTGACGCTCGGGTAACGCACTTCAATGGCTGACCGTACACTTACCGCCTGAATTCAGAGCATAATTCAAATGGTTGCCGATAAGCTTAGTCAGCAATGCACCACATACGATATCGCCCGTGCCCAGTCACCTCGCGGATCAAACCGCTTTCTTCCATCCACGCCAGATTTCGCTGAACAGCGGAGCGACTCGCTCTGGTCATGGCCTCAGCCATTGGGGCGGAGACCAGAGGCCACTCCGTAAGAACCTTTCGCAAGGCGGCTGGCGTCCGACCAGATAGTTGCTCCATGACGTTTTCTGCCCGCCCGTTCCACGCTTCAATATCATCAAGCGTTCGCATCGCCGCCAGAATTGCGCTGTTCATCCCATCCAACCAGCGTACCAAGCGTTCGGCTGGCAAACCCGACACACGCAGCCCCCCTGCCCCGCCCATGGCGAGCGGCGCGAAGATGACGCCGCTTCCATCGCTGGCCGCGAACCTGGACGCGGTGACGGCGGCTTCTATCTGATGGCTGTGCTGTCCGAGGCCGGCCAGGCTCCAGAGATGAAAGCCCATGCAAGCCCGCGTGATTGGGTGGAGTTGGATTGCTGCCGCCATTACGTCCAACCATCCGCCCGCGCGATCTTCGAAACGCTCAGCGCTGCCTTCAATGTTCTCGGGATCCCGGCGATCCAAGAAGGCGGCCAAGTCAGCCTTCGGTCCGGGACCGCCTGTCAGGCGCCGAACAGCCCATCCAACTCTTGCTAGGGCATTTGGGTCATCCTGTGCACCTGATAGCCGCATCGATATCCAGAGCGCCAGACGATCAGAACTCACCCTATCCCCTGCGACCCAGCTGAGGTTCGCTGCCTCGATCAAAGCGAGGCGATGCCGCCAGCCTTTGGGGCCGCGCAGCAGCCGGTCATCCAGAGCACCCAGACGTCCGGCAACCCGTGCCAGTCGCGCAGCGTGAACGCTTTCTGCCTTTGCCCAGTCTTCGATGACCGCAGTGTCGGGCGGTTCTGCCCGTGGCCCAGGAGGCAAATCATCTGGTTCTTCATCGAGTGGTCCCGGCAGAAACCAGAGATCCTCTTCGTGAGCTTCTTCATCCTCCTCGGTGGTGATGAGGGGGTCATCGAAATCATCAGTCAAAGCGGATGCTTGGGGCTTCATATGTGCAAAATACTGTTCTTTTGCACATTACCCAAGTGATTTTGTGGCGGCTGCCTTTACTCTTTATATAGTATGCGCACGCGACTGCAGGTGGAACCTCTCAGATCGCCCACAGCGCAAGGAAACCAAGGGTTTTTAGACGAGTGCGACGAGAGAGCACCTACTTGCATTCGTTTACAAACGGTCGTTTATTGGCGGTATATGAAACTGCAAACGGCCTGTTTTGATGCCGCCGATAGGTTATGCCCGCGTATCAACCGAGGATCAGACCCCCCTGCCCCAGTCAGAGGCTCTGAAGACTGCAGGTTGCGTCGAGATATTTGAGGAGCAAGCCTCGGGCGGCAATCGTGCGCGGCCGGTGCTTGCGCGGGTGTTGGAACGCATCGGCAAGGGCGACACGCTCGTTGTCGTGCGGATCGACCGCCTGGCGCGGTCGTTGTCGCATCTGCTGGAGGTGATCGAGCGGCTCGAGGCCAAGGGTGCGTTCTTCCGTTCTATTCAGGACCCGATCGACACCGGATCCCCGCAAGGCAAGTTCACGCTGCAGGTTCTGGGCGCTGCGGCCGAGTTCGAGCGCGCCCTGATCCGGGAACGCACGAAGGCCGGCCTCGCCAGTGCCCGAACAAAAGGCCGCGTGGGCGGAAACCCTGGGCTCCGGGCCAAAGACCCAGCCGCTCTTCGCAAGGTCCGGCTGGCCCGACAGGACGGCTACATGGAGCGGTTGAACCAGACGGCGCAGGACTGGGTGCCCCACGTGCGCCGCTTGCGCCCCGATATGGCTTGGGAGGACGTGCTGCGCGTCGTTAACGGCCCCCTGCCCCACGACCGACACTGGACGCAAAGCCGCCTGCTGCGCGCCGTCAACGTCTATGTCCGGGACGGCTTCCTGCCTGCCGAGGTGCTAACCCGCGCCGGGCGCCGCGAAACGGACGACCGCCTGCCCGCAATCGTCGCGGCCATCAAGGGCGCGGATCCCGACATCACGCTTCAGGCGATCTGCAGCCGCCTGGAGGCGATGCGCGAACGCACGCCCCGTGGGAGGACAAGCTGGCAGCCGTCTTCGGTGAAGATGCTGCTGGAACGGGCTGAAAGGTTGGGTCTGCTGGATTGAATTCAGCGGCCTCGGCTCTTGTGCCTGCTGCGATCAGCTACACTAAATCTAGAAAGAGCTTGCGCGAATCTCATCGCTCGGGCAATAGTCTCGAAAAATACCGCGCAATCACATAAAAAACGCGCCCACGGATCGAGGCATACATGAGCGAAGCTGAGCAGGACCTAGACATTGCCATCGGGCAGTACGCAGAGCTTCTCGCGTCGAACCTTCATGCGCAACGTGCCGCCCACTTTCCCCCAGACGCCAAAAAGGTCATGCGCACCTTGACCAGCGGTGAAGCCGCAGAGTTGCTTGGCGTTGATCATACCTACCTTCGCAAGCTTCATCGAGAAGGAAAGATCGCTGACGTCGAAACCACCGCTGGCAGCCACAGGCGATATACCCTCGATGATATCTGGGAGATTCGCCATGCCCTTGAGAAAAACGCGAAGAAGCCTGGAACCTACGTTCCGGGTCGCCGTGCCGGTGACGAGCTTCAAATCGTCTCTGTTGTGAACTTCAAGGGCGGAAGCGGAAAAACGACAACATCGGCTCACCTTGCACAGCGCTTGGCTCTCAAGGGATATCGTGTCCTTGCGATCGATCTGGATCCGCAGGCATCTCTCTCTGCGCTGCATGGTATCCAGCCCGAGCTGGACCTGATGGAGGGTGGCACACTGTATGACGCGGTTCGCTACGATGAACCGGTCCCGATCTCAGATGTGATCCGCAAGACCTACATCCGCGGTCTTGATCTTATTCCGGGCAACCTCGAACTCATGGAATTCGAGCACGAAACACCCGCCGCCATCCAGCGCGGTGGCGCCCGCGCCTTCTTCGCCCGTGTACGTGACGCGCTCGACAGTGTCGAAGCGGACTATGATGTCGTTGTCATCGACTGCCCGCCGCAACTTGGCTTCCTTACCATGTCCGCCCTCTCCGCATCCTCTGGGGTGCTTGTAACCGTTCACCCGCAGATGCTCGATCTGATGTCCATGTCGCAGTTCCTGCGCATGACCGCCGATCTGCTTGGCGTCATCCGAGATGCCGGCGCAAACCTCCGCTTCGACTGGCTGCGTTTTTTGCCAACCCGATACAAGGTGGGCGACGCCCCACAGACCGAGGTGATTGCCTTCATCCGGGGTCTGTTCGGCAGGTCAGTCCTGACCAACCACATGGTCGAGTCGACGGCTATCTCTGATGCAGGGCTGACGAAGCAGACGCTCTACGAGGCTGACAAGAAGGACTTCACGCGCCAGACTTTTGATCGCGCGATCGAGTCCATGAACGCCGTAAACGACGAGATCGCTGCGATCATCCAGAACACGTGGGGACGCAATGGCAAGAAAGCCTAAATTGGGTCTGCCCCTGCAGACACTTCGCAATGCTCCCGACGCTCTTGAGGGGCGCCGGCTACGCGGTGGTGTGTTTGAAATTGATCCTGGCCATATCGAGACAGCTGGACGGCTAGACGACCGTCTGCAAATTGAGATCGAGGGTCTCAAGGCGTCGATCTCTAAAAATGGCCAGCGAGTTCCGATTCTTGTCCGTCCGCTTGAAGATGACCGATACAGCCTGATCTATGGCCGTCGTCGGCTGGAAGCTTGCAGAGAACTTGGCATCAAGGTCCGCGCCATCGTCACCGAGATGGAGGGTGATCAGGCCCTTCGCGATCAGCTTTTGGAGAACCAGGAGCGGCGTGATCTAAGCTTCATTGAACGTGCGCTCGTGGCCTCCGCCTTGCTCGAAGGTGATCATCTGAGCCCTTCTGAACGGACCAACAAAGGTGTCGCCGAGGTTCTCAATCTGACCGAGGCCGGGGTGTCTCAGTTGTTGAGCGTGGTCCGTACCGTTGGAGAAGAACTGGTACTGGCCATCGGTGCCGCGCCAGGTATCGGGCGGCCACGATGGGAAGAGCTGAAGAAGCTGATCGGAACTTCAGAGGCTGATCGCGAACTGCTCGCTGCCTTGGCCAGTGAGGCAAAGAGCGCATTCCCTGGCGGCATTGATGAGAAGTCCGATCAGGCATTTTTGGCGGCCCTTTCCGCAGCCGGAAAGCCCGATAACTCCGAATCCGCACCTCGCCCGCGTGGGCGACCCGCCACGGTCATTCCGGGCGTTGGGGCGGCGACAGTTACGACTGGACGTCGTGGCAAACAACTCAAACTCGAGCTGAAGGCCGAGGACAGCGATTTTGTCAGCTGGTTGGAAGGCAATGCCCCACAGCTGCTTACCGAGCTTCACGAGCGCTGGAAGCGTTCGGAAGACTGAGGAAGAGCAACAAACAAAAAGGAGGCACGATACAGGCAAAAAAGAAAAAGGCCCCGAGAAGCTAACTTCACGAGACCTTTCTTAGGTTTCGCACGGGACCAGCCCGCTACAAAACTTCAGTTTTCGCACCTCTGAATGTAGCGTTCTGGCCCCTATCCCGCAAGCGCAAAGCGATTCGCGGGCCCAGTAAAATTTTGCCTTCGTGAATGACATCATGGAGTACACACCGATTTCACCGTTTATGCGGTCGATCTCGCACGCTCATCTGCGTGTGGTCGAGCGGCCCGAGGCGTCTGTTCCGGGCAAGCCCGTCAACAAGTGGGAGCTCCTCCGCGAGCTGTCCAAGGCCCAGGCCGCCTTTGGGATTTCCGAGCGCGATCTGACCGTTCTTCAGGGGCTTCTCAGCTTCTTTCCAGACGACAAGCTTGGCGGGAACGCTGAAATGGTCGTCTTCCCGTCCAACAAGGCCATTTGCGAGCGGCTGAACGGTATGCCCTGCTCGACGATGCGGCGCCACCTCGCGCGTTTGGTAGAAGCTGGCTTGCTTGTGCGGCGCGACAGCCCCAACGGCAAACGTTACGTCCGCAAGCATGGCGAAGAACGCGTGGCCTTCGGCTTCGATCTCTCCCCGCTTTACTGCCGGGCAGAAGAGGTCGCGCGAGCCGCAGAGGCCGTGCGTGAGGCTGAGGAGCGTGTCAGGCGTCTGAGAGAGGTTGTGAGCCTCATGCGGCGCGATCTCGCAGCCTTGGCGGAGTTTGGTGAAGAAGTTCAGCCTGGGCTTGGGCTCTGGGATCAGCTTCGCGATACGGCCGTCCTCACGGCCCGGGCCCTTCGCCGCAAGCTTCCACTCGAGGATCTCGCAGCCCGTCGCGCGAACCTAGAAGCTCTTCTTGACCAGGCACGCGACGCTATTGATGGCCCTGAAACAGAAGAAATGAACACCAGTGATGCCCGTTTCGAGCGTCACCATCATAATTCAAATAAAGAATCTATAGATCTTGAACCTGCCTTAGAAAAAGGCGGGGCGGCGGCCGATGTTCCAGAGAAGGATAACGATGAGCCTTTGGCTGACGTTGAAGGGCCGGACACACAGCGGGTGCCCAGGATCCCACTTCATCTGGTGATTGCGGCCTGTCCTTCGCTCAAAACTTTCTACCAAGGGGATGTTCGGCACTGGCACCAACTTTTCGACGCTGCCTGCCATGTGCGGCCAGCAATGGGCATCAGTGCGTCCGCCTGGGAAGAAGCGCAGCGGTTCATGGGGCCCGAGCAGGCGTCGATCGTTGTCGTTGCCATGCTGGAACGCTTTGCCGACATCAGATCGCCGGGTGGATATCTCCGCGCGCTGACATCGAAGGCAGCGGCGGGCGAGTTCTCCTGCGGGCCGATGGTCATGGCGCTGATCGGCCGACGGAGCGCGGCTTAACAGCTGTTAAGTGTCCGGTGAAAGTGGGCCGCTCTGATGTGACTTAACAGCTGTTAAGTCTGGTCTGACCGCCAAGTACTTTTTAGCAGATCAAGGACTGGAGGTTTTTTGGACACCGGTGAGACAGATTGGGAAAATGGGTGTCGGCGGCTGTCGTGGAGAACATCTGATGATCAAGGCGGCTCAGAAAGCCACCCTGTTCCAATCGTGGGACAACCCCTTTGACAAGCGTGTGCAGAGCCAGCCCAACGTCTGGCGCATCAAAGTCGGAACATCGCTGGAAGGATGGTCTGGAGATATCGTAAACTGGGGTCCACTGCAGGGCTTGAGCGCGCGGAATACCGCGGCTGCGCCTTCGGTTCACCACAGCAGGTCGAGCATCGCATTAAATAAACCTCTGCAGTCCCTGCCCTACTAGGTCTTGATGCTGAGGATGAGGTGACGCTGGATCAACTCATAGCCTTCACCGCCAATCCGGATATTGGGAGCAAGTTCATTTCTGTGATGCAGTCAGGTTAGACTCATAAGGTGCCCTACATAAACCGACCGAACCACGGTACGCGGTTCCAATCTGAACCAGGGCTTAAGCTTGTTGAATACCTCGATCAATTCGCGCGAACGGCGCTGTGTCTTGTCTGAGCTCATACGCGCCGCCCGTTGCAGTGCGTCCTGACAACGCCCAACTGTCATAGCGATCCGCGGACACGTGCGCAGCGGTGTCGTGATTTTGCTTGGTTCGAACTGGCCGGCCTATGCGAAGTTCTTGATGTGCCTGAGGACGCAAGCCTCGCAAAATCCATGATATCATATAAGCCATTGATAATAATAAGAAACAAACGAATGTATTGGCTACATTCACCGATATTACTTGCCGATCCGGGGGGGCGATCCGGACTTGCTGGATAGGATCGCAGTTATTGGCGGATATGTCGGGGTTTCCGGTCTGTTTCTGCTTACTGCCCGCAGAAAGTGAAAGTGTCCTTCGGGTTTTGTGACTGACGGATGAGGGCCCTTGGGGTCCCTCGGATGGGTCCGGGCCGGGTTCCAGTCTGCCGTTTCTGATGAAGGGCATTCCCATGCAAACAGGTGTCTTGCGCGTGTTGCGCGCAACCGCTGCCTCCTGGTGGCGGCTTAGAGAACTGCGCCGAACCGGCGAGACGGAGCTGGCCCGGCGGCTCGAGCGGAAAGCCGTTCTCCGCGATCTCGGCTATCTCAGGCAGGCTGCGACTCTGCCAAACGCGCACGTGATCTGCGGGGAGGGTGGGACGTTCCTCCATCTCGGCTGGACTACCGTGTCGACCTTTGCGCCGATCGAGCGCTTTCCCTTGGCCGCACTTGCGGTCGCACGAGGAACCCCGTTCATCGATATCCGACACGACACGGATGTCATCGCCTTCGCGAACCTGCCGCGCGTGACGCGTGACGGATCGGTCGACCCTGGCCATTCGGGTGCCGGCAAGTCTGTCTCGCTGAGCACCTACATCGACATGGTCGAAAAGCTCGGTGCGAGGATTCTCAATGATCCGCGACCCCGTCGGTCAATCTGATCCCCAAACTTCTCACCCACACACGAAAGGAGGCCAGACATGGCCCGATCCCGCACGCCCAAATTTGATGCCTCCGAGGTCATCACGAACGAAATCATCCGCATCATCGAGCGCGGCGTCCTGCCGTGGCGCAAGCCCTGGACCGCAGGTGGCAGCTCTCGTCCCCTGCGCGTGGGCGGAGAACCCTACCAGGGAGTGAACAACTTCCTGCTGACAATGCGGACCGTGATGGCGGGCCACAGCTCACCTTTCTGGATGACGCTGCCGCAGGCCAATGCGTTGGATGCCAAGGTCCGCAAGGGCGAAAAGTCCTCTGTCGTCGTTTATTACGGTCAAAGCCGGAAAGACGCGGGCGGCGATGAGCATGACCGCAGCGACGGGGATGATCGCTCCGAGGAAGCCCGTTTATTCCGCTTCCAGAAATCCTACCGCGTGTTCAATGCCTGCCAGATCGAGGGTCTGCCCGAGAGCTTCTTCCCCGACCCGGAGCCAGCGCCCGAGCATCCGCCCTCCGAGCCGATCCTGCACATGCAGGCGTTTTTCGATGCCATCGACATCATGACCGTCTTCACGGGCACGGAGGCGTACTATTTGCCGCCCGTGGACAAGGTTTACATGCCATCCATCACGCGGTTCCAGGACCCGCGCAATTTCTACGGGGTCTGGGCCCATGAGCTGGCCCATGCCACGAAGGCCCCCCATCGACTGAACCGTGATTTCGGGTTCTCGAAGTTTGGCAACACGTCCTATGCGCGCGAGGAGATCGTCGCGGAATTGACCTCGGTGTTCCTGGGTCAGACGCTCGGCTTCACGGCGCATACGCTCGAGATGAATGCCGCCTACCTGCACAACTGGTTGCGGGTCCTTCGGTCGGACAAGGGCGCGATCTTCCGGCACGCCGCAGATGCGCAGCGCGCCTGTGATTATCTGATCGCCAGATCGGAGGTGGGCAGGGCAGGTCGCAGTGCCGAGGCCGCCTGACCGCACGGAGAACGGAGACACCCATGTCACGTAAGGAACCCAAGACGCTGCGGGTGGCCTGCTTCGAAGACGGCCGCCGCAAGATCATCACCTTCAAGCGCGGTGCCTATTGGTGGAGCGCTGCCGAGGGCGCTTATCCGCTCTCGGCAGCGCTCGAGAGCATCAAGGAACAGGGTGGCTGGATCGAAACCATCCCCAACCCGAACCACAGAGCCAGAGGGCTTTTCGGGCAAAGCGCCTTAGACCTCAATTCATCCGCCAAGCGGAAAAGGAAAAGCGGGCTTTGGGAAGGGTGTTTCAACTTCTCAAAGGAGATCCCCATGTCCATGATCGTTCAACCCCAGCCAGACCGGCCGGATCCGAGTGTGATCGCGGCGCAGAACGACGCGTTTCGCAAGCTCGCATGCCTCGGAGTGCCGCCCGCGCAGCCCATCCAGGGCCGGATGCATGTCACCCGCGCGCTCATGGAGGCCGGTGATGGCTTCATGGCCGAGGTGGTGAAGGCCACCGGTGAGTTTGCCACATTCGAGCCTGAGAATGACCCGGAAGGCTGGCACGATTTTGGCGCGGTCGAGATCCGGGGCGAGACCGCGTTCTGGAAAATAGATCTCTATGAGGCAGATTCGGACTTCCGCTACGGGGCTGAGACCCCGGACAATCCTGCCTCCACCATGCGCGTGCTGACCATCATGCTGGCGCGCGACTGGTAGGGCAGGGGACACCCCCTCCTGTAACCCTAGGCAATGAAGGCCCACTGACCCTCAAAGGGAGAGTGGGCCTTTTGTCGTGGTGATCCCTGAAGCCGGGGATTGGTCACGCGCAAGCGCGCGGGCCGCATCTCACCCACCTGGAAGGATATCCCATGACCACAAGCTTTGCCCCTCTCACCGTCGCCATCGGTGATCTGGTCCCGCATCCCGCGAATGTGCGCAGCAACTCACCTCAAACTTATGACCTCGAAAACATCGCGCATCTGAAAGCCAGCATCGCTGTGCTGGGCCTGCTTCAGCCGCTCTTGGTCCAGAAGCTTGACGGCAAATATGCCGTCCTCGCCGGTGGCCGACGCCATGCCGCGCTGAAGGAGCTGGTCGCCGACAAGGCAGCCAAGGGGTTCACCGCGAAAACCAAGGTCGACTGCCGCCTCGTGCCCGAGGATTGCGATGTCACCACGGTCTTGTCGCTCGCCGAGAACATCACGCAAGCCCCGATGAACGCCATCGACGAATTCGAGGCCTTTGCGCGGATGATGGAGGTCGACGGCCAGACGCCCGAGACGATCGCAAAAACCTTTGGCACCACGGTCGCCGCCGTGAAAGGCCGGTTGCGCTACGGTCTGATCCACCCCGACATCCGCGCCGCGGCTAGGGCCAAGACGATCACGCTCGACACGATGAAGGCCTTTGCTGAGCATCCAAGCCAGGAGGCGCAGCGCGAGGTCTTCGAGGCGCTCACGAAAGACGGCGGCTATCTTCAGGCCTATACTGTCCGTCAGGCCCTCAAATCCCGCGGGGTGCAGGTCAGCGACGATATCGGGGCTTTCGTGCGCGAAGACTACGAGGCCCGCGGCGGCGCCGTCGCAGCCGATCTGTTGGATGAGCATTCCGTGCTTGAGGATGCGGCTCTGGTCGAGACCATCCTGCTCGAGAAGCTCGGTGCCGCTGCCGAGGACGCCCGTATGAGGCTGGGCTTTGCCTGGGCCGATGTGATGGTCCGCTACGATTACGCGGCCATGGCCGACTACGGCCGCGTCTATCCCGGCCCGATCGAGCCCGACGAGACCGCCCAGAAGCGCATCGATGAGATCACCGCCGAGCTCGAGAAACTGCAGCTCGAGATGGAGGACGAGGGGCTCGAGGACGGTGCCTACAATGCCCTTTACGAGCGCGTGGACGCCTTGGAAGAGGAAGCGCGCGATCTGCAGGAGGCCTACAGCGCCGAAGACCTCGCGCGGTCCGGGGTGATCGCGTCGTGGCAGGGTGGGCAGGTCACGCTCCATGTTGGCCTCGTCCGCCCCGAGGACACCGTCAAAGAGGAGGGCGCACGCGGCTCCTCGGCTAACCCGACGGGAGAGGAGGCCCCGGACGCCGGAGAAATCACTTATCCAGCCTCGCTGGCAGAGGACCTCAAGACCGAGCGGGCCATGGCCCTCGGCGCCGCGATGGCGCTTCATCCTGAGGCCACGCTCGATCTCACGCTCTTCAAGCTGGTCAGTGATGTTCTGGCCAGTGGAATGAGTGTCACGCAGGCGATCAAGATCGATGCCCGCAAGGGATACCGCAGCCACGCCAAGATGGACGAGATCGACGAGACCTCGCTCGAGCAGGTGGCGGCGGCGCATGATGCGCTTGATCTCTCGTGGCTTGATGACACCCGGTCTCCCGCCGATCAGTTCGCGGCGTTTCGCGCGCTGAAGCCGGGCGAGAAGGCCAAGCTCGTCGCCTATGCGACGGCCAGCACGACGCAGTCCTGCTTCGCGCGGGACCGCCAGCGCGACAGCCTGATGCATGCGTTCGAGATCGAGATCATGCCTGACATCCGCGCCCACTGGACGCCGAATGCGGCGCTGTTCAATCGCTTCAACAAGGCCTGGCTCCTGAAGATTCTGGGCGAGGATCTGGGTCTCGCCCAGGAGGCAGTGACGCTGGCCTCGTCGAGCAAGAAGGAAATCGTCGCCTTCTGCGACAAGCTCTTCGCCGAACCCTTCGCCACACTCACGGACGCGCAGCGCGCTGCCGTGGCCGCCTGGTGCCCGCCCATGATGCAGACCGCCGGTGGCGCCTGTGATGAGACGGCGCCGATCACGGAAACCCCGGAACCTGACGGCGAGGTCGCGCAAGCGGCCTGAGTCCTCACGCGACCCGCGCGTGGATCATGCCACCCGCGCGGGTCGACCCTTCCAAACCGAACAGAAAGACATCCCCATGGCTATTCTCAAGTTCTCTGCGTCCGCTGTCGCGGCGCAAATCGCCCATGCGCGCGCCTGCAAAACCTTCCTGCCCAACTGGAACGGACCCGTGGACAGGCCCGCCCTGATCCTCATCGTCGGCAATGGTGTGCATCTGCGCTCAAACGGCATCGATGGCACGACCACCCGCATCGTCACCACCGAACAGGCCGATCCGTCCTTCGCCTTCGCCGAAGGCATGAACCCGTTTCGGGACACCGACTGGATGGCGCAGCGCCGCATGGCGTTTCGCGATCTGACCGGCCAGTTCTACACCGACATCCTCGACGATGTGCAGGTGCTCATCGACCGGGGGCAGGGGGCGATCCGGCTCGCCACCGATGGTCACAGTATCCGCGTCTTTGTGCGCCGGGCCTCGGACTATCTCATCGGCGGAACCTACGAAGTGCCCTCGGGCCTCGGCGGCACCTTCCGGGTCGTCCTCAAGGATGCCTGCGACACCTTCGCGATCGTGCAGAACTGCGGCAATTGCGAGGATTTCGACGCAATGCAGCCCTACCGCGTGCCGCTGGATGCGCTGATGGAGATCGATGACCGGAGGGCGGCATAATGGGATGGCTTTTCTACACCGACGGCCGCGTTAAAACCTACGTGGATGAGAGAGAGGAGATCACCCGGCTCTGCACTTTTGAGGGCGAAACGCGCAAAACCGAACTGGTCAAGGCCTGCAAGGTCGGCTCAACCTGGTATGCGGCGGCAAGGGTCACCAATCTCGACGGCACCGCTGTCGAAGACGCGACCTATGTCACCGATGCGGATGGCTCCATCACTTTCGGGGCTGTCTTCCTCACCCGATACGATGACGGCTGCTGGGGCTACAAGGACATGGAGGAAAGTGCTGGCCCGAACGTGTCTCGTGCTCCGCTTGGGCTGATCGAGCTCCTCTCCGACCTGAAAAACCCGGACAGCTACGCCCAGGACTGGCGTCAGCGCTGCCGGGATTGGGCTGCGATCCCAGACTACCAGGAAGGCGACAAGATCAGGCTCGCCACCCCTGTGACGCTCACCGATGGCAGCACCTGCCAGATCGTCACTGCGACGCACTACAGGCGGGGGCGGCAAAAACGCCGCTGCTACCGCATCGAGGAAACCGGTGGGCTCGTGCGCCTTTCGAGAGCTTCGCTTGCGGGCTCGGAGCTGCTCAGCTCCGCGAAAGTCGCGGCCAGTCCTGTGCTGGCGGAGTTCCTGGCGGGGCAGGGTGGCTGAGTTTCCCGCTGAGACAACACCACGGGACCACGCGCGCGCATACTGCCGACTTGAATTCGTATCTCAAATGAGATACATCACTCCCATCAACTGGAGGAACATCCATGCCTGCCCAAACATCCATGCTTCATGTCCGTGTTGACGATCAGCTGAAAGCACAGGCTTCGGACGCACTTGCGGGCGTCGGTCTGACGCTCTCCGACGCGGTGCGTATTCTTCTGACCCGCGTGGCCGCAGAAGGCGGCTTGCCTGCCGGATTGACTTCTGATCCGGATGCCTATGACGCCTGGTTCCGGGCGAAGGTACAGGAAGCGCTGGACGATCCTAGGCCCACAACGCCCCATGCCAAGGCGATGCAAGACGCCCAGGCGTTGATTGACGGGAAGCGCCTTGCCAAATCTTGAATGGAAAGCCACGGCCATCGCCGACTTGCTGGCAATCATTGACTACATTTCCGACGACAACCCGGATGCCGCCCAAGTTCTCAAAGATGAGATTGAACACAAGACGTCCCTTCTTCCAGAACGCCCTCAAATGTATCGTGCGGGCCGTGTCGATGGGACCCGGGAGATGGTTGTTCGGCCAAACTACATCGTGGTTTATGTTGAAGGCCCTGAGATGGTGACCATTTTGCGCGTTCTTCATGCTGCGCAGCAGTGGCCATGATCGGGGTGCAGGCCCCCCGCTAAGAAATTGCCCGCTCTACGCCTTCAAAGTGTAGAGCGGGCTTTTTGTCCTTTGGAATTCAGACCCTGATCCAAAGGAAAATCCCCATGTCCAAGCCCAAACCGGCAAACCCGGCTTTCCCAATCTCTGACACTGATCTCGCAAATGCCATCGCGCAAATCGGCGCGGAGATCGACCACCAACCCCTGCGTAGCTCAGCGCTCGCGCGCATCATGCGCGAGACGTTTCATGGCAGCGATGCCGGCGGTGCCTGGGACTGGCGCATGGCATATGACCTGATGCAGGCCGCAGCCATCCAGGTGCTGCTGCGTGGGGACGGCGCGGCAGGTGACATCGCCGCTGCAAGGCTGCTTGCCTCGCGGCTCCTGACGGAAACCCGCCGCTCCGAGCAGCAGATCCGGCTGCAGCAGTTTTCCACGCCGCTGCCATTCGCGGCGCTGGTCTTGCGGGCCGCGGCGATCCGCAAGGGCGAGACCGTTCTGGAGCCCTCGGCTGGCACCGGTGCACTGGCCGCTTTCGCCGCCCGGGCTGGTGCCACGCTTTTGCTCAACGAGATCGACCCCTTTCGCCAGCGCCTCCTGCGGGCCCTCTTCGGCGGCGAGGTGACGGGCCATGACGGCGAGCATATCGACGATCTGCTGCAGTCGCCGCTTCTACCCGACGTCGTGGTGATGAATCCGCCCTTCGCCTCCTCGGTCGATCGGTCGCGGGACAAGCACATCGCCGCCAAACATCTCATCGCGGCTGCCAAGCGCCTCGCGCCCGGTGGCCGGCTGGTGGCGATCATGCCGCCGGGGTTCACGCCCGAACGCGATGCCGCGCATTGGTCCCGCGCCTGCGGTCTCCTGACGCCGCGCTTGGCGCTGACGATGCCGGGGCAAGTCTACCGCAAGCTCGGCACCTCTGTCGAAACCAAGCTCATGGTCTTCGACAAGGTGCAGGAGGACGGCGAGATGATCTGCGCCAGTGTCCGGGATCTGGATGAAGCCTTGGCATATGTCGATGCCGTGGCCGCAACCCGGCCCGAGTTGCGCCCCGCCCAACGGGCAGAAGTGGTCCCTCATACTCGGTCGAGCGTTCCATCATCTGCCCCGCGCAAGACCGACGCTGCGCCTGTCGCCGCCTGCAAACCCCGGGCCAATGTCGCTATCCCGCTAACTTTCAAGAGCTTCGATGTCCCGCGCGACAACACGCCCATCTCGGACATCTATGCGCGCTACCGTCCGCAGCGGATCGAGATCGCGGGTACGCAGGAACATCCCACGCCGCTCGTTGAAAGCATCGCCATGGCCTCGGTTGCCCCGCCCATGCCCTCAAATACGGGTCGTGATGACTTGCGCCTGCCCGCACGGTTGGTCGAGGAGGGAGATCTCTCCGAGGCGCAGCTCGAGACCATCATCATGGCGCATGATGCCCATGGGCGTGATCTGCCCGGTCGGTTTACCATCGATGACGACCAGACCAAGCTGACGCGCGCCGATGATGACCCGGATGCACGTGCCTATCGCCTCGGCTATTTCCTCGGCGATGGCACCGGTTGCGGCAAGGGGCGCGAATGCGCGGGGCTGATCCTTGTCAACTGGCTTTCCGGGCGCAGGAAGGCGATCTGGGTGTCCAAATCCGCCACGCTCATCGAGGACGCGATCCGCGACTGGACCGATCTCGGCGGCTCGCCAGCCGACATCCAGCCGCTCTCCAAATGGAAACCGGACCAGCCCGTCCCTATGGGTGACGGCATCCTCTTCGTCACCTACGCCACGCTGCGCTCGGCGGGCAAATGCGGCACCACGCGGCTGAGCCAGATCCTCGACTGGATGGGCGACGACTTTGAGGGCGTGCTGGCTTTCGATGAGGCCCATGCCATGCAGAACGCGGCAGGGTCCGAGCAGGGCAGGGGGGTCAAACCCTCCCAGCAGGGCCTTGCTGGCCTGCGGCTGCAACTGGCAGCACCCCGCGCTCGCGTCTTCTACATCTCGGCCACGGGTGCCACGAGCGTGCACAACCTGGCCTATGCCGCGCGGCTGGAGCTCTGGGGGCAAGGCCCCGAATACCCCTTCCCGAGCCGCGAGAGTTTCGTCTCGGCGATGGAAGCAGGCGGTGTCGCCGCCATGGAGGTGGTCGCGCGTGATCTCAAGACGCTCGGCCTCTACACGGCCCGCGCCCTCAGCTTCGATGGCGTGGAATATGACGTGCTCGAACACGCGCTCACCCCGGCCCAGATCGAGATCTACGACGCCTATGCGGGAGCCTTTCGCACGATCCACCACAATCTCGAGACAGCGTTGACTGCGACCGGCGTCAATGATGCTTCGGGAGAGACCAATGCCTCGGCTGCTCGCGCCTCGGCCAAGTCCCGCTTCGAGAGCACGAAGCAGCGCTTCTTCAACCATCTCCTGATGGGCATGAAAGCCCCGACCATCATCCGCGCGATCAAGGACGATCTGGCAGCGGGCAAGGCTTGCGTCATCCAGGTGGTTTCGACAGGCGAGAGCCTGCTGAAACGCCGGCTTGAGACGATGGATTCCGACGACGAGCTCGTCGAGGGTGCCTTGACGCCGCGTGACTACGTGCTGGGCTACCTCGAACAGGCCTTCCCAATCCATGCTCAAAAGCTCGTCGAGATCGACGGCAATATGGTGGTGGAACCTTTACGGGATGAGACCGGGGCGCTCGTTGTCTCGCGCGAGGCGCTTGCCCTGCGCGATGCGGCCATGATGGAGTTGATGACGCTGGCCCCGATCCCCTCGGCGCTGGATCAGATCCTCTGGGCCTTTGGCGACGAGGCCGTGGCCGAAGTGACCGGAAGGTCGATCCGACCTCTGAAGGCGGACGATGGCCACCTCTTCATCGAGAAGCGCGCCGCCAGCAGCAATTCCTCCGAGACACAAGCCTTCATGGACGGCGAAAAGGATATCCTGATCTTTTCCGATGCGGGTGGCACGGGCCGGTCCTATCACGCGGCGCAAACGGCGAAGAACCAGAAACGGCGGCGGCACTACCTGCTGGAGCCCGGCTGGCGCGCGGATGCGGCCATCCAGGGGCTGGGCCGCACGCATCGCTCGGCTCAGGTCAGCGCGCCGTTCTTCCGGGTCTGCACCTCGGATGTGCATGGCGAAAAGCGTTTCACGTCGACTATAGCCAAACGCCTCGACCAGCTGGGGGCCTTGACCAAGGGTCAGCGCGAGACCGGCTCGCAGGGCATGTTCCGCGAGGAGGACAATCTCGAAAGCCCGATCGCACGGGCGGCGCTGCGTGGGTATTTCGCCGATCTTGCCGCCGGGCGCGCTGAGGCGATGAGCTACGAGAGCTTCACCGACTGGACAGCCCTGCGGCTGATCGACAAGGACGGGGTGCTCCTTGAGGAGCTTCCCCCGATCCAGCGGTTTCTCAACCGGGTGCTTGCCCTTCCCATCCACATGCAGAACGCACTCTTTGCCGAGTTCATGCGCCGGATTGCCGATCAGACGGAACGGGCGCGCGCGGCGGGCACGCTCGATCTCGGCGTCGAAACCCTGCACGGCGAAAAGATCGAACAGGTCTCCACAGAGGATCTCTGGACCTGCCCGAAATCCGGCGCAGTGACGCGGATCATCGGGCTCGAGGTGACGGACCCGGTCCACGTGCTGTCGGCGGCTGACGCCCTGTCGAGCAACCCCGACAAGCTGCCGATGGTCAATCGCGCCTCCGGTCGCGCGGCGCTGATCTCGGCGCGGCCCATGCAGATGTATGACGAGGACATCGTCACGCTGATGCGCAAGGCGGTGCGGCCAAACGGGTCGAGCTATATCGAAGAGGCGCGGTTCGAGTCCTCGGTCTGGGAAGACATCGGAAGGCCAGAGTTTGCAGGGCTTTGGGATACCGAGGCTGCATCGCTGCCAAAAACCACCACGACCAAGCTTTACCTGCTGACTGGGCTGCTGCTGCCGATCTGGAAGGATATTCCGACCACCAATGAGCGCATCTACCGGGTCACGCCCGATGGGGCGAAAGCCATGATCGGGCGCACGCTGAGCGAGGAAGGGGCAGCGGCCCTCCGCGCCCGCTTCCTCGTCTCCGACCCGCAAACGCCGCAGGAGATGCTGGCCGCCGCCCTCGGCACCACGGCGCCGGTCGATCTGGGCCGGGGTCTCACCCTGACCCGTCGCCGGGTCACAGGCGAGATGCGTCTCGAGCTGGGCGGTGCGGATCGGGGCATGATTGAAGGTCTCAAGGCCATGGGGTGTTTCACGGAGATCATCGCCTTTCAGCTACGGGTGTTCCTGCCGCATGGGGACAGGGTCGACACGGGAAGCATTCTGGCCCGGATCGTGGGGCAGGCACCAGATGCCCCCTCAGTGGCAGCAGAATAGGCAAGGGAGGGAAAGATCATGACACTTGATGAAATCAAGGCCGCCGTCGATGCCGGCCATACCGTGCATTGGGCTAATACCGGCTACGTTGTCCACAAGGACCGGCTCGGTCAGTACCTCATCACCTATCAGCCGAACAGCAGCTGCATCGGTCTGACCGACCGGGGCGGGCACGGGTTGAACGGAAAAGAGGCGGAGTTCTTTATCGCGCGATCGGAGGACGGCGCGGAAAATCCGGGCAGCCAATCAAGACCAAACGGGCAGGGGAGGGGCGTAGCACCCGGAGGCGCGGGGGCCTTCCCACTCGTACGGCAGCTCTGACCCGAGGGCGGGGCTGAAAGGAAAGCAAGCTTTCTGATTTGTGATCCCTCAAGGGGTCGAGAAAGCAATCCCGGATGCGCTGGCAAGGACGTCAGACACCGGCCAATCCAAAAGGAACCATCCCATGTTCGCAGGAACCCTCACCCGCAATGTCGAGACCGCAGCCGCTCAGTACACCGGCATGATCCACTCGACGCGCTTTGACATCGCCATCCAGTTGGAGGCGCGGGCCAAGATGTCCGAACGCAGCCCGGATTTTGACGTGACGGCAGTCAACAAATCAGGCCGCAAGGTGCGTATCGGCACGGCCTGGAACGAGACCGGCAATACCAGCGGCAACCCCTACATCTCGATGCAGATCGATGTCGGCTTGGGCCCGTTCCGTGTCAACGCGGTGCAGACGAAAGAGGCGCGCGCGGCCCAGAGCGGCGCGTTCGAGATCATCCCGCTGGTCTCGAACGGCCTGATGAAATCCGGCTCGATCTCGGGCGAGCTCACCGCCATGGACGCTGACAACGCCTTCACCGGCTACATTGCCAACATGATGTTCGATCTGGAGTTCATGCTGATCGAGAACAGCTACAAATCCGAGGAGACCCACCCCGATTACCGGATCGAGGTCAGCTCGCCCCGGGGCACACCGATCCGCGTCGGCTCGGCCTGGATGGCCAAAAGCAGCCGCACGGGCAATGACTACCTGTCGCTGCTGATCAACACGCCCGATGGCGACCTGCGCGTGAACGCCGTGCAGAACGAAGAACAGCGCGGCGGGCAGACCTTCTCGATCATCCCGTTCATCGACAGCGGTGAGCAGCCGCAGGACGCAGGCGCGGGGCTCTCGCTGGTCGCGTGATTAGCGCGCGAGAGGAGACGATCTGAACCGAAAGGGGAGCCGTGGGACCACGGTTCCCCTTTTGGTCGTGTTGTTTCAGCTCAAAGATCAACCCGCAATACCTAGGCCTCACGTACAGGCCAATCGTCTGGGATCAGCTTGATACCGTTGGCTTTAGTCCAACGTTCAACTGTGGCGTCAACATAGCGATCATCATTCTCCATATATGCATGTTCGATTAGTAGAACTTGGAGGCCATTAGCTTTGGCTGTCTCTTTGAAGATGAAGTCCATTATTCTTGCCATGGAACGACGATCATCATCCTGCGCCATTTCTTCCAAGCTGCGTTCGTCGCGAGCCTTTTCATCCTTGGGATAATACGGACGGCTAATCTGATCGATAACGAGCAGGCCGGGCACCGGCGATGCAACCTGCTCAAAGTGCTTGTGCAAGCCAAATAGTAGTGCCAAATGAATTGCGAGATAGTTCTGATCTGAACCAACATCGACGAGGTTGAGCTGGCGTTGACGCTCCGCTTCAATAATGCGAATTCTGCCATCAGCAAAGAATTGTAGGCGGGCATCTGTGAGTGGAGCGGTTGAGGGAAGGGAAGGAAGCATCTCAGATGCGTAGTTAGACACCATGTTTTCGGCATGTGCGATCTTGTCGCGAAGAGCTTGCGGATCGACAAATTCTCTTAACCCTTCGATTTCACTTCGAAGACTGCCAAAATCAACCGGAGCCTGCTCGAAATCCTCAACGGTCGTTTCTAAAAACTGCTCTACGCGGCCAAGAGTGATTGCGCGCGCCTGAGCCAGATCATCAGCTCGTCTAAGGGCATCGCTTTGCTGAATGGCACTTCGAATCTGGCGCTCAATTTCCCTGATCCGATTATTAGTGGACTGCAAATTTTCTTCTGCCTGCTCTAATTGATCAAGCAACTCTGGGGTCACTTGCTGAACTGAGGCAACTTCCTTCTCAATGAGCGAAAGAGAGGCAGCAATGTCCTTAGCAATTTTTGCACCTATCTGACTCTTTTCCTGGCACACTGGGCAAGTTTCGTTGTCGAGGTGCAGGTGATTTACTAGGTTCAACTTCTGAAACTGCCCAGAGGTTGTCGTTTCGAAACCAGAAGCGTCTTTGACTAGCGCTTTCAAGGCATCTCGCTTTTGGCGATTTTCTGAAGCCAATCGAACTGTTTCCCGCCGATCCTGTTCTAAGGCGCCAAGCTGATCGCCAGTCTCCGTATCGGTCCGAGTGATCTCGAAAGATGTTACCTCTCTCAGAAGATCAAGAAGTTCATGTTCTGGGAGGGTGGGGTCTGGTGCGTCAGACATTCCTAGGCCAGCGGATTGGGTAAGCAATGCTATCGCTCGCTCGGTAAGCAGAGATCGGCTTTTCTTTCTTGCCTTGTCCTGACGTTCAAGCCGCGCTAACGCCGCCTCTAATTGGCGCAATCGTCTTTGTGCCAAGACAGTTTCCTGATCAACCGCTTGAAGGAAGTAAGGCAATGTTGCCCTGATGTCCTTTGCCTTGTCGGGATCATTCAGGTCATGAAGAACAGTCTTGTTGCTGATAATCACGTCTGCGGTGAGAAACAGATAGGGTGTGGTGTGCCTGATTGTGGCCTTTCCAACCGTCGACTTCTCGTCTGCGTCCGCATCGTCTATGTCGGAGATCCGGAATGCTCGTTCGATTAGTTTTCTGGCAGTCGCGCGAGGGGCGGGCCCTTCAATTTGTTCGAACGAAGTAGGCAACTGTAAATTGCGCCCCGTCTTAACGAACATTTTTTCTGTTCCCACGCCACTGTCGGGAACGACGCGTCCAACTATCAAGTCGGTTTGATCGTTTTTCCAGTGAACTGCGACACCGATAGTACGTCGCCGCACATAATCAGGGAGCTCACAGCTTCTGGAGCCAAGGCAATAATCAATTCCTGAGATGATGGCCGATTTGCCTGTTCCGGAGCGGCCAGTAAGTATTGCTACTTCATTTGGGCGCAACTGGATTGTTCTTCTCCGGCCTTCCAGACCAAAGAACGCGATCTCAGAGGTATTCCAACGTGTCATGGTCGCACCTCTAAGGCAGAAAAGATAGTAGCCGGGCCGCCGATACCAGACATCCATGTCCCAAGTCGCTCAGCCCTCGAGACAGCCTGCTTTGGCATATTAGACAGCTTGCTTTTGGTGTTTTCTGGGGGCTTCTTCGCGCCGCCCAACTGCATGGTTCCATTGTTCCCTAACTCTAACAATTGGCTGAAGAGGGCGGCACGAATTCCCTGATCAGTAGTATTTCTTGCTACCTCAATGTCTTGTTGAAGTCCGATACGGACTTCGGGAAAACGGTTGAGCCAAGAAAGAAAACCTGTTGCAGAATTTGTTGAAGAAAAACTGGCTTCTAAGCGTTGTGACACGGCCAAGGGCACAACAAGATACGCTAGACTTATGTGTGGGGCCTCATCACTATCGCCTGAATAGCTTTTTACAAATCGATAGAGGAGAAATGACACGAAGGCCGGGTTTGTTTCAGCAAAAAGGTCATAAGTCGTTCTCATTCTGAAAACCCCAGACGTTTGCGATAGTCAGGGTGCCATCCGACCCGACCCTCAATTGACAAAACCTGATAACTTCCTCGCACGTAGAAGGGCGATGTCACTGTGCTTTCAATAGTTCCTACCTCTTGAGCAGCTTCTTCCAAGACCCATCGCAGTACTGATTGCCCGTTAGTGACCAATTCAGTTTCATTTCCGGCCTCGGTGTTTTCGCATGCACTTTCGTGCCTGTAGGTCCACTCGGAGACAAGTCTTTCGTCGTATTCCACGATTTTGCTATGTTTGGATGGGGCTTCAATTGACCAAGCCGCTCTTTGATTTCTAGCTTGCCATTCTGAAATACGAGCCAGCTTCACCATTGCTGGCTTGGCTTCCACTAGCTCACATTGTTTCGCCAACATCTCATGAGTATCAAAAACAGGAGGCGGTTGTTTGCTGCTAAAGCTATCCAATAGAGCTTCTGATGTAAGCATTGCGCTAATCTCGGAGAGTTGCTCGAGCAGTTCATACCTTTTAATGAAGCGATCTCGCTTACCGTCAAAAGACAACAACATCTGCCGATCCCACCACTCACCGAGTTTCGCCGCGAGCGTCGCCCGTTGAGTTTTCGGGTAGGTGTCAAGACGCTGAGCAAGTTTGCCTTCCAAGCTACTGATCGTCCCTACTTCTGACTGTATCGAAACCCTTTGAAGCAAGCTTGCCCTCTGACTTTCAGACAATGCAAGAAATGCCGCAGCCCCAGAAGCCTTCTTCTTATGAGGCTTTGTTCTGCCTTCAGGTTCTGCTGTTTCGACGTCTTCAATGACGCGCTTCGCCTCTGCTTGTAACTCAGACGACAAAGAAGCGCGGTCTGAGCCTTCCGTTTCTAAGCAACGAAGAGTGGAATTAGAGGCAATCGGAGCAACTGCAATCAACGCAAACTTGGTACATTCTAGATCTAGGTTTGGAAGTAGCTCACACCAGATCCTGAAGGTTGTCCAAAGGTTCACCGATTTAGTTGTCAGTGGCTTGGGGTTTGGAACAAGCGAATGCTTTAGTTGCTCAAGAATATCTACGCCGTTGGCCTTAAGCTGAACGTCATCAAGAGCCTCAACTGCTACTGCGGCCTCATCATCGTTTGTCTCGAGTAGCTGGAGAAGGGCAAAGCGTTCCTGGTAGCGGAACCCTAGTGCCGAAGCTGTTGCGTCGTGTTGCGATTGTGAAGTCATTCTTCTGCTTAAATACCGGTGCACACCTTTTGCGAGAGTAGCCGTAAATCAATGAAACACAAAGGCTTATCGAGGCAAACCTATTCCTCCTCAGTGATGGTATCTTGCGCGTTGGTAGTTTACTGGCTTCTGCCCCCCAGCTCGGCTTCGCGTGTCGCAGGGGAGAACGGCCCTTCGGTCCGTCGCGCATTCGGCCATGCGGCCTCACCGCGGCGTCGCGCCTGGCATCCCGGTTTGCCCGCCTCGCGAGCACGTCTCTCCCTGGCCGCTCCGCCGGATTGCGCTCTGGTCTGTTTTGGCCCGAGGCCAAAACGATCCCGCCACTTCATCCGTCTCCCGCGTCCGGTCGGTCCGTTTGCCTGCTCGGGTCGGGCAAACCTACCCTCAAAACACACACACATGAGTGCGGAAGCATATCCTCCGGATGGCCCCCAAATCAGCCCGCGTCAAGGATCGCAAAACTTTTCGGCGAGGACGGGGCCTGTGGCTTGGGGCGGTCCCGTGCGTGAGGGCGCGCATGTGTCAGTTGCTGCACGCGGAAAACTTTCGCGCCCGGCAAGCCGGCGGCTGCGCCGTCCCTGACCCGGGCAGATTCGGAAACCAGACATTCGGCCATGCCCCCGCACTCACGTGGTGGCTCCTCAACCGAATACTGGAGACCAGACATGGCTTACGACACTGCGAACACCTACGAGACCATCGAGCTTTTTGGGCTGACCGAGAAGGACGCACAGCTGCCGATCCCCGAGGATCACGTCTTGACCGACCGCATCATCCGCGAATGCTTCGATGCATTGCTCGGGCCGCTGCGCGGGACCGGGCTTGAAGCGGAAATCGAACCGCTGGCCCATGGGCTCGCCACGATCCTGCAGCGGCGCAAGGTGGCACTTGGCAAGGAGATCGACCGCACCGCCGACAAAATCGGCGCGCTGGCAAAATCCCACGACGGATCGGAGATCGCCGAGACCGCGCTCGAAGAGGCGCAGGCGCGCTTCCTGCAGCTGCGCGAGATTGTCGGCGCCATCGAGGTGATGAGCGAGGCGGCGGCGGAATGCTATGAGATCGAGACCGGCCACGCCTTCATCCCGGCCGCTGGGTCGCGCGCAAGCGTCCGGGCGCAAGAGACCGGGGCGGTCTTCGAGGCGCGGCAGCTGCTGGAGCAGCATGACCGCGAAACCGCCGAGAAGTCGAAAGTCGAGGGGGTGCCCCTGATCGTCTCGGGCGCCACCGACTGGACCGATGTCGATGTGATCTTCAACACGCTCGACAAGGTTCGCGAACGGATCAAGCAGAACCGCAATCAGGAGATCTTCCTCTGTCACAAGGGTGGCAAGCACGGGGCGGAGATGATTGCGGCGCGGTGGGCCCGGGCACGCGGAGTGGCGCAGGCGCGCTTCGATCCGCGCTGGTCCGCACACGGGCGGGCAGCACCGTTCAAGTGCAACGACGAGATACTGGACGACAAATTCGCGGCGACAGGGGTTGTGCTCTTCGGCGGCAACGGAGTCGCGCTGAACCTAGGGCAGAAGGCGGAAGCGAAAGGCCTGACGGTCATGCGGGTTGCGGACCCGGCGAAGAAGACTGCACAAGATTGAAGAGAGGGGGTCGCGCTTGGCGCGGCCCTTTCGTCATGTCTCATGGCGCGTGCGGTCGGTGTATCAAGATCGACAGGCTGCGCCGTCCAGCACCGTCATCCCTCTACCCGGTCCGTCAGCGTTCGGTCCATCCGCATCGGGGTCTGGCTGGAGGCTATGCGCGCCTCATGGGTATCCTCGACAGTTCAAGACGCGAGGGGTCGAGACGTCGCACTTTAGGCGGAAGACTTGCGCGTTCCTCGGGTTGCGTTGCGGAACATCGCACCCACGCGGGCGCGCTTCGTCAGCACCCCGGCCAGGTTCGGTGGGACGCGGATGGTGGCGTCGGCGTGATGGCAGGGGTCATCCGGGTCTCTCCTTTTTGCTCATAGATGTGGATCGCACGGGGTCGGCCCGTTCGTGCCCTCAGCTCACGCTTCGGCAAGCACAAATACGGCTTCCACGGCGGAGCCGCGGACCCTCCGCATTTGCGCTTGCGACCGGGCCTCTTGCCCCCGTGCTGGCAGATCCCCATCGCAACAAGGAGTAACCCAAATGACCAACCACTACGTCGCCACCGTCCCCGTCAAGTTCACCGACACCGATGGCCAGGAGCGCACCCGTTTTCAGCGCGTGGGTGCGATGTTCCGCAACACCCGCAACGGGGACGGCTCGGAGTTCTTCAGCCTCAAGCTCGACTTCCCGGTCGCGGTCTCGGAGCTGGTGATGTTCCCGCCGAGCGCAAAGGAGCCGCAGGACTGAATCCTCCGACGAGGATGGGTCGCCCCCCGGGCGGCCCTGGCCTGTTGCCGGGACCGCTGCGCGAGGGAAGGAGAGCCGGGCCGGTGGCCCGGCTCAAGTCATGGTTGGCGGGACCGCAAGCGGTCCCGGTGGAAGAATAGAGATGGTTCGTGATGGGGCGGTCCAACGGCCTCAAGGGTGCCATCCGGAATAACCCGTCGGCTACGCCTACCGGGTTTTTCCGGCAGAGATTTGGGGGCCAAATCTGGCCACCCTTGACGCCGTTGGACCGCCCCATCCGAGGGGATTTGCGCCGCCCCCTCGCTTCCGTCCGAACACATGCGTGTTCGGTCAAAAGCTCTGGCGCGGGCATAAGTGAAGCCGGGCGGAAGTCTTGACGTGAGGTTAGCCGCGAGGCGCACATCAGGCGGCATGAAACTTGGCGTTTCGATGGCCGCCCCTCCCCACGGGTGCTCGGCAAAAAGCGGCCCAGAAACAGAAATCCTGTCGGGTTGCAATAATGCAGTATTGACACAAACCGTTTGCTTTGTGATTGTGGAGAGGTCGCTGCTGAAGGTGGCAGGAAATAGGGGGGCTTTCTTCGCGTGTCCCAGATGAAACGACTGACCGCACCCCAGAAGATGGAGATCGTGCGTGAGGCCGCAGAAGGCGTCTCGACGGCGGTTCTCTCCGACCGGTTTGGGGTATCCCAGAGAGCCATTCAGTACACGCTCAAAGCCGATGCGGAGCGGCAGAAGGACACCGCCGTGGCGACGGCAGCGGTGACCGTGAAGCTGACACCCGATGAGCTCGAGGCGCTGGATGCGGTATTTTTTGCGGCGGGAATCGAGACCCGCACAGAGGGGCTGAGACGGCTCATCCAGGCCGCCGGCGGAACCTTCGTTCCGGATGTGGCGCTGGCAGCCGAGATGGCGCGCTACCGGACTTCCTTGCACGAGGTCGGCAATAGCGTTGTGCAGCTCTCCAAATGTATGGCGGAGGCCAACCGGACAGGGCAGGGGGCGGCCGCGTTCTCCGATCTGCGGCTCGCCCAGATGCGGGGGCTGGCGCGTTTCATTCTCGATGCCGCCGACGAAATCGACCTGTTGGTTCGGCGGCGTCGCGACGCGATGCAACTGGAGGCCACAGCCGCCTTGAGGGAGTTCGCCCATGCCGCTGAATGATGCCATACGGGCCGCCGCTGCGGTCCATGACGTGACCGGCGAGGTCTTCCGGGAGGGCTGGAGCCGGATCCGCGGGTCTATGCAGGGGCTCCATGTCAAGAAGCAGAGGCAGCTCATTCGGGCCGCGGCAGGGCATCGTGCGGCGGTCTTCAAGGCCATCCGGGGCGGGGGTACCCATTCCAAATCCGAGCTCTCGAACCAGCTTGGTTATCTCACCACAAAGTCCACCCATATTGTCGACAGTTCCGGATTCCTTGATGGCAAGGCAAAGCTCAACAACAAGGAGATCAAGGAGCTGACAGAACGCTTCGCGAAGCGTTGGAGCGCGGGCTTCAAACCAAAGCTCGGACAGACGACCCATATGCTTCTGTCCTACCCGATCGGCACACGGGGCGAGGACGTCCGCGACATCACGGCGAATGTCGCCGAGCGCTTCTTCCAGACCGATGAGGCGCATTTCGATTACATCATCGCGGTGCATGAGGACCGCGCGCACCCGCACGCGCACATTGTCCTGAACCGCCGGTCCCAGGAAGGAGAGTTCTTCTTCCTCGGCCGCGACCACCGATTCAACTACGACGACTTCCGCCTCGCCATGGTGGAGGAGGCCGAGAGGTTCGGGGTGCGTCTGGAAGCGACCCGACGCTTGGACCGGGGGGTGGTGCATTACCCCGCCAGAACGCGCGAGGTCTATGCGGCGAAAGAGGAGAGCCGGGTGGCGGCGCCGCGGCCGCGCGTGGGCGCCGATCTGGAGCGTGCGCTGGCTGAGATCGCCAATACCCGGACCGTCTATCATGCGCTCGCGGTGGAGGCCTCGCGCGACGCCCGTGAAGATATCTCCGCCGCGCTCTTCCGGGCCGGTGAGCTTCTCGCGAGGGGTGGCAGACTTAATTTGGAGGGAGGGGTCTACATGGCTGAGGAGCAGAGCTTTGACGATCTGAGGATCCGCTACGCCGATCAGGTCGCGCGCGTCCAGGGCATGATCGCCGCGAAGCAAGAGACGGAGCGCCCGCAGCTGGAACGGAAGCTCAACGAGATCCAGGCGCGGCTCGCCCATATGCAACCGCTGGGGCTTCGGTCGGGGACGCTGACCGAAAGTCCGTCGGATGGTGGGATCTATTCCGAGGCAAAGATCGACAGGGACCAATTGGTGCGGTTGCAGGAATCCGACGTCCGGGCGCAGATCGACACCGCGCTCAGAGGCACGGGGATCCGGTCCTCTGTCGTCATCGCGCGGGTGGAGACGGGGGCGCAGAACGCCGCGCTCGAGCGGCAATGGATCGCCGATGATCTGGCGCGGGTGGCAGAGACGGGCGGTCTCAACCTCGAGCGGCGCGCCGATCTTGAGACCGCGCGCGAGGCGCTGAACCGCGCGCATGTCCAGGTTGGTATCACGCTTGAGAGGGCAGCTGTCCTGAGGGAGGACCGTGTAATGGAAGGGGAAACCATCTTGGAGCGGATCCATTACCATCGCGAGGCCGCTGAGGCGATGGAACAGACGATCCGGCGAGCGATGCGCGCGGAGGGCCTGACCGAGCAGCAGATCGAAGACCGTGAAGGGCGGATTGCCTTCCGGGCCCAACGGCAGATCGAGACGGAGCAGCGCGCCTATATCGACGCGCACCCGCAGCTGCTCGCACGGCCCGGCGATGTGATCGACAGATCCGAACCCTTCCGGGAACACATTACCGACGAGGATCGCGCGGAGGAGATTGCGCGCGATGTTGATAGAATTATGGCAGAGCGTGACTTCAGGACGCCTGTTGCCGAAGCCGTCACGGATGAGTTCCGGGCGCGCTATCCGGACATGCCAGTTCATCTCGCGCGCGGTCTTGGCGCGACCTATGCGGCTGTTGTTGAGGCGCACAATACCGCGGCCATCAATCAGTTTCGGCGGGAGACCGAGATGCGCGAAAGACTGCGGGACGGCGTAAGCGATACGGCGCAGGGCGCGCGCCTCGCGCGGTCCACGAGACCGGAGGTCGTCAGCCAGCCTGTCGACGACGCTGAATTGCGGCGGGTCATCGAGCACGAACGGTCCGGCGAGATGACCGCGCCCTTTACAGATACACAACAGCGGCTGGCCTATCGGGAGACCGTCGAGCGGGAACTCGATGCGGAGCAGATCGAACGGCTGCAAGACGGCGACAGGGACGTCCTGAGGGAGCAGATCTCGGATCGTCTCGACCGGCTCTACGCCGCCAAGGTCTACCTTCAGTCTGATGAGGCAACGGCCAACAGTGAGGCGGCGCGGGCCGTGGTGGAGCGAGATGAGGTGCAAATGGCAGAATTTTCAAATTCTGACGCCCAAATAATCCGAGATGTCGAACGCGGCGTCGAGAAGCAGATTGATAGAACAGCTGATGAGTATTCGTATTTCGAAAAGGTCGTTTTCGAACGTGGTCGCTTGACCAATGACCGGCCGCATGACGGAAGCGGCGTCGAGCTCAGCGCAGCTGTTCTTGATCTCAACATGGATCGGACGCAAGGACATTTGGACGCTAGGTCGGCGCATCGCGCGGAAGTTCTGATTCGGGATACCCTGCAACAGTTTGGGGAACGGATGGAGCGGGATGTCGAACAAGACTACAACCTCAGGCTGAGCCTCTACGAAGATGCCCTGCAAATGGGGAGCGATGGCGACAGAATCGTCACTGAACAAGAGTTTCAAGACATCAAGTCGGATCGGGATGGCTTGCGGGACCTCTTCCGGCAGCATGGATTTGTCGGTCCAATACGTCTCTCAGAGAGAAAGGAAATCCAGCGAGTCATTGATCATGAGCGCGCGGGCAGTCTCTCATCGCTCTTCGAGGATTCGTGGCATCGTTCCGACTATCGCGTGGCGGTGGAACGGGATCTCAATGCGGATCAAATCAATCGGCTCAGCGACGGCGACGTAGACGTCCTGAAAGAACAAATCTCGGATCGTCTCGACCGGCTCTACGCTGCAAAGGTCTACCTTCAGTCCGATGAGGCAACGGCCAACAGTGAGGCGGCGCGGGCCGTTGTCGAGGAAATAGCTGACCGGGAATACGAACTTCAGCGCGCCGATCTCACCGACGGCGAGAAAGAACGCGGGGAGACTCACTGATGGATGGCATGGGGAGAGGAAGGCTCGCCGTCGGCGTGGTGCTGGTGACCCTCGTCGCCATGGCGATGGGCTACGCGATCGCCTCCGCCGTTCTGACTTTCCGCGATCTGGGGTTTCAGGCTGATATTGACTTCTTTTACATCGCTGAGAATTACCTTGCGTTCCGACATACCCGGCCGGATGACTTCCGACTGGTCAACCTGATCATGGGTGGGGCAGGGATGCTGGGCTTGCTCATGAGCCTCGCGATGTCCGGCTCGGCCCTCACCCGCTTCGGCACCACCCATTGGCAGACCCGCCGGGAAATGAAACAGAACGGGTTTTTCGGTGACCCCGGGACGGGCTTTGTGATTGGCAAGCTTGGCAAGCCCGCCTCCCGCGCGCCATTTCTCTGCTCTAAGACCTTCCCGCACGCGCTCATCGTGGCGCCCACCGGGCGCGGCAAAACAACTGGCTTCGTCATTCCGAACCTGCTTGTCTGGCAGGGTTCGGCTGTTGTCCTCGACGTGAAGGGCGAATGCTATGAGGCCTCAGCCCGTCACCGCGCCGCGGTGGGCGACGAGGTCTACCGCTTCGCGCCGACGGATTGGGAGACCAAGCGCACCCATCGCTACAACCCGCTTCTGCGCATCTATCAATTGAAAGACCCGGCACGCCAGCAGATGGAACTATTGCTCCTCGCGACGCTCTTTTTGCAGAACGACAACGACCGTGTGCAGGGGCTTCTCAAGGGCGGGATCGATCTCTTTGTTGCTGCGGGGCTCTTGGCCTTTCAGCGGCAACGACCAACGCTGGGCGAGATTTACCGCATTGCCGCTTCCGGCGGGCACAAGCAGAAGGAATATCTCGCGCGCGCTCACGAGGTCCGAAACCCGGCCGCGCGACTGATCTTCACCCGGCTCGCGTCGACCAATAACGACACGCTGACCTCCTATGTCTCGCTCCTGATGACGTCCGGGCTCGATCAATGGCAGAACCCGGCGATCGATGAGGCCACGTCGGTCTCAGACTTCGACTTCCGGACGATCCGCAAGCAGCCGTTCAGTGTCTATCTCGTGGTCCAGCCGCTCATGGTAAAATCCCTGGCGCCGCTGATCCGGCTGTTCTTCTCCGATCTGCTCTCGGCACTCCAGGACAAGGAACCGGGCCCGGATGAGCCCTGGCCCGTGATGATCCTGCTCGACGAGTTCAATCGCCTCGGCAAGATGCCCATCGTGGCCGAGAGCATCGAGATCCTGCGCCAGTACCGCGGGCATCTCGCGATCGTCACCCAGACCATCCCCGCCATTGACGAGATCTACGGCGAGAACACGCGGCGCGCGCTGCAGGGCAATGCTGGAATAAAGCTCTATCTCACGCCTTCGGATGAAAAGACCGTCGAGGAGCTGAGCAAGGCCGTGGGCAAGACCACGAAGACCGTAGTCACGCGATCTCGCGCCATCGGCAAGAATCCCTTCGAAGGTCGGAGCCAGTCCGAACGGACCGAGGAGGTCTCGCTCCTGCCCGAGGACGAGGCGCGCCGGTTGCCGCTGGATGAGATCATTATGGTCGTCGATGCGCAGATGCCGGTCCGGGCCAAGCGCGTGGTGTATTACGAGGACCCATTCTTCAGGAAGATCCATGCCGCGCAAGAGGGGGATCTGCCGTTTCCGGAAGGACCCGTAGCGCCGATGGGAGAGTTACCCTTGAGCGTAAGGGCGACGCCCACGGCCCCGCGGGGATCAGGCCTGTCGGAACGAGATCTCGAGGCCAGGATGGGGTTTGGCGAACCCGGTGGAAATTCGCGTGTCAACCTTGGCTCTGCTCCGGATGCGCGGCGGGCGCGCGCCGCAGTCATCGCGGATGATCAGGGCCAGTTCGAGATGGATTTCGAGGCGCGAACGGAACTTGATGTCGAGGCTGCTAACGAAGATGACGTGGCCACTGTCCAGGAGGCGCTGAATGAATTAGAGCAACTAGAGAGTGAGCTTTCGGGTCTCGCGCATCGGTCTTAAGCGACTGTTGCGCTCAGAACGGACATTGGAATCAGGTGTGATGAAGGGCAGCTCCGAGCCCCAAGCGGACATGTGCGGTGTCGAGAGTCGTCATGCCTACAACGCAATGCTAACCTGTTAGTCAGACCCGCGCGAGCCTAGCCGTTCACCTCTGGTGTGGGAGCTAAGAAAGACAGTTTTGGAAAGGCGACTACTGCCATGGCGATCCCCGAACCCTTCGATACCGCAACTCATCTGGAGCTTGGCCTTATGCAGGGGTTTCCGCCGCCTGCGGATAAGCGGGTGGATCGCTTCAATGGTATGTGGGAGCCGCCATTCAATCGGTGGGCTTACCAAAATATGCGGCGGATCTGGCCGACAGCACGTGTGCGGCCCAGCGATGACGGTAAAGCGATGAGGCGCGAGATCGACGCTGACATCGGCAGCCTGTCGGTTCGACGCAAGGATGGCACTCTCGCTGATTTCGATTGCTTCCTGCGGCAGACATTCACCGACAGCCTGATCGTAGTTCACAAGGACAGGGTCGTCTACGAGCGTTACCTCAATGGCATGACGCCCCACACGCCGCACATCATGTTCAGCTGCACCAAGTCCTTCATCGGCCTCTTCGCATTGACCGCGATCGAAGAGGGGCTGGTCACGCGGGACACCCCGATCGTGGATATCATACCGGAACTCGACAACGGATCGGGGTTTTCCGACGCCACCTTCGGTCAGGTCCTCGACATGACGGCATCGCTGAAATTCAGTGAGGACTATGAAGACCCCGACGCAGAGTTCCACGATTACGTTGCGGTTCTTGGGGCCGGCAGCAAGGCGGTCGATTGGGACGGACCAAAGAGCCTCTATGACTATGCCACCACACTGACCAAGCTCGAGGGACGCGCGCATGGTTCGGTGTTCGAGTACCAGACGCCGCAGACCGATGTCCTGAACTGGGCGGTCAGTCGACTGTTCGGTCAGAATTTTGTGACCCTGCTGGAAACCCGCCTTTGGTCAAGACTCGGCATGACCGGTGAGGCATATGTCCTTCTGGATGCCACGGGCAATCTCGTCGCCGGGGGTGGGCTGAACGCCACGGCAGAGGACATGGCGCGCTTTGCCGCGGCAATGCTCCGCAATGGCCGTGTGGACGGTGACCAGATCATCCCCGGAGCGGTGATCGACACCCTTTCGCAAGGGGGGTCCACCGAAGCCTTCCTGAGGGGCCCGAGTGCGGAAGAAGACATGGCAAATGGCCATTGGAGCTATTGCGCACAATGGTGGATCAGAAACACGCCCGGGTCGGAAGCGATTATGGCGCTCGGAGTGAACGGCCAATGGATCTACATTGACCGAAACAGGGAGGTTGCGGTCATCAAGCAATCAAGCCAGCCGGAAGCGGACAGTTGGTACTTCCATGACTATACGTGCAACGCGATGGACGCTCTGGTCCGGCATGTAGCAGGCGAAAACGTGACATAGCGAGCAGGAAGACGTTGTATGCGAGCGTCCGCTCCGTCCGCTTGTGAGACATATGTCGCCCGCGCGGCGAACGACCACTTTGGGAAATACCGTTACATTGCCGTTCCGCAAAGCCACTGTTCATGTTGCGCAGAACAGCGGTCAGTTTTTGGGTTCGCACCCTCTACGCACCTTACGTTTCTTGAAGTTTCTGGAATTCTGGCACCGACGTTTAAGAGGGCCTAGGCTACTCAGCGGTGGCCTAGGTGTTTGATCCCACGGTTTGATGGTGCGATCCTTCTCAGGAATGGAAAGAAGCCCTATGGGACAAGTTTGTCACGGGAGCGCCACGACAACGCACGCCGTCAGAGCAGCAATACAGCACTGCTCGATCGTCTCACCCATCGCTGCCACATCCTCGAGACCGGCAATGACAGCTACCGCTTCAAGGCCAGCTCCGAAATAGCAAAGAAAAAGCGAAAGGAGGCAACAGCATTGACGCCATCATAATCAGCAGATCATAACGACTGGGTGGGTCAGATCTCGATGAAAATGCCGGGTCAGTTCTCAGTGACAATCAACAGCCTAACCATTCTTGGACCAACGGCTAGGTCGAGCGGATGAACCGCACGATCAAGGACGCGACCGTCAAGCGCTTCCACTATGACAGCCCCGACCAGCTCCGCACCCATCTTGCGGACTTCATGGCAGCTTACAACTTCGCCCGCAGACACAAGACACTAAACGGGCTCAAGCCCTACGAATACATCTGCAAAATCCGGACATCAAAGCCGGACCGATTCAGCCTAGACCCAATCCACCAGATGCCGGGACTGAACACCTAGGCAGGTTAGTTCAGCTACCGACCTATGCGCAGATTGCGGTCTATTTGCGCTTGATAGTCTGGTGCTGTGCCGGCATTTGGGTTGCGTGTACCTGCTTGGGAGTTTGATGGTGGTCTTGTTCCGTAGCTGCGCTCGGGCATGCCTGACACTCCAAGAGCGGCGCGCAAGCGCAAGGCTGCCACTTCCGACCCGCTTGCGTTGCCCACTAGATAACGGTTGATTGCTTGCTGCGATCCCAGGGCAGCCCGGCTAAACGCATAGCTACCTCCAAGCCCACCTGAAATCGCCGGCATCATGATGTTACCTGATACAGCCCGAACGATGAACGGCGTTGCGATAATGAATCCCTTTGCCATCAAGACCATCATGAAGAACGGGACAAGCGCGCCAATGTTGGGAGCAGCTGTTGGATCACCCAGTTCCCCCAATAGCGACGCGGAGACGCCAGTTATGGTGGAGAACACTCCGGCAATGATGATGGGATACATCGCAAACGAAACCACGGCTGAGAGCCATCGCGCGAAGTAGTCCTTTGTCACATCGAAGAGCGTGAGGAAGATCATGATCGGCGCCAAACCGAGAAGTAGCGCAATCATCAAGCGCGACGCGACCATTAAAAACGCGGCAAGTGCCCCGAGTAATGAAAGAAGTAAGACTCCGAGGTTGGATAGGATCGCACCGGCCATCCAGTTCAGTTCTTCACCTGCGGCGTTAAGATAGTTGCCGAAGTCAGCAATCATCTCGTCAAACTGCTCTGCATAGGTACCAGACGGACCGGGTGTGCCTCCGCCAACAGCGGCGATGAGTGATCCGGCTATGCTGTCGATGCCGTTCAAAATAGCTGAAGTGAGCGCATTAAACTGGGTCCAGTTCTGTGCAAATATCCCTATCAAAATTATTTTGACACCAAGCCAAAATGCCGTCCGTCCATCCATGGCGCGATATTGGAATACCATGTTAATGCAAACGAGGATGACGACGAGACTGACGGCCACAGTCGTTATCGTTCCAACTGTTGCGGCCACCGCTCCAAATTGTGTCTCTGCTGAGTCATCCAAGAAGCCTTGGGCGGTATCAACAAGGTATGAAACGACGCTCATGACTTTCTCCTAAATTACCAGTTGCCTTCTGCTTCACAGAGTTTCTGGACGGAGCGACGCACGGCGGAGCCTTGATCTTGAAAAGCACGGCGGGTTTGCATCGCCTCGAACTGTTCGAGATGGAGGAAGTTGTCGTTGTATTGCTGGACAGCACTGGACCATGGCGGAAACAAGGTGTCGCACCTGCAATCACCAAAAGCAGCGACACGCTGGTACCCTTCAAGACGGTAGATCGACTGGATAAGAAGCCGTTTGTAGCTCTCTCGCACGTGCAGATTTTGTACCCACTCAGGCTCGGGCGGGCGCTTCTGACAGAACTCATACTCGCTGTCCATTGCGGGCACCAAGCCCTGCGCAAAGGCGGTCGCCGAGGAAAGACTAATCGCCGCGAATAGGAGTAGGTTGCAGATCTTCATGCCCGCTTCTCCACTTTTGGCTGCATTTCCTCTTCGGAGAATTCATACTGCAAGAGAACTGTATACATCGGCTGATGGCTCTGAAATTGCGTCATTGAAACAATTTTCCAACCGTTCAGCGTGTATTTCGCGATCTCGTCTTCCATCTGCTGGTAGCTGAATTTTTTACCACCGGTGAACGTCAGGATCTTTGGCGTGTAGCTTTTCATGTATAGGCCTCCTTTTCCAATTCGATTCCGGGCAAATAGAACTCCGTGATCCCCCGTTTTCCGTCTTCACGTCCGGCTTGAATAATCACATCGATGGATCTTTCGATGTAGTCTATCATGTCGCGATAAGGGATCGGGACCTCGGTCTTGAGGGCTGCGATCGCTAGGCGTTGAACCGCCAATTGGGGGGTTTCGGCGTGGAGCGTTGTCATTGAGCCGCCATGGCCTGTGTTGATGGCTTCCAGAAAGGTCATCGCCTCTTTCCCGCGGACCTCGCCCAGAATGATGCGGTCAGGGCGCATGCGGAGGGTGGCGGTGAGCAACACGTCAGCCGTCTGGTTCATGGCGTCCCTGTTCGAGATCAATGTCACGGCATTCGGTTGTTTCGGCAGAAGCTCGGCGGCTTCTTCGATCGTCACGATCCGCTCGTCATCATCAACATAAGACAGGATCTTCCGCGCAGCGACGGTTTTGCCGGTGGATGTGCCGCCCGAGACGATCATGTTGAGCTTGTTCTCGACGCAATGCCGGATCGCCGCATCGATATTACCGCTGACGACCACCTCGCGGAGTTGGCGGTTCTTCTCCTGACGCAGCTCCTCCAACTTCCGCTCTTTGCCGTAAAGGAACCCCAGTTCGATGGTCTCAAGCGGCAGACGCGAGAAGAATCGCAGGCTGATCGACATGCCATGGCTGACCGCAGGCGGTGTAATGACCTGAGCACGAATTGGACGATCGCGATAGCTGATCGAGACCGAGACGATAGGCCGGTCCTTGGAGAGGGGCGTGGCAGCATCCGACGCGATCTGGTTTCCGAGGTCTTTCACCGCATCCTCGTCCAGCGTATGTTTCAGGCGATGCATGAAATGATCGCCCTGGAACTCGCCCCAGCAGGACCCATCCGGGTTGATGCAGATCTCGATGACATCCTCGCGTTTGGCACCTTCCAGCTTGTCGATGGAGGCCTGGAGATAGCTGAGTGACATCGTCAGAAGATCTCCAGATCCCGGTCCACCATGACGGTGATCCGTGCGCCCTGATCGACGTAGATCACGGGACCGATGGAAAGGTACTCGCCGATCACGCTGTCGGTTGCGTCGGCCAGATCGTCGCCAATGTCTTCGAGGACGTCTTCGGCGAGTTCATCTTCCGTCTCATTGGCCGCAACGGTGGGTGCGGCGGAAATCAACGAGATCAGCGCGGCCGAGCCGAAGCGTTCGGCAAATCGCGTATCAACAAAGCCTGTGGTGCCGGAGCGGCCAAGCTCGTCTGCCCCGAAGGCGCTGATCCGGATGGTCTGATCGTTGGGCATGATGATCCGATCCCAGGCGATGGTCAGCCGCCGTTGGGCGATATCCGCGCCGGAGCGATAGCGCCCGATCAGCCTGGATCCGGCCGGGATGAGAAGGCGGGTGCCGTCATAGCTGTAGACATGCTCGGAGGTGATGGCGCGGACCTGCCCGGCCAATTCACTTGTGATCGCGGTTTCCAGAGCGGCCTGGATCACCGTTCCCTGGATGACGGTGTTGGCGGGGTTCGCGATGATTTCAGATTGGGTGACAGGGCTCGGGAAGGCCCCGTTCAGGACGAAGTCGGTGGCTTCGCCGAAGGTACGTTCTGCCAGTTCGGTATTATCTGTGCCGCCGGTCGCGCCGCCAAAGGCGATGACGGGCGACAGGATCCGGCGCTCCTGGAAAGCGCGCTCTTTCTCGGATCGGCGTTGGAGCTCGGCAAGACGGCGCGCTTCTTCCTCTTGCCGCAACCGCTGCTCTTCGCGAAGCCTGAGTTCTTCCTCCGTGGGACCAGACGGGGCAGGGGTCGGCTGTTGCGCTTCAAGGCGGGCGAGATCGAGGTCCATGCGCAGTTGTTGCAACTCGCGGTCGCGGGCTTGCAGTTCTTCGGCAAATTGCTGTTGCGCGGCTTCGGAGGCCGCTTGCAACTCGGTGAGCTGGGCGGTCAACGCGTTAATAGCCTCCGCCGCCGCCGTGTCTTCTTCGACCACCGGGTCCGGGGCGTTCTGAATGGCTTCGATTTGCGCTTGGAGCGCCGCGATCTGGGAGAGCAGTTCGGCATTCGGTTCCGGTGCCGGGGCGGGGACCTCCACCACTTCCGGTTCCGGCGGGGCAGGGGGCACAAGTGTCTCGATGGTCCCGAAGCCATCGCCTTCCGGCTGGAACTCGTCTGGTGTGGCCGTGGGCAGGGCTACTTCCTCTTCGGACTGGTTCAGCAGGTAAAGGACGGTCCCGCCGAGACCGACGAGCGCGACGACAAGAAGGGCCGTCAGAGGCGAGCGGCGGGTTGTCGTCCTTGGGCTGCCCGAGGCGCTCGCCTCGAGCCGGGCGAGGCGTTCGGACATGTCAGGTTGGTTCGGCTTGTCACTCATCACGTGCCTCCCGTCAGCGCATTGGACTGAATACAGACGACGGTATCGCCGAGGCGTAACACCCACTGGGTATTCACGCCCGAGACGCGGATCACCCCCGGTTCAGTGGCTTGCGTATTGACGGTGCGCTCGCGCCCGTTTGAATAGCGGAAGATCGCCGGGACAGGTGCGTTGCGCGCAAACTGGAAGTAGGTGAATGTGCCGTCATCCCAAACGCGCGCGGGCGTGATTTCCGTGCGGTCGCTGGCCCCATAGTTGTAGTTTGGGGCCTGAGCCGCGACGGCATTTTTCGGGCGCCGGTCTTCATTCGGATAGTGGAACTGCACCACGTAGAATGTGGGTGTCGAGACCTCCTGGACGTTGAAATAGTAGCTGCGCCGGTTGGTATAGACGGTGACGTTGGTATGGACGCCGCGGGCCAGCGGCTTGATCGCGAAGGCCTGGCCGCCGGGGACGCCGTCGAGCTCGAAGCCTTCGGTGTCGCCCGCAAGAATCGAGCGGATGGTTTCCCCCTCGCCGAACTCGATGGTGGTCACATGGGTGAGCGAGACGTTCAGGCGAAAGACCTGGCCTTCCTGATAGGTGGCGATCCGGACCCGTGCGTCATTGGGGCCGCGCCGCGGAGTCGCCTCGGCAAGTGCGGTGGAGGCAGTGAAGATCAATGTCAAGATGCCAAGTCCAACGCGTGCCATGTCAGTTCTCCAATCTGTCGGACCGGATGGCGTACTCGATCACCGTGAAGCCGAAGGGGTTGGTCCAGACGTGATCGATCGTGCGTGCGGTCTCGGGTCGGAATTCGAAGAGGAGCGTTGCGGTGAAGAGCCCTGCCTGGATGCCTTGTATTGAGGTAAGCCGTTTGCGCAGACGCACGGTCGCGCGGTTCTCCCCGATCAGGTTGATGCTCAGAACTTCGACATCGAGGGTGGAATCCTCGCCGTAGACCGTAGGTGGATATTGCTGGTTTGTGCTGTTCCATTGCGCCCGGACAGAGGCTTCTGCCCGGCCATCGGAGCGCTGCAGAACACTGCGGATCCGCAGATCATTGTCGAGCTGGTTGTAGGCCTCCCGGTCGGTCACATAGCGGAAGATCTCCGCCTCGATCACCGCCTGGTTGCCAGTCACTTGGGTGGCCCCGACCGAGGCCTCAGGCAGGGCAAAGCCCGTCTCGGGATCATAGGGCACAACAACCGGGGGCGGATCGACATCCAAAGCAGCGACCAACACGGCCCCCATGCAGCCGATGATCCCGAAGATGATCCCAAGCAGGCCAAGGCGCTGCCAGAGCCGTTCCCGGCGCAGGGCACCGTAAACCAGTTCTTCTTCGATGATCTCGCGTTCGCTGTTCAACGTCTCGTGCCTCGATGGTTAGTCGCCCAAATCCGGAATGGTGAATTCCATGAAATTCTGCTCTTCGGCGATGGTGGCGGCATCGATGACGCCGCCCGTACCGTCGCCCACGGTCTGCACGGCCTCGAGCTGCCACATGGCGACAAGCGCTATGGCGAGTTCGGCAGTGACGCGGGTGTTGAGATCGACGCTTTCCTTGAGTTCGTCCATGTCATCGATCAGGCCGACGAGACGCTCCACACGTTCGAGCGATTGGCCTGCGTCGTCATAGCTGTTTTGGGCCGCGGCGGAGACGAGCGCGCCTGTGGTGGCTTGCGTCGCGATGCGCTCTGCGCCTGCGTTGCCGCTGGTGGCCATCTCCCGGAGCGTATCGTCGTCGAAACCAAGCTCGGACAGCACGCGGTCCATCTGGGTTTCGATCTCGGCCGCGCCTGAGCCACTGAGCCCCGAGAAGTCGCCTGTGCGAATTGCCTGGATCGTTGCCTGGATATCGCCGAACTCCTGATCGAGGATGCCATTGAGCTCAGCTTCCATTTCAGTGGCGATGACTTCGGGGAGTTCTGCGAGGCGGGTCAGCGCCTCATAGGTCCGCTGCAACTCTGCGAGCTGGTCCGTGAGCGTGGTGAGTTGTTCGCGCAGCTGCAGGAGCTGCTCGTTCTGCAAGAGTTCGTCCTCGATCATCTGGCGCAGTTGCTGGATATTCTGGGCGATGTTTTGGGTGTCGACGACCGGGACGCCTTGGGCGGTAGCAGAAACCGGGAGAAAGATCGCCGGAAGGGCGATGACGCTGAGCGGCAGAAGGGCCGTCAAGGTGAGGGTGCGAAGTGTTTTGCGAAGTGGTCGGGCGGGCATCAGTCCAGCTCCTCTATGATGAAGGTCATGAAGTCTTGTTCCTGCATGCGGGCGGCGGCGAGGCGCATCTGCTCGGCGCTAAACGGTTGCGTGCGCGCGGCCTGAAGGCGTGTCATGGCGGCGATCAGCCGGACCAGTTCGGCGCGCGCGTATGTGTTGAGCGCCATCGATTCCTGCACGTCTGCCGTTGTGCCGATGCGGGTCACGATATCGCGTATGCGGAGGGCCGCTTGCCGGATGGCGGTCGGAGAATTGCTGCCGTAGAAGGCGGCACCTGCACCGGTCAGGGAGAGGTTCGAGTTGGCGAGCAGGGCCGGGTCGATGGTTCCGAGCGCCTCGATCCCCCCGATGCGAGCCAGATAGGCGTTGTATTGCTGCGGGATGACGGTAACGTAGTGCTGGGTTTCCCGGAACGGTGGCACGCCGCCATATTCGATCACGCGACCCGGGCCTGCATTATAGGCCGCTAGCCCGAAGATGATGTTACCATCGAAGCGCGCGAGCTGGTCTGAGAGATACCGCGCACCGCCGTCGACCTGCAGATAGGGGCTCGTGCGATATTCCGGGTTGATCCCGAGATCGCTGGCGGTCCCGGGCATGATTTGTGTGAGCCCGTATGCGCCGACGGGGCTTTCAGCGCGGATCACGAAGCGGCTCTCCTGCCAGATCAGGGCCTGGAGAAGCGCCCGCCATTGCACGACCGAGAGACCAGCGGCAGAGACCCCGGGCCGCCCGTGGGTTTCCTGGGCAACGCGGATGATCAACTCTTCGATGTTTTCGGCGGCGTCGCCGAACATCTGATCACCGGCGGGATTGGGGTCGATCTCGGACGTCCCGTAGACAGCTGCGGCCGAGCGGTCGGCATCTCCACTTCCGCTTTCGAGGTCCGTGACCATGCCCGTGATTGAGGCGCTATCGAAACTCGTTTGCGCGTCGAGGATGGCATCGAGCACCGCAAGCTGTTCGCGTTCGATCGCCGTGATCTGTTCCTGGACCGTCAGCGTCTCGCGCTGCACCGCCAGATCAGCTTCGCGGTCCGCCGTCTCAACTAGATCGCGTGCGGTTAAGCCGCTGTCATTGACCGGCACACCCTGGGCCAGCGCTGCAGACGCCGCGCCGATCAGCAGGAGCGTGGCAACGGCGCGCTTACTCATTGGCAATGTACTCAAGTTCGGCACCGCCAAGCGCTTCGAAGTTACAGTCGAGCGGGGCAGGGCCACGTGAGACGAAGCTGAAGCAGTTCGCCTCCGGTTCACGGTAGTTGGAACAGGCAGCCAGTGTGCAAATGAGCAGGACAAGGGAGAATGTCTTCATGGCTGGAGCCTCCAAAAATCAGGTCGGTCGCGGTAATCGGTGCCGACGAGTTTTTCGCCGGCTTCCATGCCGCCAAGGATCGTGAGGTTGGGCCCGAGGGCGCTCAAATCAGCATCGACGACGACCGAGCCCTGATCATCGCGGATGAGCGCAAGACGGGAATGCGTGCCGGTGTTCAGCAGCGTATCGAGCTCTTTCTGGTAGAGATTGAGCATCTGATAGTCCGACGCATTGGCCCGTATGTTCGGCAGCAGCACTTGGGTTGGCACGGCCTCGACAATGGTCTTGCCCGTGCGCGTGCGTTCGAGCTGGCTGGCATATTGGGTCATCATCACGGCGACGGTGTTCTGTTTTCGCGCGGTGACGAGCCACTGCGATAGCCGCTCGGCGAAATACGTGTTGTCGAGGGCCTTCCAGGCCTCATCGATGATGATGAGCGTCGGGCGGCGGTCTTCGATCTTCCGTTCGATCCGGCGGAAGAGATAGCTCAAGACTGCCATCCGTTCCTTGTCGCTTTCACTGTCGAGGATGCCCGTGAGATCGAAGCCGACCATGTCGCCATCGAGCGAGAAGGTGTCTTCGAGACTATGGCCGAAGATCCAGCCGAAGCGGCCTTTCTCGGCCCATTCGAGGACGCGCTGGTTCAGATCCCCCTCATCATCCATGGACATGAAGAGCGAGGCGAAGTTCTGCCAGTCGCGAAGCCCGGGATCGGTGGCCTGTGCGTTTTGGCGTACGCATTCCATGATCCGGTTGGTCTGCGCCGGTGTCAGCGGCTTGTCTTCGCGGTGGAGGAGCGTGCCGAACCAGTCCGTGAGCCAGGCAATCCCACGGTTGTCGGTCTCGGTCCAGAGCGGATTAAGCCCCGTCGGCATGCCGCCCTGGATGGCGGTGTAGCGCCCGCCGTTGGCGCGCACCGCCATCTCCATGCCTAGGCGATAGTCGAAGACGAAGACCCGCGCCCCGGCGCGCTTGGCTTGTGTCATCAGGAAGGCGGCTAAGACAGACTTGCCTGAACCCGGGCGGCCCATGATCAGAGTATGGCCGCTGGTGGGTTCTTTCTCCGGTGACCCGGCCTCGTGAAAAGAGAAGCGGTAGGCGCTCTTTTCCGGGGTAGGGAAGAGGGAGATCACCTTGCCCCACGGCACCTCATCGCTTTGCTTTCCAAGTTGCGTCCGGTGGAAGGCTGCAAAATCCGCGAAGTTGCGATTGGTGATCGTGCTGGGGCGGAGCCGTTTCGGTTGATTGCCCGGATGTTGGCTGAAGTAATGTGTGTTGGCCCCGAAGCGGTCACTCACCATCGTGACGCCTTCGGCAGCCGCAGCATTCACGATCTCGGCGCCGAGGGTTTCCAGCGCGTCGAGCGACTCAGTAAAGACCGTGACCACCATATGGTGATCGCCCATGCTGGCACGTTTGGCTTCGAGATCATCAGCGAGAAAGGAGAGGTTGTCGTGGAGCGAGACAGCGGCATCATCGGCGGCCTGCATCTGTTTCATCTGCCGCTTGATCCGCGAGATCGTCATGTTCGTGTTCACGGGTGTGAAGGAATGCGTAACGATCATGTCGACCGGCAGGTTGAGCGTGTCGAACATCGTGCAGCGGGTCTGCTCGGAGTAATCCTTGATGGAGTAGCTCTTGCCATACCGACGGCCTGCCACGCCCTCGCTTAACTCGAAATGATCCCCATGAAATGTAACGCGGGTGTTCGCGGCGGAGGAGGCCAGGAAGCCGAACTGCGAGCTATGGTAGAGCGGGCGTTCCTGGCCGGTGTTCAGCGCACCCAGGAAGCCGACCAGGTCCCCGGTCTCGGCCGAGAGCACGGACGGCTTCAGCTCCGATAGACCAGAGGTGAAGATCCCGACGGCTTCATTCAACCGCCGCAGCCGCTTCGCCGTCTCGTCTTTGAGCCGTCCAGGGGAGCGGCTTCGCATGAAGCTGAGGAAGCTTTTGTTCGGCGGGCGGTGGATGACGGTCAGCGTGAGGGTCTTATCCCGAAGCCCGCTGTCTTCCATCTTTTTGCGCCACTGCGCATCGACGATCGCGGAGAATGTGTCGCCCTCAAGCGGCTCAAGATCGACATGAATGCCCTTCGAGACCTTGTGGACGTAATAGGAAAACTCTTCGCCGAGCTGTGCCACGATCCGGGCGAAGAGCGCGCGGACCTTGTCGAGATAGTCGTCGTCTGTGGTGTAGCTGTTGACGCCTGTGATCCGGACGCATTGGAAGAGCTCGTTCATCCGCGTGCGGACCGTGCGATCATCGACCAGACTGACATAGGGCAGCATGTGGGCCAGGTGCTTCTCATGCTGAAACCATTTCGGCATCAGCGTGCGCTCATCACGTTCGCTGAGTCCGCTGACGTCATCACGGGGCATAGCTATCTCCCCCATGGATTTTGCGGTTTCGGGTGGGCGGGGTTTCCTGCAGCGTGGTTATCGCGACATCGATGAAGCGCGGATCCCAGTCCGCGGCCTTCCAGAGGAGGGGATAGAGAACGGCCGCGATGCCGAGAACGACGAAGCTCTGAATCCAGACGAAGAGCAGGACGGAACCGAAGAGCCAGACCACGGCATAGATGATCGGCAGACCGAAGAGTTTCGGCGGGCGCACAAGGCCAAGGAAGAGGGGGGACCGTTCCGCCACGCCAACCTCCCTCAGCTGAAGACCGCTGCCACGATCGTGGGCGCAGCGGCGACACCGGCGATGCCGACCAGAACCCAAAGGGCCTGGCGCAGATCGATGATGTTAAAGAACCAGCTCAGGAACACGCCGATCACAGCGAGCGTGGCGATGACGACGCCGAGCGGGCCGGTGAGTGCATCGACAATACCTTGCAGAAGATCCTGGATCGGCGACAGGTCAATCGATTGCGCCATGGCGGGCTCAGCCGGCACGACGAAGACTATCAGCACGGTCAGAAGTAGGGGTAACGGCCTCATGGGGTTTCTCCTTCCAGCCTGTTGAACACGGCCAGCACCCGCTGAACGTGGTTTTGCGTTTCGGGGTAGGGGGGAATGCCATCATGTGCGCGGACGGCGTCGGGACCAGCGTTGTAGGCCGCCAGCGCCAGTCGCGTGTTCCGGAAGGTCTCGAGCTGTGCGGCGAGATAGCGTGCCGAGCCATCGAGGTTGGCCCGCCAGTCAGAGGGATCTACGCCGAGCATCTCTGCGGTTTCCGGTATGAGTTGGCCCAGGCCGATAGCGCCGACCCGAGACCGGGCGTTCAGATTGTAGGCACTTTCGATTTCGATGTTGGCGCGGAAAAGCAGCCGCCACTCAGTTACGGTGAGACCCGCCGCGCGCAAACCCCGGTGGCTGGCATAGCGAAGCGCCGTCTTGTCTATGGCGGCGAGGATGTCCGGGCGCGGGACCGCGATACGCGGGGCGATCGCTGCGATGCGGAAGGTGCCGTTGTCCGGCTCAAGCTTGGTCTCGGCGCTGTCTCCAAAGATATGCAGCGGCGCGTCGGGATCGCCTTGGCCGACGCCGTCGTTGTAATTGCGGGCAAAACTGTCTTGGGAGTTTGACGGGGAAAGCGAGCCGTCGCTTTCCATCGTAAAGATCATTTGCGCCGATACGGCATGTGCCGCGAGCAGCAGAAGGACGGCGCTAGCCGTCGCTGTCGTCGTCGGGCATGTCCGCCAGGGTATATGTCCAGCGCTGTCCTTCGTAGACCGGGAAGGCCACCACTGAGAAACCGAGATCAATAAGGAAGGAGGTGAGGCCAGTGACGGTCTTGAAGACCCTGAGCTGGATGAAATCGCCATTGGGGCGCGCCCGGGCGGTGACGAGTTCCTTCTCGACCCCATCTTCGTTGACGGCGCGCAAGAGCCAGATGCCATGCCAGACGGAGTTCTTCCGGTAGGCATCCTGCTTGCACACGACTTCGACACTGTATCCGGATTCAACGAGCATCTTGAATCCCGCTTCTGTAACCACATTCGGCGCTTCTTTTTGTAAATCTATCGCCACGGCGCGCTCTTCCTGTCCTTGGGCGCACCGGAGCAATTGGTTCCGATGAGCCATGATAACAATAATACTGTTTCGTATGCAAGATGCAGTTGTGTCTTGCGCAAGCTTTCGCTCGACGCCAGTATTACGCATGGCGAGCCGCTTTCCTCAAGCATCGAGGGCCTAATCCCATGCGCAAACAGATCACCAGTATCTGCTATACGGCTGTATTATTGTCTTTCTGGCTTCCCGAGGTTGCGATGGCACAGACTTGCTACGCGCCGGAACGGCCTTTCGTGCCGTCCGATCCACAGGACATTCGCGCGTATGCGGACCTGATTCGGTCTGACTTCGAGCTCTATATCGAGGATATTCAGGCGTATTTTCGCTGCCTCGAACAAGAACGTACACGGGCTTTTGAGGAGGCGCGCGCGGTCAGCGCAGACTATGGACAGTTCTTGCAGGTTGTGGGTGAGTGACGGCCAGACACCCGCATGAAACGACGGACTGCGACCCTACTAAACACGCACCAATAAAGGTCCCCGTCTATCTTCCTGTTTACAGCTTACCGCGTTTGATTTGAGACATCAGGCAGCGTTGGACGATCCAAGTTTAAAGCAAACTTCTCTAGTAGTTCACTTGCTCGTATCCGTAGTTCCCTTCGTAGTCGCGCCATTCCACGAACACGGACCGATGCGAGATCCTCGGGCAATGATCGCCATATTGTTCAAGGCCAACATGCGCCTCCGGTAGAGCGCCGACGCCGCTTTGTCTCCACCGAAAATCGCCTTGCGTGCCGTAGATTCCCAATCTGACGCTGGCGTGGCTGTTGCATTCGCCTTCCCGTCCGGATTCCCATTGGCGGGCCTCGGTCTGGAAGACGCGGATGGAGCGTACGAAGTTGAACTCGGGGCCGCTGATATCGATGTCGGCCCGACCCTGAGCAAGGAGGAACGTAAACCCCTTCGGCAAAGGAGCCGCATCATCGCCTCTCAAGCGGAGCACGTCAGGTTGCAGCGTGGAAGGGGCCGCGTGTGGTGGCGCTTGCAAAGTGGGGGGAAGCGCGCTCGCAGGCGTTCTGGCGACACCTGTGACGGATTTGCCGACCTCATCAACGGGAAAAGACTGAAGCGGCGTTGTCTGATCGAGCTCGAAGAGAGTTTCGTAGATCCGTTCGTCGGTCACAGCTTCCGGATCGACCGTATTGGCCGCGCCCATCGGACACCGCCAGATTTGCAGGGGTGGCTCGACGGGCCAGGGCGTGATCCGCCGGATAAACTCGGCGCGCGCGCGCGCGCAGGGGCCCGAGGTCGGCCAGCCTCCTGAGAGACACAAAAGGATGGCGCAGTCGATCTGGTAGCTTTGGGAGTAAGCAGATTGCGGCGATCCAGCCGCCGTTACGGCCAACAGCCCGCCGATCCAAAGGGAAGTGTTTTGCAGCAGTTTCAGCATGAATACTCCTTCGCCTCCGCGCTACGGATTGAGGAATCAAAACGGTATTCGTGTATCATATAATAGTGTTTTGATGCATCTCTTCTTGTGGAGATATGCGGGTTCCCGCTGAATGGCTGCGAAAGAGATCGCGCTCAGGCGGGTTGTCGCCCCTCATTTGCCGGATGTCGAATATGATGGTCCCTCGCGATACAAACGGCGCGACGGACTGAAATGTCGCCTAGGCTGTTTGCGAGGGCAGCGGCCTGGTGGATGCAAGCCGCGCGTGGACACTCTTGTTGGCCTGAAACCTAGGGGAATACCGGTCGAGATCGATCGGCGGATCGACAAAACGAAATACTATGCTCTCGTCGCTGCATCTGATGGCGAGTTCTTGGGTGTTCCAGACATAGAGCCAGCCGACGACCACCGCCGGATCTTCGCCATAAAGCCTCGCCACGGCGGAGGCTTCGATTCTGAAAGTATGCACAGCCTCGACCTCCAGTCGAAGTTCAATAGACTTGATCGTCTCAGCAGGCCCGAACGACCGCTTCACCTGTTCCGCTTCGGACTGCGCTTTCACGAAGCGGATAGGTGAGTTTCAGGGACTCCAACATGTCAGGTCGCGGCGGTGTCCGGGCTTACGGAGCCCGCGGGACGCAGGTCGTAAGTCGCTAGAAAGAAGACCCGAGTGCTCAATCCTTCGCAGCTCTTCGCCGACCCGTTTCGCGCGCTTCAGTTTTTGGCGCATGGCGAACGTCAAGGTCGATCCTGACCGGCTGGCCGTCCCCATAGGCCACATGATGGTTGACGAGGCCCGGCCAGAGGGCGAACAGCTTAATCTCAGGCCCGTGTTTGCGCACCTTTGACACCACCAGGACAAGCTCCTCGTCACCCACGGAATAAATACACCTATAGCGTGGTTTCCCGTCACCGGTGCCTCCAACCAACTCGTACCGACAGCGAAACGCGACATTCCGTGCGATGAGGTCCTTTACGCCATCCAGCGTGATCAGACTGAGATGTCTCGCAATCGGCACGGCCTGTCCCCCTGACAGGCCTTCTACAGAATCTACTTTCCAGAAAACATAAGCATAGTGCCGATATGTACGAAAACAGAGAAATATATAAAACGGATCTTCCGGCAAATTCTAGCCTAGCGGGAATATTTCCGAACTGCTCGAGCTATGGTTGCCCCAGTATCCTCAACGGAATCGCTGGACCAGCCGTCACAAACCCGTATCGTCACTTCCCGGGTGGGTCGCGATCTCCACGATGTCGATCATCCTGTGGTCGAGATCGGTGGCGTCCAGGAACCAGATCCGGGATATCTCTCCTGTATTCCAACGGTACTCGCGCCAGGCGATCACGCGCGCCCCATCGACATATCCAACACCTTCGCGCACCGGAACCGCGCGCTTCCACGTCTGAGGAGAATTTGCCACAGGAACCAACCAACTCACGACAAGCTACCGACCGGCTCTCCGATCTGATTACAGAACGGATCTCAGTGTATCCCAATGTATTGTTGGATTTGACGAGAACTTTGCCGGATGGTTAACGCTGCTCCGGACGTCACTGCCCAGAAACATCAACGACCGTCGCGCCCGGATGCCAGATCAGCTTGCGCTGCACAGATCGACGCTTGTCCGTCTGCTATTGAGCCGGATGATTGAAGTAGACTGCGTATTTCTTTGGAAACCTGTCGTCGGCCTAGAAATTGCGTTGGATCTCGGGAGAGATCGCCGATTTGTGGCGCTTCAGAACCCGCGCCATCTCTCGGACGGGCACTCTTGCGTGCCACCAGTTCGCGATCTTACGGCGTTCATGAAGGGATAGTTGCGAGTACACGGCTCCCCATACGATGTTCTCCTGTAAGGTAACTCATTGTTTTATAGTGTTATTCGTAATTCAGGGTAGAATGTGCCCCGGGCCGCAGATTTTAACTCGTAATGAAGTTTATGTTAAGAATGGAGGTATTAGCCAGCTTTCCTTGGCTTTCAGAAAATCCTGACCTGGGTTCCCACTTCTGCCAGAGCAAAAAGTTCAGCAATGTGCTCGTTGTACAGTCCAATACAGCCGTTTGATGATTGCCGACCGATTTTGCGCGTGTCACCGGTTCCGTGCACCCGGTAATACTGCCACGACAGATAAAGTGCGTGTGTTCCAAGCGGGTTGTCAGGACCCGGCGGCCAATAGTCAGGCCATTCGGGGTTACGCTCTTTCATTGATGGAGTGGGCCGCCAACTCGGCCCCTCCACCTTCCTTATAACCTTTGTATATCCCCTGCGGGTCAACTCTTCCGAGGCAGGGACACTCGACGGGTAGAGTTTGTAGACACTTTCGTCTTCCGACCAATACTGGACTGCACGCGAGTCGATGTCGCACAAAATTGCACCGTGCTGAAGGTTATCGAAGTGGTCTTGCCAGGGATCCGCACTAAAGGACGAAATATTTCTGCGTACCGCCGAGGGCTCCTGCTCCTGAGCACGGAGAAGGGAAGGTGCTACCAGAAGTCCGATCATAGTTGTCGAAACGAACTGGCGTCGTGTTTTCAGTGTTTTTGTCATATGCCTCGCCTCATTCTTTTGTTGGCTGACGGATACGACCTCTAGTAGCTAGAGGTTCAACTGAAAAACGATGACGTTCTCGTGAGGTCGCGAGTTTACAGGTAACGACGCGTTTCAGCGCAATAATCGCGATACTTGGAGCCGTATTGTTCATTCAGCCACGGCTCTTCTGCGAGCGGGGCAAGGGCCAGCGCGGCAACTCCAACGATGACGATAGCCCAAACCCAAGGTGACGCGAAGAGAAGACCAAAGCCTATCAGGATGGCCATGTCGGCAAGGTATTGCGGATGCCGAGAGAAACGGTAGAGACCCGAAGTGATCAGCTCGTCTTTCGCACCGCTGGTGGCTTTCAGTCCAATGCTGAATGCCCCCCACCAGACAATCAGATTTCCGGTTGCGATCAAGAACGGCCCGACCGCCCAACGGAGCGCGTTGGTCATAGAAGCGGATTTCCAATCCAAAATGCCCAAACCGATCACCGCCCCAAACACGGCCAATGTGAGTCCCCATGCAGTGTTTGGTATGACTGAATGCTCTCTGTTTGGAGGCCAGATGCGCTTGGACGGGCGGGCGATCGACCAAAGGAGCGCACCAATCAAAACCAGACCGGACAGCAGGCCAACGACCACTAGTATGCCTTGGGCAATCGTCATGAGCGGTGTCCGAACACCTGCGCCTCCTGATGCGCATTGTCGCTCGCTTCGAATTCAAGCGTGGAATGCTCGATTGAGAAACGTTCATGCAGCACCGATTTGACGTTTTCTTTAATCTTGTCGGCCTCACCCATCCGTTCGCGTTCGACGACAATATGGCAGTCCAATGCCGCAGCGTGCTCCTGCATTTGCCACAGGTGGACATGATGCACGTCCACAACGCCATCGACACTCTGGATCGCTCTGACCACGTCATTTCCATCAATATCTGGCGGGCTTCCGAGCATCAGGGTTCGAATTGGGCCCCCTATTTCGGTGAAGGACAGATACAGGATGTAGAGCGCGATGCCGATGGTGATGGCCGGATCAACCCAACGCATATCATAAAGTATAATGAGCGTCCCGCCGACTATGACGGCCACTGAAGCCAACGCATCCGAAAGGTTGTGGAGAAAAAGCGCACGGATGTTCACGCTCCCCTTCTGCATCGAATAGGTCAGCATTGCGGTCAGCGTGTCGACCACAAGCGCGATTCCACCGAGAATGACGACGGTCCACCCCATGACTTCGGGCGGATCGATCATGCGCATGCTACCCTCGTAGATCAGGTAGAAGCCGATCACGATCAGGGTGGTGTAGTTAATCAGGGCTGCGACGATTTCGACCCGGCCATATCCGAAGGTCATGCGCTCATCGGCCGGGCGGCGCGCGATCCTGCGCGCGGCAAAGGCAATGACAAGCGAAGCCATATCGGAAAAGTTGTGCAGCGCATCGGCGATCAGTGCCAGACTACCCGAGAATATGCCCCCGACGATCTGCGCAACGGTAAGAAGCCCGTTCGCCCAGATCGCGATGGCAACCCGCCGATCGCCAGTATCCGGATCAATATGCGCGTGCCCATGATCATGCGGCATTGGCAGGCTCCTTATGCGCGTGTGTCGCGCGTCCGTCAGTCTTGAGGCGGCCGCTGCGGAAACCACGTACGCGCGCATTCATCCAGTGGCGGATGATATGACGGTAAAGGGCACCACGCAGCCATCCAAAGGATTGCTCATGGGACAAATAGAAGGCGTCCGGCGTATCAAACACGCCGAAATCTTGCACGATGCCGGTTTTCTGAATGTAGGTATCTTCTCCGTTCCAGGCGACGGGAGGCGCGCCAAGACAATCCGTGCCCGCGCCATAACCGCAGAGACTGTCCGTGTCCGAGAAAGACGTTTGCAGGACTTTGAGGAAAGCGTCATCCAGGATGAAGCCTTCGAAATTGATCCAAGCACCTTGATATTCGATCTCAACCCATGAGTGGAGAATTTCCTGAGGAGCAAGCGGATACACCAACTCTGGGACAACACCGCGCTGCAAGCCTTTGTGGATCGTAAACCCATGCAACCGGCAACGAATGCCGACACCACGCAGCAGCGCCATCAAGAGCGTCCCTTTGGTATTGCACTGCCCATAGCCGTCGGAAAGCACATCCGAGGCGGGGATGTCGTCGGCTCGATTGTATCCGAACGCGATTTCATTCCGAACGAAATCATAGGTAGCTCCGATCCGATCGTATTCGGATAAGCCGCGCCAGCCGCGGGTCTCAATTAGATGCGCAAGAGGCGCGGCATCAAAATCCAGTAGTTTGGTGGGTACAAGTAGGGGGTCGGTCATATGCAACGGGTCGCTCCTCGAATCGTCTTGGAACAAGACTAATTGCTATAGTCACTGTAGCTTCAATCCTTTCTTTCAGAAAGAATCTCCCGCAACTATTTGCCCGTATGAACTGCTTTGTGGTGTTCGCCGTGTGCGTCGCGCAGAATGTCGATACCTCCCCAGGCCGCGATCCCGGCGACAATCACGCCGACGACGAGGTCCGGCCAGTTTGTTCCCAGCCAGGCGACGAGGCCGCCAGCCACGACGATTCCGAGGTTCGCGGCGAAATCGTTGTAACTGAAGGTGTTGGCCGCGCGGATGTTGACGTCCGGATCTTTAAGCTTAGCGAGCAGCCAGACGCAGACTGCGTTGATGGCCGCCGCCATCAGGGCCATGGCGATCATGATCGTCCCGAGCGGATCTGACCCGCCGATGTAGCGGCGCCACGCATCGTAGAGGATGCCTGCAGCGAACAGGATCAGCAGCCCACCGGAGATGTTCGCCGCCCCGCGTTTCCATTTGTCGGATCGGGACAAAGCGAAAAGGCTGATCGCGTAGACGAAGCTGTCGGAGAGGTTATCGAGCCCGTTGGCGATCAGGGCACTTGAGTCGCCGAAGGCGCCTGTTGCGAAAAAGGCCACGGCCAAGCCGATATTAAGCGCCAGAACGATCCAAAGCGTCCGTCTCTCCATTGAATCTTGTCTAGCGGCCATTTTGTGGTTCCAGCTTGTGTTGTACGACACATTAACTTCTGCGGCTGATCTGCGTTCCAGCCGGAATGTTGGCTGACTTCCTTCAGGCCCCGATTTCCTCGTGCTCGGTCAGGCATTCCGAATGGTCCCGCAACACCTCAAGCACCTTGCAGTCTCCGGTCCGCCCGCCGCTGCATTCGTGAACCATGCGTTTCAGTTCCGTGCGCAGCGCCTTCAGGCGGGCCATGCGCTGCTCCACCTGTTTGAGCTGGCGACGCGCGATGGCATCTGCCTCGTCGCAGGGGCGGTTGGGATGGTCGCTGAGGTCGAGCAGCTCGCGGATCGCATCGAGCGAGAAACCGAGTTGCCGCGAATGGCGGATGAAGGACAGTCGGTCGAGCTGTGCATTGTCGTAGCGCCTCTGTCCGCCTTCGGTCCTGCCAGGTTCGGGCATGAGTCCGATCTGTTCGTAGTACCGGATAGTCTGCACTTTTGTGCCAGTCTTCTTTGACAGAGTACCGATCGTGAGCATTTTCGCCTCCATGAAAAAGATACAGTTTGTGTAGGTTTTGCCGTCGGAATAAACAAGTGTCGGATTCACAGACGCGTGAGTTCAAGCTATACCATGATTTCGTGCTTGAACCTCTAGCGGCTAGAGGATGTATCCGCACATGCAATAAGAATCAAAAACAGGCGAACAGGATTGTCCCTTACATCGGCACAGAAGTTTCTTTGGGTTTTGGCAGGCGTGGCAGCGCTTGCCTTCGTATGGCTCTTGCTATGGTCCGATTATCGTGCCGATAGCGCCCGAACTGACGCCGAGCCGCCTTTTTTCGCTGAGTTCGAACTGACGGACCACCAGGGTATGGTTCAAACCGAGGAGGACTTTGCGGGGCGCTGGATGCTTGTTTTTTTCGGCTTTACCAACTGCCCCGACGTCTGCCCGACGACCCTATCTGAGGTCGCGGCGGTGATGGAGGGTCTGGGCGACGATGCCGCCAAGGTCCAGCCGATTTTCATAACAATCGACCCTGAACGAGACACGCCCGCAGCACTCGCCGAATACGTCCCGCTGTTCGATGCGGGCATCATCGGGCTGACGGGCACGCCGGAACAGATCGCCGCCACGTCCGAGACGTTTCCAATCTTCTTTGAGCGCGTCGAAGAGGCCGCAGCGCCGGATGGTTACACGATGGGCCACACGTCGCATCTGTTCCTCTTCGATCCCGACGCGGGCTTCGCCGACTCGTGGCCCTACGGCACCTCCGCCGAAAAGATCCTCGCCGATCTGGAAGAGAGGATCTGACCGAAATGAACCGCATATCCGGAGAAACAGCCCTCGGGCTGGCGTGGATCATCGCACTCGTCGCCTCGCTTGCCGTGCTTTTCATCGGCGAGGTGCTGGGGCAGACGCCCTGTTTGCTGTGCTGGTTCCAGCGCGCCTTCATGTTTCCCTTGGCCATTGTCCTCGGGCTCGGCCTTTGGTGGCGGGACGGCCGCGTGGGGCGCTACGGCATCGCATTGGCGCTTGGCGGCGGCGCAATCGCCCTCTGGCACATGGGGCTGTACGTCGGTCTTGTTCCCGAACGCATCCAGCCCTGCACGGCCACCGGCCCCTCTTGCACCGATGACAACCAACTGGTCTTCGGCATCCCGATCCCGCTGATGGCGCTCGCCGCCTTCGCGCTGATCGGGGCGCTGTCGGCCCTTTCATTGAAGGACACACGAACATGAACCGACGCGGCCTGATCCTGTCCGTTCTCGCCCTCGGCGTCGCCGGCTTCGGCGGAGCCACCTGGTTTGCAACCCGCCCCGGCCCGGTGGCCGAAGCGGAGCCTGTTGCGCCGGAACTCGCGGACGCGATGATCCGCCCCTACTCGCCCATCCTCGGGCCTGCGGAAGCGCCCGTCACGATCGTCGAATTCTTCGATCCGGCCTGCGAGGCCTGTCGCGCCTTTCATCCCATCGTGAAGGACATCATGGCCGAGCATGGGGATGCTGTCCGCGTCGTGATCCGCTACACGCCCTTCCACGGCGCGGCATCCGAGGAAGCGATCCGCGTGCTCGAGGCGGCGCGCATGCAGGACGTTTACGTGCCGGTGCTTGAGGCCGTTCTGCGGGAACAGCCGAGATGGGCGTCGCACGGTGCCCCGGCGCCTGGCCTGATCCTTCAGATCGCCGCCACGGCCGGACTCGATGCCGAGGCCGCGCGCACGCAAATGCTGGCACCCGATGTCGTGGCGATCCTGAACCAGGATCGTGCTGACGTCGAGACCGTGGGAATTCGCCAGACGCCCACATTCTTCGTGAACGGCAAGCCGCTCGATCCATTCGGAGAGGCAGAATTGCGTCGTCTGGTGGCTGCCGAAGTCGCTGCTGTGCAAAGCTGAATGGAAAGGGCAGGATCAGAACGATGAAAAAGTATATTTTGACCAGCACACTGGCGGCGCTTTTGACCCTTGGAGGGTTCTCAGCGCCCGCGCTGGCCGGACTCGAGTATGTTGTCGTCGAGAACGCGTGGTCCCGCGCCTCCATCGGGATGAACCGTCCCGGGGCCGCTTACATGACGATCCGCAACACTGGCGACGAGCCAGTGACGCTGATCGGCCTTACAACACCGCTCGCGATGATGCCCGAAATTCACGAGACGAAGACAAATGCCGAAGGTGTGAGTTCCATGAGCCCGGCGGGGGAGATCGCGATCGCCCCGGGCGAGAGCGTCGCGCTCGAACCGGGGGGCCTGCACGCAATGCTGATGCGGCTACAAGAACCGATGACGGAAGGGGACACCTTTCCGCTGACCCTGCTTTTCGACGACGGAGGCGAAGTGACGGTCGAGGTGCCGATCCTTGGAATCGCCGCGCGGGGGCCAGAGGACTGATGCGGCGACGGGCGATCCTGGGGTACGGGGCGGCTGGTGTCGGGGCGGTCGCCCTGATGCTCTTCGTCGGTTGGTGGCAGGTCGATGGACCCGGTGGACCCGAACCTGTCGGGCAGCGGCCTGTGGCCCTGACCGAGATGGATTTCCGTCTGACGGATCATGAGGGCAACGCGGTCGGGCCAGAAACCCTTATCGGTCGCCCGACGATGGCGTTCTTCGGCTTTACCTACTGTCCCGATGTCTGCCCGACCACGCTCTCGGACATTTCGGGATGGCTCGACGATCTGGGAGACGAGGCCGACGAAATGAACGTGGTTTTCATCACGGTCGATCCCGAGCGCGACACTGTCGAAACGATGGCCGAATATGTCGGCTACTTCCATCCTGGGATACGTGGCTGGACGGGACCGGAAGAGCAGATCGCGCGCGTCGCGGACGGCTTCCGCGCCACCTACGAGCGGGTGCCGACGGAAAGCGGCGATTACACGATGAACCACACCGCGAGCGTCTTCCTGTTCGCAGCCTCTGGGCGGTTCGTCACCATGATCGACTATCACGAACCCAGAGAATTCGCGGTGCCGAAAATTCGCCGCGCGCTAGCAGAAGAAATGGAGGGGGCGACATGAGGCTCAGAACTTTGGCGGCGGGTGTCGCAATTGCGGGGACGGTTTCGGGAGCGGCTATCGCCATCTCTGATTTCATGTCGAAAGAACCCGTGCCGCCGGAACTTGCCCAGGCAGGTAGCTGGATGCCCCAAGGTCCTGAAGCCCCTAGAAACGTTGAAATCCTCGTGACGCTGCCCGCGACGGCATGGGCAGAGGATGCACCCGACCTCGGCCCCCTACCCCTTCTGCAGGTCGCGTTTGCCGACAGGCCGGTAAGGGCGATCGAGCCACCGCTGTCGACGTGGTCGCGCGACATTGCACCTGGCGAGACGCTCGATTTCTTGCTGTCCGAAGCTGGACTTGCGGCACCTGACAGAGCCGAAGTTGCCCTCGCGCTTGGCGCGGAATACGATCTGCGACGGCTGCGGCCGGGGCACTCGGTCACTGTCGCTTCGACCGTGGACGGCAGCCCCCGCACCGTCTCACTCGCCGTCGAGGACGGGGTTCGGATCGAGGTGGTTTTCGGCGAGAAGTTGTCCACGCAGGTCGTGGCTCCGGATCCGGAGATCGTAACCCTTGCCGGCGAAGCGGTGATCTACAGCTCGATCTTCGCGGCACTCGACGAAGCCGGCATACCCGCCCGTTTTTCCGTGGACCTTGCGCAGATGCTGGGTGGGACCGTGGACTTCCGCCGCGAGTTGGCCGGTGGCGAGACACTAAGGCTTCTCTGGCGCGAGGCGCGTGTGGGCGAGGACAGGATCGGACAGCCCGAGCTCGCCTTCGCCGCATTGGAGATCGGCGGTTCGCTTTACGAGATCGTATGGCCAAACGACGGCAGCGGTCAGGCGACGATCTACGTCGATGGCGAGGTGCTGCGCGTCTTCGCACAGCCGGTCGAGGGTGCGCGCCTAAGCTCGGTGTTCGGACGCCGTACGCATCCGGTCTTTGGCAACGTCCGGATGCACACCGGCGTCGATTTCGCAGCGGCACGTGGGACACCGGTTCAATCGACGGCACCGGGGCGGGTCAGTTTCATCGGCTGGCGGGGCGGCTATGGTCGAGTGGTCGAAATCGCCCACGGCTCCGACACCATGACGCGCTACGCGCATCTGAGCGCCGTGCCGGAAGACCTGGCACAAGGCCAACGCGTTGCGGCGGGAGATGTGATCGGCCGCGTCGGCGCGACTGGTACGGCGACAGGTCCGAACCTGCACTACGAAGTCCTCGTGGATGGGCGCCCGACTGACCCCCTCGCTGACGACCGGCTCGCCGAAGCAGCCGAGAGCGAAGCGGATGATACCGCCGCGCTCTCGCGTCTGGCCGAGGCGCGCGCACTTCTGAATCAAAACCTCGGCAGCGAGATTGCCGAAACGACAACCGAAAGGCTCTGACCCATGAAACGTATGACCCAAGCTCTTGCCATCACGCTCGCCCTGTTCCCGGCGGCACAGGCCCTCGCAGAGGCAACGGCGATCGACGTCCGCAAGACGAACGGTTGCGGCTGCTGCCTCTCGTGGATGAACCATCTCGAAGAAAACGGGTTTGCGCCGACGGGCGAGAACATGTTCGGTGGGTCGTTGGTTCGCTTCAAGCTCGACAACGGCGTGCCGCAGCGCATGGTCTCCTGCCACACCGCGCTCATTGATGGCTACGTGATCGAAGGCCATGTCCCAGCCGCTGACATCCGCCGCCTTCTCGAGGAGCGCCCGGACGCCGTCGGCCTCGCCGTTCCGGGGATGCCCTATGGCTCGCCCGGCATGGGGCCAGAAGACGACCGCGAGGCCTATGATGTCTTCCTCATCCGCAAGGACGGGTCGACGGAAGTCTTTTCGAGCTACGCCGAAGGATAATCTGGCCCGCCCATGGAAAATCTGTCTCCGATAATGCTCGGCTTTCTCGGAAGTCTCGCTGCCGGTTCGCTCACGGCAGTCGGGGCAGCTCCCGTGCTGTTCGGGCGCATCCCGTCCCGGGCCACGCGCGATCTGTCGCTCGGCTTCGCTGCCGGTGTCATGCTGTCAGCCTCGTTCTTTTCGCTGATCATCCCGGCATTGGATGCGGCAGAGCCAATGTTCGAAAACGACGCGATGCCTGCGGCCATCGTATGCGTCTCGATCCTTCTGGGCATGGGGGCTGTCGCGCTGATGAACGAGAAGCTGCCGCACGAGCACTTCAAGACGGGACGCGAAGGGCCCGAAGCGGCGTCTTTGCGGCGGGTCTGGCTGTTCATCATCGCGATCACGATCCACAACTTCCCCGAAGGCCTCGCGGTCGGGGTCGGCTTCGGATCCGGAGGTATGGAGGGCGGTCTGCCGCTCGCCATCGGCATCGGGCTTCAGAATGCGCCCGAAGGATTGGCCGTCGCTGTATCTCTGCTGGGCGAGGGATATCCGAAGCTGCGCGCCTGGGGCATCGCGGCGCTGACGGGCATGGTCGAGCCGATTGGCGGCCTGCTCGGGGCCGGGATCATCACACTGTCGGAACCGCTGCTGCCTTGGGGTCTGGCCTTTGCCGCGGGAGCGATGCTCTACGTCATCAGCCACGAAATCATCCCTGAAACCCATCGCAGCGGCCATCAGAACAGGGCAACGCTCGGGCTGGCAGTCGGGCTCGTTCTGATGCTGTTCCTTGATGTCTGGTTGGGATGAGGCAATGTCACTAAACAAGGTATCTCCGGTTATCGGCGTCTTCGCGGCGCTTGCTGCGTTCGCGATTGATCAGATCACCAAAGCCATTGTCGTTGCGAATGCCGCCACTTTAAGCGCCGGGATTTCCGTGTTTCCGCGATTCAACCTCGTCTTTTATCGTAATGACGGCGTGACTTTCGGGATGCTGGGCGGCGCGCCGTGGTGGAGCCTCATCGCTCTCGCTCTTGTCATCTGTGTTTGGCTGGGGATTATGCTGTTTCGCGCCGACAATGCGGTCGAAACGCTTGCCTATGGCGCGATGATTGGCGGAGCCCTGGGCAATGTCATCGATCGTGTGCGGTATCGGGCTGTAACAGACTTTCTCGATTTCTACATTGGCACAACACATTGGCCTGCCTTCAACTTGGCCGATGTATTTGTCGTCAGTGGCGTGGGGCTCTTGCTCGCCGCGCCATGGATCAGCGCGCGGCGTTCGATCAAGTCGTGAAGCCGGAAATTCTGAACCGCATCGCTCTGCGCCACCGTTTTCTTTCGCGGATGACGCTTGGTTTCGTCGCCGGGGCGCTGACCGTTCTGACTTTCCCGCCTTTCTCGCTTCTCTTGCTTGTTCCCATTGCCTATTCCGCGTTGTTTGTCGGTCTTCGCGATCTCTCCTTCGGGCGCGCTTTCCTCGTCGGCTGGGCGTTTGGTCTTGGCCAGTTCGGTTTCGGGATTTCGTGGATTGCAGAGAGTTTCTACGTCGAGGCCGAGCGGTTTGGGACGATGGCGATCCCGGCGGTCGCGGGATTGTCCGCAGGTCTCGCGATTTTCCCAGCCATTGCCGCCGCGCTTTTTGCCGAAATCGCGCGGCGCGGAGCCATGGGCAGTCTCTTGGCCTGCCTCCTGTTCGCGACCTCCTGGACCGCTGCCGAGTGGTTGCGAGGTCACGTTTTGACAGGATTTCCGTGGAACCTCGCCAGCTACGCTATGGTCGATTACGCCGCTTTTCGCCAGCCCGCCGCCTGGGTCGGAAGCTATGGGTTAAGCTTTCTCACCGTGTTCGTTGCGGTACTCCCCGGCGCGGCTGCCATGGCGTCCGGGCGGCAACGATTGACCATCTCGCTCATGGCGCTGGCCGGCATAGCGACGATGTGGGCTGTCGGCACGCTTCGCCTCCAGTCGGATGCACAACAGCCATCCGGTGTCGACCTGCGCATTGTCCAAGGCAACATTCCACAAGAGGAGAAATGGGCGCCCGAGAACCGCGAGGCGACATTCGCGCGCTATCTTGAGCTTTCAACCCGGCGCGGCGATTTCGACGTTCTTCTCTGGCCGGAAACCGCCTTTCCGGGTTTCCTCGATGAGGATACGGAGGCGCAGACCCGCATTGCCGCCGCGCTACCAGAAGGCAGCGTGCTGCTCACCGGGGTGCCGGACCGGGTACCGAGCGAGGATGGCACCCGATATTTCAACACGGTCCAGGCTTTTGGCGCGACCGGCGGAATCCTGACCGGATACGCGAAACACCATCTCGTACCCTTCGGCGAATATGTGCCATTCCGTGGCTGGTTGCCCATCGAGCGGCTCACGGCGGGTCTGGGCGATTTTACGCCCGGACCGGGCCCGCGAACGCTTGCGCTTCCGGGTGTGCCGCTGGTCGCCGTGGCGATCTGCTATGAGATCATCTTCCCAAGCCATGTGGTCGACGACCTGTTCAGGCCAGACTGGATCTTCAACGCCACCAACGACGCCTGGTTTGGCACCAGCATCGGACCTGAGCAGCATCTGGCTTCCGCACGTATGCGCGCCATAGAGGAAGGCCTTCCTGTAATTCGAGCCGCGAATACGGGCATCTCTGCGGTCATCGACGCGAGCGGAGAGATCGTTGCGCGGCTCGATACCGGCGAAACGGGCATCATCGACGCTAGCCTGCCCTCCGCGCGACCGCCGACACTCTACGCGAGCTTCGGGGACTGGATGCTGTTGGCGCTCATCTTGGCTTCGTGGAGCTGGGCAATGGCGGCCAATGCGACGGCTCACTACCGCCGCATGAGAAGGACCGTCATGCAAAGATGTGGATAGGTGTTCCGTCCTTCACCATTGCATAGATGTCCTCGATCTGCCGATCTGTGACCGCGATGCAGCCAGCTGTCCAATCGCGGACATTTGTCGGGTCGATGCCCGGGCGTGGACCACCATGGATGAAGATGTCGCCGCCGGGGGAAAGGCCCTGCGCTTCGGCAAAGGCGATGTCGGCCTCGTTCGGATAAGAGATACCAACTGAAAGATGATACGTACTTTCAGGGTTGCGCTTATCTACTATGTAGGTGCCCTCCGGGGTCCGGCCGTCTCCCTCGAATTGCTTGTGACCCACAGGAGCGAAACCCAGCCCGACCGGATAGGTTTGCAATACGCGATCGGCTCCGTCGAGAACAAGCAAGCGCTGCCCCTTATAAAGCCGAACACGGGTCACCTCGGGTCCGCCATAGCTGCGGAACTTGCTAGCACAGCCGGACAAAAACGCTGCCAACCCGCCCAACAGGACGGCGCGGCGGGGAAATCGGATGGTTTTCACTGCTCGATGCCTCTTTCGTGAGGTCTGATATTGACATTACGTTACCTTGCAAATGCTGAGTGATCAATGTCCGTGGGCAAGCGCGGCTTTTGTTATCTGTGGACCAACCTGATCACCGCCGGACGGCGGCGCCTTGGCCTCTTGGCTGTTAAGCAGGCGCAGGGCGTTGGCCACCACCAGCAATGACACTCCTACGTCGGCTGCAATAGCGCCCCACATCGATGCCACTCCGAACGCAGTAGCGACGACGAAAACACCCTTGGTCGCCAAGGAAATACCGATGTTCTGATGGATAATCGACATTGTCCGGCGCGAATGACCGATCAGCCAAGGCACCTTGCCGAGGTCGTCGGTCATCAGGGCAATATCCGCCGTCTCGATTGCCGCGTCCGAACCAACAGCACCCATCGCGATGGCGTAATGCGCACGTGCCATGGCGGGGGCGTCGTTCACCCCGTCGCCGATCATGGCCACCATGTCATGCGTTTCGACCAGTTCTTCGATGGCAGTCACCTTGTCTTCGGGCAGAAGCTCGGCGCGGACCTCGTCGATGCCGACCTCGGCGGCAACGGCGCGCGCTGTCCGCTCGTTGTCGCCCGTCAGCATGACGATGGTCTTCACGCCTTGCGCGTGGAGCCGTGCCACGATGCCCTTGGCGTCGGGGCGGATACGGTCGCGCAATTCCAGAATGCCCGTCACGCCGGTGTCGTCGCCCACGGCAACAAGGGTGCTGCCGGCGCCTTCGATGCGGTCGCGCAAATCCTTCGGAATGGCGTCGCCGAAACCCTTATCCTCGGCAAACCGGTCGGACCCTAGCCAGATCGACCGGCCGTCTGTGCGTCCTTCAAGTCCCCTACCGGGAACGGTTCGGGTATCTTGCGCGGCGGACACATTGATCCCGTCGGCTTCTGCCCGCGCGAGAATGGCGCGCGCCAAGGGATGCGAGGAACGTGCCTCCAGTCCAGCGGCGAGGGTCATCAGATCTTGCGCCGATGCTTTGCCCAGCAGATGCACCGCCGCCACCTCGGGCTCGCCCATGGTGATCGTGCCGGTCTTGTCCATGGCCAGTGCAGTCGTCTTGCCCGGTGCCTCAACATATGCGCCGCCCTTGATCAGCACCCCGGCCCGCGCTGAGGCGGTGAGTGCAGCGACGATGGAGACCGGTGTCGAGATGACCAGAGCGCATGGGCAAGCGATCACCAGCAGCACGAGTGCATTGTAGAACCAATAATCCCAGGCCCCCCCGAAAATGAGCGGCGGCAGCAGGGCAATTGCGATGGCGAGAGCCATGACGATAGGCGTGTAGATGCGGGCGAACTTCGCCACCCACTGCTCCACCGGCGCGCGGCGGGCATGGGCGTCACCGACCATGCGGATGATCTTGGCCAACACGGTATCCGAGGCGGCCTTCGTGGCGCGCACCGTCAGTGTGCCTTCGCCGTTGATCGTACCGGCGTAGACTTCGTCGCCCCGTTCCTTCGGGACCAGCGCACTCTCTCCGGTGATTGGCGCCTGATCGACGGCCCCTGCCCCATCGACAACCTCACCATCCAATGGGATGCGGTCGCCGCCCCGCACGATGAAACGTGCGTTGATAGCAACCGCGGAAGCCGGAACGTCCGCTTCCGTGCCGTCATCATTAAGAACTCTTGCCGTCGGCGGCGCGAGGTCGAGCAGAGCTGAAATCGCATTCCTCGCACGCCCGACGCTCCAGCTTTCGAGGAAAAGCGAGAGCGAGAAGAAGAACGCGACCGTTGCCGCCTCGAAAAATTCGCCAAGGCCAATTGCACCCGCGACTGCGACGACCATCAGCAGATTCATGTCGGGCGACAGCCGCCGTGCGGACGACCATGCCTTGGGTGCCACGAGCCAGACACCGAACAGGATCGCAACCGCGAATAGCCCTGCCTCGACCAGTGGCATCGGCGCTTCGCCGTGCCCCGCGAAGAGGCCGAGTGCCCCCCCCATGCCGGTCTCGATGATGTGCCACAGAAATCCCGCGGCCCAGAAGCCGCCGCTCAGAATCGTGAACCATTTCTGTTTGGCGAGATGCGACGCCTGATCGGCGCTGGCATTGTCCGCGTCCCACGCACGGGCCGTCATCCCCGTGCTGGCAACCAAGTCCAAGATCTGGCTGTCCGAAATCTGGTCAGCGCTTTCCAGCACGGTCATCCGACCGTTGATCACATCAAAAGCCAGGTGCTCTGCCCCGCCGAGTTTCGGACCGACGACTTTGGAGAGGATGGAGACCTCTTCGGCGCAGTCGAGGCCACTCACCTGAAAGCTTCGGCCATGCTCGGGCGGCGTTGAAGGGATTGCGCCCGCAGATCCCGTGCCGCCACCGCAGCAGGTTGCCTCACCAGAACCATTCGTTGAATGGTCATGTGCGTGAGAGACGTCGTGTTGCTCGGTCTCGGAATTTGCCGCCATTTGATCTCTCCAGAATCATATGTTGAAACGACTCTAATGTCTCCAGTGGCTTTAGGTTCAAGACCTAACTCCAATGTCGTTGTAGATTTCCAAACGGCACAACTGAGGTCGTTGCAACATGGCGCAGAGAATGCGATTGATATCCGTAGAAATGCAAATTGTGTGAACTGGCAGGGGGTTGTCGTGCGAATTGGATCAGGAACACTATTGGTAGGCGCTATTTTATTGAGCGCGTGTTCAGCTACGACGCCTCCAAACGGGCCATCCGATATCGGGAACGTCCCGGAAGCCGTGGTTGAGTTGGCCGGGCCTGGTCAGAATCTGGCTACAGCCCGCCTTCGCCCAGAAGACGGTTGCTACTGGTACGAACACAGTGGCCCTGTCGAAACCACGCTGTTGCCGTTGCGCACGGCGCGCGGCAACCCGATTTGCGTGGCCAAAGAAGCCTGACCGTTGCTCGTGGAAGAGGTCATTCGGCAGCGTAAAGGTGTGCTGTCGAGCCAATCTGTACATTTGGGTAGAGATCGTTGATATGCGCCATCACCATACGGACGCAGCCTGAACTGGCCCGACCACCGATAGATCGCGCCTCAGGCGATCCGTGTATTCTTAGATAGGTGTCTCGATTGCCAACAAAGAGGTAAAGCGCACGGGATCCAAGCGGATTACTCGGCCCCGGTTCCTGCCCATCTGCCCATTGAGCGTATTCGGGGTTCCGCTCGATCATGGAGGCCGTTGGCGTCCAATGCGGCCATTCAACCTTGCGCTTTATTGTGTAGGTTCCCGGCTCGTAGAGATTACCCCTCGCAATGGCCACACCATAGCGCATCGCTGTGCCGCCATCCTCGATGTGGTAGAGATAGCGCGCAACTGCATCGACGTGAATGTCCCCCGGTTTCAGCCCATCGTTCGCAGTCACTCGCTGCGGTAGAAACCGAGACTGCAGCCCCCATGGGTTTGACGTCGCCGGATCGTACCCTACCGGAGTAACTTGCGCATCCCAGGCGGCCTTCTCGCTATTTGTCGGCCAGCTTTTTGCCAACACGGGGCTTGCCAACGGTGCCGAGAACAATGCAGCGCTCGTTGAAATGAAATGACGTCGTGTCAGCATTAATCGTACTCCGGCTTCTAATTCCAACAGTCTTGTGGCGTTTGTCATCGGGTTTTATCGTGGTGATACAACCTCAAGCAACTATAGGTTCAAGTGTCCATCTCAGTTTTCTGGTCAAGTTTTCTTGAGTAATGGGGCTGATGAAACAGCCGAATTTGGCCATTCACATGTCATATCCCACCGAATTCCCTGAATGCGAGTAACGCGTCACAACGGTTCCTGTTGCGCGATTTTGGGTTGCGTGAATGAATGCTTGTAAGCGGCGTAGGCCCAAACCACTGCAAGCATAAGACTAAGCACGGCGTTCCAACTCGCCATAGACAGGCTGAGGAACTCCCAGGCGACTTCGTCGCACATGACCAAGGCCGATGCTGTGGATGATGCAGAGGGCAGAAGGTCCGCAGCTGACAAGTTTGACATATCAAGACCAGAGCCTGTGCAAGATGTCGGACCTTCCCACCAACCTCGTTCGACGCCGGTATGAAACATCCCGATGCCTGCTGTCACGGACGCAGCGACAGCGCCTGCCATCAGTAGCAGTAAGATGGGCAAACCAACCATGAGGAGCGCGCCAATAGCGATGGCGATCGCGTGAGGGTATCGCTGCCAAATGCACATCGCGCATGGTGCGTAGCCCGCTGCCTGAAACAAGAAGGCAGCCAGCAAAAGAACGGCCGATCCGCCGGCAGCGATCAAACCAAGTTGTTTCGAAGACAGCGGCATTCACTTTCCTTTCGCCTACATGCAGCTCGGCGGTCGAATTCGGTGTACCTCTCCAAGCACGCGCCGCAGTTGCCGATTTCTCGGCAACTGCGCATTCGTGATCAGTTCGGCATTATGGCCCCGATTGCGTACATGCCATCCTCGCCCTTGACGAGCATCAGGGTCACCTCGTCACCATCGGTCACCTCTCCCATCATCTGCGCGTTTTCCAGAACCGTCATATCCATCGTCATTGCAGGCCAGCCGATCTCGGGAATTGGGTCATGGCTCACATTTGCAGTGCCGTCGCCGATCGAATTGATCACGGCCTTCGCGTGAACTGCGCCCTCCATTTGTTCGGCGGACATCGGCATGTCCGAATGATCCATATTGTGGTTCATTTGTGCGATAGCCCCTGTCGCGGACAGGGTCAGAAGTGCGAGACTTGCAGTCAGTATCTTCATGAGAAGCTCCATTCTTGAGGTTTGTGCGTTCGATTATTCGGCAGGCAGTGCTGCATCGACGGGCTGCTGAATTGGGGACGTGATTTCGCGGTTTACGCGTTTCAGCGCGAGCCGTTTCCAAATCACGAATGTGGAAGGAATGACAAAAAGCGTCAGCAGGGTCGCTGTCACCATACCGCCGATCATCGGTGCAGCGATGCGTTGCATGATCTCCGAGCCGGTGCCGGTGCCATACATGATCGGGATCAGCGCCGCGAAGATGGTGGCCACGGTCATGACTTTGGGTCTCACCCGAAGAACAGCTCCCTCAAAGACGGCCTCCTCGATATCGTCTTGTGTCAGCTTGCGGCCTTCGGATTGACCGAGTTTGCGTCGCTTTTCCCATGCGAGATTGAGATAAAGCAGCATGACGATGGCTGTTTCGACGGCCACGCCGGCCAGGGCAATGAAGCCGACAAGGACGGCGATCGAAATGTCGAAGCTGAGATACCACAGAAACCAGACACCGCCTGCCAACGCGACAGGAAGCGCGGCGAGAATGATGCCAACTTCGATCACCCTATTGAACGCCATGAACAACATCAGCGTGATGATCATAAGCGTGGCGGGGGCGACGATCGCCAGCCGGTCCTGCATCCGCTCGATGTACTCATACTGCCCGGACCATGTCAGAGAATATCCGGGCGGCAGGCGCACCTGATCGGCCACGACCCTCTGCGCCTCGGCGACATATCCGCCGAGGTCTCGTCCTGCGATATCGATAAACACGAACCCCGTGCGCCGAGCGTTCTCTGATCGGATCATGCCCGGACCATCCACAATTCGGACATCGGCCAAGGCGGTCAGCGGCACATGAGCCCCCGATGGGGTGACAACGGGCAAGTTTTCGAGGCGTTCGGGGCTATCGCGCCACGCCTGCGGATAGCGCAGGTTAATCGGAAAGCGCTCCAGCCCTTCAACGGATTCCGACACTTGCATCCCACCGATGGCAGTTTGCACCACATCCTGAACATCCCGCACGCTCATCATGTATCGCGCTGCGGCGTCGCGCTTGACGTCGATTTCTATGAAGCGCCCGCCTACCGGGCGCTCCGCATAGGCGGAGGCAGTTCCCTCGATATCCGACACGGCTCGTTCCACTTCGATCCCGATGTCTGTGATGACGTTCAGATCAGCACCCGAGATCTTGACACCAACCGGCGTTCGTATCCCGGTGGCAAGCATGTCGATCCGGTTCTTGATCGGCTGGATCCAGACATTGGTCACGCCTGGGATCTGCACAGTCCGATCAAGCTCATCGCGAATTTTTCCCATGGTCATGCCAGGGCGCCACTCAGCTTCTGGTTTGAGTTGGATCGTAGTTTCCACCATCGTGAGTGGTGCAGGATCGGTCGCTGTCTCTGCGCGCCCCACTTTGCCGTGCACAGTTTCAACCTCTGGGATTGTAGCGATCAGACGATTGGTCTGCTGCAGGACCTCGCGCGCCTTACCGATCGACACTCCCGGGTAGAAGCTTGGCATATAGAGGAAGTCGCCCTCATTCAGCTCGGGCATGAACTCGGACCCGAGCCGTTGGTACGGATACCACATTGAAGCCACGAGGGCGCCGGCAAGCAAGGTTGTCGCCCACGGCCAAGCGATGGCTGCATCCAGAAAGGGACGATACAGGAAGACCACCAATCGGTTCAGTGGGTTTTTGCGCTCGGGCAAAATCCGGCCCCGGACAAAGTATCCCATCAAGACCGGAACCAGTGTGATTGATAGGATCGCGGCGGCGGCCATCGCATAGGTCTTTGTATAGGCCAGCGGGGCAAAAAGCCTGCCCTCCTGATTTTCCAGCACAAAGACAGGCAGAAAGCTGACCGTGATGATTGCCAAGGAGTAAAAGAGGGCCGGACCGACCTCAGAGGCGCATTCCTGCACGATCCTCCACCTGTTTTCTGCGGTCAGCTTTTCCTTCTCCAGCCGCCTGTGCATCGCCTCGATCATCACGATCGACGCATCGACCATGGCCCCAATGGCAATCGCGATGCCACCAAGCGACATGATGTTCGCATTCACACCCTGCGCTTTCATCAGAATGAAGGCAGCGAAGATGCCGAGGGGCAACGACAGCAGGATCACCAGTGATGAGCGCAGATGCAGCAGAAAGGCCGCACAGACGAGGACGACGACAACGAATTCCTGAGTCAGCTTCTTCTTGAGATTGTCGATTGCGCGTTCGATCACGCCGGACCGGTCATAGGTCGTGATAATCTCGACACCTTCCGGCAGGTTCGGCCGCAACTCTTCGATGCGGGCCTCCACCGCTTTGATGGTCGCAAGGGCATTGCCACCCCATCGCATGATGACCACGCCGCCAACGGCATCGCCCTGCCCGTCAAACTCTCCGACTCCGCGGCGCAATTCCGGTCCTAGGCGAATGTCAGCAACGTCGCCGAGGGTCAGAGCGGCTCCACGCTCGTTGATCATTAGGGGGGCGCTGGATAGATCAGAAAGCTCATCGATGTATCCGGACGAGCGGATCATGAATTCTGCTTCGCCCATCTCGATCACGCTTCCGCCGGTCTCTCGATTGGCCGCCTGTATCGCGTTCCTGAGTTGTGTCAGTGTGATATCGTAGGCCCGCAATTTGTTCGGATCGACGACGACCTGATACTGTTTGACCATGCCGCCAATCGTTGCGACTTCAGACACACCGTCGACAGCCTGCAGTTCGTATTTCAGAAACCAGTCCTGCAGCGTTCTCAGTTGCGCGAGATCGTGTGTGCCGGTTCTGTCGATCAACGCATATTGGTAGATCCATCCGACCCCGGTGGCATCCGGGCCAAGCTGAGGGGACACTCCGTCCGGCAGGCTCCCGGTGATCTGCCCAAGATATTCGAGGACGCGGGATCTTGCCCAATACAGGTCCGTGCCATCTTCGAAAACGACATAGACAAAACTGTCACCAAAGAAGGAAAAGCCGCGTACATCCTGTGCGCCAGGTACCGCCAGCAACGATGTGGCGAGCGGATAAGTGATCTGGTTTTCGACCACTTGCGGCGCCTGCCCCGGATAAGGGGTGCGGACGATCACCTGCACATCGGACAGGTCCGGTATCGCATCGACCGGTGTCTCGCGGATGGCCCAGATGCCTGCGACACCCATCATGACGGCAAGGACCAGAATAACAAACCTATTGGCCAGCGAGGCGCGGATGATCGCCGGGATCACTGGGTAACCCTCCCGTCACGGACAACATCGATCAATGTCATCGAGAAATCCGGGTTGCGCCGCAGGATGAGCGTGACGTCCGTTCCCACTGTGAGTTGGGAAATCTCGAGTTCCTCAGCCAAGGGAAAATCCATTGTCATTCCGGGCATGCCGATATCGGTCATCGGCCCATGGGTGATGTTCGCCGTCCGTGATTGAGCATCGATGGAGTTGATTTGACCTGAAACCTGCATGGGCGGTGCCACAGGTTCGGCCGCCGCCAGCACCATATTCATGCCGTCCGGGCGCGCGAAAGTGAGCACCATCTCCACATCTGTCATCAAAGCGGCAGCGTCGAGTGACGGATCAATATCAAAGGCCATGGTCATGCCAGGCATGCCGATATCGGTCATCGGTCCATGGGTGATCGTGGCCTTTGAGGCGTTTGTATCGACACTATCGATCGTGCCTGAGACCACGATGGGCGGTGCCGCAGCTGCCTCAAGCTCGACATCAGACAAGATCATGTTTAAGCCATCCGGCCGTGCAAATTTGAGGGTCATTTGGACGCCGGTTTTCAGCGATGCCATGTCCAAGCCCGGATCGATAGGGAAATCCATGGTCATGCCTGGCATTCCGATCTCAGCCATGGGCCCGTGGGTGATCGTTGCGGTTTCGGAATTCAGATCCAGGTCGTCGATGGTGCCGGACACCATGATCGGCGCTGCGGCATTTGTTTCAGCCGCTTCCACCTCTTCGGGATCGGTGCCCTCGGCGCGGACCGCGACTACGGAGAAAAGGCCGCCATCACCTGCCGTGAGATCGAATTCGATCGGCGCATCGAGAGGCACGGCCTCAAGATCAACCCCCAACACCGGCAGGTCCATCGTCATTGCGGGCCAGCCAAGCTCTGGGATCGGGCCATGCTCCAGCGTTAGCTTGCCATCCGACGTCACCGCGCGTGCAATCCCAGTGCCGGTACCGGCAATTCCATCATCTGGCGCAAGTTCGGTGAGGCTCAGGAGTCCATCTGCGCCACGGGCCACGAGAAACGCGACTGCCTCCCCCTCCTTTAGCCGATCCAGGGGAACATCGGCTCTCACCGGGAAGTCGGATGTCATCGCTGGCCAGTCCAGGCTTTCCAGGGCGTCATGCTGCACGGTTGCCACCCGACTCTCAGGATCGAGAGCAACGAGAACACCGCTGCCCCGCGCCGGGTCGGCATCCGTTGGCGCCATGCGCGTGAAGCCTGCGCTCAAAGCGCTTTCGCTGTCGATCAGGAACTGTGCGGAGGCAACGACCTCTTCACCCGGACCCAGGCCCTGAAGAATTTCTGTCCGCCCGCCTTCTCCGAAACTGTCCCGGAGACCGGCAGTCACCAATCTCGGTCGGAAGGTCCCCTCCCCTGTTTTCAGGATGACGCGCTCAGCCGACCCTGTGCGTATTACGGCCTCAGATGGCACTGTCAGGACCGTCCGGCTTTCGTTGGGTGTGAGACTGACACTTCCGAACATTCCGGGGCGGAGCACGCCATCGGAATTGTCAAACCTCAGTCGAACAGGAAGCGTTCGTGTTTGGGGATCGAGTTCGGGATAGATGTAGTCGATGTCGCCTTCAAACACGCGCCCTGGCAAGTGTTCGAACCGAGCGATGGCCCGCATATCCTCAGACAGCCGGGCAATATCACGTTCAAAGACATCTACAATGAGCCAGACCTTCGACAAGTCAGCGACGGAGAAGGCAAGCGTTCCAGGTTGCAGATACATGCCATCGGCCGCATTCAGGGCGATGACCACGCCGTTCTGTGGTGCTTCGATCTCGATGTTGCGAACCATTTCGCCGCCCGCCTCGATCTCCGCAATCTGGCGGGCGGACATGCCATGGCTCATCAGCTTGCTGCGCGCCGCATCCAGAATGCGGGGGTCACCAGCCTCGACTGCGCGCACAAGGTCCCCGGTCGCCGTCGCGATGAGCGGCGAAAAAAGCTCAAAAAGTACCTGTTCTTGGCTGACCCGATCGCCGACTGCTCGTACTTCGAGCTTCTCGATCCATCCCTCAGCTCGCGTATGCACATGACTGGTCAGATGCTCGTCATACCCCACGAAACCCACAGTCTCGATCTGGGGTCGCACTTCACTCATGCGGGCGACCGCCGTGCGTACGCCGATTGCGTTGATTTCGGCCGCGTTCAGTGTGACCTCGGCAGGGTCACCAGATGGCTCCTGTCCGGCATAGACGGCAATAAGATCCATCCCCATGGGCGACTTTCCGGGTCCTGGTTGACGGAAATTCGGATCCATGGGCGCAACCCAATAGAGAATCTCGGGGCCTTCAGATCCGCCTTGCACCGCTGGGTTCAGGTACAACCGCTCAACGTAAACCCCACCGCCAAGGCCGGCTGCCAAGGCAAGAACTGAAAGTGCCGCGTATCTTCCACGCATAAACATCGTCTCCTGACGGCTGAATTGGATGCAGCGATCGATTGGTCAAACAGCCCGCATATGCGGGCACCGAAATGTCAGGAGTGTCGGGGCGGGCGATCGGGCACTAGGGGCTCACGGGATACATGAGCCCTGGAGAATGCGGCCCGTGTTGGCGCCGTACACGCGGTTTCTTCAGACCGATGATCTAGATGTTGCTGGTAGTCCATGACACAGCAAAGACCGTTGTGACACCCGTCGCCGTGTCCTGCGTGAGCGTCCGCTTGCCGCTCGCCATTGTTTTCGGGGTGGTGCGCGTGGACGTGGTTGGGCACTTCTCCCGCAGAAGCGACAGCGGGGATTTGCGGACCGCACTCCGCGCTGCTCATCTCTCCTTCAAACGGCATTGCCTGCGTTCCGACGACGGTAATCGTCAGACACACAAAGGCAAGACATGCCGATCGCAGGAAAGAGAACGCATTCCAAACCATACGCGTGAAGTAGCGCTCTTCAGAAGTTGCAGCAATTGAAGCGGGGCTGAAAGATTGTATCATTTTGTAAAGTTGACCTTTTCCAAGTTGTGCCAGTACGACTCCAACGGTGGCATAATCAGATCAGGCGTCAGATGGATTCCAAGAAACGATCAACACTCTTGACGATCGGTGCGGTCATTGCAGGCTATGCGGCGCTTCGAACCGTGCCCTCTTTGCTGCCGGAAAAACTTGAACTTGAAGCACTCGATCGTCCGAAAGGCTTCCGGAGATTTATCGCTGGTGAGACATCCGGATCGTTTGACGCGTTCGTCGGCTTGGACAGTCCGGACAGTGTGGATGTGGCAGCACGGAAGGCGGCGGCTATCGAGCGAGTCTCAGCAGATATTTGCGGCGCTCTCTACGGAGACCTCGACATGAGCAATGCACGTATCCCTCTGGCATCATTTTCTGACTATTATTGTCCTTTTTGCAGAGTACAAACCAAGAGCTTCGCCGATATGACAAGCAAAATGCCAGATCAGGTTGCAATAGCATGGCACGAGCTTCCTCTGCTGGGCGACAGCTCTAATCTGGCAGCAAAGGCGGCCTTGGCCGCCAAGCGTCAAGGTGCCTACGTCGCATTCCAGGAACGTTTGATGACCTCGCCATTTCAAGCCACACCGGAATACCTTGCCCGTCTCTCTGAAGATCTGGGCGTTGATGGCGAACAATTGGTCGCTGACATGGAGAGCCCCGAAGTCGCGCGCGAGCTGGAAAATAGCGCGGCTCTCGCGCAGGTTTTTGCCTTTGTTGGCACGCCTGCCCTCGTCATCGGTCGTACAGTTGTCCAAGGTCAGGTCAGCGACAGAATGATACGAAAGATCATTGACCTTGAGCGTGAGGAGGGCTGGGACCTTGCCTGTGTGTCGGCCTGACAAACCTATGCTGTCTGCTGTTCTCTCCGCCTTACTCTTCTATCGAAATTGGAGACGGAATGGATAGACGGCACTTCATCCTACTAGCTTCTGCGTTGGTCATGGTCCCCTATTCTGTGACGGCCGCCACGCGCAAAGTCTGGTCAGCCGTCGAAGCCTCGGCCGCGTTGGCGCAGGGCGAGATTTCTCTGATTGATATTCGTTCACGCGTTGAGTGGAGGGACACAGCCGTGGCGAAAGACGCCTGGCCGATCAGTATGCATGAACCGAGGTTTGAGCAGAGGTTGTTCGCTGCACGCGATCTGTCTGGCGAAAAACCAATCGCCTTGATCTGTGCCACCGGAGGGCGGAGTGGCCGTCTCTTGAGCGCTCTAAATCGAGCGGGATACCCGGGCTTCATCGATGTCTCAGAAGGCATGTTGGGATCACTGAAAGGGCCAGGCTGGATCGCACACGGTTTGCCTGTGATGGATCTGGAGGCGGCCTTGGCCAATCTGCCGGACGTTCTCCGTTGATCGTGGGTCCGCGTCCATGAAGGGAGCGGTTTCTCAAATCTGGGCTGGGTTGCTGTCGATTGTTTTGGGTTGCGTAATCATCCTTGCCGCCGCTGGCGCCGATGCCGCGGAATCCGAGTCTGTTTCAAATCCTGCGGTCACGGCACGTCTGATCTCGGCCGAAAACGGGATTGCGCCGGATGCCGCCTCCGTTTCCCTTGGATTGGCCTTGGAGTACGGCGAGGGCTGGAAAGGATACTGGCGTACGCCCGGCGAGGTTGGCTTGGCACCCGAGATCAACTGGTCGGGTTCAACCAATCTGAAATCCGCCGAGCTCCTCTGGCCCGCGCCGGAACGGTTCGAGGCCTTCGGGATCGAGAACTTCGGCTATTCAGGTCAGGTTGTCTTGCCGATCCGCGCGAGACTTGAGGACGCCGGCCAGCCTCTGGAACTGCGTGCCCGCGTGTCCTTGCTGACATGTTCGACTGTCTGTGTGCCCCATGACTTCGAACTTTCACTCGCCCTGCCACAAGGCGTCGGGATCGATACAAACTCGGCTCGCCAGATTGCCACTTATGCCGATCGCGTTCCCGCGGTACCCGAGAACAGCGACATCAGAATATCGGTCACGGCCCTCGATGCGCGCGACTCGGCTCTCATCGTTGTGGCAACGAGCGACACACCGTTCGATGAGGTCGACGTGTTCCCGGAATTCGGACCCCTTGTGACCTTTGGCAAACCAGATATCCGATTGGATCGGGATAAAACGGAACTCTGGGCACAAATACCGATCAACGCCTGGACCGAAGAGCACGCAGAGCCTTCGGTGACGATCGCAGACACCGCACGTGCAATCACGGCGCCGATCACGCTTACCTCAGATCCCCCTGCCCCACCGTTTTCAAGCGCAAACCCTCGAACGAGTCTGCTGAAGGTCGTGGCGGTGGCCGCCATCGCCTTTCTCGGTGGTCTGATCCTCAATGTCATGCCCTGCGTGTTACCCGTTCTATCGATCAAGCTCACATCTGTTTTGAAGGCAACCGGTCAAACCCGGCAGATGACGCGCAACGGATTCCTGTTTTCAGCTTTGGGGGTACTGGCTTTTGTCTGGGCGCTTGCGGCTGTTTTGCTGTTTCTCCAATGGATCGGTGTATCCGTCGGCTGGGGCATGCAGTTCCAAAACCCGGTCTTCGTGACGCTGATGTTCATGGTCATCACTGTCTTTGCGGCCAATCTCTTTGGGGCATTCGAGATAACCCTGCCCGCGGCCCTTCAAGACCGCCTGGGTGCCAGCAATGCCAGAGCCGGGTACATCTCAGACTTTGGCACCGGATTGCTTGCGGCCATCCTCGCTACACCGTGTTCCGCCCCGTTCCTCGGCACCGCGATCACCTTTGCGCTCGCTGGTACATCACTGGACGTGATAGTGATATTCACGGCACTCGGTCTTGGACTGGCCCTCCCCTACCTCGTCATTGCCGCACGTCCCGAGTTGGTCACGCGACTGCCCCGGCCCGGGCGATGGATGCTTCTGGTCAGGATCCTTCTTGGCGGTCTGTTGCTGGCAACGGCCGCATGGCTCTTGTTCGTTCTTGTCGGCGTGGCGGGTGGGCGGGCAGCTGCCTTTATCACGTCACTCACAGCTGTGTTCATCGTCGCCGCATCAATCCCACAGGCAAACCAATGGGTACGGCGTGCGGTTCTCAGCGCCTGTGTTTTTCTGGCGATTTTCGGGGCAGGTCTCACCTCAACCCCTGACCGCACCACTCCGGGGGTTGATGCGACGTCCCATTGGCAGGATTTCGAACCCCTCGGCATCGCGCGCCGCGTCTCTGAAGGCGAGACGGTGTTCGTCGATGTGACTGCGGATTGGTGTCTGACCTGCAAAGCCAACAAGTCTCTCGTGCTCGACAGGGATCCAGTGCGTGCGCGGTTGCGCGGCGGTTCCGTAATCGCAATGCAAGCGGATTGGACCCGCCCGGATGATAACATCGCGCGGTTTCTCGAGCGATATGACCGCTACGGCATTCCGTTCAATATTGTCTTTGGGCCAGGGTCGCCTTCCGGCATCGCTCTCCCGGAGATTCTAACGCCACAGGCAGTGCTCGACGCGCTCGACACCGCTTCTGTGCGCAGTCTCGTGTCAGAGTGATACGCCAACTTGCGCGTGTTTGATCGAGTTGACTACTTCCACATATGATTTCCCCGTTGTCTGATACCTTTGCGTCGTATCCCATGCGAAAGTCCGAATAAACTCTAGCATCAGTTTTCGTGAGCACCCTGCGGTGCGAGCCAGCGCGATAGATACAGTCGTTCAAGTATAAAGACCGCGGCAATTCCGACGGCGGCATAAAGCACGATGGCCGGGTCACTTTGCAGTTTCATCGCAGTGAAGGCTGCCAGCACAACCGCATCTAATGCGAGTGTCAGGAGCAACACAGAAGCCGCCGCTCCGATCTCCTTCCGGCGGAAGCGGAAGACGCCCCAATGCACGACCATATCCATGATGAGATAAAAAAACGCGCCCAATGAGGCGATCCGGCCCAGATCGAAGAACACAGCCAGTGTCGAGGCAATCACCACCGTGTAGATCAGCATGTGGCGCTGGATCGTGCCAGACATGCCAAAGTGACTGTGGGGGATCATCTTCATGTCGGTCAGCATTGCGAGCATCCGAGACACGGCGAACACACTGGCAAGAACGCCTGATGCGGTAGCCACGGCCGCCAGCAAGATAGTAAGATAGAACCCGACCTTCCCTAGCGCGGGGGCTGCCGCTTCTGCCAGAGAATAATCACGTGCGGCAATGATCTCGTCGAGTGTCAGGCTGGCGCCCACGCCGAACGCCACAAGCAGGTAGACAACCACGCAGATCGCGATGGAGATCATGATCGTGCGGCCCACGTTGCGATGGGGATCAGTGATCTCTCCGCCGCTGTTGGTAATGGTTGTGAAACCCTTGAACGCAAGGATGGCCAGCGCAACGGAGGCAATGAACCCCACGATCCCCGATGGCTCGGCCGTCGGCGATGCGGCGGCGAACTGAAATCCGCTCGACCACAGAGCGGCAATACCGAAGAGAGCGATGCCGCCGATCTTGATTGCCGCCATGATCAGCGAAAACAGCCCGACGGAGCGGTTGCCTGCGATATTGACGAGAAACGCGAAAACGATCACTGCAACCGCCAGAATGGGGACGAGGGGCCCGCCGGTGATGTCGAAGGGGCGCAGGACGTAGGTGGCAAATGTCCTTGCCACGAGGCTTTCTGCAATCACCATGCTCAGCGCCATCAGAAGCGCTGCTCCCGCCGCGACTGCGCCTGATCCATAGCATTTCTGCAGGATCATCGCGATCCCGCCCGCCGAGGGCCAGGCGTTCGACATCTTGATATAGCTGTAAGCGCTGAAGCTGGTGACGATGGCACCGGCGATGAAGGCCAGCGGGAAAAGTGGTCCGGCCAGTTGGGCGATCTGCCCGGTCAGCGCAAAAATTCCCGCCCCGATCATAACGCCCGTGCCCATGGCTACGGCACCGCCAAGGCTTATTGATCCTTCGTTATAGTCGCTGCTCTTCTGGTTATGCTGCATACTGGTTCTTGCCTGCTTTCAGATTTCTCGTTTCATTTGGCGCATCGCTGTTCTGGCCAGAGCCTATTTCTGCAGTTCCATTATCGCACCCGAACGAACCCTACTGGCCTTCAGCTCTCGCTGGCAAAAGGCCCGAAAATGCAGTCAACGATGGGGACAACTAGCAATGCTAGGTACGGGCCTCATTTCCACATATTCTCAGACTTCGCGGCTGTCGTGTTTATTGCCCGCCCCCGCAAACCTTGGAATAAACGCTGGCACTGATTGCGCGTATTGCTCATAGCCCTGTCCGAAACGGGCGCTGGTGTCGGCCTCCTCGCTGCGTGCCAATCGGACGTACATCCAGACCAGTACCGGGAACATCGCCAGTGTCAGAATGGTCGGCCATTGAACGAGAAATCCGAGCATGACCAGAATGAACCCCACGTATTGGGGATGTCTGATCCTCGCATAGGGCCCGGTGACGGCCAACCGGCCCTGCCGCTGTGCATTCCACAGATGGTGCCATGCCACCGAGATCAGCCAGAACCCTCCTCCGATCAGGGCGAAGCTCAACAGGTGGAACGGTCCGAAATGCGGGTTCGACTTCCAGCCGAACATCATTTCGGGCAGATGTCCGCTATCGTGGGCGAGCCAGTCGATGTCCGGCCAAGTGGATTGCAACCAGCCGGACAACACAAAGATCGTCAACGGGAACCCGTACATTTCGGTGAACAGCGCCAAGACAAAGGTGCTGAATGCACCGAAGCTCCGCCAGTCTCGGGACGTTTGCGGCTTGAAAAAGCTGAAGGCAAAAATGATGAAGACAGCCGAGTTGATGAAGACCAGAAGCCAAAGGCCATACGATGCACCTGCATCAGTCATCATTGATCATCTCCCTTGCCATGTCCGCCGTGGCCTCCATGCCCGCCATGCATGAAGAAGTGCATGCCAACACAGAGCAGCAACGGCAGCCAGATCAGCAACCCGCTGCCCAGAATGTGCACCCGATGCTCGTAACCCAGCAGAAGTCCGCCAAGGACAAGCGCGAAGATCAGGTAGATGCCCGCGCGTGATTTCCAGAACGAGGGCGGCCTCGGCGGATTGTCCTGCGGGTGATAATCGCCGTGTGTCGAAGGTTTTTCCATGTCACTTTTCCTTTGTCAGATTTTCGCGCCGCGCAGTCGCAACGCGTTTAAAACAACTGAGATGGACGAAGCGCTCATCGCAAAGGCGGCGAACATCGGGCTGATCAGGACGCCCAGGAACGGATACAGCACACCCGCGGCTACTGGCACGCCCGAAGCATTGTAGATCAGTGCAAAGAACAGGTTCTGTCGGATGTTGCGCATCGTAGCGCGCGATAGACGCCGAGCGCGCACGATCCCGTCAAGGTTGCCTTTGATCAGCGTGAAGCCCGCGCTTTCGATAGCGACATCCGCACCGGTGCCCATGGCGATGCCGACATCCGCCTGCGCTAACGCGGGCGCATCGTTGACGCCGTCGCCCGCCATGGCGACCTTGCGACCGGCTTCCTGCAACTCGCGGATGATCCGTGCCTTGTCCTCAGGCAGAACATCGGCGCGGATCTCGTCGATTCCCAGCCGTGCGCCAATGGCCTTTGCGGTGCGTTCGTTGTCACCTGTGGCCATGATGATCCGAAAGCCCAGATCATGCAGCGCCTTTAGCGCAGCTGGCGTCGTTTCCTTCACCGGGTCGGCGACGCTGACCAGCCCGGCAATCGTGCCTTCCAGTACGACAAACATCACCGTTTCGCCTTCGTCACGCCGCGCGTTAGCCTTTGCGGTCAGCGCACCGGCCTCTAGACCCATATCCGAAATCAATGCGAGATTTCCCAGAGCCACCGCGTGGCCGTCGACCACACCCTTGACGCCCTTGCCGGTCACCGCCTCGAAATCGCTGGCGTTCGCCATATCCACGCCGCGGTCTTCAGCACCACGCACGATGGCTTCGGCCAGCGGATGTTCCGATCCGCGTTCCAGCGAAGCGGCCAGTCGCAGCACCTCGGCCTCGTCATGCCCCGGTTCGGGCAGGACTGCGATCAGCCGGGGCTTGCCTTCTGTGAGAGTGCCGGTCTTGTCTACGATTAGAGTGTCTACCTTCTCGAACCGCTCCAGCGCTTCGGCGTTCTTGATCAGAACGCCCGCCTGGGCACCGCGCCCTGTGGCCGTCATGATCGACATTGGCGTCGCCAGACCCAGCGCGCAGGGACAGGCGATGATGAGGACCGCCACTGCAGAGATGAGGGCATAAGAAAGGGCGGGCGCTGGTCCCCAGATCGCCCACGCGATGAACGACAAGATGGCGACCACAATCACTACAGGCACGAAGAACCCCGCGACTTTGTCGGCGTATTTCTGGATCGGCGCGCGCGACCGCTGGGCATTCGCCACCATTTCGACAATCTGCGCCAGCATCGTGTCGGCTCCTACTCTCGTCGCCTCCATCACCAGGCTGCCGGTGCCGTTGATCGTAGCCCCCGTCAGCACGTCACCTTCGGTTTTCTCGACCGGAACCGGCTCCCCCGAAATCATGCTTTCATCCACCGAAGAGCGTCCATCGACCACGGTGCCATCGACCGGTACCTTATCACCGGGACGAACACGTAGATGGTCACCGACTTCCACCTCTTCCAGCGGAATTTCCTCTTCGCTCCCGTCTTCGCGGATCACGCGCGCAGTCTTGGCTGCCATGTCCAGCAGCGCGCGGATCGCTTTGCCGGTGCCTTCACGGGCGCGCAATTCCATCACCTGCCCTAGCAGGACAAGGGTAACGATCACCGCCGCAGCTTCAAAATAGACGCCAACATGGCCTTCGGGATCGCGGAAGCCATCGGGAAAGATGTCAGGTGCAAGAACGGCCACGATGCTGAAAAGCCAGGCCGCCATCACGCCCATGCTTATGAGCGAAAACATATTGAGGTTCATCGTCCGGAATGAATTCCAGCCGCGCACCATGAACGGCCAGCCGCTCCAGAGGACGACGGGTGTGCCCAGTACAAGTTCGATCCACAAGGTCGTGCGTTCGCCGAATATGTCGCGGACGCCCCCAAAACCTAGATAAGGGCCCATCGTCAGAACCAGTAGCGGCAGGGTCAGCACTGCGCCGACCCAAAACCGGCGCGTAAAATCCACCAGCTCGTGGTTCGGTCCGTCCTCGACCATCGTGGCGCTTTCGAGCTCCAGCCCCATGCCGCAGATTGGACAGGATCCCGGATCGGTCTTGCGGACTTCGGCATGCATTGGACAGGTGTAGACTGCGCCTTGATAACCGGCGGGCACGGTGTCGTATCTGCCTCCCTTTTCACCAGTCGTGGTGGCGGAATGCCCATGGGCGTGGTGGCCGTGCCCGTCCGCGGCACCGTGTCCGGCGTGATCATGTTGTGGAGCCGCAACCTCGCCTTCAGGCACAAGATGCATGCCGCATTTCGGGCAATCTCCAGGTTCGGTCTTGCGCACTTCGTGATGCATCGGACAAGTATAGATCACACTCTCTTGCGTCGGGTCAGGATTGGGTCTTTGGTTCATGTGTCCGCCTCAAACGTATTCGGGTTTCTCAAGTCGTTGTGGGTGTCAGGACAGCGTGTCGAGCCTAGGTCGGCGGCCGACTACGCAGGGTCCGCACCGCATGGGTCGCTAGACACCGCGTTCGATTCCTTGCTCATCGGCAAAATCCCGATGTTTCGATACATATTGCTGTACTTCGTCCAGTAGCTGGAAGGTCAACACCTCTTATCACCATGGGGCAGATTTCGGCGACGACGGGTGATGTGTCGATATCATTCGACACGCGTGCCACTGATCGGTTGGGGAGTTGGCGTCATAACTTTACCCCCTTATTGGCCATGGCGTTGAAGAGCCCGCCGAAGATCAGCGCTGCATACCAGCCATAAAGAAAGCTTTCGGCCAGACCGATAATGAAGCTCATCGGGGTCAGCCAGACGAACCCAGGCAGCAGGCCAGCCCAGGTTTCATACATCGCGTAGTCGGGGAAAATCATGTCGAACGCGACGAAGACAACGAATGTCACTGCCAAAAACAGGCTTAGTGCCCAGCCCAGCGGAATAAGCGGCAAACCTGCACGCCCTGCCCCAGTATTTGCGCCCATGACACAGGCCCCGCAGGTCATGCGCAAGGCCAGAAAAAGGATCGCCGCTATCGCAGTGAAATAGATAATTGGCAGCATGGTTCGCTCCTTTTTTGTCGGTCAGATTGAGAACGAAGAGACCCCGCAAAATGCCGGGCAAGCCGGCTTACCCGGCATTATATCCTAGTTGTCGGAATTATCCGTCGACATAGCGCCCATCCTCTCGCGCATGCTCATCCGACCGGCCGGAGCAACCATCTCCGAGGGGCTCACTGTGCCATCTCCGTCGGCATCCAGATGCTGGAACCGGTCAACCATGGACTCGCGGATCATTGCGCTGTGCAGGGTTTCAAATTCGCTCAGGGACAGGCTGCCATCGCCATCCGCGTCAAACTCGCTCAACCGCGCTTGCATCGCCGCGGTAGCCTCCTCGACCGAGGGTACTCCCATCATTCCAGGGCCCATCATCATCTGCATCATGCCCCGATCCATCATAGCCATGCCCGGTCTGTCGCCATGATCCATCATCCGGGCGTGCATGCCCATCATCATGGGCATCATCTTTTGCATCATGTCGGTCTGATCACCAGTCATGGGACCAGACTCGCTATCGCTTGTTCCCGTGGCCACACCAGGCTGCTGAGCACCATGACCGTGACCGGCCTGGGCAAAAACCACACCCGTAGCAGCCAGCAACAGCGTGGCGGAGGTCGCGAGTATCTTAAGAGTTTGCATTATGTATTTCTTTCTTGTTTCAGTTGATCATGTTTAGCAGAAACGGCCTTGCGACCGTCTGAATCAGAGACGCCAGTGCGTCAGTTGCTGCTGCAACAGCAGCCCCCTTTGCCCGCCTTTTCCGGCTTGCTGTCTTCCGTTGGTCGCGATTCTGTCTCGGCAACGGCCTCGGTTTGAGTCACGCTTCCGCAGCATTCTTTCGACGACCCAGTGTTAATGTCTTGGGCCGGGGTATCGGAACGATTGTCCATCTGAACCTCCTCGGGTTTTTGCGTTCATTCAGTAGACGCTCACCGTCGAAAAACGTTACAGAAAAAGAAAAGTATCATGATTTTGGGGATGAGATCCGGCAGCCGCGTTGATAAAAAACGACCGGATATTAATGCCTTGGCAATCGTTTTCTGGAATAGCGACACACGGGTCCATAGACCCCCTTGAAAGTGGTCCTGCTTGTCCTCTCACTCGTTGGTCAGTTCGAATTGGACCCGACAAATCGTGTCCGTCGATATTTTTTGGAGCTCTGTCTCCGCTCCCGCGATGGTCGATCATCCCCACGCAAATGCTGTGCCGACTTCCAATCGCCGGTATCTGTTTGGGCATGCGCTCTCAAATGCCGTAGGCCCATGCCGCCAGTCGGCCCATGTGGATGTCAACACTATGGACACCGGACACGTTTTCCACGGCGACCCGAATGGCGTTCTCTTCGAAATCGCTGTCTGCAACGCCCCAGATCGCGACATTGCCCTTGTCCACGGTGTAGTTGATCAAATTGACTGTCGCACCGGGAACCTCTTTCAGGGCTTCATCTATCTTCGAGCGCAGCACCCTATCATCTTCCGATGGTTCCCCCAGTGCCCCGTCCGGGAGTGCCGACAAAGCATGGAGCAGGTTCGCACGACTGACAATTCCAACGACGGGCCCCTCTCGCAGCACCGGCACCCGTTTGATCCGGTGCTTTTCCAGAAGGCGCGCGATCTCGGCAACCGGTGCGTCTTCCTCGACCGAAACGACATCGCGGGTCATCACGTCCGCGATATGGTGGCTGTTGAGCTTGACGAATTCCTGGGCAGAATTGCCCGACCCGCTCAGCAGTTCGAGCCACCAGGATCGGCGCGGGCCGTCGGTGTCGCGGACGCGCCGCATCAGGTCTCCTTCGCTGACCAGTCCCTTCAGGGCGCCGTCCACGTCTACGACGGGTAGCGCGCTGACGTGATGGTCGAGCATCAGGCGCACGGCGTCCTCGATTTTTCCGTCCTGCGGGACGGAGATCACGGACGTCGTCATGATATCCTTGGCTTGCATGTCGTTGTCTCCTTCTCAAATACTGTGTTGACGCGTCGATCAGTTGCCGATGACCAGGCCCTTGCGACCGGACAGGTCCAAGAGTTCCATGGGATCGCAGCATTCGGGGAAGTCAGGCATCTTCCGGTTGAACCCGGGTATCGGCGGGTGCGTCTAGCACCTTCTTCTGTGCAGTTTGACGCTTCGCGGTCTTGCCGTGCTTATGCCCGCCGTGTCCATGCCCGAAGAGATGCATCACAGCCATTCCGCCGATCACGAGGACCAGAATCCAGTTTTCGATAATCCATTCCATGGTTGTTCACTCCTTGTTTGATGTGTCGGGCGGCTGGCCCGTTTGCGTGGTGGTGGCGAAAGGAAAACTGCCGTACATCGCGCCGAAGACATGTGTGAGCCATGCGTCGCGCGCTTTGCGCAATGACGCCAGGCTTTCGCCGGTACGCGCCAACAGCGCGCGTTCGGCAAGGATGGCAGGATGGTCTTTCGGCAGGGGATCGCGCGTCTCGCGCACGGAGTCGGCTGTGGATTTCACCAGCGCCATCCATGGGTTCACACGTTCGGAAAACATCGTTCTGGTCCATCGCATCGGATGCAGGGCGCGCAGCATCTCGGCACTGGCCGGGGACGTCGCGGCCTTGATCCAAGGGCTGACGAATGTCGAATAAGCCGCCTCGTTGATCCGTGATATCTGCGCGACCTGCGCCAGCGCTCCATGGTCTGACCCAAAACCGAGATCTTCGACGTCGCGCTTCACAAAACGCACGTCGTAGTCGCTGGTTTTGCGCTTTGCGCCGCCCGAAGGAATATCGAATACCATCTCATAAAGCCCGGGCGCCAGCGCCTCGACCGCCTCCAGGCTTTCCAGGATCGTCCGATGCTGAAGCCGCGCGACAGACCCGGAGACGAAGATACCCAGATGCCCGACAGTCTCGTGCGTCATGTAGACGATGCGCTGTCCTGCGGCCTTGAGCGCTTCGGTGTCAGGATACAACTTGGCAATCCAGCCCAACGCCTGCTGCGGTGGGGTGATGTTGTCGCCCTCCGAGGCAAAGACGATGATCGGGTTGCGGATCCGTTTCAGATCGATGGTGCAATGCGCGTCCAGTTGCATTTCGCCCTGCTCCAGCCGATTGCCGATAAAAAGGTTCTGCGTGATGCCGAGAATTTCCTCGCGGCTCAGCGTATAGTAGCCATTCCACAAGCGTTCGAAGTCGAGGAACCGTTCACGTTCGGTATCGGCATGGGAAAAGAGGTTGACGTATTTCTCCCAGATCGCCTTTTCGGGTTGCAGTGTTTCGAAGTTTTGCGCCAGCCACGCGCCGTCGAACCGCCCGTCGCCCAGATCGGCAATCATGTGCGCCGCCCACGACCCGCCCGAGAGCGCGCCGAGCATCCGCATCGGGCTGCTGGCCGCCTCGCCCGACCAGTAGCTGAGCGGCGAGCCATTCAGGACGATGGGTCCGGTTAGACCGTCGCAATCGGCAGCCAGCAGCGCGGCGGCCCAACCAGCCTGGCAATTTCCGTAGAGTACAGGTGCTTTGTCCGGGTGACGGCGGGCAACTTCGGTGACGAAGTTACGCAGGGCATAGTGTACGTCGGCCAGCGTCTGTCCTGGCACCGGCTCTAGAAAGAAGATCACGAAATAGACCGGATGGCCCTCGTGCATAGCCATGCCGACCTCGCTGTCGTGCTTGAAGCCGCCGATGCCCGGCCCATGACCCGCGCGCGGATCAATGACGATGACTGGCGGTTTCGCCTCGTCCACGCAATCCTCCCAGCAATCGTCTCCGACTCGCGTGATCCTGAGCAGCGCATAATTGGCGGGCCGGTCGAAAGTGCGGGCATCCATCAAGAGCTCGTAATCGAAATCCAGAAGCGGCGGCATGCCCTGCCGTTCATGCGCTATCATGTTGTCGGCGCGTTCCCGCAAGGTATCGAGGAACAGCAGCCAGCGTTCGAAGGCGTCCTGGGCGTAGGGGACATGGGCGTCAGCCGAGGGCTGTTGAGACTCGGGTTCCGTAGTTTGCTCCGTTGTCACAGTTGCAAGGCGCAAGCTTTTATTCATCATCAGTTCCCTTCTGATCATTGATTTCTCTGGATGGCCGACCTGCAAGAAGCGCAAGTGCGAGTTCCTTGGCGACCTCCTTGCGCAGACCGGTCAGCAGGTAGGCCGCATCACCGGGATTTAGGCCCAGTGCGCGCGCCGCTAGTTCCGGGGGGTGCTTTGAGATTTCCACGCGCTGGAACAACGCCAGAGCCATCGGAGCGTCTGAATGCGCGGGAGACTCTGCACAGGCACAGATCATCCCAGACAAGAAGACCGGAACGTCGGAATCGCGTGACCACGACTCCGTTACGTCGGAAGGACAATTCGTCCTGGCCCGTGGCATGTTCCGGTTCCTCCTGCTGTGCTGCTATAAGGCGCAGTCACAGAAGAAGACGTCGGTGGACGGAAAACGTTACAGAACCGACCGCGTTTCGATCAGGAACTCTGCTGCTCTGCTTCGCAATCAGTTTCGTACTCGGCGTTCTTGCAACCCTCAGGCCGACAATAGCAATCGTCACGGTCATCCTGGCAGCAAGCGCCGCAATGATTTGTCAGCGCCTCGCGCAGAGCCGTGCGCGCCCGGTGTAGCCGAACGCCAAGGGCGTTGCGGGTCAGTCCAAGGTCGCGCGCCACGTGCTCGCGGTCCTCTTCGCCGAAGTCGATGCGCCGGAGTAGTTCCGAATCCGCCGGGCGCAGTTCGGAGATTAGTCCACGATGACAGGTGCACAACCGCGCCATCTGAGTCGGCGCATCGGCGATCCATTCCTCCGGTTCGCGCGCCACTGCCGCATCCAATCGACCACGCCGCATGCCCTTGCGGTAGAAGTCATTCAAAGTGGACCTCAGGATCGCATAGAGCCAGGCATCCATCCGTTCGACGTCTCTGAGCTGATCCTTGCGTCCCAGCACGCGAATGCAGAAGTCTTGCAGGACATCCTCTGCATCCGCCCGATTTCCAAGCCGTTTGATCAGAAACCCCAGAAACGCGGTCCGTCCATCCAGCAACGCACGTTCCGGCGACGTGTCCGGCACCTTCGCTTTTCCGGTATCTTGCAGTGCCATAACGTTCCTGTCCTTTCCAAGTTTTCAGAGATTTAAGCGATCAACAACGAGATCATCGCCTTTTTTCACATTCAATGCTTGGAGACGCTAACATGAACTATCCATCCTCCTTTCGTTTCACCGCGCCGAATTCCATGAAGACTCTTCCGTTTTGCTGAGAAGTCATTCGACGACGACAACCACGATAACCGGAGCGCCTTAACTCATTGAATTGATTTTTTCCTTTCTAGATTTTGCTAAGCTGATCCTGCAGCCTACCCTTAAGATTGACGAACGAAATGCCCACAATGACCAATAAGATGCCGAAGAGTTGGACAGCTGAAAGACGCTCGCCAAAGAACAGTGCACCAATTGTGAGGCCGAAAATCGGCACTAAGAAGCTGAACACGATCGCCCGGTTTAGTTCCACGACCTCCAGCACAGAAAACCAGAGCCAGTAAACCAATGCAGAGCCAAACAAGGCCAGACCCAACAGTGACACTACGAAAACCGATGTCCATTGGATGGCAGATTGATCTTCAAGGAGTAGTGCCGCCACGGCAAGAGGCACGCTACCGATCAGCATCTGAAATCCCATTGCAAACAGACCATCAACCTCACCTGCGATAGATTTGATAGCCACGTTGCTGATGGTCACTCCAACGGCTGCTAGAACGATGTACGCAAAGCCGATGGCCGTTCCATCCTGCACTTCGTTTGCCAATTGCGGCAGTGCGATCACAAGTATCCCAGCGAAACCTATCAAGAGCCCGCCCCACCCGACCTTCGCCAGTCGCTCGCCAAGCCATGCGACACCGAGCATCGCGGCAAGTAGCGGCTGAGCATTGGCGACAACTGTAGCGAGCCCGGGAGATACGAATTCTGCCGCATGAAACATTCCCACGAAACCCAGACTTGTCGCGCCAACGCCAACAACACAGAGCGTCAGCCATGTGCGACGGCCATGCGGAATCGGCCGACGCAAAAATATTGCAATAAGCACCAATGCGACACCGGCCAGAACCGCACGCAGTGTCGCAAACGTCAGATGTGGCGAATACTGCAGTCCCGCCGTGATCAGCGGAAAGCACAGGGCCCACAAAAGCATGGCCATAACGATCTTGGTTGTTGTCGTCAGCGACACTGGATTTCCTTTTTCATGTCAACAGCAGCGGAAATTTCCGGAAATCATCCGGTTGGTACTTGTCGATCGAGGGCAATACCAAAATTGCACACGTAATGGATTCAAAACGCAGCCCTGGCGACAATCCAATTGATCATACAAGACGCCTACCAAACATACCAAACACCTGCCGCCAACGCGACTAAGGCAAAGAATAGGGCCGCCAATCTCATTATTGTTATTCCTTCGATGTTTGGTCGGTTTAGGTATCGCCGACACACTTCGGCAGACTTCTCATAATCACCCGCCGGAAGAAGAACAAAAGTCACGCATGTACTACCTCCAAAGCAAAATCATGCCTTGGCACTTCCTTTCGGTTTGCCTCAACCTTTGAGAAGAATGTGGTTATCTCGTGATATCTAATCCGGGTGTCTTCCAGAGTCTGATAATAGCGAAACAGTTCTTTCAGAGGCGCTGAAAAATCTTTGTGTGCCGCCAGCACAGCAACTAGCGCACCAAGGCTGATGCGTCCTTCGATAACGAAGTACCCTCCTAGGGAGTAGAACAGGAATGGCGTCAGCGCGGTCAAAAAGTTGTTCAGGGACTTGATAAAGAATTTCAAATGGAAAATGCGACGTCTTACTTGCTCAAGCTCACGAAAGCTGGTGCTTGTCCGTAAAAGAGGCTGGGACCCGGCTGCCTCTCCTCGTAATTGGTCGCTCAGAAGCCTGCCCAGTTGGCGAACCTCGGAAATTCGCTTTCTAGAAAGGATATTCACCCGTCTTTGCAGTTTTGGAAGCAGGATAAGTTGTATCGGCAAGACAGTCAGCGCAGCGGCACCCAAAACCGGGTCTTGCATGAACATGAACAAGAGAATGGTCGCAAGGGTTCCCCCCTGCATGATGGGTAGCGTAAGCACGTCGGCCGCGAAGCCACCGATTGGCTCAACCTCCTGTGCGAGTATGGGAACAATCTCACTCTGGTTCTTGGAATCCGGATCACTGCGCCACTGACGGAAAACCAATAATCTGAAGCGACGCAGGAACCTCTCGGCAACATAGCCCTTGAAGACGTTCAGGATGTATTTGTTCAGTCCGCTAAGTATGATGGCAAACAAGTAGAGGCCACACAAAACAAGGAGGAACGCCACCTGGTCAAATTCATAGTCCCAAAAACGGACTGGGAACCGATCAGAGTCCAATGCATTGTTCACGATTTGCTTCGGCAACTCGAGTGTCAGATATAAGATGGGCATGGCGATAAGGCTTAACATGATCATCAAAGCCTGTTGTTTTCGCGAATGCCGCAGGACAGCGTTGAATAGGCGAGGGTCCAACCCGCGAATCCAATCTCGCTGCGGCGTTACAACTCTTGGGCGACGCCACTGTTTGAGGATAAATCGAATTGTGAGAAAACCAGTAACAGCAGTGAGAAGTGCTGGCGCAAGCACCAAGATCAGGTGTAAAAATGGGTGAACCCAATCTGGAGTTGACTCGTGATAGTGATATCCAAATGTGGCGGATATTTTGTGAAAGACGTCGTGATAACGATCCAACAGAGACATGCGTTTGATTCTCGAGCTTATGGTCTTGAGCGGAAATGATCATGCACAATGATCACACCGAACATGCCTGCCTCACGGTGACCCGGGATCAGACACACAAACTCCAGATTGGTTATGTTCGAAAACTCCCAATCCAACGTCGCAGTCTTTGCGCTTGGAATTTTAACTGAGTTCTTTTCACTATGCTCCATATCAGGGTGCTTCTGCATCCATTGTTGATGTTTGGCTATCTCATCAAAGGAACCCAAAAAGAACTCATGGTCGATTGAACCTGAGTTATCTACTACGAACCGCACCACCGATCCGTGCTCGATATTGATCACATCCGGTTCAAACAGCATATAGCCGCTCTCAGTTTCCTTTATGTTCACTTCAATTGTTCGGGTGATATCCGCGCCGGCGGCCGGTCTTCCGATTGAGGTATGCCCAGGTTGTTCATATGCATTCTCATGAGGTCGAGCGCCAACCCCGGAACCTGCGCCAGCTATCATTGGCGGCAGGCTGGCTACAATACCAATAGCGATTGCCATAAACAACTGCTTCGGTTTCTTAATCCAACGGCCAAGCTTCAGAAGCGCGAGACAGTTCAGCATTTTCACTCCAATCAAATCCGAGGCGAGGTGAAAGGAGACGATAAAGAATATCGCCTCCTTTATGGTCATTTGAGTTGAGTGACAGTCAACTTGCCTTTTACGCGGTCGGCAACGAATTCGATGTCTTGACCTTCGGACATCTTGGCAATCATCGCCTCGTCGGCGCGAAACACCATTGTCATCGCGGGCATGTCGAGATTGACTAGAGGGCCGTGGATGATCGTCACCTTGCCAGCCTTAGCGTCGATCTTCTTGATCTTGCCGGTCGTGTAGTCCACATCCGCTTGCGCCATCTGGTCCCCAACTGCAACCTTACGGTGCATGCCAGACTCGTAGTGGCCGGGGATCAGGCACGCGGCCTCGAACGTACCGGCATTTGCGAAAGTCCAGACGACCTCACCAGATGCGCCCGCATCGAGGCGGATGCGGTTCGGGTCGTCGTGTTCCATGTCCATCTTGGCCATTTCAATCTTGTGCTCGGCATTGCGCTCAACCGTGTCGAGGACAAATTCGTGCTCCAATTCACCCTCGTTCGTGATCTTGAAGCGTATGGTCTCACCCTGTTTGATGTTCATCTCTTCGCTCTGGATCAGCATTTCGCCGTCATCGTTCTCAAGCAGAATGACATCAATGGTGCGATCAACTTTTTCCGAATGGCCCGGCATGCCGACAATCATTTCCGATGCATCCGTTGTTTCTTTTTTTGCATGGCCGACATCCGCGAAAGCGCCTGATGCGAACATAATGGTGATAGCTGTGCTCAGAAGTAGTTTTTTCATTTGATTTCCTATGGTTTTGGGTGGGTCGAACTTGAAGAGGCTAGTCAGCCCTTCGAGTTTGGTTTTGGTGTGAGAATGGTCTTGGGGCTGTTGTTCGAGGCGAACTCGGGCAACTCGCCGGTCCATTCGTAGGCCATCTCGCCCGGAGGATTTTCGTACCAGCCGGGGTCGGAG
>NZ_JALIEB010000012.1 GCF_025755255.1 Roseobacter sinensis | reverse complement strand
CCCGCCCCCCCGAGCCCCCGCCCGAGCGTTTCGCGAGGGCCCATGATGCCGCCGCAGCGGCACGCTCCTCAGGAGGCCGATCATGACCAACGCCCCAGCTGTTCCCCAGACCGCCGCACCGGCCCGCGGCTGGTACAAGCGCAACGAGATCGCCGTGACCCCCTGGCTGTTCCTGGCGCCCGCGATCCTGTTCTTCCTGGTCTACGTGATCTCGCCGATCTTCCAGTCGATCCAGATTTCCTTCTACGACTGGGACGGTCTGGGCGAGGCGCGCTACGTGGGCATGGCCAATTACGTCGAGCTGATGGACGACAGCGCCTTCGAGGTCTCGCTGTGGAACAACCTCAAGTGGCTGCTTTTCTATCTGCTGGCGATTCCGGGCGGCCTGTTCATCGCGCTCTTCCTGAATCAGACTGTTACGGGCATTCGCATCTACAAGTCTTTGTTCTTCTTCCCATTCGTGCTGTCTCAAGTCGTTGTCGGCCTGGTGTTTTCCTGGTTCTACCTGCCGAATGAGGGGCTGCTGAACGGGCTTCTGGGCGTCTTCGGGCTCGGCCCGGTCAACGTGCTGGGCGACCCGACGCTGGCGACCTATGGCATCATCGCCGCCGGGCTTTGGCCACAGACGGCCTATTGCATGATCCTCTATCTGACCGGTCTCAACGCCGTGGACCCCGAGCAGATCGAAGCGGGGCGGCTGGATGGCGCCAAGGGCTGGCGGATGCTGTGGTACATCATCATCCCGCAGCTTCGCCCTGCCACCTTCATCGCCTTTGTCGTGACCATCATCGGCGCCCTGCGGAGCTTTGACCTCATCTCAATCATGACCAACGGCGGGCCTTTCGGCCAGACGCGGGTGCTCAGCTTCTACATGTTCGAAAAGGCGCTGTCTGAATACGGCTTCCGCATGGGGTACGGTGCGGCGATCGCCGTGGTGCTCTTCCTGATCATGCTGGTCTTCATCGCCTACTTCCTGTGGTCCATGTGGTCCGAGGAGAAGGGCCGATGAGCGTGTCGAGATGTGCGGCCGCCTCCGGCGGGAGTATTTTCGGACGGGTGACGGGGGTGTACGCATGACCCGGACGGATTTCGATGCGCTTTGCGCGGTGCATCCGGGCGCCGTGCTCTCCGGGCCCGGCGAACTCGATGCCTGGAAGGTCGGCGGCAAGATGTTCGCCTGTTTCGGGCATACCGATCAGCGGGCCACCAATGACGACCACGTTGTGGTGCGCTGCGCGGATACCGAGATGGCGCAGATGCTGATCGAAAGCGGGGCCGCCGGCAAGCCCGCCTATTTCCGGGGGGCCTGGGTGCGGCTGGACCTGCCAACGCTGGATCCGGATGAGGCCAAGCATCGCGTGGCCGTCTCCTACACAACCATTCGAAGCGGGCTGACGAAGAAGGCGCAGGCCGCCCTGCCGCCGCTGCCCGAGGAGTGCTGAGATGTTTCCGACACCGATTGAAAAAACCCCGCGCTCCTGGCAGCTGACCTATCAGTCGCTTCTGCCTCTTGCCCTGATCATGTGGCTCTTGCCACTGATCGCCGTTGCGGTCTTCTCGATCAAGCCGGCGGTGGATTTCACCCAAGGCAACTATTGGGGCCTGCCCTCCTCCTTCGAGATGTTCAACAACTACGGGCAGGTGTTCTTCAACTCCGACATGCCGCGCTACATGCTGAATTCGGTCCTGATCACGGTACCGACGGTAATCGGCGCGGTGGCGCTCAGCTGCCTCGCGGGTTTTGCGCTCGGCGTCTACAAGTTCAAGTCGAACATCTGGATTTTCTTCATGTTCGTCGCGGGTAACTTCGTGCCCTTCCAGATCCTCATGGTGCCGGTGCGCGACCTGACGCTCGACATGGGGCTTTACAACACCAAGACCGGACTTGTGCTCTTTCACATCGCGTTTCAGACCGGGTTCTGCACGCTCTTCATGCGCAACTTTATCCGCGCCCTGCCGCATGAGCTGATCGAGGCGGCACGGGTCGAGGGCATCGCCGAGTGGAAGATCTTCTGGTATGTGGTCATCCCGCTGATGAAGCCCGCGATTGCCGCGCTCAGCGTGCTGATCTTCACTTTCATCTGGAACGACTATTTCTGGGCTGTGGTGCTGACCCAAGGGCCAGAGAGCCAGCCGGTCACTGCTGGGATTACAAGTTTCAATGCACAGTTCCGCGCCGCCTATCACCTGATGAGCGCGGGCTCGATCGTGGCCGCCCTGCCCCCTGTGCTGATGTTCTTCCTGATGCAGAAACACTTCATTGCCGGTCTGACCCTGGGGGCCGTAAAGTGACAACACACTGGCGTCTGGACGATGATCGCCAGACCATGGTTCTTGCCTCGACAGGCGGACGCAGCCCCCAGGTGATCTACTGGGGGCCTCCGCTGCCCGAGGGGGAGGATCTGGGGCAGTTGACGGCGGCGGTGGCTCTGGATGTCACCGGTGGCATGCTGGACGAGAACCCGGACCTCTCGATCTGTCCGGAAGCCTCGCACACCTTCCCCGGCCAACCGGGGCTGATCGTGCGCGACAGCGATGGTGCGCCGCTGCTGCCCGCATTCAAGCTGAAAGACGTCGTTGAGGCGGAGCAGCATCTGACCGTGATCTGCGAGGACACGGCGAACCGGCTGACCTATACGGCGGAGTTCGCTCTGGACCCGGACACCCATGTGATTGCGCTCTCGGCGCGGGTGAATTCCGACCGGCCGTTGCACCTGCACTGGCTCGCGGCTCCCGTGCTGCCCGCGCCGCAGCAATCGGACGAGATGATCGATGTGGCCGGGCGCTGGTGCGGAGAGTTCCAGCTCAACCGCACGGCCTGGTCGCCTGGCATCCGCTATCGCGAGAACCGCACAGGGCGGACAGGGCATGAGCATTTCCCGGGGCTGATCGTGCCCTGCCGCGGGGCGACGAATGCGAGCGGTGAGGCATTTGCCTTCCACTACGGCTGGTCCGGCGGGCACCGGATGATCGCCGAAGAGCTGCCCGATGGCCGCCGGCAGATTCAGTTCGGGCACGCGGCCCGAATGGAGACCGCCCCCAGCACGGAGTTCCGCACAGCGCCGCTCTATGCGGTCTATTCGTCGGATGGCTTCAACGGCTGCGCGGTGTCGTTCCAGCGCCACTTGCGCGACCGGATCGTGACCTGGACGAAGCCGGGCCGCCCGCGCCCGGTGCATTACAACTGCTGGGAAGCCGTCTATTTCGCCCACGACCTGCCGGTGCTGAAAGATATCGCAACGCGGGCCGCAGACCTCGGAGCGGAGCGCTTCGTGCTGGATGACGGCTGGTTCGGGCAGCGGGACGACGATACCTCGTCGCTCAGCGATTGGGAGGTGGACCCGCGCAAGTATCCCGACGGGCTGGGGCCGCTGATCGACCATGTGCATGGGCAAGGCATGGCGTTCGGCATCTGGTTCGAGCCGGAAATGATCAACCCCGACAGCAACATCCACCGCGCCCATCCCGACTGGGCGCTGGGGGCTGAAGACCAGATCCTCGGACGGCAGCAGAAGGCGCTGAACATGGGGTTGGCGGAGGTGCGCGAGTTCCTCTACGGGCGAATCTCTGCGCTGCTGCATGCGCATCCCATCGACTACATCAAATGGGACCACAACCGCGTGCTGCCCGCGCCGGATGCGACACAGACGCGCGGCTCCTACGCGCTGATCGACCGGCTGCGCGCCGATTTCCCGGATGTGGAGATCGAAAGCTGTGCCTCCGGCGGCGGGCGCATCGATTTCGGCATCCTCAGCCGCACCCAGCGGGTCTGGCTCAGCGACAGCAACGACGCGCTGGAGCGACTGCATATGCAGCACAATGCGGCCCTCTTCCTGCCCGCCGCCGTGACCGGCAGCCACGTGGGGCCGCGCAAATGCCATACTTCGGGGCGGATTCTGGACATTTCTTTCCGCGCCTGGGTTGCCGCGCAGCGGCACCTGGGCTTCGAGATGGACCCGCGCGAGTTGACCGAGCACGAGGCCGCGGTGCTGCGCGATGTCACGACTTGGTGGAAGGCCAACCGCGACTGGATGTACGGCGCCGATATCCTGCGGCTCGATGCGACAGATACGTCGGTGATCGCCGAGCAGCAGATGACCCGTGATGGCAGCCAGTTCGTGATCTTTGCGGGCAAATCTGGCTCCTCGCGCCAGATCGCGCCGCGCCCCTTGCGGCTCACCCGGCTGGACCCGGACGCGCGTTACGAGATCAGCCTGCGCAACCGGCATGAGGCCACCGAGCTGTCGCGTGGCAGCCCGGCCCTGAAACAAGGGCCGCTTACGCTGACCGGGGCGGCGCTGATGCACAATGGGATCGCCCTGCCCTGGAGTTATCCCGAAACCCTATGGGTGCTGGAGGGCAAACGGCTATGACCCTTTCGCACACGGCAGAAGAGGTGTCCTCATGACCAAGACAGCAACGTTCCACGACCTCGACGGGGCCTCGATCTACATCACCGGCGGCGGCTCCGGCATCGGGGCGGACCTGACGGACGGGTTTCTGGCGCAGGGCGCCAAGGTCGCCTTCATCGGGCGTTCGGACGCCAGCGGTTTTGTCGATGAGATGGAGGCGAAGCACGGGGTGCGCCCGCTGTTCTTTCAGGGCGACATCACCGATACCGAAGGCCTTCAGCGCAGCATCGCTGAGGCCGCCGAGGCGCACGGGCCGATCCACACGCTGGTCTCCAATGCTGCCAATGACAAACGCCACAGCTGGAAGGACGTCACACCGGAGGAATGGGATTTCCTCATGGCGGTGAACCTGAAGGCCTATTTCTTCGCCGCCCAGGCCGTGGCACCGGCCATGCAGGCGCGTGGTTCGGGCTCAATCATCAACTTCAGCTCGATCAGCTACATGATGGGCAACGCAGGCTATCCAGCCTATACGGCGGCGAATGGTGGCATCACCGCGATGACCCGAAGCCTCGCGCGCGAGTTGGGCCCCGACGGCATTCGCGTGAATGCACTGGCCCCAGGTTGGGTGCTCACCGAAAAGCAACTCGACAAATGGGCCACGCCCGAGGGGCTCGCGGCCCATCTGGAGCGGCAGTGCCTGAAGACCCATCTGGAACCGCAGGACGTGGTCGATGCGGTGCTGTTTCTCGCCTCGAACACCAGCAAGATGATGACGGGGCAATGCATGGTCGTCGACGGCGGCGTCGTGACCACGGGATAGGCTATGGCAGAGCGCGTGACACCGGACTGGATCGCAGTGGATTGGGGCACCACCAATTTGCGCGCCTATGCGATGCAGGGCGCTACGGTTCTGGCCCGCGCGGACTCTGATGACGGCATGGGCAAGCTGGCCTCCGACGGGTTTGAGCCAGCGCTGATGGCGCTGATCTCAGGCTGGCTGGAGGCCGGGCCGGTGCCCGTGATCGCCTGCGGCATGGTCGGCTCGCGCCAGGGCTGGGTCGAAGCGCCCTATCGCAGCGTGCCCTGCACCCCGCTGGCCGAAAAGTTGACCACGGCCCCCACGACCGGTGATCTAAGCGTCCGTGTCGTCTCGGGCCTCTCCCAGAGTGCCCCCGCCGACGTGATGCGCGGGGAAGAGACGCAGGTGGCGGGCTTTCTTGCGCTCAACCCCGGCTGGGACGGGGTGCTTTGCATGCCCGGTACCCACACCAAATGGGTGCATCTGAGCGCCGGCGAAGTCGTCAGCTTCCAGACCTTCATGAGTGGGGAGCTCTTCGCTCTGATCAGCGCGCACTCGGTTCTGCGGCATTCGTTGGGTGGCGACGGTTGGGATGCAGAGGCCTTTGCCGCCGCCGTGAGCGATGCGATGTCCAAACCCGAAGCGCTCGCTGCCCGGCTCTTTGGCCTGCGTGCGGGCAACCTGCTGCACGGCACCGGGGCACCGGTGACACGCGCCACGCTCTCCGGCCTGCTGATCGGTGCGGAGCTTGCCGCGGCGCGCCCCTATTGGCTGGGCCAAAACATCGCCATTCTCGGCATGGGCGATCAGGCGCGCGCCTACGGACAGGCCCTGCGCCAACAGGGCATCGAGGCGATGCTCGTCGACACGGAAAAAGCAACGCTGGCCGGGCTCACGGCCGCCTATCGCAACGCAAAGGCCCTGACATGACCCTGCCCCTCATCGCCATTCTGCGCGGGATCATGCCCGCCGAAGCGCCCGCCGTCTGCGAGGCGTTGATCGCCGCTGGGATTCGCCAAATCGAAGTGCCGCTGAACTCGCCCGATCCGCTGGAGAGCATCGGCGCACTGGCCCGCGACTTCGGCGACCAGGCACTGATCGGCGCGGGTACGGTGCTGACCGTGGACGAAGTGAACGCCGTCGCGGAGGTCGGCGGCAAGCTCATCGTCTCACCCAATTGCGATGCAGAGGTGATCAAAGCCACCAAGGCGCACGGGTTGCAGAGCTGGCCGGGCGTCTTCACGCCCTCCGAAGCCTTCACCGCCCTGCAGGCCGGGGCCGATGGGCTCAAGCTCTTTCCCGGCGCAATGGCGGGTACTGCCGGGCTTGCTGCGATGCGCCCGATCTTGCCCAGCGGCACGCTGGTCTATGCCGTGGGCGGCGCGGGGCCGGAGAATTTCGGCGAATGGATCGCGGCCAGCGCTGACGGTTTTGGCATCGGCTCAGCCCTCTACCAACCGGGTATGAGCGCTGCGGATGTGGCCACGCGCGCCGCCAAGATCGTCGAGGCCTACCAACAGGCGGTCGGATGAGCGCTGAGGTCTTCGACGACCGACGCTGTATCCTGGGCGAAGGCCCGCTCTGGCACCCGGAGCGACAGCAGCTTTTCTGGTTCGACATCATGCGGCACCGGCTTCTGAGCCGTGATGCCTCGGGTCCGCTGGAGTGGCGGTTTGACGAGCCCGTCTCCGCTGCAGGTTGGGTCGATGACAACACACTGCTCATCGCCTCCGCGAGCGGGCTCTGGCGGTTTGACCTGCGAAACGGCAGCAAGACACAGATCTGCGGGCTGGAGCGGAACAACGCCGTGACCCGTTCTAACGATGGGCGCGCAGACCCCTGGGGCGGGTTCTGGATCGGCACGATGGGGCGCAACGCCGAACCGGGCGCCGGTGCGATCTATCGCTTCTATCAGGGGCAGTTGCGCAAGCTGGTGCCGGGCATCACCATTTCGAATGCGATTTGCTTTGCGCCCAATCGAAGCTGCGCCTATTTCACCGATACCGCGACACAGCGGGTGATGCGCGCAGCGCTTGACCGCAACGGCTGGCCAGACGGCGACCCGCAGGTGTTTCTTGACCTCTCGGCCGACGCGTTGCACCCGGATGGCGCAGTGGTGGACAAGGATGGCACGATCTGGATCGCGCAATGGGGGGCGGCGCGCGTGACCGCTTATGCGCCGGATGGGACTTTCCTGCGGGACGTTGCGGTGCCGGCGCTGCATGCCACCTGCCCCGCCTTTGGCGGTGCGGAATTCCGCACGCTTTACGTCACCAGCGCGCGGCAGGGCTTGCCCGCAGACGTGGCGCATGATCAAAGCCCAAACGGTCAAACCTTTGCGGTGCCGAACATCGCACAGGGCCTCCCGGAGCCACAGGTGATCTTATGAACCGCGCGTTGGGTGCCTGCTACTATCCCGAACACTGGCCCGAGGAGATGTGGGCTGAGGATGCTGCCGAGATGGTTGCAACGGGTATCTCCTGGGTGCGGATCGGTGAGTTTGCCTGGAGCCGGATCGAACCCGAGCCGGGACGCTTCGACTTCGACTGGCTGGATCGCGCGATTGACGTGCTCAGCAGCGCAGGGCTCAAGATCGTGCTCGGTACACCCACCTGCACCCCGCCGCGCTGGATGCTCGACCGCTTCCCCGACATGCTGGCCGTGGATGCACAGGGCCACCCGCGCGGGTTCGGCTCACGGCGGCACTATTGCTTCAGCCATGCAGGTTATCGGGAGGCCAGCGGCGCGATTGCAGAGGTGCTGGGCGACCGCTATGGGCGTGATCCGCGCATCCACGGCTGGCAAATCGACAATGAATATGGGTGCCACGACACGATCCTGTCGTACTCCGACGCCGCCCGCGTCGCGTTCCGCGCGTGGCTGGCGCAGCGCTATGGCGACATCGAAGCCCTGAATGAGGCCTGGGGCAATGTCTTCTGGTCGATGGAGTACCGGAGTTTCGACGAGATCGACCTGCCCAACCTCACCGTAACGCAGCCGAACCCCAGCCACGAGTTGGCCTTCCGACGCTTCTCCTCCGATCAGGTTGTCGCCTATCACGAGGTCCAGGTGGCGGCGCTCCGTGCCCGCACCGAGGCGCCGCTGATACACAACTACATGGGTCGGGTGCTGGATTTCGACCATTTCGAGGTGGGCGCCTCGATCGATATCGCCAGCTGGGACAGCTACCCGATTGGCTTCCTCTCGGACCGGCTGGAAGGCACGGCAGAGCACAAGGCGCGCTACCTGCAGCAGGGCGACCCGGACATGCAGGCGTTCCACCATGACCTCTACCGCGCCGTCGGTCGCGACGGCCGCTGGTGGGTGATGGAACAGCAGCCCGGACCGGTGAACTGGGCGCCCCACAACCCCGCCCCGCTGCCCGGCATGGTGCGGCTCTGGAGCTGGGAGGCCTTTGCGCATGGGGCCGAAGTGGTGAGCTACTTCCGCTGGCGGCAAGCGCCTTTCGCACAGGAGCAGATGCACGCCGGGCTGAAACGCCCCGACAATGCCCCCGCACCGGGGCTCGCCGAAGCCGCGCAAGTCGGCCGCGAGATTGCCCAGATGCCGGACATTGCGCCGCAGCAGGCGCCGGTAGCACTGGTCTTCGACTACCCCTCCGACTGGGCCTGGGCGACACTGCCGCAAGGTGCGGACTTCAGCTATTTCCGACTGATGCTCGATGCCTACCGCGCCCTGCGGCGCTGTGGCCTGTCGATTGATATCGTGCCCTCGACCACAACCGATCTCTCGGGCTACGCCTTGGTGCTGGCACCGGGGCTGGCCACTCTGCCTCCGGCGCTTGCGGCCGCATTGCAAGAGACGGTGGCGCTGGTCGGGCCGCGCAGCAATGCCGTGACGGAGGAGCTGCGCATACCAAACCCCATGGGCCCCGCGCTGCCCGGCCTCGATGTAACGGCGACACGCGTGGAAAGCCTGCCGCCCTATGTGGCGCGGGCGGTTCTGGGGGGCGGAGCGGTGCAGCACTGGGTCGAAGACCTTGATGGCAGCGCCGATACGCTGCTCGAGGCGGACACCGGGCAGCCTGTGCTGGTGGGCAACGGCCGGATGCACTACCTTGGCGCCTGGCCCGATGCGGAGCTGTGGGAGCGGGTCGTGCACGGGCTGGCGAAAGAGGCGGGCCTGCCGGCGCAGACCTTGCCTGAAGGGCTACGGCTTCGGGATACGGCCACGCATCGGTTCGCGTTCAACTACGGGCCAGAGCTCATTGAATTCCAAGGGAAAACCATTCCGGCAGCCGGCGTCGACTGGTGGGTGATTTCAGAGAGCTGACGGCGCGCGGCTGCGCTGATCAGCCCAAAGCTCTCGCGAAGGCCAGGCAGCCGCGCAACGCCGCCTCGTCCTGGGTGATCAGGGAGACCGGCACCGGGGCCAGCGACGATTTCACCGAGGCGGGCGCCCGCAAGGTGTCAATGAAGGTGTCGCGCGCGGGGCTGTCGAGCAAGCCGCGCACCACCGACCCTGCCATGAAGATCCCACCCTGCGGCATGTAGAGCAGCCGCAAATCCAGCACGAGCTCGCCCAACATCCGTGCATAGACCTTGACCGAGGCCTCGGCCGCCGCGTCTCCGGTGTTGGCGGCGGCGATGACATCGCGCGCGTCGATCTTCGGCTGGCCCGTTGCCGCGGCATGCAGCTCAGCGAGCCCGGGACCGCGGACCGCATCCTCGGCGCAGCGGACCCACGGTGCGGCGCCCCCCACATAGTCTTCCAGAAGGCGCACCACGCGTGAGGGCAGGCTGCCGAGCCCCGCCTCTGCCCGCAGGCAGACCGATGTGCCCCCAAAGCTCAGCACCGGGCTGACGTTGAACCCGGTCCCAACACCCACGACAAGACGCTGATCTGCACCGTTGGGCGGTGCGCCACTGTCCAGAACCGGCGCCAGACCGTCCGCATCGAGACTGTCGAGCGCATAGCCCAGCGCACTGAGATCGTTCAGCAGATAGACCCGTTCAAAACCATGCGCGCGGGCCAGCGCCTCGGTGCAGAGTTCCCAGTTGCGGTTGGTGAGCCGGGCCTTGCGGTCGGTTACGGGGCCGGCAACAGCCACGCTCAGCGCCGAGGCCGCACCCAGCCCGATCTGCGCGCGATAGGCCTCCAGCGCGGCGTCGAAGCTTGCATAATCATCGTTCTGAAACCGATGGATCTGCGCCGGCACGGCGGACCGCTCCGCAACGCTGGCGAAGCGGACGTTGGTGCCTCCGACATCGGCGAGGATTAAGGCCATGGATCGGTGCCCTCAGACAAAGCGGCTGACGTAATTCTCCAGAATCTCCTGCTGACCGGAGCGCGGCTGCGGATCGATGCCGCCACCGGCCACCTGCGCTTCGATCTGATCGAGCGACGCCGAGGTCAGCCAGGTCTGGGCGGTCGCATCGTCCCAACCCGCATAACGTGCAGCGCGGGCCGCTTCAAGGCCGCCGTCCTCCAGCATCGCCGCGGCCGCCTTGAGGCCACGCGCGCAGATGTCCATAGCACCCACATGGGCCGCGATCAGGTCTTTCGGGTCGAGGCTCTGGCGGCGCAGCTTGGCGTCGAAGTTTGTGCCACCCGTGGTGAATCCGCCCGCCTTCAGCACTTCGTAATAGGCCAGCGCGACCTCGGGCACGTTGTTGGGGAACTGGTCGGTGTCCCAGCCGGACTGATAGTCATTGCGGTTCATGTCGATGGAGCCGAAGATGCCAAGCGCGGCGGCCATGGCCAACTCGTGCTCGAAGCTGTGGCCTGCGAGGATGGCGTGGCCCTGTTCGATGTTCATCTGCACCTCGGTCTCAAGGCCGAACTCCTTGAGGAAGCTATAGACCGTGGCAACGTCGTAGTCGTACTGGTGCTTGGTGGGCTCCTGCGGCTTGGGCTCGATCAGGATCGCGCCCTTGAAACCGATCTTGTGCTTGTAGTCGACCACCATCTGCAAAAAGCGCCCGGCCTGCGCGCGCTCACGTTTCAGGTCGGTGTTGAGCAGGGTCTCGTACCCCTCGCGCCCGCCCCAGAGCACGTAGTTTTCACCGCCGAGCTTGTGGGTCGCGTCGATGCAGTTCTTCACCGTGGCGGCGGACCAGGCAAAGACCTCCGGGTCGGGGTTGGTCGCGGCTCCGGCCATGAAACGGCGGTGCGAAAAGAGGTTCGCGGTGCCCCAGAGCAGCTTGGTGCCCTGCCCTTCCATCTTCTCGCCAATATAGTCGATGATCTCTTCGAAATTGCGCTTGCTCTCGGCGAATGTGGCGCCCTCCGGGCGGACGTCGGCGTCGTGCCAGCAATAGTAAGGCTGGCCGAGGATCGCGAACATCTCAAAGGCGACGTCCGCCTTGAGCCGTGCCAATTCCATGGTGTCGCCGAACCACGGGCGCTCGAAGGTCTGCCCGCCGAAGGGGTCGCCACCCGGCCAGGCAAAGCTGTGCCACCAGGCGACGGCAAACCGCAGATGATCTTCCATGCGCTTGCCCGCGATCATCTCATCGGCGTTGTAGTGGCGAAAGGCCAGGTCTTCCGCCGGCGCGTCCGGAGCGTATTTGACGGGCGAGATGCCAGCGAAGAAGTCGGTCATAGAGCCTCCTTGAGGGCCGCATAGGCGGCGCGGTACTTTTGGTGCTTGTCGAGGAATGCCGGCGTCAGGGCCGGATCAGGCGCGATGCTGCGGGCGGTGGCCGGGGGCGTGGCGATCTCGGTGCCCGCGCCGGTCGCGGCCATCAGCCCCAGCCGCGCCGCCCCGAAGGCACCGCCGAAATCCCCTGCTTCTGGCAGGTCAATCGGCATCTCCAGCAGTGTTGCCAAGGCCTGCAGCCAATAGTCGGATTTGCTGCCACCGCCGACGGCGACCAGCGTGTCGATCTCGGTGCCGGTGCTGCGCAGCGCATCGAGGCTGTCGCGGAAGGCGAAGCTGACCCCTTCGAGCACGGCGCGGGTGCCGGCCGCGCGATCGGTTGCGTGGCCAAGGCCGAGGAAGGCGCCGCGTGCAGCGGCATCATTGTGCGGGGTGCGTTCGCCGCCGAGATAGGGCAGGAACAGCGTCTCGCCCGGCGCCTGCAGCGTACCGAGATCGGCGGTCAGGCTGCCCGCGTCGGATTGCACGAGGCTGGCGTACCAGTTCAGCGCATCGGTGCAGGCGAGGATCACGCCCATCTGGTGCCAGGTGTCGGGCAGCGCGTGGCAGAAGGTGTGCACGGCAGAGGGCGCATCGGGCTGGTAAGCCGCACTGGCGGCAAAGAGCACGCCCGAGGTGCCGAGTGACAGGAAGGCCTGCCCCGGTTTCACGACCCCCATGCCGACGGCAGAGGCGGCGTTGTCCCCTGCCCCACCCGCAACCACGACGCCTTTCGGCAGGCTCCAGCGGTCGGCCAGCGCATCGCGCAGCTGCCCCGACGGTGCGGCGCCTTCCACAAGGCGCGGCATGTGATCCCGGTCGAGCCCCGAGGCCCCGAGCAGCACGTCGGACCAGTCGCGTGCGCCCGTGTCGAGCCAACTGGTTCCGGCGGCATCGGACATCTCGGAGACAGCCTCACCCGTGAGCCAGAGCCGCAGATAGTCCTTGGGTAACAGGATCTTGGCGGTCTTGCCCCATATCTCCGGCTCGTTCACACGCACCCAATCCACCTTCGGCGCGGTGAATCCGGGGAAGACGATATTGCCGGTGACCCTACGCCACTGCGGGTCGGCGTCGAAGGCGGCGGCCTCCACATGGCTGCGCGTGTCGTTCCACAGCATGCAGGGTCGCAGCACATCGCCCGCTGCATTCAGCAGCGTGGCGCCGTGCATCTGGCCGCTGAGCCCGATGCCCTGTACGGCATCGAGGGTGTGTTGCCCCGCCAGCGCGGTCATCGCCGTTTCCGTCGCCGCCAGCCACTCTGCCGGATTCTGCTCGGACCAACCGCTGTGCGGCCGCTGCACCGTCAGCGGCGCGGTGGCTTCCGCCACCAGCCGCTGATCCGCATCGATCAGCACGGCCTTCAGGCCGGAGGTCCCAAGATCGAGCCCGAGATACATCGCCTAGGCCGCTTTGTCGGGCTTCTTACCCATGATGATCATGCTCAGGATGTCGTCCTCGGTCACATCCTCGACCCGCTCGGTGCCCACCAGCTTGCCGTTCTTCATCACCGAGACGCGGTCGCACAGCTCCAGCATCTCGCGGGTGTCATGGCTGATCAGGAAGATGCCGAGGCCCTGTTTCTTCAGCTCCTGAATGAGGTCCGCGACCATCTGGGTTTCGTGCACGCCAAGCGCCGCAGTTGGCTCGTCCATGATCAGGATCTTGGCATTGAAATAGACCGCGCGGGCAATGGCGACCGATTGGCGCTGACCGCCCGAGAGCGCGCTCACCGGCTCCTTCAGCTTGCGGAAGTTGGGATTGAGCCGCGCCATGATCTTGGCGGTCTCGCTCTCCATTTTCGCATCGTCCACGAAGCCGGTTGCTGTCACCAGCTCGCGCCCCAGAAAGAGGTTCGAGGCCGCATCGAGATTGTCGGCCAGCGCAAGCGTCTGGTAGATCGTCTCGATGTTGTAGTCCCGCGCATCGCGCGGGCTGGTGATGTCCACCTTCTTGCCTTCGATCCAGATCTCGCCGCCATCTTTCTGATAGGCACCCGACAGGATCTTGATCAGCGTGGACTTGCCCGCCCCGTTGTGCCCCAGAAGGCCCACGACTTCGCCGGGATAGAGATCGAGGCTCACGTGGTCCACGGCGCGGATGCCACCGAAGGAGATCGAGATGTCCTTGAGCTGGACGAGCGGGGTTTGCGATGTGTCTGTCATGGTCCGGCCCCTCACTTGGATTTGCGACGATAGAGGATGTCGAGGTAGACGGCCAGCACGAGCACCGAGCCGACGACAACCTGCTGGATGGCGGCGTCAAAGCCGATGAGCACCATACCCGTTTGTAACGATTGCATGACCAGCGCACCGAGGATGGCGCCATAGATCGTGCCCACGCCGCCGGCGAGCGAGGTGCCCCCGATGACGGCGGCGGCAATCACGTAGAGCTCATCCAGCGTGCCAAGCGCGTTGGTGGCCGAGCCCAGACGCGCGGAGGCCACCACAGCCGAGAGGCCGGTAAGCGCGCCCATCAGCGCGAATATCTTCACCGTCATCCAGCGGGTGTTGATGCCCGCAAGCTCCGCCGCCTCGGGGTTGCCGCCGATGGCATAGACATAGCGGCCGAAGCGCGTGCGCGACATCAGGATGGTCATGAAGATCGCGACCCCCACGAGGATCAGCACCGGGATGGCAAAGCCGTGGCTGATGAAAAGCCCGCCCTCGGGCACGGTGATCCCTTCGGCTTCGGCGTAGCGGCGCACGATGCCCCGCGGCCAGGGGTAAGCGTTGACCAGCAACACGGCCCCGATGACGGCGCCGCAGCCGACAAGGGCCAGAAAACTCTCGGCCCAGATCGGACGCTGCGCGATGTGAAAGATCTTGCGTTTGCGCCGACCCATCACGATGAGGCCCAGGACGGCGGCGCAGCCGAGCAGCCCGACAATCCAGCTGCCGGTGGCGCCGATGGCGCCGTAAGGCCCGCCGCCCATCAGGGCAAAGGTGGGATCGACCGGCGAGATCGTCTCGCCGCGGGCCACGAGGAAGGCGGCGCCGCGCCAGACCAGCAGACCGCCCAGGGTCACGATGAAGGCGGGGATCTTGCCGTAGGCGATCAGCGCGCCGTGGAACGCGCCGATGAAGCTGCCGCAGAGGATGCCGACGATGACGGCGATGACCCAGATCATCGGGTGACCCAGGCCCAGGAACTGCGGCAGGATGTTGACCTGCACGACCCCCATGATGATGGCGCAGAAGCCCAGCATGGAGCCCACCGAGAGATCGATGTGGCGGGTGATGATCACTAGCACCATGCCCGTGGCCATGATCCCGATCGAGGCGGTTTGGACCGAGAGGTTCCACAGGTTGCGCGGTGTCAGGAACGCACCGAAGCCGTTGACGATCTGCCCGTAGAGGTGAAAACCGATCCAGATGATCGCCAGGGCGCCGAGCATGCCGAGAAGGCGGGTGTCGAGCTCGGTTTCGCGGATAAAGCGGGCGATCACGCCGCCGCTCGATGTGCTGGTGCCGGGTGATTGCGTCGTTTGATCGGTCATGGTTCAGCGCGCCCCTCACGAGATGTGCGTCTGCGAGCCGCGTCGAGATCACGCGGGCGTCTGCACATCTGGCCGTTTAGAAAGTTCGAAAATGGGCCGGGCGCCACCTCGGGCGCCCGGCAGATCGCTTCAGGTCAGCAGCCGTTGACGCCGTCCAGGGCGCCCGCACAGGCCTTGGCCTGATCAATGTGACCGGCCGCGATCGCGTCACCGAGGTTGTCCTTGGTGATCGGTGTCGGCTCGAGGAAGATGGCGGTCATCTCGACGCCTTTCTCACCGCCGGACCATTTCACGGCGCCGTCGATCTCGTCCATCGCGGTCCCGTTGGCCAGCGCCACGGCAATTTCAGCCGCAGCGGCCCCAAGCTCGCGCGAGTTCTTCCAGACCGAGACGGTCTGCTCGCCACGGGCCACGCGGTTCAGTGCAGCGTGGTCACCGTCCTGGCCGCCAACCGGCACGTTGAGGCCCTGCGCGGAGAGCGCGGCAATCACGCCACCCGCCATACCGTCGTTCTGCGACAGAACCGCGTCGATCTCGTTGTTGTTCGCGGTCAGGATCTGCTCCATGTTCTTCTGGGCGTTGTCGGGCTTCCAGCCATCGCTGAAGGCTTCACCGACGATCTTGATCTCGCCGCCGTCGACCTTGTCGCCGATCACTTCCATCATGCCTTCGAGCAGGAAGCCCGCGTTCGGGTCACCCTTGTCGCCCTTGATGATCGCGAAGTTGCCCGAGGGCTGTGCGGCCACCACGGTCTCGGCGATGATCCGGCCCACGCCCTTGTTGTCGAAGGTCAGATAGAAGGTGCGGTCGTCCTCGATCAGACGGTCATAGCCCACAACCGGGATGCCTTCTGCATCGGCCTTGTCCACGGCGGGGCCGATGGCGTCCTTATCCATGGCAAGAATGATCAGCGCGTCGGCGCCCTGGGCGATCAGCGCCTCCACATCCGTCAGCTGCTTGGCCGCGGAGGCCTGGGCATCGGCGGAGATATAGCTGGCACCCGCTTCTTCGAGAGCTGCCTTGATCGCCGCTTCATCGGTTTTCCAACGCTCTTCCTGGAAGTTCGACCAGCTCACGCCAACCGTGAGGTCCTGGGCGAACGCCGCTGTGCTGAGGGCTGCCGAGATGGCCAGGCCCGTAATCATCATCTTCTTCATTGTATCCTCCCGTAGGGACAGTTCTGTTGACTGTTCATGCCTGTTTTCAAGATCGGCATGCGCAAAAGGATTGACTGTTTTAATTCAGCTGTCAAAATAAATTTATGGATCTTGAGCTAAAATATCGGGCGTTTCCTGAATTATCAGCGGAATCTCAGCCGATTTTGGCCCACATTAGCCTTTTATTTTCGAGGTCTGAATAAATGAATGTCGAGATCTCGCAGCCTGATCTTGGAGATACGCCAGCCGGGTGCGGCCCGATTCGTCCGGAAGCCGACGTCTCGGGACGGTCCCTGCGCTACCGGGTGTTCGAATGCGTGCGGTCCGCCGGTCAGATCTCGCGGATCGATCTGGCCAAGCAGCTGAAAGTCAGCCCCGCGTCGATCACATCTCTGGTCGGTGAGTTGCTCGATCTTGGTCTGTTGCGGGAGAGCAGCGACCCTACACGCAGTACAACGCGCGGCAGGCCGCCGGTCGCGCTCTCCGTTCAGCCCGATGCTGGTTATGTGGTGGGCATCAAGCTGTCGCGGGCGCAGCACACGGCCCTGCTGGTCGATGCCGCAGGCCGGCCGCTGGCGCAGGCAAGCCTCGCCTGTCAGCCGCGGCGCCGCTCGCTGGAGCAAGTGCTGGACGAAACCGGGCAGGTGCTCGACGCCCTGCTCAAGGAGGCCAAGCTTGTCCGCACCGACGTCGCCTGCATCGGGCTCGGCCTGCCCGGCATGATCGATCACAACGCGGGTCAAATGGTGTGGTCCCCCCTGCTGACCGAAACCGACCGCCCCTTGCGGCGGCTTGCCGAAGACGCCTTTGGCGTGCCCGTGGCCGTCGACAATGACGCCAATCTCGTGACCCTGGCCGAGCTCTGGTTCGGCAAGGGCCGGGCGATGGCCGATTTCGCGGTTGTGACGATCGAACAGGGGGTCGGCATGGGGTTGGTGATCAATCATCGGCTCTATCGCGGCGCAGGCTCGCTGGGCATGGAGATCGGCCACACCAAGGTGCAGCTGGACGGGGCCCTGTGCCAATGCGGGCAGCGCGGCTGCCTCGAGGCCTATATCGCGGATTACGCGCTGGTGCGCGAGGCCTCGACGGCACTCGATCCGGCGAATTCGGATACCACTGCGCCGGACGTGATGCTGCAGCAGCTCTATGAGCAGGCGAAGGCCGGGAACGAGGCCGCGCGCGTGATCTTTCGGCGTGCGGGGCGTTTCCTGGCGCTTGGGCTCGCGAATGTGGTGAACCTCTTTGACCCGCCGCTCATCATCCTGGCGGGTGCGCGGATGCAGTACGACTATCTCTACGCTGACGAGGTGCTGCGCGAGATGCACGCCTTGACCCTGAACCGCGTGACGACCCCGCAGCAGGTCCAAACCCACGCCTGGGGCGACCTGATGTGGGCGCATGGCGCGGCGGCGCTGGCCCTGTCCGAGATTGCCGATGCCATGGCGGAGGGGCGCGGGTGAGAGCGGTCGCGATGGCCTGTCTGCTGGCGCCCACCGCCCAGGCCGAGGTGCTGTTCGAGGACCTCTCGGCAAACCTGCCGCACCACGTCTATTCGGGCGGGTGGGAGCATTTCGTCGGCGGCGGGGTCGCGGTCTTCGATTGCAATGGCGACGCGCTGCCCGACCTGCTGGCCGCAGGCGGCGAGAGCCCGGCGGTGCTGATGATCAACCAGGGCGGGATGCGGTTCGAGGCCGGCCCCCTGCCCCGATTCACCGGCAGCACAGGCGCCTACCCGCTCGATGCCGATGGCGACGGGCACCTCGACGTGATGCTGCTGCGGGTGGGCGAGAACCAGCTCTTGCGCGGCGACGGGGCCTGCGGGTTCAGCAGTGCAAACGCCGATCTGGGGTTCGAGGGTGGCGACGCCTGGTCGACCGGCTTTTCTGCCACATGGACCGGCGATGGAGCTGTCTTCGCCATTGGCAACTATGTCGACCGCAAGGATCCGGACGGCCCTTTCGAGGCCTGTGACGACAACAGTCTGCACCGCTGGAACGGGCAGCACTTCGTCGCGGAGCCGCTGTCGCCGGGGTTCTGCGCGCTCTCGATCCTCTTTGCACGCGACGCGACCGGCGAGACCCGGCTGCGGCTTTCGAACGACAGGCATTACTACGTGCGCGACGGGGCGGAGCAGATGTACGACCTCAGCGCGCGCCGGTTCCTGGGGCCGGAGGACGGCTGGGAGACCGTCCGCCTCTGGGGCATGGGCATCGCAAGCCGTGACATCACGGGCGACGGCCGCGCCGAGGTGATGCTCACCTCGATGGGGGATCAGCTGATGCAGATCGCGGGCGACGACGGGCTCTACAGCCGCGCGCCCTACAGTCTCGGGACTTACGCGCAGCGCCCTCACGTGGGTGACGACGGGCGTCCTTCGACCGGCTGGCACGCGGAGTTCGGCGATGTGAACAACGACGCGCGGCCCGATCTTTTCATTGCCAAGGGCAATGTGGATCAGATGCCCGGCCTTGCGATGGAAGATCCGAACACGCTGCTGATCCAACAGCCCGACGGGACATTCGCCGAACGCTCGGTCGAGGCCGGGGTGGCGACGGTGGCGCGCTCGCGGGGGGCGGCGCTGGCGGACCTCGACGGGGACGGTCGGCTCGATCTTGTGGTGATGAACCGTCGTGCGCCGATTGAGCTCTACCGCAATGTCACACCGGAAACGGGCCATTGGCTGGCAATCGAGCTGCGCATGGAGGGCGCAAATACCCGCGCCGTCGGCGCACTTCTGGAGGTCACTGCCGGGGATGTGTCCCAAGTGCAGGAGGTCACGGTGGGCGGCGGCCATGCCGGCGGCCAAGCGGGGCCGCTGCACTTCGGGCTGGGTGAGGCCGAGAGCGCGCAGATCCGTGTGATCTGGCCGGATGGGCGCGTCACGTCGCACACGGATGTTGCCGCAAACCAACATTTGACCCTTGGGCCCTAGCGGTCGACAGGCAAGCCGCTTGGAACGCTATCGGGGATGCCGAGCCGGCCTGCCAAGGCCTCGGCATCATCCAATGTATCTAGGAATGCGACGAGGGCTGTGATGTCGGTTGTGCTCAGACGGCGTGGTTCCACATTAATCGCGGCGCGGAGCGCATTCTGCTCCGCCGGATCCTGCAGGTGCTGCCAATCCTCGACGCCCGGCAGGCCAGGCAAATCCACCTGTGCCGGATCGAACCGGTCCAGTGCGGATTTCGGGTCGATGTGATCCGCAATGAAGGCGGCCAGATCCGAATGGCTCCCCGTATGCCCGTAGGGTCCCGTCCGCGTCACATTGCGCAGGGAGGGCGTGCGGAACGCATAGGCATCCGACGCCTGACCGGTGACCCGCATCCGACCCACATCCCGCACGTGGCTTTCGAAGCGCGCGGCCTTGCCCGGCCCGAACTGGGGCACACCCATCGCGTGGAACGCGTGGTCGGTCTGGAAGGCGCCCGCGTGGCAGGTGCTGCAGCCCGCTTCGCCGTAGAACAGCTGGCGCCCAAGCTCTGCCTCCGGGGGCAGATCTGCCTGCCCGCGCAGATAGGCATCAAAGAGGCTGCTGTCCGAGCGCCATTCGAAGGCCACGAAGGCGGCGATGGCGTCCGAGATCTCCGTAAAACTCAGCCTTTCGCTGTCCGGGAAAGCCGCTTCGATCAGCGGCGCGTACCCGGGCGTCTCGGCCACGCGGCGGCTGAGCAGGTCCCATGCGCCCCCCTCACCCGTGATGCGGCCCTGACGCACCGCTTCGCTGACATCGTTCTCGCTGTAGTGCCCGGCCATCTCGTCCGCGCTGAGCACCGGAAACATCGTCTGCGCCGACAGCAGATTGGCAAACCCTTCGGTCATCTCCGCGCCCATGGGCGTGCGCAGCCCGCCGGGTTTGCTCTCATCCACTTCGATGCGGCCGTCATGGAACATGACCGTGAACTCATGCGCCCCGAGGTTGAAGAGCGCCGGCGCATTGCGCGGGATGCGCTGTTCCGGCGTGTTGTCAGCCGTGGCGCGCCGCTCCGGTCCAAGGCCAATGCCCCCCTCGCCGAGCGAGAGGGCCACGCCATCCGCGGTGGCAAACTTCGGATGGTGACAGGTCGCGCAGGAGATGTTGCGATTGCCCGAGAGGATCGGGTCGTAGAAGAGCAGGTGCCCAAGGCGGACCTGTGCGGCGTCGACGGGCATGTAGTCCGCATCCGTCACGGGCGCCGGCAGATCGCCCGCCATCGCGGGCCCGAGCCCGATCATCATCGCTGTTGCAAGTGCTCTTACCAACACGGGGGCGCACCTCGTTCCTTCGCACCTGCACAGGATTGCCAGCCCGGCGCATCAGCCGCAAGGCCACTCAACCTCTGCGCGACGCGATCAGGTTTTCACGTCCGGTTCGGTCCGTCCGATCCGCCGCTGCATCTCGGTGATCTCGATGACTGCATCGCGCACAGCCTTGAGGGCAGCATCCGGCGACAGCCCGTGATCGGCGTCCGGTGCGGCGTATTGCTCAAGGTATACCCGCAGCGTGGCGCCTTCGGTGCCCGTGCCGGACAGGCGCAGCACCGCGCGGCCCTCACCTGCAAACCAGATGCGCAGGCCCTGATTGTGGCTGACCGACCCATCGACCGGATCGTGGTAGGAGAACTCGTCGGCGGCGGTGACCTCGACACCGGCAATGGTTTGGCCCGAAAGGCGGCCCAGCTTGTCCCGCAACGCCTGCATCAGCGCGTCGGCCGCCTCGGTCGGGACCGCCTCGTAGTCATGCCGCGAGTAGTAGTTGCGCCCGTACGTGGCCCAGTGATCCGTCAGGATCTCGGCCACCGACTGGCCGCGTTCTGCCAGAATGTTCAGCCACAGCAGCACCGCCCAGAGCCCGTCTTTCTCGCGCACATGATCCGAGCCGGTGCCCGCGCTTTCCTCGCCGCAGAGGGTGACCTTCCCGGCATCGAGCAGGTTGCCGAAGAATTTCCAGCCTGTGGGGGTTTCAAAGCAGGCAAGCCCGAGTTTTTCGGCCACCTTGTCGCTGGCCCCGCTGGTGGGCATCGACCGCGCCACACCCGCAAGCCCCGCCTTGTAGCCGGGCGCCAGTTGCGCGTTGGCCGCCAGCACGGCAAGGCTGTCGGAGGGAGTGACGTAGAGGCCGCGCCCGACGATCATGTTGCGATCCCCGTCCCCGTCCGAGGCCGCGCCGAAATCGGGGGCCGCGTCGGACATCATCTCGTCCATCAGCGTCTTGGCCCAGACCGGGTTCGGGTCCGGGTGGCCGCCGCCAAAGTCTTCCGACGGCACCGCGTTGATCACCGCGCCCTCCGGCGCACCCAGCGCCCCTTCGAGGATGGACTTGGCGTAGGGGCCTGTCACCGCGTGCATCGCGTCGAAGCGCATGGTGAACCCGCCCGCAAAGAGCGCGCTGATCTTGTCGAAATCAAAGAGCGTCTGCATCAGGGCCTGGTAGTCTTCGACCGGATCGATGATCTCGAGCTGCATGCCCCCGACTTGCCCGTCACCGCAGACAGACAGATCCACATCCGGCGCGTCGAGCGTTCTGTATTCCGAGATGCTCTGTGTCTGCTCGAACATCGCTTGAGTGATCGCCTCGGGCGCCGGGCCACCGTTGCTGACGTTGTATTTCACGCCGAAATCCGCGTCGGGCCCGCCGGGGTTGTGGCTGGCCGAGAGTACAAAACCACCGTCCGTACTGCGCTGACGGATGAGGTTCGAAACCGCCGGCGTCGACAACAGCCCGCCCTGCCCCACAATCGCCTTGGCCGCGCCATTGGCCGCCGCCATTTTGAGCATCGTCTGAATGGCCTCGCGATTGAAATACCGCCCATCGCCGCCGATCACGAAGGTTTTGCCCGCCGCACCGCCAATGGCGTTGAAGGTCGCCTGCACGAAGCATTCCAGATAGCCCGGCTCCATGAAGACGCGGGTCTTCTTGCGCAGACCTGAGGTGCCGGGCTTTTGCCCGTCGAAGGGCCCCTTGGATACGGTTTGAACGGTCATGAACTCTCCTTTCAAATCTCTCTCGTGTCGAGGCTGCGGCCCGCCCGGGTCATGATTTGCGCTGTCCTGGCCAGACCTTCATGGCGCGCGAGATCAGCGACTGCAACCGGGCATCTGCGCCGCCAATTGGGATGCGCGTCGACGGTGCCCGGAAGGTTCTGTGCCTCCTGGGCCCCGATGATGTCGTCGAGTTGAACCGCTGCGAGCGCGGTGGGCGCGGTGGCCAGCGCGCGGTGGACGGCGACGGCGAGATCGGCAGCGGTGCCGGTGTCGGAGCCCCCCTCCGACGATCCCAGCAACTCGGCCGTCTCACGTGCCCGCTGCCGCCGCGCGCGGCTGTGGCCGTTCGCATCGATCCAGTCGAGATGGTGCCACCAGTCGATATCCCGCCCGGTGTGGAACCCGGCGATGGTGGGCGTGTCGTGGGTGCCGAAACAGGCGAGCGACTGCACCCGAAGGTCATCTGCGCTGCGAAAGCTGCCGTCATCGGTCTTCTCATACTGCAGCACCGTGTAGCCGTAGACCCCCTGATCGGCCATCCTGTCGCGGAACCCGTCGGGCACAAGCCCCAGATCCTCGCCCACGATCACGGTGCCGGCGCGCTGCGCCTCGATGGCGATAATCGCCATGAGCGCCTCGAACGGCTGGCGTATGTAGCCGCCGGGCGCACCGTTGTCGGGTATCCAGTAGCTGCGATTCAGCCCCAGAGCATGATCGATCCTCAGGATGCCGCAGTGGCGCATCACGTGCCGGAGGATCTGCCGCAGAGGTGCGTAATCCTGCGCTGCCAGCCCGCGCGGGGCATAGGCCGCAAGCTGCCAGTTCTGGCCCGCAGGGCTGAGATGGTCAGGCGGGGCGCCGAGCGAGACCGCCCGCGCAATGGCGTCCCCACCACTCCAGGCCTCGGCACCGTCGCGCCGGGCTCCGATCGCGAGGTCGAGGTAGAGGCCAAGCGAGAGCCCAGCCGCCTGCGCCCGCGCCTGCGCCTGGCCAAGCTGCAGGTCCGCCTGCCATTGCAGCCAGATGTGAAACGCCAAGGCGTCGGGCGGGACCGCGGGGCCGGCGGTGTCCGGGCTGCGAAGAGGCGCAGGCCAGCGCCGCCAATCCGGCCCGTGACGGGTGCTGAGGCATTCGAAGCGCGCGAAGTCCCGCAGCATCTTGCCTCCGTTTTGGGCAAACGCCGCGAGCTCCGCCCGCGCACCCTCCGGCGCGGTGCCCTGAAACGCAGCAAAGGCCGCCTGCAATGCGGCGCGATGCGACTCGGCGTGGGCTGCATAGTCGATCAGATCATCTGTTGCATCGGCGCCGCGCGCGCTGGCGGCGTCCAGAGCCAGGTGATTGGCATTCAGAAAGCCACGGTGGGTGGGCGAGTAGGGGCTGATCACCTCGGGTGCGGCCCAACCCAGCGCATGGACCGGGTTCAGGCCGAGAAAGCTCGCGCCATGTGGCCCGAGCACCTCTGCAAGCTGCGCAAGGTCCTCAAAATCACCGATCCCTGCGTTACGATCCGAGCGCAGGCCGTAGAGTGCGGCCACAACCCCCCAAAGTCGCTCAGCGCCTACCACGTCTTTCAGCGATGGAGTTCGCGCCGGCGCCGCGATTACCCGGGTCACCGATGACCGTTTGCCCTGCTTTGCATGCAGATGGTGAACGCCCATCGGCAGCCCGGGCAGCGAGATCTCGGTCTCGCCGCGGCCTTCGGCGTGGGCTTCGGCGGTCTCCTCCAGCACCAAATGCCAGTCGGTCGGCGCTGCAACGGGTATGGCGCGTGGCGCGCCGGAGACAAGCACAAGCTCCTCGGGCACCACGCGCGCCTGCCGCTCGGCCCGAAGTGCCGCAAGCGTGTCGCGGACCTCCGCCGCAGAGCCCACTTCCTGCCCGCAGGCATGCAGCAAGGCGCGCTGCGTGTCCGGCGAGGTGGGCCGGCTGACCCCTTCCAGATCGCGGAATCTGTCGAATATGCCACAGATATCCGCGAGCATCGCAAGCTCTGCATCGGCGCTCATGCGGTCGCGCCCTCCGGCGCAAGCGTCAGCACAACAACCGATGGCCCGGAGACGGTCACCACCCCATCCGCAAGGGTGGCTTGCGGGGCACCCAGCGTGCTGTCGAAGGCGCAGACCCAGGCGGCGCCCTCGGGTGCTGCGGGGCATCGGACCTGCGCCTGCTCTTCCGACCGATTGAAGACCGCAAAGACCACATCGTCGGTCTGAAGCTCCGGTACGACCTCCGCGGATCCGCGCAGGGTGAGGCAAAAGCTCGACAGACCGGGATCGCGCCAATTGAGCGGATGGCCGTCGAAATCCGACCATTCGACATCCGGCAGGCCGTCCTTCGGCCGCAGTGCGGCATGCAGAAACCGCGACTGCCGCAAGGCCGGATGCGCCCTTCGCAGAGCCGACAGCTCTGCCACGAAGGCACTCAACTCGGTGTCGGCCGCCGCCCAGTCGAGCCAGGTCACTTCATTGTCCTGACAGTAGGCGTTGTTGTTGCCGGCCTGCGTGCGCCCCATCTCGTCTCCCGCAAGCAGCATCGGCGTGCCTTGCGAGAGGAACACGGTGGCCAGCATGTTGCGCTGCCGCTGGATACGGCGTGCTTCGATCGCAGGATCGTCCGTCGGACCCTCGACCCCGCAGTTGTCGGAGTAATTGGCGTGATGGCCGTCCTGATTGTTCTCGCCATTGGTCTCGTTGTGGCGGCGGCTGTAGCGGGTGATATCCGCCAAGGTGAAGCCATCATGGGCCGCCACGAAGTTCACCGACGACCAGGCGCGCCGCCCGCCCCGGTCGAACTCGCCCGCCGAGCCCAGCAGGCGCGCGCCGAGGTCCTGCGCGCTGTGGGCGTCGCCGCGCCAGAAGCGGCGAACCGCATCCCGGTAGGCGTCATTCCATTCGGCGAACTTGGGCGGAAACTGCCCGAGCCTGTAGCCGCCCGGGCCGATATCCCACGGCTCCGCGATCAGCTTCACGCCGGCGAGCACCGGGTCTTGGCGCAACGCACCGAGGAACCCGCCATGCGCGTCAAACCCGTGATCCTCGCGCGCCACGGTCGTCGCCAGATCGAAACGGAAGCCGTCAACCCCCATGCACTCGACCCAGAATCGCAGCGAATCCATGACCATCCGCAGCACATGCGGGTGCGAGACATTGAGCGTGTTGCCGGTGCCGGTGTCGTTCACATAGTAGCGGGGCTGGCCGCTGATCAGCCGGTAGTAGGATGCGTTGTCGAGCCCGCGGAAGCACAGCGTCGGGCCGCGGTGGTCACCCTCCGCCGTGTGGTTGTAGACCACGTCGAGCAGCACCTCGATGCCCGCCTCGTGAAAGCGGCGGACCATCTGGCGGAACCCGAGGATACCCTCCGGCCCGAAATAGCGCGGCTCGGGCGCAAAGAAGCCGATTGTGTTGTAACCCCAGTAGTTTGTGAGGCCTTTCTCAAGCAAAAACCCGTCATTGAGAAAGGCGTGCACAGGCATGAGCTCAACCGCGGTGACGCCGATCTTGTGCAGATGCTCGAGGATCGCGTCGGAGGCCAGCCCCTCGTAGGTGCCGCGCAGCGCCTCGGCCACGTCGGGGTGGCGCTGTGTCAGCCCCTTGACATGCGCTTCGTAGATCAGCGTTTCGTCCCAAGGGGTGCTGATGGGCTGGGTGATCGGCGCGAAGAGCGCGGGATCGGACACCACCGATTTCGGCACGAAAGGGCCGGAGTCGCGTCGGTCGAAAGACAGATCCCCCGCGCTCGAGCCGCGGTCATAGCCCAGTGTCGCGTCGGTGTTGCGCCAGCCGCCCCGCAGCTCGCGCGTGTAGGGATCCAGCAGCAGCTTGTGGGGGTTGAAGCGATGCCCCCGCTCCGGCGCATAGACGCCGTGTGCGCGGTAGCCGTATAGCGTGCCCGGCTGCAGCCCAGGCACATAGCCGTGCCAGATGTCGCCTGTTCGCTCCGGCAGCGTCAGCCGCGCTGCCTCGCGATTGCCGTCGGGGTTGAAGAGGCAAAGCTCGATCCGGTTGGCATGGGCCGAGAACAGTGCGAAGTTCACCCCCTCGCCGTCGAATTGCGCCCCCAGTCGCACCGGGCTGCCGGATGAGATCGCATGAGCCATCGCAGTCAGCCTCGCTGTGCACCGGGCGAAAGAAGTTCGACGTAGATGTCGTGATAGGCTTGGGCCGAGACGTCCCAGCCGACAGGATGGCGCATCGCCCGCCGGATCATGCCGGACCATGTGGTGGTTTGTGCATAGAGATCACAGGTGCGGTGGATCGCCTGTTCCAGGGCGGCCGCGGTGACGGGCGCGAATTGCACACCGGTGGCGCATTTGGCGCTGAGCGCTGCCTCATTGGCGTCGATCACCGTGTCGGCCAGTCCGCCCGTGCGGGCCACCACCGGCACGGTGCCGTAGCGCAAGCCATAGAGCTGTGTCAGCCCGCAGGGCTCGAACCGCGAGGGGATCAGGATCGCGTCGCTGCCGCCCTGCATCAGATGCGAAAGCGGTTCGTCATAGCCGATGATCACACCAACTGCGCCGGGGTGCGCGTGGGAGACCGCGACATATCCAGCTTCAAGCGCCTTGTCGCCGCTGCCAAGCACGGCCAGCTTTGCGCCACGCGCCACCAGGGCGGGCAACACCTCCAGCAGCAGGTCGAGCCCTTTCTGTGTGGTCAGCCGGCTGATCACGCAGAAGAGCGGGCCATCGCCCTCTGCGGTCAATCCGAACCGTTTCAGCACCTGGGCCCGGTTCTCCACCTTCGCTTTGAGACGTTTCGCAGAATAGGGGGCGGTGAGTGCCGCGTCCCGCTCAGGGTCCCAGATGTCGAGGTCGATCCCGTTGAGAATGCCGGTCAGGTCGGCCTGGCGGGCGCGCAGAAGCCCGTCGAGCCCCATGCCGAAGTCGGGCAGCATCAGCTCGCGCGCATAGGTCGGGCTGACCGTCGTGATCTTCTGCGCAAAAGCCAGGCCGGCTTTCAGAAACCCGATGCGGCCGAAATACTCGATGCCGTCCGGCGTGTAGAGAGACGACGACAGCCCCAGGGACGTCATCAGGGAGGCGTCGAAAAGCCCCTGAAACGCAATGTTGTGGATGGTCATCACGCAGGGCGGCGTGGGCCCGTCCGCCTGATGCAGATAGGCCGGCACAAGCCCGGCCTGCCAGTCATGCGCATGCACGATGTCCGGTTGCCAGCCCTCCAGCGCGCCCATCGCCACCTCGGCGGCGGCAAGGGAGAGCGCCGCGAAGCGCTCGGCGTTATCGGGCCAGTCCTGACCATCCGCACCGAGGTAGATATTGCCCGGCCGGTCGTAGAGATGCGGCGCCTCGAGGAGCAAAAGGTCAATGCCGTCTGCGTCGATGGCCAGGAGGCGCGCGGGCCCGCCCTGCAGATCCGCCCGCCGCCAGACCTCCGTGCCCTCCGCCGCACCATCCGCCAAGGCCGGGTAGGCGGGCAACATCACCCGAACCGATACCCCGAGCGGGGCGAGCGCCTTCGGCAGGGCGCCGACCACATCCGCCAGACCGCCCGTCTTGACGAAAGGCGCGCACTCCGAGGCCACGAAGAGCAAATTCACATCAGAGATCCAGCTTGTCGATCATCGGTTGCGTAATCAGGCAGGTGCCAGTCGCGGTCCGGCGGAACCGGCGCGCGTCGTCTTCCGGGTCTTCGCCCACGACGAGGCCTTGCGGGATCACGACGCCCCTGTCAATCACAACATTGCTCAGCTGGGCATTGCGGTTGATCTCCACGTAAGGCAGTGCCACGACGCCGTTCAGCTGAGAGAAGGAATGCGTCCGCACTCCGGTGAACAGCAGGCATTGATCGAGGCTGGAGCCCGAGATGATACAGCCGCCCGACACCATCGACGACACCGCGTGACCCCGGCGGCCCTCTTCATTGTGGATGAACTTTGCCGGTGCGGTCAGCTCCGAATAGGTCCAGATCGGCCATTCGTTGTCGTAAAGATCCAGCTCGGGCGTGAAATCCGTAAGGTCGATATTGGCCTGCCAGAAGGCGTCGATCGTACCGACATCCCGCCAATAGGCTTTCTTTTCCAGGCTGGAGCGCACGCAGGAGCGGCTGAACGCGTGGGCGACTGCCTTGCCGTTTTTCACGATTCGGGGGATCACATCACCGCCGAAATCGTGGTTGTAGTCGGGATCTTCCGCGCAGTCCGCCAGCACGTCAAAGAGGTAATCCGTCTCAAAGACATAGATCCCCATGCTCGCAAGCGCATGATCCGGGTCGCCGGGCATCGCGGGTGGATCGGCGGGTTTTTCGACGAAATCGAGGATCTTGTCCTCGGTGTCCACCTTCATCACACCGAAGCCGGTGGCCTCCATGCGCGGCACTTCGATGCAACCCACGGTCACATCCGCGCCGCTCTCCACATGGTGGCGGATCATCTGGGCATAGTCCTGCTTGTAGATGTGATCGCCCGCGAGGATCACGATGTACTTAGGCCCGTAGCCCTGGATGATGTCCTTGTTCTGCGCGACCGCATCCGCGGTGCCCTTGTACCAATTCTCATTGTCCATCTGCTGGGACGCCGGCAGAATATCGAGCGACTCGTTGCGCTCGGCGCGGAAGAAGCTCCAGCCGCGCTGCAAATGCCGGATCAGCGAATGCGCCTTGTACTGTGTGGCCACACCGATGCGTCGGATGCCGGAGTTGACCGCGTTGGAGAGGGGAAAGTCGATGATCCGGCTCTTGCCGCCGAAATACATCGCCGGTTTGGCGCGCCGGTCCGTCAGCTCGTAGAGTCGGCTGCCCCGCCCGCCCGCAAGCACGAAGGCCATCGTCTGCTGCGCCAGGCGCTGCGTTTCTCTGTCCATGTCTGTCCTCCCCATGTTGTCTTTGCTCCCCCACCGGAGCGTCAGTCACGCTCCAATTCAAAGAAGAGTGTCGTCAAAGGCGGCAAGGTGATCTTGATCGACTGCGCCCTCCCTGACGCGGCCACATCCTCACTTTGCACACCCCCGAAGTTGCCCCGGCCATCGCCACCGTAGAACTCCGAATTGGTGTTCAAACGCTCCACCCAGCGACCCTGTTCCGGCACGCCGATGCGACGCTCGGCCCGCTCAACCGGGGTGAAGTTGGACAGCACGAGCACAGGTGCGGCACCATCCATGCCACGGCGCACCCAAGCAAAGACGGATTCGTCGCCATTGTTCTCCTCGATCCACTCGAACCCGTCGGGCTTCGTATCGCGCGTGTAGAGCGCGGGGTGATCGCGGTAGAGCCTGTTGAGATCGCGGATCAGCACCTGCATGCCCTTGTGCAGGTCGATGTCGAGCAGGTGCCAGTCGAGGCTGCTGTCGTGGTTCCACTCGGCCCCTTGCGCGAACTCGGACCCCATGAAGAGCAGCTTCTTGCCCGGATGCCCCCACATGAAACCATAATACGCCCGCAGGTTGGCGAACTTGTCGCCCCCCCGCCCCGGCATCTTGTCCAAGAGCGAACCCTTGCCGTGCACCACTTCGTCGTGGCTGAGCGGCAGGATGAAATTCTCCGAGAACGCATAGTGCAGCCCGAAGGTCATCTTGGAGTGGTGGTATTTGCGGTGGATCGGGTCTTCGGACATGTAGCTGAGCGTGTCGTTCATCCAGCCCATGTTCCACTTGAAGCCGAAGCCAAGGCCGCCCGCATCGGTGGGCGCGCTGACACCCGGAAAGGCGGTGCTCTCCTCCGCGACCGTCATGATGCCCTCGACCTCACCATAGGTGGTGGTGTTCATATTCTGCAGGAAGGCGATGGCCTCAAGGTTCTCGCGCCCGCCGTCCTTGTTTGGGATCCACTCCCCCTCCTTGCGGGAGTAGTCGCGGTAGAGCATCGAGGCCACGGCATCCACGCGCAGCCCGTCCACGTGATGCTCCTGCAGCCAATAGAGCGCGTTTGCGATCAGGTAGTTGGAGACCTCGGCACGGCCGTAGTTGAAGACCATCGTGTTCCAGTCCGGATGGAAGCCCTCCTTCGGATCGGCGTGTTCGTAAAGTGCCGTGCCGTCGAATTTTGCGAGCCCGTGCGGGTCTTCGGGGAAGTGCCCCGGTACCCAGTCGAGGATCACGCCGAGGTCGGCGTTATGCGCAGCATCGATGAAGGCGCGGAACTCGGCAGGTGTGCCGTGCCGGATCGTGGGGGCGAAAAGGCCCACGGGCTGGTAGCCCCAGGAGCCGTCGAAGGGGAACTCCGAAATCGGCATCAGTTCGATATGGGTGAAGCCCATGTCCTTCACGTAGGCCACCAGCTGCTCGGCATGCTCGAGGTAGCTCAGCGGGCGGTTGCCCTCCTCCGGCACCCGACGCCAGGACCCCAAATGCACCTCGTAGATCGAGATCGGCTGGTCGACGCGGTGCAGCGCGGCGCGCCTGCCCATCCAGCCCTCATCGCCCCAGGCATGATCGCGTATGTCGCGCACGACCGAGCCGGTGCGCGGTGGATGTTCCGCCCCAAATCCCACCGGATCGGCCTTCTGCGGCAAGAGATGGCCGTCGCGGTCCAGCACCTCGAACTTGTAGACGTCACCGTCGCCGATGCCCGGAATGAACGTCTCCCACACGCCGGTCTGCCCACGGCGGCGCAGGATATGCCGCCGCCCGTCCCAGGTGTTGAAATCGCCCACAACGGAAACCCGCGCCGCATTGGGCGCCCAGACCGCGAAATGGGTCCCCGCAACGCCCTCGTGGGTCATCACATGGGCGCCGAGAACCCGCCAGAGCTGCCGATGCGTCCCTTCCCCGATCAGGTATTCGTCCCAGTCGCCCATCACCGGACCAAAACGGTAGGGGTCATCCGCGACCCAGTGGTGGCCCGCGCGCGTGATGCTCAGATGATAGGCAAACCGGGTCTTGCGCCGGGATGCCGTGCCTTCAAAGAAGCCCGCTGCACCGGCAACGGGCCCCAGCGCCAGGATGCGCCGCCCCGTCTTGGGATCGACCGCCTCGATGCTCTCGGCGCCGGGCACGAAGGCGCGCACCACCCATTTGCCGGCCACCTGATGCAGACCCAGAACGGCGAAGGGATCTGCGTGGCGACCCGCGACAATGGCGTCGACATCCTCTGCGGCAAGTCCCAAGGCGGCTCCTTTCTAGGCGACGTCCTTCCGCGAGCTGCGGGAGGCAATCAGGCTGGAGGCGGTCCAGATGTCGCGGGCATAACCGGTGATCGTCCGATCGGACGAGAACCAGCCGACGCGCGCGGTGTTGAGCGCCGCCATGCGGGTCCAAGCCGCTTGATCGGCAAAGACCGTGTCGACCCGGCGCTGCGCCTCAAAGTAGCTGTCGAAATCGCAGGTCACGAGGAAATAATCGTGATCGAGCAGGCCCTGAATCAGCCCGCTGTACCGCCCCTTGTCGGAGGGCGAGAACACGCCGCTCTCGATCTGTTTCAGCACGCGCGCCAGACGCGGGCTCGCCTCGACCGCGCGGCGGGCATAGTTCGGCTCGGCCCGGCGTGCGGTCACCTCGGCCGCCGTGAGCCCGAAGAGGAAGAAGTTCTCGGCGCCCACGCACTCGCGGATCTCGACATTCGCGCCATCCAGCGTGCCAATGGTCGGCGCGCCGTTCAGCGCGAACTTCATATTGCCGGTGCCCGAGGCCTCCTTGCCGGCGGTTGAGATCTGTTCCGACAGATCCGCCGCCGGGATCAGGATTTCCGCCATGGAGACGTTGTAGTTCTCCGGATAGACGATCTGCAAAAGGTCGCGCGTCGCCGGGTCCGCGTTGATCAGTTTGGCCGTGTCGTTGATCAGGTGAATGATCTCTTTGGCGACCACATAGCCGGGGGCCGCCTTGCCGCCGAAGATCTTGACCCGCGGGGTCCAGTCGCCGTTCGGGTTTTCTCGGATCTCGTTCCAGAGCGCGATGGTCTCCAGCAGATTCATCAGCTGGCGCTTGTATTCGTGGATGCGCTTGATCTGCACGTCGAACATCGCCGCAGGATCGAGCACGACGCCATCGCGCGCTTTCAGCCAATCCGCAAGCCGTGCCTTGTTGGCATCTTTCGCCGCCTGGAAGCGGTCGAGGAAGGCGGCATCGCCCGCATGGGCGCTCAGCCCCTCGAGCTGTTGCAGATCGTCAGGCCAGGCGGTGCCGATGGTCTCGTTGATCAGCGCGCGCAGGGGCGGGTTGCAGGAATAGAGCCAGCGGCGCGGCGTGATCCCGTTGGTCTGGTTGATGATCCGGCCCGGGTAGTCGCGATTGAGATCGGCAAAGACCGTCTCCTTGACCAGATCGGAATGCAGGGCAGAGACGCCGTTCACCTTATGCGCCATCACGAAGGCGAGCTCACCCATCTTGACCTCGCCATGCTCGATGATGCGCACAGCACTGCCCGAGTCCGCCAGATGCGCCGCCTCGATCAACTGGATAATCCGGTGATGGCGCGGCAGGATGCTCTGGAAGAGCTCTTCCGGCCACCGCTCCAGCGCCTCGGGCAGCAGCGTATGGTTGGTGTAGGCGAGACAGCGCCGCGCGGTGCTGATCGCGCGTGCCACATCCAGCCCATGCTCGTCCATCAGCAGCCGTACCAGCTCCGGGCCGGCGATAGCGGGATGCGTGTCATTGAGCTGGATCGCCACATGGTCGGCGAGCTCCGCCAGATCGCCGCCTTCGCTGAGAAACCGCCGCAGCAGGTCCTGGATCGAGGCCGAGGTGAAGAAGTACTCCTGCTTGAGCCGCAGCTCCTTGCCGGTCTTGGTCGTGTCGTCCGGGTAGAGCACGCGGCTGATGGTCCGCGCCAGCGCCTCGGGCGCGCTTGCGGCCATGTAGTCACCGCGATTGAAGCTGGCCAGATCGAAAGCGGTGATCGGCTTTGCCGACCACAGCCGCAGCGTGTTGGCCCATCGCCCCTGCCAGCCGATCACCGGGGTGTCATAGGCCGAGGCCATGACCGTCTCCTCGGGATGCCAGACCGGCGATCCCTCCGCCTCATCGACGTGGCCACCGAAATGGATCGGGTAGCTCACTTCCGGGCGCTCGAACTCCCAGGCGTGCCGTTGGGCCAGCCAGGTCTCCGCCGTCTCCATCTGCGCGCCATTCTCGAAGTGCTGCTCGAAAAGCCCATGCTCGTAACGGATGCCATAGCCGTAGGCCGGAATGCCTAAGGTCGAAAGCGAATCCATGAAACAGGCCGCCAGACGCCCCAACCCGCCGTTGCCGAGGGCGGCATCCGGTTCGTCCGCCACGATCTTCGCATAGTCCTGGCCAAGCTCGGCCAGGGCCGCCTGCGCCACCTCTTCCATGCCGAGATTGATCGCGACATCCTCGATCAGCCGACCGATCAGGAATTCCATCGAAAGGTAATAGACCCGCTTTCCTCTCGCCTCATAGGTCTTGCGGGTGCTTTCGAACCAGGGGTCCACAACCCGGTCGCGCAGTGCAAGCGAAAGCGACATACGCCAGTCATAGAGCGCGGCGTGGCTTTCATCCTTGCCGAGCGAGTGCTTCAGATGGCGCAGGATCTCGGCGCCAAAGTCTTGCGGGGTAACGGGGGGAATACTCATGTCAGGCATCACATCTCATCGGGGGCGCCCACCGGCGCGCAGGGGGTGCTGGAAACAGTTGTGCTCTTGGTGATAGCGGTTTTGCACGGAAGACAACAGCCGTGATTGTTCAAAGCTCATGCGCCCAGGGCGGGTTGGCCCCCGCGCGCGACACCGTGACGGCGGCCACCCTAGCGCCAAGAACAAGCGCGTTGCGTAACGTGTTCGCATCGATCTGCGGAAACCGCGACTTCGACAGAAACCCATCTTGCGCCAGACGGGCCAGCACACCTGCGTTGAAAGTATCGCCAGCGCCGACGGTGTCGACCACCTGCGCGGGGTGCGCCGGCGCATCGAGCACCGCGCCGCTCTTCAGAACGGCCGTTGCGCCCTCGGCGCCGCGGGTGACGATCACCGCATGCGGCCCGGCAGCGCAAAGCTGCCCTGCCTTTGCGTCCAGACCGGTGTCACCGCCGATGATCCAGTCGAGGTCCTCATCGGACACCTTGACGATATCGGCGACGGCGATCATGCGCTCCAGACGCGCGCGATACCGCGCCTCGTCCTGTACGAAGCTGGCGCGGATGTTGGGGTCGATCATGATCAGCCGGTCTTGCGCCTCCCGTTCCGCGAGGGCCGCATAGAATTCGGCACAGGGCTCGCTGATCAGGCTGATCCCGCCGAAATAGAGCGCCTGAGCCGCCTCCGGCAGGTCCGGCAGCTGGGTGGGGCTGAGGCTGCGCCCGGCAGTGTTTTCGTCGTAGAAGGTGTAGCGCGCCTGACCTTCGGAGAGCTCCACAAAGGCGAGGGTCGTGGGCAAGGACGACCGGATCGCGTGGCTGTAATCCACCTGGCTCTGATCAAGTGCCGCGGCCAGCTGCTGACCGAAGAGATCGTCGGACAGGCCGGTCACGAAGCCGGTCTCGTGCCCCAGGCGCCCCAGCGCAATTGCCGTGTTGAACACGGCACCCCCGGCGTGCGGCACGAACCCGGTGCGCGCGTCGGCTGTGGCGGAGGGGATCATATCGATCAGGGCTTCACCGCAACAGATGATCATTGTCCCGCTCCCCTCGTTCCTCGCCGACCCGCCGGATCACGCCTTGAGCCGCGCCGCATCGCGCGCCAGGGCCTCGATGCCGGCCCAATCCCCTGCCTCCACCAGATCAGCGGGCGCCACCCAGCTTCCGCCCGCACAGAGGACATTCGGCAGCTCCAGATAGGTTTGCGCGTTCTGGGGGCTGACCCCGCCAGTCGGGCAGAAGGCGATCTGCGGCAAGGGCGCCCCGATGGCCTTCAGGGCCGGCGCACCGCCCGAGGCCTCGGCCGGGAAGAACTTGAGCATGTCATAGCCACGTTCCAGCAGCCGCATCGCCTCCGACGCCGTCGCCGCCCCGGCCAGCAAGGGCAGGTCTTCGGCTTCGCAGGCGGCGATCAGCGCGTCGGTGGCGCCGGGAGAGACGCCGAAGGTTGCCCCTGCCACCTTGGCGTTGCGCACGTCTTCCGGCGTGACCAGCGTGCCCGCACCGACGACCCCGCCCGGCACCTGCGACATCTCCCGGATCACATCGAGTGCGGCCGGCGTGCGCAGGGTCACCTCCAGCGCGGGCAGTCCGCCCGCCACCAGCGCCTCGGCCAGCGGGCGGGCGTGGGCGGTGTTCTTGACCACAAGCACCGGGACAATGGGCGCCAGGGAGCAAATCTCGCGGGCGCGGGTGCTGGCCTCTTGCGGTGTCATGGGCATGTCCTTTCCCTAGAAGAGCACGCTGGCGCCGGTGTCGGCGGTTCCGACAGAGCGGCGGAATTGTGCAAAGAGCTCGCGGCCAAGCCCATATTCATTCGCACCGAGGTTGACCCGCACCGAGTCGCGCTCGAGCACGCCCGGCGTCTTGATCTCGAGCTCCCCGGCCGTTGCATCGACGCGCAGGACATCGCCGTCCTCAAGCTTGGAGATCGGCCCGCCATCCAGCGCTTCCGGGCTGACATGGATCGCCGCGGGCACCGAGCCCGAGGCACCCGACATGCGCCCATCCGTCACCAGCGCCACGTTGATCCCGCGCGCCTGCAGGTTCTTCAGCAGCGGCGTGAGGCTGTGCAACTCGGGCATCCCATTGGCCTTGGGACCCTGAAATCGGACCACGACAACCGTATCCTCGGTGATCTCCTGCGCGCGGCAGGCGGCCTTGACCTCTTCCTGATCGTGGAAGACCCGCACGGGCGCTTCGACGATCTGGTGTTCGGGTTTCACCGCCGAGACCTTCATCACCGCATTGCCCAGGCTGCCGCTCATGCGTTTCAGCCCGCCGGTGGGCTGGAAGGGGTCCGCCGCGGGGCGCAGGATCTTCTCGTTGAGGCTGTGGCGCGTGCCCTCTTCCCAGACCAGCGCGCCGTCCTTGAGCTTGGGCTCTTGCGTATAGAGTTCCAGACCGCCGCCCGCGACGGTCTTGGTATCGGCATGCAGCAGCCCCGCGCCCAGCAGTTCGCGGATCATATAGCCAAGACCGCCCGCGGCGTGGAAATGGTTCACATCGGCCAGACCGTTTGGGTAGACCCGCGCCAAAAGCGGCGTGACTTCTGAGAGATCCGAGAAATCCTGCCAGTCGAGGAGGATGCCGCCCGCCCGCGCCATCGCCACCAGATGGATCAGAAGGTTCGTGGAACCGCCCGTGGCGTTCAGCCCGATGATACCGTTCACAAAGGCTTTTTCGTCGAGCACATCGCAGACCGGTAGGTAGTTATCGCCCAGATCCGAATGCGCCAGCGCCCGCTGCGCACCGGCTTTGGTCAGCGCATCGCGGATCTCGGTGTTGGGCGTCACGAAACTGGTGCCGGGCAGGTGCATACCCATGAATTCCATGAGCATCTGGTTCGTGTTGGCCGTGCCGTAGAAGGTGCAGGTGCCGGGGCCGTGGTAAGCGCCCATCTCGGCCTTCATCAACTCCTCGCGGCCCACCTCGCCTGCGGCGAACTTCTGGCGGATCTGCGACTTCTCTTCATTCGAGAGGCCTGAGGTCATCGGACCCGCCGGCAGAAACACGGTTGGGATGTGCCCGAAGGTCTGCGCCGCGATGATCAGCCCGGGCACGATCTTGTCGCAGACGCCGAGATAGACCGCCGCATCGAAGGTGTTGTGGGTCATCGCGATGCCCGTGGCCATCGCGATGAGGTCGCGGGAGAAGAGGCTGAGCTCCATGCCCGGCTCGCCTTGCGTGACGCCATCGCACATGGCGGGCACACCGCCGGCGACCTGTGCCGTGGCCCCGACCTCACGTGCAGCTTCGCGGATGAGCGGCGGGAAACGCTCAAACGGCTGATGCGCCGAGAGCATGTCGTTGTAGGTCGTCACAATCGCCAGATTCGGCGCCTTTTCGGTGGCCAGCGCGGCCTGATCGGTCCCGGCCCCCGCATAGGCGTGCGCCTGCCCGCTGCAGCTGAGATGCCCGCGGGCGGGCCCTTTCACGCGCGCCGCCTGCATCCGCGCGAGGTAGTCTCCGCGCGGGCCCTCACTGCGGGCGATGATCCGGTCGGTGACGCGGGCCACAGTGTCGTTCAATGTCATCAGCGGTTCCTCTCGGTCCCTTGAGGACGCGGACGGCAGCTCAGGTCTTGGAGAGCTCCGCCAGCCTGCGCCCGGTGTCGATCATACGGTTCGCAAAGCCCCATTCGTTGTCGTACCAGCTGACCACGCGCACCAGACCATCGGCGGTGACGCTGGTCTGCGGGGCGGCAAAACTCGATGAATGCGGGTCGTGGTTGTAGTCGATAGAGACGGTCGGGTCGGTCTCATAGGCCAGAATGCCCTTCAACTCGCCCTCGGCGGCGGCCTTCATGGCGGCGTTGATCGCATCCTTGGTGGCAGGTTTGTCGGTCGTGCAGGTCAGATCGACCAGCGAGACATTCGGCGTGGGCACGCGCACGGCGGAACCTTCGAGCTTGCCCTCCAGATGCGGCAGCACCAGCGAGATCGCCTTGGCCGCCCCCGTCGAAGTCGGCACCATCGACAGCGCCGCCGCCCGCCCGCGATAAAGATCCTTGTGCGGCGCGTCGTGCGAGGGCTGGTCGCCGGTATAGGCGTGGATCGTGGTCATGTAGCCTGTCTTGATGCCGAAGGCCTTGTCGAGCACGTAGGCCACCGGTGCGAGGCAGTTCGTCGTGCAGGAGGCGTTGGAGATGACGATATCATCCTTGGTCATGTCGGTGTGGTTCACACCGTAAACCACGGTGCGGTCGGCCCCAGCCCCGGGTGCCGAGATCAGCACGCGGCGCGAGCCGTTCTCCAGATGCTGCACGGCTTTCTCACGCGCGGTGAAGAGACCGGTGCACTCCATAGCGACGTCAACGCCGTCCCACGGCAACTCCGCCGGGTTGCGGATGGCCGTCACCGCGATGCTCTTGCCGTTCACGACCAGCGAGTCACCGGAGACCGAGACCTCGGCGTCGAAGCGGCCATGCACACTGTCGTATTTGAGAAGATGCGCCAGGGTCTCAGGGGTCGACAGGTCGTTGATCGCGGTGACTTCCACATCAGACACCTTGTTCTCGACCAGCGCGCGCAGGACGCCCCGACCGATCCGACCAAAACCGTTGATTGCAACTGAGTGAGACATCTTCTTCCTCCAGAACTTCTTCTGTCATGCGCCGGTCTGGCACAATCGGCCTTGTTAGCGCTAACGATCACATTTCCCGCCAAACATCAATGGCCGAATGTGCGGGATACGTCTCAGACTAGCATAGACCCGCCATTTTGCAGACCTATGACGCGGCCCCATCAAACACCATATCCGCCGCCAGCGCCTGCGCGTCGACCAACCGGGCATTGCGCAGGTCGTTTCCCTCGGCCCGCGCGATGGCGGCATCCTCGGCCAGTCCCTCGTCCAGCCAGCGGTCGATCAGGCGGCTGCGCAGGGTTTCCATCGGGACGTCGAGCCGGACGCGCAGATCCCAGAGCGGATGGAGCGCGCGCCAGTCCGGTGCATCCAGCAGCAGGTAGTTGCCTTCGACGATCACCGTATCGCAGGCCTCATCAAGACAGCCCGCGCTGGCAATGGCGATGTCGCGGGTCCGGTCGAAGAGCGGGTAGTACACCGGCGTATCGGCACCCAGCGCGGCCATCAGGCGGCGAAAGCCGCCCACGTCGAAGGTCTCGGGCGCGCCCTTGCGGCCGAGCAGGTTCATCGCGATGAGCAGGCGATTGTCCAGGTGAAACCCATCCATCGGCACCACCTGGGTTCTGCAACCGGCTTGCGCCAAGGCATCGGCGAGGCGCGCGGCCAGCGTCGACTTGCCACTGCCCGGCGCGCCCGCCACCGCCACCAGACGGCGCCGCGCCTGTCGCGGGGCGGCAAGAACCGCGGCGACCAGCGCGTCGAAGCTCTCAAGCGGCTGCGTCACGCGGCGATATCTGCCGCCGGCGGTTCCTTGGCCCCGGTCATGAAGGCCACCGCATCGGACATGGTGTAATCCTTGGGGTCGATCACGCAGAGCCGCTTGCCCAGCCGGTGCACGTGGATGCGGTCGGCCACCTCGAAGACATGCGGCATGTTGTGGCTGATCAGAATGATCGGGATGCCCCGCGATTTCACGTCCAGAATGAGCTCCAGCACCCGGCGGGATTCCTTGACACCAAGGGCCGCCGTCGGCTCGTCGAGAATGATCACCTTGGACCCGAAGGCGGCGGCGCGGGCCACCGCGACCCCCTGCCGCTGGCCGCCCGAAAGCGTTTCGACCGCCTGGTTGATGTTCTGGATCGTCATGAGCCCAAGCTCGGACAGCTTGTCGCGCGCGATCCGCTCCATCTCGGCGCGGTCCAGCTGGCGCAGCCATCTGCCCCGAAAACCGGGTTTGCGGATCTCGCGGCCCATGAACATGTTGTCGGCGATCGACAGGGCGGGTGACATGGCAAGGGTTTGGTAGACCGTCTCGATCCCTTCGTTGCGCGCGTCGATGGGTGAGGTGAAATGCACCCTCCGGCCTTCGAGGAAAACTTCCCCCTCGTCAGGGAGCACAGCGCCGGACACCGCCTTGATCAGCGATGACTTCCCCGCACCATTGTCGCCGATGACGGCGAGGATCTCGCCCGGCATCAAGTCAAAGTCGCAGTGATCCAGCGCGGTGACCTTGCCATAGCGCTTCACGAGGTTGCGCGCTTTGAGAATGGGTTCCATCACACCGATACCTTTCTGATCCATTGATCCACGCCGACGGCGGCGATGATCAGCACACCGATGAGCAGATAGGTCCACTGCGCATCGGCCCCCATCAGGCGTAGTCCGAGCGTAAACACCCCAACGATCAGCGCGCCGAAAAGCGTGCCCATGATCGAGCCGCGCCCGCCAAAGAGCGAGATACCTCCGATCACCACAGCGGTAATGCTCTCGATATTGGCAAGCTGGCCCGAGGTCGGCGAGACTGATCCGATGCGCCCGATGAGGGCCCAGCCCGCGAAGGCGCAGATCAGGCCTGCCAGCATGTAGACCGAAATAAGCGTGCGCTTGACATTGACGCCCGACAGCTCGGCAGCCTCCGGATCGTCTCCAACGGCATAGACGTGTCGGCCCCAGGCGGTGTGTTTGAGCGCATAGGCCAGAACGAACACAAGCGCGAGCATGAAAATCACGCCGTAGGTGAGCCGCGCACCGCCGAATGCGATGGTGTTGCCGAAGAACTGAAGCAAGGGCGCTTCTGCTTCGATCTCTTGCGAGCGGATGGTCTCATTCGCGGAATAGAGGAAATTCGTGGCCAATACGATCTGCCACATCCCCAGCGTGACAATGAAGGGCGGCAGTTTCACCTTTGCCACCAGCCAGCCGTTGATGAAGCCGATGAGCGTGCCGCAGAGCAACCCGCAAGCCACCGAGACCTCAACCGGGATACCGTAGCGAAAGGTGAACTGCCCCATCACGACCGAGGACATCACCATGATGGCGCCAACGCTGAGGTCGATCCCGGCCGTCAGGATCACCAGGCTTTGCGCCGCCGCAACAATCCCGACGATCTGCACCTGTTGCAAAATGAGCGTCAGTGCAAAGGGTGAAAAGAAGGTCGTCCCGCGGAGTATGCCAAAGATGATGATCGAGGCGATCAGAACGATCAGCGGCACCAGCGACGGATTGACGTGCAGCATATGCTGTACGGCGCCAAGGAGCCCGCGCCTCGGCTCTTCGAATTCAGCCACCGCCTCGGCTCGCCGCGCCACCTCGCGCTCGTAGTCCTGCGATTCACCGGATGTCTCGGACACGGATCTCCCCCCTATCCATGGGCCACGTTACCTGCGCCACTGTCAACTTGTCACACCGGGTCGCAAAGTCCCGGAAGACCGTGGCGCGCGGAGTGCGCGCGCCACGGTTCGAGGTGAGGTCTCAGCCCCAGCAGAGATCCTTGCCTTCCGCGACGGAGATCGACTCGACCCCATCCGCTGGCGCATCGGTCACCAGCGCCACGCCGGTGTCGAAGAACTCCTTACCCGGTGTCGGCTCGGGCTTCACACCTTCGTCGGCCCACTTTTTGATGGCCTCGACACCCAGCGATGCCATGAGCAGCGGGTACTGCTGCGAGGTCGCACCGATCACACCGTCGGCCACGTTCTGAACGCCCGGGCAGCCGCCATCGACAGAGACGATCAGCACGTCATTCTCGCGCCCGATGGCCTTGAGAGCCTCATAGGCCCCTGCTGCAGCCGGCTCGTTGATCGTGTGCACGACGTTGATGGTGGGGTCCTTGGCCAGCAGGTTCTCCATGGCCCGGCGCCCGCCCTCTTCATTGCCGTCCGTCACATCGCTGCCGACGATACGCGCATCGCTTTCGTCTCCGATGACATTTGGATCGGCCAGATCAATGCCGAACCCGTCCAGAAACCCCTGGTTGCGCAACACATCCACGGTGGGTTGGCTGACGTTCAGATCCAGCGTCGCGATCTTCGCGTCCTCGGCGGCATCACCGAGCTGCGCGCGCGCCCATTCGCCGATCAGAACACCCGCCTTGTAGTTGTCGGTGGCAAAGGTGGCATCGGCGGCGTCAATCGGCTCAAGCGGCGTGTCGAGCGCGATCACCAGCAGACCGGCATCGCGCGCCTGCGTGACCGCCGAGACGATGGAGGACGTATCGGAGGCGGTGATCAGGATGCCCTTGGCACCGTCCAGAATGCAGGTCTCGATCGCCTGCACTTGCGTTTCATGATCCCCGTCGACCTTGCCCGCGAAGGACTTCAGCGTCATGCCAAGCTCCGCCGCCTTGGCTTCGGCGCCCTCTTTCATCTTCACGAAGAACGGGTTGGTATCGGTCTTGGTGATCAGGCAGGCGGTGATGTCGTCGGCAGCGGCTATGCCACTGGTCGCGCCCAAAGCGCCCAGACCCAGAATCGTACTGGCGAGAAGTTTCTTCATGTTTTCCTCCCACGGAAACGGTGTTGTCTTTGGTAAGGCGCGGGCAGCGCGCCTCGGCCTGCGGATTTCTCCCCCTGCAGGTCTTGCCCAAGACACATCATTTCAAACCAAGTGTCAATAAATAAATAAACTTGATTTATTAATTGCGTGACGTCAAAATACCCAAGGAAACAAGGGACATGAGCAGCCCGATGGATGGCGATAAGGTCAAGGGTTTGAGCATCGGCGTGAATCAACGCGGGGTGCGCAACTACAATGAGCGCCTTCTGCTGTCGATGGTCCTGCGCCATGGCGCGATGCCGGGAAGTGATCTTGCACGGATGGCGGGGCTGTCGCCTCAGACCGTCTCGGTGATCCTGCGCAAGCTGGAAAGCGACGGGCTGCTCGCGCGCGGAGAGCCGCAGCGCGGCAGGGTCGGCAAGCCCTCCATACCGATGGATCTCGCAGCCCAGGGGGTCTTTTCCTTCGGTCTCAAGATCGGTCGGCGCAGCGCCGAGCTGCTTCTGCTCGCCTTCAAGGGCACCGTGATCAAGCAACTTCACATGTCCTACGCCTACCCCTTGCCCGAGGTCATCTTCGGCTTTCTCGCCGATGGCATCGACACGTTGATGGAAGAGATGACGGCGGCGCAGCAAGAGCGCCTTTGCGGGATCGGCGTCGCCTCGCCTTTCGAGCTTTGGAAGTGGCACGACCTGTCGGGTGCGGCAGCAGAGGATTTCCGGTCATGGAAAAACATCCAGTTCGCCGATGAGGTCGCCAAGTTCAGCACCTTGCCGATCTTCGTCTGCAACGATGCCACTGCCGCCTGCCGCGCAGAGCACCTCTACGGTCTCGGCAAGGAATACCGGGATTACGCCTATTTCTACATCGGCTCCTTCATCGGCGGCGGCGTGGTGCTGAACCACACCGTTTTCGAGGGCAATCAGGGCAACGCAGGCGCGCTGGGGTCGCTGCGCAGCACCGGGCCCCTGGGTGAAAGCCGTCAGTTGATCGACGTGGCATCGCTGCATCTGCTCGAAGCGCGGCTTGTTGAGGTCGGGCTGGACCCCAAACAGCTGTGGCAACTGCCGCAGGACTGGAGCGCGCTCGGTCGGTATGTCGACCCCTGGATCGGCGAGACCGCGCAGGAGCTCGCAAAGGCAGCGCTGTCGATCTGCTCGGTCATCGATTTCGAGGCAATCCTGATCGACGGCGCCTTTCCCGAAACGGTGCGCAGCCAGCTGGTCGAGCGGGTCCGCCGCTATCTTGTCAATCAGGACACGCGCGGCCTTCTGACGCCCCGTATCGAAGCGGGCGGCATCGGCTTCAATGCCCGCGCCATAGGTGCGGCAAGCGGCCCGATCTTCTCGCAGTTCTTTCTCAATACGAATGCGGGCCTCTCTGCGATCTGACCCGGCGGAGCACGGATCTAAAGCAATTCGCCTTGAACCTGCATCACCTATCGCTGTCTGGTTTCAATGAAATCACCGCAATAGGTGATGCACGCTGTCCCGCGTCAAAGGCGAAGCGCTCTAGACAGCTTGTCGCAAAACATCGACCAGAGCCTCCGGCGGCAAGACGCAAGGGTTGGCCTTCATCGAGGAGGCGTCCGCCGCTTCGGCAGCAATGGCGTCCATATCCGTCTCGGCTGTGAACCAGGGCCCGAGCCGTGGCACCTCCCAGCGATCGAGAACATCGGGCAGCGCCTCGAACACCTCACCCGCATCCTGCCCCAAGGCCTCTCCCAGCCAGGACGCCACCTCACCGAACCGGCCAAGATCTTCCCTCTCGGCCCGCATCTGGCGCGCATTCGCGACGAGGACCGGCCCCAGCAACCGGCCGCAGATCAGCCCGTGCGGCGCGCCGAGGCGCCCGCCGAGAACACCGGCAAGACCGTGCACCGCGCCCAGACCCGCATTGGCCAGCGCGAGCCCTCCTGCAAGACTTGTAAAGGCCATCTCGTCGCGCGCGGCAGCTTCCTCTGCCTCGGCAAGGCGCACCAGCGCCCGCGTACCGCGCCGAATGGCCGCTTGGCAGAGGGCATCCGTCAGAGGGTTGGCCCGGTGTGACAGGTAGGGCTCGATCACCTGCGTCAGCGCATCGAGCCCGGAGGCCAGCGTCTGCGCGCGCGGCGCGCCATCGGTCAGCGCCGGGTCGATGATGGCGATATCGGGCAGCATCCGGTCGTCGCGCAGACTGACCTTGCGCCTCGCCTCCGGCACAGCAATCACGGCGTTCTTGGTGACCTCCGCGCCCGTCCCCGCGGTTGTCGGCACGGCGACAAACGGCAAGGGCTGCGCCGTGAGTGGCCGGCCGGCCCCGACGCTTTCGAGATGCGCCATGGTGCCGCTCTTGCCGGGCAGAAGCGCTGCGACCGCCTTGCCAAGGTCGATCGCCGACCCGCCGCCCACGGCGACGACCACCTCGACACCTGCCGCGCGCCCCTGTGTCACAGCAGCCTCAACCATCTCGACGGTGGGCTCTCCCGTACAAACCACCGTCGTGACCTCTGCGCCGCTTGCTCTAAAGTCATCGGTCAGGCCGTCGACCCAAGCCACCGACCGGCCGCGGATCAGAAGAATGGAGCGGCCGAGCGCACAGGCTTCGGCGCAGACGCGATCCGCGGTGCCACGCCCGAAGATGATGCGGCCGGCGGTAGCGAAGCTGAATGCTGCGATACTCAAAAGCGCATCGTTGCATCAACCGCGCGTTTCCAGGCGGCGTATTTCTCGTCCCTCTCGCTCGGCTCCATCGCCGGCGTGAACTGCTGCTCCAGGGCCCAGATCTTGGAAAAGCCGGTCATATCCGGATAGAGGCCCGCGCGCTGGCCCGCGAGCCAGGCCGCGCCGAGCGCCGTCGTCTCCAGCACCTCGGGGCGATCCACCGGCGCACCGATGATGTCGGCGAGAAACTGCATCGCCCAATCCGAGGCCGACATCCCCCCATCAACCCGGAGCGTCTGCCCGGCGCCCTCGCTTTGCCAATCGGCCTGCATCGCCTCCAGCAGATCGCGGGTCTGGTAGCCCACGCTTTCCAGCGCCGCCCTGGCCAGCTCTTGCCGCCCCGAGTTGCGCGTGAGGCCAAAGATGGCGCCACGACATTCCGCGTTCCAGTAAGGCGCCCCGAGCCCCACGAAAGCGGGCACCAGCACCACGGTCTGCTTCGGGTCTGCCAGTTTCGCAAGCGGCTGGGTTTCTCCCGCCTCACGGATGATCTGCAGACCGTCGCGCAGCCACTGCACAACGGCCCCGGCAACGAAGATCGACCCTTCGAGCGCATAGGTCGGCGTGCCGTCGAACTGATAGGCAATGGTCGTCAGCAGGCGGTTCTTCGAGGCGACCGCGGTCTCGCCGGTGTTGAGCAGCGCAAAACATCCGGTACCGTATGTCGATTTCAGCATGCCCGGCTCAAAGCAGGCCTGCCCAATTGTCGCAGCCTGCTGGTCGCCCGCCACGCCCAGGATCGGGATGGGGCGACCGAAGAGATCCGGCCGGGTCAGTCCGAAGTCGGAGGCGCAGTCGCGCACCTCGGGCAGCATCTCCATGGGGATGTCGAACAGCGCGCAGATCGAGGTGCTCCAGCTGCCCTTGTGGATATCATAGAGCAGCGTCCGTGCGGCATTCGTGGCATCGGTCACATGGGATGCCCCACCGGTCAGCTTCCAGATCAGGAAACTGTCGACGGTTCCGAACAGCAGCGCGCCCGCTTTCGCGCGATCCCGCGCGCCCTCCACATGATCGAGGATCCACTTCAGTTTCGTGCCCGAAAAATAAGGGTCCGCCAGCAGGCCCGTCTTCTCCGTGATCATGGTGTCATGGCCCGCCTCGCGCAGTTCACGGCAGTACTCGGCGGTGCGCCGGTCCTGCCAGACGATGGCGTTGTGAATGGGCTTGCCGGTCTCCTTCTCCCAGACGACGACGGTTTCGCGCTGGTTGGTGATGCCAATGGCGGCGATGTCATCGGGGCCGAGGCCCGCCTTCTCGATCGCGGCGCGGCAGGTGCCCGCCGTGGTGGCCCACAAATCACCGGGGTCATGCTCGACCCAGCCGCTGTTGGGGAAGTGCTGCGGGAACTCCTCCTGCGCACTGGATGTGATCTTCATCTCCGCGTCGAAGAGGATCGCACGCGACGAGGTGGTTCCCTGATCGATGGCGAGAATATGGGTCATGGCTCCCCCCGGATGTCATTGAACTGTGGCGGGCAATCTGCCCACAAAAAAAACCGGGGCGCAACTGGTGCGCCCCGGCTGATGGGTCAGAGACTTAGTTTTCCCAGGACTTGATCAGCTCGTCATAGCTGACGGTCATGGGCTCTTCGTCTTCGTTCTCGAGCTTCGGATAGGGTGCGCCGGGCTGGGCGAACCAGTACTCCGCATCCTGCTCCTCGTTCATGACCGGGCCCAGATCACCCTGGACGCCGGCCCGCTCAAGGCGCTCCAGCACACGCTCCTGGTCGGCGCAGAGCGCATCGAGGGCTTCCTGAGGTGTCTTCGCACCGGACATCGCATCCCCGATGTTCTGCCACCAGAGCTGCGCCAGCTTCGGATAGTCCGGCACGTTGGTGCCGGTCGGCGACCAAGCGACCCGCGCAGGCGAGCGGTAGAATTCCACCAGACCGCCCAGCTTGTCGGCACGCTCGGTGAAGTGATCGCTGTCGATGGTGCTTTCACGGATGAAGGTCAGACCGACGTCGGACTTCTTCAGATCCACCGTCTTGGAGACCACGAACTGCGCATAAAGCCATGCAGCCTTGGCACGGTCCACCGGCGTGCTTTCCATCAGCGTCCAGGAGCCTGCGTCCTGATAGCCGATCTTCTGGCCTTCTTTCCAGTAAACGCCATGCGGGCTCGGCGCCATGCGCCACTTGGGCGTGCCGTCCTCATTCATCACCGGCAGGCCGGGCTCGACCGTGGCGGCAGTGAAGGCAGTGTACCAGAACATCTGCTGGGCCACGTTGCCCTGTGCGGGGATCGGACCGGCTTCGGAGAAGGTCATGCCAGCAGCAGCAGGCGGCGAGTACTTCTGAAGCCATTCGATGGCCTTGGTCACAGCGTAGACAGCCGCTGGCGAGTTGGTCGCACCCCCGCGCGCCACGCAGGAGCCCGTGGGCTGCGAGTTCTCGTTCACACGGATGCCCCACTCATCGACCGGCAGACCGTTCGGCTCACCCACGTCGCCCATGCCCGCCATGGACATCCACGCGTCGGTGTACCGCCAGCCGAGCGAGGGGTCTTTCTTGCCGTAGTCCATGTTGCCGAAGACTTCGCCCTCGACACCGAGGTGGCTCAGATCACGTCCCGTGAAGAACTCCGCAATGTCCTCATATGCCGACCAGTTGACCGGAACACCCAGCTCATAGCCATAGGCCTCCTGGAAGTCGGCCTTATTCTTCTCGTCGTTGAACCAGTCATAGCGGAACCAGTAGAGGTTGGCGAACTGCTGGCTGGGCAGCTGGTAGAGCTTGCCATCGGGGCCAGTGGTGAAGCTGGTGCCGATGAAATCGTCCACATCGAGCGTCGGCAGGGTCACATCCGCGCCCTCGCCCGCCATCCAGTCGGTCAGGTTGCGCACCTGCTGGTAGCGCCAGTGGGTGCCGATCAGGTCGCTATCGTTGATGTAGGCGTCATAGATGTTCTCGCCCGACTGCATCTGTGTCTGCAGCTTCTCGACCACGTCACCTTCGCCGATGAGGTCGTGCGTGACCTGAATACCGGTGATCGCCGTGAAGGCCGGAGCCAGCACCTGGCTTTCATACTCGTGCGTCGTAATGGTCTCGGAGACGACCTTGATCTCCATGCCCTGGAACGGCTCGGCCGCGTCGATGAAGAACTGCATCTCGGCTTCCTGCTCTTCCCGGCTCAGTACCGAGAGGCCGGCAATCTCATTGTCGAGAAACTCCATGGCGGCGTCCATGTCCGCCCAGGCCGGCACCGCCAGAAGCGATGTGACCAACGCTCCCACGGCTGTGGTTGATTTCAAAGAAAAGTTCATGTGTGTCCTCCCAAGACGTTATTGAACTATTTTTCGGAGCCGCCCGATATTCGGACGACCCCGTCTTCCTGACCCTACACCCAGCGGAACACCGCCACGGCATAGACAAGGCACGCGAGCAGCGCATAGGGCTGCGGTGCGACCTCCAGACCCAGCCAGATCAGATTGATGAAGGCTGAGCCCAACAGCGTGATGAACAGACGATCACCCCGCGTTGTTTCGATGCGGAGAATGCCCACGCGGGGCGTCTCCGGGTATTTGATGGCGAGGATCGTGAAGATGATCAACAGACAAGCAATCACGCCAAAGAAGATTGCAGTGGGTATCGTCCATGCCATCCAGGCCATGTCAGCAGACTCCGTCCGTAAGAGTGATGTCGTCCTCGGGCTTGACCTGAGGATCTCCAGCCACAGAGGTCCTCGGGTCAAGCCCGAGGACGACGCGGCGCATCCTTAAAAGAGTTCCGGCCATAGATCGCGCCAGCCAGGATTGCTCTCCTGGATTAGTGCGACTTTCCAGGCCCGTCGCCATCGTTTGAGCGACTTCTCCCGTTGAATGGCAACCCGCATCTCGGAATGCAGTTCGAACCACACCAGACGTTCGAGGTTGTAGCGATCGGTGAAGCCCGGAAGCGCATGCGTGCGATGCTGCCACACGCGATGACGCAGGTTTCCGGTCATGCCGATATAGAGGGTCCCACCCGGGCGGTTGGTGACGATGTAAACTGCGGGGTTCTGCGCCATGTGTTCCACCACCCTCGTCCTTGGGCTTGACCCAAGGACCTCCCGCGACGGTTAAACTGCCACCGTCATCCTCGGGCTTGACCCGAGGAGCTCCGGCCACAAAGATCCTCGGGTCAAGCCCGAGGATGACGTTTTCTTGGTTAACAAAACGTTGCATCACACCCTCCCCAAGGCGAAGCCCTTGGCGATGTAATTGCGCACGAAATAGATCACCAGCGCCCCCGGCACGATGGTCAGCACACCTGCCGCCGCCAGCACACCCCAGTCGATGCCTGCGGCCCCTTGGGTCCGAGTCATAATCGCCGCGATGGGCTTGGCATCCACGGTCGTCAGCGTTCGGCTCAAGAGCAGTTCCACCCAGCTAAACATGAAGCAGAAGAAGGCTGCCACACCAATACCGGAGGAGATCAGCGGCATGAAGATCTTCACGAAGAATTTCGGAAAGGAATAGCCGTCGAGATAGGCCGTCTCGTCGATCTCCTTGGGCACGCCGCGCATGAAGCCTTCGAGGATCCAGACCGCCAGCGGCACGTTGAAGAGGCAATGCGCCAGCGCCACCGCGATATGCGTGTCGAAGAGACCCACCGAGGAATAGAGTTGGAAGAACGGCAGTGCGAAGACCGCAGGTGGCGCCATGCGGTTGGTGAGCAGCCAGAAGAACAGGTGCTTGTCGCCCATGAAGCTGTAGCGGCTGAAGGCATAGGCTGCAGGCAGCGCCACGGCGAGGCTGATCGTGGTGTTCATCACCACATAGATCAGCGAGTTGATATAGCCGATGTACCAGCTCTCATCCGTGAAAATCTTGACGTAATTCTGGAACGTCAGGTTTTGCGGCCAGAGCGAGAAGGAGCTGACAATCTCCGTGTTGGTCTTCAGGCTCATGTTCAAGAGCCAGTAGATCGGCAACATCAGGAACAGCAGGTAGAGCCCCATGACGATGGCTGAGCGGTTCACCCGAGGCGCGCGGCGGCGGGCCACTCCGGTGGATTCGCCGGTCACCTTACCCGGAATGCGCGCCGCGCCAGGCGCTTGAATGGTTGTATCGGACATCACACGCTGTCCCTTTTGTCGAGGTTGGTCATGACCGTGTAGAACACCCAGGAGATCAGAAGGATCACGAGGAAATACATGATCGAGAAGGCCGCCGCCGGTCCAAGGTCAAACTGCCCCAACGCCATCTTCACAAGGTCTATCGACAGGAAGGTGGTGGCCGAGCCCGGCCCGCCGCCGGTCACGACGAAAGGCTCGGTATAGATCATGAAGCTGTCCATGAAGCGCAGCAGGATCGCGATCATCAGCACCCCCGCCATCTTCGGCAGCTCGATATAGCGGAAGACGGCCCAGCGGGTGGCCTGGTCGATCTTGGCCGCCTGATAATAGGCGTTGGGGATCGACTGCAGCCCGGCATAGGCCAGAAGGGCCACCAGTGAGGTCCAGTGCCAAACATCCATCACGATCACGGTGACCCAGGCCGCAAAAGGATCCTGTGTATAGTTGTAGGAGATGCCCAACTGCTTCAGCGTGTAGCCCAGAAGGCCGATATCGACGCGACCAAAGATCTGCCAGATGGTGCCCACCACATTCCAAGGGATGAGCAGCGGCAGCGACATGACGACAAGGCAGAAGGACGCCCAGAAGCCCGATTTCGGCATGTTGAGCGCAATGTAGATGCCCAAGGGAATCTCGATCGCCAGGATGATGCCCGAAAACATCAGCTGGCGCCCCAGCGCATCCCACATGCGGTCGTCCTGCAGCATCTCGCGGAACCACTCCAAGCCAGCCCAGAAGAACTGGTTGTTGCCGAAGGTGTCCTGCACCGAATAGTTCACCACGGTCATCAGCGGAATGACCGCCGAGAAGGCCACCAGCACCAGCACGGGCAAAACCAGGAACCAGGCCTTTTGATTGACTGTCTTGTTCATCAGGCGGCCTCCCCCGCGGGCGCCACGCGCCAGTCATCCGCATAGACGTTGATCCCCTCGGGATCGAAGGTGACATGCGGGTTCATCTCGGGGATGACATCCCCCTCGCCCGCAATAGCGCTCAACTGCGCGCCGTCGATTTCGAGCCGGACGATCTTGTGCCGCCCCACGTCTTCGACCCGCAGAACGCGCGCCGGCACGCCGGTGCCATCGGCCGTCACCTTCACGTATTCGGGGCGCACACCGACCTGCAGCTTGCCGCACGCGGGCTTGTAGCCCGCGCCCAGCGGCACCTCGACGCCCGCGATCTGGGCGGTCGCCCCGTCGATCTTGGCATCGAAAACGTTCATGCCCGGCGAGCCGATAAAATAGCCAACAAAGGTATGAGCCGGGCGCTCGAAGAGCTCCTGCGGCGTGCCGATCTGCACGACGCGGCCGTCATACATGACCACAACCTTGTCGGCGAAGGTCAGCGCCTCGGTCTGGTCGTGTGTGACGTAGATCATCGTGTGGCCGAACTCGTGATGCAGCGATTTCAACTGGGTGCGGAGCTCCCACTTCATGTGCGGGTCGATCACAGTCAGCGGCTCGTCAAAGAGCAGCGCATTCACGTCCTCGCGCACCATGCCCCGGCCGAGGCTGATCTTCTGCTTGGCGTCCGCCGTGAGCCCGCGCGCCTTGCGGTCGAGCTCCGCCTCCATGCCGATCATCTTGCCGATCTGCTGCACACGGCTTGCGACATAGTTCGGATCGGCGCCGCGGTTGCGCAAGGGAAAGGCCAGATTGTCCCGCACGGTCATCGTGTCGTAGACCACCGGGAACTGGAAGACCTGGGCGATGTTGCGCTCGGCTGTCGGCGCATACGTCACATCCTGATCGTTGAAGAGAATGCGCCCCTGGCTGGGGTGCAGCAGCCCCGAGATGATGTTGAGCAGGGTCGACTTGCCGCAGCCGGAGGCGCCCAGCAGCGCGTAGGCCTCGCCATCCACCCAGTCGTGGTTCAGCTCCTTGAGGGCGAAATCGTCTTCCGACTTGGGGGCGGGAAAATAGGAATGCGCCAGATTGTCGAGCGTGATCTTGGCCATTATGCCGCCTCGGCGTAGGAGGCCGCGGCGACCAAATCGCCGTCCTGGCCGAAGAGATAGACATGCGCCGGGTCAAGGTAGACCTCGAGGTCCTGCCCCGGTGTGAGGCTCTGGATGCCGTGCACCAGACCAACCCACCGATCGCTGTGGTGATCGAGGTGCACGAAGGTCTCTGAGCCCGTGATCTCCGTCACGGTCAGCTTTGTCTTGAAAGACATTACGCCCGGAACATGCGGAGCCAGCTCCAGATGATTTGGCCGGAACCCGGCGGTGTAGACACCATCCGGCAGCCCTTCGGCGCCGGCAATGGCGGGCATGGACTGACCGTCGCCAAAGGACAGAACCCCGCCCTTCTTCCGGATCTGAAGGAAGTTCATCGGCGGGTCGGAGAACACCCGTGCGGTCGTGGCGTTCACGGGCCGGCGGTAAACCGACGGCGTTGGGCCGAACTGCGTGACCCGCCCTTCCCAGAGGGCTGCGGTATTGCCGCCGAGCAACAGCGCCTCTTCCGGCTCGGTTGTCGCATAGACGAAGATCGAACCGGACTCCTCGAAGATCTTCGGGATTTCGGCGCGCAGCTCCTCGCGCAGCTTGTAGTCGAGATTGGCGAGGGGCTCATCCAGCAGCACCAGCCCCGCGTTCTTGACCAGCGCCCGCGCCAAAGCGCAGCGCTGCTGCTGCCCGCCGGAGAGTTCGAGCGGCTTGCGGTCGAGCATCGGTGTCAGCTTCATCAGCTCCGCCGTTTCGCGGACGCGGGCGTCGATCTCGGCGCGCGTCTGACCGAGCAGCCGCATGGGCGAGGCGATATTATCGTAAACCGTCATCGACGGGTAGTTGATGAACTGCTGGTAGACCATCGCCACCTTGCGGTCCTGCACCCGCATGCCTGTCACGTCTTCACCGTTCCAGATCACCCGGCCCGTCGCGGGCACATCGAGCCCGGCCATCAGCCGCATGAGCGAGGTTTTCCCCGACAGCGTCGGCCCGAGGAGCACGTTCATCGTGCCCTTCTGAAGCTCTATGTCCGTCGGGTAGATATGGGTCGCCCCACCGACAGTCTTAGACACCCCGTCCAAGATCAAGGTCATGTCCGTCCCCCACTATTCTGCTGCCTTGGCAAGGCGTTCCGCGGTCGCGGACCGCATGAATGTCTCCAATGCAGCGATCTCTTCCTGTGTCAGTCTGAGCCCGAGCTTGTTGCGCCGCCAGATCACGTCCTCAGCGGTACGGGCATATTCGTTCTTCTGCAACCAGTGCAGCTCGCGTTCGGTCAGCGTTGCGCCAAAGCTTTGGCCGAGGTCCGCCTCGACCTCGGCGTCGCCGAGCACATCCCAGGCCTCCGTGCCATAGGCCCGCACGAGCCGCCGCGCCCAAAACTCCGAAAGAAACGCGAAGTTCTCCTTGAGGCGTGTGACCAGCATCTCGAACCCATCGACCGCAAAATCCCCGCCAGGCAGAGGCACACCGGCCGTCCAATGGCCCGAGGTGCCGGGAAAGAACGGGACGATCTTGTCCATCGCATCCTCTGCGAGTTTGCGATACGTCGTGATCTTGCCGCCAAACACGTTGAGGATCGGTGCGCCGCCGGCATCATCGACCTTCAGGGTGTAGTCTCGCGTTGCCGCCGTCGCGCTGCTGGCCCCGTCATCATAGAGCGGGCGCACACCGGAGTAGCTCCAGACCACATCGTCGGCGGTGATGTCCTCTTTCAGATATTGGTTGATGAAGTTCAGAAGATAGTCCCGCTCCCCCTCGGTACAGACCGGTTTGACGCTCGGGTCATCGTGCTCGGCATCGGTGGTTCCGATCAGCGTGAAATCGGTCTCGTAGGGTATTGCGAAAATGATGCGCCCATCGGTTCCTTGGAAGAAATAGCATTTGTCGTGATCGTAGAGCTTTCGTGTCACGATATGGCTGCCCCGGACGAGCCGCACCCCTTCGGTCGAATTGATCCGAACTTTCTGCTGGATGATGTCGCCAACCCACGGACCGCCTGCATTGATCAGCATCCGAGCGTGGATCGTCCTCGTGTCGCCCGTCTCGGTCTCCTCGACCGCGATCTCCCAGAGATCGCCTACGCGCGCGGCACTGATCACCTTGGTGCGCACCATCACGTCGGCGCCGCGGGCCTCGGCATCGCGCGCGTTCAGCACAACGAGGCGGGAGTCCTCGATCCAGCAATCCGAGTACTCATAGGCCTTTTCGAACCGATCTTCGATCGGCGCACCCTCGACGGAGCCCTTGAGGTTCAGCGTCTTGGTGGCGGGCAGGATCTTGCGGCCGCCCAGATTGTCGTAGAGCAGCAAGCCGAGGCGGATCAGCCAGGCCGGGCGGCGCCCCTTCATCCAGGGCATGATCGTGTTGAGAATGCGCGATGTCGGCGTCGAGCCTTCAAAGCGCATATCCTTGTGATATGGCAGCACGAAGCGCATCGGCCAGCTGATGTGCGGCATCGCCTTCAGCAGCACTTCCCGCTCTGCCAGCGCGTGGCGCACGAGGTTGATCTCGAAATACTCCAGATACCGCAGCCCGCCGTGAAAGAGCTTGGTCGAGGCCGATGAGGTCGCGGAGGCGAGATCGTTCATCTCGGCCAGGGCCACGCTCAACCCGCGGCCCGCCGCATCCCGCGCGATACCGCAGCCGTTGATGCCGCCACCCACGATGAAAAGGTCGTATGTCTTGGAATGCTCAGACGGCGACGACACAAAACCCTCCCAACTTCGTGTTTCATCGGTGCCGAATGGGTATCGCAGCCGATGATCGTGATCAAGCGGTTTTTTTCGTTTATGTTCGTTTTTGATCGCCGCCTGCGCCAGATGCCACCTGCGTCCGCTCAGCAACGCTTGCAAAGGGCAGACGCAAGGGCGAGATCCCTTCGGCCACGAGGCATCGGCGCGCAACCCCCACGGCCGATTGCAGCGGGGTTTCGCGGCACACAAAGATAGAGATGGAAATATCGCTATATTTCAGGTAGCCAGCAGGCAGGAGGAGAGCATGTCGCAGACGTTTCGGCACCCGGACATCCTGAAAATCGCGCAACGGGACGGCAAGGTTACGGTCGAGGGCCTCGCGGAGCATTTCGGTGTCACGCTGCAAACGATCCGGCGCGATTTGACCGAGCTCGCAGAAGCGAACAAACTCGAACGTGTGCATGGCGGCGCGATCCTTCCGTCGGGCACAACGAACATCGAGTATGAAGAGCGACGCACCCTCAACCAGGACTCCAAGCTCGCGATGGCGCGGGCCTGTGCGGCACAGATCCCGGAGGGGTGTTCGGTCTTTCTGAACATCGGCACCAGCACCGAGGCGGTCGCACGCGAGCTGTTACAGCACCGCGATCTGATGGTTGTGACCAACAACATGAACATTGCCAATATTCTGATCGACAACCCCGAATGTCAGATCATCGTGACCGGTGGCGCGTTTCGGCGATCAGACGGCGGGCTGGTCGGCACGCTGACGATCGACACGATCCGGCAGTTCAAGTTCGACTTTGCGGTAATCGGCTGCTCTGCCATGGACGAAGACGGCGACATTCTGGATTTCGACATCCAGGAGGTCGGCGTCAGCCAGACGATCATCGCGCAGTCCCGCAAATCGCTTCTGGTGGCGGATCACTCCAAGTTCGGGCGGACGGCTCCGGCGCGCATCGCCTCGATGGGCTCCGTCTCTACCGTGATCACCGACAAGCCGCTGCCGGGGAACCTCGGCCAGAAGTGCGCCGGTTGGGGCACCGAAGTCATCATCGCAGAGTGACAGCGGCGCGGCTCAGCCGCCTGGCAGCTCACTCACGATCACCTTGCGCAGAAGCTCTACAAGCCCCGCCACCTGATGGCGGGCCGTCGCGGCCCCCTTCTCGGCGGAGGCCAGATGCGCCTCGCCCACCGTGCCATCCGGGTTCAGATCGCTGGCGATCCAGCCGTAGGAGACGGGGCCGATCGGCGGAATATGCCCCGTCTCGGCCGTCGAGCGGAAGTCCTGCGCCTGGCTCATCTCCACCGTCTCGGGACGGAAGTGCAGCATGAGCGAGGTCTCGACATCGCCGCCGTGGATGCCGAAGCAGGCCTCCTGCTCCGAGTAGAGCCCCGCGGGCGTTCCGAAGGCGCCCCACTGGCACTTGACGGCAAGCATGCCGGCCTGCACCCGCAGCTCGCGCGACAAGATCGAGATGAGGTCGAGATTGCCGCCGTGCGAGTTCACGATCACGATCTTCCGGATGCCGGCGCGGGCGACGCTCAGGCCAATCTCCGTCCAGGCGGTGAGCGCCGTCGCCGCCGTCAAGGTCAGCGTCCCGGGCGCCCAGAGATGCTCGTTTGACTTGCCCACCGCCTGCAGCGGCAAAATCCGGATGTCCATGTCCTCCGGGAGCTGGCCGCGCAACTCCTCCAGCATACCCTGCCCGATCAGCGTATCGGTTCCGACGGGAAGGTGCGGACCGTGCTGTTCGATGGCCGCCGTCGGCAAAACCGCGATGGTGGTCATCGGGTCGACGCCGCCGAAATCGCCCGCCTTGAAGTCGGCCCAGTCGAGACGGCGGGTCATGTCACGGCCTTGGGGGCATAGGTCGCATCCAGTCGCGACCGCAGGTAATCCGCTGCGCGCACCGGCGGATACTTGGGCGTGCCTGTCCCCGGAAGGGCCGCAACGATCGTGTCGGGGTGCGCTTCGACGAAGAAGGCAACCGACCGCCGCTGGCGCTTTGGCGGCAGGACCCGATGCGGCGTCGAGACGTAGATGTCATTGGTCCACCGCATGAGGCAATCCCCGATATTGACGACGTAGGCCTCCGGCACATGCGGCACGTCGGTCCAGTCTCCACCGCGGGGCCTGACCTGCAAGCCTGGCTCGCCATCGGTCATCAGCAGGGTGATCGCGCCGTAATCGGTGTGCGCCCCGGCGCCGATCTCGTTCGCAGCCCCCGTGCCGGGCGGATAGTGAAGCAGGCGCAGGGCCGCGAGCGGTTCGCGGAACGCGGGCGTGAAGTGCTCGGGCTCCAGCCCGAGATCCGCCGCGAAAGCGCGGTGGATGTCGACCCCCAGCGCCAGCGCTGCATCGAAATAGGCCAGCATGGTCTCGCGGAAGCCGTCGATCTCGGGCCAGACGTTGACACCACGGAAAGGCTCGCCGCGCAGCACGCGCGGATCGTCGGCCGCCAGATCGAAGCCGATGTTGAAGCTTTCCTTCCGGTCCACCAGCGCCGAGGTGTCGTCGAGCGACTCGTCGCCCTCCGCCGCCCAGCCGCGGTAATGCGGCGTCTTCAGGATCGAGAGCGTCCGTTTCTCGGCCGCCGGCCGGGAGAAAAAGGCATCCGCCATATCGAACACGCGGGCGCGCAGATCGGCCGGCACGCTGTGGTTCCGCAGCAGGAAGAAACCGGGCCCCCGCACGGCCGCCCCAAGCTCCGACAGGAAACGGTCGCGTGCGGTATCGAAGAGCGACCAGTCCAGAACCGGGATCATGCCCGCACCTCGCTGTGTTTGGCGGGCACGGCGCCGATGAACTTGTCCATCTTGCGCGCGACCTTCTGCAGATGCGCGCGGCGGCTGGCCTCGGTCGAGCTGTCCATGAGATAATGGGCGGCAAAGGTGGTCTTGCAGCGGCGCGCACAGATCGCCCGAACGCCACGCAGGAGCGTCCGCCTGCCCGGCGCTCCGACCATCTGCGTCAGGCCCCAGCTGGCGCCGCAGGTGGTAAAGGCGCCAAGCCGGGTGATATGCGTGAGCCCCGGCCGGATGTTGTCGTTCTCGCCGTCGGGCATCAGAAAGGCCACGTCCGGCAAAAGCACGCGATCGAGCCAGCCCTTGAGCATCGCAGGCAGCCCGTACCACCACGTGGGATAGATGAAGATCAGCGTGTCGCACCACAGCACATCCTCGACATCCTGCGCCACCGGGACACGATTGGCCGGCGTATCGACGTAGAGATCGAGCTCCTCGCTGCTCAGCACCGGCGCAAAATCGCGACGATAGAGATCGATCAGCCGGGTCTCGGCGCCCGCAAACCTCAGACGCTCCAGCACAAGATCGCGCACCGCAGCGGTGAAGCTCGCTTCCTTCGGATGGCAATAGATGACAAGCGCACGCATTCAAAACCTCTCCATCTCGACCGACACGCGCGACAGGAAACCGGCGCGCTGACGATCCGTCGCACGGTTCATGTCGTAAAGCGCAAGATACCGCATCTTCTCGGGGCGGCACACATGCCAGACCGCGCGGGTGACGCATCTTCGAGGCGGATCACCGGCGAGAAAGGCGCGCGTCCGGGTCCCGCCATAGGTGGTCACCGCCGCGAGTTTGCGGATGTGCTGCAGGTTCGGGCGGACCTTTCCCTGCTCCAGCCGGAAGGACACACCGGGCAGGAAGACCCGATCGAAAAACCCCTTCAGCACCGCAGGAAACCCGAAATTCCACACTGGAAACACCAGAACCAGCGCCTGCGCGCGGCGCAGCCGGTCGACATACTCCGCGACCGGGGCGGTATTTGCGGCTTCGTCGTGATAGCCGCGCCGCTCGTCAGCGGTCAGAATGGGCGAGAAGCCTTCGGCATTGAGATCGCAGTCATCCACCTCCCAGGCCCTTGCACGCAGGCTCTCGACCACCTGCGTGTGCAGCGCGGCCGAGAAGCTCTCGGCGCAAGGATGAGCAAAGAGGACAAACGCGCGGGGCATCGCTATTCAGCGGCGCGGAGCTTGGGATAGCTGTACATCCGCTCGAACCCCCAGTCGGGGTCGTCCCAGGCAATCATCTTGCCGGGGTTGAGCAGCCCCTTGGGGTCGGCCTCGCGCTTGAAGGCCAGCTGTCGGTCATCCACGGTCTGCCGCCCGCCCTCTTCCAGCGTATAGCGGTGCGGGTTGAAGATGAGCGCCCCCGCCTCTTCGTGGATGCGGATGATCTCGTCCAGACGTTCTTCCGTCGTGAATTTCACAAGGCTCAGGCCGGCAAACATGATCTTGCCGTTTTCCTTCATCACCTCAAGATGTTGCAGCACCTCGGGGCTGAGTGCCGCGCGCATCTTCTCGATCAGCTCCAGATGCTGCGGAAAGCCATAGCGCACCTGCAGATAGGTGATGCTGGGGTCCACCTTGAGCGCACGCAGCGTCGTGTGGTTCCAGCCGTATTCGAAGATCATGCCCGGCCCGCGCGGCCAGTCATGATCGTCGCTGCGATAGATCAGCCGCGCCTGCGGCCGTCGTCCGAGGAAGGTCAGGAACCCGTCCATCGAGTGCGGCGCGACCATCAGTGCGACGAGGCTGGTGCCCTCATCGACATGAGGGGCAACGCGCTGGAAGTACTCCTTGGCAATCGGCGCCTCGAAGACGGTCGCAAGCTTGATGAGGATACCGTCTTCATTGGCGAGCTCCTCGGCAAACCGCGCCGCATCCATGAAGTCATCCGTGGCCACGAACATCTCGACCCAGTCGTAGGCGGGGGCCAGGGGCATCTCGACCTCGGTGATGATGCCGTTGGTGCCATAGGCATGGCTGACGCGGGCCAGCTCCTCGCCCTGAAACTCGAGGACGCGCGGCTCTTCCTCCATGGTCACGACGCGCAGACGAATGATATTGCCCAGATCGCGCAGGGATCCCCAGGTGCAGGATCCGACACCGCCAGAGCCGCCCGCGATGAAGCCGCCGATGGTGGCCGTGGCCCATGTGGAGGAAAACATGCGGATCTCCTGGCCCGAGTGCTCCTTGCAGGCCGCGTCCAGATCCTTGAGCAGGCAGCCCGGCTCCACCACCACGCGCCCCGGCTTGATGTCCTTCACCGCCGTCATGTGCCGCAGGTGCATCACGCAGCCCCCCGCCAGCGGCATCGCCTGGCCATAGTTGCCGGTGCCGGCTCCGCGCGTCGTCACTGGCACGTCATGCGCGTAGCAGGCTTTCAGCACCTCGATCACCTCGGCCTCGGTGCGGGGCGAGACGACGAAGTCGGCCGAGACCTCGTCCAGATGCGCTTTCAGAACCGGCGAGTACCAGAAGAAGTCCCGGCTCTTCGCCTTGATCCCGGCGCCTGAATCTTCGAGATCCAGATGGGCGAGAGCGGCTTTGGCGGCGTCGAGGTTTGCGGTCATTGTGTCCTCATCAGGTGGTCGAGTTCGGCATAGTCCGGCAGCGTCCTGTCAATCTGAACGCCGGCGCGGATCACGATGCGGTCTGCCTGCGGGCGGGCAAAGAGCTCCGTCCAGTTGCGGGCGCGGCAGATCACCAGATCGGCGGACGCGCCCGGCGCGAGGCGTGGCGGTGCGAACCCGCAGGCGGCCGCAGGGTTGGTCGTGAAGGACCGGGCCCAGTCGGTCCCGGCGTGATCCAGATGTCCAATGCGTGTAGCCTCGCGCATCACTTCGATCATGTCGAGATCGCCGTAGGCATAAAATGGATCGCGCGTGTTGTCGGACGCGAAGCTCACGTTCACACCACGGGCCTTCAATTCATGCACAAGCGTGATGCCCCGCATCCGCGGCGTCCCGTCCTGCCGGTCCTGCAAGTAAAGGTTGCACATCGGCAAGGACACGACGTTGAGCCCCGCTTCCGCCACCAGATCCATCGTACTTGCGGCACGCTCCGGCGCCTGCGCCGAGAGCGAGCACAGGTGACCAACCGTGACCGGCGCCTCAAACCCCGTCTCCAGAACCGCCTCGGCGATCACGCGCAGGGTTTCTGAGGACGGATCAAGCGTCTCATCCACGTGGAAGTCGGCCTCCAGTCCACGGTCTTTGGCAAGCGTCAGGAACAGCCGCACGCGCGCGTCGATATCCGGTACCGGATAGGCCACCATGCCGAGGATGCCACCCGCTTCGGCCACAAGGTCGGCCGTGTGCGGAAACCCGGTGTCGCGCCCGACGGAATCGCAGCCGACGAGACAGGCGGCCTGTAGGGCGATGCGATCTTTCCAAGCCTGCCGTATCTCCTTGAACACCAGCCAGGAGATCTCGTCCTGGGGCGGGATACTGTCGAGATGGGTGCGGATCGCACGTGTCCCGTGGGCATAGGCGCAGCGGAGGGCAAAATCCATGCGCGCGGCCAAGTCATCGGCACTCCAACGCTCCGAACGGTCAGCGGCGACCGTGCGCAGGGCCCCATCGAAACTGCCGTCGGGGTTGGGCGCGCGCGGCCAGATGTGGCCTTTGTCCAGATGTGTGTGCATGTCGACAAAGGCCGGAAACACCATGGCCCCCGCCATATCGACCGCCTGACCCGCCGCATCGGTGAGGTGGCCCTCCGCAATCGAGAGATCAAGCGAGACCAGATCGCCCTGCTGCCCCAGCAGGCAGCCGGGCGCGGTCAGGTTCTTCAGGGTGACGGGGCCTTCCGGCAAGGTCAGAAAATCCATCAGGGCTCTCGCTTCAGCGCGCTTTCGTGCCACTTGCGCAGCAGCATGTGGCTGAGAAAGCTGAGGCCCGCAAAAATGATCACACCGGTGGCCGCGATCAGGATGAGTGCGGCGAACATGCGCGGGATGTTGAGCCGATAGCCCGCCTCGAGGATCCGGAATGCAAGCCCAGATTTGAGCCCGCCCGTGCCTGCGACATACTCCGCCACAACCGCCCCGATCAGGGAAAGCCCCCCCGCGATCCGCAGCCCGCCCAGGAAATAGGGCAGCGCCGAGGGCAGCTGCAACAGCCGCAGGGTCTGCCACCGCGAGGCCCCGTAAATGCGGAAGAGATCGCGCAGGTTGTGATCGGCCGAATTGAGGCCCAGCGTCGTGTTGCTCAGCACCGGGAAGAAGGCGACGAGCCAGGCGCAGAGCAAGAGCCCCGCAATCCGACTGTCCACATAGATGAAGATCAGCGGCGCAATCGCAACAATGGGCGTGACCTGAAGGATGACCGCATAGGGGTAGAAGCTCATTTCCACCAGACGGGACTGGGTGAAGAGCACCGCGAGCCCGACACCACCCAGAACCGCCACGGCGAGCGCCATGAGGGTGATCTGCACGGTGACCAGCAGCGCCTCGAACAGCATGGCCCAATCGGTGATCAGGGTCTGAAACACCAAGCCGGGCCCGGGCAGAATGTAGTGCGGAATCTCATTCCAGACGACGATCCGATCCCAGATCACCAGCATCAGCAGCAGAACGGCCACGGGCAACACCCACTTGCCGACCCGCTCCAGCTTGCGCCGCCGCAGCCGTGCGACTTCATCGGCATCCAGCACCAGGGCGCGCTCGCTCCGCTCCACCGCGCTCACGCCGCCTCTCCCATCGCCTGATGCAGCGCGTCGGTGGCTTGCCGCGTGTAGGCGGCGTATTCGGCCGAGGTGCGGAACACCTCGTCACGCGGATAGGGCGCGTTGACCGGCAGCTCGGTGATCACCCGCCCCGGACGCGCCGCCATGACGACGATGCGGTCCGACAGGAAGACAGATTCGAACACCGAGTGGGTGACGAAAATGACCGTGCAACCAATCGCCGCTTTGAGTTTCAGCAGATCGTTGTTGAGCTTGAATCGCGTGATCTCGTCAAGCGCCGCAAAAGGTTCGTCCATCAGGATCAGGCGCGGGCGCGTGACCATCGCACGGGCGATGGAGACGCGCATTTTCATGCCACCGGACAACTCGCGCGGATAGCTCGTCTGGAACTTCTCGAGCCCCACGAGGCGCAGCGCCTCCAGAACCTCATCCTTGACTTCGGTGTAGGACTTGCCGCGCAGCCGGAACGGCAGCCAGACGTTCTGCGCCACCGTCGCCCAGGGCATCAGGGTCGGCTCCTGAAAGACCACGCCCAGATCGCCCGTGCCATGGGTCCCGGTCCAGACGATCCGCCCAGCCGTCGGATGCAGCAGGTCCGAGATCAGCCGCAGCGCTGTCGATTTCCCGCAGCCTGACGGGCCGAGCAGCGAGATGAAATCGCCCTCGCGGACGCGCAGAGACATCCCCTTTAACGCCACGATATCGCCATTGAACGTCTTGTCGACGCCCTCCATCCGCAGAAGCTCTGGCCGCGCGTCCGGCGGCGGGGTTGATGGTGCCATGTATCCCCCAGACAACACCACCCGGGCGCACCATAGCGCCCGGGGCCAGTCTCATCGCCTTAGGGCTTGATCTCTTTGCCCACGGATTTGTTAGTGAACTCCAAGGTATAGGCCGCCTTCCAGTCAAGCCCCTCTTCGAGAACTCCAGCCTCGACCATGCTGTCATAGAAGTCGCCGATCACCTGGTCGGTCATCGAGCCGATGCCCGTCTCCAGCGCCTGCCCGCTGTCGACGATGCCCTGCTCGATCATCATCTTCTTGGCAAAATCGATCTTGTCCTGCGTCATGTCCGGGTTGGCCGCCTTGATCAACTCATCAGCGGCGCTGCTGTCGCCATAGAGATAATTGTACCAGCCGGTGAGCGAGGCATCGACAAAACACTCCACCTTCTCCGGCTCATTGGCGATCGTATCGGCCATGGTCTCGATGGTGGTCGCGTAGGACGAGTAGCCCGCATCGGCGATCAGGAAGACATTCGGCGAAAAACCTGCCTCTTTTTCAACAGCATAAGGCTCGGAGCTCAAGTAGCCCTGCATACCCTTCCTCTTGTCGGCGATGAAGGGTGCGGGGTTGAACGTATAGGGTTCGCGCTGCTCGACGGTAAAGCCATGTTCCGCCACCATCCACTGATAGTAAGAGGTGAACCCGTTGTCGCCGATCAGCAGCGTCAGATCCTTCAACTCCTCCCAGCTGTCAGCCTCGCCGGGATGCGCCAGGATCACCTGCGGATGCTTCTGGAAGATGGCCGCAACGGAGACGACGGGAATACCTTCCTTCACTGCGTTGAACGCCTGAAGCATGTCTCCGCCCATGTGGAAGTCGATCCGCCCGGCCAGCATCAGGGCGCGGTTGTTCACCTGCGGGCCGCCCGAAATGATTTCGACGTCGAGCCCGCAGTCCGCATAGGTGCCATCGGCGACGGACTGGTAGAATCCGCCGTGCTCGGCCTGCGCAAGCCAATTGGTGCCGAAGACCACCGGGGTCAAATGGCCGTCGGCAAGGACCGCGGACGCGCTCAGGCTCGCCACAACTGCGAGCGTCGAAATACGTGAAAAGGACATGGCAACCTCCAAGGCATGATTTTTGCCAATCGTTTCGGAGCGCGCCGATCAAAGGGAAGCGACACACCGGCAATTTGACGACATTGGCACATGTTCGCCTAGAATCTGAGCGATTTCCAGAAATCTGTTCAATTCTTGGTCAAATCTGGTCTGAGGAGCGTCTCTAGCCACGCCAGACAGGATGCACGCCGCGCGTGTCGGGGTGCGCCGGCTCTCACCCCACCCGCGCCCAGATATCGATGCAATCGTCGAGCTGTTCGACGTCGAGCGCCATCCAGATGGAGCGTCCCGGTACGCTGACACAAAGCACCGCGAACCGCTCTGACGGTGCCCCGATCCAGATCTGCCGGGTGACATCACCTGACGTCTCCGACGACGCCGGCGTGCTGTCCATTCGCCGCAACCGCTCGCAAAGTGCGCTCTGGCCCTTCTCCTGCGTGGTGCCATCGTCCTGACGGTCCACAATGGCGAGCGCATGGCTTGCACTTTCGGCGAGCGCGCAGTCGATCAGCGCAGGCAGATCGCCCGCGGCGGGCTCCGTATCGAGGCACGCGCGCAGATCGCCGACCGAGACCCCAACCTCGCCTGCGGCGGCGGCAGCCGTCGCAATCTCGCTGCGCAGGCAGATCGCAGAAGCGCCAGCGCAAAACGCCTCGATCGTCGCAGCAGTCTGGGCTGCATCCGCCGTCGACAGCGCATCGCCCCCCTCCATGCGGATGATCCGACGCTCGGCGATCTCGCAGCGAAGCGTGCTGTCCGTGCCGGCGGAAAAGGTCAGAACCCGCGGCAGGACCGTTTCGTCGATGGCGCGCAGGATCGCAGCCAGCGGGGCATCCGCGCCGGACCCCGAGATCAGCCGGCCCGCAGCCGTTGCAGGCTCGGGCGGCAGCGCCAATTGCTGGAGAACATGGTGGAGACGGTGTTCATCGTCGCGGTGCGCATCGGACATGGGTCAGGCCTCTTCGCAGAGGTCGGACAACACATCGGCGGCCGCGCGCATCAATTCGACAACTCTGACCGTTCGGTCGCAGGTCATGCAAAGCGCCTCTGCCCCCCGATCCGGCAGCGAGACGACGCAGGTCACCACCTGCGATCCAATCGAAATGGATCCAGCCGGCGCCAATTGGGTTTGAAAGACGTGCTCGGACACCGCCTGTGTCGCCGCACTGTCGAGTTGCTGCGTCGCATCCGCGCACAGCGCATCGAGCCGCTCTTGCCCGACCCTCTCTGCAGTGCTGGCGGCAAAGACCAACCCAGTCGACAGATCGGCAAACGCCACAATCCGGCACCCCGGAAACCGGGCGCGCAAATCGTCCAGCCGATCCTGCACTGCCATCCTGTCTACCTAACTCCAGTCCCCGCGACGGCTTCGCGCCCGCGCCGGACCGGATATAGCGTCAGATGATGTGCGTCCGGTTAATGCTTCCTGGCAAATATCATGAGAATTTGGGGGTCAGGCTCAAGTCATCCTCGGGCATGGGCTGCGGTCGCGGTGTGGATCGCGCGCGGCCGGGTTTGGCCACAGGCCGCCGCGGGACGATCCGATCGGACGTGTCGGGCGGCGCCGTCTCCTGCGGTTCGGCTGCCGGTTCAGGAGATGGCGCCAGCCTGTCAAAGGCCGCATTGGGGGCCTCATCGGATACCTGCGCGGCGACTGTCGCCACGACATCGAGAAACGCGTTCACGAAGGGCTCTGCCCCACTCTCCTCCCATTGCTGCGGATCATCTTCGGCATCGCGGGCCTGTGTGAGCGAGATCATCAGCGTGTCCCGAAACAGCCCCTCGGTCTCGCCCTGCACGCGCCGCAGCACCTTGCGGCGGTCTTTCTCGGAATGCAGCATGTCGCCGCGGGTCAGCAAAAGCAGCGACTGCGCGCGCACATGCTCGGGCACCATGGCCCACACCGAGGCTTCGCTCTGCCGCCAGGCCTGGGTCGAGGGGCTGCACCAGATCACCGCATCCGCGAGAGGCAGGATGCGCTCCCACACCTCCGATGGCATGTTGGGATCCGAGATCCCCGGCATGTCGATGATGTCGCACATCTGGAGAATGTCTTCTTCGCATTGAATGCGAATGAACGCGGTGTCTTCGGCGGCCGCTTCCTGCAAGGTTTCAAGATCACAGGGCGCTTCGGACCCTTCGAGATCGACTATTGCAGCAGGCGCTGTGCCATGGCTGATCCAGACAGGCGGAAGCTGTGTCGCGATCACCTGCACCGGCAAGGGGTCGGCGCCGATCATCAGATTGGCCAAGGTGCTCTTGCCCGCGCTGAACTCCCCCATCAGGGCGATGCGCGGCCGGCGCGGGCCGGTGAGGGCCCGTGCAAAGGCCGCGGCCGCCGGTACTGTCTCGTCAGGTGTCATGTCGCATACTCGCTCAGGATATCCAGGGTCTTGCGCAGCAGCTCCGTGCTCTGGGATGGGGCCGCCGCTGCCATGCGGTCGCGCATCTCGGCGGGGTCGGCCTGTGCCATCTCGTCCAGCGACAGAAAGACAGAGTGCTGCTCGGCCAGGAAGCTGTCGAAGGCCTCCAGCGCGGTGCTGCGGATGCCCTGCGCCAGATCATCGCGCAATTCGTCGACGAAGGGGTCGGTCTCGGCCTTGATCAGATCGTGGAAGCTGGCGGCATAGGCCTTGTAGCCGCGCCGATGCAGCCACCAGCGTTTCCACCAGCTGCCGTTGAGGTCCAGCGCGATGGTTCGGCCCAGCGTGACGGGCGCGGGGACATCCGGCGCCGGAGGCTGCGCGACGGTCATCTGATCCGGCCCCAGCCCGAAGGCCTGCGCATAAAGCGTGGCAAGCTCATCCCGCACCGTCTGGGTCGCGGCCTCGAAGGTGGCCTTGCTCTTCCGCGCCAGGACCTTGTGCGACGAGCCGAGCAGCATCCGCAGCCCCGCGGGATCGTAGGTCCAGGGTGAGCCATCGCCGTGCTTTTCAAGATGCACGATCAGCGAGGCGGTCGCGCGATCAAGGAAGCTGGCCTGGACCCGGTCCATCCGGTCGGAGAACTCTGCGAGGATGCTGTCGAACGCCGTGCGCAACGCCTCGGCCTGCGATGTGAGGATCTCGTCGAGACGGGCGCGCGCCGCGGTCCGCTCCAGCTTGCCGAGTTTGGTGACGTCCACCGCGCCGGATGAGACGTGATGCCGGGCGGAGATCGCCGTGCTGAGATTGAGCGCACTGGTGCCGATCCGGTGCAGGGTGGCGTGGGCGAGCCCTTCGGCAACCCGCCCGGACACCGCGCGTTGCAGCTGCGGCACGCCGGACAGGCCCCACGCCAGCGTGACCGGATCGTGGGTGTCCTCATCGGCGAGGATCTGGCTCAGGTCGGCCTGTTCGGACCAGTCCAGCAGCGCATCGGCGCTCGCCTGCGGCAAGTCCTCCAGACGCCCCTCCAGCGCATGAGACGCCCAAAGCGCGCTGCCGAAGATCACTTCGGCATCTTCCGGACCTTTGTGGCGTGCCAGCGTCTCGGCAATGCTGGCCCTGATCTGGGGGATCTGGACTTTCGGATCAGAGAGCTCGTCCACGCGGTTGACGAAGATGATCACGTCGCGGGATTTCACATGAGTGATCAGCCGGATCAGCGCGAGATCGGTGGACGACAACGCCTGATGCGCCGAGAGCACGACGACACAGATGCGGCTGTCCCGGATCGCCCGGATGGTGATCTGCTCGCGCATCATGAAGGTGTCATTCACGCCGGGCGTATCGCGCAGGCACAGGCGGATGGGTAGCCCGGGGCATTGCAGATCGAGATCGGCGGATTTGGTGATGTCGGCAAAGCGCCCCTGCTCATCGGAGACGTCGGGATCATCGCCGTCCGGCTCATCGCCAAGACAGACGTAGCGTTCGATCAGATCCTTATCGACGTAGCCGTAGTCGCGCTGCTGCCCAAGGAGCAGCTCGAACTTCCGGCCCAGGCGCTGGCGTGATTTCTCGCGCATCTCGGCGACCTGCGCCTTGATCTTCTCCAACTCCTCGTCGGCTCCGGCACGGCTGGCCAGCTCGCCGATGCGGCCACCGCCGGAAATCAGGCGGTCCCACTCGTCCTCGTCGAAAAACTGGAAGGATGCCGCCTCGGTGAAACCCGCGGCCTCGGGATGCAGATGCAGGGAGGTCACCACAGATGTCCAGGGGTTCACATCCGCTGGCAAGAGATCGGGCTGCCCGATGAGGGCATTGACCAGCGAGGTCTTGCCCGACTTGATCTGCCCGATCAGCGTCACGCTGGGTTCGAAAGTCTCAAGCTGACGCGCGAGCCGCTCCGCGCGTTTCGCGGTGCCACTGTCGCCGAGCTCTTGAAGCCCGGCCAGCGCCTCGCGCAGCCGGTCGCGCGCCGCGGCAATCTCACCCATGGGCCCGAGACCGAGGCCAAGCAGTTGTGCCCGGGTCGCCTGCTGAAAGCCGGCGCGGTTGGAGGAGGTCAGAGCATTCATGCCGGGCCCCCGACCGGAGGTTGCTTGCGCCAAGATGCGCTGTCCGATTGCACGTATGTCGGCCTGCTCGCCATGATACTGCTGCCCCGCGAAAGAGTCTTCTTCACTCTCTACATGGGCTGGAAATGTGATCCGATTGTGGCGATCTGTCGGCGCAAATACCACGAATAGTTAGGCTTTTAACCAGCCACCCGGCCTTCCAGGTCCCGTTTCAGCTGCAAGATCACGGTGGCGGCATCAGCGGCCGAGCGCATGTCATTCTCGAGACTCATCAGGACCACCTTGTCGCTGGCCTCGTAAAGATCGTTGCGCCAGTGCTCGAACGCATCGTCGCTTCGGGTCTGCTCGGCTGCGAGCTCGGCAAGGTCCTCGACAAGCTTGCCGCAGGCGGTCAGCACATGATCCGGCGCATCATACGCTGCGTCTTGCGGAGACAGCTCAGGGATCCGCGCGCGCAGCAGGTCGAGCGCCGCGTGATAGGTTTTGGCCGCGGGCGCGTCGGGGGTGATGGCGCCGGCCGGTGAGGGTGCGGCCTCGGCGGCGGGCTGCAGGTCGTGACGGTCGAGAAACAACAGCGCCCGGTCAAGGTCCGCGCGCAGGCCAGAGGCGGCGATCCGCAAGAGCGTATCGCGCAGCGCCTTGATGCCGCTTGCCGCCAGCGTCGCATCGTCGAGCCCCCGACCCTCGCAGAGAGTACGATGGGGCTGCGCCGCTGCGGTCGGAAAGAAACTGTGAAACTCCTCCGCGGCGACGGCCTGCAACTGCGAAATGCGAGCGTCCATCGTGCCCTCGGCCGCGCGCACATCGGCTTTCGTCAGAACCAGAACGCTGTGATCCTTCAGGTGATCCGGCGCGTCGGCCCAAAGCGCGGCTTCATCGGCAGCAAAGGTATCGGTGCACCAGATCACAATGTCGGCGTGCCGCAACGCCCAGTCCACCCGCTCGGCCAGCGCCTCCGGCGCGGTGGGCGTCGCGACGTCGATCAGGGAGGTGGTGTCCAGCAGCGGGCTCGGCAGCGCCATGGTCTGCAGCCCCTCTTCGTCGCCCGCTGCGCAGGCCGCCGCGCTCATGTACCGGCGTGCCCAGCAGGCCTCATCCTCCGGCGCGGACGCGTCAAGCTCAAGCATGACCTCGCAGAGCTGGGACTTGCCCACGCCCTTCGGCCCCAGGATCATAACCTGAACCCCGGCGCGCAGCCGATCCCGCAGCGCCCGCGCCTGCGTGCGGGAGGATCCGGTCAGACCGCCATGGTCCAGCGCGTGATCGAGACGCGCGACCACCGTCTCGGGGGACAGATCATCCAGCACGGCGCAGCGCGTCCTCGGCCGCGGGCCCGGCTTCGGCCGCCTCGGCCTGCCGGTGGCTGGAGTCTTTCAGCTTCACGATGGAAAACGATACGTTGTCGAGATCCGGATCCTGCAAATCGCTCAACCGTGCCAGCAGGTTGTCGGCAATCTCGCTGCTATGCGCGTCTTGATGTGTTACCAGAACCTCCGTGATCTCTTCGTCGGTCAGAAACTGCAGCCCGTCGCTTGCAACAATCAGAACATCGTCGCCGCGCAGCTCGAGAGGCTCGTCCGGACAATCGATGCGCGGCACCTCTTCGCCGAAGAGCACTGACGTCAGCGTGTTCCGGTCCGGGTGGCAACGTGCCTCTTCGGTATTCAACAGCCCGGACTTGACCATAAAGTCGATTTGCGGCGCCATCGAATGGTCCTCGTTCAGCTGCGACAGCGTGCCATTGCGGAAAAGGAACAGAGGCGAATCCCCGACCGAGATCCAATAGAGGTTGCGGTTGAGGATGACCGTGGCCACCAACGTGGCCCCCATGCCATGGGTCTCGGGGTGCGCGGCCACGTGATGCCGCAAACAGGCGTTTGCAGCCATGGCCGCATCCAGAAGCGTCTGGGTCACGGTTTCTTCGAAGGCCGCCGGATCGCCGCGCTGGAACATCAATTCGCTGAAGACCTCGGTCACCACGATCTTGCTGGCCACGTCGCCTGCCGCATGCCCGCCCATGCCATCGGCAAGAACGGCGAGGCCGACATCGGAGCCGCGCGAAAAATCGGCGATCACCGCATCCTCCTGATAGCTGCGCCGTCCCTGGCTCAGCGCGGAGGCTGCATCGAAGTCAAAGCTCGGAGGCATCGCCGCCATCCGTCACATCCCATTTGAAGTCCGAGCCGCAGAGCGCCACGAAGCGCAGCGTCGTCTCGCCGATGCGGATCAGATCCGCATGGTGCAGCTCTTCAGTACTGAGCACCGGGCGCGCGTTGCGCCGAATGATGTTCGATTTGCCGCCATGCCCGATGTAGAACTTGTTCTGCTCCTCATCATAGGCAATGGCCGCATGGTTGTGCCGCGAGATGCTGTTGTCGCCGAAATCAAGCTTGATGCCCTGATCCTCGCCGCGCCCAATCATCGATGCGCCGGTGAAGATGCTGAACGCATGGCCCACGCCCGGGCCTTCGACAACCACCAGCCAGCCCACGGGGAACCGTTCATTCTGGGGCGTGGCCGTCGCACCCGACGTGGCACCGATCGGGTCCTGCGCGCCGTGATCGCCACGGTTGAACCCGAGCAGACGGGTCTTGACCCGCCCGGCCTGGCGTCCGGACCGACCTGCCATCGGTGCAGGCACGGGCGCGCCGTTTGCTGCGCCAGACAGATCCACCGGGGCCGCCGGTGCCGGCGCATCGGGCGTGACCGACAATTCGAGCTGGCGCTTGGCAAAGGCCACAACCTCAGGATCCGTATCCGCTTCGCTGTCGGGGCCGCCCACCATCTCCTGCGCGGGCTCGTCGTCAAAGGCCGTCTCGTGCGGCTCGGGCGCCATGTCGCGCGCCAGCTGATCCTCTGGCTCCGGCTCGTCCGCATCGTCCGCCTCGGTCCGGGGCTCCTCCTCCGGCAGGCGGGTCTGGGCCAGAACGGCAGCAATGTCCGCGCCGGCATCTTCGTCCTCCTCCTCCTCGACCGCCTCAGGCGCCTCTTGCACGTCAGGTGCGGCTTCACCCGCTTCACCCAAGTCGTCGACGTCATCATCCCGCGACAGGTCTGCTGCCAGATCGTCGTCGTCGCCCGTCTCGGCAACCGCGAAGGGATCGAGCGACAGGACACGCTCGTCGGACGTCTCCATGAAGGCTTCGCGCAGCGCGTCCTCGTCCAAGCCTTCGTCGCCGGTGGCCGGTGTCGATTGGTTCTGAAAAACCTTCCGGAAGAGTGTCATATCGTGCCTTTCCCTTGTTACTTGTTACCAGCCGTCCGCATGAAACCGGAACCGACCAAACGCATTCCTATCCGCCCGCCGTGTAAGAGCGGCTTGCCGTCCAATACCCGTAGTCTTCACCTAGTGTGATGATCTGTCCGACCGTGACCGCGTGCACATTGTCGAACTGCAGCGCGGTGTGGCCGAGAAAGAAGTAGGCGAAGAGGATCACCGGGATGGTGGCCAGGCGCCTCAGATTCCGCCCTGTCGGCGCCACCTGCTCGGCGGCGATAACGGCGTCGAACTCCTCTTGCGACATCACCGGCGGCAGGGTTGCGCGCGCTTTCAGACGCGCAATCGGGTCGTTCGCCGGCACGTTCGGTGCCGGAGGCTCATGCGTGTCAGCCTTTGGCGGAGCAGCCGCCGGCTGCTCAGTCTCCGGCAGCGGCGTGTCGGCTTTTGAAACCAAGGGCGGAACCGGATCGGTGTCGGCGCCCGGCGGCGGTGCCGGCTCGGCCCCCTGGTAGAGTTCCTCGAGCATCTCGTCGACATCCGAATCCCGGACCGCATCGCTGCGCGCTGCGGTCTCGTCTTCTGCGTCGTCATAGAGGTCGCGCAGGAACGCCTCGTCGTATTTCGTCTCAAGCGGCCGGCTCTGCACGGGGGCCGCCTGCGCCACCACGCGTTTGGGCTCTGGCTGTGGCGTCTCGGCCCGCGCCGGATCGCCGTCGTCCTGCATCGACTGAATGAGATTGCTGACGGTCAGGTTGATCGCGTCATCATCGCGCGCCCGCTCCCGCGCAACCTCGGCGCGCCGGGCGTGATCGATCATCAGCACCCAGTCTTCGGCCGACTGCACGCGGTCGGCCGGAACAATGCTCATGGCCTTGTCAATGGCGGCAAGGAAAGCGTCGTCATACGCCGGAAAACGGCCGCGCAGAGGCTTGTAGAGATCGGGCTGGCTGGATGCGAGCGCTGCAAGCCGCGCCTGGCTGTTGGGCGGCGCTTCACCGGAAATCAGGTGACTGAGCGACGCGGCCAGCGCATAGAGGTCGCTGCAGGGATACTGCTGGCTGCCGGCAACATAGAACTCTTGCGGCGAGTAGCCGTCCTTGACCACCAGCACGGCGGACAGCACGCGGCTCTTGCGGCTCGCCTCCTCGCGGGCGGCACCGAAGTCGATCAGGACCGGATGACCCGATTTGTCGACAAGAATGTTATCGGGCGAGATATCGCGGTGCAGCAGGTCCTGGCTGTGGACGTGCGCAATCGCGTCGAGCAGCGACAGGGTCAGCCTGCGCACCTGCTTCGGCGACATGGCGGGGCTGCCGCTTTCGATGATCTCGAGCAGGTCCTTCCCATCCACGAAATCAAGCGCCATATAGGCGGTTTCATTGTCCTCGAAGACCTGGTGCACGCCGACCACGCTCTTGTGGTTGAGACGCGAGAGCGCATGGGCCTCGCGAATGAAGAGTGCGACAATCGACTTGAAATCATTGACGTAGTTGCGCGTACGGGCGCGTACGGTTTTCTTGATGCGGCTGCAGAAGGCTTCCGGAAAGCACTCCTTGATCACCACGGTTCTGTTGAGGCTGTCCTTTGCCAGATAGGTAATGCCGAACCCACCGCTGCTGAGATAGCGGACAATCTCGTATTGCCCGCTCAGCAACTGACTGCCGGGTGCAAGCGCCTCGCTGCTCGCCTCTGGTGGTAGTGTCCCGTCGTGGGTGCTCATCTTGGTGTCATTCGTCCATGGCTGCTCAGGCATCGGGCGCGCCTCAACGCTTCCCAAACCGCCTCTGAAGAGGCCGGACGGCTGTGACAAAAACATGGCCGCGCCGGGGAAGACCCGTGCCATGAACTGACAAGTTTACACGAATTTACGTGTCCCGGGACGCAATGGCGCCCGCTCAGAGCGCGGCGCGCGTGGCCTTGCCGGCCTGCTCGGCCTTTTGGGCCGCGACCGAGGCGACGGCGAGATCCTGAAGCCCGACGCCGGTTCCGTCGAAGAGGGTGATCTCTTGTGCATCCCGCCGCCCCGGGTGTGTGCCGTTGATCACGGCGCCGATCGGCGTGATGTCGGCCTCCGCGATCAGACCCGCCGCAATCGCGTGCTGCGCCTCGCCGATGCTGACCGATTGCGCGATCTCGTCGGTGAAGACGGTGGCCGCCGCCAGCAGCGCAGGATCGAGCTCCTGCTTGCCCTTGGTATCGGTGCCCATGCAGGCGATATGCGTGCCGGGCTTGATCCAGTCCTTCATCAGCAGCGGCTCGAACGCCGAGGTAATGGTGATGATCACATCGGCCTCAGCGCCGAGCTCTTCCGGGCTGACTGCGTCAAAGTCCAGACCCAAGCCCTCGGCCACCTCCGCCAGGCGCGGCAGCATCTCGGGATGCGGGTTCCAGGCGACCACCTTCTCGAAATTGCGCTGCTCGGCCGCAGCGCGCAGCTGGAAAGTGGACTGATGCCCCGCGCCCACCATCCCCAGCACCTTCGCATCCGGCCGCGCCAGATGGGCGATGGACACCGACGAGGAGGCGGCCGTGCGCACGGCTGTCAGGTAGTTGCCGCCCACCAGCGCCTGCAGCATGCCGGTGTCCGGATCGAAGAGGAAGATGGTCGACTGGTGATTGGTCAGACCCTTGTCCATATTGCCGGGCCAATAGCCGCCCGACTTCACGCCAAGCGTCTTGCCCGCCCTGTCGAACCCGGATTTGAAGCCGTAAAGCGCATCCGCATAGCCGATGGCTTCGCGAATGACGGGGAAGTTATAGGCATCGCCACGTGCCATGGCGCCAAAGACAGCCTCCACCGCATCGAACGCATCCTTGCTGCTCACCACGTCAGCGCAGACGTCTTCGCCCACGATCAACAAACCTTCGGCCATCGGGTTGTCCAGTCTTTCCAGAATTTGAGAAGGCGCGCGCCGCGAGGCACGGGCGCGCGCAAGGGATCTTTTGACTTAGTAGGCCTTGCCGCGCGCCGAGACGGGCCAGAGCGTTTCGACCTTGCCGCCGCGCACACCCACATACCAGTCGTGCACGTTGCAGGTGGGGTCACAATGCCCGGGCACCAGCTTCAGCTTATCATTCACCTTCAACACGCCGTCGGGGTCGGCCACGACACCATGTTCGTCCGAACACTTGACGTATTCCACATCCGTGCGCCCGAAAATGACCGGCAAGCCGCTGTCGACCGACTGTGCCTTCAGCCCGGCGTCGACGATGGCCTTGTCGGCCTTGGCGTGGCTCATGACCGAGGTCAGGATGAACAGCGCATTCTCCCACTCACCCTGGTCGATGCGATTGCCGTCTTTGTCGAGGATGCGGCCGTAGTCTGCGTCCATGAAGGCGTAAGAGCCGCATTGCAACTCGTTGTAAACGCCTGAATTGCCCTCGAAATAGTAGGAACCGGTGCCGCCGCCGCCGACGATGTCACACTCCAGCCCTTCGGCCTTGAGCGCATCGACCGCGTCGCGGACCATGGCGACGGCCACGTCGATCTTTTCCTTGCGCGCGTCATAGCTGTCGAGGTGCTGCATCGCACCCTGATAGGCCTGGATACCAGCGAACTTGAGCCCCTCCGCCGCGTCGATGGCCTTGGCAATCTCAACCACCTCGGGCGTCGTCGTCACGCCGCAGCGGCCCGCGCCGCAATCGATCTCGACCAGGCATTCGATCTGAGTTCCATGGCGCGTGGCGGCCTCTGACAGGTCCGCAACATTTTCGATATCATCGACACAGCAGATCGTGCGGGCGCCCAACTTCGGCAACCGGGCCAGCCGGTCGATCTTTGCGGGCTGGCGCACCTGGTTCGAAACCAGCACGTCCTTGATGCCGCCGCGGGCAAAGACTTCGGCTTCCGAGACCTTCTGGCAGCACACACCGCAGCTGCCGCCCAGCTTCTCCTGCAACAAGGCCACATCGACCGATTTGTGCATCTTGCCGTGCACCCGGTGCCGCATACCGTGGGCCTTGGCCCAATCCCCCATCTTCTTGATGTTGCGCTCCAGCGCGTCGAGGTCGAGCACCAGGCAAGGCGTCTGGATCTCGGCCTCGTCCATCCCGATGGCCGCGGGAATGTCGTAACCGACTTCATAGTCTTCGAATTTCACTTGCTTGTTCATATCCGCTCTCCTTAGCCCTCGATCCAGGGCAGTTTGTCCAAATCCACATTGCCGCCGGTGATGATGACACCTACGCGCTTGCCCCGGAACACCTCCGGGTTGCGCAAGATCGTCGCCATTGGCACAGCACAGCTCGGCTCCATCACGATTTTCATCCGCTCCCAGGTTAGCTTCATCGCATCGATGATCTCCTGTTCGCTGGCCGTCAGCACATCGGTCACGAAGCTGGAGACGAAGTGCCAGGTGTTCTCCTTCAGCGGCACCTTGAGCCCGTCGGCCACGGTCACCGGCGCATCGTCGGCGATGATATGGCCCGCCCGGAAGGAGCGTGCCGCATCGTCAGCCTGATCGGGCTCGGCGGCGTAGATCTCCATCTTCGGCGCGAGGTTCGACAGCGTCAGACAGGTCCCCGAGATCATACCGCCGCCACCGATGGGCGCGATCACCGCGTCCATATTCTCGACCTGCTCCAGCATCTCCAGCGAACAGGTCGCCTGCCCCGCTATGACGCGCGGGTCGTTGTAGGGGTGCACGAACTCCGCGCCGGTCGCCTCCTGCACCTCGGCGAAGACCGCCTCGCGGCTGGTGGTCGAGGGGTCGCATTCGGTGATGATCCCACCGTAGCCGCGCACAGCCGCCTTCTTGGCTTCGGGCGCGGTGCGAGGCATGACCACATGGCAGGGGATCCCGCGCCGTCCCGCCGCATAGCTGAGTGACAAGGCGTGGTTGCCCGACGAATGTGTGGCCACACCCTTCTCCGCCATCGCATCGCTCAGCCCGAAGACGGCATTCGACGCGCCGCGCACCTTGAACGCACCGGCCTTCTGGAAATTTTCGCATTTGAAGAACAACTCCGCGCCGGTCAACGCGTTGAAGTAGCTCGAGGTCAGCACAGGCGTGCGATGGATGTAAGGCTTGATCCGGTCGTGCGCCGCGTAGACGTGGTCGATCGTGAGATCAGGGCCTGTCAATGTGTCCAGCATTTGCGTCCTCTCATGCTGCGGATTTGATCAGAGCAGTGCGGTTCTGCCGATAGTAGTCCTGCGCAGCCGCAACGCCACTGCCCAGCTCGATCGGATAGTCGAGATCTGCCATCGCCATTTCAATGGTGGCGAGGCCGGACAAGACCATCACATCGGTCAGACTGCCCAGGTGGCCGATGCGGAAGGCCTTTCCGTTCATCTGGCCCAGCCCGATCCCGAAGGATACCCCATAGGCGTTGAACGCCTGATCGGTCAGCGCATTGCTGTCAAACCCTTCGGGCACATAGATCGCACTCACCGTGTCGGAGTAAAGCTCCGGGTGTTCCGCCACCAGCTTGAGGCCCCAGGCATCCACGGCACGGCGGACGCCCTCGGCGAGCCGGAAGTGCCGCGCGTAGACATTCTCGAGCCCTTCTTCCATCAGCATCTTCAAGCTCTCGCGGAGCCCGTAGATCAGCTGGAGCGGCGGCGTGTAGGGAAAGCCACCCGAGGCATTTGCCTGCAACATGTCGCGAAAATCGAAGAAGGTGCGCGGCAGCTGTGCCGTCTCCATCGCCGCGAGCGCTTTGGGGCTGACAGCGAGGATGGCCATCCCGGTCGCCAGCATGAAGCCTTTCTGCGACCCCGACACGGCGATGTCGACGCCCCAGGCGTCCATCTTGAATTCGATCGAGGCCAGTGAGCTCACGCAGTCCACGAACATCATCGCCGGGTGCCCCGCCGCATCCATCGCGGCACGGACGGCGCCGATGTCGGAGGTCACGCCCGTTGCAGTTTCGTTGTGGGTCACGAGCACCGCCTTGATCGCGTGAGCCGCGTCGGCGGTCAGTTCCGCCTCGAAGCGGTCGGCAGGCGCACCGGCACCCCAGGCACAGTCGATCACCTGCACGTCAAGCCCATGGCGTTCGCAGAGGTCGATCCAGCGGTGGCTGAACATGCCATACCGCGCCACAAGCACCTTGTCGCCGGGGCTCAGGGTGTTGCAGACCGCGGCCTCCCATCCGCCCGTTCCGCTGGCCGGAAAGGTGATGATCTTGCCGTCCTTCGTGCCGAACACGGCCTTCGTGTCCTCCAGCACGGGGGCGAAGGTCTCTACGAAGTCCGGCGCGCGGTGATCACGGGTCTGCATGTGCATCGCCGCGCGAAGCCGGTCGGGAATATTTGTGGGTCCGGGAATGAACACGGGATTCTGATCTGACATGGCGCTCTCCTCCTCTGCCAGCCGTACAATAGCAAGTAGAGCGGCATTTGCAATTTTCTCGAAAAAGTTTTTCATTTTTTAGAGATATTATTTTTCTATATGTTTTTAATGGCTTTTTTGTTTTCCATTTCCTTTTGAAGAAATCTATTGAAATTATTTTCCACCAGTGTCACGCTATCAGTGAGAGTTGGATTTGGACCGGCCACACCGATGACACCGCAAAAGCGCCAGCGCGGGCGCCCGAAATCGCAGTTTCGAGAAAGTTCGGCAGGGACCTTGCAGTCGCTGGACCGCGCGCTTGGTATCCTGACGGCCGTCTCCAAGGCAGAGCGTGCGACCCTGACGGACCTGTCCCTGTCGCTCGGGGTGCCGACGGCCACCACCCACCGCATCCTGACAACGCTGCAAAAACACGGCTTTGTCGCTTTCGACGACGAGCGGCAGGATTGGGTGATCGGCATCGAGGCCTATCGTACGGGCGTGTCGTTTCTGAACAGAACCGGGCTGAGCGCCGTAAGCCGGCCGATCATGCGGCAGTTGATGGAGCGGACAGGCGAGACCGCCAATCTCGCCATCGCCGACGGGGCCGAGGTGGTCTTCGTGGCCCAGATCGAATCGAACAATCCGATTCGCGCCTTTTTCGCGCGAGGCACGCGCACCTCCATGCACGCCTCCGGCACGGGAAAGGCCATTCTCTCCGCCCTGCCCGAGGCGGAGGTGCGGAAAATGCTTCTGTCATCCGGTCTCACCAGCTTCACCGACAACACACTGACCACGCCCGACGCGTTCTTTGCGGATCTCGCGACGACGCGCGAGCGCGGCTGGTCTTTCGACCGGGAGGAGCGCTACGCGGGCATGTCCTGTATCGGTAGCGTGATCTACGATGAGTACCGCGACCCCTGCGCCGGCGTCTCGATCTCGGGGCCCAGCACGCGATTCGATACGCATCGGGTGCCGGAGCTGGGCGCAACCGTCGCCGACGCCGCCCGCCAGATTACCCAGTTGATCGGCGGCCGATTCCCTGATCACATGGCAGGGTCGGATCGCCAAGACGACCCGCCAGACCACGATGCGGCCTGACCGGACATACACGCACGCTCAAGACATGGAGGGTTCAGACCAAAAACCGCAACTACGGAGGTAGATTCACCCATGAGTTGAACTAACAGTTTGTTTTCGGGCCGTTTTCTTGCCGCGCGACATTGCTGATCTAGTTCACAACGGGTAAATGGGAAGGATAAGTGTCACGGTGCGACCGAGGAGCGTCGCGCTGATAAAACAGAGCAAAACCGGCACAGTTCTTCGAGAGTTACACTGAGACCGAGCGCAACGCTCATATCTGATACGGGTCGCTGACCCGGACCTAGGGAGGAAACATGACAGATACACTCAATCGCAGAAAATTCCTGCGCGGCTCGGCCGTTGCTGGTGCAGCGGCACTTGCCGCACCCGCCATTGCACAGGATGCCGGCACCACGCTGAAGATGCAGGCGGCCTGGGGCGGCGGCATTTTCCTTGAAAATGCCCAGTCCTTTGCGGCGCGCGTCAATGAGATGAGCGGCGGCTCGCTGACCATCGAGGTTCTGTCGGTCGACGCGGTGGTGAAGACCAGCCAGATGCAGGATGCGGTCCACCGGGGCGTGCTCGACGCAGCGCATTACGTGCCCGCGTATTGGTACGGTAAATCGAAAGCGGCTTCGCTTTTCGGGACCGGCCCCTGCTTTGGCTGGTCGAGCCAGGAAGTGCTGGGCTGGGTCTACGCCGGTGGCGGTCTCGAGCTTTTCAACGAGCTGATGGACAACCTGCGCCTGAACGTGGTGTCGTTCTTCAACTCGCCGATGCCCGCGCAGCCGCTGGGCTGGTTCAACGAGCAGATCACCGACGCCAGCCAGATGAACGGTCTGAAGTACCGCACCGTGGGTCTGGCTGCGGACGTGCTGCTTGAGATGGGCATGTCGGTGGTGCAGCTGCCGGGCGGTGAGATCCAGCCTGCAATGAAATCCGGCCTGATCGATGCGGCGGAGTTCAACAACCCGACCTCCGACCGCGACTTCGGGATGCAGGACGTCTCCAAGCATTATCACCTGGCCTCCTATCACCAGAGCCAGGAGTTCTTCGAGGTCACCTTCAACAAGGATAAGTTCAACGCGCTCAGCGACGAGCACAAGGCGATCATCAGCAACGCGTCGATGGCTGAAAACTCCGGCTTCTACTGGGGCAACACCAAGCGCTATTCGGATGACCTGATCAAGCTTCAGGAGCAGGATGGCGTGAACGTCTACCGCACGCCGGATTCGGTGATGGCGGCCCAGCTCGAAGCCTGGGATGTGGTTGCGAACCGCATCGCGGAAGATGATCCCTTCTTCGCCAAAGTCATGGAATCGCAGAAGGCCTATGCGAAGAACGTGATGAACTATCTCAACCTGAACCAGCCCGACTACAAGCTGGCCTACAATCACTACTTCGGGTGACCTGATCACCACGACATCGGGCACCCCTGAGGTGCCCGATCTCCCGGTCGGCCTCCATGCCGCCCGCGTCGTCACAGGGAAGAGACAAGATGAAATTCGTTCACTCCATCGAGGGGCTGAGCCTGTGGGTCGGGCGCGCCTTCGGCTGGTGCATCCTGATCCTGACGCTCTCGGTCTCATACGAGGTCTTCGTGCGCTACGTGCTCAACGCGCCGACAGTCTGGGCCTTCGACATGATGATCCAGATGTATGGTGCGCTCTTCCTGATGTGCGGCGCCTATGCACTGGCGCAGGACACGCACGTGCGGGCCGACGTCATCTATCGCCTGCTGCCGGTCAAGGTGCAGGCGGGCCTGGATTTTCTGCTCTATTTTCTTTTCTTCTTCCCGGGCGTGCTGGCGCTGGCCTGGTACGGCTACGAGATTGCCTCGGACAGCTGGCGCTACAAGGAGGTCAGCTTCAACAGCCCCGCCAGCATCCAGATCTACTTCTTCAAATCGCTGATCCCGGTTGCGGGTGTACTGCTCCTGATCCAGGGCAGCGCTGAACTGGTGCGTTGCATCAGCGCGATGCGCACCGGCGTCTGGCCCGAACGCCTTGCTGACGTGAAAGAGACCGAAGATCTGCTCTCCGAGGCGGATCTGGCCGAGATACGCGCCATTCATCCTGGCGAGAAATGACGTCGCTGACGCCTCAAGAAAGTTGACAAGATGACAGATCCCCAAGTCGCCCTTCTGATGCTGGGCCTTTTCATCCTGCTGGTCCTGCTGGGCTTTCCCATCGCATTCACCCTGCTCGCCATGGGCGTGGCCTTTGGCTACTACGCCTACCACCAGGGCGGGCCGGTCGAGAGTTTCAGCGACATCTTCAACAACAACATCTTCTACCTGCTGAACCAGAACACCTATTCGGTGATGGAAAACCCCACGCTGGTGGCGATCCCGCTGTTTCTGTTCATGGGCTACGTGGTGGAGCGGGCGAACATCGTCGACAAGCTCTTCTTCTCGCTCTATCAGGCTGCGCGCAACCTGCCCGGCTCGCTCGCCATCGCGGCCCTGCTCACCTGCGCGGTGTTCTCCACGGCCTCGGGGATCGTGGGTGCTGTGGTGACGCTGATGGGTCTGCTGGCCTTCCCGGCTATGGCGAATGCGAACTACAACAAGAGCTTCGCCTCGGGCGTGATCTGTGCGGGCGGCACGCTGGGCATCCTGATCCCGCCGTCGATCATGCTGATCGTTTACTCCGCCATCGCGGATCTCTCGCCCCTGCGGCTTTATGCGGCCGCCGTATTCCCGGGGCTGCTGCTCGCTGGGCTCTATATCGTCTACGTGATCGTCCGGGTCTGGATTACCCCCTCCCTCGCGCCCAAACCGCAGATGGATGACGTCCCTCCCCCGCGCGAGATCTACTGGAACCTGCTGGTCAGCTTCGTGCCGCTCACGGTGTTGATCGCGCTGGTGCTCGGCTCCATCCTTGGGGGGCTTGCAACCCCTGCCGAAGCCGCCGCCATGGGCGCGCTCGGCGGCATGATACTGGCGGTGCTCTACCGCTCGATGACCTGGACAAAGCTGAAAGAGAGCGTGTTCCTGACCGCCAAGGCCACCGCCATGGTCTGCTGGCTTTTCGTCGGGTCGTGGACTTTTGCCAGCGTCTTCTCCTACCTCGGTGGGCACGACATCATCGCCGACTGGGTGGGCGGCATGGCGCTCGAGCCCTGGCAGTTCCTCGTCCTCGCGCAGGTCATCATCTTCCTGCTGGGCTGGCCGCTGGAGTGGTCCGAGATCCTGATCATCTTCGTACCGATCTTCCTGCCGCTTCTGGAGGTGTTCGGCGTGAACCCCTACTTCTTCGCGATGCTGGTGGCTCTGAACCTGCAGACCTCCTTCCTGACGCCGCCCATGGCCATGTCGGCCTATTATCTCAAGGGCGTCCTGAAGAAGCAGATCGAGCTGATGGAGATCTTCCGTGGGATCATGCCGTATCTCGGGATCGTGATCCTCACCATGGTGCTGATGTATCAGTTCCCCGGCATCGCGCTGTGGTTCCCCGACTATCTCTTCGGGGTCTACGTGCCGTGAAGATCAGACCTCATGAGCTGACTGCGACGGAGGCCGCCGCGCACATTGCGGCCGGCCGCCTGTTGTCGGTACAGCTTGTGAACTCCTGCCTCGACCGCATCGCCGAGACGGACGGCGACGTCAAAGCATGGGCGCATCTCGACCCGGAGGCCGCCCTGGCCCAGGCCGCTGCCTGCGACCGGCACCGGCAAGCGGGGCTCGCCACGGGACCGTTGCATGGACTACCCGTCGGGCTGAAAGACATCATCGACACGGCGGACATGCCGACCCAGCGCGGCACGCCGATCTTCGCCGGACGCCAGCCCGACGAGGATGCGCGCGTGGTCGAAATGCTGCGCGAGGCCGGTGCCGTGATCATGGGCAAGACAGTCACGACCGAGCTGGCCTTCATGCATCCCAGCGTGACCCGCAACCCCATGAACGCAGAGCATTCGCCCGGAGGCTCCTCCAGCGGGTCGGCGGCGGCGGTCGCGGCGGGCCATGTGCCGCTGGCCGTTGGCACACAGACCAACGGCTCGGTCATCCGGCCGGCGTCCTTTTGCGGCACCTTCGGGTTCAAACCCACGCGCGGCACCATCCCGCGCACGGGCGTGCTGCAAACCTCCAAATCGCTGGACCAGTTGGGCACCTTCGCCCGCACGCTGGAAGATGCGGCCCTGCTGGCCGACGCCATGGCAGGTTATGACCAGCGCGACAGCGAGAGCTTTGCCCACGCGCGGCCCGACATGGCCGCCGGCACCCGCGCGACCCCGCCGATGGAGCCCGATCTGGTCTGGCTGAACCTGCCCTTCTACGACCGGCTTTCGGAGGCCGCGCGCGACGGATTTGACGGCGTGATGGATGTGCTTGGCCCCCGGGTGACCTGCATGGACCCGGCAGACCAGCTCTCAGAGCTGGTGGCGGTGCAGGCGCGCATCCATGAATATGAGATCGTGCAGCACCAGGGCCATGTCTTCGACGCCCACTGGGATCAGATCAGCGAGACGCTCAAGCCCATCCTCACGCGTGCGCGCAAGATCGGTGCGGCAGAATACGAGGACGCGCTGGCGGTGAAAGCGTCAGCCGAACGCTTCTTCGACGAGTTCTTCACCGAATTCGACGCCATCCTCGCCCCGGCCGCGGCCGGAGAGGCGCCGCGGTTTGGCGAGGGCACCGGCGATCCGATCTTTTGCACGCTCTGGACCCTTGCTGGTCTGCCGTCGGTGACCCTACCCTTGCTCGTGGGCGAAACCGGTCTGCCGATCGGCGTGCAGCTGATCGGACCCGCGCACAAGGATGACCGGCTGCTGCGCACCGCAGCCTGGGTGCAACAACACATCGCGGCCGCGGCCGCCTGACGGAAAGGACAGCGCAATGTCATATCGGATCAAGCTGGTCATGGGCCTCATCGGTACCGCCCTTCTGGTCACTTTTGTCGGCGGCCTGTCGCACAGCATCTCCACCGGATTTGCCGGGTTCTGGGGCGGCTTTCCCTTCATGGTGATCGCCATCCTCGTCTGCGGCATGGCGATCTACGACTATTGGGATGAATGCGTGCGGAAGAAGTGACACGAACCATTGGCTTCTATGCTTCTGGGCCCGACCTTCCCCGTCACGCCAGGGGCGTGCCGTGGGCGCGACGAGGGCGCTGCCCCCGACCTATGCTCCGGTGTCAGGTTTTTCGATCCGATGCTTCAGCGAAAAGCCCGCCATACTCCTGACGCAGCACGTTCTTTTGAACCTTTCCCATGGTGTTGCGTGGCAGTTCGGGCAGCATGATCAACCTGCGGGGATGCTTGAACCGCGCCAGTTCCGCGCCGACCGCCAGCTCAATCGCCTGCACGTCCGGCGACCGACCGTTTTCCGCAACCAGAAAGCCCACCACCGTTTCGCCAAAATCCGGATGCGGCACGCCAACGACGGCGCTTTCCAGCACGCCCGGCTGGTCATCGAGCACGCTTTCGATCTCCTTGGGATAGATGTTGTAGCCGCCCGAGATGATCAGATCCTTGTTGCGCCCGACGATCTGCAGATAGCCCTGATCGTCGATAAACCCCAGATCACCGGTGATGAAAAACCCGTCTTCGCGCAGCTCCTCGCGGGTCTTTTCCGGCATCTGCCAGTAGCCCTTGAACACATTCGGGCCGCGCACCTCGATCTGGCCGATCTCGCCGTCCGGCAACCTGTCTCCCGTCGCCGGATCGGTGACTTTCAGCTCCACCCCCGGCAGCGGAAAGCCCACCGTGCCTGCCCTGCGTGCCCCATCGTAGGGGTTCGAGGTGTTCATATTGGTCTCGGTCATGCCGTAGCGTTCGAGGATGCGGTGGCCGGTGCGCTGCTCGAACTGCACATGCGTTTCGGCCAGCAGAGGCGCGCTGCCCGACACGAAGAGCCGCATATGGCGGACCAGCTCCTTGGTGAAGCGCGGATCGCCGAGCAGGCGGGTATAGAAGGTCGGCACGCCCATCATCGAGGTTGCCTGCGGCAGATGCGCGATCATCGCGTCCAGGTCGAACTTCGGCAGGAAGATCATCGACCCGCCCGACAGCAGGATCACATTTGTCGCGACAAAGAGCCCGTGGGTGTGGAAGATCGGCAGCGCGTGCAACAGCACATCCGCATCGGTGAAGCGCCAATAGTCGACCAGCGTTTCAGCGTTCGACAGCAGGTTCGTCTGCGTCAGCATCGCGCCCTTCGAGCGCCCGGTGGTCCCGGAGGTGTAGAGCAAGGCGGCGAGATCATCGGCGCTGCGGGCGACGGTGTCGAACGTCGCGGGCTGGCCACGCGCGATCTCGGGCAGACTGCCTTCGCCCTGCGCGTCGAGCGTTTCCAGCCGGGCGCCCGACGCCGATGCGATCGGGCGCAGACGCTCCGCACGCTCCGGATCGCAGACAACCAGACGCGCGCCGCTGTTCTCTATGAAATACTCAAGTTCCGCAGGGGTGTACCCGGTGTTGAGCGGCAGGAAGACGATGCCGGCCTGCACGGCGGCGGCATAGGCGGCCAGCGCCTGCGGCGATTTCTCCACCTGCAACGCCAGCCGGTCTCCGGGCGTCAGGCCGAGTTGGGAAAAGGCATTGGCATATCGCGCAGCGATGGCGAGGAAGTCAGAATGCGTGATGGTGATGCCGTCGCCCAAGTGCAGAAAAGGCGTGGTCCGGCCGGCATGGCGGCCGAAGAGCTGATCAAAGAGAGGGTTCGCCATCGCGATGTCCTTGGTCTGAAGCCCGATCTGCGGCCGCCGCAAGGGCCTGAACGCTTGCAGAGGCTGCCACCTCGTAGGCCCCAGCGTAGCCCTCGTGGTTTTGCGCGATCCGCGCGCGATCGTAAAGATAGTTCACCATCACACCGCCCGATTGTGCCATCCCATTCGGCGAGACATCGGCAGAGGCGTGCACATCATGCACAAGCGCGCCGTTCCCGAGGTGGAATCGTGCGACAGGGTCTCGCGGGCTGCCGTTGGCACGCTTGGCCTGCAACAGGTAATGGGCCGCGCATTGGCGCTGCTGCTCCGGATCGTCACTCATCACCCGTCCGACCTCCTGCATCCAGTCCATCAGACCGGGGATGGGCGAGAGCGTGACGAAGGTCTCCAGGCCCGGCAGGTCGCGGGACAGATCGGCCACCACCTGCTTGATCAGCGAGTTGCCGAAGGAGATACCGGCGAGACCGGCCTGACAGTTCGAAATCGAATAGAAAACCGCCGTGTCGGCATCCTCCGCCGCCAGCTCGTCTCGGGCGTCGGAGAGAAGCGCCTGCACCGATCCGGGAACGCCTTTCGTCAAAGCAACCTCCACGAAAATCAGCGGCTCATTCGGCATCGCGGGGTGAAAATAGGCAAAACACCTCCGGTCGCTCGGCTGCACCCGGCGGCGCAGATCCTCCCAGCTGTCGATGGCATGCACAGCCTCATAGGCGATGATCTTCTCCAGCACTTCGGCAGGGCTTTCCCAATTGATCGGCAGCAGAACAAGAAAGCCGCGGTTGAACCAGGAAGAGAACAGATGCCGCAAGTCCTGGTCCACCGGGCCAAGGTCAGGGTGCATTGGCAAGGCATCCAGCAGGTCGCGGCGCATCTGCACCAGCTGCGCCGTCGCCCCCGGCACCTGGTTCAGACGGCGCGCCAGCTCCTGCCGCTTGGGCTCGACCGCTGCCGAGAAGGCGCGGTAGGTCTCGCTGGAGGGTTCGGTCTCGAAGGCCGCCAGGGTCCGGCGCACGGCCTCTGCGTCGAGCCCCATCTCCTCGGCAAGCAGTTTGAAAAACCCCAGCCGCTCGTCCCCCTCCATGCGCGCATATCGGTCAAGGATATGCCGCGCTGTGGCGGCACCCGAGACCTCACCGGACCGGCCGAGGACAGCAGCGCAGAGCTCGGGCATGGAGCGGCCTTCCAGGTCGGGTTCCAGCGGGCTGCGATAGCGCCTCTCGAACACGGTGGAGAGAAGACCGGCAAAGAAACTCAAAACGCAGGCCCCATCACGGCATCCGGCAGCCAGGTGGCCAGCCCCGGGAAGAGGCAAAGCAGGACGATCGCGATCACCATGCAGGCCACGAAGGGCAGCGACCCCTTCAGGATGGTTTTCAGCGAGATATCGGGCGCGATGCCGTTGATCACATAAAGGTTCAGCCCGACGGGCGGCGAGATCAGTCCGATTTCCATGTTGATGGTCAGCACCACCGCGAACCAGATCGGGTCGAACCCTGCGGTGGTGATGATCGGCAGCAGAATGGGCGCCGCCATCAGGATCACGGCCACAGGGGGCAGGAAGAACCCGGCGATCAGCAAAAAGACATTCACCGTGGCCATCAGCACCCAGCGGTTCACGTCCAGCGTGCCGATCCATTCGGCGATGGATTGCGTGATGAAAAGGCTGGAGAGCATATAGGAAAACACACCCGCGGCGGCGATGATGAAGAGGATCATCACGCTTTCCTTGGTGCTGTCGCGCAGCACGTGCCAGAGCGCCTTTGGGCTCCAGAGCTTGTAGATTACCATGGCAATGATGAGGCAAAGCAATGCGCCGACAGCAGCGGTCTCGGACGGTGTGGCGATGCCGCCGTACATCGCATAGAGCACGCCGATGATGATGCCGATGAAGGGCAGCACGCGCGGCAGGATTTCGAGCCGCTGACGCCAGGTATAGCTACCCGCGGTGAGCAGGCCCGCACTGCCGGTACGCCACGTGGAATAGAGCGACCAGGCCATGAAAAGCGCAACCAGCATCAGCCCCGGGATCACGCCTGCGAGAAACAGACGACCAATCGAGGTCTCGGTCGCGATGCCGTAGACGATCATCGTGACCGACGGCGGGATCAGGATGCCGAGCGTGCCGCCTGCAGCGATGGAGCCTGCGGCCACACCATCGGGATAGCCGCGCTTGCGCATTTCGGGGATGCCCATCTTGCCGATGGCGGCACAGGTGGCGGGGCTGGAACCGGACATGGCGGCAAAGAGCGCGCAGGCCCCGAGGTTGGAGATCACCAGCCCTCCGGGCACCCGGGTGAGCCAGCGCTCCAGCGCCTCGTAAAGATCCGCCCCCGCCCGGGTCGAGGCGATGGAGGCCCCCATGATGATGAACATCGGGATCGAAAGCAGCGCGAAGTTGTCCAGCTTGCCAAAGAGGATCTCCGGCATCAGCTCCAGGCTCCGCATGCCGTCGAAGATCATCAGGAACCCGGCCGAGACGATCAGCAGGCCGACAGCCACCGAGACACCCGAGAACAGCACGATCACGGTCGAGACCGCAACCAGCGCGCCGAGAACCAGCGGGTCCATCAGTTGTCTCCGAGGCCGAAGGGCGCTTCGGTGCGGGTGAGCACGCCCACGAGATCGGCGACAAGCTGCAAGAGCAGCAGCCCGAAGCCGACGGGCAGCGCCAGATAGGGTATCCACAGCCGCACGCCCCAGACCGTATCGGAACGCCAGCCGCGCTCCCAGGCAAAGTGCCAGTACTCATACCCGTACCACAGCATGACCGCGATGATCGCAATCGAGAGGGACAGGGTGACCACAGCCAGCCCCCGCCGCGCCGCGAATGGCAGCGCCAGCGGGATCAGGTCCACATTCACGTGCCCCCGCAGCCGCTGCACGTAAGGCAGGCCGACCAACGTGGCTCCGATCACCAGGTAGATCACCATTTCGGTCTGCCAGACAGTCGAGCCGTTCAGCACGAAGCGCACGAAGATCATCTGGCAGGTGATGGCCACGGCGAGCACGATCATCGCGGCCGAACACCACCCGGCCAGTGTCGAGAGCGCTGCAACGAGGCGAAGAAAAGGGTGGTTGCCAACCTCGGCGGTGGCAGCGGTATTCTGTCCAGCCATGGGAGATCTCTCAGCGGTATGGGGTGAGGATCGGGCGGCGACACCTCACCGCCCGCCGCAGATCATTCGACGGCCAGCGCCATGTCGAGCAGCGCCTGTCCGTCCGGGACTTCCTCGACAAACGCCTTGAAGGAGGTCTCTTTCGCAATCTCCTGCCAGGCTGCAAAATCCTCTGCTGTCATTTCGGCAATTTCGACACCGGCGTCCTTGAAGACCTTCACCGACTCGGCATCCTGCTTCTTAGCCTCTTCGAGATAGAAGGCCTCGGCCTTTGCGGAGGCTTCGAGAAGTGCTGTCTGTTGCGCTTCGGTCAGCCCCTCGAAGGTCGATTTGTTCATCAGAACCGGCTGGTACATGAACCAAAGTGCAATGTCGGAGGCCGGCGTGTAGCATTTGACCTGCTCGTAGATCCGGTAGGAGACGAAGGACGACGACGAGGTGTTGGCCGCGGTCAGCACACCGGTTTGCATCGCGTTGTAGATCTCGGAAGAGGCCATGGAAGCAATCGACGCCCCTGCCCCGGCGAGCATCTGCTCAAACGCCTTGCCTGCGGCGCGTGTCTGCTGGCCTGCCACGTCTTCGGGCTTGGTGATGCATTTGTCCTTCCCGACGAAGCCGCCGGCGAGATAGCCATGCACCAGCACCATGACGTCATCGGCCGCCATCTTTTCCTCCAGCGCCGCCATGAACGGGCTCTCGCTGAGCCGCGCGGCGTGATCGTGGTTCTTCACCAGGCCGGGCATCAGCGTGAGGTTGTAGGCCGGTTGCTGCCCGCCCGCGTAGCTGAGTGGCAGTACGGTCATATCCAGCTGCCCGCGGCTGAGCGGCTTGTATTGTTCGCGCGGCTTGAACAGTGACTTGGAGCCGAAGATCTTGATCTCCAGATCGACATCGGCAGCGGCGACTTCATCCGCGATGATCTGTGCCACCTGGTGGCGCACATCCTTATTGGACCATTGGTGAGACAGGCGCAATTCGGTCGCCTGCGCGGTAGCGGCACCAAGGGCAAGGGTGGCAGCAAAGGCTGCGGACAGCAGTGATGGTTTCATGTTTTCCTCCCAGATGACCGGCCTCGTTTCGCCGGCCGATAGGTCAGCATTTAGCGTCTCGCATTCAGAGTCAATATTTTTGTATACAATAATATGATTGTCGCACACGTGGTTTGCTCCTACATTGGCGGTATGGAAATCAGACATGCAGACCGCATTGCCGACGCGCTGGAGGAGCTGGTCTTCACCGGCCAGTTCAATGACGGTGACCGCCTCGATGAGATACGGCTGGCAAAGCAATTCGGCGTGTCCCGCACGCCGATCCGCGAAGCACTGCAGCGGCTTGTTGTCTCGGGCATTGCCGAGCAGCTGCCGCGCCGCGGGGTCTTCGTGCGCCAGCCCGGCCCCGTCGAACTGATGGAGATGTTCGAGACCATGGCAGAGATTGAAGCGGTCTGCGGACGGCTGGCCGCGCGCCGCATCTCGGACGCGGCACTGGCCGAGCTCGATCAGGCCAACAGGCTGTGCCGCGAGGCGGTGTCATCCCACGACACCGACGCGTACTACCTCGAGAACGAACGCTTCCATCACACCATCTATGCTCAATCCGGCAACAGCTATCTGGCCGGACAGGCGCTGCGCCTGCATCGGCGACTCAAGCCGTTTCGGCGGCTGCAATTGCGGCTGCGCGGTCGGATGGCACAATCCATGGCCGAGCACGAGGAGATCGTGGCAGCCTTGAAGGCCGGGGACGATCAGCGCGCCGCCTCGGCGCTGCGCGATCACGTCGGCATCCAGGGCGAAAAGTTTCGCCACCTGATGATGGAACTGCGTACGGCAGCCGAGTAGCCGTCAGTCGCCGAGACGAACCGCCTGCCCGGTGCCCTGCTGGGCCGCGGAAAACCCGGCTGCATTCAGCGCATAGCTGGCGCCCACAGAAATGACGGCCATGGCGGCAAAGGCGAGGGTCATCTCTCTCATGTCGAGCCCGCCTTGGATTGCTCTTCCTCCACTTCCGCCGTCCAGATGCTGTGGTGCTCGCGCGCCCATTGCAGCTCCACCTGGCCGTCGCCCATCGCTGCATAGGCGCCTTCCATGCCGACCGAACCGATGTAGATATGCGCGATGATGATCGCCATCAGAACGAAGCTGACAATGGCGTGCCAGAGTTGGGCATATTGCATCTCTTCATGGGGTGTCAGCGCCGTGTTCAGCTCGCCCAGACCGACGAGCTGCGGCAGGCCGAGCGCGTTCAGCTTCTCGAAGGTCGGAGCGAACATCGGCAGCTCGAACGGAAAGAGCAACGACAGGCCCGAGGCCGAAATCGACCCGCCCAGAATGATCACGGACCAGAAGATGAGCTTTTGGCCTGCGTTGAACTTCTTGGCGGGCGGGTGACCCCTGCCGAAGATGCCGCCGCCCTTCAGAATCCAGTTGATATCCGTCCGGTCCGGCAGGTTGTGCACAACCCAGAAGACAAAGACGAGCACTAGCGCCAGCATGAAGGCCCAGGAGACGTTGTTGTGCACCCATTTCGAGGCGACGGCGATTGTCGCAAAGGCCTCATGCCCAAAGGCCGGGATCAGCACCTTGCGCCCTGCCAGGGTGATCAGCCCCGTGATCCCGAGCAGGATGAAAGACCCCGCAAGCAGCCAATGGGCGAACCGTTCCGCCGACTTGAAGCGCAGGATCGTCTGGCCAGTTTTCTCGCCGTCGATGCGGATGCGCCCGCGGATCAGGTAGAACAGCGCCAGCAGGACGATCATACCGCCCAAGAGCCCGGTGCCATAGGTCAGCAGCGGGCCTTCGCGAAAGAGCAGCCAGCGCATGCCACCATCCTGGATGAGCACCTCCGCCGCGGGGCCGCGCGCTTGCGTTGTGATGGCGGCAGTGTTGTAGCGATAGGCCCGCCACAGGTCGGGATCGGATGCGCCCCCCAGGGTCCCGAGTTGCTCGGTGATCGGTGCTGCAGTCTCCGGATTGCCGGTCAGATCGCTGCGGAAGCTGTCGTCGATCTTGAGCCCTTCCTGACGCTTCAGGATATCTTCAAGCGTCTGAGCGCCGCCTGTGGCGCTGCGATCGACGGGTGGCGCCTCCTGCGCCTGTGCACCGACGGCGAGGCCTATCGTCAGAACCAGCAGACTGAGAAGTCGCAGCATGGACGTATCCTGTTCAATCAAGACATCCGGGGCGGCCCGACCGAGCCGCCCCGCAAGAGTTCACACCCTTAAGGCGAAGGTCAATCGCCTTTCTGGTCGTAGGCGGTGCCCCAACCCCAGGCGCCGGAGCCGAAGCCGCGTGCCACGACCCGCTCGCGATAGATGCTCGAGACCACATCACCGTCCCCTGCGAGCAGCGCCTTGGTGGCGCACATCTCGGCACAGATCGGCAGCTTGCCCTCCGCAATCCGGTTCCGCCCGTATTTGGCGAACTCGGCCGTCGAGTGGTTCTCTTCGGGTCCGCCGGCGCAGAAGGTACACTTGTCCATCTTGCCGCGGCTGCCGAAGTTGCCCGCCTGCGGGAACTGCGGCGCGCCGAAGGGGCACGCATAGAAGCAGTAGCCGCAGCCGATGCAGAGGTCCTTGGAGTGCAGCACAACGCCTTCTTCGTTCTGGTAGAAGCAGTCCACCGGGCAGACCGCCATGCAGGGCGCGTCCGAACAATGCATGCAAGCCACGGAGATCGAGCGCTCCCCCGGCTTGCCGTCATTGATCGTCACGACCTTGCGGCGGTTGATGCCCCAGGGCACCTCATGCTCGTTCTTGCAGGCGGTCACACAGGCGTTGCATTCGATGCAGCGTTCGGCGTCGACGAGAAATTTTGCTCTTGCAGCCATTTGTCAGTCCTCCCTTACGCTGCCCAGATCTTGCAGAGAGTCGATTTCGTCTCCTGCATCTGGGTCACACTGTCATAGCCATAGGTCTGCGCGGTGTTCGTCGCCTCACCCAGCACGTATGGATCGGCGCCTTCGGGGTATTTGTCCCTCAGATCGACCCCCTCCATGTGCCCTCCGAAGTGGAACGGCATGAAGGCCACACCGGCCTCGACCCGTTCGGTGACCATGGCCATGACCTTGACCTTGCCGCCTTCGGGGCCTTCGACCCAGACCTGTTCGCCATCGCGCAGGCCGAGGTTGTTGGCGTCGCGCGGGTTCACTTCGATGAACATGTCCTGCTGCAGTTCCGCCAACCACGGGTTGGAGCGGGATTCGTCGCCACCCCCCTCGTATTCGACCAGGCGACCCGAGGTCAGGATGATCGGATATTCTTCCGAGAAGTCCTTTTCCTGGATCGACTTGTACATGGTCGGCAGACGCCAGAACTTCTTGTCCTCATAGGTCGGATAGTCGGCCACGAGGTCGCGCCGGTTGGTGTAGAGCGGCTCGCGGTGCACCGGGATCGGATCCGGGAAGGTCCACACCACCGCGCGGGCCTTCGCGTTCCCGAAGGGCGCGCAGCCGTGCTTGATGGCCACCCGCTGGATGCCGCCCGAGAGGTCGGTCTTCCAGTTGGCGCTCGGACCACCGACCGCCTCGATCGCAGCCCGTTCCTCGGCAGTCAGATCGCCGTCCCAGCCGAGGTCCATCAGCATCTGCATGGTGAACTCCGGATAGCCGTCCTGGATCTCGGCGCCGGGGTTCGAGACCCCTTCGGCGAGCAGGTTGTCCCCATCCCGTTCGACGCCGAAGCGCGCCCGGAAGGCAAGCCCGCCCTCAGCCACCGGCAGCGACATGTCATAGAGGTTCGCCGTGCCTGGGTGGTTCATCTCGGGCGTGCCCCAGCAGGGCCACGGCATGCCGTAGAAATCGCCATCCGCCGGGCCACCGACCGCGCGCAGCGTGGTGCGGTCGAAGGTGTGCTGGTTCGCCATGTGCATCTTCAGCCGTTCCGGCGACTGACCGGTGTAGCCGATGGTCCACATGCCGCGGTTGAACTCGCGGGTGATATCCTCGATCACCGGCTCGTCGCCGTCCATCGCGATGTTGCGGAACAGCCGATCATGGAAGCCGAGCTTCTTGGCGAACATCGACATGATGATGTGATCGGGCAGCGATTCGAAGATCGGATCGACCACCTTGTCACGCCACTGCAGTGACCGGTTGGAGGCGGTGCAGGAGCCGCGCGTCTCGAACTGCGTCGAGGCCGGCAGCAGGTAGACACCATCCGTCCGATCCTGCATCACGGCAGAGACGGTCGGATAGGGGTCGATTACCACCATCATGTCCAGCTTCTCCATCGCCGTCTTCATCTCTTTCTGACGGGTCTGCGAGTTGGGTGCATGGCCCCAGAGGAACATGATCCGGGTGTTGTCGGGCTGGTCGATATTCTCCTTGTCCTCGAGCACCCCGTCGATCCAGCGCGACACCGGGATGCCGGTCTCGTTCATCATCAGCCGGTCCGCGCCATCCTCGCCCGCGCCTTCCATCACAGCAAAGCGGGATTTGAGCCAGTCGAGATCTTCCTCCCAGACCCGTGCCCAATGTGCCCAGGAGCCGGGCTTGAGCCCATAGTAGCCGGGCAGCGTATTGGCCAGAACGCCGAGGTCCGTGGCACCTTGCACGTTGTCGTGGCCACGGAAGATGTTGGTGCCACCACCGGCGGTGCCCATGTTGCCAAGTGCCAGCTGCAACACACAATACGCACGCGTATTGTTATTGCCGTTGGTATGCTGGGTGCCACCCATGCACCAGATCACCGTGCCGGGGCGGTTGTTGACCAGCGTGCGTGCCACCCGCTTGAGCTGGCTGCCGGGTGCGCCGGTCACACGTTCCACTTCTTCCGGCGTCCATTTCGCGACTTCGGTCCTGATCTGATCCATGCCCCAGACACGTGTGCGGATGAACTCCTTGTCCTCCCACCCGTTCTCGAAGATGTGCCAGAGAATGCCCCAGACCAGTGCCACATCCGTACCCGGCCGGAAGCGGACGTATTCATCCGCATGGGCAGCGGTGCGGGTAAACCGCGGGTCGCAGACGATCAGCGGCGCGTTGTTCTGCTCCTTGGCCTTCAGCATGTGCAGCAGCGAAACGGGGTGCGCCTCGGCCGGGTTGCCGCCGATCAGGAACATCGCCTTGGAATTGTGCATGTCGTTGTAGCTGTTGGTCATGGCGCCGTAGCCCCATGTGTTCGCCACACCCGCCACGGTCGTCGAGTGACAGATCCGCGCCTGGTGGTCGACGTTGTTCGTGCCCCAGTAGGCCGCAAACTTGCGGAAGAGATAGGCCTGTTCGTTGTTGTGCTTGGCCGAGCCCAGCAGGTAGATCGAATCCGGCCCGCTTTCCTCGCGCACCTTCATCATACCGTCGCCGATCTCATCGATGGCCTGTTCCCAGGAGATGCGCTTCCACTCGCCTCCCTCTTTTTTCATCGGGTACTTCAGGCGGCGCTCGCCATGGGCGTGATCGCGCACCGCAGCCCCCTTGGCGCAGTGAGCACCCAGGTTGAACGGGCTGTCCCAGCCCGGCTCCTGCCCGGTCCAGACCCCGTTCGAGACTTCCGCAACGACGGTACAGCCCACCGAACAGTGGGTGCAGACCGACTTGATGGTTTCGACAGCGCCCGCGGCGGCTGTGGCCGCGGAGGCCTGGGTGACGGTCCCGCCGGTGGCCGAGATGGCCGCCAGCCCGCCGATGGCGAGCCCCGATCCGCGCAGAAACGTCCGGCGATCCACCGATTTCGTCGCGGCACCGGACAGGATGTTGGTCCGCCCGGCGCGCTGAGTGACCGAGTTGGTCTTTTTCCTTAGCATGGTTCCCTCCCTTGCTGCCCCGTTCAGGTGGCTGGGTGTTTATGGATGTCCGTCGGCCCACGATGCGGGGCGGGACATGTCAGAACCGCGCGCTCTCCAGATAGGCGCGGGTATGAGCGGTGTCCTGCATCTTGTCGGAGTTCGGATCGACCTCCGCAGCCTCGGCCGTGCGGCCCCCGGCGGCCACGGCCACAGCCGCAGCAGGTGCCGCCGTCCCGGCCAATTTCAGGAAATCGCGGCGGTTGGTCTCGCCTTGTGCTTCTTTTGTCATGTGTCTCCTCCTTTTCGTCTCTCCGGGCGGCGTCCCGCCCCTTGTGGCAGGTCAGCCCGCCGTCATTCGAAAGGCCTCTTTTTCGATCTCCATGAAGGTGCGGCCCACCGTGCCGACCCCCGCATAAAAGACCGAGGACGTCGCACCCTCCAGATCGCTGTAGAAATGCGTCGCCCAAGGCGCGATGTGATTGTTGAAAAAGCCGCGCTGTGCTTCAAGATCGCGAGAGGGCCCGAAGCGGCCAACGATCATCCCGCCCATCATCTCCATCATCGCAGCCATGCCGTCTTCCGGCTCGAAGGTGTTCTCGGCCCGTGTGATCTGCAGCGCGGCCATGTCGTTGCGCAGCTTCGCCAGCGGCTTTTCGTTGAGAAAGCCGGTCAGATAGTAGCTGGCATAGGGCAGAAGCTCTCCGCGCCCGAGCCCGATGAAGAGCCTGGTGAACTCGCGCTCGACCCCAGCAGGAGTACTGGCCTTCGCGACCCGGGCCAGCCCGTTGATCGCCGCGCCTAGGTCGCTCTCGTCGCCTGTCAGCGCCGCCGTCTGATCCAGCAGCAACTGGTCGGCCGGGCGCGCGAGCAAAAGGCCGAGGAAGTTGTAGAGATCAGCGCGAAGCCGGTCTTCCTCTGACACATCAACGGCTTGCGCGGCAGAGTTCATGTCGCCTCCTCCTCGAAGTGAAAGCGCATGCGGCGCGGGGCGTTAGGCGCTTCCGCCACCTCCTCACCCGCCGGCATCGCAGGCTGCGGCTCCGGCGTCACATCCTCTTCCGCCGCGGCATCCGCAGTGGCGACGTCGGGCGCGTCCTCCGTCACCTCTTCTGTCCTCGCCGGCTGTTCCGCCTGACGGGCCATTTCCTCGATGTGGGCCATCATCCCCTTGCCGACCTGATAGGCGGTCTGAACGGGGCCGCCTGCGAGCATGGCCGCTCGGAAATCGTCATCGTATTCGTTCAACCCGTCCACACAAGCCAGCACCGGATTGCTGCGCCACAGCTTGCGCAGCGCCTTGTTACGCAGATGCTCGGGCACCTCCCGCGCCATGAAAGCTGCGAAATCGTCGCCCGGCTGCATGGCGTCAGGATCAGGCAGACCCATCTCCTGCAGAACCTCGGCGTCGTCCTTTTCCGCCAACTCGGCCTGGCGTGCGGCCGCGACGGCTTCGATCTGCGCGCGGGCCTCGGCCTGGGCTTCGGCCTCAACGGCAGCGCGGCGACGCGCCCAGAAGGTGCTCGGCGCGCTCATTCCGGAGGCTCCGTCCTGGCCGCGGTGGGGGCGCGATAGACATCCGAGAGCTGTGCGATCCTCGCGTCGCCGATGCCGGACTGCACCTGGTCCGTGCGCAGCTTGTCGCGCCGCCGTTTGACGAAAGGCGTCTCGCGGTGATGCTCATCGACGAATCGCGTCACCCACTCCAGCACTGCGGGTGGCATCGGCACACGCTCGACAATTTCTTCACCGCTGTCGGAATAGTCCTGCGCCTCATAGGGCGAGGCGGTGACCGTCAGGACGTGCAGCGGCATCTCGCCGTCCGCGGGCGCTTCCACGTCGCGCAGGATCACATAGACCGATGGTGAAGCGGCCTGCAATTCATGCGCATAGGCCTCGCTGTCGGAGACATAGAGCCAAAGATCATGTGTCGAGGCGTGGTATTCGGACACGCCCGCATCCTCGCGCAACAGCTTCCAGGATGCCGCCCCTGCACCGGGAAGCACCGCGGTGGCGCGCCAACTCCACTTCGCCCACGGTGTGACACCGGGCGACCGACGGATGACGACTCCAAGCCTCGCGCATTGCGACTCTGGATAGACGACTCCCAAAACTACTCCTTAGATGCGCACTGTTCTTGTCTTCAGCTTAGCAAATCACTGCCATTATCCTAGAAAAATCTGTATTCTTCTGTACGCAATTGGTCGTAGATGGCCTGCGGGCGCGCCTTGCATCTGGGCAAGGGTCTGAATTCATAAAGCTTTGACGGTTCTGCATTTTTGCACCGACATGCGCGCTCTTCACATGCCATCTCGCGGAACCGGCGCGGGCCTATGAAAATGCGTCGATTCCGGTTTACGTGGCCGGGATTTCCTGCCTTTCTATGGTCCGGCACTGCAGCCGGTGCCCGGCAGAGCGCGTGACTGCAGCCAAGGGGGGAGCATGGCGAAGAAACTTGTGGTGTGTGACTGCCTTGGCAGTCAGGCGATTGACCCTGAAGCGATTTCAGGCGTCACCGGTGTCGCATGCTCCAAGATGATGACAGAGGCCTGCGGGTCGCAGATCGCGCAGACCGCCGAGCATCTGGCCGAGGGTGACGTCATGGTGGCCTGCCAACAGCAGGCCCCGCTCTTCCGTGACCTGGCCGATGAGATCGGGGCGGCGCACCCGCAGTTCGTCGACCTCAGGGATCGCGGGGGGTGGAGCGATGACGGTGCGGAGGCGACGGCCAAGATGGCGGCTCTCGTGGCCGAGGCCCAGCTCGAAAGCCCGCCGGAGCGCACCATCGACATCGTCTCCTCCGGCGCCTGTTTGATCATCGGATCGGGAGAGGTGGCCGAGCAGGCAGCTGAAAACCTCGCCGGGATACTCGCCGTGACCGTGCTGCGGTCTGCGCCGGAAGAGGTCACGCCGGGCGGCGCTTTCGACGTGGTCTGCGGAGAGCTGCGCCGGGTCACGGGCAGCCTGGGCCAGTTCGACCTGCGCATAGATCGCTTCCAGGAACCTGTCGCCGGCGGTCGTGGCAGCGCTACATGGACCGCGCCGAAGGACGGGGCACTCAGCAATTGTGATGTGATCCTCGATCTGAGCGGCGGCCCGTCCCTCTTCCCGGCGCCCGAGAAACGCGACGGGTATCTGCGCGCCGATCCCGGCAGCCAGAGCGCCGTGGCAAAGGCGGTGCTCGACGCCTCTCAGCTGATCGGCACCTTCGAAAAGCCGCTCTACGTCCGGCTGGAAGAGCCGCTCTGCGCCCATTCGCGAGCCGAAAAACCGGCCTGCTCGAAATGTCTCGACGCCTGCCCGACGGGCGCGATCACCTCCGCCGGAGAGCATGTCGCCATCGATCCGATGATCTGTGCGGGTTGTGGGGCCTGCGCATCGCTCTGCCCCTCGGCCGCGATCACCTATGACGCCCCGCCCGTCGCGACACTCTTTGCCCGGATCGATACGCTCGCCCGCAGCTTCCGGGCCGCCGGCGGACAGAACCCGCGCCTCCTTGTGCAGGACGAGCATGGCGCGGAGATGATCTCGCTCAGCGCGCGCTACGGGCGCGGCCTGCCCGCCGATGTGATCCCGTTTGCCGTCTCCGCACTCGCGGGCTTCGGCCATGCGGAAATGCTCGCCGCGCTGGCCAGCGGCTTCGCCGATGTCGCGATCCTTCTGGCGCCGCGCAGTGACCGGGCGGTCCTGCAACAAGAGACCGAGCTGGCAAATGCGATCGCCGGTGGCGCCCGCGTGCGCCTCCTTGACCTCACCGACCCCGACGCGCTCAGCGCAGCTCTCTACGATCACGACGGCGACCCCAGCGTCGTCGACCCGATCCTGCCGCTGGGCTCGCGCCGTCAGGTCACGCGGCTCGCCGCGAAAGCCTTGCAGCCCGAGGCGGAGGTTCTCCCCCTGCCCGAGACAGCACCCTATGGCGCCCTGCTTTTGGATCAGGAGGCCTGCACGCTCTGCCTCTCCTGCGTGTCGCTATGTCCGGCGGGGGCACTGGGGGACAACCCAGACAAGCCACAGCTGCGGTTTCAGGAGGATGCCTGCCTGCAATGCGGGCTCTGCGCCAATATCTGCCCCGAGACGGCGATCACGCTCCAGCCGCAGCTCAACCTCACCGACGCGGCTCTTGCCCAGCGGGTGCTGCATGAGGAAGAGCCCTTTGCCTGCGTCGAGTGCGGCAGCCTCTTCGGCTCGAAGTCAACGGTCGAGCGGATCATGGAGAAGCTGGCGGGCAAGCACGCGATGTTTTCCAACCCGCAGGCCGCGCGCATGATCCAGATGTGCGACAACTGCCGCATCCAGGCGCAGTATCACTCGGAGAACAATCCCTTTGCAGGCGGCGAGCGCCCGGCCGTGCGGACGACGGACGATTACCTCAGCAAGCGTAAGGATCACTGAACGTGCAGCGGCGCCCCCAGATCCGCCGGGTCGAGCCCGGACACATAAGCCAGGATCGCCTCCAGATCGGCCTGCGTCATCTCCAGGGGCACGATGGGCGGCGGCAAGCTCGGATCGAACGGCTCGGTGACCTCGGCGATCTGCGTGAAGCTGGGATGCGGATTGCGCAGATGGAAGGTGGCAAAGCGGTCGTCCCAATCCGTCAGCGCGCGCAGCACGGCGAAGGACGGCGTGGCGCCCATGCCATTCATTCGGTTGCTTTCGTTGATCACATGGCAGCGCCCGCAGAGCTGCAGCGACAGCCGCTCGCCCGCCGCACGATCGCCCGCGTAGCTGAGCGCAACTGGTGTGACCGCTCCCGGTTTGACGGCCACAAATGCGCGGCCATCCGGGGCCGTGAAGCTCTCGATCGTCTTGCGCCCGATCTCCGAGCGCAACCAGTCGGCAAAGCGTTCCGCGCGCGGGTCACCCTCGTGCGCAAGGCCCCAGCGCTGGCCTACCCCTTCGAAGAGCGCGCGGTCGCCGGTGACGAAACGCATCTCGGCAGGCTCCGCCTCGCCCACACGGGTGATACGCACCCCGGTCTTCAGAACAAAGCGCGGCACCAGGTATTGCGCAAAACCCGAGGTCTCCAGCACGTCGGGCACCGCGAGGCGCAGCGCCTCCTCCGCCCGGCCCGGCAGTGCGAGCCAGATCCCCAGCAGGATCGTCAGCAGGTGCCGCATGCCCGCAGTTTCCTCCCCTTGGCAAGTAGGGCAGACTAGAATCGCCCGCGCAAGGCCGTCAAGTTTCCCCAGACCCCCACCCCATGAAGGAGCCGGATCATGAGCGACGATTTCAATATGTCCATGCGCAAGTTTCTCAAGCAGGTCGGTGTGACCTCGCAGCAGGCCATCGAAGACGCGATGCGTCAGGCGGGCGACACCCGCGGCAAGAGCTTTTCCGCCAAGGTGGTGCTGACCGTCGACGGGCTCGATCTGGAGCACGTTGTGACGGGACAGATCACCGGCCGTGACGAGGGTGCCACCTGAATGGCGCCCACGCGAGACAGCGTTTTGGCCGCACTGAAGACGGTCACCGATCCGCTCTCCGGGTCGGATATCGTCTCCGCCGGTCTGATCAAGGCGCTGACGGTCGGTGATGCGGGCGATGTGCGCTTCGTGATCGAGGTGTCGCCCTCGCAGGCCGAACAATACGCTGACGTACAGACCAGCGCCGAGGCCGTGGTCAAGGCACTTGCCGATGTGGGCAGCGTCTCGGTTGTGATGACCGCGCACAGCACGCCCGCCGCGCCGCCGGACCTCAAGCCGCAGCGCGCCGACCCATCGGGCCCGCAGAAGATTCCGGGCATCGATCGCATTCTCGCCATTGCCTCGGGCAAGGGCGGTGTCGGCAAATCCACGGTCGCCGCCAATCTCGCCTGTGCGCTGGCTGCGGAAGGTAGGCGCGTGGGCCTGCTGGACGCGGACGTCTACGGCCCGTCGCAGCCGCGCATGCTCGGGGTGTCCGGGCGACCGGCCTCGCCCGATGGCAAGACGATCCTGCCGATGCGCAACTTCGGCGTCACCATGATGTCCATCGGGCTGATGACCAATGACGATCAGGCGGTGGTCTGGCGCGGGCCAATGCTCATGGGCGCGCTGCAACAGATGATGAGCCAGGTGCAATGGGGTGCGCTCGATGTTTTGATCGTCGATCTGCCGCCCGGCACCGGTGACGTGCAGATGACATTGGCGCAGAAGGCACAGGTGGACGGAGCCATCGTCGTCTCCACCCCGCAGGACGTGGCGCTGCTCGATGCGCGCAAGGGCATCGACATGTTCAACCAGCTGGGCACGCCAATCCTCGGGATGATCGAGAATATGTCGACGCATATCTGCTCCAACTGCGGCCATGAGGAGCATGTCTTCGGCCACGGCGGCGTGGCGAAGGAGGCCGAGAAGCTGGAGGTGCCGCTGCTAGCTGAAATCCCGCTGCATCTGGACATCCGCATGGCCGCGGACGGCGGCGCGCCCATCGTTGTCTCCAAGCCCGACAGCGCGCAGGCCGGGGCCTTCCGGACGATGGCCAAGGCGCTGATTGCTGACGGCAAGGCATGAGGCCAGCTGAGCTGCCTCCCCTGTTCTCGGCGCTGGCCACCGCCGGGGCAGACCCTTTCGCAGCCGCCTGCGCCGAGGCGCAAAAGGGCTGTGACGCAGGGCTTGTCACCTATGATGTCGCCCCGGACCAGCTGCGCGCCGCGGTTGTCTTTGCGCCGGATGTGCCCCTGACCAAGGCCATGATCATGCTACCCCTCTGCGGGATCGGGTTTCAGAACGCCTTCGGCACGCTGGCGCCGCCGGAAGTGTCGCTGCAACTGGAGTGGGGTGGCGGGCTGCAGCTGAACGGCGCCCACTGCGGCGGGCTCGAGATCAGTGCTGCGTCCCGCGCCCCCGAAGCTGTGCCGGACTGGATGGTCGTCGCACTGACGCTCACGCTGTCGTCCGACGCCAAAGACACCGGTGTCACGCCGGATGTGACCACGCTGGCTGCGGAAGGGTGCGGCGCGGTCGACCCCATCGACCTGCTCGACTCCTGGATCCGGCACACGCTGGTCTGGATCAACCGCTGGGAGGAGGATGGGGTGAGGCCCGTTCACACCGAATGGACCGGCCTCGCGCATGGTATCGGCGCGCAGACCTCGGTCGATGGGAAGACCGGCCTCTTCCAGGGCGTCGACGAAGACTTCGGTTTGCTCTTGCAGCAGACCGGCGGAGCACAGATCATACCGCTCACACGCATGCTCAAGGACGCCCCATGAAACTCGCCCGCGCCATCCATTTCGACGACAGCGACACGCGCGTCTTCCACAGCCCGGCGCGCACGGGCGAATGGTGCATCTCGGGTGGCTTCGAGTTCTCCAACTGGTCCGAAGGCGATCTGGTCGGCAAGGCCAAACAGGCCTTCACCAACGGCTGGTTGGGGCTGGAAACCTTCGGGCGCACGAGCTTCGTCGCCGTCACCCAGATCGAGGCCAACGAGCGCGCGGCACTGGCCGAGGCGCTCGCGCAGCACTTCGTCGACATCTACGGCGCACCCTCGCGCGAGGCGGCGATGGGCGTGGCCGAGGAAGAGATCGACCAGATGGTGGCACTTTGCGAGGATCAGGACTTCAACACTCTGCTGACGGTGACGCGCGAGTTGACCGAGGCGGGCGTGAAGGAAAGCTACCGCGTGATCGAACCGCAAGAGGCCGGGATCGAGCAGTTCGCCGTGCACGGCTCATTGGACGAGGAACCGCACGGGCACTAAACGAAAACCACCGTCGCGGTGACCATCGTTTAACAGCAAAAATGCCAAGACGTGAGAAGTAAAATGCGGGACATTGCTGCCATTGAGCGTCCGGTCTAAAGTGCGGATAACTCGCTCTCCAGCGCTTTCCGAAGTAGCGGTGCGGTTTGATGTACCCATGGCGGTTCATTGTTTCGAACAATCAGCCAGAACTTTACACCTTCCTTCCAGAAGGTGGCGTCGATCAATCCGGCTTCCTTCTTGTCTCTCTTGAAGTGCCAATGAACGGAGTTGGGGTACTTTACGCGCGAGTGGCCTCCAATATGCAAAATGTACAATCCCGTCGCCATTGCGGCGCGCTCTGCAACTCCCAGCATTCTTTCCTTCGTCATCTCATCGTCAATGCTGACCTCAAGATGATAAGACTTTCGTTGTTTCGCCATGCTCTGGCCTTTCACACAGTTCCACGCACAGCCGATTAGGTGCAGGCGGGTCAAGAGTTTTAACTTGAGCGAAGGTGGGGAATCATACGCGGCACAAAGCAATGGAAGGATAGACCAGCTAAGCGGCAAGGCCTCAGACCTGCTGCGCAATTTTTGTGGCCGCGAACTCGGCTACTCCTTCGTCCTCCCCATTTGTAAAACAGGCCACTGTCACGGGGTCCGGCCTGTCCGGGAAGTGGTAGACCGCGTTGACACTGAACGGCCCTCCCCCTGAATGTCCGATCGCTTGTCCGCCTCCGCCCACCTCGCCAGACATCAAGCCAAGCGCATAGCCGCACTCCGTCCAGGGTCGCCCGGGAATTGGTCCGCCGACTACAAACCGACTGAGCATTTCGCGCAAGGTTCCCGAGCGAAGCAACTCGCCGTTGAAGAGTGCGTGCAAGAGACGCGCCGCATCTGCAACGGAGCCAATCAGGCAACCATGAAAGACCCAACGTGGATCGTAGCCTTCGGCCGCCTCCCAATGTAAAGAAGCCGACTGTTCGAGCGTGTCCCAATATTCCACACTCAATAGACCCAATGGCCGACACAGCAAGTCAGAAATCACCCCGCCAATTGGCGTCCCGGTGGTCTCTTCAATCAATTCGCGAATGTACCGGTAGCCAATATTCGAATAGGACCATCCTTGATCGGGCTCAAAAAGCATGCCTTGGGCCATGGCAGCATCCAGGAACTCCTGGCGCGACCAAGGTTCCTCCTTGCGCGCAACCGCTGCATGATACACCTTCAGTGGCCCGTAGTCCGGCAGGCCCGATGTGTGCTGAAGCAATTGACGAAGGCTGAATGGCTGACCCGGCAACCGCGCGTCGAGCCTCAAGTGAGCGCCCTCCACAAGCTTCAGCGCGCAAATGGAGATCGCGGTCTTCGTGAAGCTCCAATAGGGAAATAGGCCTTTGGCAGGGCTATCCCCGCCTTGGCGATTTTGGGTGGTTATCCAGTGGCAGTGTATTGGCTGAGAGTTCATCAGATATGGCCCCAGACTTCATTTTGAGTTGGTCAAAACGACTTTGCCGACCAGGCCACCAGCTTCGAGCATCGCGTGTGCTTGGGGTGCCTCGGGCATGGATATCTCTGCTGCAATGGCGGGCCGTAGACGACCCGCTGCGGCCTTCTCCAACAAGTCCGTCAGCGTGTCCCTGTACCAGTCGAGGTTCTTTGCCGGAAAGCTCAACATACTCGGCGACATTGGTACACTGACGCCATTTGGCCAAAGCGCCACCGTGCCGGCGGTCAACAGGCTGAGCGGAATGATCGCTGCACTGGATTCATAGATGGATGCCATTCCGAGCATCACCAACCGTCCCCCACGTCTTAGGCATCGGCTTGATCGCCAGAGTTGGCGGGGTCCGCCAACGACATCGATCACGACATCCACCCCATCGTCGGTCAAATCTTGGATACGACCGACAAAATTCTCGGTTTTGTAGTTGATGGGTACAGCGCCATTCTCAGCAATGAAGTCAGTGGATTTGTCACTCCCAGTCCCGAAAATTTCGAACCCGGCAAAGTTGCCCAGTTGCAAAAGCGCTGAACCAAGGCCACCCGCCGCACCGTTGATCAAGACCCGTTCGCCGGGTTGCACCTTGGCCGTTTTCTCCAGCACGAGCGACGCCGTGAGATAGTTGGTTATGATCGCAGCCGCTGTGACCGGATCAACTCCATTGGGCACTGGAACCAGCGTTTCAGCCGGGCGGACGGCCATCTCGGAGTAACCGCCACCTTGTCCGAAAGTCCAGCCGGCGACCCTTTGGCCTATGGTGAAGTGGGTCACGCCAGGTCCGACCGCATCCACGACACCGACCAGATCTTCGCCGGGCGTATATGGCGTCTTGGTAAACCCGAAAAACCAATGGCCCCGTATCATCAGATCGTAGCCGGATACACCCGCCGCCTCGACGCGGACGCGCACTTCGCCGGCCGCGGGCGCTGCTGTCGAGTGCGGCAACCAGTGCATCACATCTGGCGGGCCGCGACGCTGAACATCAATGCGATGATTTTTAACGGAATTCACTGGGTAGACTCCCGTCTCTCTTGTCTATGAAAACTCGGCATTCAGATGGTCTAAGGCTTTGCCCGCTGTCGGCTTCGCCGCCTTGCTGGAGGATATGAAGGAACACTGCCATGCGCTTGGCATTCATTTGCGCCTCCACAGGTCCTTCGCAAGATTTGGAACGCATATCTGCGCCCTGATGGACGTGTCTCGTCAACCAGGGTTAGTCTGCGTCGTGTCCTCCGTAGGTTTTGCAGAGGCGCTCAACCCGGCGGCATCTTCACCGGCGACAACCACTGTCGTGGTGATCGTCCCCAGCGAGCTGGATGTATAGGTGATCTGCTCATCGGGGAGGAGAAACCTTTGGGCGTCCAACTCATCTCGAATGAAGTAAGCGACCACGTACTCGTACCCGGTGGTCGCTGCAAGAAAGGTTCCTGACAACACATATCGAACGATCCCCCGTGTCATTTGGCGCCACGTGGGTGGCATAAAGATGACGCCTTCCGGTGTGCCTGACATCAGGACCTGATCCTGTCTGATTTTTCCATGCTCGATCAGCCGATGGGCGTCGCCCTGATACGAGAAACGAGTCGAGGTCGCATCCGCCAGGACCTTTTCAGTCAACTCACGGAAATCTAGGATCATCTCAGCACCGCGCGCATCCTGCCGCAGGTGACCATTGCGAAGGGTTACAATCCGTTCTTCACCAACGAAACTTCGCCAGTCTTTTGGGATCACGAGCAGGCCACCTGCCGGAAAGAAGTCTGGCCCGCTCTTTGCGTCGCTGAAGCCGGACCCAGAATCGAAGTTGTCGACGTCAATCATCCGCGACAGGACCGCGCGATCCGTAAAATCACCACAGAGAAACAGGCCTTTGGTTGCAGCGTCGAAGTCATCCATTGAGGCGATGTTGCGGTCGAAGATCATGCAGAGCTCAACTTCGTAATCGAACAACATGCTGTGGTCATATGCGACGGTTGTGACGGGTGGCGTCGCTCCGCCAAACTTCGGAAAGTTGAACACAGTCTGGCTTTGTGTTTCTTGCGCATGTTCGATGAAATTGGTGCCCGATGCCACGTGCTGTTGGCCTGTACCCGTGACGGATAATAGTTCGTCGAAAGCGTAGGGTTTGGCCAGCCCAGCTGCCCCGCTCTTTTCCGCTTCTGCAAAGAGGCCTGCAAGCTGGCTTTCTCCTAGGTCACTCACAACGCCGAGCAGATCTGCAGTGTGACCCGCACCATGTTCAGACAGGTCGATTGCCAAAATCTCGGCTTCGGATATTCCAGTCACCAGAAGCGGCGTCTTCCGCCCTTCCGCGTCGCTCACAAGTGCAAGAGTCAACACTTGACTCATTGGCAGTATCATGGAGGCCAGTGGTTCAGCTTCGGCTGAAATCGGATTTGTGCGGTCCGGGTCTTCGTCAATCAAAAGGAAGAAGGCCACAACGACCAAGCCGGCCAAAATCGGTGTGTAGCAAACGGGTTTCATATCGTTTCTCCCAACGTGTAAGGATGGATCGAGTGAGGTGCGTATCCGGTCGCGTAGGCTGTCCTTCAGAAGCGAAAGAGCACACCGGTCGAGATCTCGGTCTGGGAGTCTTCGAAAGAAATCGGACTGTCTTTCGCGTCACTCAAGAGTTGAGAATGCTCGACGCCGAGGAACAGGGCGGTGCGGGATGTGAGCTCGAAAGAGGCTTGTAATTCGATCCCCATACGCTCGAAACCGGAGCCGGCGTCGTAGGCTGCAAATGACGAGGTCAGGGCATCCTGAGCGCTCACACCATAGAACGCATCGGCGTAAGGCGTCTCTCATCTTCTATCAGCAGCAGGCGCATGTCAGGTTTCTTGTCTGTGCCCCGTGGTGCGAGTTTCGCCGCGGCGCGTGAGCCGTCCGCCAGCGCACAGCCATCTGGCGGGCCAGGCGCCCGCCAGATGGCTGTGCGGTCCGCCAGTCACGTCCGACGTGAAAGGAATAGAAATCAGCGGCGCGCCGAGGTCTCTGCTGTACTTTGAGGCCCGCGCTACGTCGAGCCCATGAGGACGCGAGCCATGAAACCGACGATGGAGCATCAGGACAGATAGCTGTTGAACCAGGCGATTGTCCGGTCCCAGGCCAATTGAGCCATGGCCTCGTCATAGCGGGGCGTGCTGTCGTTGTGGAACCCGTGGTTCGCGCCTTCGTAGATATGGGCTTCGTACAGTTTGTCACTGGCTTGCAAAGCTGCCTCGAAATCTGGCCAGCCTGCATTGATGCGCTCGTCGAGCGCGCCCATGTGGATCAAGAGTGGCGCTTCGATCTTCGGAACATCCTCCGATGCAGGTTGCCGCCCGTAAAACGGGACACCAGCGGCTAGTTCCGGGTAAGCCACGGCGATTGCGCCGACGACGCCACCGCCGTAGCAGAAGCCCACGGCGCCAACCTTGCCGGTGCTGTCGTGGCGCGCGAGCAGATGCTCGAAACCCGCAAAGAAGTCGTTCATCAACGCCACCGGATCAACGGTGCGCTGAAGCTCGCGACCGTCAGCATCGTTCCCGGGGTAGCCGCCGATGGACGTCAGCCCATCGGGCGCCAAAGCCATGTATCGCGCCTTTGCCACCCGGCGCGCCACGTCCTCAATGTAGGGGTTCAGGCCGCGGTTTTCGTGAATCACCAGAACGGCGGGAAGCGGCTCTTCGACCTCGGCGGGGCGTACCAGATAGCCACGCACATCCCCTGTTCCATTTGGCGAGGGATAAGTGATGTAGTCGGCGTGAATGTCAGGATCGTTGAACGACACCTGCTGCGCCAGCGCGTAGTTCGGGCTGAGCATATTGAGAAGGGCTGCGGCCGTCATGCCGCCAACCGCAAACTTGCCAGCACGATCCAGAAACTCACGCTTCGTGATCTTTCCGTGCGCATAGAAATCATAAAGATCAAGCAGCTCCTGATCAAAGTCTTTGGCGGTCATTCGGTTCATAGATAATCTCCCGTTTGGTCGGTGGTGGGTGTTGCACGTTCAGATACTGCGGCCTGATCAATGCGCGCTTCGAGGTGAACTGGCTGTTCAAACCTTATCCTTCGTCTATAGGCATCTGTGCAGCTGCAGATCTGTGCTCGTCTGCGGGCGCGCGACCCCAGATCATGCGTGTCAGCGTCTCGTCCTTGTCCCACAGATGATGCTTGAGCGCCGCGGCGACATGCAGGACGACGAGGGCGCAAAGACCAAGGCCCACGTAGTGGTGGAGGCCGGATGACAGCGACACGATCCAAGGCACTTCTGCGGCAGCAGGGATTGCGACCCAGCCGAACACGTCGAGGTCACGTCCGCGAAAGATCGTGAAGCCGATGCCGGAGAGCGGCATGATCAAAATCCCGGCCAGCAGGCTCCAATGCACCCCTGTCGACAGTCGACGCTGCCAGCGCGGCATGTCGGACACCGAGTCTGGAAAACCCCGAACAACGCGCCAAGTCACACGCCATGCGCCGTAGATCAGCACGAGGATACCGATCGAGCGATGGAGGCCGATCAATGGCCTGCGCGCCTCGCGTTCGAGTCCGCCGTATGCGAGGTAGAGACCGAAGAGTAGCATGCCGATCATCGCGACAGCGACAATCCAGTGGTTCAGTCGTGAAATGCGGTCATATCGCATAGTCTCATCTCCGCTTCTCAAGGTGCGTTGGCGTGCGGTTGCTCGGGCAACCGGGATGTCGCGGGGCCTGAGATTTGGGCAAAAGGCTCACGAGGCCAGCTCCGCTTCGAGACGCCTCATCTCGTCAGCCTGTGGTTTGGAGAACCCGGCCAGCAGCCTGTAGACAACCGGTGTCACGAAGAGGGTGGCCAATGTCGCCAGACCCAGCCCACCGACGATGACCCAGCCAATCGAGATCCGCGCTTCGGCCCCCGCGCCCGAAGAGAGCACCAGCGGCAGACCTCCCAGCACGGTTGAGATCATCGTCATCATAACCGGACGCAGACGTTGCCGCGCCGCGCGCTCAATCGCGTCGCGGACGCTCAGACCCCTGTCCCGTAACTGGTTTGCGAACTCGACGATCAGGATGCCGTTCTTGGCCATGATGCCGACCAGAAGAACCAGCCCGATCTGACTGTAAACATTTAGGCTAATGCCGGTGAGGGCCAGCGCGTAGACAGCGCAGGCAAGGCCCAGCGGAACGGTTCCCACGATGATGAGACTGCTCAGAAAACTCTCAAACTGGGCCGCCAGGACCAGGATGACAATCACAATTGCGAACCCGAATACCATATCAAGACCACTGGATGTCTCGTCGAGCGTCGCAGCCTCTGACAGTGGGATCAGCCCAACGTCGGCGGGCAAAATGTTGTCGGCCGCGGCCCGAACCCGCTCGATCCCGTCGCGCAGCGCCACATCTTCGGATAGTTCGGTAGAAATGGTAATCGCGCGCAGCTGTTGCTCTCGGTCAAGCGATGGGGACACGGCCACTTCTTGGACCGACACGATGGACGACATCGGCACAATCCGGTCGTCGGACGCCTTCAGGAAGATATTCTCCAGATCGGTCGAATCATCAACGGGCTGTAGGGTCGAGACCAGCCGCACCGGGATTGCATCGCCGTTGACAAACACCTCGCCGACCTCGTTCCCGTCCAGCAGGGCGCGCATAGCGTCGGACAGCCCCCCGATATCGATGCCCAGATCCTCTGCCCGTTCGCGGTCAACGTCGATGAGGATCTGCGGTTGCGTGGACCCATAGGACAGTCGGATCCGTCCCATATCGGGATCTTTCTCCAACTCCGCCAACAGCGCCGTGGCGGCGGTTTCCAGGACACCATAATCGGTGCCGGTCACTGCCATCCTCAGCCCCTGCCCGCCGCCCCTGATACCCAGCGAATTAGGCTGAATGACAAAGGCCCGGACACCGTTCACGGCGGTAATCAGCTGGTTCATCTCGGCAACAATCTCGCTCTGGACGCGCTCCCGTTCGTCCCACGGGGCCAGGGTCATGACCATGCGCCCCTCGTTGCTGCCGCCACGGCCGACGATGGAGAAGATGTTCTCGACCTCGCCGCGGTCCCGAAACGGCTGGAGAAGCGTCTCTATCTTGCGCTGCTGGCTCTCCATATAGGCGAGGCTGACACCCTCCGGCGCGTTGATCCGCAACAGCACGACTGCGCGATCTTCGGGTGGGGTCAGCTCCTCCTCCAAGGTCCCGTAGGTGACCCAGGCCATGCCAGAACAGACCGCCGCAAGGGCGATCACGACCAGGGGCGCCGCGAGACAAGAGCGCAAAACGACCGCATATCCGCGACTGCCCCAAGCCCCGATCCGCTCGAAAAAGCCGGTCGGCGCGTTCTCAGCCGCGGGCGCGTGCGTCGACAGCAGACGCGAGGCCAGCATGGGACAGAGCGACAGCGCCACAAAGGATGAGATGGTCACCGCCATGGCGAGGACAAAGCCGAACTCCCGGAAGAGGGCTCCCGATGTCCCCGGCAGGAAGGAAAGCGGCACAAATACCGCGGCCAGCGTGGCGGTCGTGGTGATGACCGCAAAGAAGACTTCACGCGTGCCGCGCACCGCGGCAGCCCGGACAGGCATGCCCGCATCGCGCTTCTTGACGATGTTTTCCAGCACGACGATGGCGTCATCGACCACCATGCCGGTCGCCAGAACCAGCGCCAGCAGCGTGAGGATGTTGATCGAGAAGCCCGCCAGCCAGATTCCACCAACCGTCCCGATCAATGCGACCGGCAGCGTCAGCGCGGGGATCAGCGTCGCGCGCAGGTTCCGCAAGAAGACATAGATCACCGCGATCACAATCGCGATGGCCAGACCAAGTGATTTCACCACCTCCACAATCGAGCCGTTGATGAAGGTCGCGTCGTCGCTTGTCACTGCGATCTCAACCTCGTCTGGTACGGTCTTCTGCAGATCAGCGACCACATCATGTACGCTGTTTGAGATACTAAGCGTGTTCGACCCGGCCTGCCGGATTATGCTGAGCCCGAGCCCCGGACGGCCATTTGTCAGCAGCACCGAGGACTCTGCATCCGGCCCAAGGGTCACGACCGCGATATCGGCGAGCCGGACATTGTCGGCGACAATCAGGCGATCGAAGTCCGCCGGTGTGCGGAGAGACGCCGTGGCCCGCACCGCAAAATCCTGAGCCCGGCTTTCCAGAGACCCGGCGGGCACATCCAGCGCCATATCGTCCAGCGCCTCTATCACATCTGCCACCGTCAGACCGCGCGTCGCGAGCTGCGCCTGATCGATGTCGATCAGAAAGGTCTGTTCCCGTTCGCCATAGACCTCGACTTCGGCAACGCCTTCGACGGCAGAGAGGCGATCAACCACCTCGTCATCGACAAGATCGGTCATCGTGTCGATTTCCATCGTCGCGGAGGTCACCGCCAGCCGCATGATCGGCTCCGCATCTGCGTCCGCCTTTATGATCGTCGGATCATCGTCGATCTCGTCGGGCAGGCTGTTGCCGATCCGGCCGATCTCGTCCCGCAGGTCAGAGGCCGCCACATTCAGATCGGTGCTGGTGGTGAACTCGACGGTCACACGGCTTTCCTCGTAGGACGAGGAGGAGGACATGGATTTGACACCCGGCACCTGCGCAGCGGCGGATTCCACGATGCCGGTAACCTCCTGGTCCATCGTTTCTGCCGATGCGCCAGAGTAAGAGGTCCTGATCGTTATCGTTGGGCTGTCCACTTCGGGCAGTTCCCGGATCGCGACCCCGGACAGCGCGGCGAGACCGCAGACAAGGATCAGCATGTTAACAACGAGGGCCAGAACCGGCCGGCGTACAAAAAGCGCCGTCATGTCCGACGTATGCGCCGGGGATCTATCCTCGGCCATCAGCGTCCTCCCCGATGCGCGAAGGGGCGGATGGAGACGAGCTAGGGCCATCCGCATCTCGCCGAACTGCAATGCCGTTCGGCGAGACGTTCCCATGCAAGGTAACCGCCGCCCCGTCCCGCACGTTCAACCCGCCTTCTGTGACAACCTGCGCCCCGGCCTCTAGGTCCGATACGATCAAAACGGTATCGGCGTTGCGCTGCACGATCCGTGCAGCCGTGCGGGTGGCAACACCATCTGCCACGACCCAGACATACGCGCCGTCGCCGTCCCAGTTGACAGCGAGCGGATCGACAGCCGGATAGCTGTCACCGTCAAACGTCATCTCTATGCTGAAGGACATGCCCGGGCGGATGAGATCATTTCGGTTGTCGATGAGCGCCCGTACCTGGATCGTTCGGCTGTCCGTTTGCACTCGGCTGCCGATTGCATTGACCTCGCCCGTGAATTGAGCGCGCTCGAGGGCAAGCGAAGTGGCGGTGACCTGCTGGCTCAGCGCCAGCATTCCGACAAATCGCTCTGGCAGCCAGAAGTCGACCAAAACCTGAGATCGGTCGTCGACCATGGCAATTTCGGTTTCGGTTGTGACGTAATCGCCGACCTCGACGGGCACGATGCCAACAACACCGCCAATCGGCGAAAAGATCGAGCGGCGCTGCAGCGCCACCTCAGCCTCGCGCAGCGCAAGCTCGGCATCGTCGCGGGCGGCCCTGAGTGATTCCAGTTCCGTCTGAGATGCAACATTAGAGCGAGCGAGGCTTTCGTAACGTGTGTATTCAGTCTCAGCGAGCCGAAGAGCCACAGCCGCCCGGTCACGCGCGACTTGCTCCGCATCAGATTCCAGCCGCGCGAGCAGATCACCAGCGGCAACCATATCTCCAGACGCGACCAAGACATCGGTCAGCACACCACCGCCGAATGGTACAACCGAGACCGAGCGCAGCGCCTCACTCGTACCAATGGCTTGTGCTGTGTCGCTGAGCGCTGCCGTCGTCACGACCGCCGTGGTCACGATCGCGGCCTGTCCTCTGCCCTGCCCGCGCGGTGGCCGCTCTCGTTGGGCGCTCTGCGCCTCACTATCTTCTTTGGCGATAGCGTCCAACAATCGTGTGGGAAGCCCGAGCCCACCGAGGGTCGTGTTGAAATTTGGAGAGTAGTGCGCCGCCACGAGGCTGGAACAAGAGACCAAACCAAGCGTAAGCAGAAGCTGCCGTGCAAAGGTCATCTGCACCCCCATCGCAGGTCCGACGGGGCCGCAGAGCGGTTTCGTTCAAGCGAACGGGCGCTGCGACACCCGGAACCCCGAGCGCAACTTTTCCGCAGTCGCATGGGGAGAGAGATCACCCGTTCTGTCACGTGATGGCCTGGTCTCATGTTAACCTCCCCAGCTGAATAAATGCGCATCAGGCCGTTAGTCGATGGCCGCACGGCATAGGACGGTGTTGTCCCGCTCAAGATCAGGCCCCCAGACGAATCGGGCCGTCTCCGACCAGCGCACGGCGTCATAGCCACCATTGGGGTCAACCGCGCCCGCAGTATGCTGGGTGGCTTGCGGCCAATCCGATGCGTCAAAGCCCGGATCGGTCCAGCCTTCCGGTTCATCGGCCATCTCAAACGCGCAGGCACCCTCGCCCGCGACGGGATTGCTGGAACTCTCACAGGACCGGTCGATTGGCGCGTGATGCACGACGAGGCATCGCATCGAGCTATCCGTCACAGCGACACTTTCGCCTGTCTCCGCATCCACGAACTGGGCGATCAGGCCACCATCCCCCATCTGCTGCCGCCGCGAGCCGATGTATTCGAGGCCACTATCGTTTTCCTTGAAATCCATCGCCTTGATGGCGACGATCATTGGCAGCTCCACCGTGAACCGCACCGTTTCGGCGTTGAAGGACCGCTCGGTCGTGATCGGAACGCTGTCTTCAATCACCTTGGTCCCGTTCACCCACATCTCGAACCAGTTGTCGGTCCAGATGTCCGCCGTAATCGTGCGGGGCTCTGCAAGGGCTGGCACGACGTTCAGGCTCAGAAGGACTGCGATGAGGCTGTGCATCAGTGCTTTCTCCCTTTTTGGAGTGAGTTAAGTAAAGCGGGCACGGCCTCCACCGGCGAAGACGTCCAACGGGTCATCGGCAATACTCGCCCATCGTGACCTGGCCGCCATTGGTGACCGTGCGCGTCTCAAAGACGTAGCAGCCAGCTCTGTCCGATGGGCGATACCGGATGTAGTAGCCATCGCCGCGGTAGCGGTAGTCCATGTTGTGGGTGCCGTCCGCACGTTTGGTCAGAACCAGGTTTTCCACACCACCCCGGGGCGGTCGGCCTGGCGCGATGGGGCGGCTCGAGGCGGCATCGACCAACGGGGTGACCCGCGGCAGCGCGCGGACATCGGCAACCTCGCCCATGAGACATTGCACGATGTAGGGCGCACCCTCCGAGGTGTGATACCGATGGCCAAACGTCTCATGGCGTTGGCCGTTGCAGACATCCAGCGCCCCATCTGCAATTTCGCCGCCATCCGGGTTGCCGTCGCCATAGATCGGGAAGCCGTCGAACGCCCAGCCGATGATTGGATCATGCGCTGCGTTCTCCATCTGGGCGATCATGCACACCGGTTTGACATGATAATGATAGTCATCACCCCTTCCGGCATGACCGCCGCACGCATCAAGTTGCTGGGTCTGCAGCGTGCCGTGCTGGGTCTGGTGATGGTAAAGGGCCTCCTGCGTCATCTTGCCGCCACCGATGTAGTCGAAGATGGGCACACCGTTCACCGCCACTCCCAAAGCCCCGTCACGTGTCTGGGGCGTCGCGCCCAGCACGGGCTCCAATGGGATCGGCGCGTCATAATACGGTGCAGGTATCGGGACCTGCTCATTGGTCCCCACGATACCGGTCATCACCTCGTGGTCCGGATAGACATTGGACGAGATAACAGCGACGCCGTTCTCGCAGGTGACCTCGACGTTTTCGGAAAACCCGGCCTCCTCAACCGATGCAATCACCGCCGCGCAATGCTCCTGCGCCTCATGCGCGAGCGCTGCGCCCGTGCTGATACTCGCAGCAGCCGACAGGAGCACAAGCCTCAGAAGTTTCGACGTCAGCACACATCCTCTCTGCATCTGGTGTCCTTCTGGTTCCTGGACGGCTGCCAGACAGCCACTTGACGGCGACAGGGGCGGCGTGCACTACCCCGCCGCTGGTTACTCTTGCTCGGCTGGTTGACCCCGTCGTTGCAGCGTCAATATCCCGTCACCGTCGCGGTCCAGCCGCTCGACAAGGCGCGCGACCCTGCGGTCCATTTCTTCGGGTGCAATCTGCCCATCGCCATTCGCGTCGAGTCTCTGGAAGGCATCAACCATCCGCGAACGGGTGAGGCTGCGGTAAAGCGTGTCGAACTCTTCGATCGACAAGGCACCGTCGCCTGAGGCATCCACCTCTGTCACCAGAGCGGTGCGATAGGCCTCGATCTCCTCTGGAGTGACGGCACCATCGCCATCCGCATCCGCCGCATCAAAGACATCGCGCAGCATCTCGCCGCCGCGCATGCCGCCTCGGTGCCCGCGCTTGCGCTTGCTGTCATGGGCCCCGCGATACTCGGCCTGGGTCATCCTGGCTTCAGCGGCCCCGGCGGACGCGCCTGGGACTTGATCCTGCGCAGTGGCGATCACCGCACCAACGCCGGCTACGCTCAGGGCCAGTGTGGTCACGGCGAGTAGTTTCGCTCGTTTCATTCTGTGTGTCCTTTCCTTGGAAATCGAGACGCCCCGCGCCTCGGCTGATTTCCATATGGACATGTCGTGCCAGAAAGGTGTGTCGCTGGCAGAGCTCGTTTGTCGCTAGCTGTCGCAATCGCAGACGCTGATACAGATTGCGACAAACGAAACGATGCCTAGACTCGGAGAGGGGTCCGGGTGCCGCTAGAAGAGGCACACTGCCGCGCCGATACAGGAGACACCATGGATCAGACGGCCCCTCAAGTGATGATCGTGGACGACGCCCGCGACATACGCGAACCGCTGGACAAGTATCTGCGGAGGCAGGGTCTGCGAACACAGCTGGCTGCCAGCGCCGCCGAGGCGCGCGCTTTGCTAGAAGACAGTGCGCCGGCTCTAGTGGTGCTCGACGTGATGATGCCGGGTGAGGACGGGCTTAGCCTCTGCCGTTGGTTGGTCGCCCGCGACGGGCCACCAGTGATCCTCCTGACGGCAATGGCGGACGAAACAGATCGGATCGTGGGGCTGGAGCTTGGCGCCGATGACTATGTTGTCAAACCGTTCAACCCGCGCGAGCTTGTCGCGCGCATCCGGGCCGTGTTGCGCCGCCGCCCGCCGCCAGCACCGAAGGTGACCACAGGTATACGGCAGTTCGGACCATGGTCACATGACGCGGATGCCCAATCAGTGGCGCATTCTGACGGCCGCACCGTGGCCTTAACATCTGGGGAAAGCCGCCTCCTGGGCGTGCTGCTCGATCACCCGCAAACCGTCATGTCGCGCGACCGTCTGCTTGACCTGACAGCGGGCCGCGACGCCAAAGCATACGACCGGGCCATCGACAATAGCATCAGCCGATTGCGCCGCAAGATCGAGGCCGATCCCTCCGCGCCCCGGTTGATCGTCACCGAATGGGGCGGAGGCTACCGGCTCGCCGCAGAGGTGGACCTCGTTTGATCTCGCTGCGAAGACTTTTGCCTGACGGCATCGCGGGGCGCTTTGCACTGCTTCTCACCGTCTCATTGGTGAGCGCAAATCTGCTCGCACTAGCCGTCTTGTCCTACGAGCGGAATCGCCTGGATCAGGCCGCGCTGATCGCGCGTGAGGAAGAGCGGATTGTTTCACTAGTGCCAGCCTTGGAAGCTGCCATGCCGAGCGCGCGCCCGGGCCTGGCGAATGCGGCCTCGACCCGGTCCTCCGAAGTCACGGTCGACCCGACGCCGCTCGTCACAACTCAACCCGATGAGCCGCGGGCGCTCGCGCTCGCGACCGCATTGGCGGAGGCGCTGGACGAGCGCGATGCGCGAGTCGCCATCCGCGTTCAGCCCGATCATCGGAAAGGCGGCAAACGAGAAGCCGTCGCCGCCTCTGTGCGCCTGGCTGTCGCAGACGGCGAGGGGGCGCAGTGGCTCAACATTCGGTCACGTGGCAAGAGACCTGCACCTCCGTGGATCGAAGAAGGCGCGTTCCTGTTGATCCTCGCCCTGTCGCTTGCAGCACTGCTGGCTGTCGGCCTGATCTTCGTTCGCCGCCTGACACGCCCGCTGACCGACCTGGCCGATGCGGCCCGTGCCGCAGGCCGCGGCGATAGGATGGCGAAGGTCAATGCCGGCGGGCCGCGCGAGATCCGTGACGCCGCGGCCGCCTTCAATGACATGCAAGCCCGCATTGCCCGCTTCGATGCCGAGCGCATGCAGATGCTTGCTGCGGTGGGCCATGATCTGCGCACACCGATCACCAGCCTACGCATTCGTGCAGAAATGCTCGAGCCCGAAGACGGTGACCCAATGATCCGCACGCTTGATGAGATGACAGTCATGGCGGACGGGCTGGTCGCCTACGCCCGCGGAACCGGCGAGAGCGAGCCTCTGCGCGAGGTCGATCTTGGCCAAGTGCTGCAACGCGCATGCGCAGAACGTGACCTCTCCTTTGCCGCTGGGGAGTCTGCCCTGGTTCGCGGCCGTCCGGTCGCACTCGGCCGTGCCATCGGGAATCTCATCGACAATGCCCTGCAATACGGGCACGCGGCCCGCGTGGCGATGACCTGCGATGCAGATATGGCTGTGATTACTATTGATGACGACGGTCCCGGTATCCGAGAAGACAAACTCGCGGAGGTCTTTGACCCTTTTGTGCGTGGCGACGACAGCCGCAACATGCACACCGGTGGTGCAGGGCTCGGACTGGCCATCGTGCGCGACGTGGTCGCCGCCCATGGGGGCACCGTCACCCTGTCGAATCTGCCCGCTGCCGGACTGCGAGCCACGATACGGCTCCCCCTGTCATTATGAACAGCCCGCAGACTGGGGCGATGAACTGTCTCTGGAAACAGGGAATGAAGACTCCGATACGGAACGAGGGAAGCAAACAGGAGATCCTATCTAAGCTTTGAATTGAGCTACTCCACAATGTTTGGACAGGATGTCGCGTGTTTTTGGTCGGTTCGAATTGAACTGGTCGCTTGGGTTTACCCTGGATCACAGACGCCCGCTCTGGCACTCGGTCATCTTTGACCAGATCAGCGACAGCAAGTTTGAGAAGATCACAGCCGCGCAATTCACTGTCGATTGCAACGTTGAACAAAGCCAGGTCGCGAAGACTGCGGGCAAGTTCGAGCCGCGCGCAGATTGCCCAGACCTGCTTGGGCAGCAGCGGTCGTTTCTGACCGGTGATGCGCCCTTGTTCCAAGCCCTTGGTTTTGCGGTCACAGCGGGAAGTTGGACTCTTGGCATGGTGTGCCCTCCGATTTTCCCTCGACGCACAGTCATCAGCGCCGCGCTGACAGTGCGACCGTACAATGGGTTTAGCGCCCATTTGTCGAAGCCAACTGAACGCATGGTTTCCGCGTGCACATTGGGCGGTTCTGGCCCGGCTTTACCGATTTTTTGTGGCGTGGCGAACGTCGCCTTCCTGTCGGATAGAGCGCTCGAGATCCAATCCATATCCGTCGAAAGGTGCGATTTCAAGGCTGCGCATTGGTGCAAGAGACGGAACACCCGCCTCTACCAGTCAACAGGTAAAGCGACGGAAACAACGGTCCCGCCCGTAAGACTTTTAGGCAAGCAATCGGAGGGCACTATGAAGACGCTCGGCATCACACTCGCTCTATCGCTTTTCACCGGAAGTGCGGTTCAAGCACATATGACCATCACTGTGGAGGGGGATCAGCGCTGCATCGAATCCGATGGCGTACCCGATCATGAAACAGGTCCATGGCGGGAGGGTGCGGTGGTCGTTGAACAGGACCATAGGTTTTGCATGGATGCCACTCCTGAGCTGACTGATACCATCACCCGGAGGGCGCGTATTTCCGGCATCACAGTCACAGGTATCCCGCTGCGCCCAGGTACCGCAGAATACTATGATGCGTCATCCGAGCGTGGGTATTCGCGCGATCCAAGTTCGGGGTGGAACGTGGAGGGCATCGGCGGGCTGATCATGGATGCCCAGAACGGCCATGTAGACGGCGATGGATACTACCACTATCACGGCATTCCCTCCGCAGTGACAAGCGGGCTGGACGACACGCTCTTTGGCTACGCCGCTGACGGATTCGAAATCCACTATTTGGGCGACCAGGTGCAATCATCTTGGCAACTGAAGAGCGGCGTGCGCGAGTCTGGCCCCGGCGGCGCACACGACGGCACTTATGTGCAGGATTACGAATTCGTAGCGGGTTCAGGTGATCTGGATGAATGCAACGGAGGTATGCTCAACGGGCAATACGTTTATTATGTAACCCATACTTATCCGTTCTTTCCACGTTGCTTCAAAGGCACTGTCTCGGACGATTTTTTCGGTGGACGCGGTGACCGGCCCGCACCGGTTGAGGGGGAACGACCTCCAAGGAGCGACGGCAATCGACCCCCGCGGGGTGACAGCGGCTGATACTAAGTGCCTCACAGGCCGTCCCGTTCAAGCACATCTTTGAAGACCGACATTGGCGCAGCCGCAGCGAAAGCTTGCTTTTCTGCGACGCGGCTGCACCAATGACCGGGTCTCCCGCTGCTTGGTAGCAATGAAGTTTGCACGCGTGCGGCAATTTTTTGTGCTGCGAGCACGCGCAGTGAGGAAGTGTAATGACCGAATTGGGCTCCAGGACTAAGCCGCTCTCGCGGCATTGGTGCTTGTTGCTGGCGTTGTGACTGATCCCGGGGGCCTGCGGATTTTGCGATGTGAGCGGCCTGCCTGACGATTGAGCTTTCTCAATCGGACAGCAGGTTCCCATGACGCAGGAGAAGATGAGCTCGCTGCGTGCGCGGATGATCGAGGACATGCGCATTCGCGGGATGGTGGAGACATCGCAGAAGGCGCACATCCGTGCGCTGAAGGATTTCACTGCGTTTCTGGGGCGGGCGCCGGACACGGCGACGCCCGATGAACTTCGCGCCTATCAGCTTCATGTGACCGATACCGGGGTCACGCCGTCGGTCTATGATGCGCGGATCACTGCGCTGCGGTTCTTTTTCGGCATGACATGCAACCGCGAGGGCATGAAGAAGTACATGCAGTTCTGCACAGAGGCGAGGAAGCTGCCGATTGTGCTGAGCTTCGAAGAGGTGTCGGCGATTTTGTCGTCTGCACCGGGGCCAGGTCTCAAGTACCGGCGGCACTTGGCATCGGCTATGGCGCAGGGCAGCGGGCATCTGAAGTGACCAACCTGAAGGTGGGGGACATAGACAGCGACCGTATGCTGATCCATGTCGAACGGGGCAAAGGTGGCAAGGATCGCGATGTGATGTTGTCGCCGTCGTTGCTGGAACTCTTACGTGACTACTGGCGCGAGGCGCGCCCACAAGGCTGGCTGTTTTTAGGGCAAAGTCGGGTCGCGCCTTTGTCGCCGCGCTCTTTGAGCCGCGCCTTCAACTCGGCGAAGGCCCCTCTCGGCAGATTGCTTCGCAATCGCCTGCCGGGCAATGCATGGCCGGGATCAAGAAGGCTGCGACATTGCATTCTGTCCGGCACAGCTTCGCCACGCATTTGTTGGAGGCCGATACGGATGTCCGTATGATCCAGGTGCTGCTTGGCGATGCCAAGCTGACCACGGTGGCACGATACACCTACGTCGCCACCAAGACGCTGCGCGCAACGTTGCCAGCCCGTTCGAGCACATCCAGGATGTGACCTGACGGGCGCGCGGCGTGCCACGGCACGCGCTGGAGGTTGCTGGCATCTTCCGGGCTCATGCACCTGCCTACCGACGGGCAAACGCAGGGTATCTGAGGCTCGGGCAGCTCAAGGTAGTGTCGGCTATTGAAGCCTGTAGGACCAAGGCGCTCGGTGGGCATGTGGCAGCCTGCGCCAAGTGCAATCACCAACACATTGCCTACCACAGCTGCATGAACCGGCACTGCCCCAAATGTCAGGGCCCGGCGGCAAGGGATTGGATGGCAGCGCGGGCGGCGGACCTGCTGCGCTTGGAGTATGTCCATCTGGTCTTCACGCTGCCCGCCGAGATCGCCCACATCGCCTATTGCAACAAGCGGGCGATCTATGGGCTGCTGTTCAAGGCATCGGCCGAGACCGTGATGACCATCGCTGCCGATCCCGAACGCATGGGCGCGCGCGTCGGCATGACCGGCGTCTTGCACACCTGGGGATCAGCAATGACCCACCATCCCCACCTCCACATGATCGTACCGGGTGGCGGGCCGTCGCCAAACGGCTCCAACTGGGTCACCTGCAAGCCGGGGTTCTTTTTGCATGTGCGGGTCCTATCACGGTTGTTCCGGCGCCTGTTCATTGACGGGCTCGAGGTGTTGCACTGCACCGGCAAGCTGACCTTCTTCGGTGCCATCGAAGGTTTGGCGGATGCTGATACCTTCGCGGATTGGCTGGCTCCGTTCCGCAAAACCGAATGGGTGGTCTACGCCAAACCGCCCTCCGGCGGTCCCGAGGCTGTGCTCGCCTATCTAAGCCGATATACCCACCGGGTCGCGATCTCAAAGAGCCGTCTCGTCAGCGCCGATGCCGACACCGTGGCGTTCCGCTGGAAAGACTACCGCATAAAGTCCGGGGATCGCACGAAGGTCATGCGGCTCGACACACACGAGTTCATCCGCCGCTTCCTGATCCATGTCCTCCCAGATGGCTTCCAGCGCATCCGCCATTACGGCCTACTGGCAAGCGCCGCGCGCAAGGTCAACATCGCGAAGATCCGCACATTGCTTGGAGCAGAAGCGGCCGCGCAAGAAGACGCACCCAGTGCCGAGATCGTCCCGCTGACATTGCGAGAGCTATGCCCCAATTGTGGCAGCCCACTGTGCATCATCGAGACGTTCAGGCGTGGTGAGGCTCCGCGATCCCGCGCACGACCCCGGAGGCAGGCCGCTTCCTCGCTGAGAGGTTTGTCAACGCGGCCACAGTCAGTCCCGACCGAAATCACGCGCAATGGCCCGCGTCGGAAAAACCTTCATCATCCCGGACCTTAGCTGCAAGGCACATTGATGGCTGTGATGCGGACGGAGCCGCCGTTATCAAAGCGCGCATATGGAACTGCCCACGCTGGGACTACGTTTTTTGTTCCAAGGGTCCGACCAATCCGTCCCCGTCGACCGATGCACATTCGGCAGCACTGCACCGCGTTCAAGGTCGCGGCACAACGCTCTGACGTGTATTTATTCAGCGGCCATGGGGATGGGCGGCTGTCCCGTCAGGCCCACGGCCCGCCGCACTTCGTCGGCATGGACGGCGGTGCCGAGAAAGTTGTTCATCGCGGCCTGATACTGGCCCATATGCTCACTGAGGAGCTTGCCGATATGCTGGCCGTTGACTTGAGTGTTCGCAGCCAACTCGGCCAGCACAGCGACCCACGTGGTGACAATCACTCCCGCTGCCGCCAGACGGGTTACCGTGACCTGGGTGATGAGCGGATTGAAATCCGCCGATGCATCGATCACGACGTAGACCTCATAGCCGTCGCGCAAGGCAGAGATCGCCGGGAAGGCAGCACAGACCTCGGTGGCAAGGCCCGAGATCACGAGCTTCTGGCGCGCTGTTGCCTCCACGGCCTTCCGAGACGCATCGTCGTTCCAGAAATTGACGAAGGGCCGGTCGATGACATCGACATCGGGAAAGATCGCCTTGAGTTCGGGCATGGTTGGTCCGTTCGGTCCGTCCGGCCAACTGGTCCCCATGATGACGGGGATGTCCATGGCCTTCGCCGTTTTGGCGTGGCCCAGGATGTTGTTCTTCAGAAGCATCGGGTCGATCGAGGACAGGAACTGCATGAGACCGACCTGGTGGTCGATCATCAAGAAAACGCAGTTGTCTGGGGTCAGTTCGGAGCTGGGAAGGGTCATGGAAGTATCCTGTGTCGCTGACGATGAAGTACGTGACTTCAATATCGCCGCGCCATTTAGGCGGGTCTTTCAGTAAGCCATGATCGGCTTATAGATTGCTACGCTCGTGCGCCTCGCACCAAACCAACTGTGGATATGCGTCGCGGTTCGAGGCGAATTGTTTCTGTTCGCCTATCAGCGAAATGTGAAAGACCCGGTGAGAGAGAGCCTGTCATGATCCCGCAGCAACTCAGAGGATCTCATGACGACACTCTCCTCGACCGACCTCGATGAACAACTCAGCTGCGCTTTCGTATTGTCCTCAGCGCTTTATTTTCGGATGGCCAATGTTGATCCCGATCAGCGTGATCCAAAGCTCAGCCTGTGGCGCGGGCTCCTGCACGATACAGCCCGTGATCTGGCAGCCCTCTCTGAACCTGCCAAGGCGTTTGGAGCGAGTCCGGAACAATTTCTGCGCGGCATTGAAGATCAGCGTCACACCTTGCGAGATCTAGCAGATGTGGCACGCCGACTTGGTCATACTCAGCTGAGCGAAGACTTGCTGAGATGGCATCGACGCTTCGATGCACAGATTGAGTACGACCAGAAACACATTAGGTGCTGGGTCATGTCAATGGTGGTCAACAACGCCCATAAGGCGAGATCCGATCGTCGGATGCCGCCAATGGCGCAAGAGATAGACCTGGGCAACATGCGGCTTCTCCTGCTGCCGCCAGGCACCTGTGATATCAAGCATTGTCTCTCGATGAATACATTCGATGTGAACCTGGCCCATACACCCCATGAGATGGCGATCAATTCTGACCGATATAGTCGTTCGGTCGCGAAGTCCGACGTGATCGGATTCTTCCCGGCTGGAACCGATATCAGATTGCGCGTGACCAATTCCTTGCCCGGGTGCGTCCTTGAGGTCGACGATGGGACGCTGAACAAGTGGACTGAGGCCGCGGAGGTTTCCACGACGTGGCGCAGGACCGTGCATGGCTACCGGATAGACAGAGTGGCTGCCGATCTTGCGCGGGCGGGTATCCAGTATTTGATGCATGCGACGCACTCAAAGACGCCGAGTGATCGCCTCACCGTCGAAGCCATTTCGCTGGCAATTGCCGCCCGCGGGATCGCGAGTTTTTCCATCCCTGATGGGGACATCGATGGCGAGATCGCCCGTTGGAGCCGCGCCAGCCAGCGTAAGGAAATTGATCGTGCCATCGATCTGATCGAAACACGGCTCTGTGAGGCCGATCTGTCTATTGCCCAGCTCGCCGATGCGGCTTGCTTGTCTTCCTCTCATTTCTCAGCCGTTTTTCGATCGATGATCGGCGAGACACCTTACGCCTTCATTCTGCGCCGTCGCGCGGAGTATGCCCGCGATCTCATCATTGGCACCGCAGACCCACTGGCCGAGATCGCCTTCACAGCCGGCTTTTCCAGTCAGGCTCATATGACCGTCGTAATGCGCAAGATCTTCCGCACCACGCCCGCCGCAATGCGAAACTGAGAGAGCCAGCGGCTCAAGAACCAGTCCGCTATTGGTTCCGTGAAAGTGAATGGCGGCCCCGTTTCGCGCGTCATAGTTTTCAAGTGCCAGTTTAGCACTTGAACCCTGCATTCTGCTTTGGTTCTACAATCGAAGAACGTCGCACCACAGCCGAAATTCGTTGCACTTTGGCAGTTTGGCAAGTGTGGGCCCTTTTGAGATCTTAGCTGCGAGGCGCACGGATGGTAGGTAGGCGGACTTCGCGGACCTTCAACGAACTTCCGCAAAGCAGGTTTAACCAGTGTTAGGCTGCCGTCGCTAGTTGAACTTGGCCGTCATTAAGGAAACATCGCTTATCGAAAAGTGACAGATCGACGGGGTTTGGCAGCCGTATGTCCTCAATGCTTGGCATGTCAGTTGAAGTCAGCTCAAAAGCACGGTCGATCTGTGAGATCACGACAACAATCGCCCCTCGCTCGGTTGCAAATCTCTTAAGTGCCCGGACTTGTTCATCAAGCGGAGGGTTGCTTCGCTTTTGATCCAAGAGCTGCATGTAATCGACAACGGCGAATGCACGATCCGGCGCATTGCTGATGCGTTCAATGATATGTGCCGCACAGATATCGTCCGAGGTATCAACGACGATTGAACGGTTATGTTCCTTCGGATCGAAACCGAGTTTTTCAAACCGGTCCCAGACATCGGCTTCATTGTAGTCCAAGGAGAAAACATAGCCTGCGCGATTGTTCTTCTCTGCCAGCGCAGTCAGTTCCAATCCAAGAAGGGTCTTACCGTGGCCGGGGCGCGCACCGATAAGCATCATATCGCCTGGATTGAACTGGCTCATGATTTCCTTTGCTGGTGTCGCTTTGGAGTGACTGGACGCCAAGTGGCTCCAATCATTGAAGCCCTCTTTGGTGGCAATTTGGTTCAGTGCCGCGTGGAGCCTAATATCGTTGTCACGTGCCAGCAATTTTGCTTGACGCTTGAGTGCGTAGATTGGTGATGACAGTCTCATCTTGAACCTCCTTCCACGAGCGGTGTCCGCAATCCCTCCTTATGCGCTTGCTCGAACAGGTTAGGTTCGAATTGGTATCGCTCCGCATGACTGATGCTGCCCCAGTGGAGGGGGGAGGCCCGAGCAAGGCTGCCGTCAAAAATTATCCCGATCGCTTGGAAAACTCAATCGGGTTTCGGTCATTCGCTGCACGCCGACGAAAGCTCAAGTTGGGCTCAACGCAGCCATTTCAACCAGACAGCCAAAAAATACGACAGGCCCCGCCGCCCTACTGAGATTTGGCGTTGAAGATAAACAGCGTCTCGCCGTTGATGGTATAGCCATTGATCAGTTCTGCTGCGCGCGGGCCGGTGAGCCAGTTTTCGAGCTGCACCGCCAGGTCGTTGCGCACATGGGGGTGTCGCTCGGGGTTCACTGCGAGGAAGGCGTATTGGTTGAAGAGCGCCGGATCGCCCGCATAGAGCAGCGCGAGCCCGCCCTTGTTGCCGAAGTTCAGCCAGCTGGCGCGGTCCGCGAGGATATAGGCGTCGAGCCCAGCGGCAGTGTTCAGGCTCGCGCCCATGCCCGCGCCCACTTCCCGGTACCACGCACCAAACGTGTCGGGGCTCAATCCGGCCTCTGCCCAAAGCGCGCGCTCTTTCTTGTGCGTGCCGCTGTCGTCACCGCGGCTGACAAAGGCGGGCTCGGCCGTGCCGATCCGTCGCAAGGCGTCGATGGCAGAGCCAGCCTCGGCAATCCCCGCCGGATCAGCCGCCGGCCCGATCAAGACGAAGTCATTGTACATGATCTCGCGCCGATGGGTGCCGTAGCCCTCGACCAAGAAGGCCTCTTCCGCCGCGCGCGAATGCACAAGGATCGCGTCCACATCCCCCGCCTGCCCCAGCCGCAGCGCCTGCCCGGTGCCCACGACGAGCAACTGCACGTCGAGCCCCAAATCCTCCTTGATCGCGGGCAGCAGCACATCCGCAAGACCGGAGTTCTCAAACGACGTGGTCACCGCCATTTTCATCTCTTCCGCAAGAGCGGCCATGCCCAGCGTCAGCGCAGCCAAGACAGCGAGAATGCGGGGGATCATGCGATGATATCTCCTCTGAAAAACGCCTGCAGTTCGTCAGTGCGCGGCGTGCCGAAGAAACGCTCGGCGGCGCCCGTTTCATGCACCATGCCGTGCAGCATGAAGATAGCATCGCTGGCCAGCCGCCTGGCTTGACCCAGATCATGCGTCGTCATGATGATGCGGGTTTTTTCATCGAGAGCCGTCCGCAGCAAAGCCTCGATGGCGCGGGTTGAGGCGCCGTCGAGGTTGGCGCAAGGCTCGTCGAGAAACAGTACGTCGGGCCTGCGGATCAGCGCGCGGGCGACCGCCAGCCGCTGCTTTTCGCCGCCGGAGAGGCGCGTGGCCTGCAGGCTCGCGCGCTCTTCCAGCCCGATCCGCGCCAGCCAGTCGTTGACCCGGCGCGACACCTCGGCACGCGGGGCGCCGAGCAACTGCAGCGGATAGCGCAGATTGTCCGCCACCGACCGGCGCAGCATGATCGGCGTCTGGAACACATAGGCCTGCCGGTGCCGCGCCTCCTCTTCCGAAACCGACCAGCGCACGGCCCCGGCACTTAGCCGCTCAACGCCATGCATCGCGCGCAGCAGGGTGGTCTTGCCGCTGCCGTTGGGCCCGATGATGATCGTCAGGCCAAGGCCACCGACCTCCAGGTCGACCGGGCCCAGCAGGCGCTTGCCACGCCGGCGCACGGCCACATTCGTCATGGTCAGCGGAAGGATGGTGCTCACCAGCGGCCCTCCCGTTCGGTCCGCGACAACCAGTGGATGCTGATGTTGATCCCGATGGCCAGTGCGATCAGCACAAACCCCAGCGCCAGGGCGAGGGCGAAATCGCCCTTTCCCGTCTCGAGCGCGATTGCGGTGGTCAGGACACGCGTGGCGTTGTCGATGTTGCCGCCCACGATCATGATGGCACCGACCTCGCCGATCCCACGCCCAAACCCTGCGAGAGAGGCGGTGAGCAGGTTGCGCCGGCCGTCCCAGATCAGCGTCTTGATCCGCTGCCAGCCACTGGTGTTCAGCGAGATCAGCAGATCATGGTACTCCGCCCAAAGCTCGCGCATGGCCTGATGGGTGATCGAGGCGATCAGGGGCGTGATGATGATCACCTGCGCGATGATCATTGCGGTGGGGGTGAACAGCAGCCCCAGAACACCGAAGGGCCCCGAGCGGGACAGAAGTATATAGACGATCAGGCCAACCACAACCGGCGGCAATCCCATCAGCGCGTTCAGGACCGAAATGGTCAGCCGCCGGTACCGGAACCGCCGGATCGCGAGGAAGGTGCCAAGCGGCAGCGCAATGGCCGACGCAATCACCAGCGCGCTCAGGCTCACCTGCAGCGAGCGCAGGGAAATCTCCAGCAGGTCCGCATCAAGGGTCACAACCAGCCAGAACGCCGACACCAGCCCGTCGTAGATATCGTTCATGTCTCAGGCCGGTTCATCTGCCACGCGGTCTTAGTTCAGTTGCACCGTCCTAAGGCATGGGTGCGCGCTCTGCAATCCGGTCAGACAAGCTCTGCGTCGGTCATGATCTCCACCAGCGCGGGGCCCTTATGCGCCAGCGCATCGCGGATCGCGGCTTGCAGATCATCCGGCTCGGTGACCTTCACGCCGTAGCCGCCGCAAAGGCGTGCAAAAGCGGCAAAGCCGGGGTTGTGCAGATCCGTTTCCCAGACCGGCCACTCGCCCGAACGCTGCTCTTTCGAGATCTTCCCCAGCTCGCCGTTGTGCAGCAGGATATGGGTGAGATCCATGCCGTACTTCACCGCCGTGGTGAACTCCATCGGGTACTGCCCAAAGCCGCCATCGCCGGAGATCGACACCACCTTGCAGCCCTTCAGATCGTCCTTGTCCTGCGTGGCGGCCCAGGCGCCCATGGCGGCGGGCAGGCCAAAGCCGATGGAGCCGAGATAGCCCGACATCAGGACCCGCTGGCGGCCTTTTGTTTCCAGATAGCGGCCGAAGGAATAGGTGTTGTTGCCGACATCCACCGCGAAGATGGTGTTCTCCGGCACCAATTGGCCCAGCACATCGAAGATCGCGAAGGAATGGACGCCACGCCCCGCGTCCTCCTGCAGCCGGTGCTGCTTTTCACGCCGCCAGATCGCCCAGCGCTCGGCCAGTTCGGTGATCTGGTCCTCGGCCTCCGGATGCGTGCAAGGCACATCCCGAAGAGCTGTGCAGAAGGCGCCCACATCCCCCCAGACCGGCAGCGCCACGGGATGGAACTTGCCGAGCTGCATCCGCTCGTGATCGACCTGGATGATGGTCTTGCTGCGCTCGATCCCGGTGTGGTTCGAAAAGCTTGTCCCGAGGGCCAGGATCAGGTCCGCCTCGTTCATGAACCAACTTGCGATCGGCGTGCCCGAGCGCCCCAGCACGCCCGCGGCACAGGTATGATCGTCCGGCACCAGCCCCTTGGCCTTGAAGGTCGTCAGCACCGGCGCGCCGAGGGCTTTGGCGAGCGCAGCGATCTGGCCGCGAACAGGGTACGCGCCATGACCCACAACGATGATCGGGCGTTTGGCTGCCCGCAGCATCTCGGCCACCCTCTCGATCTCGCTTTGCGCCGGCGTGACCGGGGCGGCGGAAATACGCCCCTCGGGGCCGCTTGCGGGTTTGTCCGAGGGGTTCGTCTGTACATCGTCGGGGAAGATCAGATGCGCCACGTTCTGCTCGACAATCGCCGTCTTGCAGGCCAGCGAGGCCAGCTCTGCGTGGTTGGAGCTGTCGAGAACGGGCTGTGAAAAGCGGGTCACCGCCTCAAACGCCGACAGAAGGTCGATGTCCTGGAAGGCCCCCGGCCCCATCACCTGGGTCTGCACTTGGCCCGTCATTGCCAGCACCGGCGCGCGGTCCACCTTCGCGTCCCAGAGCCCGGTGAGCAAGTTGGTGGCCCCCGGCCCTGCAATGGTCAGGCACACCGCGGGTGTGCCGGTGAGCTTACCGTAGGCCGATGCGGCGAAGGCCGCGGCACCTTCATGTCGGATGCCGAAATACGACATCCGGCCATCCACAACGGCCCGCCGGATCGCGTCGGAAAGCCCGAGGTTCGAATGCCCCACCATCCCGAAGACGGATTGCACCCCCCAGTTGGTCAGCGTCTCGACCATGACATCCGTGACCGTGCGCTCATGCGGCGGCTCGGGCGCGATCCCGACGAAGATTTCGCTGTCGCGGATGTCCACGGGATACATCTGCTGCCCGGTGTCTTCATGCCCGCCGGGCGGTTTGCCGGTCAGCGGGTCGAAATCCCAGCCGTGCCACGGGCAGCGGATCCAGCATTTGTCATCGATGCCCTTTTCGATCGAGCCTTCGCCCAGCGGGCCGCGCTGATGCGGGCAGTGGTTGTTCATGGCCGCCCATTGCCCATCGAAATGCACCAGGCAGATCGAGGTGGTGCGCGCGGTGACCGTCTTGACCCGGCCCTCAGGCAGATCGTCGGTGTGCCCGACACGGATCCAGTCGAGGGATGCGTCACTCATGTGGCTCTCCGGTCTCGGGTGGCTTGCTCAGCACATCATAGAGTTTCTGGACGAGGCTCAGAACCCCGAAACACCCCAGCGCCCAGATCAGCAATTCGAACGGCGCCGCATTCGTCCCGCGCAGCCATTGGCCGACCAAGCCACCCTGCGGGCGCAAGGCCTCCCACCCCAACAACCCCGGCCTGTCCCAGAGCGAGAGATACCAAAAGCGGGAGAGGTAGAAGAAAGCCGTGGCGAGCACTGCAACGAGACCAAGCATCAGAATGCGGCGGATCACGGCAAGACCTCCAGCGTGTCAGGGTCCATGCGCAGCACCAGCAGGTCGCCCCGCCGCTCGACCTCACCTTCGAGCGACACATATTGCGCCACGTAGTGGTATGCGATCTCGGGCAGATGCCCGCCATCCGGCCCGGTGACAAGCAGATACTCCGAGCCGTCCACCGGCTGGGTCGAGACAAAGACAGGCGGCACCTTGCCCAGCAGGCAGAGGTTGGCGCAGGCCTTGTGCGCCAGCCCGCGCCCCGGGCGCATCGCACCTGCGAGGCATTTGCCGTCGCAGATCTCACCGGCGAGCTTCCAGCGGCCAAGGGGGATCGTCTCCATCTCGGGCGCTGCGCCTTCCGCTGCCTGTATCCCATTGGTACCGCCGCGCAGTTGCAACATGTCGAGCGCGCCCCGCTGCAACATCACACCGGAAACCTGTGCGAGCTGCCCCTCCAGCGGGATCGCGCGATCCTCCACGTTGGTCTTGCCGCCGCCTGCGAGCATCAGCGTGTGCCCCGCCGGGATCTGCTCATTGCCTTCGGTCACCCGCAGAAGCGGATAGGGTGTGAGTTCGACCACCCCCGTCACGGTCTGGCGCCCGTAGTCGAAGCGAAAGGCGCCATCCCCCGGATCGTCCTGGGCGACGCCAAGCGCCAATCCGAACCCTGCAAGTCCCGAGACGAACAGGACGCAGACCGCCAGCAACAGCCCCCGCAGCGCCTTCGGGGCGGGCAGATAGCCAACGAAGAAGCTGTCCTTCTCGCTCATGACGGACCTCCCTGCGGCACAGGCACCGGTTCAACATAGGTACCGGGCACATTGGCCTGTGGATGGACCAGTACAGCGGTGCCCTTGAGCTTCAGATTGTAGGTCGGGATCTTTTCGGTGAAGGGGGCAGGCGAGCGCCCGTTGGTCACGTCGTACTGAAACCCGTGCCAGGGACAGGTCACCAGACAGTCGATGATGCGCCCCTCGCCCAGCGGCCCGTTCTGATGCGCGCAGGCATTGGAGATCGCGCTCAGCTTGCCTTCATTGAGATAGACCGCAACCCGCTCGCCATTGGCCAAGAGCTTGATCTTGGCAAACCCGTCCTTCATCTCGGAGACATCGCAGACAGGTACCCAGTCGGCGGCGTCGGCCTTGAGCGCCGCGTCCGTCCGGCGGTCTTTCAGGGCCGCAAGCAGATGCAGGGCCCCCACCGCCGCCGCACCGCCAATGAAGATCGCCGTGAAGGCGTGGTTCTGCTGGTCCTGCAGGATGCCGAAAGAGACATGCGCCACCACCGCAAGATAGGCGGGATAGATCAGGTAGTGGATGCGCTTCCAGACCGGCGGGCTGAGGAATTTCATCCAGAAGTCATGGCTCGTCGCCGCCAGCAGGATCAGCGTGAAGAGCGCGAAGATGCCGAAAGCCTCGAACGGAAAGCCTGCGAGCTGGCCGTAACTCGTGTTTGCAAAAAGCAGGGCTTCGTACTTGTTGGAAGCCGAGAAGGCAAAGTACCAATCCACGATGTAGCCCGCGTGGGTGATCGCCACGAAGGCGGTCATCACACCGAAGTGCCGGCGGTTGTACAAGAGCGGCAGAAACCGCGGATCGAGCCGCGCCAGAGGTCCGATGCAGAGGATCACCGTGAGCATGACGAAGGCGCAGGCCCCGAAGGCGCGCGCAGTGTGAACTTGGCTGTTGATCGGGCGCTCGTGACTGAGAATTCCGGGAGCCGCGTAGAGGAACACGTAGAGAAACAACCCCACCCCCAGCAGCATCACCGCATCGTAGATGTACTTGTTCGCATTCCACTGCACGGGGATGTACTTGACGCTCATTGGCTCACCTCCGCCGGGGCAGAGAGCTGGACCGGCGCGAGATCGGCCGGCCAGGTCTGACGCTGGCTCAGACCCGCAAGGATGATCAGACAGATCCCGATGGGCAAAAGCCAACCCACCGCGAAATGGGCGCGGCGGGGCGGGTCATATCGGCGCGCCCACTGGTCACGGCCGCCCTCGTAGAGGTACCAGCGCCAGAGCACCAGCGGCCAGATCACCAGGACCCCAGGAATGAGCAGCGGTCGAAAAATGTAGGCCTCGCGCGCGTCTTCATCGATCCGGTCCATGCCGATGGTCAGGAAAATCGCGGCAACCACCGCGCCGATGCTGCCCCAGATGCGCAGGCCCATGAGGATGGCTTCGGCTTGGTTCATGTCCCTGGCGCTCCGGTCATCTTGGCGTCTCTCCGAAACGTGCACGCATTTCGCACTCAGGACCAAATCACAATTTCAGATTTTGCCGCCGAGGGTCGGCGAATTGCGGCCGATGTGGTTTCTGCGCGCCACCGGCAGCCGAAGCTCACCCTTCGGGCTTTTGGCCGAATGCGGGGCCGGTTCTGACAGCGCGCACGCCCGCGCGGACAATGGCGATGATGGTCACAAAGGTCATCGCCCAGAAGAACCAGGTAATCGGCCCCCGCACCAGGATCGAAGGATCGCTGCCCGACATGAGCATGGACTGGCGGAAGTTGTCCTCCAGCAAGGGGCCGAGGATGAAGGCGATCAGGAAGGGCGCCGCGGGGATGTGAAAACGCATCATCAGAAACCCGACCCAGCCCATCACGAACATCACGCCCACGTCGAAGATGTTGTTGTTGACCGCGAAGACCCCGTAGATGCAGAGCACCAGCACCGCGGGGATCAGGATCCGCTTGGGTACATCGGCCACATATTTGAAGCCTCGGATCGCCACCGATCCGATCACGAACAGGAAGACCGAGCTCACGATCAGCCCGATAAAGAGGCCGTAGATGATATCCACGTTCAGGATGAACATCATCGGGCCGGGCTGCAGCCCATGGATCATGAAGGCGCCGATGATGATGGCGGTGATCACATCCCCCGGCACGCCAAGCGCCAGAAGCGGGATCAGCGTGGCCCCCGCCACACCGTTGTTGCCCGCCTCGGACGCAGCCACGCCCTCAATCTCGCCCTTCCCGAAATTCTCGCGGTTCTTGGACGTCCTGCGCGCTTCGGAATAGCTCAGGAAGGCCGACGGTGCGGCGCCGATGCCGGGGATCGAGCCCAGAAACACACCGATGAAGCTGCCCCGCACGATGGATTTGAAGCTGCGGCGATACTCGGCGAAACTCACCCAGTTCTTGCCAAGGCGACGCGCCTTGCCCACATGGGCGGTCGGGTGCCAGACCATGGCGAGGATTTCGGGGATCGCGAAGAGCCCGATGAGCACGGCGATGAAGTTCAGCCCGCCCATCATGTTCGGATCGCCAAAGGTGAAACGGTTGGTCCCGTAGACCAGGTCGAGCCCGATGGTCGCCAACAACAGACCCAGCAGCGCCGAGAGCGCGCCGCGCAGCAGGCTCTCGCCCGAGACACCCGCGATGATGGTCAGGGAGAAGAGGATCAGGGTGAAGAACTCCGGCGGCCCGAAGCTCAGCGCGAAGGAGGCAAGCCACCCGGCGAAGAGAATGAGCGAGAGGTTCGAGATCACATCCGCCGTGCAGGAGGCCCAGAGCGCCATGCCGAGCGCGCGGCCCGCTTCGCCCTTCTCGGCCATCGGGTAGCCGTCGAGGATGGTGGCAGAGGATGCGGGCGTTCCGGGCGTCTTGATCAGGATCGCCGGGATCGCCCCGCCGAAGATGCCGCCCTTGTAGACGCCCAAAAGCAGCAGGATGCCGGTGATCGGCTGCATCGCGAAGGTGAACGGCAGCGTCAGCGCCACGGCCATGGTCGCCGACATGCCCGGGATCGCCCCGCCGATCACCCCGATGGCCACGCCCAGAAACAGCGCCAGAAAGGCTTCGATGTTGCCCACCAGGCTGAGCCCGGCGGCGATGCTGTCGACAAAGCTCACGGCAGCCTCAGAACATCGCCCTGCGGGATCGCGACCCCGGCCACATGGGCAAAGAAGGCATAGAGCACCAGTGGCACCAATACCGCGCAGACCACCGCAGTGATCCGGTGCCGCGTGCGCACGAGGAACGCCGTCGATACGAACACCAGCATCGAGGTGAGGACCATTCCAAGGCGCGGCAGCAGCAGCATCGTCAGCCCCATGATCACTGCCATGGCAGCCAAGCGGACCCATGCCGCACCGGCCTCCCCGTCCGGCTCACCCAGGGGTGCGCCGTCCCGGTCCGACCGAAAACCGGAAAAGATCAGCCCGAAGCCCGTCAGACCCGTCAACCCCGCCAGCGCATAGGGCCAGAACAACGGCGACAGGACAACGTTGCCCACATTACTCGGCGAAGACACCCATGCGGGAATGGCGTAAAGCCCAAGAAAGAGCGCAGCCAAAAGCGCGCCGATCCCAAGACGCATCTGCACCTGTCGCTCTGTCATCCGCTCTCCTCCCCCGTGGCGCCCGACCAAAAACGCCGGGCGCTTGCATCGCCCGGCGACCTCTGTCCGGATTTCAAGGCGATAGACCTAGCCTTCAATCCTCATGCCCAGATCGTCAACAAGTTTGCGGAAGGTCTCATATTGAGTCTGGATGAAATCATTCGCCTCTTCGGGTGCCATGACCCGAATGATCGATCCGCGCGCCTCCATCTTTTCGACGAAATCGGCGTCCGCAGCAGCGGCCTCCATCCACTCGGCCCATTTGGCTGCAACGTCATCGGGCAAGCCAGCCGGCCCGGCAATGCCGGTCCAGCCAACCATCTGCTCCAGCTCGGGATGCCCAAGAGAGGCTGCCGTCGGCGCGTCAAAGCCAGCCACCGGCTCGGCCGTGGTCACCATAAGCGCGCGCATCTGGCCGTTCGCCACAAACCCCGCCAGGGCCGAGCTGTTGGTGCAGAGAAAATCCGCCGTCCCGTTCAGAACCGCCGTGGCCGCAGCGCCACCGCCCTGCTGCGGGATATGTGTCGCAGCATTGGCCGCATCCTCAAGCCCGAACGCATCGAGCACCATGGCCGCCGCAAGGTGCGGCCCGGAGCCGACCCCCGAGGAGGAGAAACTCAACTCACCCGCCTGGGCCCTGGCCAGCACGTCCTCCATCGACGCGAGATCAGAATTGGCAGAGACCACGCAAGCGAACGGGTTGATCTCGTAGACCGTGACAAAACGGAAGTCCTCGAGCGTATAGGGCAGCGTTGCCTTCATCGCCGGGTTCACTGAATGCGAGCCCACGCGTGCAAAGAGCATGGTGTAACCGTCCGCATTCGCGTTCTGCACCGCAACCGAGCCGGTCGCCCCGCCCGCCCCCGTGACGTTCGCCATGACCAGCGGTTTGCCGACCGCGGCGCCCAACGGCTCGGCAATCGTGCGGGCCGAAATATCCGTCGCCCCGCCGGCCCCATAGGGGATCACCATGTTGATCGGCCGTTCCGGATACTCCGCCATCGCGGCCCCGGCCAGGCCCAGGCTCAAGGCGCAGATCGCGCCGAGTGTCTTGAATGTCATCCTATTCCTCCCAGTCGTCTCTTGTTTCCGGACCGTTCCGGGCCAAGCCGACGGCACCCTTGACAATAGGTAACCTTAAGACATGCTTTATAGAAGTAATAATAAATTACACCGCCAGTAAGGCACTCTTAAGCAAGGCTCTCTCCCGATCATGTCGATACGCACGCTTCGGACACTGATCGCCGTCTACGATCACAAGACCTTCAGTGCCGCTGCGAATGCCGTTCACATCACCCACGCCGCCGTCAGCCAGCAGATGCGTGGCCTCGAAGAGCGTTGGGGGCTCCAGCTCTTTGATCGCTCGCGGCGCACCCCCGAGCTGACACCGCTGGGCCGCGCGCTGGTTCTGAAGGCCCGCGAGGTCGTGCAGGCCTACGACCAGATGCTGCCCTCGGTTCTCGGCGAAAGCGGGGTGAGCGGCGAGGTCTCGCTTGGTGCGCTGCCCACGACGCTGACGACGATGGTGCCCTCGGCCATCTCGATGCTGGTCAGCGCCTATCCGCAAGTCCGGGTCCGGCTTTTCCCCGGGCTCAGCAACCAGCTGGTCTCGCAACTCGAACGCGGTGCGCTCGATGCGGCCATCGTCACGCGCCCGTATCTGCTGCCCGCGCGGCTCGACTTTCTCGACATCGCCGAGGAGCCTTTGCAGCTGCTCGCCTCACAAGACATCGATAGCGACGATCCGTTTCATTTGCTGACCACCTACCCGTTCATCCGCTTCAACCGCGATGCGGTTGTGGGACATATGATCGAAAGCTGGTTGCAAAAGAAGGGCATCCGCGTGACCGAGGCGATGGAGCTCGATGGGCTCGAGGCGATTTCCAGCATGGTCTTCGCCAAGCTCGGCGTGGCCATCGCCCCGCGACGCGCGGTGCAGACCAACAGCCCGCTGCCGCTCAAACGCCTGTCGCTGGGCCCGGATGCGCCCGTGCGCAGGCTTGGCCTCGCCTTTCCCCGCGACACGGTCCGCACCCCGGTTCTCAAGGCCCTGCACAGCGTTTGTCTGAAGTCCGTCGAGATCGGAGCCTTCGGCGAGGCGGCCGAGAGCGGGCCGCCTGCGTGACGGGATACGAGATCTTCTATCTGGTCATCGGTGCCATCGCGGGCGGGTTCATCAACGGGCTCGCGGGCTTTGGGACCTCGCTTTTTGCCCTGGGGTTCTTTCTGACCATCATGCCCGCAGTCGAGGCGGTGGCGATCACGGTGGTGATCTCGGTCGTCAGCGGGCTTCAAGGGCTTTGGATCGTGCGCCACGCGATCGCTCAGAACCCGCGACGCCTGGCGCGGTTCCTGCTGCCCGCAACCTTTGGAATTCCCTTGGGCATCGCATCGTTGAAACAGATCGACGTCTCGATGCTGAAGCTGCTGATCGCTTTTTTTCTGATCCTGTATGGCGGCTTCTTCACCCTGCGCCGCACCCTGCCGCGGATCGACCGACCCACGCCGGTGATCGACTGCACGGTGGGCTTTTTCTCGGGCGTGCTTGGCGGGGCCGCTTCGCTCTCTGGCGCGCTGCCCACCATGTGGTGTTCGATGCGGGCCTGGCCGCGGTACGAAACCCGCGCCGTGCTGCAGCCCTTCAACGTGACCGTACTGGGGCTGACCGCGGCGATGCTGGCCTGGAACGGCGCGTACCACGCGCAAACGCTGCTTCATATCTGCGTCGCCCTGCCCACCGCCCTGGTGGCCGCCCAGGTGGGCATCGCGGTGTTCAAGCGGCTGGACGACGCGGTCTTTCGCCGACTGCTCATCGCGGTCTGCTTCCTCTCGGGCACAGTGCTGCTGTTGCGCGAAGTGCTCTAGCCGATGACCTCGTCCGAGCGGTCATCGGTCTCGCCGTAGCGCTTCAGAACGGCCGGCTTGGTGCCTTCGTAGACCCGGTCCAGGTTCTCGGCGATCTTGGCGTTCTCGCGCTCGAAAAGGCACTCGCCGTCAAGGTTCGACGCGACGATGAAGGGGCCCATGCGGCGGGCCCGGATCACCCACATGGCCTGCGCGATGCCGAGTTCCTCATGCCAATGCACCGCCTCGACGGTCTCGACCCCGCGGCCGAGCAGGGCCCCGGTGCCGTAACCGACGGTCGAGAGGTACACCGCGCCGTTCGGCACGAAATACTCCTTGTAATCCTTTGACGACATGCCACCTTTTCCGATGATCAGCCGCGCGCCGGTCTTCGCAATCCACTCCGGCAGCCATTTGGCGAAGCGGAAGCTGGCCGTGGCGGTGACGGCCCCGAGATCGAAGGAGCCATCCTCACGGATCACCGCAGCAGGTGAGCAGTGGAAGTTGGCCGCGCTCTGCGACGGCAGTTCCATGGGGATGTTGGCTTTCTGCTCCAGCGCGCGCATGTAGACCCCTTCGCGGGCCGTGTAGATCAGTCCGTCGAGGTAGACGATATCGCCCAGCCGCAAATCCGCCACCGCCTCCGCAGTGGGGGTGGTTGACAATATGACTTCGCGAATCTTCATTCGGCCGCCTCCTGTACAGGATCCCATTCGACGGTCTCGCGGCGCTGGTAAGGTGTAAACCAATCCGGGTCCGTCCGATGCTCCACCCGCCCGTCCGGGAAGAGCCGGGCGACCGCCCGGCGCGACGACAGGCAAAAGGCATGCACCGACATCTGCATGCCACCCGTGTGGCAATAACCGACTTCAATGTTGCAGTCTATCACCATGTTTTTGCCGACAAATCCCATGGCTCCCATACCGATCGAGTTGCCAAGCTCCTTGAACTCATCCTCCATCGCCGCGATCTTCGGGTCAGCATTGCGGCTGCCGACGGTACGCAGGATCGACGCGCGTTTGCCCAGCACCATGCAGGTGTCCTTGGAGCCCCCCAAACCGATGCCGATGATCGCGGGCTGACATGCCAGACCCCGTTTGCCGAACGCCACCAGACTGTCGAGGTAGAAGCGCTTGATCCCTTCAATGCCATCCGAGGGAAACAGCATCCGATAGTCGGTACCGAAAAGCCCGCCCTTGTGCACGGTGATGAGATCAATCCACTCGCCCTCGGGCTCGAACCCATATTCGATCTCCGGCGCGCCGATCCCGACGTTGTTGTTGTGATCCGTCCGCCAGAGCGGATGCACCCGGTTGGGCCGCAGCGGAACCGACGCGGTGGCATGGGCCGTTGCGCGCCGCAGTGCCGCCTCAAGTGCCACGAAGCCCCCTTCAATCCGGGCGTCATTGCCCAGCTTCACGAACCAGCGCGGCACGCCGGTGTCGCCGCACATCGCCCGGCGATCCTCCTTCGCGGCCTCGTAGTTGTCCAGCATCGCCTTGAGCACGAAGGACGACAGATCCCCGTCTTCCGTCGCAGCCGCGGCCTTGAGCCCGTCGAGATAGTCCTGCGGGATCTCGATGGCAGCCTTGTCCATGAGCGTCTGGGCCGTGCTTTCGATGAGACTAATCGGGATCATCGGCTCGGTGTAGCCTTTCTATGTTGTTCTTCAATAGGCCCCAACGTTCAACCTTACCTGGGCCCTCGCTTCGACGTGTCTGATCGTCGAAAGCGATAGCGCCAGCGCGGACAAGATACTGCCGAAGAGTATCATCATCAAAGCCCCGAACATGGCGCTTGATGGTATCGAAGCTCCGCAACTCCCAACCCTGCTTATCTAACAACTGAGTAATCGCTGTTTCCACGGCGTGCTCGAGCTTCAATTCTTCGCGTATTCGCTGTTTCTCGTTCTTCGCGGCAAACAGCGCGGTAAAATATGCAACAACTACCGCCGTTAAGACTCCAAGAACCCACTCCATCTAGTTTATCCTTTCATTGTGCTGCCACCAGGGTTTCGGGCTCGCCCTCCGGCAGGATGGTCTCACCGGGGCGAACGATTGAGAAATCAACGGCTTCGCGGGTGACGCTCACGTCATTTCCCTGTTGCCGGGCGACGGTAAAATACGACTCTTCCATGGCGCCTGCGTCGGGGAAATCCTCGCGGTAATGCGCGCCGCGAGAGTTTTCACGGGCCAGCCCGGCCTTGGCGATCACCTCCGAGACATCGCATAGGCTCGCCATGTTCAGCCAGTCATGCCAGGTGAGGTTGAAGGCCAGGTTGTCCGCGGCCACGCCGACCTGCATCAGCTCGTCGCGGATGGCGGCAACCCGCTCCAACCCGCGGCGCATGCCTGCCGCGGTGCGCATCACGCCCACGTCCTCCCACATCGCCTCCTGAAGCCGGTTGCGCAGCGGCTGGACCAGATCTGCCGCTCGGCCGAGCGGTCGGGTCGCGCGGGCCAGTTCCGCCGCGAGCACGTCTTCATCCGGATCGCGCAAGGCACCCATGCTGCGGATGTCAGCGCCCATGGTATCCCCGGCGATGCCGCCGTAGACGGTGGAATTGGCCACACCGTTGCCACCGAGGCGGTTCGATCCATGGGCCCCGCCCGCATCCTCTCCGGCCACATAGAGCCCTTCCAGCGCCGTGCGCGTATCCACGTCAACCACCACACCACCCATGAAGTAATGCGCGGTCGGCACAACCTCGACCAAACCAGCGGCGAGGTCAAAGCCGCTGTCCGCGCAGCGCTTCACCATGCCCTTGAACTTGGCGCGCACGTTCTCCGGCCCGAGGTGTGCCATGGAGATGAACATGCCGACCTGATCCGGGTCATTACTCTTGCGCATCTCGGCGTAGATGCCGCGGCTAACCACATCGCGCGTTGCGCGTTCGCCCTTGGCGTCATAGTCGAACATGAAGCGCTGACCGGCGGCGTTCAGCAACTGCCCACCTGCGCCCCGCAGGCCCTCTTCCAGCACCGTTCCGGTCATGCGGCTCTGCGGGCCGGCCAGCAGGCCCGTGGGGTGGAACTGCACCATCTCCATGTCGCGAAGCGGCAGGCCCACCCGCAGCGCCATGGCGAGCCCGTCCATCGTCTTGTCACCCGACGGCGTGTGATACTTGTACATGGTCGGCCCGCCACCCGTGGCCATCAGCACCGTCTTGGCGCGCACGAAGCGAAAGCGCCCGGTGCGCATGTCGATCATCAGCACACCCGCGAGCGCGCCGCCGTCTTTCGTGGGGATCAGCCCCACCGCCCGGTGCTCCTGCAGCTTCTCGACCGGGCGGCTCAACACCTGCTCCATCAGCCGGTTGATGATCTCGATGCCGGTCAGATCGCCCTTGTGCACCGTGCGATCCGCCGTCTGTCCGGCGAAGGCCTTCTGGTGAAGCGTGCCGTCCGGGTTGCGGTCAAAGAAGCAGCCGATCTCGTTTTCCAGCTCGCGGATGCGCACGACCGCCTGTTCGCACAGCCGCCAGGCCATGTCCTGGTTGGGCAGCCACTTGCCACCCTCGATCGTGTCCATGAAATGGCGCTCGACCGTATCGCCACCGCCCAGGGCCACGTTGTAGCCACCCTGCACCATCCGCGTGCAGCCGCATTTGCCGATCAGCCCCTTCACCGCAATGGTGATCTTCGTGCCCTCCGGCGCGGCTTGCTGGGCGTGAAGTGCCGCAAAGAGCCCCGCGCCACCGGTGCCGAGGATCAGGATATCCGTGTCATGCCGGTCGATCTGCATCCTCACACCACCTGCAAGAAGAACGCGCCAGAAATGAGGGCCGCCACGCTCACGGCGCCGGCGGCCAGTGTCTTCTGCGGCGCTGACCAGGGCAGCCACTCCAGCGCAATCAATCGAAGCCCGCCGAACATGTGCACGGCCAGCAGGAAGACCAGGCCGAATTCCGCCAGCTTCGCAATGGGTTGCTCCGTGAAGCTGAGAAACCGGTTCAATCGCTCCGGTTGGGTCAGCGCCAGCGACAGCACCCAAAAGTGCAGCGGCAGGAAGAGGGCCAGCGCAAGACCGGAGACCCGGTGCAGCACGAAGGCGAGCCACAGCGGATGTGCGCGCGCAGGCCTCATGCCCCCCCGCTCCAGGTGACCGCGATCACGGCCTGACCCCCCATCGCCAGCAGGAGAAAGGCAATGCCCCACGTGGCCGCGCGCAGCGCCCAGCCGCCAAGGCCAAGCGTCTCGTGCAGGATCACCCGCAGGCCGATTGCGGCATGCAGCGACACCGCCAGCACGAAGCTGCCGTAGAACAGAAACCAGAAGATGGAGCCCTGCGTGCGCCCCAAGATCTCCTCTGCCGTCAGCCCGCCCTGCACCGCGTAGATCATCACCGCGATGTGGCCAAGCGTCAGCGGCGCCATGATCAGGGCGGTGATCCGCTGGAGCATGTAGAGGCGCAGGTCGAGCATCAGCCGCGCCTCCTGCGGAAAAAGGTGCGCGCTGTCTCGCGTTTCAGCCCAGCGATGGCGGACATCGGGTCGAGGTCGTTCGGGCAAAAGGCCGTGCAACTCCCCATCGAATGACAATTGTGGCACCCTCCGGTGCCTGAGACGGCATCGAGGATCTGGTCGCGCGCGCCGTGTTTGCCGTCGTTCAGCAGGGTCCAGGCGCGTTGCAGCGCGGCGGGGCCCAAGTAGTCGGGATTGCCTGCCACGGTGTCACAGGCCGCGTAGCATATCGCGCAGTTGATGCATTCGATCCCCGCGCTGGCTTCCAGGCGGGCGGTTTCCTCGGGGTTCACAGGCGGGATCGGCTCGTCCCGCGTGGCACTCGGCGCATGCACCCCACCTGCGGTCACCCATTTGTCGAAGAACGGATCCATGTCGGTGGCCAGGTCCTTGATCACCGGCAGGTTCCGCAACGGCCCGATGCGCACCTTTCCCTCCTTCACGACCTTTCTCACGTGGGTCCGGCAGGTCCAGCGCGGCTGATCATTGACCATCATCGCACAGGAGCCGCACATACCAACCCGACAGGCAAACCGATAGGTCAGCGACGCATCCGCATAGTGCTGAATCCAGGAGACGACATCCAGAACGGTCTGGTTCTCCTGGGCCGGAACCTCATAGGTGCGATAGCGGCCCTGCGCGGATGCTCCACGCCAGACCGACACCTGCAAAACATCGCTATCACGACCCAAACCGGCGTCCTGTCTTGTGACTGTTCCCGTTGGGCCTATGGTATAACCACCGGAATACCTAACGAGAAGGAATATGTTCTTATGATTTCCGTAAGAATAGCTTTCAAAACGCAGGGTCCCTGCCATGGCTGATGCGTCCTTGCCCGCGCTCTTCTCAAAGCGGTTCGGCGATACGCCGCGGGTGCCGGCAGAGCTCGCAGACAACGCCGCGCTGAAACGGCTGGCGGGGCGGGCCTCCTGCCGACATTTCAACGATCGGACCGTCGATCTCGACCTGCTTGAGACACTCTGCGCCGCGGCCCTGTCGGCGCCCTCCAAAAGCGATCTGCAGCAGCGCGATATCCTGATCGTCACGGACGCCGATCTGCGCGCAGCCCTGAAGTCACTGCTCGCCGCTCAGCAGTGGATCGCCGAGGCCCCCTCCATGGTCGTGTTTCTCGCCAATAACCGCCGGCAACGGCAGATCCAGGCGTGGCACGGCCAACCCTTCCCGAATGATCATCTGGATGCCTTCTTCAACGCCAGCCTCGATGCAGGGATCGCACTCGCGACCTTCCTCGCGGCCGCGGAAGCCGCAGGCCTTGGGTGCTGCCCGATCAGCACGATCCGCAACCATCTTCCGGAGGTCAGGGATCTGCTGCGCCTGCCCGATCACGTGTTCCCCGTCGCGGCGATGGCCGTTGGCCACCCCGCAGGCCCGCAACGCGTCAGCGCCCGGTTGCCGCTTGCCGCGACCGTGCACCACAACCACTTCGACGACTGCACCCAGGCTCACGTCACCGCCTACGACACCCGCCGCCTCGATAGGGCGGAGGGGCCGGGCTGGTCCGAGGCGAAGGCCCGGATGTATGCCGCCCCACAGCGCACCGACTTCGGTGCCTTCATCCGCGCCATCGGCTTCAAGCTCGAATGAGATCGCTCAGAGGACGACGTCGAAGGTGGTCTTCAGCTTCGTGACGATCTCGTCGATGTGGTGGTCTTCGAGGATAAAGGGGGGCGCCAGCAGCACGTGGTCCCCCTGCCGCCCGTCCACCGTGCCGCCCATCGGGTAGCAGGCAAGGCCGTTCGACATTGCGGTCTGCTTGATGGTCTTGTTGATGCCCTTCGCCGGATCGAAGGGCTTTTTCGTTGCACGATCCTCGACGATCTCGAGCCCGCGGAAGAGCCCGCGCCCACGCACATCGCCGATGTGCGGATGCTGGCCGAATTCCGACTGCAGGGCCGACTGCAGTTTCTCCCCCATCACGGCACAACGTTGCACCAACCCGCCGGTCAGTTTCTTCAGCACAGCATTGCCCGCCGCACAGGCGGTCGGGTGGCCGATGTACGTGTGCCCGTGCTGGAAGAAACCGGATCCCTCCGCGATGGCCTGGTGGATGCTGTCCGTGCACATCATGGCCCCAATGGGCTGATACCCCGCACCCAACCCCTTGGCTATGGTGACGATATCCGCCGTGATGCCTTCCTGCTCATGCGCGAAGAGCGTGCCGGTGCGGCCCATCCCGCACATGACCTCATCGAGGATCAGCAGGATGCCGTATTGGTCGCAGATCTCGCGGATGCGCTTGAAGTAGCCCTCGACGGGCGGCACGGCACCCAGTGTCGCACCGACGACCGGTTCGGCCACAAAACCGATGACCGTTTCGGGACCCAGCCGCTGCAACTCCTCTTCCAACTCGTTGGCGACGCGCTGGCCGTAGTCGAAAGCGCTCTCGCCCTCGTCCTGCCCACGATAGGCATAGCAGGGAGAAATCAAAGAGGTCTCGACCATGATCGGCGCGAAGGCCTGCTTGCGCCACACATTGCCACCGGTGGCCAAGGCCCCGAGCGTGTTGCCGTGATAGCTCTGCCGCCGGGCAACGAAGTGGCGCCGCTCCGGCTGGCCGATCTCGACGAAGTACTGCCGGGCAAGCTTCAGCGCCGCCTCAACCGCCTCGGATCCGCCGGAGACGAAATAGACCTTGTCGAGCGCGCCGGGGGCCTCTGCGACGAGGCGATCCGCCAGCTCTTCCGCCGGCTCGGAGGTGAAAAAGCTGGTATGTGCATAGGCCAGCTGCGCCACCTGCGCCTGGATCGCGGCGATCACATCCGGGTCGCCGTGCCCAAGACAGGAGACCGCGGCCCCGCCCGATCCATCGAAATACTCTTTTCCATCAGCGTCATAGAGGTACGTACCTTTACCTATAGACGCACGCCGAAGATCGGTTTTAGAGTGCCTTGCAAAGACGTGTGACATTGGGAATCTCCCCCGTTTCGCTGCCAATTGTGAAGCATATGGAGCCCGTGTCGACAATGCGCTGGAACGGACGACTTCATCACGACAGGATTCACGATGGCTTGGGGGGCATGCGTGACCGGACGACTGGATGGCAGAACATCATCGTGCTTGGGCGCAGGCGGCGGCGGGTTAAACCGGCCCGCGACACGCCTGCACGGCCATGTAACGGGGCACGCCGAGCCGGTCCTCGCAACATACGCCCGAGCGACTTGGGGCGACATGTGGCACGCGCTTTGGTGCACCGCACCACGCCAGGACGGGCCTGGGGCGGGCAGAGGCATCGACCTTAGGCCCGAAGTCGCGAAGCTGGAACACAGCAACCGCCGTTTACAACCAGTGCGGGACGGCTGATAAACGATCCATAATCCAAATAAGGGAGAAAACTATGTTCAAAGGATTGAAGCTTACGGTCGCGGGTGCGGCGGTCGCGGTTCTGACCGCGCCGGTGGCCATGGCCGAAGAGTTCATCACCATCGGAACGGGTGGTGTCACCGGGGTCTACTACCCCACCGGTGGCGCGATCTGCCGCCTGGTGAACAAGGGCCGGAAAGAGCACGGCATCCGCTGCTCGGTCGAATCGACCGGCGGCTCGGTCTACAACATCAACACCATCCGCGCGGGCGAGTTGGAGTTCGGCGTGGCGCAGTCCGACTGGCAGTACCATGCCTACAACGGCACATCGCAGTTCGAGGAACAGGGTCCCTTCGAGGACCTGCGCGCGGTCTTCTCGGTGCACCCGGAGCCCTTCACCGTTGTCGCCCGTGCCGATGCCGGCATCAGCAGCTTTGCCGATCTGAAAGGCAAGCGGGTCAATATCGGCAACCCCGGCTCCGGCCAGCGTGGCACCATGGAAGTGGTCATGGAGAAGATGGGCTGGGAGATGTCCGATCTGGCTCTGGCGTCCGAGCTGAAGGCGGCAGAGCAGTCTGCGGCGCTCTGCGACAACCAGATCGACGCGATGATCTACACCGTTGGGCACCCCTCCGGTTCGATCCAGGAAGCCACAACCGCCTGCGATTCCGTGCTGGTTGAAGTCTCCGGCGCGGAAATCGACGCGCTGATCGGTGATAACTCCTACTACCGCTCCGCCAAGATCCCCGGCGGCATGTATCGCGGCACCGATGCTGACGTGGCCACATTCGGTGTGGGCGCAACCTTCGTGACGTCGGCGGCTGTGTCGGAAGACGCGGTTTACGCGGTTGTCTCGGCGGTCTTCGACAACTTCGAAGATTTCAAGAAACTGCACCCGGCCTTTGCCAACCTGACAGCGGAAGAAATGGCCACAGCCGGCCTGTCGGCGCCGCTGCATCCGGGTGCCGAGAAGTACTACAAGGAAAAAGGCTGGATCGAATAATCTGATCCGATGCCGAACCAGAGGGCGGTGCGCCGCCCTCTGACGCCCACCAACGGGCACCACACGACATAAGCCACACCTCAAAAAAACCGTGGCACGTCAGGGAGACAGCACAATGACAGATAAGACCAGCGGTGGCCGTGCGCTGACCGAAGAAGAACTTCAGGACCTCGTCTCGTCCTCTGACGCCGGGGCCCGAAACCCCGCCGGGTCCGTGGGTACCTTTCTGGCCATTGTCGCCATCGTCTGGTCGCTGTTTCAGGTCATGCTGGCGTCACCGCTGTCGAACCAGCTGCTGCCCGGCTCGGTCATCAACAACTCGCGGCAGATCCACCTGGCCTTTGCCATTTTCCTGGCCTTCATGGCCTACCCGATGCTGAAATCCAGCCCGCGCCACTACATCCCGATCCATGATTGGATCTTGGCGCTCGCGGGCACCTTCATCGCGCTCTACGGCTATATCTTCTACGACAAGATCGTGAATTCCGGCGGCCTGGCCGATGACACCGACAAGTGGTTTGCGCTTGTGGGCTTGATCATCCTTTTTGAAGGTGCGCGCCGCGCGCTTGGCCCCGCAATGGCGATCATCGCCACGATCTTCCTGCTTTATGTCTTCTTTGGCTCCTCGCAAGCTGTGCCGGACGTGATCCGCTGGAAAGGCGCCTCGCTGCAGAAAGCGATGAGCCATATGTGGATCACCTCCGAAGGGGTCTTTGGCATCGCCTTGGGCGTCTCGACGAAATTCGTGTTCCTCTTCGTGCTCTTCGGTGCCCTGCTCGATAAGGCGGGCGCGGGCAACTACTTCATCAAAATGGCCTTTGGTGCACTCGGTCACCTGCGCGGCGGCCCGGCGAAAGCCGCTGTTGTGGGGTCGGCTGCGACCGGCCTCATCTCCGGGTCGTCCATCGCCAATGTGGTCACTACCGGCACCTTCACCATCCCGCTGATGAAGCGCGTGGGCTTTTCGTCTGAGAAAGGCGGCGCGGTCGAGGTGGCCTCGTCGGTGAATGGTCAGATCATGCCGCCCGTCATGGGCGCTGCGGCCTTCCTGATGGTGGAATACGTGGGCATCTCCTACGTCGAGGTGATCACCCACGCCTTCCTGCCGGCCGCGATTTCCTATATTGCGCTCGTGTACATCGTGCATCTGGAGGCGGTGAAGAACAACATGCCGACGCTGGGCAACCGCGTTGTTTCGATGGGCAAGACCATCGGCGGCATGGCGGCCTTCTTCGTGGGCTTCGCGCTACTCTGCTACGGCGTACAATACCCCGTGCGCTGGATCACCTCGGCACTGCCAAACTCTGGCCTGCTGCTCTCAGGCCTCGTGTTCCTCGCCTATGCCATCTTGCTTTTTTTCGCGGCCAAGGTGCCGGATCTGGAGCCCGATGACCCCAACGCCGAGGAAATCGAACTGCCCGTGGTGGGTGAGATCTACAAGGCGGGCCTCTACTTCCTGCTGCCGATCATCGTGTTGGTCTACTTCCTGATGATCGAGCAGAAATCCCCCGGCCTCTCGGCCTTCTGGGCCACGATATTATTGTTCGTGATCCTGCTGACCCAGAAGCCGCTGAAGTCCATCTTCCGGGGCGAGAACGACATGGCCAACGCCTTCAGAGATGGTGTCGTAGACCTGCTGCAGGGTCTCATCGACGGCGCGCGCAATATGATCGGCATCGGCCTCGCGACGGCGACCGCCGGTGTGATCGTGGGCACCGTGACACTGACCGGTGTGGGTCAGGTCATGGCCGATCTGGTGGAGTTCCTCTCCGGCGGGCGGTTGGTGCTGATGCTGATCATGGTGGGGCTCCTCAGCCTCATCCTCGGCATGGGCCTGCCCACCACGGCGAACTACATCGTGGTCTCCTCGCTGATGGCGGGCGTGGTTGTGGAACTGGGTGCGCAATCGGGGCTGATTGTGCCGCTGATCGCCGTGCACCTCTTCGTGTTCTACTTCGGGATCATGGCGGATGTGACGCCGCCAGTGGGGCTTGCGAGTTTCGCCGCCGCTGCCGTCTCGGGCGGGGATGCGATCCGCACAGGGTTTATCGCGTTTTTCTACAGCCTGCGCACGGTCGCTCTGCCCTTCGTGTTCATCTTCAACACCGATCTGCTGTTGATCGACGTGGGATGGGCGCAGGGGATACTCGTGTTCATCACCGCGACCATAGCAATCCTGGTCTTCACCGCGGGCACCATGGGCTACTTCCTGACCCGCAACCGGATCTACGAGAGCATCGTGCTGATCTTCATCGCCTTCGCGCTCTTCCGGCCGGATTTCTTCATGAACCGCATCCAGCCGCCGTTCGAAGACATCGCGCCGCAGCAGTTCGCCGAGAAGGTTGAAGAAGCCCCGGCAGGACGCGAGTTCCGCGTGGTGGTCAGCGGACCGGACTTCGACACCGGCGAGATCACCGAAACCACGCTGCTCGTCGCCATCGGGGATGAGGCGCCTGGCACGCGGATGGATACTTTCGGCCTGCTGACGCTGGAGGAAGGGGATCAGATCGTGCTGGAAGAACCGCTCTTCGGCACGCCCTATGCGGAGACCTTCCAGGCCTATGACTTCTATGGCGATGCGTTCGTGACTATCAAGGAGGTCAAAGCACCTGCCGATCAGATGCCGAAGGAGTTGATCTTCCTGCCAGCCCTGCTGCTCGGTCTCGTGGTGCTGCTGCAGCGCGGCCGCATGGGCAAGGAAGACACACCCGAAGGAGCCACAGCATGAGCCGCCCCGTTCTCTGCGCCATCGACGTCAGCCACAAGGGTCAGGACGCCGACGTTCTCCGCGTGGCCAAGAAGCTGGCGGACCTTGATGGGGCGACGCTCGATGTCATGACGGTCGTGCCGGACTTCGGCGAAAGCATCGTCGGCAGCTTCTTCGAGCAGGATCACCACGAAAGAGCCGTAGCCGAGGCGCGCCAGTTGCTCAGCGATGAGGTGACTGCCGCCATCGGGGCCGATGTCGACGCGATGGTCCGGCATGTGGTGGCGACCGGCAAGGCCTATGAGGAGATCCTGCATGTCGCGCGCGAGACCGATTGCGGGCTCATCGTGATCGGCGCGCATAAGCCGGACTTTAAGGACTACCTGCTGGGGCCCAATGCCGCCCGCGTGGTGCGGCACTCCAATTGCAGCGTTCATGTGGTGCGCCCGTAGTGGTGTTCAAAGACCGTTGACTTGAGCGCGTCCGCAACCGGGCGCGTTTCTTTTTTGCACCCGCTTCTACGCCGTCTCTCCAGAGGTGATCATTTGTACCCGACAATGGCTGGGCACCACACCCAGCGATGATCGCATCCGGCTTTCAACCTGAGACATCCAACAGCTCTATTGAAGCGCCGCCCGTTTGGCCGAGGGCGAACCTTGGGTTTGACGGGGGGCGGGACAGCGCGGCGCAACAGGGCCTGTTGCGCGGGCGCTCTGATCGAAGCGCTGTGTCTCAGGTTGAAGGCTGGATGCTTCAAGGAAGCACTTGCGCCATTTGCTATTTCATATATTCATGAAATATGGAAGAAGAGTCGATCACGCGCCTGTCCACGCTTAGCCATCCACAGCGGCTGGCCGTCTTCCGGCTGCTGATGCGCCGGTACCCCGACCAGCTGCGCGCCGGTGAGATCGCGGGTATCTTGGAGCTCAAGGCCTCCACAACCTCGGTCTATCTCGCCGCGCTGACCGACGCGGGCCTGATCAGGCAGCGACGAGAAGGCACCTCGCTGCGCTACTGCGCCAACACCGCGGCGGCCGCCGAGCTGATCGACTTTCTCTTTGTCGACTGTTGCCGGGGCCGGCCCGAGCTGTGCCCTCCTCTGATCAAAGGAGCACCACCGATGACCGATACGACCTACAACGTGCTTTTCATCTGCACCGGCAACTCCGCCCGGTCGATCTTTGCCGAAGCGATCTTGCGGGACGTGGATGCGACACGGTTCACTGCCTACTCCGCCGGGACCAAACCCGCCTCTCGGCTGAACCCGCTGGCGATCGAGATGCTGAAGGGCAAGGGACATGACGTCACGATGTTACACGCCAAGCATACGTCGGAGTTTCAGAAGCCCGAGAGCCCCCGCATGGATTTTGTCTTCACTGTCTGCGATCAGGCCGCCAATGAGGAATGCCCACCATGGGACGGCCAGCCGATCAGCGCCCACTGGGGCCTGCCGGACCCGGTGAAGGCGACAGGCAGCCTCGCCGAAAAAAGGCTCGCTTTCCAGCAGACCTATGGGCTGCTGCGCAACCGGCTCAAGGCCTTTGCCGCGTTGCCCATCGAGACACTTGACGCAATCTCCCTGCAGGCGGCCGTGGACACCCTCGGCCAAGACCACCTGGAAGGAACCCCTGCATGACCACTTACGCGCTGAACGGTTTGGGCCGGATCGGAAAACTCGCCCTGCGCCCGCTGCTGGAGCGGGGTGCCAAGATCGCCTGGATCAACGATGCGGTGGGCGACCCGGCAATGCATGCGCATCTGCTGGAGTTCGATACGGTGCACGGCCGCTGGGCCGCCGCCTTCAGCGCGGATGGGGACAGCATCACCATCGACGGTGTGCGGCTGCCGGTGCATGGCACGCGCGATCTGGGCACCCTGCCCTTGGACGGTGTCGATGTGGTGATCGACTGCACCGGGGCCTTCAAGAGTGAAGCCGCGCTCGCGCCCTACTTCGCAGCTGGTGTGAAAAAAGTGGTGGTCTCTGCCCCCATCAAGGACGGCCCGACCACGAACATCGTCTATGGGGTCAATCACGACATCTACGACCCCGCGCAGCACCAGATCGTGACGGCAGCGAGCTGCACCACCAACTGCATCGCGCCGGTGGTGAAGGTCGTGCATGAAAATCTGGGGATCAAGCACGGCTCCATCACGACGATTCATGATGTGACCAACACGCAAACCATCGTGGACCGCCCGGCGAAGGACATGCGCCGTGCGCGGTCTGCGCTGAATTCGCTGATCCCCACGACGACGGGCAGCGCAACGGCGATCACGCTGATCTACCCCGAACTCACGGGCCGTCTGAACGGCCATGCCGTGCGCGTACCGCTGCTGAACGCCTCGCTGACGGATTGCGTCTTTGAGCTGGAGCGCGAGACCACCGTCGAAGAGGTCAACGCCCTCTTCAAAGCCGCAGCCGAAGGCGAATTGAACGGCATTCTCGGCTACGAGACCCGCCCGCTGGTCAGCACCGATTACACCAACGACCCGCGCTCCGGCATCATCGATGCGCCTTCGACCATGGTCGTCAACGGCACGCAGCTAAAGGTCTACGTCTGGTATGACAACGAATGGGGCTATGCCAACCGGCTGGTGGACGTGGCCCTCATGGTCGGCGGGAGCCTCTGAGGATGCAACGCGCGGGCGTGGCCTATGTGGCAGTGACGGCGGCCTATTGGGCCTTCATGCTGACCGATGGCGCCCTGCGCATGCTGGTGTTGCTGCACTTCCATACGTTGGGCTTTTCGCCGGTGCAGCTGGCCTATCTCTTTGTCCTTTACGAGATTGCGGGCGTGGTCACCAACCTGAGCGCGGGTTGGATCGCCGCGCGCTTTGGGCTGACCTCGACGCTTTATGCCGGGCTGGCGCTGCAGGTCGCGGCGCTGATCGCGCTTGCCCAACTTGACCCGTCCTGGACCGTCGCCGCCTCGGTCGTCTTCGTGATGGCCGTGCAGGGCGCATCTGGCGTGGCCAAGGACCTTTCGAAGATGAGCGCGAAATCCGCGGTGAAGCTGCTGGCCCCCTCCGAGCAGGGTGGGCTCTTTCGCTGGGTCGCCCTTCTCACCGGCTCGAAGAACGCGGTGAAGGGCCTGGGGTTTCTGATCGGTGCGCTCCTGCTGGGCTGGGTGGGGCTGACGGGCGCGGTGCTTGGCATGGCGGCGATGCTGGCGGTGATCCTCGCGGTCATTGTCTGGAAGATGCCTGCCGGGCTGCCCACCGGCCGCAAGGATGCGAAGTTCCGCGAGGTCTTCTCCAAGAACGCCAATGTGAACTGGCTGAGCTTTGCCCGTGTGTTCCTCTTCGCCGCCCGCGACGTCTGGTTCGTCGTCGGCATCCCGATCTATTTCTATGCGGTGCTCTCGGACGGCACGACAGAAGGCAACCGCGCGGCCTTCTTCACCATCGGCAGCTTCATGGCGTTGTGGATCATCCTCTACGGTGCGGTGCAAGCCGCGGCCCCGAAGCTGCTCAAGGCCAGGGAACGGCCCGAAGCCGAGATCATCTGCGACGCCCGCCGATGGGTCTCGGCTCTGATTGTCATCCCGGCCGGTCTGGCAATGCTGAGCCTCATCGCACAGGAGCCGGCGACTTGGCTGACGGTCACGCTGATTGTCGGGCTCTTGGTGTTCGGCGCGGTCTTTGCGGTGAACTCGGCGCTGCATTCCTACCTGATTCTGGCCTTCAGCAGCGGTGCGCGGGTCACGATGGATGTGGGGTTTTACTACATGGCCAACGCGGCGGGCCGGCTGCTGGGCACCGTGCTCTCCGGCGCAAGCTACCAGATCGGTGGCCTGCCGCTCTGCCTGGGGACGGCGGCTGTGCTTCTGGCGCTCAGCGCGCTGGGGGCCGCGCGGCTGCGCGTGATCGCAAGGCCGCTGACGGCCCAGAACGCCTAGCCGATGCTCGTCGCGAGGATCCGGCTGATCTCGGTCAGGGGGCGGCCGGAACTGCGATGCCACGCGGAAAACGCCGCCTGAACCGCCTGCATGGCGCTTTTCGAGGTCGGCGGTTTGTCGATCACGCCTTCGGCGATCAGGCGGGCCACCACATCGCGGGAGAGAATGAACCCGTCCACACCCATCGACCGCAGAAAGTACTGGCCCGTGGCGCCGCCGAGCCGGGTGCCCTCGGCCTTGAGATGTGCCAACAGATCCGCGAAGCGATCCGGCGGCCACCCGGCGATGAAGGCGCCATACCCTCCATGCGTGTCCGCCTGGGTCTGCAGATAGACAGCGTTTTCCTGCACGGCGCGGATTTTGGGACCGTGCCGCACGATCGAGGTGTCGGTGACCAGGCTGTCGAACCAGGCGTCATCCATCATCGCGCAGGCCGCCGGGTCGAACCCCCGGAAGGCCGTCTCGAACCCCGGCCACATGCTGTCGACCACCTTCCAGTTGAACCCCGCGTTGAAGATCGACCGCGTCATGGCTGCAAGCCAGCGGTCATCCGGGCAGGCGCGCAACGCCTCCGCGCTCCGCGGTGGCGTGATCCCGTCCAAGATCGCCTCCTCCGAACCTTTGCGCTCGACGCTGATAGCGAGGATATCTTGCAAGCTGCGCATGGCGGCCCTCCTTCCGACTGGGACAGGACCCTAGCCGAAACGCGCCGACGTCGGAACGATAAATCAAGCACAGCGGGTTGTGCGGAAATCGCGCGCGCGCCGCCCCTTGCAACCTGCGTGGCGGTGCAACACTGTGATCTCATGACGCGCGGCACTTCACCCCGGAACTTTGATCCGATACCCTTCGCCCGACCTCTGCCGGAGGATCCATGGGCGGGCTAGGATCTCGTCTGAGCCGGTGGGCGGCGGCGCTGAGCCTGAGCCTGTGGTCGATCGGTACCTCCGCAGGGGCCGAACCCGTCACGGTCTTTGCAGCCGCGAGCCTGAAGACAGCCCTCGACGACATCGTCACCGCTTTTTCGGCGGTTTCGGAGGAAGACGTCGTCGTTTCCTATGCGGGCAGCTCGGCGCTGGCCCGGCAGATTTCGCTCGGCGCCCCGGCCGATATCATGATCTCCGCAAGCGCCGACTGGATGGACTGGTTGGAGGCGCGCAATGCCATCGAAGCCGATAGCCGGGTCGAGATCGCAAGCAACCGGCTTGTGATCGTGACGCAGGACGCGCTCGCACCGGTTGCCGCCACCGCCGAGGAGCTTGGTGCGCGGCTGTCTCAAGGGCGGATTGCCATGGCGCTCGTCGATGCGGTGCCCGCTGGCATCTACGGCAAAGCGGCCTTGTCGCACCTTGGCCTCTGGGACAAGGTCGCATCGCAGGTGGCGCAAACCGACAACGTCCGGGCGGCGCTTGCCCTCGTCGCCACCGGTGCCGCGGCCTTCGGCGTGGTCTATGCTACCGACGCCATGGCCGAGCCGCGTGTGGCGGTGCTGGCCGAGTTTCCGCCAGAAAGCCACCCGCGCATCACCTACCCCGCCGCTCTCGTCGCAGGCGGCGGCACCCCGGCGGCCCGCTCCTTTCTGGCCTTTCTGCAAACGGACACCGCGCGCGCGCATCTGCGCGAGCACGGCTTCCTCGTTCCGGGCGGCGGCGCATGAGCGATTGGCTCGGTCCAGAGGAATGGCGCGCCGTCAGCCTGTCGCTGAAGGTTTCGTTCTGGGCCACGACCGTCAGCCTGCCGCTCGGGCTGTGGGTCGCCTATCTGCTCGCGCGCAAGCAGTTTCCGGGCAAGCAGCTGCTCAACGGGCTGGTGCATCTGCCGCTGGTCTTGCCCCCCGTGGTCACGGGCTACCTGCTGCTGGTCAGCTTCGGGCCGCAGGCGGCCCTCGGCAGCGCGCTGGAGGCCGCAGGTCTTGGGGTGGCATTCCGCTGGACCGGCGCGGCACTGGCCGCTGCGGTCATGGCCTTCCCGCTCATGGTGCGGGCCATGCGCCTCTCGATCGAGGCCGTGGACCCACGGCTGGAAGAGGCCGCGGCGACGTTGGGCGCGTCACGGGCCTGGGTATTCCTGACCGTGACCCTGCCCCTGATCCTGCCCGGCGTGGTCGCAGGTGCGATCCTCGCCTTTGCCAAGGCCATGGGAGAGTTCGGCGCCACGATCACCTTTGTCTCGAACATCCCCGGACAGACGCAAACCGTGCCCACGGCGATTTACGCCTTCCTGCAGGTGCCAGGTGCGGAAACCTCGGCCTGGCGGCTGGTGATTGTCTCGGTCGTCATCGCGATGGCCGCACTTTTGCTGTCGGAATGGATCGCCCGGCGGGCCGCGGGCACGGTGCGCGGCACATGACGCTCTCGGTCTCGCTACAGCACGGGTTCGAGGGCTTCGACCTGGACATCGCCTTCGAGGCCCCGTCCGGCATCACCGTGCTTTTCGGGCGCTCAGGTGCGGGCAAATCGACAATCGTGAACGCGGTCGCAGGTCTTCTGCGCCCCCGCGCCGGGCGGATCGTCTGTGACGACACGGTGCTTTTCGACAGCGCGCAGGGCCAGTGCATTGCCCCACACCGGCGCAGGGTCGGCTACATCTTCCAGGACGCGCGGCTGTTCCCCCATCTCACCGTACGGCAGAACCTGCTCTATGGGCGCTGGTTCGCCCCGGCCGGTGCACCGCGCGCCGATCTGGACCGGATCCTGGCACTCCTCGGCATCGAGCATCTGCTGCGGCGCAGGCCCGGGCATCTTTCGGGCGGCGAGCGGCAGCGGGTCGCCATCGGCCGCGCACTCCTTGCCAGCCCCCGGATCATCCTCGCGGATGAGCCGCTGGCAGCACTGGACGAGCAGCGCAAGGCCGAGATCCTGCCCTATTTCGAGCGGCTGCGCGACGAGATCTCCGTGCCGATCCTCTACGTCAGCCATGCGGCCAGCGAAGTCGCGCGGATCGCGACCACGGTGGTCGCACTCGATGCCGGACGGGTCGCCCGGCAGGGGCCTGCGGCGGATGTGTTAAGCGACCCGGCGGTCACCCCGCTGGGGGTGCGCGCGGCAGGCGCCATGCTCGAGGCGCGCGTCGCCGCGCATCACCCCGACGGGCTGAGTGCGCTTGACGCCGCAGGGGTTACCTTGCTGCTGCCGCGGGTCGATCAGGCCCCGGGCACATCGGTGCGGGTCTGGATCGAAGCGCAGGACGTCATGCTTGCAACCACACGTCCCGACGGGATCTCCGCGCTGAACGTGCTCGAGGTCACGGTGAAGGAGCTGCGGTTCGGGGCAGGCCCGGGCGTGCTGGTGCAACTGGCGCTCGGGGAGGCTGCGCTGCTGGCGCGTATCACCCGCCGCTCTGCCGAGGCGCTGTCGCTTGCGCCCGGCGCGCGGGTCTTCGCGGTGCTCAAGGCCGTCTCGGTCGCGCGCGACGCCATCGGAGATCAGCCTACCTCCGGCGGTGCAGCCTAGCCGTCCAGAAGAGCGTCGACCTCGGCCCGATCCGGCATGGCCGGCGCCGTTCCCGGGCGGGTCACCGAGATGGCCGCCGTGGCACAGCCGATCCGGACCGCCTCGAGCGCGGGCTTGCCCTCTGCCAGCGCCGCCGCAAAGCCGCCGTTGAAGGCGTCGCCCGCGCCCGTCGTCTCGACGACCGGGCCGGCATCGAAGGCGGGGACCAGCCCGTGACCATCGAGATAAGCGCCCTGGGCGCCCATGGTGATGATTGGCGTTCCGACCCCAAGCGCGCGCAGCACATCACAGGCCCGCGCCGCATCCGTCGCGCTGTCCACTGTCACGCCGGTCAAGGCTTCGCATTCGGTCTCGTTCGGCGTCACGTAATCGCAGAGCGCCAGCATGCCGTCGGGCAGCTCTGCGGCCGGTGCCGGATTCAGAATGGTGGTCACACCCCCGGCGCGCGCGATCTCCAGCGCCCGCAGCGCGGCGGGCATCGGCTGCTCGAGTTGGGTCACGAAGACATCTGCGCTGCGGATCAGATCGGCCCGCGCACCGATATCCTCCGCCCCGATCAGTGCCGCTGCCCCCGGCGCGATGATGATGGCATTGTCGCCGGAGCTTTCCTCGATGAAGATATAGGCAGCACCCGTGTAGCTGTCCGCCACCTGGTCCACATGGGGCGTGACGCCCGCGCCTGCCCACGTATCGAGCGCCAGTGTCGCGAAATCGTCCTGTCCCAGCTTCGATATCATATGCGTGTCGGCGCCGACCTTCGCGCAGGCCACCGCCTGGTTCGAGCCCTTCCCGCCCGGTCCCAGCGCAAAGCTCAGGCCGAGGATCGTCTCGCCCATCCGCGGCATCCGATCCGCACGATATGCCGTATCGGCCACGAAGACCCCGAGTATGACAACCTTGCCCATGCCCTAGCTGTCCGCATCCGGCGGCACGACACCCTTGCGCAGCGCGAAACATCCGTAGAAGCGACGCTCGCCCGTCTGGATCACCGCATAGGCTTTCTTGGCACGCTCGTAGAAGGCAAAGCGCTCGATCCCCAGCATCTTCGGTCCGTCGACGGCGTCGATCTCCGCCTGAACCTCCTGCATAACGGGGAGGATGCTGTCCGGCTCGCCCACCACCTCCATGCGCGCGGCCGCATCCTCGACGAAGGTGTCGATCGGGTAGACCGACAGCACCGCGCGCATCACCTCGGCGGCCGGGCGGTCGATGCGCAAGACCTGCCCCAGCACGGTGCTGCGCGCCACGCTGCTGGACGGAAAGTTGGTGTCGGCAATGATCAGGTCATCGCCATGGCCCATGGCGCGCAGTGCATAAAGCACATCCGCATTCAGGATCGGGTCTAGTCCTTTGAGCATGTCTTGCATCCCTCCTGGATCAGTCGTTGAAAATACTTAACACAGTATCGCCGAGTGCCACGCCAACGGCCGCATGCGCCTCGGCCGAGAGATGCACACCGTCGAGCGGGTCGACCTCGGCCACCGCGTTGACATCGGTGAAGTACCATCCATGCCGCGCAGCCGCAGCACAGAGAAGATCAGGCAGTTCCGCCGATTTGGCCTGGGCGCCCGCGAAGGTCTCCGCGAGGACACCCGCGGGCTTCACGCAGGCCGGCGCGACCATCAGAACCGGTGGCGCAGCATCGCCGGGCCCGCTGTCCCAGCGTGCAATATCCAACGCGAGCCGCTGCAGGCCCAACACCACATCATGGGCCGACTGGCCGAACCGCGCCTTGAGATCGTTCGTGCCCAGCATCACGATCACCAGATCCAGGGGGCGATGGCTTTCGAGAAGCACCGGCAGCGCAGCCTGCCCGTTTTTGTGCGGCCCCTCGATGGGGTCGTCAAAAACAGCCGTGCGCCCGGGATGCCCTTCGGCGATCACGTCCCAATCCGGTCCAAGTGCCGCGGCCATCACGGTCGGCCAGCGCAGCGCCCGCGGATGGCGCCGCCGGTCGCCGGGGTCGCGCATCGCACAACTCCCATGGGTATTGCTGTCGCCGAAACAGAGTATGGCGCGGGCGGGCACTGGCGTTACCCGATCCGCTGCCCTGTGGCCGCATCGAAGCAATGCAGATGGTCCGGATCGGGCGCGAGATGGATGGTCTGCCCCGGTGCGAAGGCATGTCGGTCCCGGAAGACCGCCGTGATGTCCTGCCCGGCAAAGGTGAGGAAGACCATAGTCTCCGACCCTGTGGGCTCCACCACCTTCACCTGCATCGGCAGGCCCTCGCCTTCGCCGACGAGGCTGAGGTGTTCGGGGCGAACGCCCAATCGCGCAGGCCCCGAGGCCGCACTCCCGGGGTACGGTACGTCATGGCCGCTCAGATCGATGACACCGGTCTTCAGGGTCGCCTCCATCAGGTTCATGGACGGCGCGCCGATGAAGGTCGCCACGAACTCGTTGGCCGGGTTGTCGTAAAGCTCCAGCGGTGTGCCGATCTGTTCGATCCGTCCCGCCTGCATCACCACGATCCGGTCCGCGAGCGTCATCGCCTCGATCTGATCATGGGTGACGAAGACGGTGGTGGTCTTGAGCCGCTGGTGCAGTTCCTTGATCTCGGTGCGCATCTGGATGCGCAGCTTGGCATCGAGGTTCGACAAGGGCTCGTCAAAGAGAAACACTTGCGGGTCGCGCACGATCGCGCGCCCCATGGCCACCCGCTGTCGCTGCCCGCCCGACAGATGCCGCGGCTTGCGGTCCAGATACTCCGTCAGGCTCAGGATCTCGGCAGCCTCCCGCACGCGCCGCGCAATCTCGGCCTTGTCGGTCTTGGCCACTTTCAGCGCAAATCCCATGTTCTCGGCCACCGATTTGTGTGGGTAGAGCGCATAGGTCTGGAACACCATGGCAATATCGCGCGCGGCCGGCGGCAGATTGTTCACCACGCGATCCCCGATGGCGATGGTCCCGCTGTTGATCGGCTCGAGCCCCGCGATCATGCGCAGCAACGTGGATTTGCCACAGCCGGAGGGCCCCACGAGTGCCACGAATTCGCCGTCGGCAATCTCGACATTGACCCCATGGATGACCTGCACAGCCCCGTAGGATTTCGTGATGTCCTGAATGGTGACACCGGCCATGTCTCGCCTCCCCCGCCTTCGGAAGTGGATGCTAGAGAAAGGATTTTGCCTTGTCCACGCCCGCCGCGACGGCTTTGTTGACTTGAGGTCAATCTCGATCATAGTGAGACTTCGTGGGGGGATCACCTGGCGCTGCACATCAGAATGCAGGTCGAAAAACATGCGCTCTGCCGTCTGCCCACCGACACGACAATCCAGGGAGGATGGATATGAAAGTAGAGCTCTACAATTACATACGCGCAGCACAGAAGATGAACCGGCGGCAGATGCTGCAGGGCACCGCCGCAGTGGGTGCTGTGGCCATGATGCCGAAGGCGGCCGCGCGGGCTGACGCCCACGGCAATGTGCGCGCCGAGATCCTGAAGATCCCCGGTGTGGGCGCGGGTTCTCCGACCGACAGCGACTGGCAGAAGGTGGGCGAGATGTGCCTCGGTGCCACCAAGGAGAACGTCGCTGAAGGAGAGTTTGCGGGTGTCGAGCTCACCTTCATGGGACTCAACAACCAGAACCTGCACAACTTCCTGTTCCGCGGCTTCCTGAAGCCGTGGGAGGCTTACACAGGCGCCAAGATCAACTGGATCGACCTCGCCCAGGCCGACTACAACGCGCGGCTGCAGCAGTCGATCGCCACCGGCACGGTCGATTTCGACATCATCGAGATGGGCGCGCCCTTTGAAGGTGACGTGCTCGGCCGTGGCATGGCCTCCGAGATGCCCGATTGGGTCAAGGAGCAGATCGACATGGACGATTATGTCGACTACCTGAAGGATCCCGTCGGCACCTGGGATGGCAAGACCTACCGCGTCTCCATTGACGGCGATTGCCATACGTTTGCGTATCGCAAGGACTACTTTGGGCCCGATGGCATCGGCGGCACCGAGGTGCCCACCACCTGGCAGGAGATCAATGCAGTCACCAAGGAGCTTGTCGGCAAGGAAGACCCGCTGACCGGCCTGCCTGCCCATGGCTATCTCGACCCGCTCAAAGGCTGGGGCGGCTTTGGCTTCTACTTCCTGGAAAACCGCGCGGCAGCTTACGCGAAGCACCCCAATTCCCCCGCGTGGCTCTTCGACCCGGACACCATGACACCCATGATCAACAACCCCGCCTGGGTGCAGGCGATCCAGGACGTGATGGATCTGATCGAGGCGGGCGCCTACCCCGCCGATCAGATCAACGCGGACCCAGGGACCACCGCCTTCCAGCAATTCCTCGCGGGCACGGGTTCGATGCTCATGTGGTGGGGCGACGTGGGGTCCTCGGCGCGCACCTCCGACACGTCCGTGGTGGGCGACGTGGTCGGCTTCGGCATCAACCCGGCGTCGGACCGCGTCTACAACGCGCAAGCAGGCGCATGGGAAGACACCCGCAACGAAGCACCCAATATGGCCTATATCGGCTGGGGCATCTACGTGATGGCGACCGTCGAAGGCGACGAAACAAAGAAAAAGGCGGCCTGGTCCGCAGCCGCGCATCTGGGCGGCAAGGACCTGTCGCTCTGGGCCTCGGCATACCCCTCCGGCTTCCAGCCCTACCGCCAGTCGCACTTCCAGTTCGAGGAGTGGGAAGAGGCGGGCTACGACCGCGCCTTCATTGAAGACTACCTCGGCTCGAACGCGGACAGCTACAACCATCCGAATGCCGCCATTGAGCCGCGCATTCCGGGCATCTTCCAGTACTACTCGGTGGCTGAAGACGAGCTCGCCAAGGGCTATGCGGGGCAGTATGGATCGGCGCAGGAAACGGCAGATGCCATCGCCGCCGCCTGGGAGAAGATCACCGACCAGATCGGACGCGACAACCAGATCGCATTGTATAAGGCGTCTCTGGGACTGTAATGCACTGCAGACAAATAAAAGCGCAGCGTTAAAGCTGCGCTTTTTTTCCATGTTGAATTCCGTTCGATGTCCGCACGCCGGACTTAGCATGGGTAATCGGGCTGACCGGATAGTTGGGTCAGGTTCTTGATAGGGTTGCAGGGTGTTTCTGCAATTTGAGGAGAAC
>NZ_JALIEB010000011.1 GCF_025755255.1 Roseobacter sinensis | reverse complement strand
GCAGTTTTCATCTCAGTGCCAACTATGCCTTCCGAAGGATCAAACACAATGCAGTTGGCTGGATTCCAGCAAAGCGGGACATGTCAGCCATTCCGCTTCCGAGAGCCGAAGTCTGCATTCTGCGGTTTGACATGGCGGCGAAAAGTGCCACACGCGGAAGGCAAACTTTCGTTTCGGTTGCGAGAAATTATTCGTAATGCGGCCAAAGTGGATTTTGAGCTTCTCGGTCAAGTCAAATCGGAGAAACTCTACGCGCGCAATTCCTTCCTGCGCGGTCAAGGTCGCGCGAAGACCTCTGTTCTACGTTTTTTGCCCGTGGTCCGCGCATTGGCGCTGGCCAACGCGGGTTGCGCCAGCCTGTTTCTTGCCGGACAGCTACCGCTTGGACAGCATTTTGCGCTCCAAGGAAATAAAGTATCCGGTCCTGTGAACCGTCTTGATCTCGATGGGAGCATTTTTCAGGTGGCGCCGCAGACGGTTGATTAGAACGTCGATGGTTCGGTCCCCTGGGGTCCAATCCCGACCGCTCGCGGCGCGGGAGAGTTGATCCCTGGTTTGCACCTCGCCTGCATTCGTCAAGAGGGCCTGAAGCAGTCTCGATTCCGCCGGTGCAAGGATGGTAGATTGACCGCCTGCTTCTAGTTGCCGAGATCGCGGGTTGAACACGAGGTCTGCGGTTTCGAAAACGCCTTTGTCCGCGTCGTCTTCCGTTCGCGCGCGCAACAGTTGCCGTATCCGGCTGGTCAGCTCGAGTGGGTTGAACGGTTTCGTCACGTATTCCGCCGCGCCGAGACCAATGCCCAAGAGCCTATCTCGCGTGTCATCCATCGCGCTCAGGATAATGACGGGGCAATTGCTGCTGTCTTTGATGTTTTGCATCAAGAGCAACCCGTCGCTGTCAGGTAGTCTGCGATCCAGAACGACCAGCCCATACTGTTCTTGGGCGAGGTGGCGCTCTGCTTCTCGCGCACTCCCTGCAATCACGCAAGTTCCACCTGCGCCACCAACAATATCGTCCAGCATCAACTGGACGATCGGATCGTCTTCAATACAAAGAACCGCGGCCCGTCCAGCCGTTGCCCTGCTGACGCGGTATGCTGCCGTCCCGCTCATTCAGCGGACCAGCGCGCATTCAGGCGTTGCCAGGACAAAAGAGCCGTCAAGTCACGGTCGAGCGCTGGAAAAAAGAACGCAAGGTCGATGTCGTGATCCGGGTCAAGGCATGCGGTCTCGAGCTGGCGCAACGGCGGCTCGAGTTCGAACAGCCCTAGAACAGCGCAACTGCCTGCAAGGCGATGAGCGGTTATGGCCAGCTCGGATTTTTCGGGCGCGGAACGAAGGTCGGAAAGATCGCTCCGAAACTCAGCCCAGGCGGATGCGAAGGTTGCGATCATTGCCGTGACCGTTTCCGGCGACAGGCCTTGCAGCCCGTCAAAGCCGCTGATCGGTCCCGCTTGTGCCACTTGGGGCCGCGAGGCGGTGCCAAAAAGCGCGGAGGATAGGCCCACTTGTCCAGCGGGTTTGGCGAGCACCTGATCAAAGTCTTCGGTCTTGCCCGTCAGCGCCTCGACATTGGCGGTCAGAGCGACAAACTTGGCGTGCCGCGCAGCATTTGTTTTGAGCGACTTCACCAAACTGGGCCCATCGCCATCGGGCAGAAGATAGTCCACGACGAACACATCGAAGCGCGCGGAGGCCGCAAGGCGCATGGCCTCGGCAACGCAGGCGGCCCGGGTCACCAGCAGCCCCAGTCGTTCAAGCTGCCCTGTGGTCACGATGGAGCCAACAGGGTCGTCATCCACCAAAAGACAAAGCAGCATCGACGCAGGAGTGCCTGAGGAAGAGGCTGCAGTCTCTGCGCCATGGTCAGGCTCCGCCTTGACCGAGTTGAGCGGCACCTCAAACCACACCAAAGCGCCCTGCGATTGGTTTTGATACCCAATCCGTCCGCCAATGGCCTCAACCAAATGGTGCGAGATCGCCAGCCCCAGGCCGGAGCCTCCGTCGCCCGTGTCCCGCGCGCTTGCTGTGTCAAACGGGCGAAACAGCGCCGCGGCGGCGGCGTCAGGAATGCCGTCGCCATGGTCACGCACCGCAAAGCGCAGCACCCGGGCGTCGGGGGTGGGTGCGTGGCAAGAAATCGAGATCTCTACCCCCTCGCCATTGTCGGCTCGGAGCGCGTTAGAGACCAGATTGCTGAGAACCTGCTGCGTTTTCCCCCAGTCCAGGTTGGCCGTTTTGGGCACGCCGGGGTCGATGTCAAAGCTGAGCCGTGGGTGTTCAAGATTTCGACCGACCGAAGCGAAGCGGCAAAAGGCCTTGATCTCTTCGAAGAGGTCCGTGTCCGCTGGACGCGCGACAGGTGGCTCGTTCTCGAATTTCGAATAGTCGAGCACGTTGCTCAACGTTTGCAAAAGCGCCTTGCCAGCGCTCTCGATCAGATCGAGGTAGGTCTTGGTCACAGACGGATTGGCCGTGTGCAGAAGCTCGGCGGCGCCCAGAACGCTATGCAACGGTGTGCGGATCTCGTGGCTCATGGTTGCCAGAAAGCGCGACATCCCCTGCTCTGATTGTTTGGCTTCTTCTGCGCGACGTTGATGGGCTGTCACGTCGTTGAGCAAAACGACGTGGCCCAGAGCTGTGTTGTCCACCGCGTCGTGCAGCGCACGATGACGAATGTCGAAACAGCGGGGCCCATGAAGCGTGTCGAGCCACATCGGCTCGTCAGCGGGAAGCGCACGCGACATAATCTGGTCGATGATCGCCTGAAGCGACTTTTTGCGAAGCCGCATCGAGCGCAGATAGATGATGTCCCCCGCCTGCGCATCTTTACCCAGGAACAGCTCAGCCGAGGCCTGGTTTGCATTCACGAGGTTCCCGGCTCGATCTAGAAGAAAAGCCGCGTTTTGAAGGCTCTCAAAAATCGCGAAATACCGATCCTTGTCGAGCGAGATCGCACGCGAGCGCTCTTGCAGCTCTCGGAGGCGCAAGTTGTCACTCTTGTCGTTCCAGTCGGCGACGATGCTGAGCTCGGTTGCGTCAAAAAAATCGCGGACCTTGGCCTGTTCCTCTGCGCAGGCGCCGCCAGGGATCTGCGCGATCTCGGCCAGATAGAGGTTCCGGAAATGCTTGAAGAGCCCGATATACATCGGCAGTGTGATGCCAAGCGATCTATGCAGGCGCGCGATCTGGCGCATCCGGGCAAAGCGCGGGTCAGTGCCGTATTCAAGGGTTGCCATCGGCCCACCGGGCGCGTCCGCCGCGCCGGAAAGGTAAGTTCTCAGCGAGTCTGTGACGCTGACAATCGCCTCGACCCAAGCGGCGCGGATCGTCGTGGTGAACGGCGCATACCCGTTTGTCTTGGCAATCTCGATGGACTGATCAACCAAAGCGTCGAGGCGCTGTTCCAGAAAATCTGTCACCGCGTCGATCCGGCTATTCCGCCCGATACCGGACGGCGTGGCGTGTTCAACTTTGTTCTGCATTTGCCAACGACCGGGGCGGCCGTCCTCCCAAGCAATGCTGAACCGCATTAAAACACTGAATCCGGATGACGCAAAGCCTTCGGCGGTTTCGTTTACAACTCGTTTACATCATGTTCACAACTTCGCTGCCTTTGGCGCGCAGATCGCAGCTACACTTCTTGACAAAAGACCGGCCCACACGACTGGGCAAGCTTACATAGGGAGGATGGACATGCTGCGCATGAAGCGTCGTGAGTTCTTGCAAACGTCTTCACTTGCGGGGGCGGGCGTTCTGGCTGCCAACAAGGCCTGGTCCCTCAACCGGCTCGAGCCCATCGAGGACACGCTTGGCGAGGATTATCCCTATCGCGACTGGGAAGATCTCTACCGCCGCGAATACACCTGGGACAAGATCGGCAAGGCGGCCCATTGCATCAACTGCGTCGGCAACTGCGCCTTCGATGTCTATGTCAAAGACGGCATCGTCATCCGCGAGGAACAGCTCGCCAAATACCCACAGATCAACCCCAATGTCCCGGACGCCAATCCGCGCGGCTGTCAAAAAGGCGCGATCCATTCGGCGGCCATGTATGAGGGTGATCGCCTTCGCTATCCGATGAAGCGCGTCGGCGAGCGCGGCGAAGGCAAATGGCAGCGCATGGAGTGGGACGAGATCACCGAAGAGATCGCAGACAAGGTGATCGACATCTTCGAGAACTACGGCCCCGGCAATTTGATGACCCACACGGGCTCTGGCAACCTGTCGATGGTCCGCTTCGCTGCACCCTACCGGTTTGCCTCGCTGGTGGGCGGTGTGCAGCTCGATATCTTCACCGATGTCGGCGATCTGAACACCGGCACGCATCTCGCCTATGGCAACCCGCTGGAAAGCTTCACCTCGGATGCCTGGTTCGATGCCGACTACATCATGATGTCGCTCTTCAATCCGAATGCGACGCGGATCCCGGATGCCCATTACATTTGGGAAGCGAAGTGGAACGGGGCGCGGGTCGTTTCCGTCGCGCCTGACTATAATCCATCTTCGATCCATGCGGATCTGTGGATGCCTATCAAGCCGGGCGCCGACCCGTTCCTGTCGATGGCTTTCGTGAACGTGATCATCGAGGAGGCGCTCTATAAGCCAGACTTCATGAAGGAACAGACCGATCTGCCGGTGCTGGTTCGGACTGACACGGGGATGATGCTGCGTGAGGCTGACCTCGTAGATGGCGGCTCGGATCAGAACTTCTATCACTGGGACCTGAACACAGACGCCGCTGTGATGATCAAGGGCTCAATGGGGGACGCCGCCAAGACCAAGACCATCGCGCTCGATGGCGTTGATCCCGCGCTGGAAGGCACCTTTACGGTCGACGGCATTGAGGTCACGACGGTCTTTGAGAAGGTCAAGGAAGAGGCCGCCAAGTTCACCCCTGAGGCGACGCAAGCTGACACTGGCATCGCCCCGGACATGGTCCGGCAAGAGGCCCGCGCCTTTGCAAATGCCAGGAAGGCGATCCTGATGCTGGGCTTCAACATCGGGCGCTATTCCAACGGAATATACACCGGTTGGGCGCAGTCGCTGATGCTTGCGCTCACCGGTCATGGCGGCAAAACCGGCGGCGTCGACACCTCTTGGATCGACTGGAAGCACATCCCCTGGCTCAGCCTTGCGCTCTATGGCTTTGAAAAATTTCCCCGGCTTGAGCCCGGCGGTATGGCCGAGTTCCAGCGTGGCCACATGATCGACCACGCCCGCAAGCATTTCGACAACGCCAAACTCAAGGAGCGCGTGGGCTTCGATCTCGATGAGATGGAAGAGATGATCAACGAGAGTATCTCGGAAGGCTGGATGCCATATAACGGCGAGATGAAGGGGCTGATCTCGATCGCCGACAACAAGTTCCGCCGCAACAAATTCGCCGACAAATATCGCGAGCGCATCCTCGAGGAGGTGAAGGACCTCTTCGTGGACATCAACGTGCGGATGGACAGCACCGCGCAATGGGCGGATTACCTGCTGCCCGCCGCAAGCCACTACGAGGCGTGGGATCTGCGATCGGTTGGTTACCACCGCTTCATCAACGTCTTCTCGCGTCCTGTCGACCCAATTGGCGAAGCCAAGCCCGACTGGGAAATCATGGTGCTCTTGTCGCAGAAGATCCAAGAGCGCGCCATCGCCCGAGGGATCACCGAAGGCTATGAAGACGGTGCTGTCACGCGCGATCTGCACACGATCTACGACGATTTCACCATGCAAGGCGCGCTGCTGACCGATTACGACGCTACCAAATGGCTCGTGGACAACAGCCCCGAGATGGGCGGTGTCACACTTGAGGATGCCGCCGAGCAGGGCTTTATCGTGATGACGGCAGAGGGTGGGAACAACCAGCCGATCCCGGTGGATGAGCCTTACAATCCCTTCGTCGCGCAGACAGAGGACAAGAAGCCCTATGAGACGCTCACAGGCCGCATCACCTTCTTCTGCGACCAGAAGACGTTCATGAGAATGGGCGCAACCGTGCCCACCGCGCGGCATCATGCGGGGGCAGAAGCGTCAAACTACCCGCTATCGTTTTATTCCCCGCACACACGCTGGGGCATTCATTCGAACTGGCGCTCGAACAAGTTCATGATGCGCCTGCAACGCGGCGAGCCCAACATCTACATCAACCCGCAACTCGCGGCCGAAAAGGGCATCACCGATGGCTCCAAGGTGCGGATCTTCAACGGGATTGGCGAGTTCTTTGCCCAGGCCAAGTTCTACCCCAGTCTGCCCACCACTGCGATCATGATGGAGCATGGCTGGGAGCCGCACCAATACGAGCAGGCCAAGCCCATGAACAACGCGATGGCGAGCCTGATCCAGCCGCTGGAGCTTGCGGGCGGCTGGGGGCACCTCGGCTTTAAGCTCTTCAAATGGAACGCAAATCAGTTGGCGCATGAAAGCAGCGTCGATGTGGAACCGGCGTAAGCCAGGATCGAGGGAGGATTAGATCATGGCTGTGAAACGTCAGCTTTCCATGGTGATGGACCTGAACAAATGCATCGGCTGCCACACCTGCACATCGGCCTGCAAGTTGCAGTGGACCAACCGAAATGGCCGCGAATACATGTACTGGAACAATGTCGAGACCATGCCGGGCACGGGCTATCCGAAGAATTACCAGGATATGGGCGGAGGTTTCGACGCGGACGGCGCCTTGAAGATGGGAACGGAGCCCACCGCCGAGGACTACGGCGTGCCTTGGGACTACAACTACGAAGAGGCGCTGATGACCGGGACCGACCCCTGGCTGCGCCCGAACGTAAAGCCCACTTGGGGTGCGAACTGGGACGAGGATGAGGGCGAAGGCGACTATCCGAACACCTACTATTTCTACCTGCCAAGGCTCTGCAATCATTGCGACAACCCGGCCTGCCTGGCGGCCTGTTCGCGGAATGCCATCTACAAGCGTCAGGAAGACGGGATCGTCCTGATCGACCAGGAACGCTGCCGCGGTTATCGCTATTGCGTCTCGGCCTGTCCCTACAAGAAGGTCTATTTCAACGAGGAAATCTCGAAGTCCGAGAAGTGCATCTTCTGCTACCCGCGCATCGAGAAAGGTCTCCCCACCGCGTGTGCGAAGCAGTGCGTCGGGCGTATCCGCTGGATTGGATATCGCGATGACGAGGCCGGGCCGATCCATACGCTGGTGGACAAGTACAAGGTGGCGCTGCCGCTGCATCCGGAGATGGGCACAAAGCCAAATGTTTTCTATGTTCCGCCATTGTCGCCGCCGAAGATCGGAGATGATGGCGAAGCTGCGGCTGAAAGCCGCGTCCCGCTCGACTATTTGGAGAGCCTTTTTGGCGACGGGGTCAACGCGGCGCTGGAGACGATCACCGCCGAGCGCGCGAAGAAGGCTGCGGGCGACGAAAGCGAGCTGATGGACACGCTCATCGGCTACCGGCACGCTGAAATGTTCAAGCTAAGCTGATGTCTATTGCTGCGAAAAAGCGCCCACCCATGGGCGACAGCCCCGCACGGGCCCGCGCGAAGGAAACGATCTGGCGCTTGTCCGCGCTGGCCTTCGGACATCCGTCGGAAGAGGTCTATCAGGCGGTGTCCTCCGGGGCGTTCCACACGGCCTTCTCGGACGCCTGGGCGGATGCCACCGGGTCGCCTTGGCCAAAGATGCCTGCCTCGCCGGATTACGCCAGCTTCGAGGCGGGCTATATCAGCGCATTCCTGCATGGTCGGGGCGGCAAGCCCAGTGCCGCGCTGCTCGCGGGCGACCACGAGCACATTCTGGCAGGGCTTTCACGGCCCGTTTTCATGCTGAATGTCGCGGCCTTCTACAAGCATTTCGGCCTGAAGGCCGCGACCGACGACGAGGGCAAGAATGACGAGCCAGACCATCTGGCGAGCATGCTCGAACTGATGGCGGTGCTTAGCCATCTTGAAGCGCGCGCGCTTGCGAGTGGCAAGGACACCAGCGGATATCGCCGGGCGCAGCGCGACTTTCTCTGCCGCTACTTGGGCACAACGTTGGAAACCGTGGCGGGGCTCTTGCGCCGCACGCCGATCCCGCATCTCGACCCGACATTGGCGCAGCTGGTTCAAGACCTTGCCCTGTGGTCCGAGATGCAGATCAACGAGTTAGAGGCACGCGTGGGTCTATTCCGCGATCCGGATGCGCCCAAACCACATGCCGCCCCCGCCGCTCAGGCGGAACAGAACCTCTGGGGATAGGGAGACTCAAGATGCCAACGAAATTTGTGACCTTGGCGACCTTAGCTATCTTAGCCGCGCCGACCATCTCCACCGCGCAGACGCTTGCGGAAGCGAATGTCAAACTGCTTGAACCCTACGACACGGTGAAGGTCTCGAAGATCCCCGACGGGATCTACTTGCGCAGCATCAACGACCCGGACGACATCATCTGGGAGCGGCTGCCTGAATATCGCGTGGAAATGAACCCGGCCTTTGCGGCACATGAATCCGTCGAACTGCGGATCAACTACGACGCTGAGACCACACAGCTTTACATGACATTGGCCAGGACGTCTGAACGGTTCTATGTGCGCCTGCGCTGGGTGGATGACACGCGCGACACGGCGACAACCTTCGGCCGGTTCCGCGATGGCGCCGCGGTGCAATTCTCGCTGGGTGATGACGAGACGTCCCCGGTGATGGGTGATGGCCCGGAGAATGCGGTGAACATCTGGTATTGGCGCGCTGACGACAATTCGGTTCAGAACCTGGCCGCTGGTGGGCCCGGCAGCACGACTTTACTCGACGAACAGCCCGTGACTGGCGAAGCGATGTACTTTGAAAACGACGGAGATCCAAACGAGTGGGTCGTGGTCATGTCGCGCGCCCTCGTATCGGAGGGTGCGCATACAGCTTCGTTCGATCGCGACATCGTGCCGATGGGCTTTGCGATTTGGCAAGGTGCCGAGCAACAGCGAGATGGCCTCAAAACTGTGCTCGACGGTTGGGTCCTTCTGGACATGTCGGCGGACTAGAGCATGCAGTTCCTGACGCCCGAAGAGAAAGCCAGCAAACCGCCCGAGGACTGCGGCCTTGGTCATGCTTGCGAATTTTGCCCGCAAGAAGCGGTGTGTCGGCTGGATAAACCGCATCACAACAAGGTCCTGATCGAAAACCGCCTGGCAGAGATCGACCAGATCATCGTCGTACTTGCCAACAAAGGCGGCGTCGGAAAAAGCACGGTCAGCGCCAATTTGGCAGCAGGGCTGGCCAAGGATGGGTTCCGCGTGGGCGTGGCCGATGCCGATATCCATGGGCCGAACCAAAGCCGGTTCTTTGGGTTTGCTGGCGCCAAGATCCGCAACTCGAAGGCCGGGCTGCAGACGCACGGATTTGTGGGCGACGGCTGCGCATACCCCGTTCAGGTCGGCTCGCTGGCCTTCATGCAGGAAGATGACACCAACCCCATCGTGTGGCGCGACGCCTACAAGCACGACTTCATCCACCACCTGATCGGCAGCTTTGACTGGGGTTCGCTCGACTTTTTGGTCATCGATATGCCGCCAGGGACGGGCAACGAGTTGATCACGCTGTGTGACATGCTGGAAGGCAGCGACGTCTCGGCACTTCTGGTTACCTCGCCGCAGGCGGTAGCGCAGATGGACAGTCTCAAGGCCGGGCGGTTTTGCAACGAGCGCGGGCTGCCTGTGATCGGCGCTGCCGTGAATATGGCGGGCGTGCAGTGCCCTCATTGCAAGGAAGAATTCCACCTATTCCCAGATGCCGGGGTGACCGAGGCATTGTCCTCTCTGGGGATCGAGAAAATTGCCGATATCCCCCTGGCCGCTGAACTGGCCCTGGGGTCTGATATGGGCGAGCCGATTGTCGTGGCGCAGCCCGACACGGTCGTGGCGCGGGCGTTTGCCCCGATAATCGCGCGCGTGGCCGCTCGGGGACGCAGGCGTTTCGAACAGGCCGTGGCGACCAGCATGACGGGTCTCTTTGCCGAGAACTTGAGCGATGCAGATATGCAGGCCGCGTTGGCGGACTTGCCGGACGGCAGGACATTAGAGGCAGAGATCTCGGCTTTGCTGGGGCAAGAGGCCGCGCGTCTGGGCCAAGCCAGCATGACAACGAAGGACAGCGACTGAATGGACGGAACGCAGGAAACCCTGTCGCGCCGCGGCCTGTTCCGCGGCCAGTTTGGCGCCACATCCCAAACGGAAGAGGGTTGGTATTCGGTCGAAGGCATCGCTGCAGGTCCAGGCGATGTGTTCTGGGACGGCTGGGCGGACGAACAGGGCGTCTTCGTCACCGGCGATGATGGCGTGATCTTCCATTTCGATGGCTCTGATTGGACGCGGCTGCAGTGCCCCGCGCCCGTGCCCATCCACGCACTTTGGGGCACGGACCGGAGCAATCTATGGGCCGTGGGCTGGATGGGACTGATCCTGCGCTTTGATGGCGAGACTTGGCATCAAGACCGCGGCTGCGTGGTGGATACCTCGGGCAAATACCCGTCGGTGCCCGACAACACGCCGCTTTTTGACATCTGCGGGCTGGAGGATGGACGCGCTTGGGCGGTCGGCGACCGCGGCACCATCCTGCACTTCGACGGTACCGACTGGCAGAGCGAAGACAGCGGCACCCGCGCGCATCTGCGCTCGGTTATCGCGCTTTCGGGCGGGCAGCTTTTGGCCTCGGGCGGGGATGGAACGGTGCTGCTGCGCGGCGATGGCGGAGATTGGCAGAAACTGGACAGCGCCGTATCCTCCAACTTCACCGCCGCCTTGGCCTTAGGTGATCGCAGCGCCTTGCTTGTGGGCGGGCGGTACTTTGTCGATGCCAACGGATTTCGCGGCGACGTCGTACTGTGGAATGGCGACACGTTCGAGACGCTGTTCCCAAGCGCCCAGTTCAGCCGGTTCCGCGAAATTGGGCGAACGGAGAAGGGCATCATCACGCTGGGTGATGCTGGACAAATCCACCTGATCCGGGAAGGCGAGGTTGCTCGGGTACAAAGCGGGACAAGTCATGATCTTTTGGGGTTGGTCTGCTTACCAACCGGCGAGGCACTGGCGGTCGGCGATTTCGGCACAGTTCTCGTCGGCGATGCAGAGGCGCTGGAATGCTTTGCACCGGCCATTGCCGCGGGAGAGGTCGCGCCGAATTGGACCCCACAAGAGAGCGGCACGGATCGGCAACTTTGGGGCATCTGGTGCGACCCGGAAGAGGGTGCGCTTTACGCATGTGGCGAAGAGGGCACCGTCCTGATCCGGGATCGTGGCCAGTGGGAGGCGCTGCCACCGGCAGGGGATCTCGGCATCCACGATCTGACACGCGCGCCTGATGGCGGGCTCTTGGCGGCCGGGCAGCTCGGCGAAATCCATCACTTCGACGGCAGCAGCTGGCGCAAGCATTTCGATCTCTTCATGGATGTGACGATCCTGTCGCTTTGGAAGCATGGAACGGACCAGATCTTTGCCGCCGGGGATGAGGGGCTGGTTCTGCATTGGGCGGGTGACAGCTGGGAACGGATGCCATCGGGAACCAAAAGCGCGCTTTATGGTCTCTGGGGGATGGACGCAGAGCATCTGCTCGCCGTCGGCGATTTCGGTCAGGTCATGCGCTGGAATGGTACCCGCTGGGATGAGTTCAACGCCGGGACCGAGCACTTCCTCTTCGATGTCTGGGGCCGCGCGCTGGACGATATCTTCATTGTGGGGCTGTCTGGGACCATTGGGCATTTTGATGGAAAGCGCTGGCAGATCACGCCGGCCCGGGCGCGCAGTGATCTGCTGGCCGTGACGGGGACTGAACACGACGTGGTGGCAGTTGGTGCCGCGGGCGTGGCAGCGCGCCATGACGGTCTGCGCTGGCATATGGAGCCAACGGGATCGACAGCGGGTCTTCGCGCAGCCACCGTAGATCGCGATGGCCGATATTATGCAGCAGGCGATGGCGGCACAATCCTGATCCGAGACCCTTCGTAACTGCGTTCGAGTGAGTTGAAACTTTCGACGATGATTTCAGACCTCATTTGGGACAGTTGATGCCCCCCCCGGGGGACCGAACGGGCCCGCGGTGTCCATTTTCCGCCCTCTGAAAGGATGGTCAAAACACACAATAAAGACGGGACGAAATTGCGTCACAAACCGGTCGAGGTCTTCCCAAAGGCCTCGTCGCTCGGTCTTGTTCCTCGGGCGCGAAGGTCTGAGCTATAGAGTCGCGAATGGCGGCTTTGAGAGCCCGCTCCGCAGCGACGGGCATGAGAAGGGAGCGGAAGCTCCGGGCCGTTCTCACCACGGTCAATGCTTGCTTTGCTGCGCTTCATGGCTGTTCGCGTACGTTGCAACATTCGGTACTTTGGGCTCGCATTCAGATTTCGCCGCTGCCGCGCCCAATCGCGGTTCTTCGGACGTGAACGGCAGCACATCGCGAAGTAAGCGGCGAGATCAGAGCGTTGGGCAAATCGGCCTCCGGTGACACACACCCACGGACCTTGCCGCAAGGGCATTAGGCGGCGATGAGCCCAGTTTGACTGATGCTGCACTACGCTCGAAGGTCCGTGTTGCATTACCGTCTGACGGCGCTCAATTGCAGCATTTTGGTTCTCGTCGAAGTTTCCGCGGACGCCTATCACAGCGCCATCATTGTCTCGGCGGAAGCGACGTTATAGCGTGGAGGCATTTCAACGAAGCGCAATTCAAACCATAGCGAGGGCCATCCTGTGATTTGCCGCACTGTCGTTAGTTTTTTTGTAACTGCCGGGTTTGTTACCACGGCGACCGCCCATGAACCCGTGATTTGGAACAACACCACGTATCAGGTGCGTTTGAGCGAGGAAGAGAGCGGCGGCGCTCTAGGGATCTTTATGGCGGAAATGGATGGACCAGGTGGTCCGCCCATGCATGTGCACGAAGATGCGGATGAAGCCTTTTACATCCTCGAGGGGCGCGCACGGTTTGTCGTCGATGGCCAAGAGATCGAGGTCGGCCCCGGAGATGTCGCGTTTGCGCCTGCCGGGGCAGAGCACACGTTTCGGATGCTGAGCGAAGAAGGCGGAAAGCAGATCACCATTCTCACGCCCGGAGGCTTTGAAGGGTTCTTCCAGGCGGTGGCCGCCGAAGAGTTGAAGATTCCTGCGGACATGGCACGCATCGGCGAGATTGCCGCCGATTTCCAGCTCCGGTTCACGGGTCCGCCGTTGGCACCGTAGCCACGGCATCGGTCGACGCTTGGCGAGAGTTTTGGCATGACCGTCTCAGTTGGGTAGTATGCCCCTGAGCTTGGATCGAGATTTCGTCACTTCGATAACGAGCCGCTCGCCCAAGTGCTACGGACCGGGGCAAATGACGCCGCGTTGGACAATCTCGCCACAAAAAAGTGATGCTCGGATGTACTTCGCTTTGTCGAATTCGGCGTGGCGCCAGTCGTGATCTCAATCAATCGTTCGATCCGCGTCCGGGCCTGCCCAAGCGCTGCGCGAACACGATGGCCCCATCTCTCGGGGATCGAGGTAAAGCTCTTTCAGGTTTTCACCAGGGTGCATTGGGTCTTCAAGCAAGCTCATCAGCATATCCTCTCAATGGTGGTCCACAATCTCGACATCGGCAGGGCAGTTCGGCGTCCAGACAGGGCAGATGAGCCATTGCCCGTTGATCCGCACGGAGTGTTGTCCAGCCCGGTTCTCTTTTGGTTCTTCCAGATGGTTGCCGGGTGGGAACCGAAAACTCTTCAAAACAACCGCACCATCCATCGCCGAGAGCACTGCCAGATTACATATCCAACAAGCACAAAGTCTTGTTTATCAAGAGGGCTTGTCCCCAATAATTATCACCGATCGGAGTTCAGAACGCTGGCCTTGGCGCACATGCAGCGAATTGGTGCTCCGTCCGCGTCTTGCTCATTGCCGTCCAGGTCCTTGCCGCACTACGAGCGAATGGCAGATATCGCCGCCGCTTTGCAGCGTCATGAATCTAGCGGTTGTACCGATTTTCGTGCTGCGTGCGCTTGCAGCACGAAATCACAACGACCGCCATGGGCACTTCTGCGACCTTTGACGCGCGACGCATCAATGACAGCGCGCTGCTCATTGTTGATCCTGGCGGAAGGGAGACAACCTGCTAGCGCCGATCAGCTTTGAATGATCGCTAGGCGGCAATATCGGAGCACAGGCTATCGAGTTGCCCCTTAGGAATGGATGCCCTTAGTTGTGGAGAGGCACATCGAGCTCGGGAAAGAACATTCACCGTTTTTGCCCGGGTTCATCATCATCTTTCAGTTTGGCAGCTTGACCCCACAAGGAGCCTGTCATATCACGGCAAAAGCAGAGCGGGCGTCGTATACTGGCTATTACCTCAGCCTTCCAAGCTGATGAAGCGGGTTCGATTCCCGCCGCCCGCTCCAACACGCTCCCCTGATACCACCGCACCACAGTTTCCGTCTTCGCGGGACGCGGCATATGCGCACTTTGCGCGCGGAAACGCAGCCGGTCTCTTGACCCTTTTGGCGCAGAAAGCCATGACAGATGGCGGAGGACGAAGGGATACACATGGCAGAGGCAACGCCCCCCGGACCCGGGCAAACCGAAGAACGTGCGAAATCGAAGAGGATTGGCGCGCTCGCAGCACTTTGGCCCTTCGTCTGGCCCTACCGCAGCTTGCTCTTTTGCGCCCTTGCCGCCCTAGTGATGACCGCGGTGGTGTCGCTCACGCTGCCCATGGCCGTGCGCCGGGTGGTCGACAATTTCGATACTGAAAACGCCTATATCCTCGACCAGTACTTCGCCGCGGCCCTGGGCATTGCGGCCCTGCTGGCAGTGGGGACGGGACTGCGCTATATGCTCGTCACCCGGCTGGGAGAGCGGGTCGTGGCCGACATCCGCAAGGCCGTCTTCGACCGCGTCATTTCCATGAGCCCTTCCTTTTTCGAGCAGGTGATGACCGGCGAAGTGCTGAGCCGGATCACCACCGATACCACGCTCATCCTCTCGGTCATCGGCTCCTCGGTCTCGATCGCGCTGCGCAACCTGCTGATCTTCGTCGGTGGGCTGGCGCTCATGCTGCTGACCTCGCCGAAGTTGACCGGGCTGGTGTTGCTGATCGTGCCGGCTGTGATCGTGCCCATCCTTGTACTCGGGCGCAGGTTGCGCGTGCTCAGCCGCGAAAACCAGGACTGGATCGCGGCCTCCTCCGGCAACGCATCGGAGACGCTGTCCGCAGTTCAGACCGTACAGGCCTTCACCCATGAGGCGGCCAGCCGTGCGCAATTCTCGCATGTGACAGAGCTCTCGTACAAGGCCGCGCGCCGTCGCATCTCGACCCGTGCGCTGATGACGGTGATCGTGATTTTCCTGGTCTTTGCCGGGATTGTTGGGGTGCTCTGGATCGGCGCGCGCGACGTGCGCGCCGGTGACATGACGCAGGGCGCGCTCGTGCAATTCGTGATCTACGCGGTGATGGTCGCAGCCGGCGTGGCGGCGCTCTCCGAGATCTGGGGAGAGTTGCAGCGCGCCGCTGGCGCCACCGAAAGGCTCGTGGAACTGCTGCAGACCAACGATACGGTTCAGGATCCGGAGGAGGGCTTGCCGCTGCCCGACCCCGTCAAGGGACGGATCGTGTTCGAGAACGTCACCTTCGACTACCCGTCGCGGCCGGGCATCCACGCGCTCGATGGCGTCAGCCTGACCATCGAACCCGGGGAGACGGTGGCCTTTGTCGGGCCATCCGGTGCCGGCAAGACCACCATTATCCAGATGATCCTGCGGTTCTACGATCCCGCTTCGGGGCGGATCCTGCTGGACGGCGTCGATCTGGCGCAGTTGCGCCGGGATACCTTCCGCAAGGCTGTCGCATTGGTGCCGCAGGACCCGGTGATCTTTGCCGCATCGGCCCGGGACAACATCCGCTTCGGCCGCCCCGAGGCAGCGGACGCGGAGATCGAGGCCGCGGCGCGGGCGGCCGCAGCCCATGACTTCATCGCCGCGCTGCCGGATGGGTATGACTCTTATCTTGGCGAACGCGGCGTGATGCTGTCGGGCGGGCAGAAGCAGCGCATTGCCATCGCGCGGGCGATCCTGCGGGATGCGCCCGTGTTGCTTCTGGACGAGGCGACAAGCGCGCTCGATGCAGAAAGCGAACGGGCAGTGCAGGCGGCCGTGGACACGCTGAGCGCTGGTCGCACCACGCTGATTGTCGCGCATCGCCTGGCAACCGTAAAGAAGGCCGACCGCATCATCGTGCTGGACGAAGGCCGCGTGGTCGCAAGCGGGCCGCACGACACGCTGGTGGCCGAAGATGGTCTCTACGCCCGTCTCGCACGGTTGCAGTTCACTGACGGGATGGCCGCAGAGTAGCGCGCAGGCCGCGCGGGATGTCCCTACGTCAGCCGCGTTTTACGCAGCGTCCCGTCGCTGCGGACAGGCTCTGAGCGCTTGCACAATGCCGTATTAGCCCGCATCCTCTCGGCCACGGAGAAAAGACCCCCGAAAAGGGGTTTCTGGGAGGACAATGAATGAGCTTTGCCGGGATCGAGGATCGCGATGCAATCGAAGCAGCGATGTCGTGGGAAGAGCGCCCGCTGCCCAAGACGCTTTACGGGATGCTGAGCCAGACCGCCGAGAGGTTTCCGAACCACAATGCGGTCAGCTATCAGATCTTCTCGGGCCCCAAGGACAAGGCCGAGACGCTGACCTGGTCCGCGCTGAAGGACCGGGTCAGCCAGGCGGCCAACCTCTTCCGCTCGCTCGGCGTTGGTGAGACCGATGTCGTGGCCTACGTGCTGCCGAACGCGAATGAGACGGTTCTGGCCTTGTTGGGTGGGGCCGTCGCGGGGATCGTGAACCCGATCAACCCGCTGCTGGATGCCGAGCAGATCGGATCGATCCTGCGCGAGACCAATGCGAAGGTGGTCGTGACCCTGCGGCCCTTCCCGAAGACCGACGTGGCGGACAAGACCGCTGAGGCGGTGGCACTGGCGCCCAACGTCAAGACCGTGCTGGAGGTGGATCTGCTGCGCTATCTGACGCCACCAAAGTCGTGGATCGTGCCGCTGATCCGCCCCAAGCGCAGCGTTCAGAACCAGGCCAGATACCTGAACTTCATGGACGAGTTGGCCAAGCAGCCCAAACCGCTCAGCTTTGCCGACAGCGCCGGTGACCGGGTGGCCTGCTATTTCCACACCGGTGGCACAACGGGGATGCCCAAGGTCGCGCAGCACCGTTACTCGGGGCTCATCTACAATGGTTGGGTGGGTACGGAGCTGCTCTTCAGCGAGGAAGACAATATCATCTGTCCGCTCCCGCTGTTTCACGTTTTCGCCTGCCACGTGATCCTCATGGCCGCGGTCTGTTCCGGTGCGCATGTGGTCTTCCCGACGCCGCAGGGTTATCGCGGCGAGGGGGTGATGGACAACTTCTGGAAGCTGGTGGAGCGCTGGAAGATCACCTTCGTCATTACAGTTCCGACGGCCATTTCGGCCAAGATGCAGCGCCCGATCAATGCCGATGTGAGCACGGTCAAGACGGCGTTTTCAGGCTCCGCCCCACTGCCGCTGGAGCTGTTCCGGCGCTTTGAGAAGGCCACGGGGGTCACGCTGGTGGAGGGGTACGGGTTGACCGAGGCGACCTGTCTCGTCTCCTGCAATCCGGTCGATGGCGAGAAGAAGGTTGGCAGCATCGGCATTCCGTTCCCCTACTGCAGGGTCAAGATCTACAAGGCGACCGAGAACGGGCCCGTGGAGGCCGACGTGGATGAGATCGGCGAGATCTGTGTCGCAAACCCGGGCGTTTACGTGGGTCACACCTACACCGAAGCCGAGAAGAACACCGAGCTCTACTTCGGCGAGTACCTGCGGACAGGCGATCTGGGCCGTGTCGATCCGGATGGCTATCTCTGGATCACCGGGCGCGCGAAGGATCTGATCATCCGCGGCGGGCACAACATCGACCCCGCCGAGATCGAGGAGGCGCTGCTGCATCACGAGGCGGTGGCATTCGCAGGCGCGATCGGTCAGCCCGATGCTCATGCGGGTGAGGTGCCCTGTGCCTTCGTCGAATTGGTCGAAGGGGCAAGCGTGACCGAGGATGAGCTTCTGGCACTCTGCCGCGAACATGTGCACGAGCGTGCAGCTCTTCCCAAGCATATGACCATCATGGATGAATTGCCCAAGACTGCGGTTGGCAAGATTTTCAAGCCGGATCTGCGCAAGCATGCGATCAAGCGCATCTACAATGAAGCGCTGGAAGAGGCTGGCGTCGCCGCTCGGGTCATTGCGGTTGTCGACGACAAGAAGCGCGGGCTGCTCGCTCAGATCGAGCCGAACGGGGCCGGCGAGGACGCCATCGCCCATGCGCTCAGTGCCTTTGTGCGGCCTTGGGAACTGGCCAGCACCGCCGTGGCCGCAGAGTAATCAGCGTAGGAACACAGGGGCTCGCATCGTCTCGGCGATGGGGGCCCCGAGCCGCGACAGGATCGTGGGGGCCAGCTGCAACTGGTCGATCACGTCCGTCGCATCCGGCCCTTCGGCGGTGCCGAAATAGTAAAGCGCTGTGTCCTGCTGCAAGGGATCACGCCCGCCGTGGTGGCCGCGCGCGTCCTGCCCATGATCTGCCGTTACGATCACCTCATAACCCGCGTTCCGCCAGCGGCTGATGTAGGGCGCCAGCATCGCGTCAAGCTGGTAACAGGCATGGTCCATCTCCCGGCAGTCGTGGAAGAACCGGTGCCCCATACTGTCGAGCGTGCAACTGTGCAGCATGCCGTAATCGAGCTTGAACCGCTCGCACAGCATGGACAGCGTCGCAAACAGGTCGGCGTCGGAAGGCGTCATCTGGTTGATCAGCCCATAGCCTGTCATCGTATGAAAGCGCCCGTGGTTGATGCTGCCGCTCTCCGGCTCATCGTATTCGATATCGCGCACGGGCTCGAAAGGCGCGCGGTTGAAGAACTCTGACCAGAAGGAATGCGCGACCGCGCCGGTGACGCCGCCAGCCTTGCGGACCTGCGTGAAGACGTCCGGCAGATCGAGGCGGAAGACGGTGCCGTTCCCACTGCACCCATGCTCCGCAGGCGTCACGCCTGTGTGGATCGAGGCATAGCAGCAGGCCGAGGTCGACGGCAGGACCGAGCGAAGTTTCCAGACGCGCGCATCGCCGCTGTCAACCCAGCCTTCGAGGTTACCGAAAAGCCGGCGCCAGTTCTGCCAGGGCACACCGTCGATGATGATCAATAGCAGTTTTCGGCGCATGGCGACCTCGCGGGACTGGGTTGTTCACCTGCCGGTAGCAGCCCCGACCGCGCGATGCCAGCGCAGATCTGTCGTGCCTGTGGCTCCGACTGTCTCCGATGGTTTTCGCCCGTGGGAGGCTGCGCGCGCAGACTGTCAGCCCAGCAGCCGTTCGATATGAGATTGATCCCGCCCGGCAAAGCCGCCGCGGCCGAGCGCCTCGCGACGCCGAAGGCTAGACCCTTGCGCCATCAGGCTGCTGTTGTCCCGGATCAGCGCGTTCTTGACACGTGTGAAGGCCGCTTCGAACCGCATGCCGATTGTATCGATGCGGAACGTGTCATGGAGGTTGATGTCGTCGGCGCTGATCCGGCTGCTGAGCCGCATCTGCCGTTGCGCCCTGTCGATCAGGGCGCAGGTGCGCGCCAAGGTGCCGCCCGTTTGAGTCGGTCTGAAGGCGAACTGGCAGCCCATCAACAGGGTCCGGTTGAGATCGAGGCGGAGTGGTTGGATCGCGAGCATATTGAAGAACAGGCTGCCATCCTTGCGGTAGTTGATGATGCAGCAGGAATCGCCCGCCCGGCGCTGGCAGGCATGGGCGATTTCGTCGGTCACCGTCCCGTCGGTGAGGCGCCCTTGAAGAAACCGGCAGTTCTTCCCGATGACCTCCTCAGCCCTGTACAGCGTGAGCGCTTCGAAGGCGCCGTTCACATAGATCAGGGGCGTGTCGTCCAGGTCCGGATCGGCGATGGAGATCGGAATGGGCAGGTCATCGCAAACAACGCGCAGCATTGGCAAGAGCCGCGACGCGACATCGAGATCGTCAAGCATGTGACTTCGTCCTTCTCGTCGATTTCATCGCGCGCTGTCTTTACAATTTGTTAAGGGAGCTAGGATGCGGCGGCCCTTTTTCAATTGCCCGACGCCACAAATCTGGACGTCTGATCACGGCGTTCCCACGGCATTGTGACAGCGCCGCCCCGGAAAGCTTTTGCCAGTCCAGTAAGGACGCCTTACCGTCTCGGCAAACGCGCGAAAGGGCCGCCCGTATGAGCAAACCCCGCAAATCGCATCGGCGCAAATCGACGCCCAAAGGTGGCGAGGCGAGGTCGTCCCGCCGCGATGTGTTGAGGTGGATAAGGAACGGCGCTGTTGGGGCGGTCGTTGTCGCGGGTGGCGGCTATGTCGCTGTCGGCTCGTTTCGCGCCTACGCTGCAGAGCATGACCTGAGCCGGTTGGGTCAGGGCAAACCCACCGTCGTCCAGGTCCACGATCCGCAATGCCCGACCTGCACGGCATTGCAGAAGCAGACCCGGCGGGCACTCACGGAATTCGGCGAGTGCGACCTGCTCTATCTGATCGCCGACATCACAACACCCGACGGCCAGGCCTTTGCGGTCCGCTACGGCGTGGGCAACGTGACGCTGCTGCTGTTCGACGCCGAAGGCGGGCTGCAGCAGGCGGTGCAGGGGATGCACTCCAAAGACCAGTTGATGCCGATCCTTCGCAGCCATCACGCATCCCATGCGATGATATCCGGCTAGGGCCCCGCCAGACGCGGGCGGAGTGGTCACGGAGTCCACCGTTGCAGAGCGGGCTTGAGGCTGCACTGATGCCACTGATGCGGCGCTAACCGGCGGCGCACTTGCGCCTCCTCGCCAACGACGTGGCCTGACGCTTTTCAACAGCGCCTGCGGCCTCTACGAAGGGGGCGTGTTCCATCGGCCGAGGGTTGAACCCCAATGGTGAGTTTTACGTACAGGACATTGACGCCGGATGATGCTGCGGCCTGGCAGGCGCTGAGGCTCGAAGGTGTGCGGGATTTCCCACTGGGCTTTCTGACGACCGTTGAGGAAGCGGTGGCGAGCCCCGAGCGGTGCCGCGAGATACTGCGCCATGGTGGGCTGCGGGGCGTTTTGGCAGATGAGACCCTTGTGGGCTTTTGCGGCTATCGGCCCCAGCAGCTGGAGCGCACGCGCCACAGGTGCGAGATAGGCCCCTTTTTCGTCACCCGTCGCTATCAGGGGGCCGGGGCCGCGACTGCGCTGATGCGGGGTGTGATCGACGAAGCCGAGGGCCGTGGTATCGCGCAGATAGAGCTCTTTGTCGACACGGAAAACCTGCGCGCCATTGCCTTCTACGAGCGGCAAGGCTTCCAGCGGATCGCGACATTCCGTGACAGCGTCCGCATTGACGGCAAGGCACGGCAGGATCACTTCATGACGCTCCGGCTCTAGGGATCATGCGGTTGGAGGCTCAGTGGCCCGCGCTTTCCATCTTGCGGTGTCTCAGCACCTCTTCGAGCCAGCCGAGCTTCATTTCAGGCACCGAACTCAGCAACAGGTCTGTGTAATCGTCGAAGGGCGGGGCGAGCACCTGCGACTTCGGCCCGTAGCGGACCACGCTGCCTTGATACATCACCGCGATGCTGTCCGCGATGGCGCGCACGGTGGCCAAATCATGAGTGATGAAGAGATAGGCGACGTCCTCGATCTTCTGCAGATCGAGCAGCAGTTTCAGAATGCCGTCAGCCACCAGCGGGTCGAGCGCCGAGGTGACCTCGTCGCAGATGATGAGCTTGGGTTTGGCAGCGAGCGCGCGAGCGATGCAGACACGCTGTTTCTGCCCGCCGGAGAGCTCGGCGGGGTAGCGGTCGATGAAGCCGTCGCCAAGCTCGATCTCATCGAGCAGCTCCTGGATGCGTTTCTGTTTCTCGGCACCTCTGAGGCCGAAATAGAACTCCAGCGGGCGCCCGATGATTGTGCCCACGGTCTGGCGCGGGTTCATTGCCGTGTCGGCCATCTGGTAGATCATCTGCAACTCTCGCAGATCTTCGACGGGTCGGGTCGCGAGATCGGGGGTGAGGGTGCGTCCGTCGAAGGTGATCCGGCCGGCGCTTGGGGGCAGGAGCCCGGTGATCACGCGGGCGAGGGTGGATTTGCCGGAACCGGATTCCCCCACTACGGCGAGAGTCTGGCCCGGGTGCAGCTCCACATTGATGTTCTTCAGCACGTCGAAGCTGAGGCCGCTGTAGCGGGCAGTGATGTTTTCGACCCGCAGGACGGGGGTATTGGTGGGTTGCTTCTCCTCGTGGCGGATCGAGCGCACGGAGACCAGCGCCCTTGTGTAGTCTTCCTGCGGGTCATTGATGATCTGGTCGGTGGTGCCGTATTCGACCATTGCACCCTGTTGCAGCACCATGATGTGATCCGAGACCTGGGCGACCACGGCGAGGTCATGGGTGATGTAGAGTGCGGCCACGCCGGTGTCGCGGATCGCCTCCTTGATCGCGGCGAGCACGTCGATCTGGGTGGTGACGTCGAGCGCCGTGGTGGGTTCGTCGAAGACCACCAGATCGGGCTCGGGGCAGAGGGCAAGCGCGGTCATGCAGCGCTGCAGCTGGCCGCCCGAGACCTGGTGCGGGTAGCGGTTGCCGATGGTCTCGGGCTCCGGCAGGCCGAGCTTGCGGAAGAGATCGACGGCACGGGCTTCGGCTTGCGCCTTGGTGAACTTGTTCTGGAAGATCGCCGCTTCGGTCACCTGTTCCATGATCTGCTTGGCCGGGTTGAAGGAGGCCGCGGCGGATTGGCTGACGTAGGTCACTTCGCCGCCTCGTAGGCGGCGGACGTCGCGGAAGGGGGCCTTGAGGATGTCGCGGCCGTTGACTTCGACGGTGCCGTCCGTGATCTCGACCCCGCCGCGCCCGTAGGCCATGGACGCAAGGCCGATGGTGGATTTGCCCGCACCAGATTCTCCGATGAGCCCGAGGACCTTGCCGGGCGCGAGGTCAAAATCGACGCCGTGCACGATCTCGATCTCGCGGGCTTTCTCGCCCGGAGGGTAGATGGTGGCGCCGATCTTGAGACCGCGGATTTTCAGGAGCGGATCAGTCATGGGGTGTCCTGTGATGGGGCGTCGGCTGGTCTGTTTGGCTGCGCCAAAGGCGCCCACCCGCCGACCCCCGGGCTCTTCAGTATCATCCGCGGCCTCCCTTCAGGGAGGTGGTGCGGTTCAGCACCCAGTCGGCCACGAGATTGATGGAGATGCAGAGGACCGCGATGGCATAGGCCGGGTAGAGGGCGGCGGCGATGCCGTAGTTGATGCCTTCCTTGTTCTCCTTCACGATGCCGCCCCAGTCCGCTTGCGGGGGTTGCACGCCGAGGCCGAGGAAGCTGAGGGTCGAGACGAAGAGGACCGCGAAGATGAAGCGCAGGCCCATTTCGGCGACCAGCGGAGAGAGCGCGTTGGGCAGGGTTTCGCGGAAGATGATCCAGCCGATCTTTTCGCCGCGCAGGCGGGCGGCCTCGACGTAGTCCATTACAGTGATATCGACGGCCACGGCGCGGGCGAGGCGGTAGACGCGGGTGCTGTCCAGAAGGCCCATGAGCACGATGAGAATGGGGATCGTCGTGGGCATGACCGAGAGCACGACGAGGGCGAAGATCAGCGTCGGGATCGACATGATAAGGTCGACGAAGCGGCTGAGGGTCTGGTCGATCCAGCCGCCGGAGACCGCGGCGAAGAAGCCCAGCACCGAGCCGATCACGAAGCTGAGTGCTGTGGCAGCGGTGGCGATGAAGATCGTGGTTTGGCCGCCGTAGATCATGCGGGAGAGCAGGTCGCGCCCGATGCTGTCGGTGCCGAGCAGGAAGCGGTCGGAGGGCGGTTCCCAGACGTCGCCGACCACTTCGGCCATGCCGTAGGGCGCGATGAGGGGCGCGAAGATGGCCGACAGGAAGAAGAGGCTGGTGAAGAAGAGGCCAATGAGGGCGGCGAGGGGGACTCTCATGCGGCGGGCTTTCGGGAATGACGGCGGGTCGGCGCTGTAGCGCTGGCGCGCGAGGCGCCCCGCCCGCCGTCCCATTCCTGGTACTCTATCTGCGAAGTCGTGTTGGACTCCGCAGGTTTGCTGGGCAAACCCGCTCTGTCCCCACCAAATGACCGCGTCAAGTCTCTGATTTGGCCTCGCATGAAAACTGCAAATGGGTGCTGGACCGCAGGTTCGCTTGGCGAACCCACTTGTCCCCACGAAATGAGTTTGGGACATCTTCGACGCTGCAAACTCATTTTGGATGCCTCAGTCTCGGGTTGGTGAGGATCGACACCAGATCGGCCACGAGGTTCAGCCCGATGTAGACGGCGGCGAAGATCAGCCCGCAGGCCTGCACCACCGGCACATCTCGCTTGCTGACGTGGTCGACAAGGTACTGGCCCATGCCGGGGTAGGCGAAGACCACCTCGACCACCACGACGCCCACCACCAGGTAGGCGAGGTTCAGCATCACCACATTCACGATCGGTGCGATGGCGTTTGGAAAGGCATGCTTTCGGATGATCCTGAGCATGCCGAGCCCCTTGAGTTCGGCCGTCTCGATATAGGCGGACTGCATCACGTTCAGGATTGCGGCCCGCGTCATGCGCATCATATGTGCCAGTACCACCAGCGTGAGCACCATCACCGGGATCGCGATGGCGTTGAGTTTCTGGCCCAGGCTCATGCTGTCGTTGATGATCGCAACCGAGGAAAACCAGCCCATCTGGATCGAGACCCAGTAGATCAGGACGTATCCGATCATAAACTCGGGGATGGAGATGGTGGTGAGCGTGACGGCCGAGATCAGCCGGTCCGGCCAGCGATCCTTGTAGCGTACCGCGAGCAGCCCAAGGAAGATCGCCAGCGGGACAGCGACCACCGCCGCCCAGAAGGCCAGGAACAGCGTGTTGCCCAAGCGGCTGCCGAGGCTTTCGGCGATGTCGCGCCCGTTGGTGAGCGCGGTGCCCAGATCGCCCTGCAACACCCCGCCGAGCCAGGTGAAATAGCGGGTCAGCGGCGGCTGATCCATGCCCAGTTCGGCGCGCAGGTTGGCGAGTGCCTCCGGGGTTGCGGACTGCCCGAGGATGGATTGTGCCACGTCTCCGGGCAGGATCGATGTGCCCACAAAGATCAGGATGGAGGCGGCAAAGAGCAGAAGGACGCCCAACGCGACGCGTTGGGCCACCAGGGTCACGATGGGGTGCATCGGCCGGACCGCCTCAGGCGTCCGTGAGCCAGCACTTGATCGGGGCCTTGTTATTCATCAGAGAGCCGTTGGGATCGTCGATCCAGCCTCCGACATTGGAGGCGATTGCGCCCACAAAGTCGTTGAACATCGGCAGGATCAGCCCACCTTCGTCGCGCAGCATGACGGCCATATCGGAGTAGATCGCCTTGCGCTTGGTCTCGTCGATCTCGGCGCGCGCGGCGAGCAGCATCTCGTCGAACTCGGGCCGCTTGAAGCGGGTGTCGTTCCAGTCCGCCGAAGAGAGATAGGCGGTGGAATACATCTGGTCCTGCACCGGGCGGCCGCCCCAGTAGCTGGCGCAGAAGGGCTGTACGTTCCAGACCTCGGACCAGTAGCCGTCGTCGGGCTCGCGCTTGATCTCCAACGGGATGCCGGCCGCCTGGGCCGACTGCTGGAAGAGAGCGGCGGCGTCCACCGCGCCCGGGAAGGCACCATCGGCCGTGCGCAGGATGATGGGCGAGCCGTCATGGCCGGATTTCTCGTAGTGTTCGGCGGCCTTGGCGAGGTCATGCTCGCGCTGCGGGATGGTTGCATCGAAGAGCGGATAGCTCTCGTTGATCGGGAAGTCGTTCCCGATCGAGCCGTAGCCACGCAGGATCTTGTCGACCATTTCCTGCCGGTTGATGGCATACTTCAGCGCCAGGCGAAGCTCGTTGTTGTCGAAGGGCGCTGTGTCGACATGCATGATGAAGACATAATGCCCGCGCCCGGCGACGGATTTCACGCTGAGGTTCGGCGCGCGGTCGAGCAGGCCCGCAACCTTGGGCTCGACCCGGTTGATCATGTGCACCTGGCCCGATTGCAGCGCGGCGGTGCGTGCGGTCGCATCGTTCAGGACCAACTGCTCGGTGAACTCGGCAAAGCCGCGGTTCTCGGCGTCCCAGTAGTCATCGCGGCGTTTGAAGCCGTGGCGCACGCCGGGCTCGTCGAACTCGATCGTATAGGGGCCGGTGCCGATGCCCGCGGCCGGGTCATCCATTCCACCGCCGGGTTGGATCATCAGGTGGTAGTCAGCCATCAGGTAGGGCAGATCGGCGTTGCCGGCGGTCAGGGTCACAATGAAGTTGTCGCCGTCGACCTTCATGTCCTCGATCCCACGCATGATCCCCAGCGCGCCGGATTGGCTGTCTTCGTTCGAGTGGCGCTGCATGGTCAGCATCACGTCTTCCGGCGTCATGTCCTTGCCGTTCGAGAAGGGGATGCCCTTGCGGATCTTGAAGACCCACTGCTTGGCGTCGGCGGAGCCTTCGACACTCTCGGCCATGCGCATCTCAAGGCTGCCGTCCGCGCCAACGTCGACCAGGGTCTCGCCCCAGTGCCGCAGGTTGTTGAGCGGCACTTCCGATGCCGTGAGCGCCGGGTCCTGCGTATTGGTGCTCTCGCCGCCCTGCGCGCCGAGCTTCAGGGTGCCGCCCCGCACCGGCCCTTCGGCCCTTGCTGCATTTGCGAGCATGCTATTGGCCACCGCCGCGGTCACACCCAGTGCTGCCGCCCGGCCGATGAAGTCGCGCCGCGTCATCAGCCCTTTGACCACGCGCGTGCTGAGGTGTTCCAGTTCGTTGTTCATTGGTCTCTCCCGGTTGGTGTACACGTTTCGTGCTCTATTTCTTTTGGCCAAGGCTTGCGCATTTCGCCCCGGCCCGCAAGGGCTTTTGGCCGAAACGATCCCAGCGGTCTCAGATATGATCGCGGGCGATCTGGTCGCTGTGATCCCGCTCGAATACGAGCGTGTCGTTCTCATAGGCTTCCATGCGCGCGCGCAGGTGGAAGTGCGTGGCGTCTGACCACATCTCGCAGTGCGCTTCCGTACGTAGGCGTATGCCATCACGTTCCAGTTCGTCGGTCCAGTGGCAGCGACCGCGGGCCGAGAGCGGGTCGTCCGGGTGAACCTGCCAGTGCTCGCGCGCAATGGAGCCGGTGATCAGCCCGTGATCCAGATCTCGGCTCTTGCCGAAGTCATCTTCGATATGCAGGCTTACCATTCCGGTGGCCATATCGGTTGTGCGGGTCCGGCTGTTCTGCGCTGGGCGCAGGCTTTCGGTGCGCTGGGGCGGGGCGGCATCGGGCGGTGGGAAGCGCACCTCCTCGCGACGGGCGGGCCGACGCACGGGCAGATGAAGGCTGCCGCCTTGCAGCGTGACCGTCGCAGCCACGGGTGCGGGCCAGATCAGCGGCCAGTAGGCGGTAGAGACCGCGAGCCGCAGCCTGTGTCCTTTCGGCAGGCGGTAGGCAATCGTGTCGAGCCAGAGCTCGACCGGCATGGGTGCACCCGGCGGCATGGGGCGAGGCTCCGACGGGTCTTCCCGCTGGCTGAGGTTCAGCACACCGTAGGTGATGCGGGTCGAGGCGCCATCGGGATGGACATCGCAGAGCCGCACGGCGATCTGCGCCTGGGCCTGGTCGCTCGAAAGTCGCAGCCGGACTTTGGGCGCCCCGAAGATATCGGTGTCCTGATCGGCGGCGGCGGTGTCGAATGTGGCGGATCTTGCGTCATCCTCGCGCTGATCGCCCGGCATCTCGGGGCCCAGCCAGATCGCACAGTATTCGCCGGCCTCGGCTCCGGTGTCCTGCGGCGAGGAAATGGGCACCGAGATCGGGCCGCGCCCGTCCGACAACCCGTGCTCGGACAGGTAAAGCGAGCGATGGGGGATATGCGCAGTGGCGCCATCGGCTTCGGCCACCCAGCGTCCGGGCCGCTCGGTGTACCAGCGCGCTGGCCGCACCGAGTCCATCAGGTAGGCGCGGTAGTCCGGATCCTCTTCAACACCCGTGTCGATGTCCTTCAGCCAGCGGTCCCACCATCGAAGGGCTTCCTGCAGAAAGCCGATGCGCGGCTCGGGCACGGCGAAATGCGGGTATTTGTGCACCCATGGGCCTACGATTCCCTTCGCGCCGGGCAGGGCCTGCACAAGTTGCGGGACGGCGTTCTTGTAGGCATCGCCCCAACCGCCGAGGGCAAGCACCTTGGCCTTGATCGCGGCGTAGTCCTCGATGACGGAGCCGTGCCGCCAATAGGCGTCGCGGCGCTGATGGCGCAGCCACGTGGCGGGCAGAAAGGGTTCGTTTTCGAGGCGGCTCATCCAGACGTCGCGCCAGTCCTCGCGCAACGCCGGGTCGGGGGCGCGGGAGGAGTAGGACCACATGGTGGCGCCCCAGCCCAGGTTTTCGTTCAACAGGCAGCCGCCCTTGTAGTGGATGTCATCGGCAAAGCGGTCGACGGTGGAGCAAAGCGTGATGACCGCCTTGAGCGGCTCGGGTGCCAGTGCCGCGACCTGCAGGCTGTTGAACCCGCCCCAGCTGATGCCCATCATGCCGACGGTGCCGCTGCACCAGGGCTCGGCAGCAAGCAGATGGATCAACTCGACCGCATCTGCCAACTCCTGCGCCGTGTATTCATCCGTCATCAGCCCGTCGCTGTCGCCGTTGCCGCGCATATCGACACGGACGCAGGCATAGCCACGCTGCGCGAACCAAGGATGCGTCAGCGCATCGCGCGCGGCCGTGCCGTCGCGTTTGCGGTAGGGCAGGTATTCGAGAACGACCGGAACCGGCTGATCAGCGGCATCGACCGGCCGCCAGATGCGGGCGGAGAGGCGGGTTCCGTCGGAGAGTGTGAGGCCGTGGTCCGGCAGCTCTTCGATATCGCGCAGGGGAGTGGCGGTGTTCATGCGCGGACGGTTGCTGCGCCTGGCGCGGTTGTCAAGCGTGGGAGGCGGTGGCCTGAAAGCCCACCGTACCCGTCTGTCATCAGCGTTGGTGCCGGCAGGTACGGTGGGCTTTCAGGCCACCGCCGGTTCCGCTAGCTCTTCACCGCGATCACCAGATCCATCACGTTGGTTCCTGTGGGACCGGTCGTCAGCAACGCGCCGTTCACCTCGAGCCACGTGCCTGCATCGGCATGGGCCAGAGCGTCTTCGGCATCCGTGGTCCAGGTGCCCCCATCGACAATGGCGCCGGCTGCATCTGTCGGCCCGTCGGTGCCGTCCGTTCCCGCAACGAGCACGCGCAGGCCGGGCGCGCCCGAGATCTCGCGCGCCAGAAGCAGGGCCAATGCCTGGTTGCGCCCCCCACGCCCCGGGTTTGGCGGCAGCACCACGGTTGGCTCGCCGCCGAAGAGATGCAGGCCGGGCTTTGCAGTCCGCAGGGCGGCACCAATGCGCGGCGCGAGCGCCGTGATGTCATCATAGAGCGTCTCGGCGTTTGTCTCGATGGAGAGGCCCGCGCGTGCCGCGGCCTCTGCCACCGCTGCGCGCGCGATAGCGTTGCTGGCCACAATCCGTGCGTCGAAGCTGAAGTCGCGCGTCTCGGGCGCGTCGCCGATACCCGAGCCGATGACGGCGAGGCTGTCCCCTTCGACGTCGGAGATCGCCAGCGTCGTTACCGATGCCCCACGAAAGGTGCTGAGCAGTTTGCCACCCTTGACGCGGCTGACGGCGGTGCGGGCGGCGTTCATCGCATGGATATCGGCCCCGGAGGCAAGCATTTCCTGCGCACGCGCCTTCAGCCCTGCCAGATCCAGATCGCCCTCGGCGGCTTCGGCCAAGGCCGAGGCCCCTCCCGAAACCAGCATCAAGAGGTGACGACCGGCGGCCATCCCGCCCACGACCTCGAGCAACCGCGCGCCGGCCGCAAGGCTGTTTTTGTCGAGGACCGGGTGGGCCGCCTCGATGAGCTCGGCGCCATCGGGCGCATCCTCTGCATGGTCGTATTTCGTCACGATCAGCATGGGCGCATCCGGAAAGAGATCATGCGCTGCGCGAGCCATCGCCGCCGCGGCCTTGCCCACGGCGACGATCTGATCAGGCCTAGGGCAGGGCTTTGCTGCAAGTGCGGCCCGGACCGCGCTGTCGCCGCGCACAGCGTTCACACCGGCCCAGAAAAGCCCTTCCAAATCCGCGCTCTGCATCTGCGCCTCCCTATGGCTGGTCCGTGTCCAGCCAGAGCGTGACCGGACCGTCATTCACCAGAGCCACTGCCATATCGGCGCCGAAGCGTCCAGTCTGCACGGGAACGTCCAGCGCACGGAGCGCCTCTGCGAAATGGGTGTAGAGTGACTGCGCCAGCTCGGGCGTGGCTGCGCCCGAGAACCCGGGCCTGTTGCCGCGCGAGGTATCTGCAGCCAACGTGAACTGGCTGACCACCAGCGCCGCGCCGCCGGTCTGCCCGAGGCTGAGGTTCATTTTGCCCGCGTCGTCCTTGAAGAGCCGCAGCTTGACGATCTTCGCGGCCAGCTTGTCGGCGACGCCCGTATCGTCACCGGGCATTGCGCAGACGAGGATGAGCAGGCCCGGTCCGATGGCGCCGATGACCTCACCCTCGACGCTGACAGAGGCCTCGGAGACCCGTTGCAGAACTGCGCGCATAAGATGTCTTTCTATTGAGTGAGAGCGGCCCCATAGCCGATGGCGGCGGCCACGATAAGCCCGAGGATCACGGCAATCGCGATCTTGATCGCTGACCAGGGGCGCTCGCCCTGCACCTTGCCGGTCCGGCCATTCACCACGAAGCGGTAGGTCTCGCCCCGGTACTTGTAGGCGGCGAGCCAGACCGGCAGCAGCACGTGTTTGAAGGTGATATCGCTCAGGTCGGTGTCGACGCGGTGGATGCGCTGACGGTCGCCGCCGATGTCGAAGCGGATGTCGCGGGCGATCACCTGGTCCATGCGCTGGCGCGCTTCGACAAAGCCGTCCTTGAGCGGGACCGCGTAGCCTTCGGCGCGGAAGCCTGCGAGGTATTCGGGCGCATAGGGCTGCATCTCGCTGAGATCCCAGGGCTCCAACGCGTCGGTGAAGCGTTTCGGCAAAGAGGTCGAGGCCAGCACCAGCACATCGTCGAAGAACCGTGCCACCCGGCCGCGCACCCCGCGCCAGCGCACCTTAGGCACGCGGATCTGCTGCCGCTTGCCGTCGCGCATGACCGTGCGTGTCTCGTAGTAGACCGTGCCGCGCTCGCCGGTGTATTGGCTCTTCGTATCGGCGTCGAAGGTCCAATAGGGCACATAGATGCCCTGCATCTTGCGGCCCTTGCGCGCGTAGTCCTGCAAGCCACCCGGCGCGAACCAGAGCCGCCCGAGCCAATGCGTCATCGCATCGCGCGCGCTGGTCTCGTCGAAGGCAAAGGGCAGCACCCCGCGCGGCTTGATGTGCCGATGGGTGCCTGTGTCGGTCACCACGGGCGTCGCGCAGAACGGGCATTCGGCTGCGTGCACATTCGGGTCGAATTCGACCTCCGCCGCGCAATTGGGGCATTTCGAGACGCGGGTCTCCTCCATCTCCATAGCCGGCAGGGCCTGGTTCAGGGCGGCCTCGAAATCCAGCTCCCTGATCTGCGTCTGGCCCCAAGGCCCCGCGTCGAGGCTCTGCGTGTTGCCGCAATGATCGCAGACCAGCTGTCGCCCGCCCGGGTCGAACCGCAGATCGCCGCCGCAGGCGTCGCAGGGGAAATGATGCTCGGCCAGGGGCGCCTGGGTCTCGGTCGTCATAACATGCCGTGCAGAGATGTCGGGGTCATGCGGCGCAGCGCGCCGTCGCCAAGCGCGGTATGCCGCCAGAGATGGAAGATCGCGTGCAGGGAAGAGGCGGCAACGAGGCTCACCATCAGGGTGCGCGTCGAGGGGCCGGGAAGAGCGGCCCCAACCACGACGGCCAGCGTACTGACCGAGGTCCAAGCCAAGAGCGCATACATGCCGCGGCTCAGCCAGGGGTGGGCCGCGCGCAATGCGCCGTCGAGCTTTGGGCCCGGACCGTTCATCAGGCCGAAGATGATGGCAAGTGCGACCATCGCCAGCCCGGCGAGACCAAAGGCGGCGTTGAGAGCAGCGCTCTCGCCGCCGGCAGCCAACGCCAGGACGAGCAGGGTCAGCACCGACCAGTGCAGCAGGATCGTCGCGCGCCGGCGGGTCATGGCGCGCGCGCCTCCGGCGCATGTGCGACGACGCGGAACTCGACCAATGCGCCCGGGCGGCGCAACCCCGCGACTTCCACCGCCGTCCAGGCGGGCAGGGGCGGCGCAAAGATCTGCTCCAGCGCGCCCTGAACAGCGGCGAAGGTGTTGGCAATGTCCAGATGATAGCTTGTCATCTCAACCACATCGCCCTCACCCGCCCCAGCGGCCACCAGCACGGTCTGCACCTTGTCCAATGCGACCCGTGTCTGATCGGCGGCATCGTCGGGCATCGTGCCATCCGCGCGGCCGCCGGTGGCGCCGGTGAGGAACAGAAAATCGCCGGCGCGGATGGCGGGCGAAAAGCCCGTCGCCGCAGCCGCCTGCTTCAGCGCATCGGGGATGATGGCCTGCCGCATGTTATGGTGCCGGGGGCGGCGGCGGTGGCGGCAGAACGGTGAAGAGCTGCGCCAGCTCCGCCACGTCTTCGGCGCGCATCCAGCCATCCTGACCCGGGGTCCAGACCATGCTTTCGCGGGTGAGCGCGCCATCGGCGGCCATGCGGCCAAGTGCGGCCTTCGAATAGGGGCCTTTGGTCTCGCCATTCTCGGCCACATGCCAGACATGCTCGATCGGCGGGGGCGGCGGGGGCACGGCGGCGGGGCCGGCGCCGCGTGCACCCCAAGGCCCCTGCTGGGCTGCGGCCTGGCCGATCTGCATGCCCAGACCTGCCCCGAGGCCCGCCTGGATGGCAGCGGCCCCCGCACCCTCGCGCCCGAGCGCTTCAGCCGCCTGGAACTGCATGTATTCGTTGAGATTTCCGATCACGCCCATGGAGGACCGCTTGTCCATCACGTCTTCCACAGCGGGGGGCAGCGAGATGTTTTCGATGTAGAGCTCGGGCATCGCCAGCCCGTATTCGGCGAGCTGGGTCGAGATTTCCTTGCCCACCAGCTGCCCCAGCTCGCGGGTGTTGGCGGCCATGTCCATGACCGGGATTCCGGCGCGGGCGAGCGTGCGCGAGAACTCCTGCACGAGGATGTTGCGAATCTGGAAGCTGATCTCATCCATGGTGAATTCGCCGTCGGTGCCAACGATCTCCACCAGGAATTTCGCCGGATCGGAGACCTTGATCGCATAGGTCCCGAAAGCGCGTAGACGCACCGGGCCGAACTCCGGATCGCGGCAGATGATCGGGTTCTTTGTCCCCCATTTCAGATCGTTGAAGCGGGTGGTGTTCACGAAATAGATCTCGGATTTGAACGGGCTGCGGAAGCCGTGGTCCCAATGCTGCAGGGTCGTCATGATCGGCATGTTGTTGGTCTCGAGCATGTAGAGACCGGGGGTGAAGACGTCCGCAAGCTGGCCTTCATGGACGAACACCGCCGCTTGCCCTTCGCGCACGGTCAGCTTGGCGCCGTATTTGATCTCGTGCCCCTCACGTTCGAACCGCCAGACCATCGTGTCGCGGGTGTTGTCCGTCCAGTGGATGACGTCGATGAATTCGCCGGAAAGAAAATCGAAAATTCCCATATCTGTCAGTCCTTTGCGTCGTGGTCTCAGCTCGGCCCTGTGGTCAGTTCCAGAGCGATGGTTCGGGCGATGGGGGCGGCCTCGGCGGCGCTCATGCCGGGGGAGAGGCGCGGATCGTAGAGCATCTTGAGCAGCAGCTCGTCGTGTTGGGTCAGCAGCGCAAACTCGTCGTCGTCGTTGAAGATCGACGGCCTGGCATCGCTGTCATTGGCCAGCCCCAGCGCCTGCGCCATCTCCTCGTGAATGCAGCTGAGGCGCAGAAGGCCAGGGTTCTCGGCCCGGATCACGGCGACGGCGGCGGTGTAGGTGTTGGCATCCGAGCCCGCCGCATAGGCCGCCACCGCGCAATAGGTGTCGCGCGACAGGTTGCGCAGCGCATTGAGGCTCTCGCGCGAGATCCCGGGGACGCGGGCGGCGGCGGCATCGAGGGCCGCGCCCCGGTCATCTTCGCTCGCCACGATCACGATGAAATTCGGCGCGCCGAAGCTCATGATCGGATGGCCGGTGATCTGGCTCAGCCGCCGCGCATAGTTGCGGATGGCGGTGCCATCGGCGTTGCGTTGCGATGGCGGGATCGAATTGCCGAAAATCGTGCCCACGCGCACCGGTGCGGACCACCGCCGCAGCGGGCTCTCGCCGCCGCGCCCGCGAAGCGCCGTGTCGTATTCGTTGAAAAAGACGATCCGTTCGAAATTGCGCGCCAGCATATCGGCGGTGAAGGGCGTATCGGCGCCGCCGCCGTCCTCGCGCAAGAGCCCCTGGCTCAGCTGCGCCGACTGCACCTGTACCAGATAGCTGCGCAGCGCCGCGCTTTTCTCCGATGTGGGTTGCAGCTGGGTCTCCGCCTGCACACTGGGCCGCGCGGGCGGCGTCTTCACCGCCAGCGGCGCCTGTGTCGCGTCACAGGCCACCAGCGCCGCGCTGGCGAAACCAAATGCGCCCCAGCGCAGAAAATTGCTGTGCGGCGCCATGGAGCCCTCAGTTGGGAACGGAGGTCGCGGCGGTGTCACCCAGCCCCGTTGCCTTGGCGCGGGCCGAGGCCAGCGTGTCGCGCAGCTTGGCCTCCATCTCCTGCAATTCGCTTTCGGCGGCAGCCCGGCGGGCTTTGCCTTCGTCGGCGATCTGCAGCGACTCCTCGATGGTGCCGATGAGGTCCGCATTGGCTTGCTTGACCGCTTCGATGTCGAAGACGCCGCGTTCCATCTCCTCGCGGATCACCTTGTTGCTTTCGCGCAGGTTCTTCGCGTTGGCGGTGAGCAGCTCGTTGGTCAGATCATTCGCCTGGCGTACCGCCTGCGCCGCCTCGGAGGACCGCTGGATTGTCACCGCCTGCGCCAGTTGCGTCTCCCACAGCGGCACGGTGTTCACCAGCGTCGAGTTGATCTTGGTCACCAGCGATTTGTCGTTCTCCTGTACCAGCCGGATCGAGGGCAGCGACTGCATGGTCACCTGCCGCGTGAGCTTCAGATCGTGCACCCGGCGCTCCAGGTCGTCGCGGGCGGCGCGCAGGTCGCGCAACTCCTGCGCGACCATCACCTGATTGTCCTCGGCCGCTTGCTCGACTTCCGCGGCTTTGGCGGGGATGGTCTTTTCATCCAGTTCGGCGAGCTTTTCCTCGCCCGCCGCGATGTAGAGCGCCAGCTCGTCGTAGAATTGCAAGGTCTTCTCGTAGAGCAGGTCGAGCGATTTGATGTCTTTCAGCAGCGTGTGCTCGTGTTTCAGAAGCTCGTCGGTGATCCGGTCGATCTGGCCCTGCACTTCTTCGAACTTCGCTGTGAATTTGGCGAAGGGCGCGGCCTTGCCCATCAGCTTTTCCCAGAAGCTGCGTTCGCGGCGCACGTCCAGCTCGGAAATCGAAAAGCCGCGGATCGTGGTCACGATGTTGCGCAAGCTGTCGCCCGCCGGGCCCACGTCCTTGTTGCGCACACCGCCCAGCATGGCCTGGCTGATCTCCTGCAGTTCGACCTGCGCGCGGGATCCGAACGCCACGATGGAATTGGTATCGCTCATGTCGATCTCGGCCATGCGCTTGGTGATCTCGGCACTGACCGGCGCGTCGGCCTCGGCCATGGGCACGATGGCATTGGCATCGGCGGGCTCCGGCAGGATGACGGCGGTCACCTCTTCGACCATCTTCAGGTCTTGGGCGGCTTTCTCGCGTGTCGATTCACTCATAGATGTCAGTCCTTTGTTGCGGGCGGCGTCAGTCCAGACGCACCCCTTCGCGTTGCAGACGGTCCCGCAGGACCTCGATTTCGACCGTGAGGTCGCTGTGGTCATCCAGCATCAGCTTGGTGGTGCGGTTGGTGAAATTTTCTTCCAGATCGTCCAGCAGGGCGAGATAGTCGCTGCGGGACTTTTCGTCCTGGTTGCGGGCGTAGATGTCGGCGAATTTGACGGAGGCATCGCGGGCCCCCAGCAGGTAGACACCGAGGTACTTGCGCGCCGCCGTGAGGTCGCGGGGATCGTCCTCGACCGTGCGGATGAGGTCGCGCACCACGGTCTGAAACTGCTCCATCCGGGCGGTAACCCGACGATCGCCCGCGCGTTTGAGCGCATCGGTCATGGCGGTCAGATGCGCCTCGGCCTCATCGACCACCCGGGCCACGCGGTCCTGCTGGAAGGTGTCGATGCCTTCCATGCCCTTGTCGCTCAGCGGGTCGATGCCGAAGGCCGCGAGATGCAGGCCACCTGCGGCGGCGCCAAAGAGCACGGCGGCGATGAGATTGCCGTCGTGGCTCAGCGCTGCGAGGCCCGTGCCGATGCCTGCCATCAGGGCCGCGGCAATCTTCCGCGGCATGGCTGGGCGGCGCGCGACCTTGCGCGCATGCCAGGCGGCTTCGGCCACCAGCCCGCCCCGCAAAAGCCACGCGCCGAGCCCCAGTGCCGCGGTGCCGGCAAGACCCAGGGCAAGCCCGAGCGCGCCTTGCGTCAAGGACATGAACAGCAGCACAACTGCGGGCAAAAACATCAGGTTGGCGCGTGCGCCCACCGGGTCGACCTTGGCGCCCGCATATGCGCTGCGGCGCGATGCACCGCTCGCGGTCGGGGCGCCTTGGGGGCTGTATTTTCCGCCGAACCGCTTTGCCATGCCGTCAGAGACCGCCGAGCAGGCCTGCGGCCACGCCCGTCATCAGGACGAGCAGCGCCACAAAGGCAAATTTCTGCATCGTGTTCGGCGTCATACTGTCTCCCCAGACCGACGTTGCCCCGAATATATGCCCATGCGGCTCGGCATGCCAGCCCGCTCTGCGGGCCGCGGCCTTTGCTGCCGCTTTCGGCGCGTTACACACCAAAGGTGGGGTGTGACACGGGCCACCGCGAGGGGGAATTTTCCGTCTCAGGTGTCAGCACGCCTTGGCGTATCCCGCTTGGGGCCCTGCGACCGGTTCCGCCGTTGGCGCAAGGCCCGCTGTGGCGTCTTGGCCGGCTCCTCCTTGTCGAGCCCGAGTTGGTCGCGCAAGATCCGGCGGCGCACCTCTTCGACCGCGCCCAACTTCAGATCGCCCAGCTGAAAGGGGCCATAGCTGATCCGGATCAGCCGGTTCACGGTCAGATCGATGGCGGCCAACGCGCGACGGATCTCGCGGTTCTTGCCTTCCCGCAACCCGATGGTCAGCCAGGCGTTGGAGCCCTGTTGCCGGTCGAGCGTCACGGTCATGGACTGGAACCTCTCACCCTCTACAGTCATCCCGGCGCGCAGCGGCTCCAGCATCGCGTCCGTTGGCCGCCCGTTCACCCGTACGCGGTAGCGGCGCAGCCAGCCGGTCGAGGGCAACTCCAGCCGCCGCTTGATACCCCCATCATTGGTGAGCAGCAGCAGCCCTTCGGAGTTGAGATCGAGCCGCCCGATGCTCATCACCCGCGGCATGTCCTCGGGCAGGGCGGAGTAGATCGTCTCGCGGCCCTTTTCGTCGCTGTCCGTGCTGACCAGCCCCGAAGGCTTGTGAAAGAGCCAGAGCCGGGGCGGCTCCGGTTCAGTCAAGGGTAAGCCATCGACGGCGATCTTGTCACTCTCAGTCACGTTGAGCGCCGGGCTGTCGATGACCTTACCGTTCACTGCGACGCGGCCTGCCGTGATCATCCGCTCCGCTTCACGGCGGCTGGCAACACCGGCGCGACTGAGGATCTTGGCGATACGGTCGCCTGTTGGGGGCTGTGGCTTGGACATGGGGCCTGCCATAGCGGCTTTGCGGGGCTTGCGAAAGGGGGCGCTTTGCGGGCAACTGGGCCCATGGAATTCAACACCCATATGCAAGCCGCACTCAGCGAAGCGCGGGCGGCGGCCAAGCGCGGTGAGGTGCCTGTGGGCGCGGTGGTTGTGGACCGGGCGGGCAAGGTCGTCGCGGCCGAGGGCAACCGCACGCGCGAGCTCAACGACCCCACGGCCCATGCGGAACTGCTCGCCATTCGCGCGGCCTGTGCGGCGGCAGGCTCCGAGCGGCTCCCCGATCACGCGCTCTATGTCACGCTGGAGCCTTGCGCGATGTGCGCCGCAGCCATCGCAGCAGCGCGGATTGCGCGCTTGTACTACGGCGCCAGCGATCCCAAATCCGGTGGGGTGGCGCAGGGCGCACGGGTCTTTGCACACCCGCAATGCCATCATGTGCCCGAAGTTTTCGACGGCATCGCCGCTGCGGAATCAGAGGCGTATCTGCGCGCTTTCTTCGCCGCGCGTCGGTAGGGTGGGCTTTCAGGCCACCCTTGGCTCAAACGCTGGGGAGACGGATGGACTGGACACGGCAGATCGACAGCTACTGCGAACGCCTCGACGCGTCCTATTGGGCCGAGCCGGTGAATGCGGTGACCAATCTCGCCTTCATCGTCGCGGCCCTGATCATGTGGCGGCGCAGCGGCGGGGATCGGATCGCACAGCTTCTCTGCGTCGTGCTCTTCGCAATTGGCGTCGGCAGCTACCTCTTCCACACCCACGCGCAAACCTGGGCGGCCATCGCGGATGTGACGCCGATCCTGTTCTACATCCTCATCTATATCTATGCGATCAACCGGGTGGGTTGGGGGCTGAGCCTCTGGCCTGCGCTTGGGCTGACTGCGCTCTTCTTTCCTTACGCCTGGCTCACGGTGCCGCTGTTCCAGTTGGTGCCCGGGATCGGCTCCTCCGCCGGCTATGCGCCGGTGGCGCTCCTCATCCTGATCTATGCGCTGCTGCTGCGCCGCCGCGCGCCCGAGCTTGCGCGCGGGCTGGCCATCGGGGCAGGCATTTTGATTGTCTCGATCACCTTCCGCTCGCTCGATCTGCCGCTCTGCCCCCAGATCCCGCTGGGCACGCATTTCATGTGGCATCTGCTCAATGGGCTCATGCTCGGCTGGATGATCGAGGTTTACCTACGCGCCACTCTTGGCAAGGCGCGCGCGGGCGGATAAACGCCTGCCCAAAGCAGACGAGGAATTGCGATGTCCATTGACGAGAGCACAGCCGCCCGCGTGGCCAAACTCGCCCGGATCAAGGTGGAGCCCGACGCGCTGCCCGCGCTCGCGGGTGAGTTCAACACCATTCTGGGCTTTATCGAGCAGCTCAACGAAGTGAATATCGAGGGTGTGGACCCCATGACCTCCGTCACCCCGCAGGTGCTCAAGCGCCGCGTGGACGAGGTCACCGACGGCAATCAGCAGGCCAAGGTGCTCTCGAACGCGCCCGATGCGCGCGAAGGCTTCTTTGCCGTGCCGAAGGTGGTCGAGTGATGACGAAACTGAACGAGCTGACCCTGAGTGCGGCGCGGGATGCCCTGCGCGCGGGCGAAACCACCTCGAAAGAGCTGACCGAGGCCTGTCTCACCGCCATCGACGCCGCTGGCGCGCTGAACGCGTTTGTCCATCACACGCCTGAGGTCGCGCTGGAGCGCGCCGTCGCAGCGGATGCGCGGCTGGCCAAAGGCGATGCCCCGGCCATGTGTGGCCTGCCCATCGGTATCAAAGACCTCTTCTGCACCAAAGGCGTGCCGTCCCAAGCCGGGTCGCGAATCCTCGAAGGCTTTCTGCCCGAATACGAATCCACGGTCAGCCAGAACCTCGCGGACGCGGGCGCGGTCATGCTGGGCAAGCTCAACATGGACGAGTTCGCGATGGGCTCGTCGAATGAGACCTCCACTTACGGCAATGCGGTCAACCCGTGGCGGCGCGGCAATGACGACGCGCAACTGACGCCGGGCGGCTCTTCGGGTGGCTCTGCCGCTGCCGTGGCGGCTGACCTCTGCCTCGCTGCGACCGGTACGGACACCGGCGGCTCCATTCGCCAGCCTGCGGCCTTTACCGGCACTGTTGGTATCAAGCCCACCTACGGGCGCTGCTCGCGCTGGGGAATCGTGGCATTCGCCTCCTCGCTCGACCAAGCGGGGCCGATGACCAAATCCGTGCGCGACGCGGCGATCATGCTGGAGGCCATGTGTGGCCACGACCCGAAAGACAGCACCTCCGCGGATCTTCCGGTGCCGAACTTCGAGGCGGCCCTCAGCGGAGACATCAATGGCAAGAAGATCGGCATTCCCAAGGAATACCGCATGGATGGGATGCCGGATGAGATCGAGACACTCTGGCAGGACGGCATCGCGATGATGAAGGACGCAGGCGCCGAGATCGTGGATATCTCGCTGCCGCACACGAAATACGCGCTGCCCGCCTACTACGTGATCGCACCCGCCGAGGCGTCGTCGAACCTCGCGCGCTACGACGGTGTGCGCTACGGCCACCGTGCCAAGCTCGACCAGGGCGACGGCATCACCGAGATGTACGAAAAGACCCGCGCCGAAGGCTTTGGCGATGAGGTCAAACGCCGGGTCATGATCGGCACCTACGTGCTGTCGGCAGGCTTCTACGATGCCTATTACAACCGGGCGCGCCGCGTGCGCACGCTGATCAAGCGCGACTTCGAGCAGGTTTTTGCGCAAGGCATCGATGCGATCCTCACGCCAGCCACCCCCTCGGCGGCATTTGGCCTGGGCGAGATGACCGACGCGGACCCGGTCGCGATGTACCTCAACGACGTCTTCACAGTCACCGTCAACCTCGCTGGCTTGCCAGGAATTGCCGTGCCCGCGGGGCTCGACAAGCAGGGGCTGCCGCTGGGTCTGCAGCTGATTGGACAGCCCTGGGCCGAGGCCGATCTGCTCTGCGCTGCACATGTTCTTGAGCAGGCGGCGGGCTTTGTGGCCAAGCCTGCGAAATGGTGGTAGTCTCTCCTGCCAGATGAGCAGAACAGGCAGAGATCTCATGACACCACGTGTCACTTTTGTGGCCCTCACCCTCGCGGCCCTCAGCGCCTGTGCGCCACAGGTGCCGGACAGCGGGCAGGGCGTCGGGTTTGACAATTCCTTCGAGGCGCAGCGTCAGCGCGACGCGGCGCTGGCCGGCAGTGATATTCGCGTGCCCGATACGGTGCGCCTGCCCGAGCCGGGTTCGGCCGAGGAAACCGCTGCCGCAACCACACGCATCCTGGCCCAAACCCGCCCCGGCGCGCCCGACAGCGCGGAGTTGAACTCCGGCGTGGCGCCTGTCCAGGCCAGCCCGTCCAACCCTCCGCCTGTGTCACTCGACAATCCCGGTATATCGGATGAGAACGACTTCGACGCGGTCTCGGAACGGCAGACCATCGAAAGCGACGCCGCCCGGATCGAGCGCAATCGCGCGCAATACGAAGTGGTCCAGCCGGAGGCCCTGCCGACCCGACCCGGCGATGAGCAGCCCAATATCGTCGCCTTCGCGCTCTCGACGAGCCATCCCAAGGGGCAAAGCGTATATGCCCGTGCGGGCTTCGGGGGGGAGGGGCGTGCAGCACGCAATTGTGCGGAATACGCCTCGCCCGACCTGGCGCAGATCGACTTCCTCTCACGCGGTGGCCCCACGCGCGATCGCCGCGGGCTCGACCCGGATGGGGACGGTTACGCCTGCGACTGGGATCCAGCCCCCTTCCGCAAGGCCTCCGAAGGCTGAAGGTGATCGACCGGCCCTCGCCGAATTTCGGGCCGCGCCGGGACGGGCTGCGTCCTTCAATCGTTGTCCTGCACTACACCGCCATGAGCTCGGCGGAAGCAGCGATCCAGCGGCTCTGCGATCCTGAAGCGCAGGTGTCGGCGCATTATGTGGTCTGCCGAAGCGGTGCGATCACGCGGCTCGTCGCCGAAGATCAGCGCGCCTGGCATGCGGGCGAGGGCGAATGGCGCGGGCAGCAGGACATCAACTCGCGGTCGGTCGGGATAGAGTTGGACAACACCGGGGATCATCCTTTCCCCGAGCCGCAAATGGCGGCGCTAGAGGGCCTTCTTCAAAGGATCATGGAGCGTTGGGACATCGCGCCCGAAAATGTGATCGGCCATTCGGATATGGCCCCGGGCCGCAAAAGCGACCCGGGGCCGCGGTTCGACTGGACCCGCCTGGCGCGACAGGGGCTGGCCGCCCAGGCGGGATACGAAGAGGGCCCTGGGGCCCCTGATTGTACGCTGTTTCGCCGCATTGCGCGCGACGCAGGCTTCACGGCGGATGTGGATCATGAGACACTTCTTGCTGCAGTCCGCCTGCGCTTTCGTCCGCACGCAACCGGGCCGCTTGCGCCGGAGGATTTCACCCCTCTCGGTCACGCGGCGCTCTGGACATAACCGGCTCCTTCACCCGTCCAAAAATACTCCCGCCGGAGGCTCCGCCCTCTCCACCCATTGACGCGCGCTGAAATAACGCGCATCACCGCCCCGCGCGGAAGGCCGGATGGCCGCGGCGCCGGGGAACCGGGGTCGAGGAAAGTCCGGACTCCAAAAAGCAACGGTGCCGGGTAACCCCCGGGCAGGGATCGGTGGGGAAACCCACCGGGAACCTGACGGACAGCGCCACAGAAATCAGACCGCCCTTGCACATCGCCATGCGATGCACGGGGGCAAGGGTGAAACGGTGGGGTAAGAGCCCACCGCGCCGCTGGCAACAGGGGCGGCACGGCAAGCCCCACCGGGAGCAATGCCAAATAGGGATCGCGCGTCGCAAGACGGGGCCGCTTTTGCCCCAGCAGATCCGGGTTGGCAGCTAGAGCCTCTGCGGCAACGCATGGGCGAGAGGAATGGTCATCGAACCGGGGCGCGCGCCTCGGGGAACAGAATCCGGCTTACAGGCCTTCCGCGCATGGTTCCTGGAAAGAGCGGACCACGGTCCAAGACGCCGCATGGCAGAGCATGGCCGGTCAGGTCTGAGCGCCGGGCGGGGCGGGCGGTGTCGCCGAACCTCATTTTCACCGAAATCCAAAAGCCTGAGGTCTTGCCGGTCAGAGCATTGGCGCGGGCGCCGAAACGGTGGATCCGTATGCAGCGTTTCGAGCGGCAATCGCCGGACCGCCAGGCTGGGCGGCGCCGGTCGCGCGGCGGTTCCGAAAACCAAGCATTTGCGGTTGACTCGCCCTCGCATCCGGGTAAAAGCCGGGCTTCAGGATTTTCAGCGACCGGTCCCGCGGGACGGGTCGCAGCAGGAGACGCACCATGGCCAAGCCAACCACGATCAAGATTCGTCTGAACTCCTCGGCGGGGACAGGCCATTTCTACGTGACCAAGAAGAATGCGCGCACGATGACCGAGAAGATGGTCGTGCGCAAATACGACCCGGTCGCCCGCAAGCACGTCGAATACAAGGAAGGCAAGATCAAGTAAGATCCGCCATTCCAAGGATGACGGGGCCGCGCTGCAACAGCGCGGCCTTTTACGTTCTGGAGGCAGTATGAAACGCGTGATGATTGTCGGTGGCCCTGGCTCGGGCAAGAGCACGCTCGCCCGGATCATGGGAGAGGGCACGGGCCTGCCGGTCCACCATATGGACCACCTTCACTGGCTGCCGGACTGGCAGGAGCGGCCGCGCGCTGACAAACTCGCCCTGGCTCACAACATCGAAACCTCCGAGGCCTGGATCTTCGAAGGCGGTCTTTCGGCGACCTATGGGCATCGCGCGGGCCGGGCCGATACGCTGATCTGGCTCGACCTGCCGGTGCTGCTGCGCCTGTGGCGGGTGACCTCGCGGATGATCCGCCATTACGGGCGGCGCCGACCCGATATGGCTGAAGGCTGTGTCGAAAAGCTGCACGGCGAGACCTTTGAATTCTACCACTACATCTGGCGTACGCGCCGCACACACCGCCACCGGCTCCAGGAGCTCATTGACAGGCATCCGCGCCTCGCCGTGCACCACCTGCGCTCGCCGGCTGAGGTGACCGCATTCATCCGCCACCTGCCGAGCCGGGCCGAGCACCGGCCAGCAACCCAAAGCATCTTGCCTTGAGCATGACTCATCGGTCGCAGCCTCCGGCTGATCGCCTGGCAGGAACTGGTCACGAGGGTACCGCAAGCTTCAGGCGAACGTCCGAAAGAAGCCAGTAACGAAAAAGGCCGGTCCCTTTCGGAACCGGCCCCGGATCGAGGATGTGCTGCCGTCTATTCGCGATTGCCGAACAATTGCAGCAGGAACATGAACATGTTGATGAAGTTCAGGTACAGGCTCAGTGCGCCCATGATTCCGGACTTCTGCAGCCACTCCTGGTCGCCATGATGCGCATGCGCCAGGTAGGTGTTCTTGATGTTCTGCGTGTCATAGGCGGTCAGTGCCGCGAAGATCAGCACGCCGAGGATCGAAATCGCGAACATGATCGCAGGCGACTGCAGGAAGATGTTCACCAGCATCGCGACCACTAGACCAATCACGCCCATGATCAGGAAGCTGCCCCAGCCGGAGATATCCTTTTTCGTGGTGTAGCCCCACAGCGAGAGGCCCGCGAAGGCGATCGACGTGATCAGGAATACCTGCGCAATCGACATGCCGGTGAAGGCCACGAAGATCCAGGCGATGGACAGGCCCATCACGGCTGCGAAGGCGTAAAAGAATAACTGTGCAGCCGCCGCCGAGAACTTGTTGATCATCGCGCTGAAGCCAAACACCATCGCGAGCGGCGCGAACATGATGATCCAGCCGAGGATGTTCGGCTGAAGCGTGACCGGATCGCGGAAGACCGCCAGCAGACCGGGCGCCGTGCCAACAGCCCAAGCCACAGCAAAGGTGATCAGCATGCCTACGGACATCGTGCCGTAGACCTTGTTCATATGGGCGCGCAGCCCCTCATCAATCTGGGCGGCGCGGGATCCGGCCGTCGACCGGATTGTATTCACGTCAGCCATTAAGACCTCCACTTGAAACACTTTGTGCGCGCAGACCTTCTACGCGCGCTCTGCGCTGAATATCGGTGGCGCAGAGCTCTATTTCAAGGTTTTTCGGTCGGGAATGTGCCGGTTTGGTAAGATTTGGATACCAAATCGTTAATGTGGCGGCGAAGCAGCGCTTGAGAGGCGAGAATCAGCTGTTTCTCCAGGTCTCCGGCACGTCCCAGAAGCCGCGACGGGCCTCGAATTGTGCCGCTTCGCTGTCGACGCCGATGTCTTCCAGCGCGCGGGCGTCGAGTCGGGCCAGCGCGCGGCGCGACCGCCAGAGCGACAGGTAGGTACCAAGACGAAAGTGGCGGCGGGGCAGGGCGGCGGCTCTGCGATATGTAACAGTGTCGATCAGGGACATCTCCCAGTTCCTTTCGTGATGATTGTTCCGCTTTGCATCAGCATACTTGATGTATATGGCAAACTGTGGTTCATTTTAGAAACGAATGTTTGTGAACTCTTTGATCAAGGTTGGTGATATGAGAAATCTCGACATAACCACGCTACGCTCCTTTGTTGCCGTCGCGGACGCCGGCGGTGTTACGCGCGCCGCCGGGTTCCTGCATCTGACCCAGTCCGCGGTCTCGATGCAGCTCAAACGCTTGGAAGAGCTTCTCGGCGTCGAGCTTCTGGACCGTTCCGGCCGCACCATCGCGCTGACGGCCTCGGGAGAGCAGCTGCTGATCTACGCGCGGCGCATGGTCGCTTTGAACGATGAGGTCGTCGGGCGGCTGACCGACCAGGCCTATGAAGGCGAGATCGTGCTCGGCGTTCCGCATGATATTGTCTATCCGGTCATCCCACAGGTGCTGAAGCAGTTCCACGCCGCCTTTCCGCGGGTCCGGGTGCGACTTGTCTCGTCCTATACCCGGGCCTTGAAAGAGATGTTCGAGAAGGGCGAGTGCGATCTCATTCTGACCACGGAGAAAGCGCTGGAGACCGGCGGGGAAATCCTGGATGAAAAGCCGCTGCGCTGGATTGGCGCTCCAGGCGGGACCGCGTGGCGGCAGACGCCGCTGAGGCTGGCGTTCGGCCGGCAATGCACCTTCCGGCCCCATGTGGTTGAAGCGCTCGATCTCGCGGAGATCCCTTGGGAGGTGATGGTCGAGACGGAAAGCGACAGAACGATCGAGGCGACGGTGAGCGCGGATCTGGCCGTGCACACGATGATCGAAGGCACTGAACCGCCCCACTTGCAACGTGTCGAACACAATGGCGCGCTGCCCGAGCTTCCGAGCCAGCTGATCAACCTTTATGGAGCGCAATCGAGCAAGAACGTGATGCACGACACCTTGGCCGATTTTTTGCGCCGCGCGTTTTCGAAGATGGATGCTTCGCGCCTCAAGATTGCCTGACGCATGTGGTTGCCCGTGCAGCGCGAGATTCGGGCAGATGTCCTTCGCAAGCCGACCTGCCGGACCCTCACATTTTCCCTTGGTCCGGCGGGATCTTGCCAATATCGCGTGAACGAGACAATTTCCGCCGATCCAGAGATGCGCTATGACAGCGGCGCAGCGGTGCCTGGCAGGATTTCTAGCCATCGTGGAAAAACCGCTGTCATTCATGCTTAAAATCAACTTAAGATTGAATTAATCCAGATAAATTTGACCAAATGCACAAAATTTTAATCGAATAGTGCGACGCTGGATTTCGTCTCAAAAAGCTCTGATTTCACTGGAAAAGACGCGCTATGATTGATTCGAACGGCCTCACGCTCACGCTATTGGGAGGCGATAATCATTGATCGAGGGTCGTTTTTCTCTATTGTTCAGCGGCAGAATGGTTGGTGGTGATCGCGGCTAGGTTGTGCCAAGGATGCAGTCCGGTCGGAAGGCCACGTTTTTAACAAGGTAAACGCAAGGGATAAGCAAATGGTACATGTCGTAGATGCTCACGTTGGAAAGCGTATTCGTCAACGCCGCTGGCTGGTTGGGATGACGCAGCAGAAACTGGCGGAAAGTGTCGGGATCAAGTTCCAGCAAATCCAAAAATACGAAACAGGTGCCAACCGCGTCAGCGCATCCCGTCTGTGGGACATCGCCGATGCGCTCGAGGTCGACGTTGCGTTTTTCTTCGAAGGTCTGAAGTCGGAAGATGGTGGTGCTGCCGCACAAGACAGCATTCCCGCCGACATGATGGGCGACAAGGAGGCTATGGATCTCGTCCGCTCCTACTATGCCATCCCGGAGAACCAGCGCCGGCGTTTGTTCGAACTGGCCCGCGTGTTGAGCGACGTCGCCTGATTGGCGGCGTGCGCAGGCAAGTTCTCATATTTTGACCCCGGCAGCCTTAGGAATTCGCCAGGGCTCTTGTCTCCGGGGTGTTCCGCTGGCACCAGTGCCGCATGACACTCGACCGCGACGCATCTGATTTCGTCATCATCGATTCAACGGCCCGTGCGATGGCAGATGCGGCGCGAGCCGCGATCCTGCCATACTTCCGTGCGCGCGGGCTTGTGCAGGACAACAAGCTCGCTGACGGCTTCGACCCCGTGACGGAGGCGGACCGGGCGGCCGAGAAGGCGATGCGCGCCGTGCTTGAGCGGCACCGGCCGGACGACGCGGTGCTGGGGGAAGAATTCGGCGCTTCTTCAGGAACAAGCGGGCTGACTTGGGTGCTCGATCCGATCGACGGCACCCGCGGTTTTGTCAGCGGCACGCCGACCTGGGGCGTCCTCATCGCGGTCTCCGATGCGGCGGGACCCTTCTACGGGCTGATTGACCAGCCCTACATCGGCGAGCGCTTCGTCGGCAGCGGTGCACGGGCCGAGCTCACCGGGCCGGCTGGCGTGGCCGAGATCGTGACCCGCACGACCTCTGATCTGGCGGAGGCCGTTGTCTTCACGACCTTCCCGGAAGTCGGCACGCCGGCGGAGGCCGCCGCGTTCCGCGCCGTGGCAGAGCGGGCGAAACTGACCCGCTATGGCATGGATTGCTACGCCTATGCGCTCGTTGCCGCCGGTCAGGTCGATCTCGTGATCGAAGCGGGCTTGCAGGCCTATGACATCCAGGCGCCCATCGCGCTCATCGAGGCCGCGGGCGGCGTGGTGACCAACTGGGAGGGGGAGCCCGCGCATGAGGGCGGCCGCGCCATCGCTGCGGCCAACCCGGAGCTGCACGCCAAGGCCCTCGCCGTATTGCGAGACGCGCTCGGATGAGCGCGTTGCTCTTGCGCAACGCCGATCATCTGGTGACCATGGACGATGAACGCCGCGAGTTGCGGGGTGCGGATGTCCTGATCGACGGTGGGGTCATCCGTGAGATCGGCGTCGGGCTGCGCCATGATGCGACCACCATCGACGTCTCGGGATGCGTCGTCACGCCGGGGCTGGTGAACACCCACCACCACCTCTACCAGACGCTGACCCGCGCCGTCCCTGCCGCCCAGGACGCGTTGCTCTTCGGCTGGCTCGAGACGCTCTATCCCATCTGGTCGAGCTACACGCCCGCGCATGTCTTTATCTCCGCACAGGTGGGGTTGGCGGAGCTCGCGCTCTCTGGGTGCAGCCTGACCAGCGATCATCTCTACCTGTATCCCAATGGGACACGGCTCGACGAGACCATTCACGCGGCCGCAGAGATCGGGCTGCGCTTCCAGCCGACGCGCGGAGCCATGAGCATTGGTCGCGCGCAGGGCGGGTTGCCGCCGGATGATCTGGTGGAGGACGAGGCCGATATTCTCGACGATTGTATCCGCGTGATCGACGCGTTCCACGATGGGTCTGCTGCGTCGATGTGCCGGGTGGGCATCGCACCCTGCTCGCCGTTTTCCGTCAGTCGCGATCTGATGCGCGATGCGGCTGCGCTCGCACGCGACAAAGGCGTCATGCTGCACACGCATCTGGCCGAGAACGACGAGGATGTCGCCTATTCTCTCAAGGCCTTCGGCTGCCGCCCGGGTCAGTATGCCGAGGATCTGGGATGGGTCGGGCCGGATGTCTGGCACGCACATTGCGTGAAGCTCGATGCCGAGGAGATCGCCCTCTTCGCCCGGACGGGCACCGGCGTGGCGCATTGTCCCTGCTCGAATTGCCGGTTGGGCAGCGGGATTGCTCCGGTTGCGGCGCTGCGCGGGGCGGGCGTGCCGGTTGGGCTCGGCGTCGACGGGTCGGCCAGCAATGACGCGAGCAATCTGGTGGCCGAGGCGCGGCAGGCGATGCTGTTGCAGCGGGTCGCACAGGGCGCCGATACGATGAGTGCCCGCGCCGCGCTGGAACTGGCGACACGGGGTGGGGCAGATGTGTTGGGGCGGCCCGAATGCGGCCGGATCTCTGTTGGCGCGCGGGCCGATCTGGCGGTCTGGGACGTCTCGGGGTTGGAGGCGTCGGGAAGCTGGGATCCCGCCGCGCTGCTGCTGGCAGGGCCGACGACGGTGCGCGATCTGTTTGTCGAGGGGCGTGCAGTGGTCCGCGACGGGCAGGTGACGACGCTTGATCTACCCAAACTGATCTCACGGCAGGCGGAGATGACCCGTGAATTGATGGAGGCGTTTTGATGCGAATTCTGGCGGTCCTGTTTCTGTGCTGTCTGGCAAGCGGCGGCTTCGCGGACCCGCAGGCAACGCAAGCGCTGAACGAGTACCGGGCGCGCGAAGGGCGCGCGCCCTTGGCCTATTCCGCCGCGCTGGAGGCAGCGGCGCGGGTGCATGCTGACGATATGGCTGCGCGCGGCTTCTTCGATCATCGCGGCAGCGACGGCTCGACAGTGGGCGCGCGGGTCACCGGGCAAGGCTATGGCTGGTGCTTTGTTGCCGAGAACATCGCGCAGGGGCAACGCACGCTGGGCGAGGTGATGCGATCCTGGGCCGGTTCGCGCGGCCACCGGCGGAACATGCTGGCGCGCGAGGCGCGTGAATTTGCGCTGGTCGAAGGGACGGGGCGCATTTGGGTCATGGTGCTGGCCGCGCCCGGCTGCTGACATCGTCGGCGCGCGTGTCGGGCCGGCCCTCCGGGGGGGATATTTTCAGCCAGAAGAAGCAGGTCGGTGTTTCTGCCCGCCGATCCAGACATCGGAGATGGCGCGGTCTTCGCCCATCATGATCGTCGGGAAGAGGGCCTCCCAGATGTCTTTGGCTTCAGCGGCGCGTTGCGCAATGGCGGGGGTGGAGGCGAGATCGAGGATGGTCAGATCCGCCTCGTGGCCCGGAGCCAACGTGCCGATCCTGTCGTGCAGATGCAGGCTGCGGGCCGCACCGCTCGTGGCCAGCCACATCAGCTGCGCGGGATGCAGCGCGCTCCCTCTGAGCTGCGCGATCTCATAGGCCGCGGCCATGGTGCGCAGCATCGAAAAGGACGACCCGCCCCCGGTGTCCGTGGCCAGCCCCACGGGAATGCACCGCGCGGCGAGCCCGGCCACATCCATGAGTCCCGAGCCGATGAAGCTGTTCGACGTCGGGCAATGCACCAGCGCCGCGCCGGTCTCGGCGATCCGGTCGATCTCGCGCGGCTCCAGGTGGATCGCATGACCGAAGACCGCGCGGGGGCCGAGGAGCCCGTGCGCCTCATAGGTGTCGAGGTAGTCGCGGGCCTGCGGAAAGAGCGCGCGCACCCAGGCGATCTCGGCCGGCTGTTCGCTGAGGTGGGTCTGCATGAGACACTCTGGGTGCTCCGCCCAGAGCGATCCCAGTGCGCTGAGCTGCTCCGGCGTCGACGTCGGCGAGAAGCGCGGCGTGATCGCATAAGTCGCGCGGCCCTGCCCCTGCCAGTGCGCAATCAGCGCCTTGCTGTCGTCATAGGCCGATTGCGCGGTGTCGCGCAGCCCCTCGGGCGCGTTGCGGTCCATGCAGGTCTTGCCCGCCACGGTGCGCATCCCCCGTGCCGCGGCCGCGTCGAAAAACGCATCCACGCTGTGGGCGTGGACCGTGGTGTAAGAGCACATGGTGGTCGTGCCGTGGCTCAGCGCCAGGTCGAGGTACCGGTTCGCGATCCGCGCGGCGTAGTCAGGATCTTCCAGCCGCATTTCCTCGGGAAAGGTGTAAGTGTTGAGCCAGTCAATGAGCTGCTTGCCCCAGCTCGCGATGATCGCCGTCTGCGGGTAGTGCACATGGGCATCTACGAAGCCGGGGCAAATGAGTTGCGGGCCATAATCGTGCACCTCGGCCTGCGGGGCGTCGCGGCGCAGGCGGTCGCGGTTGCCGACGGCCCGGATCAGCCCATCTTCGATCAGGACGGCGCCCGCGCTGTCGATCCGCACCGCCTCCCGCCAGGGCTGCCGGAACGGGTTGCCGCGGGCCTCGAAGGTCTGGCCGAGAAGGAGGCGGGGCGTGCTCATGGCCTCTTCTCTAGGCCCTTCGCAGCGCAGCCACAACGGGGAAGCGGGCGGCATTGTCACTGCGGGGGCGGCCCCGTATGGTCCGCGCAAGACAGGGGAGACGCGCATGTCAGATCAATCCACCGAACTGCAGCCGGAGGATGAAGACGAGGCCTATGTGCTGGGCCCCAAGGCCGTCGCGGCAATCCTTTATGCGGTGGACATCGACGATGCGGCCAAGCTTACCGAGCTCATGGAGCCGCTGCACCCGGCCGATATCGCGGACCTGCTCGAGCAGATCAACGCCTTCGACCGCTCGCGGCTGATCCGGCTTTACGGGCGGGAGTTTGACGGTGAGATCCTGTCGGAACTCGACGAGTCGATCCGCGAGGAGGTGATCGCGGTTCTGACGCCGCAGGTGCTGAGCCAGGCCGTGCGCGACATGGACAGCGACGATGTGGTCGATTTGGTGGAGGATCTGGAAGACCACCAGCAGGAGGCCATCCTCGAGGCGCTGCCCGATGTGGACCGGATGGCGGTGCAGCAGGCGCTCAGCTATCCGGAATACTCCGCCGGCCGCCTGATGCAGCGCGAGGTCGTGATGGCGCCCGAACACTGGACGGTGGGAGAGGCGATCGACTATCTGCGCAGCACGCCCGAGGAGGAGCTGCCCGCCCAGTTCTATCACATCGTGCTCGTGGACCCGCGCCTGCACCCCATCGGAAATGTCACCCTGGGCAAGCTGATGCGCTCGAAGCGCGAGGTGCGGCTGATGGATATCAAGGAGGAGACCTTCCAGATCATCCCGGTGCTGCAGGACGAATCCGACGTGGCCTATGCCTTCAACCAGTATCACCTGATTTCCGCGCCCGTGGTCGATGACGAGGAGCGGCTGATCGGCGTGATCACGATCGATGACGCCATGGCTGTGCTGGATGAGGAGCACGAGGAAGACATTCTGCGCCTGGCCGGTGTGGGTGAAGGCTCGCTCTCCGACCGGGTGATCGAGACCACCAAGCAGCGGCTGCCCTGGCTGGCGGTGAATCTGGTGACGGCGATTGCGGCGAGCCTGGTGATCGCGCAGTTCGAGGCGGCGATTGCCCAGATCGTGGCACTTGCGGTTCTCATGCCCATCGTCGCCTCGATGGGGGGCAATGCGGGCACGCAGTCGCTCACGGTGGCGGTGCGGGCGATTGCCACCAAGGACCTCACGGGCGCCAACGTCTGGCGGGTGATCCGGCGCGAGGTGCTGGTGGGGCTGATCAACGGCGTGGTCTTTGCCGTGGTCATGGGTGTCGTGGGTGTCATTTGGTTCGGCTCGCCCGCGCTGGGCTATGTGATTGCCGCCGCGATGGTGATCAACCTCGTCGTCGCAGGGCTTGCGGGCACCGTGATCCCGGTGATCCTCGAACGCGTCGGCATCGACCCGGCCCTGGCTTCGGGGGCCTTCGTGACGACCGTGACGGATGTGGTGGGCTTCTTCGCTTTCCTCGGGCTGGCTGTCGTGGTGCTGCTGTGAGCGATCTTGCCGGACAGAAGACGCAAGCCCGCCACGATGGCTTTGCGCGGCGCAAGGCGGCCCATGCGGCCGATCCGGGCACCGGGGCGGGCGTGCTCTCAGCCTTTCTGGCCGGTCATCGCGGGGTGCCGCTCTCGGGCTACATGCCGATCCGGACGGAGATCGACCCGCGCCCTGCCATGGCCGAGGCCGCGGCCTACGGGCCGGTCGGTATCCCGGTCATCCTCGGGGACGGGCAGCCGCTCGAGTTCGCGCGCTGGGAGCCTGATATGCCGCTGGTCGCGGGTGCCTTCGGAGCTCTGATCCCCGAAGAGAAAGTGGTCTTCGAACCCGAGATCGTGATCGTACCGCTGGTGGCCTTCGATGCGCGCGGCGGGCGGCTGGGCTATGGCGGTGGCTTCTATGACCGGACCCTCGCCCAGTTGCGGGCCAAACGCCCGACCCTTGCCGTGGGCTTTGCCTATGCCGCGCAGGAGGCCGACGCGCTGCCGCTGGAGCCGACGGACCAGCGGCTTGATTTCATTGTGACCGAGACGGGCATGACCGATCTGCGTCAGTCCTCTGGCGGTTCGTAGGTCAGGATATCTCCCGGCTGACAGTCGAGCACTTCGCAGATCCGGGCGAGCGTTTCGAAGCGGACGCCCTTCACCTTGCCGGACTTCAGCAGCGACACGTTCTGTTCGGTGATGCCCACACGCTCGGCCAGTTCCTTCGAGCGCATCTTGCGGCGGGCCAGCATCACATCCAGTGTGACGGTGATACGCTGCCCCTTGTCGTCCTCCGCGTCAGACAAAAGCCCTGTTTTCCTCTGCCATATGCGCGGCGTCGACCATGATGTGCCCAAGCGCCACCAGCATCAGGCCGAGGATAACCGCATAGATGTCGCCATCCTGAAAGCCTATGCCGAAAGTGATGCCCGTGGGATCCGCCCAATAGCGCAGCAGCGCCCGGGCGATCCCGTCGACCACCATGCTGACCGGGATGATTAGCACGAGCACCCAGCCGATGCGGCGCAGGCGGATCGCTGTCGTCTCGGTAAAGATGCCCGTGCCCGCACGCAGACCGGAAAAGAGCCTGCGGATCAGCAGGATCATCGCCACGGCCATGAAATCGGTGGTGAGCCAGATCAGACTGGCGAGCAGGGCGCTCGCGGTCGTCAGTCGCAGACCGTCGATCTCAAGCTCGAGTTCCTTGGCCAGTTCGCGCCCCAGTTGCAGCGGATCGGTAACCGACAGGAAGAGGAAATAGGCGGCAAGAAGCAGCGCCAGCCCCAGGGCGAGCGTGCTGAACCAGACGCCGGCGCGGGCGGTAGCGGCGATTTTGGCCTGTCTGTCGAGAGGGTTGGGCACGGGTGAGCACTCCACATAACAACATTGCTTGCAAAAATTATTGTAAAACAATAATTAAAACAAACTCAAGGTTAACTATTTGCCTTTCTACCAAATCATATGAGGTTTCACATGAACTATCGAGAGTTGTTTTTGTCGGGTGGCATTGTCGTCTCGCTCGCTCTGCCCGCAGATGCGCAGGATCGCTGGACAGGGTATTATGGCGGGGTGTCGTTCAACTTCACGGACACCTCCTCGGAGATTGCGGGCAGCAGCGTGCACAACCTGTCGGATGAGGGCTCGGGGTTCGGGATCTATGCGGGCTACGGCATTCGGCGCGGACCGAATTTTGTCTGGACCCCGGAGGTTGCGCTGTCTCGTCTCGAAACGCCGGGTGGCGCGTCTGATGCCACATTCGGCAGCACCGGGTTCGATGGGTCGTTCCTGCTGGAGCCGCGCATCCGGGCGGGCTATGCCACTCAGCGCGCCTACTACTACGGTATCGTTGGGCTCGGCATTACAGATGCTGGGCTAAGCCCGTCGGGCTCGGATGACGACGACCTGATCGGCTCCTTTGGCCTTGGGCTGGGGGCGGAGGTCGCCATCAACGACACATGGTCGACCCGTCTCGAAGCGGTGCATTACCAGTGGGATGCCTCCGAGCAGAATTTCAACGGGAACTTCCGCGAAACCGAGACCGACGCCACCGTGCTGCGGATCGGTCTGACGCGCCGGTTCTGAGGGGTTCGCGCCGACCAGGGCCGGACGCGCCGCAGTGGTGCGTCCGGCACCCGGATCGTGATTATTCTGCGCGCCGCCCCTTGCCCTTCTGAGGTGCGCGCCCTACCCATCGTCCATGAAGCTGTTGTTCCTCGGAGATGTGATGGGCCGTGCGGGCCGCCGCGCGATCACGGACAACCTGCCGCGTCTCCGGCAGGAGTGGAAGCTCGACTTCATTGTCATCAACGGCGAGAATGCGACCTCGGGCATCGGTCTGTCGGGGGCACACGCCAAGACCCTTCTCGAGGCGGGGGCCGATTGTATCACCCTCGGCGATCACGCGTTTGATCAGAAGGATATGCTCCAGTTCATCGAGCAGGAGCCGCGGGTCATCCGCCCGCTGAACTTCTCCAAGGCCGCGCCGGGCAAGGGCGCACGTCTGTTTACAGCGCAGAACGGGCGCAAGGTGCTGGTGGCCCAGGCGCTGGGGCAGGTGTTCATGAAACGCCCCTTCGACGATCCGTTCTCGGCGGTGGAGCCGGTGCTCAAGACGCATCCCCTCGGTGGACAGGCGGCGGCGGTCATTGTCGATATGCACTGCGAAGCGACTTCGGAGAAAATGGCGATGGGCCACTTTTGCGACGGGCGCGCGAGCCTCGTCGTGGGCACCCATACGCATGTGCCGACGGCCGATGCCATGGTGCTGCCGGGAGGCACGGCCTACCTGACCGATGCGGGCATGTGCGGCGACTACAACTCCGTCATCGGCATGGAGAAGGCCGAACCCCTGCGCCGCTTCATCACGGGCATGCCGCGCGAGCGTTTCATCCCTGCGGCGGGCGAGGCGACGCTGGCGGGCGTCTATGTCGAAACGGATGACCGGACGGGCAAGGCCGCGCGGATTGCGATGGTGCGCAACGGCGGACTGCTGGAGGCCGCAGCGCCGTGACCCTGTCCCGCGGAGAGGTTGCGCTGTTCACCGGCGTTCTTGTCCTGCTCGGGGCCGGCTGGGGGATGACCCAGCCGCTAACCAAGATTGCGGTCTCCACGGGCTACAAGCACTTCGGTCTGATCTTCTGGCAACTGGCGATCGGTGCAGCCCTCATGGCGGCCATCTGCGCGCTGCGTGGCACGAAGCTGCCGCGCGGACGCGCGCAGATCGGCATCTGCCTCATGGTCGCTCTGATCGGGACGATGATCCCGAACACCACATCCTATCAGGCCGCGGTGCATCTGCCCGCGGGCATCCTCTCGATCCTGCTCTCGATGGTGCCGATGTGGGCGTTCCCGATTGCGCTGCTGATGGGGCTCGACCTCTTTTCGTGGCGGCGCTTCATCGGGCTTGCACTTGGCCTCTGCGGCGTGCTTCTGATCGCGGCGCCGGGGGCGTCGGCGCTTGATCTTTCGGTGTTCTGGGTGCTCGTCGCGCTGGTCGCGGGCATCTGCTACGGGCTCGAAGGCAACCTTGTGGCCAAGTTCGGCACCGCCGGGATGGACCCGTTCCAGGTGCTCTACGGCGCCTCGCTGATGGGGGCGGTGATCATGCTGCCGGTCGCTCTGCTCTCCACACAGTGGATCCCCGCGGCGGAGTTGCTGACCCGCGAAGGCCAGGCCCTGATGCTGGCCTCGGTGATCCACGTGGTCGTCTACGCAGGCTATGTCTGGATGGTCGGGCGCGCAGGCTCGGTCTTTGCCGTGCAGGTGAGCTACCTTGTGACGGGCTTCGGGGTCCTGTGGGCGAAACTGATCCTCGATGAGGCCTATTCCACTGGCATCTGGGCGGCGCTGGCGCTGATGTTTGCCGGCATGTATCTGGTGCAGCCGCGCCCGAAAGCGGCGCTTGCCTCGGCCTGAGCAATTCGCCACACTCACCTGTGGTTGCATCGCATCAAAGGTCCTATCCCCTTGACCCCCTTGCTTGAATTGTCTCCCAACACCGGCGCATTTCTGACCCTCGGGGTAGTGGCGGTGATGTTCGCGCTCTTCGTGCGCGAGACATATCCAACCGAGGTGGTGGCCATCGCGGGTGCCGCGCTGATGCTGCTTCTGGGCGTTCTGCCTTACGAGACCGCGCTGGCGGTGCTGAGCAATCCCGCCCCCTGGACAATCGCCGCAATGTTCATCGTGATGGGGGCGCTGGTCCGCACCGGCGCGCTGGAGGTGCTGACCCGCATGGCCGAACGCTATGCCAAGACCCATCCGCGCGGGGCCGTCGTCGGGGTGATCCTCTCGGTCATGGGGGCCTCGGCGATCATGAACAACACGCCCGTTGTGGTCGTGATGATCCCCGTCGTGGTGCAACTGAGCCAGACCCTGGGCGCCAAGGCGTCGAAACTGCTGATCCCGCTCAGCTACGCGGCGATCATGGGCGGCTCGCTCACCCTGATCGGTACCTCAACCAATCTGCTGGTGGACGGGGTCGCGCGTACCCAGGGCCTGGAACCGTTCACGATTTTCGAGATCCTGCCCATCGGCCTCGTGGTCTGCCTTTGGGGTCTCATCTACCTCACCCTCTTTGCCAGACGGCTGCTGCCGGATCGGGACAGCATGGCGAACATGCTCTCGGACCGGTCGAAGATGAAGTTTTTCACCGAAGCCGTGATTCCGCCGGATTCGAACCTGATCGGGCGCGAGGTGCTGGGGGTGCAGCTCTTTAAACGGGAGGGTGTGCGGCTTGTCGACGTGGTCCGCGGTGACGCCTCGCTTCGGCACAATCTCAAGGATGTGACCTTGCAGGTCGGCGACCGCGTGGTGCTGCGCACGCAGATGACCGAGCTTCTGAGCCTGCAGGCCAACAAGGAACTGAAGCGCGTCGATCAGGTTTCGGCGGTCGAAACCACGACCGTGGAGGTGCTCATCACGCCCGGATGCCGGCTGGTGGGGCGCAGCCTGGGCAACATGCGCCTGCGCCGGCGGTACGGCGTCTACACGCTGGCCGTGCATCGGCGCAATCAGAACATCGGGCGGCAGCTCGAGGACCTTGTCGTGAAAGTGGGAGACACGCTGCTTCTGGAAGGGGCGCCAGAGGATATCAAACGGCTTGCGGCAGAGATGGATATGGTCGATGTCTCGCAACCCTCGGCCCGGGCCTTTCGGCGCAGCCACGCCCCGATCGCCATCCTCGCGCTGACAGGCATCGTCGCGCTGGCGGCCTTCAATGTCGCCCCGATCCTGCTGCTGGCAATCCTCGCGGTGGCCTTGGTGCTGGTGACGGGCTGCATCGACGCGGATGAGGCGTTCTCCTTCGTCGATGGCCGCCTCCTGGCGTTAATCTTTGCGATGCTCGCAGTCGGTGCTGCCCTGCAGCATTCAGGCGCAGTGGCGCTGATCGTGGATGCCGTTTCACCGACGCTGATGGCGATGCCGCCGACGGTGGTGGTTCTGGTGGTCTTCGTGATGACCTCGACGCTCACCGAGATCGTCTCGAACAACGCGGTTGCGGTGATCATGACGCCGCTGGCCATCGGGCTCGGCACTGCGCTCGGGCTCGATCCGCGCCCGCTGGTGGTGGCTGTGATGATCGCGGCCTCCTGTGCCTTTGCCACGCCGATCGGCTATCAGACCAACACGCTGGTCTACGGGCCAGGCGGGTATCGCTTCACCGATTTCATGCGGATCGGCGTGCCGCTGAACCTCAGTATGGCGCTGATCGTGTCGATGATGATCCCGCTCATCTGGCCGCTCTGACCGCTCATGCTGCTATGCAGAAATTGCAGGTCAGCTTTTCTCTTTTGCGCGTTGTTCATTAGGGGTTTCGACATCATGTTGGCGCTATCAGAACACCGGTTTTGATGAAAGGATGTCAGATGAACAGCATCATAGCACGACTAAAAACCGCGGCCGAAAAACGGGCCGAATTCAACCGCACCTATCACGAGCTGCGGTACATGCCACGCGAGACGGCGATTGATCTGGGGATGTTCCCGGAAGACGCCTATGATGTGGCCTATGCCCACGTCTACGGACGCTGAGCCAAAGGGTGTCAGAAGGGCGCCCACGAGATCCCCGACCCGCATTCGGCTGCCCGAATGCGGGTCTTTTCATGTCCGGGCTCAGAGCGGCCAGACGATCAGGATTACCGGGATCGACACCACCACCACGATAACCTCGAGCGGCAGGCCCATGCGCCAATAGTCTCCGAACCTGTAACCGCCGGGCCCGAGGATCAGCGTGTTGTTCTTGTGGCCGATCGGTGTGAGGAAGGCGGAGGAGGCGGCCACCGCCACGGCCATCAGGAAGGGGTCGGGCGAGACGTCGAGGCTTTGCGCCATCTGGATGCCAACCGGAGCCGCGACAATCGTCGTCGCGGTATTGTTGAGCACGTCCGACAGCGTCATCGTCACCACCATCAGGACGGTCAGCACCGCCCAGGCGGGCAATCCCCCGGTCCAGGACACCAGCGCATCCGCGATCAACTGCGTCCCGCCAGAGGTTTCCAGTGCTGCCCCGAGCGGGATCATCGACCCCAAGAGCACCACCACGGGCCAGCTGATGTGGGTGTAGAGCTCGTTGATGGGGACGATGCGCGTCAGCACATAGGCCACAACCACAAGCCCCAAGGCGATGGGCAGGTAGAGAAGGCCAAGACTGGCTGCCGCGACGGCTGCCGCGAAAAGCCCAATGGCAAGCCAGACCTTCCGGTTCTCGGTCACCGCAAGGCCGCGGTCGGCCAGCGGCAGGCAGCCTAGCCAGTCGGTCACGTCGGGGCCGGTATCGCGTGGAACCAGCAGCAGCAGGATGTCCCCGGTCTTCACTTCCGTCTGGCGCAGATGCTTGGTGATCCGTTTGCCTTGCCGCGAGATGCCCAGAAGCACCGTGCGCTGGCGCCAGGCCAAACCAATGGACTGCGCCGTCTTGCCGGTGATCCGCGCGGTTTCGGGCACCACCACTTCGATGATTTCAACGCCCTCGCCGTCGGCCCGCAGCGCCTCTTCGCGTTTGGCATCCGCGACGGCCAGATCGAGGCTGCTGCGGAATTCGTCGAGCGCGTCAGGCGTGGCCTCCAGCACCAGCGCGTCTCCCGCTTGCAGAAGTGAATTGCGCGCCTGGCCGTAGCGGCGCTTGCCGTCGCGGATCAGCCCGAGGATGGCCACGTCGGATTTGTCGGCGGCCTCGGAGAGTTCAGCGAGCCGCTTGCCGATCTGCTTGTTGCCTTCGGGCACGGTCAGCTCGGCGATGTATTGCGACAACTCGGCCTCGGTCGTGGTGCCTTCGCCGCTCTGCGGGATCAGGCGCCAGCCGATCACGGCGACGAAGGCAAGCCCGGCCAGCGCCGCAGCCCCGCCGACGGGGGCGAAGTCGAACATGGCGAAGGGCGCGCCGAGCGCGTCTTCCCGGATCGAGGCGATGATGATGTTGGGCGGTGTCCCGATCAGCGTGGCCATCCCCCCGAGGATCGTCGCAAAACTCAGCGGCATCAGGCTGAGCCCGGGCGGCCGACCTGCCTTGCGCGCGGTTTGGATGTCGACAGGCATCAGCAGGGCAAGCGCCGCCACATTGTTCATGAAGGCCGAGAGCACACCGCCGATGGCACCCATCAAAGCAATATGTGCCCCGAGTGCACGGGAGGCATCGACCAGCGTGCGGGTGATCAGAAACACCGCCCCCGAGCGCACCAGACCGGCGGAGACCACAAGCACCAGCGCCACCACCAGCGTGGCCGGATGGCCAAAGCCGGAGAACGCCGCCTCGGTCGGCACGACGCCCAGAACCACACCGATCATCAGCGCGGAAAAGGCAACGATATCATAGCGAAACCGCCCCCAGAGCAGAAGCCCGAAGACGGCGCCGAAGAGCGAAAAGAGGATGATCTGGTCTTGTGTCAAACGGGCTGCTCCACGCTCTTGATTTCGCGAGTTGTTTTACCTCAACTGCGGTTATGTCCGATTTGAACTTTTTTATCACCAACGGATTTCTCGACGCGCTCGATCGGGCCGGCAAGCTGGCACCGCGGGCCGCGGCCAGGGCCAAGGTGCGCATCTTCAAGCTGAAACGATACCTCGACGGGGTCGAGCACAGCTGGCGCAATCCCGATCATCTGCGCTGGAGCCACGTGGAGCAGGCGCATCATATCAAGAGCGGCTATCCCCCGCCGGAGTTTGGGGCCTTTCTGAGCGATCTGGAGAAACCGGTTTTGTTTCAGCAGATTACCGGGCTCAACGATAAGGATGAAGAAGGCTACTTTGCCCGCTTTCATGCCCGCCGGTTCAACCTGGCTTGCGTGGTGCTCTATACCGAACAGCCGGATCGGCGGCTGGCGTTCCTGACGGTCGGCACCCTCACAGAGTGCAATCGGACCCTGACCGATTTGCGCGATGCCGCGGTGGCCAAGAAGGTGATCGCAGAGCTGCGCGGGTTACCGAAGCCTGATCGCACCGCACGCTGAAATCTTGACAAAAGCACGCTGGTTGACTAGGTGTTGCTTTGCAAGACAACAGTTCTAACCGCGATATCAACGGTGACATATGACTGATGTACAGATCAATGCCGGAACCGGAGGCAAGGCGTCCAAGCGCAAAGCGGTCCGCGCGGCGGCACGCACGACGAATGCGCCGGTCAAACCCGTGAAGGCCTTGGACGAGGCGGGGTTTGATGCCGCATTCGACGCGCTGGAGCCCGCAGAAAAGCACGCTGTCTTCCGTGACGCCGGCGAAGAGTTGGCGCGGACGCTCGGTGCGCAGGTGATCGCCCAGATGCTGAACGGCTCGGACATGAGCCTGCGTGAGATCGGGGCGCAATCGGGCTTCGATCATACGGCGCTGTCGCGTATTGCACGCGGCGACTCGAAGACAGGGCCGACCCTGTGGAAGGTCTTCGCGCTGGCCGAGGCGCTGGGCTACCGGATCGAGTTGAACGCCGTCAAGAAGTGAGCACGGCCGGTCTCGTCTCCGATGCGCTGATCCTCGCACCGGCGATCTGGGCGTGCTCTTTCCTGCTGCGCTCGCGCTGGCACGAACGCGCGGTTGCGCGCCTCATCGCGCAGGGTGCAGATGAGGCGACCGTGCAGCTCAAGCGCGAAGAGGCGCGCTACTACCAGGATTTTGCCCGTGTCATGCCGAATTACATGTTGGCGGCCCTGACCTTGGGGCTGGCGATCCGGGCCTACCTGATCCTCGCAGCGGTCTTCGCCGCCTAGCCTCGGGGCTTGAGGGTTTTCGCGCGCCCGGATACATAATCGCCAAACGCAAAGACGAATGGAGGGTGCCGATGGCCGGACACTCAAAATGGGCCAATATCCAGCACCGCAAGGGCCGTCAGGACGCCGTGCGGGCCAAGCTCTTTTCCAAGCTCAGCAAGGAGATCACGGTGGCCGCTAAAATGGGCGACCCCGATCCCGACAAGAACCCGCGCCTGCGCCTGGCTGTCAAGGAGGCCAAGTCGCAGTCCATGCCGAAGGACAACATCGACCGCGCCATCAACAAGGCGACCGGCGGCGATGGCGACGACTACGAGGAAATCCGCTACGAGGGCTATGGGCCAAACGGGGTTGCGGTGATTGTCGAGGCAATGACAGACAACCGCAACCGCACCGCCTCGACCGTGCGCTCGACCTTCACCAAGAACGGCGGCAACCTGGGCGAGACGGGCTCGGTCGGGTTTATGTTCGACCGCAAGGGGGAAGTCACTTACCCTGCAGAGGTGGGCGATGCGGACACGGTCTTGATGGCGGCGATCGAAGCGGGGGCGGAGGACGTGGAAAGCTCCGAGGATGGGCACGTGATCTGGTGCGCCGATACGGATCTGAACGAGGTGGCAACGGCGCTCGAAACCTCCTTGGGCGAGTCCGAAAGCACCAAGCTGGTCTGGAGGCCGACGACCACGACCGAAATGGACCTCGATGGGATGCAAAAGCTCATGAAGCTGATCGAGGCGCTTGAAGATGACGACGATGTTCAGCGCGTGACGACCAACTTCGAAGCCACCGACGAGGTCATGGCGCAGCTTTGACGCAATCTTCCGCCCGACATAAGAAAAAAGCCACCTCTTCAGCGGGTGGCTTTTTTGTGACGAGCGACCGCAGCGTCAGCGGACCTGATCGCATTGGGTGCAGAACAGCATGCGCGCGAACTGCCCCCAGCTTTGCGCGGTGTCCGTCTCCGGGCGCGCGGTGCTCCGTCTGATCCGTTTCATCAAGTGCTTGAGGTCCGTCAGGCGCTTATGCGCGCCGCTTCCTCCAGCCTGGCTCTGCACAGTCAGGATCTTCTTTTGCGTATGCAGCGCAGACTCGATGAGTTCGATGTCTTTGGCAGTCAGATCGAGGTTGTGTAAGTTGTCCAGCATCAGAAACGTATCCTTGTTACATCCCCATCATATGGGGAACAAAAAGAAATACGCCAATCATCCCGAATAAGATTTCCGTGATTTTCCGTTTCTAAGTCACGGTTGCGTGAGAAGGCTTAGCAAGATGCCGCCGGGCCTGCCGCTTGATCGCGCGGCTGAGCGGGTCGAGCGCCGCGGTCATCAGACGACTGGTTTGCCAGTAAAGTGCGACATCCAAAGGATTTTCCGGCACGAGCGCGCGCAGCCAGCCCTGCCGCAGATGGCTCTCGACGAGGGGTAGCGGATTCATGCCCCAGCCGAGCCCGGCCCGCGCGGCGTCAACGAATGCGTGGGTCGAAGGCAGTTGATGCGCGGGCGGTGTGAGTTTCTCGCCGGTGATTTGCGTGATCCAGCGGTGTTGCAGCTTGTCCTTCGCGTTGAAGGTCATCACCGGGGCACGCGCCAGCGTCGCGGCACTGACGCCATCCGGGAACCAGCGGTCCACGAACGCCGGACTGGCCGTCGCCACATACCGCAGGGCACCAAGCGGTTGGCATAAGCACCCCGAGACCGCCTGGGCCTGCCCGGTGACCGCTGCGCTCACCGCGCCACGCAGCAGCCAGTCGGCAGAGGTGTCCTGATCGTCGATCACCAGATCGAAGAGCAGGCCCCCGACATCCGCCAACCCGCCCACGAACCACGTCGCCAGGCTGTCCGCATTGACCGCGATCCTGACCCGCGGCGTCGCGGCCTCGGCATCGGGGCGCAGTTCCTTCAGGATATGCGCCTCCATCAGCGCCACATCATCCGCATGGCGCGCGAGGCGGGTGCCCGCGTCCGTCGGGGTGCAGGGCTGGCCGCGATAGACAAGTGCGGTGCCGAAGCGCTCTTCCAGCGCCTTGATCCGTTGCGAGATCGCCGAAGGTGTCACGCCCAGATGCGCTGCCGCCGCATCGAAGCTGCCGTGCCGCACGATGGCTGCCAGGGCGTTCAGGTGACCGGGGTCGAATGACATTAGAGATGCTTAATCAGGAGCATAAGTTTTAATTTGAGTAATCCGCGGCATCTCCGTAGTCAAGGCGAGAGACTGCATGGAGCACCGCGATGATCGACACCTTTCTGCCCGGCTACCTGCTCAGCCTCTCGCTGATTGTGGCGATCGGCGCGCAGAATGCCTTCGTGCTGCGGCAGGGGTTGCGGCGCGAGCATGTCTTCTGGGTGTGCCTGACCTGCGGGGTCTCCGATGCACTGCTGATTGCGGCAGGGGTGGCCGGCTTCGGCGCGCTTGCGCAAAAACTGCCCTGGTTCGAGACGGCGATGCGCTACGGCGGGGCCGCCTTCCTACTGTGGTACGGATGGCGCAGTGCCCGCTCTGCATGGGTCGGCGGGCAGGTGCTCCGGGCCGATGGCGGTGTTCAGAAGGCGCTGCTGCCGACACTTCTCACGCTGCTGGCACTGACGTGGCTGAACCCGCATGTCTACCTCGACACGGTGGTTCTCATCGGATCGATCTCGGCACAATACGACAATCGGCTGGTGTTCGGGGCGGGCGCCGTGCTTGCCAGTCTCAGCTTCTTCTTTGCGCTCGGCTATGGGGCGCGGTTGCTCGCCCCGCTCTTTGCCCGGCCCCGCAGCTGGCGCATTCTCGACGCGCTGATTGCGCTTACGATGTGGGCTATTGCGGCCGGATTATTGTTGGCCTGAAGCATTTCGAGCAAACTCTGAATGGCGTCGCGCTGCCTCTCCCTTCGGTGATCGCAAAAAGCGATCCTGCCTATCTCAGATTAAACTCGAAACGCTATAGCCCCTTGCGGAGCCCCGCAAAACGCGGTGTCTATGGCCCATGGTCACCCGCACCCCCCACCGCCCCGTGGTCGGCATCTTCTGGATGCTGGTGACGGGCCTCTGTTTCATTGCGGTGACGGCGCTGGTCAAACATCTGGGCACCCGTGTCCCGCCCGCGGAATCCGCGTTTCTCCGCTACCTGATGGGCCTCGTCTTCCTGCTGCCGGCCATCGGTGCCTTGCGTGCGGCGCAACTGACCCCACGGCAGTGGAGGCTGTTCGGCCTGCGCGGCGTCATGCATGGGATCGGGGTCATCCTGTGGTTCTATGCCATGGCCCGCATCCCCATCGCGGATGTCACCGCGATGAACTACATGGCCCCGATCTATGTCACGATCGGCGCGGCGCTGTTCCTCGGCGAACGGCTTGCCTTTCGCCGGATCGCGGCGATCCTCGCGGCGCTTGCGGGGGCCATGCTGATCCTGCGCCCCGGGTTCCGCGAGATCAGCACGGGGCATCTTGCGATGCTGGCCACGGCCATCGCCTTTGGAGGCTCCTACCTGACGGCGAAAGTCATGGCCGATGAGGTCAAGCCGGCCGTCGTCGTCGCGATGCTCTCGATCTTCGTCACGATCACGCTCGCCCCCTTCGCCCTGGCCAATTGGGTCACGCCCACGCTCGCCGATCTTGGTGTGCTCTTCCTCGTCGCCTGCTTCGCGACCGCCGGCCACTACACGATGACGCTGGCTTTCGCGGCGGCCCCGCTGACCGTGACGCAGCCCGTAACCTTCGCCCAGCTGATCTGGGCGGTCCTGCTGGGGTATCTCGTCTTCGACGAAGCCATCGACATCTGGGTGGTGCTCGGCGGCCTTGTCATCATGGGGTCGGTCGTCTTCATCACCCTGCGCGAAGCGGCGCTCAAACGCGGCGAGACGACACCGCCCGTGCATGCCACGAAAGGCTAGGAGTTTTTTCTTGATTGACTGATCAATAAAAAACCCGCTATCACATGCGACGCCGCAAACAGGGGAAGTCGCATGCCGAAACTTGGAATGGAGCCGATCCGCCGCAGCGCTCTGGTCGAGGCAACGATTGCCGAACTGGCGTCGAAGGGCTCGCTCGATGTCACCGTCGGTCAGATCGCCAAACGTGCAGGCATGTCGACGGCGCTGGCGCACCACTATTTCGGCGGGAAGGATCAGATCTTTCTCGCCGCGATGCGCCAGATCCTGCGCGACTTCGGCGCAGAAGTCCGCCGCGGCCTGGCAGCTGCCGACACGCCCAAGGCCCGTGCCGTCGCGATCATCGAGGCGAGTTTCTCGCCGACCTGCTTCTCGCCCAAGACCGTGAGCGCCTGGATGACGCTCTACGCCCAGGCGCAGACAAATCCCGAGATGCTGCGGCTGCTTGCACTCTACCAGCGCCGCCTGAAATCCAACCTCAGCCATGCGCTGCGCCCGCTGAGCGCGCGGCCCGAAGACCATTCAGAAACACTGGGCGCATTGATCGACGGTCTCTATCTGCGTGCGGCCCTGTCGCGGTCGCAAAGCCCGGACGCCGCGCGACAGACGGCGCGCGAGATGCTCGACAAGCTGCTGGAGCCCGATGCATGAGCCGCCCCAACATCCTGATCCTCATGGTCGACCAGCTGAACGGCACACTCTTCCCGGACGGGCCGGCGGAGTGGCTGCATGCGCCCAACCTCAAGGCACTTGCCGCGCGCTCGACCCGGTTTCGCAACGCCTATACCGCCTCGCCGCTCTGCGCGCCGGGCCGCGCGGCCTTCATGTCGGGCCAACTGCCCTCGGCCACCGGGGTTTACGACAATGCAGCCGAATTCCCGTCCGCGGTGCCGACCTACGCACACCATCTGCGCCGCGCGGGGTATCAGACCTGCCTGTCGGGCAAGATGCATTTTGTCGGCCCGGACCAGTTGCACGGGTTCGAAGAGCGCCTGACCACCGATATCTACCCCGCCGACTTCGGCTGGACGCCCGACTATCGCAAGCCGGGCGAGCGGATCGACTGGTGGTACCACAACATGGGGTCCGTGACCGGCGCGGGCGTGGCTGAGATTTCCAACCAGATGGAGTATGACGACGAGGTCGCCTTCAACGCCACACGCAAGCTCTATGACCTCTCGCGCGGCGTCGACGACCGGCCCTGGTGCCTCACGGTCAGCTTCACGCATCCGCACGACCCCTATGTCGCGCGCAAGCGATACTGGGACCTCTACGAGGACTGCGGCCACCTGCTGCCCGAGGTGCCCGCCATCCCCTACAAGGATCTGGACCCGCACAGCAAGCGCATCTTCGACGCCAACGACTGGCGCAGCTTCGACATCACCGAAGAGAACATCCGCCGCTCGCGCCGGGCTTACTTCGCTAACATCAGCTACCTCGACGACAAGATCGGCGAGATCCTTCAAACCCTGACCGAAACGCGGCAGGAGGCGATCATCCTCTTTGTCTCTGATCATGGCGATATGCTGGGTGAGCGGGGGCTGTGGTTCAAGATGTCCTTCTTTGAAGGCTCCTCGCGCGTGCCGCTGATGATCTCGGCACCCCAGATGACGCCAGGCCTGCAGACCACACCCGTCTCCAACATCGACGTCTGCCCCACGCTCTGCGACCTCGCCGGCGTGGCGATGGACGAGGTGATGCCCTGGACGACCGGCCAGTCGCTTGTGCCGCTGGGCCAGGGCGCGGAGCGGACCGAACCCGTCGCCATCGAATACGCCGCGGAGGCCTCCTACGCGCCGATGGTCTCGCTGCGGTACGGCAAGTGGAAATACAACCGCTGCGCGCTCGACCCGGACCAGCTCTTTGACCTGGAGGCCGACCCGCATGAGCTGACCAACCTCGCCGATCACCCGGCCCATCAGGGGACTCTCACCCAGCTTCAGGCGAAATCCAAGGCGCGCTGGGACCTCGCGGCCTTCGATGCGGATGTGCGCAAGAGCCAGGCACGCCGCTGGGTTGTCTACGAGGCGCTGCGCCAGGGCGGCTACTATCCTTGGGACTACCAGCCGCTGCGCGATGCCTCCGAGCAATACATGCGCAACCACATGGACCTCAACATTCTCGAAGACAGCAAACGCTTCCCCCGAGGCGAATGATCTTCACCCGTCTCAAAATACTCCCGCCGGAGGCATGAAAGTTCATCTGATGACCTATCCCACCCAACCCACCGCCAGCCACTTCATCAACGGCGCCTACGTCGAAGACACAAGCGGTACGCCCATCGAGGTGATCTATCCCGCCACCGGCGAGACCATCGCAACTGTGCACGCTGCCACACCCGCACTGATCGAGCAGGCAATCACAAGCGCCGGGCGGGCGCAGGCGGTCTGGGCGGCTATGACCGGCACCGAGCGGGGCCGGGTTCTGCGCCGCGCTGCAGACATGATGCGCGAGAGGAACCACGAGCTGTCGGTGCTGGAGACCTATGACACCGGCAAGCCTTATCAGGAAACCAGCGTGGCCGACGCCACCAGCGGCGCCGATGCGCTGGAGTACTTCGGCGGGATGGCCGCGACGCTGACCGGCGAGCACATTCAGTTGGGCGAGGACTGGGTCTATACCCGGCGCGAGCCGCTGGGTCTCTGCGTGGGCATCGGCGCCTGGAACTATCCGACCCAGATCGCCTGCTGGAAAGGCGCGCCGGCCCTCGCCTGCGGGAACGCGATGATCTTCAAACCCTCCGAGACCACGCCGCTCTGCGCGCTGAAGGTGGCCGAAATCCTGCATGAAGCGGGGCTGCCGGCTGGCGCATACAACGTGGTGCAGGGGCTCGGCGATGTGGGTGCCGCGCTCGTGACCGACCCGCGGATCGACAAGGTGTCGCTGACCGGTTCGGTGCCCACCGGTCGCAAGGTCTATGCCGCGGCGGCCGAAGGCATCAAGCACGTCACGATGGAGCTTGGCGGGAAGTCTCCGCTCATCATCTTTGAGGATGCTGATCTGGAGAATGCGATCAGCGGCGCAATCCTGGGCAATTTTTACTCCTCGGGGCAGGTCTGCTCGAACGGGACACGGGTCTTCGTGCATCGGGCAATCAAGCAGGCGTTTCTGGATCGGCTGGCCGCGCGACTGGACAGCGCCGTGATCGGCGACCCGATGCGGCCCGAGACGAGCTTCGGCCCCATGGTGTCCGAGCGCCAGATGAATATCGTTCTCGACTATATCGCAAAGGGCAAGGCCGAGGGCGCTCGGCTCGTCTGCGGAGGCTGCCGGCTCGACCGCGACGGCTTCTATATCCAGCCGACCGTCTTTGCCGATGTCACCGACGACATGGTGATTGCCCGCGAAGAGATTTTCGGGCCGGTGATGGCGGTGCTCGACTTCGACGATGAGACCGAGGTGCTGGCGCGTGCGAATGCGACCGAATTCGGCCTGGCCGCGGGCGTCTTCACCCGCGATCTGACCCGCGCGCACCGCATTGCGGCCGGCTTCGAGGCAGGCACCTGCTACATCAACACGTATAACGACGCCCCCGTGGAAGCGCCCTTTGGCGGCGCCAAATCCTCCGGTGTCGGGCGCGAGAATTCGAAAGCGGCGATCGCACACTACAGCCAGCTCAAGTCTGTCTATGTGCGCATGGGAGACCTCGAAGCGCCATTCTAGAAGCAGGTTTTAATCCGAAGGCGCGCTGACGCGCACGCCATGTGTTTGGCGCGTGCCGCGCGGCGCTGATCCAGTGAGTGAGAGTGAAGATGCAAGCGGATTTCGTCATTGTGGGGGCGGGCAGTGCAGGCTGTGCCATGGCCTACCGGTTGAGCGAGGCCGGCGCGTCGGTCATCGTGATCGAGCACGGCGGCACGGACGCGGGGCCGTTCATCCAGATGCCCGCAGCGCTGTCCTATCCGATGAACATGAAGCGCTATGACTGGGGCTATCGCTCGGAGCCCGAGCCGCATTTGAACAACCGGCGCCTGGCCTGTCCGCGGGGCAAGGTGATCGGCGGATCGTCGAGCATCAACGGTATGGTCTATGTCCGCGGTCACGCCATGGACTTTGATCATTGGGCCGAACAGGGCGCCGATGGTTGGTCCTTTGCGGATGTGCTGCCCTATTACAAGCGGATGGAGAACTGGCACGCGTGCGGGCATGGCGGCGACCCCGCCTGGCGTGGCACCGACGGGCCGTTGCATGTCAGCCGCGGACCGCGACAGAACCCGCTCTATCACGCTTTTGTCGAGGCCGGGCGCCAGGCCGGCTACCAGACGACTGACGACTACAACGGCCAGAAGCAGGAGGGCTTCGGCCCGATGGAACAGACCGTCTGGCACGGGCGGCGCTGGTCGGCCGCCAATGCCTATCTCCGGCCTGCACTGAAGAGCGGACACTGCACGCTCGTTACGGGGCTCGCGCAGCGCATCCTGATCGAAGAGGGCCGTGCCACGGGCGTGGAAATCCGTCATGGTGGGTCGATCAAGACGGTCAGGGCGAACCGCGAGGTGGTGCTGGCGGCCTCGTCGATCAACTCGCCGAAACTGCTGATGCTTTCGGGGATCGGCCCGGCGGCGCATCTGGCTGCGCATGGGATCGATGTGGTGGCGGACCGTCCGGGCGTTGGCCAAAACCTGCAGGACCATCTCGAACTCTACCTCCAGATGGCGGCAAGCCAGCCGATCACTCTCTACAAGCACTGGAACCTGGTCTCCAAGGCCATGATCGGCGCGCAATGGCTGTTCTTCAAGCGGGGCTTTGGCGCGTCCAATCAGTTCGAAAGCACCGGGTTCATTCGCTCGGAGGCCGGTGTGCCCTATCCCGACATCCAGTTCCACTTCCTGCCGATCGCTGTGCGGTATGACGGGACCGTCGCGGCTGGGGGGCACGGCTTCCAGGCCCATGTCGGGCCGATGCGCTCGCCCTCGCGCGGGTCGGTCACCCTGGCCTCCGCCGATCCTGCTGCGGCCCCGCGCATCGCCTTCAACTACATGTCGACGGAGCAGGATTGGATCGATTTTCGCCGCTGCATCCGCCTGACCCGCGAGATATTCGCGCAGGACGCGTTCAAGCCTTTCGTGAAGCACGAGATCCAGCCCGGGGATGCGGTGCAGTCGGATGCCGAACTGGACGACTTCATCGCCGAGCATGCGGAAAGCGCTTATCATCCTTGCGGAACCTGTCGCATGGGGCGTGCCGACGACCCGGACGCGGTCGTCGATCCCGAAGCGCGGGTGATCGGTGTCGAGCGGCTCCGGGTCGCCGACAGCAGCATCTTCCCGCGGATCACGAACGGCAATCTGAACGCCCCCTCCATCATGGTAGGCGAAAAGGTCTCGGACCATCTGCTGGGCCGCACCATGCTTGCGCGATCGAACGACATGCCCTGGGTTCACCCCACCTGGCAGACCGCGCAACGTTAACACCTCGCTAACCTTGGTTAACGAAATCGGTTGCGTGGTGCGGTGGTCGGGACCATACCGCGCACATGCGTGTGTTAATGATGTGTTTGCTGGCGGTGTTTATGCCAGCCCCCGGTGCCGCCTTGGCGACGACCGCATTGTCCGGCCCGGTTCGTGTTGTGGATGGCGATACTTTCGATGTTGGCGGCACACCCGTGCGGCTCTTCGGTATCGATGCGCCTGAAGCGGATCAGACCTGCACAACCGACCAGGGACAGACCTGGGCCTGCGGGGCCTGGGTTACCGATCAGGTTACCACGCGCTATGCCGGCCGCGTCGCTCACTGCGCGCCGGTCACGCGCGACCGCTACGACAGGGTCGTTGCGCGCTGCGAGGTCGACGATGAGGATGTGGGCGCGGCGCTTGTAGGAGATGGCCTGGCCTTTGCCTACCGCAGATATGCGCAAGACTACGTTCTGGCCGAAAAGGGCGCTGCCGTGCGCAACGTCGGGCTGCACGCGAGCCGGGTGCAGGACCCGTCCGAATTTCGCCGGGCCCGGGCGGCAGGGTCTGCGCCCGTGGTTCCGGGGTGCGCGATCAAGGGCAACATCTCGCGCAGCGGGGTGAAGATCTATCATCAGCCCGGTCAGCGCGACTATGACCGCACGCGTATCCGGCAGGACAACGGTGAGCGCTGGTTCTGCTCTGCGGCAGAGGCGCAGGCGGCGGGCTGGCGCGCCGCGCGGCGCTAAAGCAATTGGCCTTCGGCTTGCATCACCATCGCTGCCCGATTTCAAGGCAATCAACGCAATAGGCGATGTATCCTGGCCCAGGTCAAAGGCCAAACGCTCTAGCCGATCTGATAGGGCAGGACGTCGCGCTGGTTGGGGTCGACCTTCAGCGTGCGCTCCAGCGGCGGGACCGCGCGCTGATGGCACTGCGCACGCTCGCAGATGCGGCATGAGATGCCAATCGGCTCGAAAGCGCCGTCGCGGCTGAGATCGAGGCCATCTGCATAGACCAACTCCTTCGCGTGCCGCACTTCGCATCCCAGGGCGATGGCATAGCGGCGAACCGGGGCTCCGAAGCGGCCTGCGGGCTTTGAGACATCGCGTGCGAGGTTGATGTAGCGCACGCCATCGGGGGTCTCGGCCAATTGGCGCAGGAACCGGCCGGGCAACTCGAAGGCGCGATGCACGTTCCAGAGCGGGCAGGCCCCGCCGAAGCGCGCGAATTGCAGCCGGGTCGCCGAATGGCGTTTGGTGATGGTGCCGGCCTGATCGACGCGCACGAAGAAGAAGGGGATGCCCTTGGCGCCCGGGCGCTGAAGGGTCGACAGGCGATGCGCCACCTGTTCGATGGAGGCGCCGAAATGTCCGGCGAGCGCTTCGACGTCGTGCCGGCAGGCGCGGGCTTCGGCCTGAAAGGCCTCGTATGGCATGAGGGCTGCGCCCGCGAAGTAGTTGGCCAACCCGATTTTCGCGATCGCGCGCGCTTCGGCAGTGTGAAAGCGCGCCAGATCCAGTGTCGCCTCGAGCAAGGCATCTTGTTTGACCAGCGCGACCTGAAGCAGCAGCTGGAACGTCTGACTCTCCGGCGGCGCCCGGCGCGAAAGCGTCAGGGTCCGCGTCTCGGTGTCGTAGCTGCGCAGGCGGTCGATGTCGGCAAAGGTCACCTGGACATCCGCGTTCCCGAGCGCGGAGACGGCAGCCACGCGAATATTGCGGTGTCCGCCCTGCTTGGTTGCAAAGTGTTCGGCTGCGCGATCGACAGCATCTATGTAATTGTCGCAGTAGTGGAAGAAGTCGCGTACCTCCTCCCATGGGCTCGGGATGGTACGCGCATCCTCGCGTCCAAGTGCTTCGTCCAGCGAGGCGAGACGTTCCTGCATCTGCCGGTAGCTGCGGTGCAACTCGAGGAAGGCGTGGGCGAAAGCGGGCGCGTTGGAGGCTGCGAGCCGCAGATCGGCAAGCGGGGGCAGGGCCTCGGCAAACAGCGGATCGGCAAGGGCCTCGCGCATATCGCTGACGAGCCGCTCACCATCGCCGGTGCTGAGTTCGGTCACGTCCAGCCCGAATTCCTGCGCCAGTGCAAGAACCACGGTGGTGGAGACCGGACGATTGTTGTTCTCCATCTGGTTCAGATAGGGCAGCGAAACACCGAGTTTTGCCGCAAAGTCTTTCTGGGTGTGACCGAGCCGCGTGCGAAGCTCCCGAAGCTTGGCGCCAGCATAGAGTTTCTGTGTGGCCATCCAAGGCGCCTCATTGATTTCATTTGCAAATTTGCAGGTTTGCAAAGTCTATCTTTGCAAAGCCCCCGGAACAAGATGCGCCGATCGTGGTTAACGTGGCGCTAACGCGGCATCAGCCCAACGGATTTTGCAAAGCGATCCGCCGTTCGCGACGATAGACAAGCAGGATCGAAATCACAGCCGCTGACGAGGTCGCAAACATGATGAAAAGCAGCGGGAAGGCACCTGTCGCTTCGCTGAGTGTCGCGCCGGCCAGCATGCTGAGTGCGGCGCCACCGCCGATCATGATCGCGCCACCCAGCCCCGATGCCGAGCCTGCCAGCTGCGGGCGGACGGACAGCATACCGGCGGTCGCGTTCGGGATCACGAGCCCGTTTCCGAGGCCCACGAAGGTCATGAGGCCAAAAAAGCTCATCGCGCTGCCATATCCCAGAAGGAAGATCACCAGCGAGAGCAGAACGCCGAACGCGTTGATGAGGCTGCCGATCAGGACCAGCCGGTTGATGCCGACCCGCTGGGCCAGCATGCCGGTGAACATGTTGCCAAAAAAGTACCCCAGCGCGGGGGCGCCGAAATAGATGCCGACCCAGAAGGGCGACAGCCCGAACACCACCGAGCCCACGAAAGGGCCGCCTCCCAGGTAGGCGAAAAACGCGCCTGAGCAGAAGCCCGCGGCGAGGGAGTAGCCCCAGAAACGCGGCGATGTCAGCAACTCGGGGTATTCGGCAAATTGCCGGGTGAGTGATTTGCCACTCTTGGTCGCGGTTTCACCCTGATCCGTCCAGGCGAGCCACAGGGTCATCGCACCCATCACGAACAACGCCCAGAAGTTGGCGCGCCAGCCGAACATCTCGTCGAGAAAGCCGCCCAGCATCGGGCTGATCATCGGTACGATCGCCATGCCCATCGTGACGTACCCGATCATCGATGCGGCGCGGTCCTGCTCGAACATGTCGCGGACGGCGGCGCGGCTCAGCACCATCGCCACTGCGACGATAGCCTGACACATGCGGAACACGAGGAAGAGTTCGGCCGTAGGGGCGAAGATGCAGCCTAGGGTCGCGAGCAGGAATATGCCCAGTCCCCACAAGATCACAGGCCGGCGCCCGACCTTGTCGGAGATCGGTCCGATCAGGATTTGCAGCACCGCGCTGATGCCAAGATAAAGCCCGACGGACAGCTGCATCAGGCCATAATCCGTCTGGAAATACGCGGTCATGTTTGGCAGACTGGGCAAGAACATGTTCATTGCCGTCGCGGACATGCCAGCGAGGAGGATGAGTGTCACGATGTGCGGCGGTGTCGACCGATCCAGGAAGCGGACAACGGGGGCGTTTTCCATCCTCGAAACCTAGGATCTGCTCGGATTGTTGTCCACGCATAACGGCCATGCATTTTGGGAATATTTGCTGATTTGCAATTTGCAAAGCGGAGGCTGAATAGACTTTGCAAATTAGCCAAAAACCCCTTCGATCCCGCTATTCTCTTCGGTATGGTGCGCCAAGCAAATCAACGGGGGCGCCATGAAAGATATCCTTCTTCAACTGGAAGAGCGTCGCGAGACCGCGCGGCTCGGCGGTGGGCAGCGCCGGATCGACGCGCAGCACGGCCGCGGCAAGCTGACGGCGCGCGAACGTGTGGACCTCTTGCTCGACGAAGGCAGCTTCGAAGAGTTCGACATGTTCGTCACCCACCGCTGCGCCGACTTTGGAATGGAGCAGGAGAAACCGGCGGGAGACGGCGTCGTGACCGGCTGGGGCACGATCAACGGTCGGCTTGTCTATGTCTTCAGTCAGGACTTTACCGTTCTCGGCGGATCTGTCTCCGAAACCCATGCCAAGAAGATCTGCAAGATCATGGATATGGCCGTCCAGAACGGGGCGCCGGTCATTGGGATCAACGATTCCGGCGGGGCGCGCATCCAGGAAGGTGTGGATTCGCTCGCGGGCTATGGCGAGGTCTTCCAGCGCAACATCATGGCCTCGGGCGTGGTGCCGCAGATCAGCGTGATCATGGGGCCCTGCGCGGGCGGAGCGGTCTACTCGCCCGCGATGACCGACTTCATCTTCATGGTGAAGGACAGCTCGTATATGTTCGTCACTGGGCCGGACGTCGTGAAGACCGTGACCAATGAACATGTCACGGCGGAGGAGCTTGGCGGCGCGGGGACCCACACCAGGAAGTCCTCTGTGGCCGATGCCGCCTTTGAAAACGATGTCGAGGCCCTGGCCGAGGTGCGGCGGCTGGTGGACTTCCTGCCCTCGAACAATCGCGAGCGCCCGCCGGTGCGCCCGTTCTTCGACGATCCCGACCGGATCGAGCCCTCTCTCGATACGCTGGTGCCGGAGAATCCGAACACGCCCTACGACATGAAAGAGCTGATCCTGAAGCTTGCCGATGAGGGGGACTTCTACGAGATCCAGGCGGAGTTTGCGCGCAACATCATCACGGGCTTCATCCGGCTCGAAGGGCGCACGGTGGGTGTCGTGGCGAACCAGCCGATGGTCTTGGCCGGCTGTCTCGACATCGACAGCGCCCGCAAGGCCGCGCGTTTTGTGCGCTTCTGCGATGCCTTCGAGATTCCGCTTCTGACCCTCGTCGATGTGCCGGGCTTTCTGCCGGGCACAAGCCAGGAGTATGGCGGCGTGATCAAGCATGGGGCGAAGCTGCTCTATGCCTATGGCGAGGCCACGGTTCCGATGGTTACTGTGATCACGCGGAAGGCCTATGGCGGGGCCTATGTGGTGATGTCGTCCAAGCACCTGCGGGCCGATTTCAACTACGCCTGGCCCAAGGCCGAGATTGCGGTGATGGGCGCGAAAGGGGCGACGGAGATCATCCACCGCGGCGATCTCGGCGATGCGGAGAAGATCGCCAAGCACACGGCAGACTACGAGGACCGCTTTGCAAACCCCTTCGTGGCGGCCGAGCGTGGTTTCGTGGACGAGGTGATCATGCCGCGCACCACCCGCAAGCGGATCGCACGGGCCTTCGCATCCCTGCGCAACAAGCAGGCGCAGATGCCCTGGAAGAAGCACGACAACATTCCGCTCTAGAGAGACGTTGCAATGCCCGTCTTCCACAATATTGCCGATGCGCCTGCCCATGTCGCCCCGTTTTCCCATGCGGTCGAGGCGGGCGGATGGGTGCAGCTGACCGGCCAGATGCCGACGGTTCCGGGCGCGCCTGACGCCCCGCTGGAGGGTGGGATCGCGGCGCAGACCCAGCAGGTGATGGAGAATCTCGCAACGGTGTTGCGCGGCGTCGGTCTGAGCCTTGAGGACGTGGTTCAGTGCCGTTGCTACCTGACGGAGTTCGAGCGGGACTACGCCGCTTTCAACACAACCTACAAGCGCTTCTTTCCGCCCGATCGCCTGCCCGCGCGGACGACCATCGGTGTCACGGCGCTCGCGCTCGGCGCGTTGGTCGAGATCGACTGCCTGGCGCGGCGGCCTGAGGCAGCGGGCTGATGCGGGCTGCGGATGCGCATATCCAGCGCGGGGCTTTATCGTGAGCGTTCGGCCTGTTGTCATTGTTGCGGACACGCATCCGCAGCTGGTGCTCGATGTGCCGTCGGGGCAGCCGGTCGAGTTTTATGAAGTGCTGACCGATACCGTGGGTGACGAGCTTTGGGTCCGGTTTCGCTTTCTCGCGCCCCAGATCGCGCGCAGCACCGGCAGCATCGGCTTTGAGCAGGCGGAACCGGATCTGGAGCATCTGTGCACGGAGGTCGCGCTGCCCTACTTGGCCGAATACGCGCTGGAAGCCGACATTGTGGCCGTGACCCTGCTTGACCGGCCAGTGCCCTTCGGTGTTTCCGATGCCGAGGCAACGCAGTTCATCGACGTGTTCCGCGTGAGCTCGGGTCAGTGCGTCTGGGAGGGGCTCTGACCGTGGTGCGAAAAACCACCCCATACGCCGGCGCTCGGCGAAAACCCGCAGTCTCGGCACGCTGCACCGGCGGATCGGCACGCAGTGCGTTTCTTTTGCCAGGCGCTTTGCCTATGCTGATGCGGGGCAGCGCACAGCGCTGGTTCCGATCAACAACGGACAAGGGTGCGATTTTGCACCTGTCCGAACACTATTGTGACAGGAGATACAGATGTCCAAGAGCATCAAACTGCTGGCGACCCTGGGCTTCATCGCCCTCGTGGCCGCTTGCGCACGCGAGCAGGAAGAATTCGTCGTGGTCGACCCAGAGCCGATCTCGACCGAACCGGTGCAGACCGGCAAGTTCTAAGACGGACTTCGGGGGGCGGGCGACACCGTCCGCCCTCACCGATGCACGCCGTTTGCCGTGGGCGTGCGTATGTTGAAGCACCGCGGCTTTCCCGGCCGGCTGCCCGGCACGGACCATCAATTCACCCTTCGCAGAGCCAACCCGCGCGGTGTCACCCCGCTCGTCCGGCGCGAGCGCTACAAGGATCGCAAGCCGGCCGACAGGCGTGCCGATGCGGCTTTCTTCGAAGCGCTCTGGGCGCATTTCGGGCCCGAGCCCTTTGTGCGCGGCAATCTCGATGCCGGGCGGCTGTCCTGGCTGTTCGGCCGGGAAGTGATTCCGGCCACCGATCCGTTCGACCCGGCGGATTATGACGCCCTGCTTGTCATCGACGTTGCGGCGGCGAGCCGGTCGTTTCCGGACGTATTCGAGGAGGGATCGGCGTGATCTTGCCAGTCTTGGCAGCAAAGTGGCGATCTCCAGCCCATTTCTACAAAAGCCGTTCGAAAGTGGTAGAAAATTCAACCAATGCGAGTATTGTCGTTAATGCAGCCACGCGCGAATATCCCCGCACCGTGTCTGTGTACACTATTCGTACCCCTTCCCCTGGCGGGCAGCACGGCGCTCATTCGTCGTTGCTGCCCGCCTTTTTCTCGAAGGCCTCAGTGACATGGAATAAAACAGGCGCACCCGACGTTTGCAGGGTGTTAAAAGTGTCAACAAGAGGATTTGGACCATGCCAGTTAAAAAGATCATTCTCACGCTCGCGGCCTGTGCAGGACTTGCGGCATGTGGCGACACCCTGGGTGAACAGGCCGCAGGTGGCGCGGCCATCGGAGCCGGCACAGCCGTCATCACAGGTAACAGCGCCCTTAAGGGCGCTGCCGTTGGTGCGGGCGCCAATGTGGCCTACTGCCAGCTCTACCCCAGCCAGTGTAACTGATCTCGCATCAGACACGGCTCTTTCGAATGCAAACGCCGCGCGTGGTAACCACGCGCGGCGTTTTGCGTGGCCACACCTGACGTCAATTCGCACTGCCAAAAGGACCCCCCATGTTCAATAAGATCCTGATCGCCAACCGCGGCGAGATTGCCTGCCGCGTTATCAAGACAGCCCGCAAGATGGGCATCCAGACGGTCGCGATCTACTCCGATGCGGACAAGCAGGCGCTGCACGTGCAGATGGCGGATGAGGCAGTGCATATCGGCCCGCCGCCGGCCAACCAGTCCTACATCGTGATCGACAAGGTGATGGAGGCGATCACATCGTCCGGCGCGCAGGCGGTGCATCCGGGCTATGGCTTTTTGTCGGAGAATGCGAAGTTCGCCGAAGCACTTGAGCAGGCCGGTGTGGCTTTCATCGGCCCGCCAAAAGGCGCCATCGAGGCGATGGGAGACAAGATCACCTCCAAGAAGATCGCGCAGGAGGCCGGGGTGTCCACGGTGCCCGGCTACATGGGCCTGATCGAGGATGCCGAGGAGGCGGTGAAGATCTCGGGCGAGATCGGCTATCCGGTGATGATCAAGGCCTCTGCGGGCGGTGGCGGGAAGGGCATGCGCATTGCCTGGACTGACGCGGAGGCGCGCGAGGGGTTCCAGTCGTCCAAGAACGAGGCGGCGAATTCCTTTGGGGATGATCGGATTTTCATCGAGAAATTCGTCACACAGCCGCGGCATATCGAAATTCAGGTGCTCTGCGATGCGCATGGCAACGGCATCTATCTGGGCGAGCGGGAATGTTCGATCCAGCGCCGAAACCAGAAGGTGGTCGAAGAGGCGCCCAGCCCGTTTCTGGATGAAGCCACGAGGAAGGCCATGGGGGAGCAGGCCGTCGCTCTGGCGCAGGCCGTGGGATATGCCAGCGCAGGCACGGTGGAATTCATCGTCGACGGCGAAAAGAACTTTTATTTCCTCGAGATGAACACCCGTCTTCAAGTGGAACACCCGGTGACCGAGCTGATCACCGGCGTCGATCTGGTGGAGCAGATGATCCGTGTGGCGAATGGTGAAAAGCTGACGATCACGCAGGACGATGTGACCCTCACAGGCTGGGCGATCGAGAACCGGCTTTATGCCGAGGATCCCTATCGCGGCTTCCTGCCGTCGATTGGTCGCCTCACACGCTACCGCCCACCTATGGAAGTGGCGGCAGGACCGCTCTTGGACAACGACAAGTGGCAGGGTGACGCGCCCTCTGGTCCCGCTGCGGTGCGCAACGACACCGGCGTTTATGAGGGCGGCGAGATCAGCATGTACTACGATCCGATGATCGCCAAGCTCTGCACGTGGGCACCGACCCGTGCTGAGGCCATTGAGGCGATGCGCGTCGCGCTTGACAGTTTCGAAGTGGAAGGCATCGGGCACAATCTGCCCTTCCTCTCGGCGGTGATGGACCACCCGAAATTTGTCTCAGGCGACATGACAACCGCCTTTATCGCCGAGGAATACCCCGATGGCTTCAACGGGGTGGAGTTGCCCGAGGCAGAGCTTATGCGTATCGCGGCGGCCTGTTCCGCCATGCACCGCGTTGCCGAGATCCGCCGCGCGCGTGTTTCGGGCCGCATGGACAACCACGAGCGCAAAGTGGGTGCCGATTGGAACGTGCGCCTGCAGGGGCAGTCCTATGATGTTGTGATCGATGCGGATCAGGACGGCTCGACCGTCCGCTTTGACGGTGGTACCGAACTGCGGGTCACCGGCGGTTGGACGCCCGGAGACCAGCTGGCCGAGATGACCGTCGGGGACGCGCCGCTGGTGCTGAAGGTCGGCAAGATCAGCGGCGGCTTCCGGATCCGCACGCGCGGGGCGGAGATCAAGGTGCATGTGCGCACGCCGCGTCAGGCCGAACTGGCCCGCAAGATGCCCGAGAAGCTGCCGCCCGACACTTCCAAGATGCTGCTCTGCCCGATGCCCGGTCTCATGGTGAAGATGGATGTGGCCGTGGGTGACGAAGTGCAGGACGGTCAGGCGCTTTGCACCATCGAGGCGATGAAGATGGAAAACATCCTGCGGGCCGAGCGCAAGGGCGTTGTCTCGAAAATCAATGCCGCAGCCGGCGACAGCCTCGCGGTCGATGACGTGATCATTGAGTTCGAATGAGAGGCTGCGCCTATACCAGGCGCGATGGCGCTCAGCCGGGCACGGCGCCGCGGGCGCGATCCTTCTCTTCGCGGATTTCGCGCTGCCGCATGGGCATCTTGTCGATGCTGCGGCTGATCTCGCGGATGTCCCACGGGAAGGGCTTGCGCAGTTTGACCCCGCCATCCTTGCCGATGATCACCAGCATGAACTCGCGCGGGCGCAGTTTCCGCCGCAGATCCGACTGCGCGTCGGGGTCGGTGTCGACGATGACGACCACGTCGCGTTCGATCAATTCAGCCGGCCGTTCGCGCAAAAGCTGCATCTGTTCGATGAAGGCCGGGTTGTTTTCACTGTCGGAGAACACAACCACGGGACGTTTTTCCCACTTAAATTGGTTCAAATCGACTTCATCCATCGTGACGAAGAGGTCTGTCTCCGGCTCCGCTTCGGCGGTTTGCGCTGCAGTGGTGTTGGCAAAAAAGCAAGCCAGAACAATGGGTAGTATTGGTCTCATCGTGCCTCCTGTGTGCTCCAATATAGGCCTCTCCTCCAGATATGCGATGGGTAATCCGCGCTTATTTACCATTAAATCCGCAGCAAGAGATTGCGTGTAATGTTACCGACAACCCCATCACACCGGCCGGACGGGGCGGCCGATTCTCATCGGGCCAGACATGCCATGGACGTGATCCTTCACCTGGGTGCCCATCGCACCGGAACAAAGACATTTCAGGACTACCTGCGTCGGCAGGCAGAGACGCTGAACACGGCCCAGACGGGCTATTGGGGGCCCGGCCGGACGCGCCGTGGGCTGTTTTCCGGTCTGGTTTCCAAGACCCGGACCGCCAAGGCGCGGGACCTCAGCCGCCGCGCCGAAGCCCGGATCCAACTGCAGCTTTCGGCGGCACAGGCGCGCGGGTTGCGGATGCTGCTGATCAGTGACGAAAACATGATCGGATCCCTGAAGGACAACATTCGCACCGGCAGCCTCTATCCGGACATCGGCGCGCGCATGGCATGTTTTGCGCGTGCGTTGGACGGCCAGCTTTCAACGGTGATCCTGTCGCCGCGAAGCCTCGAGTACTATTGGAGCTCGGCCATTGCCTACGGCGCCGCGCACGGCCACCCGATCCCGGACCCTGACGGGTTGCGCAAGATTGCGCAAGCGACGCGCAGCTGGCGCGATGTGGTGACCGATCTGGCCGCCGCCATGCCGGGGACGGAGATCCGCGTGATGCCGTTCGAGGCCTTCGCGGGGCGTCCGAACGCCCTGTTGGAACATGGCGTCGGTGTCGCGGCGCCGCGCGACGCGGATCGCGTGTGGTTGAACCAGGCGCCCAGCCTGCCAGAGCTGCGCCGGGTTCTCGCCGACTGCGGCGCCGATGGATCGGCATTGCCCTTCGGGATGGGCCGGTGGAACCCCTTTACACCAGAAGAAACCGCAGCGCTCAGAGAGGCTTATGCGGACGACATGATGTGGCTTGTTGCCGGTGCAGACGGCCTTGCCACGCTGACAGAGGACCGAGCCCGGACAAGAGCAGCATCAAGCCTGCCAGCCGGCGCTCCGACAGAAGGACATGGGAATGAGCACAAAGAAAGACAGATGGCGCGCCCTGGCTGAAGCCGAGCTGCGCGGACGGCCGCTGGACGATCTGACCTGGCAGACGCTGGAGGGGATTGCCGTCCAGCCGCTCTATACCGCCGAGGACATTGCCGATCTCGATCACCTAGACACGCTTCCCGGAGAGGCGCCCTATACCCGCGGCGTCAAGGCCACGATGTATGCCGGCCGCCCCTGGACGATCCGCCAATATGCCGGGTTTTCAACGGCCGAGGAAAGCAACACCTTCTATCGCCGCGCGCTGGCGGCGGGCCAGCAGGGGGTGTCAGTGGCCTTCGATCTGGCCACTCATCGTGGCTATGACAGCGACCACCCGCGCGTCGAAGGCGATGTGGGCAAGGCGGGGGTGGCCATCGACAGCGTCGAGGACATGAAGATCCTCTTCGACGGCATTCCGCTCGACAAGGTCTCGGTCTCGATGACCATGAACGGCGCGGTCATTCCGATTCTGGCGAATTTCATCGTGGCGGGCGAGGAGCAGGGACATGACAAATCCCTGCTCTCGGGCACCATCCAGAACGACATCCTCAAGGAATTCATGGTGCGAAATACCTATATTTATCCGCCTGAGCCCTCGATGCGTATTATCGCGGATATCATAGAATATACATCGGATTACATGCCGAAATTCAACTCGATTTCGATCTCGGGTTACCACATGCAGGAGGCGGGGGCGAACCTCGTGCAGGAGCTCGCGTTCACCCTGGCGGACGGGCGCGAATACGTCCGCGCCGCCATTGCACGCGGCATGGATGTGGACAAATTCGCCGGGCGGCTGTCGTTCTTCTTTGCCATCGGCATGAATTTCTTCATGGAGATCGCCAAGCTGCGCGCGGCGCGGCTGCTCTGGGCGCGGATCATGGAGGAGTTCGAGCCGAAAAACCCCAAATCCTCGATGTTGCGGACCCACTGTCAGACCTCGGGCGTAAGCCTGCAGGAGCAGGATCCCTACAACAATGTGGTGCGCACCGCCTATGAGGCGATGTCTGCGGTTCTCGGCGGCACGCAGTCGTTGCACACCAACGCGCTGGACGAGGCGATTGCTCTGCCGACCGAAAATTCCAGTCGAATTGCGCGCAATACTCAGTTGATTTTGCAGGAAGAAACCGGAGTGACCAATGTGGTCGATCCGCTCGCCGGGTCCTATTATGTCGAGAAGTTGACCTCCGATCTGGCCGCGGCGGCCTGGGCGCTGATCGAAGAGGTGGAGGAAATGGGCGGCATGACCAAGGCGGTCGCCTCGGGCATGCCGAAGCTGCGGATCGAGGAGGCCGCAGCGCGGCGGCAGGCGAATATCGATCGGGGCACCGAGGTGATCGTTGGGGTCAACAAGTACCGCCGCGCGGCCGAAGACCCGATCGACATTCTGGATATCGACAACGCGGCGGTGCGCAGCAGCCAGATCGCGCGGCTGGAGAACATGCGCGCCAGCCGGGATGAGGCCGCCTGCACCGCGGCGCTGGAGGAGGTGACGCGCCGCGCGGCCGAAGGCGGCAACTTGTTGGAGGCAGCGGTAGAGGCGGCGCGCGCACGGGCTTCGGTGGGAGAGATCAGCATGGCAATGGAAAAGAGTTTTGGCCGCCACCGGGCGGAAGTGAAGACGCTGGCCGGTGTCTACGGCGCCGCATATGAAGGCGATGAAGGCTTTGCCGCGATCCAGAAATCCGTCGAAGCCTTTGCCGAGACCGAGGGGCGCCGCCCGCGGATGCTGGTTGTAAAGATGGGGCAAGACGGGCATGACCGTGGCGCCAAGGTCATCGCAACCGCCTTTGCGGATATCGGCTTTGACGTCGATGTGGGCCCGCTCTTTCAGACCCCGGCCGAAGCGGCCCAGGACGCGGTCGACAATGATGTGCACGTGATTGGCATCAGCAGCCAGGCGGCGGGTCACAAGACGTTGGCGCCGCAGCTGGTCTCGGCCCTGAAGGAGGCGGGGGCCGAGGATATTCTGGTGATTTGCGGCGGGGTGATCCCGCAGCAGGACTACCAGTTTCTCCACGATGCGGGCGTCAAGGCCATCTTCGGGCCGGGCACCAACATCCCGAAGGCCGCCCAGGACATCCTGACACTCATAAGCGACGCCCGGGCCTGAGGCCATGCCGGACTTCACGCCAGCCGATGGGACGGGTGCCGAGATGCGGCTCGATCATCTGGCGGTCGCAGGTGAGACGCTGGAGCAGGCCCAGGCCCGCGTCGAGGAGGCGCTCGGCGTGCCGATGCAACCCGGCGGGGAACATGCGGTCTTTCACACCCACAACGCGCTGCTCGGCCTCGAGGATGGCCTCTACCTCGAGGCCATCGCGGTGAACCCCGCAGCCCCCGCGCCGGAGCGGGCGCGCTGGTTCGATCTCGATCGCTTCCGCGGGTCGGCGCGGCTCACGAACTGGATTTGCCAGGTCTCCGATCTGCCGATGGCGCTTGGCGACCTTCCGGCCGGGATGGGGCAGCCTGTTGCACTGAGACGCGCCGCGCTGCGCTGGCGCATGGCCGTGCCGGAAAGCGGCGGTCTGCCCTTCGACAATTGCGCGCCCGCGCTCATTCAATGGGACACGCCGATCCACCCCGCGCAGATGCTGGAGCCCAGAGGCGTGCGGTTGCGCCGCCTGACCGTGCAGCATCCCGAGGCCGATGCGCTGCGCGCCCTTTTCGGATCGCGCTTGCAGGATGATCGCCTGTATTTCGACGCCGGCGCCCCTGCGCTTGTCGCCGATTTTGAGACCCCGCACGGTCCCCGGACGCTGTCGTCATGATCCGCCCTGCCGAACCGGTGGACGCCCCAGCCATTGCCGCACTGTGGAACGCGATGATCCGCGAGACGCTGTCGACCTTCACCACGGTCGAGAAGACCGATGCGGAGATCGAAGCTCTGATCTCGGAGCGCCGCGGCGCTGTTTTCGTCGCCGAAAGTGCCGGGGCATGTGGCGGCTTCGTGACGTTCGGTCCGTTTCGGGCGGGGCCAGGCTATGCGGCGACGGTCGAGCATACGGTGATCGTTGCGTCCACCACGCAACGCGCCGGGGTCGGACGCCGGCTTATGCTGGCCGCGGAAGAGGCGGCCCGGGCGGACGGAAAGCATGTGATGGTCGGCGGGATCAGCCAGACCAATATCGCGGCACAGGCATTTCATGCGCGTCTGGGCTATGCCGAGGTTGCACGCATGCCGGAGGTGGGCCGCAAGGCGGACCGTTGGCTCGACCTTGTGCTGATGCAGAAAATCCTCTGACCCGGCGCTTCGCCACCTGACTTCCCCCGGGTCAGACGCTAAGCTGCAGACGATGTCCATCTGGTCCCGCATATCGGACGCGCTGGCGGCTCTTGCCGCCGGCGAGAGCCTGTCGACGGTCTTCGACCGCCTGCGCAGCCCGCCGGAACGTTCCGTGGCCTTTACCATCGCGGTGATCGCGTTGGGGGCCAAGATGGCCAAGGCCGACGGGCAGGTGACGCGCGACGAGGTGACCGCCTTCAAGGAGGTGTTCCACATCGCCGCCCAGGACGAGCAGGGCGCGGCCCGCGTCTTCAACCTCGCGCGTCAGGACGTGGCGGGGTACGAGGAATACGCCACGCGCATCCGCGACATGTTCTCTGCCCAGCCCGAGACGCTGCGCGATCTGCTGGAGGGGCTGTTTCACATTGCGATGGCGGATGGCTTCTATCACCCGAACGAAGATGCGTTTCTGGAACGCGTGACAGAGATTTTCGGGCTGCCACAGGCGGAGTTCAACAGCCTGCGCGTGCGCTTTGCACCGGATGCCTACCGCGATCCCTACGCCGTGCTTGGTGTGACGCCTGATGCCTCGCTGGACGAGATCCGCAAGGCGTGGCGCCGTTTGGTGCGGGAAAATCACCCGGACGCGATGATGGCGCGGGGGCTGCCCGAGGAAGCGATGCAACTGGCGCAAAAGCGGATGGCCGACATCAACCGTGCCTGGGACGAGATCGCAGGCGCCGAGGCGTAATGCGCTTTGCGACCTACAACGTCGAATGGTTCACATCGCTCTTTGATGACGACAGCCGGTTGCAGATGGATACCGCATGGTCGGCCCGCCATAACGTGACCCGGGCCGAGCAGGCGACCGCATTGGGCGAGGTATTCCGGCGGCTGGATGCGGATGCGGTTCTCGTGGTGGAAGCCCCCGATGCCAACAGCAAACGCCAGACCGTTGCCGCGCTGGAGGATTTCGCAGGCCACTTCGATCTGCGCGCGCGGACGGCCGTGATGGGGTTCATGAACGAAACGCAGCAAGAAATCGCGCTGCTCTACGATCCCGACCGGGTGACCGCGCGCCATGCGCCGCGGCCCGGAACCGCCTCGGTTCCCCGGTTCGATGGCACCTTCGAGATTGATCTGGATATCGACGCCACGCGGGACCAGGTGAGGTTCTCCAAGCCGCCGCTGGAGCTGGACATCGAAACGGCTTCGGGCACCGCGTTCAGCCTGATCGGTGCACATCTGAAGTCAAAAGCGCCGCATGGCGCACGCAACACGGCGCACGCGATGAAGCTTGCGATTGCCAACCGGCGCAAGCAATTGGCGCAGGCGATATGGTTGCGGGCCCGCATCGATCAGCTGTTGGCCGAGAACCGCCCGGTCATGGTCATGGGAGATCTGAACGATGGGCCGGGGCTGGACGAATTCGAGGGGCTCTTTGGCCGCTCCTCCGTCGAGATCGTGATGGACGGGCCGGAGGGGGCGCTCTTTGATCCGCATGCGCGACTGGCGCTTTCGGCGCGCTTAGGCGCTGCACCGACCTCGGCGCGGTTCTGGATTCAGCAGGAAAAGCGCTATCTCCAGGCGCTGCTCGATTACATCATGGTGTCGGCCGAACTTCGGGATCGGGGGCCCGCCTGGCGCATCTGGCATCCTCTGGACGATCCGGAGTGTTGGGCGGACGCTGCGCTGCGAGAGGCGCTTGTCACCGCGTCAGATCATTTCCCCGTGACGATGGACCTTGAGATCTGACCTCGAAGAATCGCGGCAAGAGGCGTATATCTGGGGTATGAAACGGGTTTTGATCGTCTTTTTTGCCTGTGGCCTGGCTGCGCTGCCTCTGGCGGCGCAGGAGGACGAAGACGCGCCCTCGATGATGGAGCGCGGGGCCCAGCAGTTCCTCGAAGGGCTGCTTCTGGAGATGGAGCCCGCGCTCGATAGCATGCGCGGGTTCATGGATCAGATGGGCCCGGCGCTGGCGGATCTGATGGATCAGGTCGAGGATTGGTCGGTCTATGAAGCGCCCGAGGTGCTGCCCAATGGCGACATCATCATCCGCCGCAAACCCGAGGACGAGCCCGCGCCAGAGTTGCAGCCTCAGATCGATCTCTGAGCGGGCCGCCGCAGTCTCTTGATCTTGACATCGGCGCCGAGCGAGCTGCCCAGCGACATGAGCCGCGCCTCCGCCACCTCGCCGAACAGCGGCACCATGTCGGGTGTCAGCCGCAGATGCAGTTCCTTTTTCTTGGGAAACCACTTCAGCGTGCCGCGTTCGGCATCCGCGGTCATCCAGAGCATGGCGCCAAAGCGCATGGCCTTGCCGAGGACTTCGGCCTCCAGCTGGGACTTCTCGTCGATCAGCTCGTACAAGCTTTCGAACCGCGTGCCCTCGCGTTTGTTCGAATAGCGGTGCAGCAGAGCAAGCCCGAGAAAGACGCGCTCGGAGTGTTTCAGCCCTCCGAGGTTGGCGCGGGTCGCGTTGTCGAAACAGGTTTCTGCGCGGTAGTCGGGATGCGCGCGCCAGCTCACGTCATGCAGCAGGCAGGCCGCCTTGACCAGCCGGCGCCGCTGCTCCGGCATGGAGCGGAAGAGGGGATGGATGAAGGCATAGAGCAGCTTGCCGAAGCCGGGCATCCGCGCATCCTTGGCCTCGGCAAAGCGGCAGGCCTCGATCAGCGGGTCGCGGTCGCGCAGCCGTTGCGGCATCTGCTCATAGAGCATGCCTTCGCGAATGCCATAGCTCGAGATCGCGATGTCCTTGGGCCGGAAGGTCTTGACCAGACGGCTGAGGACCTCGGTCGCCAGCGGCACAAGGCTCATCCGCGCCGAAGAGATGCCGCAGGCCCCGCGCAACTCGTCGAGATCCGAGCCTTCGATGAATTGGACCGTCGCGCTGACACTGCGCGCGGTCATGCGGTATTCATGCAGAACGTGCAGCGGGTAGCCGCGGCGGTACATGTCGATCCGCGCAATCGCGCGCCAGGACCCGCCGACCAGAAACAGACGATCCCGTTGCGGGCCCATCTTTTCCTGCAGCTGCAGCATCGTTTCCTTGATGTGCGCTTTGCGGGCGCGCTTGCCGCCCCTGATCTCCAGCAGCTTCAGGGGGCCGAGCGAGGAGGTCACGCGTCGTCCGACCCGGCCGCCCGAGATCTCGGCCAGTTCCATCGAGGAGCCGCCGATGTCGCAGACCAGCCCGTAGGACCCCGGCCAGCCCAGCAGCACCCCTTGGGCCGAGAGCCGGGCTTCCTCCTCGCCGTCGATCACCCAGATCCGCAGCCCCGTCTCGCGCAGCACCTCCTCGCGGAAGGCCGGGCCGTCTTCCGCATCGCGGACGGCGGCCGTGGCCACGACGGTCAGTTCGGGCAGCCCCATGCCCTGGGCCAGATGCTGGAACCGGCGCAGCGCATTCAGCGCCCGGACCCGGCCCTCGGGGTTGAGCCGCCCGCTCTCAGACAGCCCGGCGCCAAGCGCACACATGATCTTTTCGTTGTAGAAGTATGCGGGCGAACGGGCGGCGCCATCGAACACAACCAGCCGGACCGAGTTCGAGCCCACATCCACCACGCCGACCCGTGACAGCGCCCGCGCACTTGGATCCTGAAAGAGCGGCCTGCCAAAGAGGCCGACGTCCGGGTGATCGCCCTGTGCCCCTGCAAGATCGGGGAGTTCGGTGGCTTGGTTCATGGCGTCATCCGGTCCTTGCTGGCGCTACCCTGTGCAAAAATTGCTCATCGGTCAACACAGGGCAGGGTGCAGAGGGGGCTCCGATACCGGAGGGCCGTGCTCAGTCCTCGGTGTGGGTCAGCTTGGGCACATCCGACGCGCCCGCCGAGCCGCGCCCCGAGAGCGAGGGGTTTTCCATGAAGAACCGGTGGCAGTTGAACGCGAACGCGCCTTCCGGAACGGGCGGGCGTTCGAAGCCACCATCCGGCCCCATGATCCAGCTTTGGGCCACGTCGGCGAGATTCGCGGCCATGATCTGGCTGACAATCTGCGCCTTCACCGTCGGGTTTTCGATTTCCACCAGGGTTTCGACGCGCCGGTTCAGGTTGCGCCCCATCCAGTCGGCCGAGGAGATGAAGACGCGCGCCTTCTTGTGCGGCAGACCCTCGCCGTTGCCGAAGCAGACGATGCGTGAGTGCTCCAGAAAGCGCCCGACGATCGACTTCACCCGGATGTTGTCGCTCAGCCCCTTGATGCCCGGACGCAACCCGCAGATGCCCCGGATCACCAAGCTGATCTTCACACCTTCCTGCGAGGCCGCATAAAGCGCGTCGATGACTTCGCTGTCGATGAGTGAATTCATCTTGGCCCAGATGACCGCGGGTTTTCCGGCGCGGGCATGGGCCGCCTCCGCCGCAATCAGCTCCAGAAGCCGCGGTTTCAGCGTGGTGGGCGAAATCGCCAGATTGTCGAGGCTTTCGGGCTGAGCGTAGCCGGACAGGAAGTTGAACACCTTCGTGGCATCCCGCCCGAGCCGCGCATCACAGGTGAAGAGCGACAGATCGGTGTAGATACGTGCGGTGATCGGGTGATAGTTCCCGGTCCCATAGTGCGTGTAGGTCACAAGCTGGTTGCCTTCGCGCCGCACCACCGTGGAGATTTTGGCGTGGGTCTTGAGGTCGAGGAAACCGTAGACCACATGCGCGCCGGCCCGTTCCAGGCGGCGGGACTGCCGAATGTTTGCCGCCTCGTCGAAACGGGCCTTGAGCTCGACCAGCGCGGTGACGGACTTGCCGTCCTCGGCCGCTTCGCAGAGCGCCTCGACGATCGGGCTGTCGCGGGACGTGCGATAAAGCGTCTGCTTGATCGCGACCACTTGCGGGTCGCGCGCGGCCTGTTGCAGGAAACGGACGACCATGTCGAAGGTCTCGTAGGGGTGGTGCAACAGCATGTCCTTCGAGCGGATGGCGGCGAGCATATCGCCATCGTGGTCCATGACCCGCTCCGGAACACGCGGGGTGAACATGGGCCAGAGCAGGTCGGGGCGCGACTCCAGCACCAGCTCCTTGAGATCGGCAGAGCCGATCATCCCGTTGATCTCAATCACTTCCTCCGGGCCGACGCCGAGTTCTTCCATGATCACGGATTTCAGAGCTTCAGGGGCGCCCGCGGAATGGGTCAGCCGGACGACCTCGCCGCGCCTGCGCCGCTTCAGTGCCACCTCGAACTCGCGCACGAGGTCTTCGGCTTCCTCTTCGACCTCCAGATCGCTGTCGCGCAGCACTCGGAATTCGAAATACGCCTTCAGCTTGTAGCCCGGAAAAAGACCGCCGACGTTGAGCACCAGAAGCTCCTCGAGCGGCAGGAACCGGTGGTGCCCGTCGTCGGCGGGCAGCGCGACAAATCGGTCGATCTGCGCCGGGATCGGCAGCAAGGCCTGCAGCGGGCGTTTGTCCGAGATCCGTTCAAGCTGCAGCGCCAGCGCGTAGCCGGTGTTCGGGATGAAGGGGAAGGGGTGCGCGGGATCAATCGCCAGCGGCGAGAGCACCGCGAAGACCTGCGTGAGGAACACCTCATCGAGGTAGCTGAGGTCACTCTTGGTCAGGTCAGCGGGACGCAGCACCGAGATGTTTTCCGCCTCCATCTCCTTGAACAGATCGACCAGGACGCGCTGCTGGGTCTCCAGAAGGCGGCGCGCGTTCTCGTCGATCAGCCGCAGCTGCTCGGCCGGGCTGAGGCCGTCGGCGGCGGGCGTGGTGTTGCCGGCATGCGCCAGCTCGCGCAGGCCCGCGACGCGCACTGTGTAGAACTCATCGAGATTGGCCGCCGAGATCGACAGGAACCGCAGGCGTTCGAGCAGCGGCACGCGCGGGTTCTCGGCCTCTTGTACCACGCGCCAGTTGAACCCGAGCCAGCTGAGCTCGCGGTTGAAGAAGCGGCCGGGCCCGCTCGCGTCGAGCTCCGGCATCTCCGTGGCGTCGGGGAAGTCGGTCTTGAGAAAGTCGGCTTGCGTCATGGCGGCCTTCTGCGGGTCCCGTGTAACGTGTCTGTGACAGTTATCGCGCGGCGGGGTCCTCATTGTCCAGAACGCGCCCTGCAAGTGCTCGTGACAGAGGGCGTTTTTGCGCCAGCGAGGCCGCATCGAGGCGCGCGACCAGATCCCGCGCCGCGGCAAACGACCGATCCATACGCCGGATCAGATAGGGGATCAGATCTGGCTTCGGCGTCAGCTGCCGGTCGGCGAAGAGTTTCGCCAACACGGCAGCCAGCAGGGTGTCATCCGGCGGCTTAAGGGCGGCCGCGGGGGCTGCCGCGATCCGGCTCGCGAGATCCGGCAGGGTGATGCCCCAATCTCGCACCCGCCCGCGGCCCGTCAGAAGCAGCGCGTGGCCTTCGGCCAGCACCAGATTGTGCAGATGGAAGAGCGCCTTCTGCGCCTCCTCATCTGTGGCGATATCGGGCACGTCTTCCACGGCAACCGCGCCTTGGGCGAGCGCAGGTACATCCCAAGCACACACTTCCGTCGCCGCGACGATCTGCGCGCGCCGCCGGCTGGCCCAGACATGCGCGAGGTGGGTCTTGCCCGCGCCATCGGGGCCCGTCAGCACAAGCTTGTCGGCGTCGCCCTCGATCATGGCGACCGCGACGGCATTCGACGGCGCGACGAGAAAGTCGGCGCGCCCGAGCGCCGGAACGCTTGGCAGCTTGAACCCCAGTTGCTCCGGCATGTCAGTCCTCGTGTCGGCCCGCTTGCCCGCGATAGAGCAGCGAGCTTTTGTACTGGCTGACGGCAAAGCGGGCGATCACACCGATGGCGGCTGCGACGGGCACGGCAACCAGCATGCCCACAAATCCGAAGGCGGCACCGAAGACCGAAAGCGCGAGGATCAGCCAGACCGGGTGCAGCCCGACCGAATTGCCCACCAGCTTCGGCGTGAGGATATTGCCTTCGACCACCTGTCCCACCACGAAAATGCCGGCCACCATGCCGATGGAGACCCAATCCCCCCAGAACTGGAAGAGCGCCAGCCCGATGGCCAGCGCGCCGCCGATCAGAGCGCCCAGATAGGGGATGAAGGTGACCAGCCCGGCCACGAACCCCACGACCAGGCCGAACTGCAGACCCACCAGCATCAGCGCGAAGGCGTAATAGGTCCCCAGGATCAGGCAGACGGTGCCCATGCCGCGGATGAAGGAGGCCAGCGTCGCGTCAATGTCCCGTGCCAGCTGCCGGATGGTATCGGCGTGATCACGCGGCAGAAGCTCGTCGATGCGCGCCACCATCCTATCCCAGTCGAGAAGCAGATAGACAGACACGACCGGCACAATCACCAACAGCACGACGACGTTCAGGATGGAAGCCACGGAGCTGAGCGCCGTGTTCAGCAGTTCCGCCCCGCGGCTCTGGATCGTCTCGCCGAGCGTGCTGATCGACTGTCGCACGGTCGAACTCGCATCCAGCAGCGAGGGGAAGCGCTCGGTCAGGAAGGCCGTGAAGCTCTTGGCGTATTCGGGGGCCACGTTCACCAGTTGCAGCGCCTGGTTGGTGAGCGTCGGGATGACAAGCAGGGCCATCAGCACGAAGATCAGGATCCCCACGATGGTGATCAGCCCGGTCGCCGCCACCCGGCTGAGGCCCAGCCGCTCCAGCCGATCCGCTACCGGATCGAGGAAATAGGCTATGGCACCGCCCAGGACGAAGGGAAGCAGCACGTCCCCCATCGCCCAGAGCAGTGCCAGAAAGACCGCCGCGGCGATCCCCCAGTAGAGCATTTGTTTCTGAACGGGCAGGGCCATGAGCGCTCCGATGTGACTGTCACAGGTCACATTGCGCAAGCGGGCAGGTCATTCAAGGGGCGAAAGGCGGATTGTTTGTCTGGGCGGTCCGTTGCGCGCGGTCTTCGGCATTTCCCGGGCGCGCATAGGGGCCCCGCTGGCTGCGAGACCCCCGCGTCTTGACGTCCGTGCCTTAGTCGCAGTCGGGGCGTGTGCCCGGCAGCAACACCTTGTCGACGACGTGGATGACGCCATTGTCCGCTTCGATGTTCGCAACGATGACGTTCGCGCTCTCGCCGGTGCCGTCCGCGATGGAGACACCATCGGCCCCCTTGCTGATGCAGAGCCGCTCGGACGCGAGCACCGGTTTGAAGTAGTTGGAGCCTGCGGGGATCATCTCGGCGGTCAGCTTGCGGTCATCGACATGATACAGCAGCACATTGGTCAGCTGATCCTTGTTCTCGGGCTGGAGCAGCGTCTCAACCGTGCCTTCGGGCAGGGCCGCGAAGGCATCGTTGACCGGTGCGTAGACGGTGAAGGGGCCCGGGCGTTGCAGCGTCTCGACCAAGCCGGCGGCTGAGACGGCGGCGACCAGCGTCGAGAAGCGCTCGTCCCCCGAGGCGATCTCGACGATGTCGGCGGCCGGTGCTGCGGTGCCCAGCGAAAGGGCGGTGGCAGCGGCGGCTGCGATGGTGCGGAAACGTGTCATGGTTCAGACCTCCTGGATGTTCATTCATGTCCTGTTGACATGCAAGGCTTACGGGCCCGCGGAGGCGGCAGATCAGCGCGCTCGCGGCCTTGTGAGAAACGTGTAACATTTGCACACGCCGTCTTTTCAAGCGTCGGAACAGCACTGTCCACGCAGCCGTTGACGCGGGTTTCGCGATTGCGAGCCCCTGCCGTTTGGCCTAATCAGGTCTGAACCAAGACCTGAGAGGACATCCCATGCGCCTGACCCGCTATTTTCTGCCCGTCTTGCGGGAAACCCCCGCCGAGGCGCAGATCGTGTCGCATCGCCTGATGCTGCGCGCGGGCATGATCAAGCAGAACGCGGCGGGCATCTATTCCTGGCTGCCGCTGGGCTTCAAGGTGCTGCGCAAGCTGGAAAACATCGTGCACGAAGAGCAGGTGCGGGCGGGGCATATCCCCGTGCTGATGCCGACGCTGCAACCGGCGGATCTGTGGCGTGAGAGCGGGCGCTACGATGCCTATGGCGAGGAGTTGCTGCGCATCCGCGACCGGCACGACCGCGATATGCTCTACGGCCCCACCAATGAGGAGATGATCACCGACATCTTCCGCGCCCACGTGGGCAGCTACAAGGACCTGCCGCTGACTCTCTATCATATCCAGTGGAAGTTCCGTGACGAGATGCGGCCGCGCTTTGGCGTGATGCGGGGCCGCGAGTTCCTGATGAAAGACGGCTACAACTTCGACCTCACGAAGGAAGACGCGCTGCACGCCTACAACCGCCATTTGGTGAGCTACTTGCGCACCTACGAGCGGATGGGGCTGCAGGCGATCCCGATGCGGGCGGACAGCGGGCCTATCGGTGGAGATGACACCCATGAGTTCCTAGTGCTCGCGGACACAGGCGAGTCGGAGGTGTTCTACGACAGCGCAGTGACGGACCTTACCTTCGGTGACCGCGAGATCGACTATAACAGCGTCGAGCAATGCGCGGCGATCATGGAAGAGTTCACGACGAAATACGCGCGCACCGATGAGACGCACGACGCGGCGCTCTTCAACCAGATCCCGGAAGAGCGCAGGCGGACCGCGCGCGGCATCGAAGTGGGCCAGATCTTCTACTTCGGAACCAAATATTCCGAGCCCATGGGCGCCACCGTTCAAGGCCCCGACGGCAAGCCGACGCCGGTGCATATGGGCAGCCACGGCATTGGGGTGAGCCGTCTGGTCGGTGCCATCATCGAGGCCAGCCATGACGAGAAGGGGATCATCTGGCCCGAAGGTGTCACGCCCTTCCACTGCGGGATCGTGAACCTCAAGCAGGGCGATGCGGCGGCGGATGCCGCCTGCGACCGGCTCTACGCGAGCCTGCAATCGAAAGGGTTGGAGCCGCTCTATGACGACCGGGACGAGCGTGCCGGCGGCAAGTTCGCCACGATGGACCTGATCGGTCTGCCCTGGCGTATCACGGTCGGCCCGCGGGGGCTGAAGACCGGCGTGGTCGAGCTCACAAGCCGCAAGACGGGTGAGAGCGAAGAGCTGCCGCCAGAGCAGGCGGTGGAGAAGATCGTCGAGATCTATGGCGGCCATGACACCAGCGAACATGTGGAGATGATGCGCAGCCGCGCCTTCCACACCTACATCTGAGGCTTTTCGAGGGCGCACCGTTCTGATACATCTAGCCGCATGCTGCCGGGGGGTTGAGCAGGAGCACGGATATGATCCTTCGCGCAGTGACTCTGGCCGCCGGCTTGGCCGGTGCATTCGGAGCGGCCCAATTCCCAGCCTATTCCCAACAGTATCTGCAACGGCTCGGCGGTGCGGTTGATGCGCTGAGCCAGGTGGTTGCCGATTTCGATGCCTCGGCGGCTGCAGAAGGGCTGAGCCGGGCGGAGGCGTTGGAGGAATTGCGCGGCACGGCCTTCGTCGAGCGGCGCCGCGCCGATATGATCCGCACCTTCGAGCGGCACGCGCGCCTGCAGTCGGATCTGGCCGTCCTGCAGGGGCAGGGGCCGTTCATGCGCGCCTATCACGCCCTGCGCCTGACCGATCGCGAGCTGGCCGGACGGGCCTGGCAGGCCTTTGAGCCGGCCTTGCCCATGACCTTTGCCGCGGCGCTCTTTGCAGCTGTCGGTTTTGTTGCGGGCAGCCTGTCTTGCGCTGCCTTTCTGGCCGCTCTGCGCTGGCCGCTGCGTCGCCGGACGATGGCGGCTTGACCCTCTGCGTGCAAAGCCTCAGGTTGCGCGCACGTCAGCTTTAGGGAACCTCATGGCCTCTTCACCGGCACCCTTTGCCCCCTTCGAGTGGATGATCGCCTGGCGCTATCTGCGTGCCCGTCGGGCCGAAGGTGGCGTCAGTGTCATGACCTGGATCAGCCTGATCGGCATCACGCTGGCGGTCTTTGCGCTGATTGCAACGCTCGCCGTCCGCTCCGGCTTTCGGGCGGAGTTCGTCGATACGATCCTGGGCGCCAACGCGCATGTCACGGTCTATTCGCTGGGGCAGGTCACCGAAGCGGGGCAGATCGACCGCTCCATCAGCGACTACGATGCGCTCGCCGCGCGTCTGGCGGAGGTGCCGGGTGTGGTGCGGGCAGCCCCGCTTATCCGCGGTCAGGTGATGGCCGCGAGCCAGGGTCGCAACGCCGGGGTCGAAATCTTCGGTATCGCGCCGGATGACCTGCAAACGCTGCCCCGGATCGCCGACCCGGAGACCGCGCGCGGTGACATCGCTGGCTTTGCCGACGGCATCGCGCTCGGCTCCGGGGTTGCCCGCGAGCTTGGCGTGGGCGTCGGCGATACGATCCGGCTGATCTCGCCGGACGGGGTCAAGACGGCCTTTGGCACATCGCCGCGGGTCAACGGATATGAGGTGACCTATATCTTCAGCGCGGGCCGCTACGATATCGACCGGACTCGCGCCTACCTTCCGTTTTCCGAAGCGCAATCCTTCTTTAATCGAGAGGGGTTGGCCGATGAAGTTGAGGTGATGGTCGAGCAGCCGGAACACGTGGACAGCCTGGCCCCGACGCTGCTCGCCGCGGCCGGAGACCGGGCCCAGGTCTGGACCTGGCAGGACGCCTCGGGCGGCTTTCTGCGCGCGTTGGAGGTGGAGGACAACGTGATGTTCGTGATCCTCTCGATCCTCGTCCTGATCGCGGCGATGAACATCGTCTCGGGGCTGATCATGCTGGTCAAGAACAAGGGGCGCGACATCGGCATCTTGCGGACCATGGGGCTGAGCCAGGGCTCCGTCATGCGGATCTTCTTCATCTGCGGCGCTTTCACCGGGCTTCTTGGTACGGTCTTCGGCGTGATCCTCGGCTCGCTCTTCGCGCTTTACATCGATCCGATCTTCTCCTTCGTGAACGTCATGATGGGTGGCGGCGTCTGGGATCCGTCGATCCGCGGGATCTACGCGCTGCCTGCCCAGCTGCATCTGGAGGATGTGCTCTCGGCTGTCGCGCTGTCACTGGGGCTGTCCTTCGTCGTGACGCTCTTCCCGGCGCGCCGTGCCGCGCGGATGAACCCGGTCGAGGCCTTGCGGTATGAGTGAGCCCGCGCTGCTGCTGAGCGGCATCGAGAAATCCTACAACCGCGGTCTGCCGGGCGAGGTTTCGGTGCTGCGCGGCATCGAGCTTTCGGTCGCCCGTGGCGAGGTGATCGCCCTGGTCGCACCGTCCGGCGCAGGCAAATCCACGCTGCTGCATATCGCGGGCTTGCTTGACAGTGCAGATGCCGGGCGCGTCGCGATTGCGGGGCAGGATATGAGCGGCCTGCCCGACACCCGGCGGACGGCCGTGCGCCGTGCCGATGTGGGCTTTGTCTATCAGTTTCACCACTTGCTGCCGGAGTTCTCGGCCCTGGAAAACATCGTCTTGCCGCAGCTCGCCAATGGCACCCCGCGGAAGAAGGCAGACACCCGCGCGCGTGAGCTGCTCGACCGGGTGGGTCTTGCGCCGCGCGCGAGTCACCGGCCCGCCGCGCTTTCGGGGGGGGAACAACAACGCGTGGCCTTCTGCCGTGCGTTGGCCAACGCGCCCGGGCTTCTGCTGGCAGATGAGCCTACGGGCAATCTCGATCCCGTCACCTCCGATCAGGTCTTCGATGCGCTGATGGAACTGGTCCGCGGCACCGGGCTGTCCGCGGTGATCGCGACACACAACATGGACCTCGCCGCCCGCATGGATCGGCGAATCCGCCTCGAAGCCGGGCGGCTGGTGGACATCTGAGCCTGGCCCGCGCGCTTGACGCCGCCGGCCGCTTCTGACCACCCTGTCACGACACGAAAGCCGGGACACCCATGAGCCTCCGTTCACTGGATGAGATTGAAGCACTGACCCAAAAGGCATTGCTGGCTCATGGCGCATCGCCCTTCGCAGCGGCCGAAGTGGCGCGCGCCGTGCGTCAGGCGGAAGGACGCGGCAACAAGATCTGCGGGCTCTACTACGTCGAAAGCTACTGTTTGCAATTGCTAAGCGGGCGGGTGCTGGGCGATGTGGCACCGCAGGTCACGACGCCACGCCCGGCTGTGGTTCATGTCGATGCCGCTCATGGGTTTGCGCAGCCGGCCTTCACCCTTGCTCTGGTGCCCGCACTCGATGCGGTACGGCGGTGTGGCGTTGCCACCCTCGCCGTCGGCCATGCCCACACCTGCACCTCGCTTGGATATTTCACCGAACAGATCGCGCGGGAAGGCTTCATCGGCCTCGGGTTCACCAATGCCTCGCCGATTGTGGCCCCGCCAGGCGGAAAGACCCGGGGCATCGGCACCAACCCCATCGCGTTTTCGGTCCCCGACGGCGCGGGTGGCATCGCCATGCAGTTCGATCAGTCGACCACAACCGTTGCGCTTGGCAAGATCACAATGGCGCAGGCCGCCGGAGAGCGGATCCCGCTGGGCTGGGCGCTGGATGAAAACGGCGCGCCCACCACCGACCCGGAGGCGGCGCTGAAGGGTTCGCTGGTCTCAATCGGCGGGTACAAGGGGTGGGGCTTCGGCCTGATGGCCGAAATCCTGGCTGCGGGGATGACCGGCTCTGTGCTGTCACGGAATGTCAAACCGCTGAAGGCGGCTGAGGGCCCGCATCACGACCTCGGGCAGTTCTACATTCTGATCGATCCGGAGACCTCACCGGAATTCGCAGCGCGCGTGCAGGCACTTGCAGATGCGGTGGCGGTGGACGAGGGGGCAAGGATGCCGGGCGAGGCGCTCGACATGCAGAGCCACGTGCCGGTTGGCGACACGGTCTGGGCGCGCCTGCGCGAGTTGGCAGACGCAGGCTAGACTTTCTGTGTCACGAAAATTCCCGCCGTCATCAGCGCGATCCCAAGGGCCCGTTTGGCGTCAACCGGTGAGATGCGGGCGCCGAACAGGCCGAAGTGGTCGATCAACGCGGTACTGATCAACTGCCCCAGCAGGACGAAGAAGACCGCATTGCCGACACCGAAGGTCGGGGCCACATAGGTGATCGACAGCACATAGAAAGCGATCAGCACCCCCGCAAGGAACAGGTGGCGCGGGGCAAGGGTCATCTTGGCCAGCGCCTGCGGCCCCGTCGCGATCATGACGACTGCGGAGGTCAGGAACGCCACGGCAAAGAGTACCGTGGCCGCCGCCGCGGGGGAGCCCACCCGCAGGCCTAGGGCTGCATTCAGCGCGGCCAGCACGGGGATGCCGATGCCGGCCACCAACATGATCAGGGCGTAAGGGGCCATTCATACATCTCCTCTAGACTGATGCGCGGTCGAGAGGACCATGGCCGTGCAACCGACCGTCGGCAAGGCCGATTGCGGCGGTTCAGTCCGACGAGAGAGGAAACCATGCGGTTCGTTCTGATGCTCATGATGATGGCCCTGACGCTGGCCGCCTGCGGGCGTGAACGGGGCGAGACGGGTGCTGCGCTCTACGCCGCCAATTGCGCGATCTGTCATGGTGCCGATGCGCGCGGCGGTGGGGGAGGCGGGGTCGACGGCCTCAGCAAGACACCGCCAGATCTGACAGGGCTCGCCTTGCGGAACGGCGGTATCTTCCCGGCCGATCACGTTCTGACGGTGCTTGACAGTTACGGGTTGGACGGGCGGCATTGGCCGCAGATGTCCGCCCTGCCGGCGCTCCAAAGCGAAAATCGCGCCCGCGTGCGCGTGGGCAACAGACGGGTTCGGACATCCGTTCCGAATGCGGCCCTGCTCATCTATCTGGAGAGCGTGCAGGCCTCCTGATCAGCTGCAGATCCCCTCGATCTCGACGCCATCCCACGGCAGCCCAACGGCATACGCGCGCGCCTCGGGCAGCGGGGCGACGGGCATCGCTTGGGAAATCAGGGCGTGCAGACGTTCGGTTCGGGGCGCGGTGGGATCAAGCGCGCGGCAGCAGACGAACTCCTCCATGATCGCGCCCTGCTGTTCGAAGCCGAAGTCGCTGAACTGCGGATTTGTATCAAGATCAAAGAGATAAGGGTCACGGGCGCCGCCGTGCTCGAAGGCTGCCCGCAGCGGGGTATAACCTGTTTCCCGGCGGTTCTGCCATTGCCAGACATGCACCATCTCATGGGCGAAGAGCATGGCGGCGACGAGGCTGATCTGATCCGGATATTCAGGCAGATAGTCGTCGAGATACCAGTCCTTGTCGAAGAGGATCCGGTTCCAGAGCGCGACGGCGGCGGGTTTGGAGGTCACGATCTCGTCGGTGGGCGGCGGCAGGATGCGCTCGCGGCAGGTGGTGCGCGGGCGCGGCTCCCGCCGGAAGGTGACCGCGCGGGTGGGCGCGCCGTCGACCAGCCGGACCTTTGAGATATCCACCGTATCGCCATGGATGGTGCGCGCGAAGGCGGCCTCGGTCGGCGTCAGCGGACGGCCGCAGGCGGCAAGCAGCATCAGCAGGATCAGGGCAAAGCGCATATGCCTAGTGGGCCTGAAAAACGCTTTCGGATCAAGCCCCTGTCTCGTCCTTGCAAAGAAAATTGATCAGACGAAATTGTTACAGTGCTGTCCCGGATCGGTGATCCGGCGTGACGGGTCTGGGGCTTTTTGTGTCAGCCCGCCGCGCCCATCTGACGTGCAGATCGCGGGGCCAGACCGGTTCTGCGGCACGCACCGCAGCCCCGTGGGGGCTGCCTGGAAAGGAGAGCCAAAATGGCAAAAGTTATCGTACCGACCGTTCTGGGGTTTGTCTCGCTGATGGGGGTCTGGGTGGTCTACGGATCGTTCCACACGGTTGTGATCTAATCGCATCGGGCGGGGCGCCCCACGTGCCCCGTTCCCAACTGAGCGCTGTTGCCCCAACTGAGTGCACCTGTTGCGTTGATGTCTCGTCGGTCTAGGTGATTGTTTGGGCGAGCTGGCGTGCGTCTTGGCGCCTTTGTTGCATGTGAAGAGCCCAGGACGAGCGCAAGAGGGACTCATTGAAACGGCTGAGCAGGGCCGCGCCCGACCTCGGGCCGGAGGGCGCCTTGCAAACGGTGAGGCGGATCAGAAAAAGCGCCAGTGGCGCGTTTTCCCGCCGAACGGGGAGCGTTTGAGCCCGGAGGGATGCGGCAGCATCAGGGGGCACGCAGTGCGCCCTCGTCGCACCGGAGGTGCGCCGGGTATTCTGGCACGCCTTTGGCGTGACGGGGGAGGGTGATTGGGCGTCCCGGAAATCATCCGGGGGATGAATTCGCCCAATCACGGGCGGAGCCCGGGACGAGGCGCAATAAGGACTCATTGAAACGGTTGAGCAGGAACGACTCCGCAGATGCTGCGCATCCGCTCTGTCGTCCGACGCAGGCGCTACGCGCCCACTGGGCCGCGCCCGATCTCGGGCCGGAGGCTGCCTTGCAAAAGGTCCGGGGGACCTTTTGAAGCCGAAGGGGGGCGTGAGCCCCGGGGGGCACGTATGTGCGCCCTCCCCGTGGGGGAGGTCGGGCGCGGCCCGAGGCGGGGCCTCGGGCAGGGAACACACCACAAGTGCTAGCCACCAAACCTGTTGGGTTTGTTGCGCTTTATTGCAATAAGCCTTTCACGCTCCGCGAGACTATGGATTTGGCGTTCAATGGATGAACGAAGAAATGCCGATTTTCCTCTTATGCGGTAAGCTGCTGCTACGGCTTCCTCCAATTCTCTTTGATTAGTTGCAGGTTTGTCTTTTGCCCACGCATCAACGTCTTCTTTCAGCTTCGAAAACCCGCCATCAAACGAGTGGGAGTCCATAGCAATTTGTTCAGCGTCGTTGCCAGACGCCTTGTTCACCAGTTCCAAAAGACTCGACTGGGCCGACTTGTAGGCAGACATCAGACTCGGTATCGCGATCATGTCATTTTGGACGTCGGCAATTAGCTTTGACCTCTCAATTCGAAGTGATCCATGGAAGCGCTCGGTTTCCAGTTCCGCGATACGTTCATTCGACTTTACTAGCTGTCGTTGTTGTTCTGAAGCAGCGGCTAGCTCGGCAGCCTGCCGTTTAAGGGCGTCGACGCTATTCTTGAGCTCTTTTCCTTGTTGGAAGTATCCGAGAATCAACCAAAAGAGAGCCAATAATCCCAAAGACCCGGCTAGGAAGTCACCCCACGCGTTCGGCTCAAGCTGCGAAAAGGTTTCCCAGTTTAGTACGACAATCGCGCACATTGATGTGAGGTAGATCAGCGTAAGACCGATGCCTATTCCCGGCTGTTGATGCTTCCAGCCCATTAGCTAAACATCCAACTCCTCCACGAACTTCGCGTTTTCCTGAATGTACTGGAACCGTAGTTCGGGCTTTTTGCCCATGAGGCGCTCGACCAGATCGCCTGTCTCTCCCGGCATGTCTTCGTCGATGCTCACGCGGATGAGCTTGCGGGTTTTGGGGTCCATGGTGGTCTCTTTGAGGTCCTTGGCGTCCATTTCGCCCAGGCCCTTGAAGCGGGAGACGTCGATCTTGCCCTTGCCGCCCAAGCCTTTTTCGAGCCAGGCGTCCTTTTCGGCCTCGTCGAGGCAGTAGACGCGCTTGGCGCCTTGCGTCAGGCGGAAGAGGGGCGGGCAGGCGAGGTACAAATGCCCGGCGTCTATCAGCGGGCGCATCTGGGTGAAAAAGAAGGTCATAAGCAGCGCGGCGATATGCGCGCCGTCCACATCGGCGTCGGTCATGATGATGATCTTGTCGTAGCGCAGGTCGTCGAGGTTGAATTTCGTGCCCATGCCGACGCCAAGGGCCTCACAGAGGTCGTTGATCTCGGCGTTTGAACCGAGCTTGCTGGAGGCCGCGCCCAGCACGTTGAGGATCTTGCCCTTCAGCGGTAGCAGGGCCTGCGTTTCGCGGTTGCGCGCGCCTTTGCCGGAGCCGCCAGCGGAGTCGCCCTCGACGATGAAGAGCTCGGTCCCTGCGCGGTCCTTGGAGGTGCAATCGGTGAGCTTGCCGGGCAGGCGGAGTTTTTTCGTGGCGGATTTGCGCGCCGTTTCCTTTTCCTGCCTCCGGCGCAGGCGCTCTTCGGCGCGCAGCACGAGGAAGTCGAGGATGGCGCCTGCGGATTTCGTGTCGGCCGCAAGCCAGTTGTCGAAGTGGTCGCGCACCGCCCCTTCGGTCATCTTCTGGGCGGCCTCGGTGGAGAGGCGGTCCTTGGTCTGGCCGACGAAAGCGGGGTCGGCGATGAAGCAGGAGACCAGCGCGCAGCCGCCGGAGAGGAGGTCTTCGCGGGTGATCTGGGCGGCCTTGCGGTTGTTCGCAAGCTCGCCGTAGGCCTTGATGCCCTTGAGGATCGCGGCCCAGAATCCCGCCACATGCGTGCCGCCCTCGGGCGTGGGCACGGTGTTGCAGTAGCTCTGGATGAAGCCGTCGCGGCTGGGCGTCCAGTTGATTGCCCATTCGACCTTGCCGGATTGGCCGAACTTCTCCTTGAAATCGACCGTGCCGGCGAAGGGTTTCTCGGCATAGGTGGTGGCCCCGTTCAGGGTCTCGCCCAGGTAGTCGGAGAGGCCGCCGGGGAAGTGGAAACTGGCCTCAAGGGGCGTCTCGCCGTCGTCGATGGCGGATTTCCAGCGGATTTCGACGCCGGAGAAGAGGTAGGCCTTGGAGCGGATGCTCTTGAACAAGCGCGCAGGCTTGAAACGGTGAGAGCCGAAGATCTCTTCGTCGGCGTGGAAGGTGACGGTGGTGCCGCGGCGGTTGGGGGCGCTGCCTATGTTTTCGACCTGGGTCAGCGGCAGGCCGCGGGAGAAGCGTTGTTCGTAGAGTTGCCGGTCGCGGGCGACCTGCACGACCATGGAGTCGCTGAGCGCGTTCACGACGGAGGCGCCGACGCCATGCAAACCGCCGGAGGTCTCATAGGCCTTGCCGGAGAATTTGCCGCCCGCGTGCAGGGTGCAGAGGATAACCTCCAAAGCGCTCTTGTCGGGAAACTTGGGGTGCGGGTCGATGGGGATGCCGCGGCCGTTGTCGCGGACGGTCACGGCGTAGTCGGCGTGCAATTCGACCTCGATGCGGTTGGCATGCCCTGCAACGGCCTCGTCCATGGAGTTGTCGAGCACCTCGGCCACCAGGTGGTGCAGCGCGCGCTCGTCGGTGCCGCCGATATACATGCCGGGGCGCTTGCGCACGGGCTCCAGCCCTTCGAGCACCTCGATGGAGGCGGCGTCATAGTCGGGCGTGGCAGCGCTGGACAGAAGATCATTGGGCATCGGCTCGAACCTCGTTTCTTGATTGGCGGTGAGTATGGCAGAGGGGCGCGCGGCGGGGAAGGGCGCATTCCGGTCCGGCGCCGCTGTAGAACCGTTCAGCCTGGCCTGGCGCTGCCTCTCTTCGCGGCAGATGCCGCACGGGTGGGCACGACGCCGGCCTGCGCGCTTGGCGGCGCGCGCCGACTGTGCCAAGAGGGGCCGACAGAAGGGAGCGCACGCCTATGAACGACATGCCGCAGGCCACCGAGGCGACGTTGCGCGATCTGCCGGACTGGCGGTATCTCTTGCAGGAGTATTACGAACTCTACCGCTTTCTACCTTCGGGCGGGAGCGGGCGCATCCGCAGCCACCAGCGCAATGTGCGCGAGGCGATCAGCCGGGTTCTGAAGGCCAACCCGGCGATCCGCCTGCAACCCCCCGCACAGAAACGGGTCACGGCGCACCTCAAGCGCGCGCTGGATCAGGGGCGCGGTGACCGGATGGGCAAGATGGTGCGCGCGCTGGAATCGGTGCAAGACAATCTGTCCTGGCAGTACGGCTATGAGAAAGTGCCGAAGGCGCTGCAGGGCAGCTATGCCTATGCGGAGGTCACCGGCCCGACCGGGCCCGTCGTGAGCGCCGAGATCATCCTCGGGATCGTGCTCTTTGCGCCGGGCTGTACCTATCCCGCCCATGCGCACAAGGGCATCACCGAGAGCTATATCTGCCTCTCGGGCGCGGTCTCGGAGAACCATCAGGGGGTCTATGTGCCCGGATCGCTGATCTTCAACCCGCCGGAACACCTGCATCGGATCACCGTCGGGGTCAACGAGCCTGCGTTGCTGGCCTATGCCTGGATGGGCGCGCCTGCCGATCTGCAGGATCAGAAGATGGTCTTTACGCGGTCGCGCAAAGAGGGGCAGTCTGACCGCTGACAGTGCAGCGGAGCCATGCGCATGACCTGGATCACCACCATTCCCTTCGAGGCCGCAACCGGCAAGCTGCGTCGCCTTTACGAGCGCATCGCCGGGCCGGGACAGAACGTCGACAACATCATGATGGCGCACAGCCTGCGGCCGCATACGATGGAAGGCCATATGGCGATCTACAAACATGTGCTGCATCATTCGGGCAACACACTACCCAAGTGGTTTCTGGAGGCGCTTGGCGTCTGGGTCTCGGGCCTGAATGGCTGCGATTACTGCGAAACCCATCATTTTGCTGGGATGATGCGCCTGTTGAAAGATGACGGACGTGCACGCGCTTCGGGAGGCGGGCTTTGACGACGGAGAGATCCTCGAGATCAATCAGGTCGTGAGCTATTTCAGCTATGCGAACCGCACCGTCATGGGGTTGGGGTGCTCGACGACGGGGGATATCATCGGCCTTTCGCCGGGAAACTCCGATGATCCGGACGACTGGAGCCACAGTTAGGTGACACGAAAGCCACCTTGCGACAGGCTCACTCGCCTTTCAGCAGTGTCTCGAACCGCAAACCCTTGGCGGTTCGAGCCGGGAATCCGGTCCAATAGCTGTGGTCTTCCGTGGGTGTTGCGTCTTCATCGAGTGCAATGATGCCCTGATCCGCATCCGGGATCAGCTCAAGGTAGGGCCGCTTGCTGATGTCGCCCTTGAGGTGCAGGTCGAAGAAGGCCGTGGCGAAGTGCTGCGCGATGTTGTTCATGCGCGTGGTGTCCCACACCGGGTCCGAATAGTGTTCGAAGGGCACGAAATCGAGCTCCTCGACCGGGATCCATGATTCCTTCGGGGCCGGGATCGGCGCTGCGGCATTGTGGTTTGCGTGCTCGAAGGTCAGCAGGTGACGGTCGGCGCCGGCGGCCTGCTCGAAGATCGTTCGGATCGTGGCATAGACCGAAACATCGTCGGACCCGCCGGCCATCAGCAGTGTCGGCACCCGCAGACCGGCGAGCCCATTGGCATCCCAAAAGCCTGCATTGCGACCCCAAGGACCGATGGCAATGATCGCCTTGACGCGGGAATCAATCAGCGCTTCATGGCTTTCGGAGCCGGCCATATGCCGCTCCAGCAGCCCGTTGGGCGTGCCCCAGCTGTACTCGGTGGCCGCCTGTGTCACGCCCGCGCCACCGAAGATCAGCGCGCCGTAGCCCCCCATGGAGTAGCCGATGACACCCACCGCAGAGGTGTCGATGATCGCCCCGAGTGGGCCATCCAGCGTCGCCATCTGGTCCACCACGAAACGTTGGTCGATTGGTCGGTGATAGAGCGTCGCACCGAAGGCGGCCTGATCGGAATAGGTGCTGTCCGTGTGATCGATGGAGACCGTCACGAACCCTTTCGAGGCGAGGTTTTCGCCGAGATGTGACATCAGAAACCGGTTGCCGGGATAGCCGTGGCTGATCACGATCAGGGGATAGCGCTCGCCCGAGGCCGGCGGGGCATCGCGGGCGGCGCGTCCGGTCAGCGTGACTTCCGTCTTGCCGTCGCGCAGGATCGCCCGGTAGCTGCCGCCGGGCGTGGTTCCATCCGCTGCCGGATACCAGACTTCGGCAGTCAGCGGGCGGTCGTAGAGCGGCTCTGAGTCGCCCTCGACGTTCACGATGTCGATCTGATCGGCGTGCACCCATTCGAGCGTCTGGACACCGATGGGCCGTGACCCATAGGGGGCCAGCTCGGGCGCGTCAGGCCGTATCGAGTCTATCGGGTTCGCAAGCGCAGGCGCGGCCATAATTGCCACGACCGCAGCCAGCGGTTGTTTCCACGTCATCATTCACTCCGGCGGGCCTCGTCCTGCCCGCAGCCACAGACTGACAGGTTCTCGCGGCAATTCAAGAACTTGAGTGCCCTTTTTTGTGTCGGCGGTGCGCTTTTTCGGATGCGGGACGTAACGTCAACCTCCAGATTCGCGCATCCAGCGCCCTTTTTGGGTTTCCCGCATAGCGAGAAACCTTTCACCCGGCGCATGGGAGGCGTATGGCGGTGTCATGCGCAAAGTGATGACATATCCCGAACATATCCGGGCGATTCTCGGCCTCGGGCTGCCGCTGGTGGGCGGCCATCTCGCGCAGACTGCGATCGGCGTCACCGATACGGTGATGCTGGGTTGGTATGGGGTCGAGGCGCTCGCGGCAGTGACGCTTGGTTCGACGGTCTTTTTCGTGCTGCTCATCTTCGGATCGGGCTTTGCCTGGGCCGTGATGCCGATGGTGGCCTCGCTGCAGGCTGAAGGAGATGAGGTTGGGCTGCGCCGCACCACGCGGATGGGGCTCTGGCTGAGTGCGGGTTTTGCCCTGCTGGCCTTGCCGGCGTTGATCTGGTCCGAGCCCATTCTGCGCAGCCTCGGCCAAAGCGACGCGCTGGCGGCTGATGCGGGCGCTTACCTGCGGGTGGCCGGATACGGCATCTTGCCCGCGCTGCTGGTCATGGTGCTGAAGTCCTACTTGGCCGCGCTGGAGCGCACTCAAGTCGTGCTCTGGATCACCGTGTTGGGCGCTGTGGTCAACGCCGTCGTCAATTACGCGCTGATCTTCGGCAACTGGGGTGCGCCCGAGCTTGGCATCACCGGTGCCGCGCTGGCCTCGGTTGCCACGCATGTGGTTGCGCTGATCGGCATCGTGATCTACGCCCGCCGCACCTTGCCCGAGCACGCGCTCTTCCAGCGGCTCTGGCGTCCGGACTGGCAGATGCTGGCGCGCGTCTTCCGCCTTGGCCTGCCCATCGGCGTCACAAGCCTGAGCGAGGTCGGGCTCTTCGCGGCGTCGGCGATGATGATGGGCTGGCTGGGCACCGTGCCGCTTGCTGCGCATGGGATCGCGCTGCAACTCGCGTCGATCACCTTCATGGTCCACATGGGGTTGAGCAACGCGGCCACAATCCGCGCCGGGAACGCCTACGGGCGGGGCGATCCGCCACATATGCGCAAGGGGGCGCTTGTCGTGACTGCGATGTCGCTGCTCATGGCCGCCGCAACGATCGCGCTGTTCCTGCTGCTGCCGGAGCCGCTGATCTCGCTCTTCATGCAACGAGATGAGCCGCAGCGCGCCCAAATTCTCGCCGTGGGGACCGGGCTTCTGGCGATGGCGGCGTTGTTCCAACTGGTGGACGGTGCACAGGTGATCGCGCTCGGGCTGCTGCGGGGCGTGCAGGACACGCGCATGCCGATGATTTTTGCCGCCCTCAGCTACTGGGCTGTTGGGGTGCCCTGCTCCTATCTCTTCGGCTTCGTGTTTGATCTGGAGGGGATCGGCGTCTGGCTCGGTCTGGTGGTCGGTCTCGGACTTGCGAGCGTGCTGCTGTCCCTGCGGTTCTGGGGCGTTGCTCTGCGCAAGCTGACCGCAGGGGCGCGGAGCGCGGTATGACAACAGGTCATCGACGTGAGGTAACACTTTATATACGCAATTTAACAATATGATTTTATTAGTGTTGTAACGGAAATGAAGATCGCTGCGGCGCCCAATTCCGCGCCGTAACGAGCAAGTCGCGCAGCACCTCCCGCAGCGGCTCGGCCTTCTCCCGGTCATAGCGCCAGTGGCCGTCGTCGTCCGAGAGATAGCATGATCGTGCGACCTCGACCTGTAGCGCGTGCACGTTCTGCTTGGGGCGCCCGTAGCGGCTGACGGTCCAACCGTCGGTCTCGCCTTCATGAATGGCCGTCTCGTAGGATGTCGCGGACATGCAGATCCCGGCGAGACGTGCGGCCAGCGCGTGATCGCAGGATGCACCCCTGTTTGTTCGGATGCCGATGTCGGGCAACGCCCGCAGCGTACCGGGCGCCGCGTGTTGCCGCACCGCATGGCAATCGATCAGCAGGGCATGCCCATGCTTGGCCCGCCGATATGCCACTTCGGCCGCGATTGCAGCGTGATAGGGCGTGTGGAACGCCGCGCCCCAGCGCCTCATCTCGCCCCGGGTGGGCGGTACTCGCCAGATCAGCTCGCGATCGAGATTGCAGACCGGCACGATAGCATCCGGATCGGTGGCCTGATCGGTGGTCGAGCGCGTGGGATTGCCATTCGCGTTGCACAAGTAGCGGTGGAAGTTCGCCCGGATCACAGTGGCATCTTCCACGAGACCCTCAAAGAGATGATCGACATGCCAGTCGGTATCGGTCAGGGCCTGCCCGCGCGCATTCAGCCGCCGCATGACCACCATCGGAATGTCGGTTGCGGCATGGGGCAGCGTCAGGATCAGCGGGCTGTCTCCTCTGACGATCTTGACTGGCACCGGTCTCGTCCCTCCGCGTCAGCCTTGCACCAGACAGGTGCGAACCGGGTGACGGGTGTCTTCACGGACGAAGATCCGGGTTTTCGTCCAAAACATCTCTTCGCCCAGCGGCGGTCGCGCCAAAAAGGTACGAGCGCGCAGCCGCGGTCCGATGATCACGCCATAGATGTGGTGCCGAGTCGTCATCGTCGTCTCCGATCCCCACTGTCAGGAACACCGGCCCGGCCAGCAGGTCAAGCGGTCTGGCGTGGCAGTTGGGCGAAAGGTTTCACGAGCGCGCGGGCGACCATGTCGAGCCGGTCCTGTCCGTAGAACATATCGCCGTCGACGAAATAGGTGGGCGAGCCGAGCACATGGCGCGCGATTGCCTCCTCGGTGTTGGCGGCGTGCTGGGCCTGAACCGCGTCGCTCTGCGCCGAGGCGACAAGCGCCGCCCCGTCCATCCCGAGGCTCTCTGCAATAGCGGCGATGGTGGCGGCATCCGCGGGGTCCGCATCGTCGCGCCAATGCGCTTGGAGCAGCGCGCGGGACAGGGCGTGCACGTCCCAGCCCATGGTCTGCGCGGCGATGATCGCGCCATTGCCCAATCCAAGCGGGTTGTCGTGATGCTTGGGTCGGCGCATGATCCACGGCAGATCGCGGTACTCGGCCCATCGCGTGATCTCGCGCCCGAAGAAATAGTAGGTGTGGGTCTTGGAGCGGGCATCGAAAGGTGCGCTGCCAGCCGCGGCGACGACGGGGTTGAGGTCCATCGGTTTGTGGATCACGCGCGCGCCGTGCTCCGCCGCGATCTCGGCCAGTCGCCAGGCGCCCAGATAGGCGAAGACGGAGTGGCAGGCGTAGAAGTATTCGATTTCCTTCATGGGCTTATCCTGTCTCGGCAAGCTGGCGTGCGTCGCGCGCCATGAGCGCGATCACCTCGCGCAGACGGTCCGTGTCCTTGGGGTTCGAGGCGTTGCCGTCGAGCCCGCGTTTCAACACGCCCTGCAGGATCGCAAGGAGGCGGAAATAGGAGAAGGCCACATAGAAGGTCCATTGACCGGGACGTGGCAGGCCGCGGCGGGCGCAATAGGCGGCGACGTAAGCGTCTTCATCCGGCAGGCCGAGTGCCGCGCGATCCACGCCGCCGAGGCCCCGGAAGTGACCCGCATGCGGCAGCCGCCAGTGCATGCACTGATAAGCGAGATCGGCCAGCGGGTGCCCCAGCGTGCTGAGCTCCCAGTCGAGCAGGGCCACGACCGCCTCGCGGTCGGGTGCGAAGATCATGTTGTCGATGCGAAAATCGCCGTGCACGATACTGGCCGCACCGTCGTCGGCAACCATGTGATCGTCGAGCCAGCGCATCAGCCAGTCGGCGTCGGGCAGCCCGTCAGTGGCGGTCTGGGTGTATTGCCCGGACCATCGGGCAAGCTGGCGGGCAAAGTAATTGCCGGGCTTGCCGTAGTCCTCCAGCCCCACCGATGACGGGTCCACGTCATGCAGGGCGGCGAGGGTGGCGTTCATCGCGTCATACACACGGGTGCGGGCAGCGGTGTCCAACACGGGCAGGGCCGGGTCCCAGAAGATGCGGCCCTCGACCATCTGCATGACCATGAATTGGGTGCCAAGCGGCGTCTCCTCACCGGAGAGATGGTAGACCTTCGGCACCGGTACGGGGGTCGGGCTGAGCGCCTGCATCACGCGGAACTCGCGATCCACCGCATGGGCGGATTTCAGCAGCGTACCGGGTGGCTTCGCACGCAGCACGAAGTGGCGCCCGCCGCTGGTGACCCGGTAGGTGGGGTTGGACTGCCCGTCGGAGAACTTCTCGATCCCGTCGAGCCCGCCAAAGCCCGGAACATGGGCGGCCAGATACGCCTCCAGTTCGGCGGGCTCGTAGCTGTGCATCGCATTGGCTCCCTGAGACCCATGGACATCGCCCCGCGATCTAAGCAAGTCTGCGCGGGCGGGGAAAGCCCGAATGCCAACCCGGGAGGTGCAGATGGACTTCGGAATGCGCGATGAGACCCGCGACCTGCTGGAGCGGGTGGCGGTGATGATCCGCGAGGAGGTGATGCCGCTGGAGGCGGCGTATCACGCCGAGATCGGCCAGGGCGATCGCTGGGCCTATACCGACCGGCAGGCCGAGATCCTCGAAGGGCTGAAGGCCAAGGCCAAGGCGGCGGGGCTGTGGAACTTCTGGCTGACCGACAGCGAAAAGGGGTTTGGCCTCAGTACGGTCGAATACGCCTATTTCGCCGAAGAGATGGGCCGCACGCCGCTGGGGGCCGAGGTCTTCAACTGCTCGGCGCCGGATACGGGGAACATGGAGGTCTTCGAGCGCTATGGCACGCCGGCGATGAAAGACCGCTGGCTCGCGCCGCTGCTCGAGGGGGAGATTCGATCCGCCTACCTGATGACGGAGCCGGAGGTCGCCTCCTCGGATGCCACCAATATCGCCATGTCCTGCGTGCGGGAGGGTGACGAGTATATATTGACGGGTGAAAAGTACTGGGCGAGCGGGGCGGGCGACCCACGCTGCAAGGTCTATATCGTTATGGTGAAGACGGGCGGGGACGATCTGCCAAAGCACAAGCGGCATTCCATGATCGTGGTCGATGCGGCAAGCCCTGGTATTGAGATTTTGCGGCCCATGATGGTCTTTGGTCATGACGATGCGCCGCATGGGCATATGCACATCCGGTTCACGGATGTTCGGGTGCCGGCCGAGAACATGCTGCTGGGCCAGGGCCGGGGCTTCGAGATCGCGCAGGGCCGGCTGGGGCCCGGGCGGATTCACCACTGCATGCGGTCCGTGGGGCAAGCCGAGGCGGCGTTGGAGCTGCTCTGCCAGCGGTCCCTGCGCAAGGAGGCCTTCGGCAAACCGCTGGCGCAGCTCGGCGCCAACTTCGACATCATCGCGGAGTGCCGGATGGAGATCGAGATGGCGCGGCTCTTGTGCCTGAAGGCGGCCTGGATGATGGATCAGGGCGACGCGCGGGCCGCGGCGCCGTGGATCAGCCAGATCAAGGTGGTGGCCCCGCGCATGGCGCTCAAGGTGCTCGACGAGGCGATGCAGATGCACGGTGGCCAGGGCATCAGCCAGGACACGCCGCTCGCCATGGCTTGGACCTGGCAGCGCGCGCTGCGCTTTGCCGATGGGCCGGATGCCGTGCATCGCCGTCAGGTGGCCCGCGCCGAACTGCGCAAACACACGCAAGAGAAGATCTGATCGGCGCTTTTGGCGGTTTTGCGCTTAGCCCCGTGTAAACTTCCACCGTGTGTGGAACTCACACGTGTGTTCTGGTGTTCCTCTTGCAATTCCGGTCCGCGTCCTAGGGGCCGGGTGGGTTTAACCAGTACCTGGGGAGCAAGGGTAACGAGTGCGCGGCGGGTCGGGCCCATGGTCCGGCCCGTCGTGTGAACTGCACTGGTGGGTCGCATTTGGCATTGAGCCGCCTGCGCATGTCTTCCACAGTGGTGTCATGCGGGCCCCTTTGATCGACAACCTGCAATATGCAAACTATTCGCCCCGCATCTTCAAAGAGATGCGCGAAGGCGGTGTCGATGCCGTGCATGTGACCATCGCCTATCACGAGAGCTTCCGCGAGATGGTGCAGAACCTCGAACGCTGGAACCGCTGGTTCGAGGATCACGGTGATCTGATCTTCAAGGCGACCTGCGCCGAGGATGTGACCCGCGCGCAGCGCAGCGGCCGCACCGCGATCTTCTTCGGGTTCCAGAACCCCAGCCCCATCGAAGATGACATCGGGCTGGTCGAAATCTGTCACCAACTCGGCGTGCGCTTCATGCAGCTGAGCTACAACAACCAGTCGCTGCTGGCGACGGGGTGTTACGAGGCGGAGGATGCGGGCCTGACGCGCATGGGGCGGGCCGTGGTGGCCGAGATGAACCGGGTGGGCATGGTGGTGGACATGTCGCATTCCGCCGAACGTTCGACGCTCGAGGCGATTGAACATTCGAGCCGGCCCATCGCGATCACCCATGCCAATCCGGCGTGGTGGCATGACGCCCTGCGCAACAAATCCGACGCGGTGCTCCGGGCGCTGACCGAGGCGGGAGGGATGCTCGGGTTTTCGATCTACCCGCATCATCTGAGAGGTGGCAGCGCCTGCACGCTGGAGGACTTCTGCGCGATGATCGCGGAAGCGGCGCGGCGCTATGGCGCGCAGCATCTGGGGCTGGGCACCGATTTGTGTCAGGACCAGCCCGACAGCGTTGTAGAGTGGATGCGGGTCGGGCGCTGGACCAAGGGGGTGGACTATGGCGAGGGCTCGGCGACAGCCCCCGGCTTTCCACCGATGCCAAGTTGGTTCGCTGGCAACCGGGATTTCGGCACCGTCCGGGACGGGCTTCTCGCCCAGGACCTCTCTGCCGAGGAGGTCGATGGCATCATGGGCGGCAACTGGCACCGGTTCTATGCCGAAAGCTTCGGCCAAGCATGAAAGATTTCATTCCGCCTCCGCAAGCGCCGTTGCGCCCACCAAGCCAGGTGATGCGGCTGAGCCGGATGGGCGCGATGTTCCCGACCCGGCTGTCGTTCTTGCGCACGCTGATGCGATATCTCGCCGCCGAACGGGCCGAGGTCACGCGGCCCGTCTGGCAGATGTGCCCCGAGGGCTTTGGCCACGCGGTCTATGCGATCTCTTTTGGTGGTCACACCTATTCGCTGGTGGCCGTCTCTAACGCGCTGGCGCCGGAAGACCGCACCGACCGCGTGATCGCCGAGGCCTGGGACAGCTCTTACGTGCTTTACGACGGGGTGCCAGATGCGGCGGAGATCGCGCGGATCTGTGCGACCGCACCCAGACAGGAAGCGGCGCGATTCACGGAGCGTGATCTGGTCCTGAGCCGTGCCAACAGATCGGTCCGGCTCTTTGCCCATGTGGTGGAGCGGTTGCGGGCGGGCGCGCAACCGGAGGAGCGGATGGTCCGAGAGATCGGCTATCTGATGCGCACGACGGCCGTCTATGGCAACGGGAAGTTCGGTATTGCAGACCGGTCCTGCATCGACACGCGCCCCGGGCTGTCGGGGCCCTTCATGGCCGAGATGCTGACCGTGTGGCTGATCCGCCAGTTCACGCACGATCTTGTGGAACATGTGGGGCGGGGGCGGCTCGATCGGTCCCTCAAGAGGCATCTGGGGATCGGCAATTCGACCGGGCTCGGCATGGCGCCCTTTCTGGTCACGCACCCGGTGCTGTTGAACAACTGGATGATGGCGCGGGAGACGGCGCTGGCGCGGGTGCGCGCGGTGCGGCATCTGGAGCCCGTGCATTGCGACCGTCTGATGGTGCTCGCAGCGCGGGCGGCGCGGCATCTGGCCGAGTGGCAGGTGCCCGATCCGGTGCATCAGGTGCGGATCGACAGACTGCGCGCCGAGTGGTCCGGATTCATGGCTGGCATCACCCAGGCGGCGCTCCGCAGGGAGGGTGCGCTCGAGCACCTGTTTCAGGCGTCATTGGCGCAGACGGAGGACCTGCAGGAGCTGCTGGTCGCGTTGATGCTGGAACCATTCCCCGCGTTGGTCGATGGGCTCGCCGACTGCATGGCTGATCCGCTGGGGCCGATTGCGAGGCCACTTGCAACCGCAGAGATGGTGCGCGCGATCATCCGTCGCGCCTTCGACTGGGCGCTGGCGCCGGAGTATGCCGCTCAGGCGCAGTGCCGGCAGTTCTGGTATGTGAGTGCGGCCAAGCAGGAACCGCGCCTGGGGGATCGCTTTGCCGAACCGGGGGCTGAGCTCGAAAGCCCGCTCGACATTGGCCGTAGGATCAAGGCGCTTTTCGCCGATCTGCCGGAGCACGCTGAAGCTGTTCCCGACTTCCTGGAGCGGCATCCTGAACACCTCATGGCGGTGGAGCGGGTCGCTCTGGCCGAGATCTATCCCTACGCAGAGATCCGAGACAACCTGATCGGGGTGGACTGTTTGCCCATCGACATGCTGCGCTGCAAGCTGGCGTTTTTCGGGGCCTCGAAATTTGATCCAAAGTCAGACCGCTGGACGCGGATCACGCTTTGCCAGGGCGCGCCGCTGGCCGATGAGCTGGCAGCCCGGGCCGACGATTGGTGGCTGCCGGTCTTCGCCGCATGAGCTGGTCCCGGGCGGAGGTGCAGGCCCTTGCCGGTAAGGCCGCCCGGGGCGCAGGCGCACCGCCGGGGCAGGCGGCACTTTTCGGCGCGGCAGCTGCGCTGCACCTGGGGCAGGGACGCGGGGCAGAGGCCCTGGCCGAAGCGCTGGAAGACTTGCCCGACGGTCCGGTCATGGCGCTGCCGCTGGTCCTGCAAGAGGTGTTGCCCGCCGCGCATGAGGGCAGAGGCGCTGCGTTTGGTTGGACGGGTGATGCCGATTTGGCGCGCAGTTACCTGGAGACGTTGCCCTATGACTGCCGGGTCGAGGTCCTAGAGCCGGACCGCCTGAAGGTGCAGTTCACCGAACGATCTGGGCAAAGCGCTCCGCTTCGTCGAATTGCAGGCTGCGCGCCGCTGCTGCAACACATGACAACGCTCGCGGCGCGGACCTTCGTGCCGGAAAGCGATGCGTCCCGTGCTGGTGGGGCCGGAGCAGGCGTCAGCGACAATGACTGAGCGGGTCAGGGCGGCCTGAAAGCCCACCCCACCTGCCAGCACGGACGGGCGGGACAGGCAGGTAAGGTGGGCTTTCAGGCCACCTTTGGTCACGCAAACGGGTCCTGCGGATAGCACACCTCCGCAAGGTAGAGCCCCTGAGGCGGGCAGACCGGGCCGCAGGCCGCGCGATCGCGCGCCGCGAGCGCCTCGGCCACCTGATCTGGCGCCCAGGATCCCGCACCTACGCGCTCCAGCGTGCCGATGAAGCTGCGGACCTGATTGTGCAGGAAGGACCGCGCCCGCACGTCGAACTGCGCTTCCGGCCCATGCGGCGTCTCGACCCGCGTTACATCCAGCCGGTCGAGCGTCTTCACCGGGCTGTCGGATTGGCAGATCGACGCGCGGAAGGTGGTGAAATCATGCCGCCCGATCAGATGCGCGGCACCGGCCTGCATCGCCGCCACATCGAGGTCGTGCTTCACCTGCCAGACCAGACCGGCCTGGTGGGTGGCCGGCGCCCGGCGCATCAGGATGCGGAAGAGATAGCGCCGCTGCATCGCCGAGAACCGGGCGTGCCAATCCTCCGGCACAGAGGCGCAGGCGACAATGGCGACCGGTGCAGGCTTGAGGTGATGGTTCAGCGCTTCCGACAGGCGAAACGCATCCCACTCCGCCACCATGTCGCAGTGGGCCACTTGCCCCAGCGCATGCACGCCTGCGTCTGTTCGGCCGGCTGCCGCAATGGTGTGCGGGCCGGGTTCCAGCTTGGCCAAAGCGGTCTCGATGGCCTCCTGCACCGACGGCTGGTCCGCCTGCCTCTGCCATCCGGCGAAGGGCCCTCCGTGGTATTCGACTTTCAAGGCATAGCGCGGCATATGGCTGCCCCTAGCGTGCAGCACCGCAGCCGTCAAATGGCTTTGCGCCCTCTGGTGCCTTCGCGCGCCAGGGCCTATGTAGCGCGAGACACGAGAATTGCAGGGACAGCCGGGCATTGGGACTGACATCACTCGCCGACACGGTGCTGCGCCAGATCGAAACCGTGCAGGACACCGTGACCGAGACCTTGTTCGAGCCGGTCATCCGCCTTGGTGTCACGGGGCTTGCGCGCTCGGGCAAGACGGTGTTCATCACCTCGCTTGTCGCCAATCTGCTCGACCGCGGGCGCATGCCGCATCTGGTGGCTGCCGCCGAGGGCCGGATCGAGGCGGCGTTCCTGCAACCGCAACCCGACGACACCCTGCCGCGCTTTGATTTCGAGACCCACCTGAGCCAGCTGACCGCGCGAGACCCGGTCTGGCCAGAGAGCACGCGCGCGGTTTCGGAGTTGCGGCTGTCGCTGCGGGTCCGGCGGGCGGGGCTGCTCGCCGGGCTGCAAGGGCCGCGGACGATCCATATTGACATCGTGGATTATCCCGGTGAGTGGCTGCTCGATCTCGCGCTGCTCGACAAGGACTATGCCACTTGGTCGGCGGAGGTGCTGGCGCGACTCGCGGGCCGGCCGGAAGCGGAAGAGTTCCGCGCGCGGGTGGACACCGTCGACCCTGCGGCGGTGCTCGACGAACCGACCGCGAAGGCGCTGGCCGGTGCCTTCACCGGCTATCTGCAGACCGCACGGGCGAGCGGGTACTATGACTGCACGCCCGGGCGCTTCCTGCTGCCGGGGGATCTGGCGGGCTCGCCGGTGCTGACCTTCGCGCCGCTGCCGGGTGAGACGCCGGGGCCGCGCCGCTCGCTGATCCGCGAGATGGCGCGGCGCTTCGACGCCTACAAGCGCGAGGTGGTGCGGCCCTTCTTTCGCGACCATTTCGCGCGGATCGACCGGCAAGTGGTGCTGGTGGATGCGCTGGGGGCCATCCATCAGGGGCCGCGGGCGGTGGAGGACATGCGCGGCGCGATGGCCGATATCCTCGGTGCCTTCCGGCCCGGGCAGAACGCCTTTCTGACCCAACTGTTTCAGGGCAAACGGGTGGAAAAGATCCTCTTTGCGGCCACGAAGGCGGACCACCTGCACCACCGCCAGCACGGGCGTCTGACTGCCGTTATGGAGGCGCTGCTGCGTGCGGCCGCCGACCGGGCGCGGTTTGCAGGTGCCGAGAGCTCTGCCATGGCGATCGCGGCGCTGCGTGCCACCACCGAAGAAACGATGCGCCATGACGGACAGGAGCTCGACGTGGTCCGGGGCACCTTGCTGGACACCGGCAAACAGGCCGCCTTCTATCCCGGTGCGCTGCCGGAGGACCCCGCGCATCTGCTGGCACCCGCGAAGGCGGGTGCGGACAGCTGGCTTGACCAGGACTACCGTGTGATGAATTTCGCACCCTCGCCGCTTACTTTGCGCCCCGGTGACGGCCCGCCCCATATCCGGCTTGATAAGGCGGCCCAATTCCTTTTAGGGGATAGGCTATGAGTGAGATTATCATCGCTCCGGCCCGGACGCTCGATGCAGGTGCCGTGGGGCATATACTATCGGTGTCGAACGATGCCATGCCCTGGCTTCCGCGGCTGCATTCCGCTGCGGAAGAGATCATGTACGCCGGTGACATGATCGAGGCGGGCTGGGTGCGCGTGGCCAAGAAAGACGGCAAGGTTGTGGGGTTCATCGCGCGCTGGGAAGAGGAGGTGCATGCGCTCTACGTGCTGCCCGAGGCGCAGGACTGCGGGGTGGGCACGGCGCTGCTGGAAGACGCCAAGGGCGAGACCGACCGGCTGACGCTCTGGAGCTATCAGGCGAATTCTTCGGCCACGCGGTTCTACGGGTTGCGCGGGTTCATTGAGACCGCGCGCACCGACGGCAGCGAAAACGACGCGGGCCTGCCCGACATCCGGTTCGAATGGATCAAGGGCGCCTCCTGATGGCGCGGGGGCCGGTTCTCATTGAAATCGACGAGGGCGAGGCGCCGAAAGTCCCGGTGGCCGAGGCGCCTCCCGTGCCCGACGACGACATGCCGCTGCCGCAGGGGCAGGCAATGCACGCCGCGGCAGGGATCGCCGCGCACAAACCGTCGCGGCTGGTGCGTTGGGTCTGGTCGCTGGGGCTGGCGTTGGTTGGCGCGGTGGTTTCGATCAAGGCCTGGGGGTTTCTATCCACTCTCGTGACGCAGAACCCGCTGCTGGGCTGGGCCATGGCCGGCTTGACCGCTGCCTTTTTGCTTGTTCTGGCCGTGGTGATCCTGCGCGAGGTGGCAGCCCTTGGTCGGTTGGGGCGGCTCGATGGGTTACGCCGCGCGGCCGATACCGCGCTGGCTGATGACGATTTGCAGGGCGCCCGCGCCGTGACCGACCGGTTGCTGGCGCTCTACAAGGGGCGCGAGGATACGCGCTGGGGCCGCGACCGGCTGGCCGAGCTGCGCGGCGACCAGATGGATGCGGCGAGCTTGCTGATCCTGGCGGACCGCGAGCTGCTGGGCCCGCTCGATCACGCCGCGCAGCGCGAAGTCGAAGCGGCGGCCCGGCAGGTGGCGACTGTCACCACGCTGGTGCCGCTGGCGCTGGCGGATGTGGCGGCGGCCCTCGCGGCCAACCTGCGCATGATCCGCCGCATCGCCGAGGTTTACGGCGGGCGCTCGGGCTTTCTGGGCGGCTGGCGGCTGACCCGCGCCGTGATGGCGCACCTGGTTGCCACGGGCGCCGTGGCGGTCGGCGATGATCTGCTGGAGCCGGTTCTGGGCGGCTCGATCCTCGGCAAACTGTCCCGTCGCTTCGGCGAAGGGCTGGTCAATGGCGCGCTGACGGCGCGGGTCGGCGTCGCGGCGATGGAAGTTTGCCGACCGCTGCCCTTCGCATCTGGAAAAAAGCCGAAAATACGCAATATCATAAAGCAGAGCCTGGGCGGCCTTTTCCGGGCGTCCAAGACCTGATCCCTGCGGCGTGGGCCCGCGGGCCTCATAGGAGCGGGAGTGATGGAGAGTTTTGCCGCCGATCTGGCGACAATGGTGCGCAGGCCGCTTGAGCCCGAGCATGTGGCTGCGATGCGGCGCAAGGGCGTGATTTCGAAATTCAAGGCAGGTGAATTCGTGCAGGAGCCGGGCGGCGCCTCGGACGAGTTCCACTATGTGATCGAGGGTGAGGTCGAGGCGGTGAATCCGTCGAATATGCAGCGACTCGGGGCGGCCACGCTGGGGCCGGGGCAGTTCTTCGGCGATCTGCAGTTTCTCTCGGGCGGTGTATCGCTTGCAGGTGCGCGAGCCGTCGTCGACAGCACCATGCTCTGCGTGCCGCGCGCGGACATGCTGCAGATGATGTCGGACATGCCCGAGATGAGCGATATCATCGTGACGGTCATGGCCGCGCGGCGGCGACGGGCAGTAGAGCAATCGGATTCGGCGCTCACGCTGATCGGCTCGGAAATCAGCCGCGACATCCGTCATGTAGCGAGCTTTGCCGCACGCAACCGCATCCCCTATCGCGAGATCGAGGTGACCTCGCCGGAGGCGATGGCGCTGGCCGAGCAATGCGGTATTGCCCAAGCGCATCCCGGCGTGATCTTTGGCCGCGAGCGCAAGATCGACCCGCCGACGCCACGCGGGGTGGCACAGGCGCTGGGGCTGCATATGGCGGTCGATGGCGTGGAGAGCTTCGACGTGCTGATCGTGGGGGGCGGGCCTGCGGGTGTGGCGGCGGGTGTCTATGCCGGCGCCGAGGGGCTCAAGGCGCTGGTGCTGGAGGATATGGCCGTGGGCGGGCAGGCGGGCACCTCGAGCCGGATCGAGAATTACATGGGTTTCCCGACGGGCATTTCGGGGGGCGATCTGGTCGGGCGCGGCGAGGTGCAGGCGATGAAGTTCGGCACCAAGTTTTCTGTGCCGCGCCGCGCCGCGACCCTGCGGCAGTGCGATGAGAAGTGGTTCCACGCGACGCTCGACGACGGGCAGGAGGTCAGTGCCAAGGCGTTGATCGTGGCCACCGGCGTGCAGTACCGCAAGCTGCCGCTCGAGGGGCTGGAGCGGCTGGAGGGCGCGGGGGTGTATTACGCGGCGACGGAGGTCGAGGCGCGCTGGTGCCGTGATGCCGAGGTCGCGGTGATTGGCGGCGGCAATTCGGCGGGGCAGGCGGCGATGTATCTGGCGCGCACGACCAAACATGTGCATGTGCTGGTCCGCGGCGAGAGCCTCGCGGCGTCGATGTCGGACTATCTTCTGCAGCGGCTCACGACCCATCCGCGCATCACCGTGCACATCTGCACTGAGGTCAGGGCGCTGCATGGGGAGGAGGCGCTGGAGCGCATCACCATCCGCGATCGGACCTCGGGGCAGGATTGGGAGCTCAAGACCTCGGCGCTGTTCGTCATGGTGGGGGCTGCGCCCAACACGGAGTGGCTGTCGGGGCTGATCAAGCTCGACGACAAGGGGTTCGTGCTGACGGGCGCAGAGGCGGGCGGGCGCTCGCAATATGAAACCTCATGTCCCGGCGTCTTTGCTGTCGGTGACGTGCGTGCGGGATCGGTCAAACGCGTGGCCTCTGCTGTGGGCGAGGGATCGGTTGTGATGTCCGAGGTCTGGGCGCATGTGAATGCGTGAGTAGAGGGCTGCCCCCGGTGCTGAGCAATTTGGGGCTCCGCCCCGTTCGGCCCTCAAACTGTCCGCTGGACAGTTTGCCGCTGACGCGGACCGGGCCTCACCCCCCGGAGTATTTTGGGACGGGTGAAGGAGGCCATGCTCCGGCGGGTCCGTGGAGCAGGACGGCCGATAGACGGGGGGTGCGAAGCTGTGGCCCTTCCGTGGCGCCCGCAATCGGCGGGACGGGACTTGTCGGAGCAGAACTCGCTGCGTATAAGGCGCCTCATGGATCATTTCTGCCTGATCATCATCCGAATTATATCCCCGGCGCTCTGAGATCATGAGACGCCGGGCCAAGGTGTTTGAGCCGCTCGCACCGACCGCTTTTCCGATATTTGACACGACATTCGAAGGACGCCCGCAATGTGCGCCGACACCACCGAAACCGCCGAAAAACACGACTATAAATCTACGCTGAACCTCCCGAAGACGGACTTCCCGATGCGGGCTGGTTTGCCCAAGCGCGAGCCCGAGTGGCTGAAGCGTTGGGAGGAGATCGGGGTCTATGACCGGCTGCGCGAGAAGGCCCTCGCCCGGACGGGCGAAGATGGAAAGCCAGTCCGCGAGAGCTTCGTGCTGCATGACGGACCCCCTTACGCCAACGGCAACCTGCACATCGGCCATGCGCTGAACAAGACGATCAAGGACATCATTGTGCGCAGCCACCAGATGATGGGGTTCGACAGCCGGTACGTGCCGGGCTGGGACTGTCACGGGCTGCCCATCGAGTGGAAGATCGAGGAGCAGTACCGCAAGGACGGCAAGAACAAGGACGAGGTACCGATCAATGCCTTCCGCGCCGAGTGCCGCAAATTCGCGGACCACTGGGTGGGTGTGCAGCGCGAAGAGTTCAAGCGGCTCGGCGTGACGGGCAATTGGGGTGAGCCTTATCTCACCATGGATTTCCACGCCGAGCGCGTGATCGCCGAGGAGTTCATGAAATTCCTCATGAACGGCACGCTCTATCAAGGCTCCAAGCCGGTGATGTGGTCGCCGGTGGAGCAGACCGCTCTGGCCGAGGCGGAAGTGGAGTATCACGACAAGGAAAGCTTCACCATCTGGGTGAAATTCCGGGTCGAGACGGGCGACGATCCCACTGTGGTGCCCGACCTGTCCACGCTGACCGAGGCTGAGATGCGGCGGCGCGAGTTGATGAACGCCTATGTCGTGATCTGGACGACGACGCCCTGGACCATGCCGTCGAACAAGGCGGTGGTCTATGGGTCCGACATCTCCTACGGGCTCTACGAGATCACCGGACGGCCCGAGGACTGCTGGGCGCGGATCGGCGACCGGTATCTGCTGGCCGACAACATGGCGGCGGATGTCTTGGGCCGGGCGCGGCTGGATGAGACCATGTACCGCCGTCTGCGCGATGTGGACACGGCGGAGTTCGAGGGCCTGCGCCTGAGCCACCCGCTGAGCGGGCAAGACGGGGCCGAGGGCGAATGGGACGACCTGCGGGACTTCCGCGCGGCGGAGTTCGTGACAGATACGGAAGGCACCGGGTTCGTGCATTGCGCGCCCAGTCACGGGATGGAGGAGTACGAGCTCTACCGTGATCTCAATATGCTGCAGGAGGTCATCACCTACAATGTGACCGATGAGGGCATGTTCCGCGAGGATCTGCCGTTCTTCGGCGGCACCTACATCCTGAACCGAAAGGGCAAGGAGGGCGATGCCAATGCGGCGGTGATCAACAAGCTCGCTGAGGTCGGCGGGCTGCTCGCACGCGGCAAGATCAAGCACAGCTACCCCCATTCCTGGCGCTCCAAGGCGCCGGTCATCTACCGCAACACGCCGCAGTGGTTCGCGGCCATCGACAAGGAGATGGCCGTGGGCGCGGATCGCTTCACCATCCGTGAGCGGGCACTGAGCGAGATCGACAAGGTGAACTGGACGCCGAAGTCAGGCCGCAACCGGCTCTATTCGATGATGCAGGCGCGGCCCGATTGGGTGCTGAGCCGTCAGCGCGCCTGGGGGGTGCCGCTCACCTGCTTTACGAAGAAGGGTGCGCTGCCGACGGATGACGATTTCCTGCTGCGCAACGAAGAGGTCAACGCACGGATCGTGGAGGCCTTCGAGGCTGAAGGGGCTGACGCCTGGTATGAGGAGGGCGCGAAGGAGCGCTTCCTCGGCAATGTGGTCAACCCTGACGACTACGATCAGGTGATGGACATCCTCGATGTGTGGTTCGATAGCGGCTCGACCCATGCCTTTACGCTGCGCGACCGGGCGGATGGTACCGAGGACGGCATTGCAGACGTCTACATGGAGGGCACCGACCAGCACCGCGGCTGGTTCCATTCCTCGCTTCTGCAATCGGTGGGCACGACGGGTCATGCGCCTTATCGCAACGTGGTCACGCACGGCTTTACGCTGGATGCCAAGGGCATGAAGATGTCGAAATCTATCGGCAACACGATTGTCCCTGAGAAGATCGTGCAGCAATACGGCGCCGATGTCCTGCGGCTCTGGGTGGCGCAGACGGATTACACGGCGGACCAGCGGATCGGCGATGAGATTCTGAAAGGCGTGGCCGACAGCTACCGCCGCCTGCGCAACACCATGCGCTACATGCTGGGCTCCTTGAGCGACTTCACCGAAGCCGACCGGGTGCAACCGGCCGAGATGCCGGAGCTGGAGCGCTGGGTGCTGCACCGTCTGGCTGAACTCGATCAGGAGGTCCGGGCGCGTTATGCGCGGTTCGACTTCCAGGGCGTCTGGCAGGCCGTCTTCACCTTCGCGACGCTGGACCTTTCGGCCTTCTACTTCGACATCCGCAAGGATGCGCTCTACTGCGATGGCGACACGCTGGCGCGGCGGTCTGCGCGCACGGTGCTCGATCTGCTGTTCCACAGGCTGAGCACGTGGCTTGCGCCGATCCTCGTGTTCACGATGGAGGAGGTCTGGCTGGACCGGTTCCCCGAGCCGGGCAGCTCGGTGCACCTGCAGGATTTCCCCGACACCCCGCGCGACTGGCTGGCGCCTGACCTGGCCGAGAGGTGGTCCGGGGTGCGGGCTGCGCGTCGGGTCGTGACCGCCGCATTGGAGGTGGAGCGCACAGGCAAGGTGATCGGCGCCTCGCTGGAGGCGGCCCCGGTTGTTTATGTGTCAGACGACACGTTGCGCCTGACGTTGGAGGCGCTTCCGTTCGAGGACATCTGCATCACCTCGCAGATTTCCATCGCCGCGGGCGCGGGACCCGAGGGGGCATTCACGCTGCCGGAGGTGCCGGGGGTGGCGGTCGTCTTTGCCAGAGCCGAGGGTGAGAAATGCGCGCGCTGCTGGAAGATCCTGCCGGACGTGGGCAGCCATGCCGCACCGGGTGTGTGCGGGCGCTGTGACAGCGCGGTCGCCTGAGCAGACGGCGATCGCGGCGGAGATCCGCAGGCTCGCGCTGCGTCGCGGTCCGGGAAAGACATTCTGCCCGTCCGAGGTGGCACGGGCGCTCTCGCCGGATCGCTGGCGCGATCTCATGGCCGAGGTGCGCCAGGTGGCGGATGCGCTGGCCGAGGCCGGAGAGATTGTCGTGACGCAAAAGGGCCGCCCGGTGTCCGCGTGCACGGCGCGTGGCCCGATCCGCGTTGGGCTCGCGTCCACTTAAGGCAATTCGCCTTGGATCGGCATCCGCTATCGCTGCCTGACTGCAATGAAATCAACGCAATTGGTGATGTACCCTGCCTTGGGTCAAAGGCGAAACGCTTTAAGCGCAGGTTCCGGGTTGCTGGTCCGGCCGGTCTGAGCCACTCTGCCCGCATGCCCCGCCTGAGCGTAGATACCCAATTCGGCCGCCTGACCCTCGTCGATGACGACGGGGCGATCACCGCAGTGCGCTGGACCGGCCGCGACGAGGGGGCGCCCACTGAACTCCTGAAGGAGGCGGCGCGCCAAGTCGCGGAATACGATGCAGGAGAGCGCGAGGCGTTCGACCTGCCACTGCGTGTCCGAGGGTCGGCCTTTCAGCAAGCGGTGTGCGACGCCATGCGTGCGATCCCCTTTGGCGAAACGGTCACCTATGGCGATATCGCGCGGGATCTGGGCGCCATGCCCCTGGCCGTGGGTCAGGCCTGTGGTGGCAACCCGATACCCATCATCATTCCCTGCCACCGGGTGATGGGGGCCAAGGGGCTGACCGGGTTCTCGGGCGCGGGTGGCGTCGAGACCAAGGTCGCGCTTCTGCGCCACGAGGGAGCTGCGGGCCTGTTGATTTGACCAGGGGTGGCCTGAAAGCCCACCCAACCTGCCAACACAAGCGGCGGAGCAGGCAGGTGCGGTGGGCTTTCAGGCCACCGCGTGCTACAGTCCTCCGTTGTTCCGGGTCGGAAAGATCTGCTGCACGATGCCTGCAAAGACCAGGTAGACCGAGGTGGTGACCAACCCCCAATGCGCCCAGCTTTGTGGGTGAAAATCGACCCAGGCCGCCCAACCTGCAAAGAAGGTCCAGGCCAGTGCCATGGGCAGGGTGATGACCCGCCAGCGCTCTGTGCGGACGGGATGCACGAATTTCAGCGGCAGGAACATCGCGATGGCCAGCGCCGTCACCAGCGTCAGAGAGACCCAGAAGTTCGGCTGCAAGGCGAAGATCACAAGGACCAACATGTTCCAGCATCCCGGGAAGCCGGAGAAAGAGTTGTCCTTTGTTTTCATGCGTGTATCGGCGAAGTAAAGCGCCGAGGTGAAGGTGATCACGATGATCGCGAACCAGCCGGTCCAGCCGTCCATCAGACCCGATTTGAAGAGCGCGAAGGCCGGGATGAAGACATAGGTGAGATAGTCGATGATCAGATCCAGCAGCACCCCGTCGAACTCCGGTGCGTTCACCTTCACGTGGTAGTGGCGCGCCAGCGGGCCGTCTATTCCGTCAACGAAGAAGGCCACGACGAGCCAGAGGAACATCAGATCCCATTTCTCGTCGACCGCTGCCAACATCGACAGCATGGCAAATACCGCGCCCGTGGCCGTAAACAAATGCACGCCGAGCGCGCGTAACCTCAATGTCATGGCCCGTTCATGCCGCAAGGCCCCGGGGGATGCAAAAGGAAAAGGCGTGGTGCGGAAGATGCCGCGGCGTCGCGGTTGCGGTGCAACAGGCGGCGCGGCTCAGGCCTTGGGGTGCGCGCGGTCGTAGACTTCCATCAGCCGCGCGGTATCAACCGCCGTGTAAGCCTGGGTTGTCGACAGCGAGGCATGCCCCAGGAGCTCCTGTATGGCGCGCAGATCGCCGCCCGCGTCGAGCAGGTGCGTTGCGAAGCTGTGCCGCATCGCATGCGGTGTGGCGCTGGCGGGCAGGCCGAGCTGCATCCTGGCCCGCGCGACCACCTTCTGGATTGCCCCCGGCCCCAATGCGCCGCCACGTATGGCCCGAAACAGCGACTGGCCGGGCTGCAAGGGATAGGGGCAGATGCGCAGGTAAGCATCCACGGCGTCGCGGGCTGCGGGCAAAACGGGCACGACCCGCTCCTTGTTGCCCTTCCCGGTGATCCGCAGCGTCTCGGGCAACGGTGCGTCCGCGCCCCGCAACCCAAGCGCCTCGGAGATCCGCAGACCGCAGCCCCAAAGCAGGGTGACAACGGCCACGTCGCGCGCGCCGACCCAGGGCTGCTGCGACTGCATCTCGACCGCGTCGATCAGATTGCGCGCTGCATCCACCGCCAGAGGCCGCGGCAGTTTCTTCTGGAACTTGGGAGCGCGCGCGGACAGCATCGCCGTGGGCTCGAACCCTTCGCGTTCGGCCAGCCAGCGGTAAAAGGCCTTCACGGCCGAGAGTTTGCGCGCGAGCGAACGCGGCGCGATCCCGCCGCTGCGCGCCTCCGCCATCCACGCGCGCATGTCCGTGACGGTGATCCGCGCAAGCGCCGCAAGTCCCTGACACTCGCCCTTGTACGCGGTGATGAAGGCGAGAAACTCGGTGACATCTCCGCGATAGGCGGTGAGCGTGTTCTCCGCCGCACCCTTCAGAGCGCGCTGGTGCCCCACCCACGCCTCGAGCGCGTCGCGCGCCGCGGGGCTGATCAGGCTCATGAGAGCCAGCGGCGCAGGGCTCTTTCGAAAACGCCGGTGAAGAAGACGAGAAGATCGGTGCCTTGCTGCGGCCCGAACATGTCCCGATCCCGAGACCCAAGGACCAGCAGGCCCGGCAAACGCCCCGGCCCGAGATCGAGCAGCAGGCAGGCTTCGGATCCGAGCCCCGCCGCCTTGTCCCGAAAGACCATCTCAGGGCTCTGCTGAAGCTGGCGCAGCGTGACCTGACGCGCGCTGCCCTGGCGGTTGTGGCCGATGTATTCGCCTACGAACCCGGGCGATGCAACCGCCAGCACGTCATCGAGGCCGTCGAGCGCCGGGTCTATCTCGTTTTGCGCGCTTTCGAGAACCAGCCGGACTGCATCCACCCGCAGGATTTCAGCAACCTCGCCGCCAAGGTCGGCCAGAAAGGTTTCGAAATCCATGGGATCCAGCATGCGCAGGATGGCGCGGTGGATCTGGTTGGTCCCTGCAAGGTTCTCGTAAGCGGCGGCGATGACCGAGCGATGGGTGTCTTCGAGCCGGTCGAGCCGGACTTCCATCCGTTCCATCGCGATGCCGCGCAGATCAACGATATTGTCGCCCATCGCGCGCTCGTTCGCCGCAATCAACGCCTTCATGACATCCTTGTCATCCAGTATGGCATCGGGCTGCGACAGGATGGCCGCGCGCAGGGCATCTTCCATTTTTGGGCTGCTGCTCATGTTTTTCTCGCTTATTTTTCCGCACCCTAGCACGGCGCGCGCGCGAAATCCTGCGGAAAAACAGCAGCCGCCTGTATCGACGGCGAGGTGTTGCCAATGGGTGCCAGCGCCGCGGCCGCGCGCTGGCCGCGGCGCCTCAGAGGATCTTTTGCCCGGTCTTGGCCCAATCGGCCATGAATTGCTCGAGCCCCTTGTCCGTCAGCGGGTGGGAGGCGAGCTTCTTGATGACCTCGGGTGGTGCGGTGATCACATCAGCGCCGATCAAGGCGGACTCCTGCACGTGGTTGACCGACCGGATCGAGGCGGCGAGGATTTCTGTCTCGAAGCCGTAATTGTCATAGATCGTGCGGATGTCCTGGATCAGTTCCATCCCCTCGAGATGCATGTCATCGAGCCTCCCGATGAAGGGGCTGATGAAACTGGCGCCGGCCTTGGCGGCCAGCAAGGCCTGGTTGGCCGAGAAGCACAAGGTCACATTGACCATCTTGCCTTCGCTGGAGAGCACCTTGCAGGCCTTCAGCCCGTCCCAGGTGAGCGGCAGCTTCACGGTGATGTTGGGCGCGATTTCGGCCAGCTTGCGGCCCTCGGCAATCATCGCTTCGGCCTCCAGCGCGACCACTTCGGCGCTCACCGGCCCATCGACGATGCCGCAGATTTCCCTGGTCACCTCCAAGATGTCGCGGCCGGATTTCAGGATCAGAGACGGGTTGGTCGTGACCCCATCCACCATGCCCAGATCGTTCAGCTCTGAGATGGCCTGTGTGTCGGCGGTGTCGACAAAGAATTTCATCGGTCGGCTCCTTTCAGCGACAATGTGAACGCTAACAGTCTTCGGTCTTGCGCTTGGCTTTACCGCATGATCTGCGATGCTGAAACCCTCAAGCGCCATATTTCGAGAGTGAGCCTGTTGCGCCTGCCGGAATTCTACGACGAGGGCGGTCTGATCGCTGTTCTGACGACACAGCCGCTCGGGCGGGCGCTGGACTATCGTGCGCCCGAGGGCGGCTGCCATCTGGGCGCCTTTGTCGAAGTGCCGCTGGGGCCGCGCAAGGTGCTGGGTGTGGTCTGGGGACCGGGGCGTGGGGACTATGACCTCGCGAAGGTGCGCGCGGCGTTTCGCGTGCTCGATGCCGCGCCCATGCGGGAGGAGATGCGCAGTTTTCTGGAACGCGCGGCGGACTACACCCTGACGCCCATGCCCGCGATGCTCCGGCTGGCCACGCGCGCGCCAGGGCTGGGCGACCCGCCCTCGATGCGCAAGATTTACCGGAGGGGGCCGTCGGAGCCCGACAAGATGACGGCGGCGCGACGCAAGGTGCTGGAGGCCTTGGCGGAATACGGCGATCTGGCCTTTACCTTGAAGGAGTTGGCCGAGATGGCGGGCGTGGGGACGTCCGTGGTGAAGGGGCTGGTTGCGCAGGATGCCGTCGTCGAAGAAGAGAGTCCGCGCGATCTGCCCTTTCCGCGCCTTGATCCTGCGCGGCCCGGCAAGGATCTGACCGACGATCAGGCGCGCGGGGCCGCGCAGCTGGCCGAAGCCGTGCGGTCCGAGCGATACGGCACGACCCTGCTGCGCGGGGTCACCGGTTCGGGCAAGACCGAGGTCTATCTGGAGGCGGTGGCGGCAGCCTTGTCGGCGGGGCGGCAGGCCCTGGTTCTGCTGCCGGAGATTGCGCTGACGGCGGAGTTTCTGACCCGGGTGGAAGAGCGGTTCGGAGCGCCGCCCGCCGAATGGCACTCCGGGGCGACAATGACCGAGCGGCGGCGGATCTGGCGTATGGTCGGTCAGGGGGATGCACAGCTGGTGATCGGCGCGCGTTCAGCGCTGTTTTTGCCGTTCCAGAACCTCGGATTGATCGTTGTCGATGAAGAGCACGACACCTCTTACAAACAGGAGGAGGGCGTGCTCTACAATGCACGGGACATGGCGGTGCTGCGCGCGTCGATCTGTGGCGCGCAGGTGGTGCTGGCCTCGGCCACGCCCTCGTTGGAGAGCTGGGCCAATGCCGAAGCCGGCAAGTACAAGCGGCTGGAGCTGACCGCGCGGTTCGGCCCGGCGGTGATGCCCGAGATGCGGGCCATCGACATGCGGGCCGAACAGTTGCCGTCCGATCGTTGGATCTCTGCGCAGTTGCAGCGCGAGGTCGAGGCGCGGCTGGCGCGCGGCGAACAGGCGCTTCTGTTCATCAACCGGCGCGGCTACGCGCCGATCACGCTCTGCCGCGCCTGCGGGCATCAGATCGGCTGTGATCATTGCGACGCGCGCATGGTCGAGCACCGGTTCCTCAAGCGGCTGATGTGCCATCAATGCGGTGAGACGAAGCCGATGCCGCAGGTCTGCCCGGCCTGCGAGGTCCAAGGGAAGCTGGCCGCCGTGGGCCCCGGCGTCGAGCGGCTGGGGGAAGAGGCGGCGGCGCTCTTTCCGGAGGCGCGGATCGCGACGCTGAGCTCGGACATGTATGGCTCCGCGCGCGCGCTGAAGGCCGAGATCGAAGGGATCGCCCAGGGGGCGGCGGATGTGATCATCGGCACGCAGCTGGTTGCCAAAGGGCATAACTTTCCGAAACTCACCCTAGTGGGCGTGATCGATGCGGACCTCGGTCTGCAGGGCTCGGATCTGCGTGCAGCCGAGCGAACGTTCCAGCTCATGCGGCAGGTGGCGGGCCGCGCGGGGCGCGCCGAGACGCCGGGTGCTGCCCTGATGCAGACCTATCAGCCCGAGCATCCGGTGATCCGCGCCATCCTTGCGGGCGACGAGGAGCGCTTCTGGGCGGCGGAGGCGCGCGAACGCGAGGCGGCTGGCGTGCCGCCTTACGGGCGCATGGCTGGGATCATCCTCAGCGGGACGGATGTGGCGCAGGTCTTTGATGCAGGTAATCTCTTGGCGCGGCAGGACGGCATGTTGCGGGCGATTGGGGCGCAGGTCTTTGGCCCCGCACCCGCCCCGATTGCGCGAGTGCGCGGGCGGCACCGGGTGCGGCTGCTCGTGAAGGCGGAGAAACCCGCGCCCTTGCAAAAAGCGCTGGCGCAGTGGGTGGCGCAGCTCCGGATCAAGGGGGATTTGCGGCTGGCGGTCGATATCGACCCGCAGAGTTTTTATTGAGGTATCATTGTCTCGCGCCTGCGGCGCGTGACGGCCTCCGGCGGGGATATTTGTCGGCCAGAAGAAGCGGGCGTAGCCAAGGCGAACAGATGCTGTGCGCTATTGTGGCTCGCCAAGCTGATGCAAAAGGCCTATGGGTCGGATATGGCACAGATTGTTCCCCTTGCCGACGCCAAGCGCCTGCCGCTGTGGCGGCGCCCCATCGCGCTGCTTTTTCTGATGGCGTTGGCGATGCCCATTGCCTTCAACACCTGGTCCGCGCTGCTCAACAACTTCGTGATCGAGGCGGCCAATTTCGATGGCGGCGATATTGGTCTTCTGCACACCATACGGGAGATCCCCGGGTTTCTGGCCGTGGGTGTGATTGCCATCATCATCTTCATGCGCGAGCAGGTATTGGGATTGGTCTCGCTTCTCCTGTTGGGCGCGGCGACGGCGGTCACGGCATGGTTTCCGTCGATGGGTGGCATTCTGACGATCACGATGCTGAGCTCCATCGGGTTTCACTATTACGAGACGGTGAACCAGTCGCTGCAGTTGCAGTGGCTGAGCAAGGAGCGGGCGCCGCAGATGCTGGGCTGGTTGCTTGCCGCGGGCTCGGCCGCAACCCTGGTGGCTTACCTCGCGATCATGCTGCTTTGGGACACGCTGCAGCTCACCTACAACACCGTCTACATGGTGGGCGGCGGTGTCACGGTCGCCATGGCCGCCTTTGCCATGCTGGCCTATCCGCAATTCGAAGCGCCCAACCCGCAGGTGAAGAAGATGATCCTGCGGCGCCGGTACTGGCTCTATTACGCGCTGCAGTTCATGTCGGGCGCGCGACGGCAGATCTTCGTGGTCTTCGCGGGCTTCATGATGGTCGAACGGTTCGGCTATGACGTGCATGAGATCACGTTGCTCTACCTGATCAACCTGGTGATCAACATGGCTGTGGCTCCGCTGCTTGGGCGGGCCGTGGGGCATTTCGGAGAGCGGAGGACGCTGGGCTTCGAGTACATCGGGCTGATCATCGTGTTCCTGTCTTATGGGGGCGTCTACTACTTCGGCTGGGGTGTTGCCGTAGCGGCGGTGCTGTATGTGCTGGATCACATCTTCTTCGGGCTCGCGCTGGCGCTGAAGACCTATTTCCAGAAGATCGCGGATCCCGGAGACATTGCACCCACCGCCGCTGTCGCCTTCACCATCAACCACATCGCCGCGGTCTTCCTGCCGGTGCTGCTGGGGCTCTTGTGGTTGGCCTCGCCCGCGGCGGTCTTTTTTCTGGCGGCGGGGATGGCTGCGGTGTCGCTGGTGCTGGCGATGATGATCCCGCGCCATCCCGAGCCGGGACATGAGACCATCTTTTCGCGTCCGGTGGCTGCGCCCGCGGAATGAGCGACGCGCGGTTTTTGACCGGCTCGACCATGGGGCATGTGACGCGGATGACCGCGACCGGCGCCATGGGCATCACTTTTGTCTTCCTCGTCGATGCGGCCAATCTCTTCTGGGTGTCGCAGCTGGGCGATCCCTCGCTCGTGGCCGCCATCGGCTTTGCCTATGCGATCCAGTTCTTCTCGGTTTCCTCGGGTGTCGGCCTGATGATCGCGGCGACGGCGCTGATGTCCCGCAGCATCGGGGCTGGCGACCGACCGGCGGCGCGGCACCAGGCGGGCGGCGCCATCGCGATTGCCGTGGCGATCCAGTCTGCGGTCGCGCTGGCGATTGTTCTCTTGCGTCACGACCTCGTCGCCTTTGCGGGGGCTACCGGAGAGACGGCCGCGTTGGCAGCGCGCTATCTGGGCCTGACGGTACCCTCGTTGCCCTTCATGGCGATCGGCATGGTCGCCTCGGGAGCGCTGCGCGCGGAAGGTCTGGGGGCAAAGGCGATGTATGTCACGCTGCTGTCCGGATCCTTGCTGATGCTGGTCGATCCGGTGCTGATCCTCTGGATGGGGCTCGGGCTCGACGGTGCCGCAATTGGGCTCTTTGCCTTCCGGCTGGCGTTGATGGCGCTTGGTCTCTTCTTTGCGGCGTACCAGCACAGGCTGATCGCGATGCCGAACATCGCGATGGCGCGCCGGGTGCTGCGGCCCTACATGGTTGTCGCCCTGCCGGCGATTGCAACCCAGATGGCGACCCCGGCAGGCAACTATGTGCTGACCATGGTGATGGCCCCGTTCGGAGATGATGCGGTGGCGGCCTGGGCGGTCGTCGGGCGGCTGACGGTGGTGGCTTTCGGCGGGATCTTTGCGCTCTCGGGCGCCATTGGCGGCATCTTCGGGCAGAACTACGGCGCGGGCCTTTGCGACCGGCTGCGCTCGACCTATCGCGATGCGCTGATCTTCTGTGCGATCTATACCGGCGTCACCTGGGCGGCGCTTCTGCTGGCCACACCCTGGGTCGTGATGGCCTTCGGGCTGAGCGCGCAGGGCGCAGACGTGCTCTGGGCCTTCACGACCGTTGGGGTGGGCGGGTTCATTTTCATCGGTGCGCTCTTCGTCTCGAATGCGGCCTTCAACACACTGGGTCGACCGGCGCGCGCGACCTTCGTGACCTGGGTCAAGGATGGCGTGCTGAGTTGGCCTGCCGCGGCGGCACTGGCCGCACTCTACGGGGCGCCCGGTGTGATCTATGGGCAAGCGGCGGCGGGCGTCCTGGTCGGCGGGCTCGCGGCGCTCTGGGGCTGGCGCTTTGTTCAGGGGCTCAAACCCGTCGCGCCGGAGGCACTTGACCTTCCACCGGCGCGGCCCTACCCGAACCCCGACCGATACCGGAGCCGCTGATGCCCACGTTCACCGCCCTGACTACGCTGCCGGGCAAGACCGCCGCCGAGACATTGGGTGCTGCGATGGAGCGCCTCTCGCCTGAGCCGACCGGCGTTGGGGTCTTCGAGATGGAGGACGGCTCGGGCCTCTGGGAAGTGGGGGGCTATTTTACCGAGCCGCCGGACGAGACGGCGTTGGCGCTTCTTGCAGCTGCCACCGGGGCCAGGCCCTTCGTCGTTTCGGAGCTGCCCGAGACCGACTGGGTGGCCCATGTGCGGCGCGAGTTGGCACCGGTGCGGGCGGGCCGCTTCTTCGTCTACGGCAGCCATGACGCGGATCAGGTGCCCGCAGATGCTGAGCCTTTGCTGATCGAAGCGGCGATGGCCTTCGGGACAGGGCATCACGGCACGACGCTGGGCTGCCTGCGCGCCTTGGACCGTTTGGCCGCGCAGGGGTTTGTGGGGCGAAATGTGGTCGATATCGGCTGTGGGACGGCCGTCCTTGCGATGGCAGCGGCCCGGATCTGGCCGGGCCCGGTGCGCGCCAGCGATATCGACGAGGTGGCTGTCGAGGTTGCGCGCAGCAATGTTGCGGCCAACGGGCTGGAAGGGCAGGTCCTCTGCCTCGAGGCGGCTGGTTTCGGCAACCCCGAGCTGACGGTGGCCAGCCCGTTCGATCTCATCTTTGCGAATATTCTGAAAGGGCCGCTCATCGCATTGGCCCCCGATATGGCGCGGCATTTGCAGCCTGGCGGGCATGCGATTCTCTCAGGTCTACTGAATGAGCAGGCCGAAGAGGTGATTGCCGTTTATGCACGTCACGGCATCAATCTGGAGCACCGCGAAGAGATTGTTGACTGGACCACGCTTACCCTAGGTAGTGATCTGCCTTAATTGCCTCAATTCCGCCCAATTTCAGGCATTTGCCTTGAATTTTAGACGGATTCTCGACAGATTCTAACGGGTTCGGTGGGGGCCGGATCGTCAGGAGAGTGTGGTGACCGATTACGCTCAATTCGAAAAGCGCCGGGCAGCGCTGAGTGACAAGCACCGGAAGTTGGCGCGTGGGTACACCGCCAAGATTGGGGATGACGGGCTGATCACCGTGGAGCCGAGACGGTTCCGTCTGCCATTCCGGCCGCGGATCGTGGTGTTTGCGGTGGCGAGCATGTTCCTGTTCAAGTCGTTGATGATCGTATCGACGGGCCTCGGCACGTACGAAGGTCGGATCGACACCCTGCGTGCCGGGACCACGGTTGAGCAGGCGGCCGCTTGGATCATGCAGCCCGATCTGATCTCGGGCGGGTTGGCGGAGTTGATTGCCAGATCGCTACCCTGATGTGATGTGTGCGGATGGGGCCTGGCCCCATTCGAGTGTGTGACTGAATGTCCCGGGGGCGGGATATTCCTTGTAAAAAACCGCTTCTGCCGTGACGGTAGAAGCGGTTTTTCCTATGCGGTCCTGACGATCGCGGGCTGTCTCAGCGGATGATGTGGCTTTCCGCGACAGAGTCGATGTCGGCGCGGCTGAGACCGATGTCTTCGAGCTCGCGGTCGGTGAGTGCGGCCAGCGCATTGCGGGTCACGCGGGCGTCGTTCCAGGCGACGACGGCAGCGATGGTTGCGCTGATCATGCTGAAGATGCGGCTTGCAACGGATGCGGAGCCGTAGGTGGTGCGGGAAGTGTCAAAAGTCGCCATTGAAGCCGTCCTTTATCTGAGGGTGAACCGGTCATGCCGGTGTGTCGTGAGCCGCAGATATGAGCTGCCTGATTTTTGGGCAAGGTGTGAAAACGCATGGTCGATATGCACCGGGCGCATGGGTCGCCTCAGGGGTTAATGTAATGTAAATAAAAAGGAAAATATGCGACGAAAGGGTCGAAAACAGACATTGCGATGACGCATTTGACCCATGATTCCGGTGGTTGTGGCGGCATGGAGTGATCGGCGGGGGGAGTCACGAAGCGCTTTGCGGATGTTCGCCTTTCGTGCTAATGCAGACAAAACGATATAAATTGTTCGGGCAGGGTTCATGGCGCGCATCATCGGCATTGATCCGGGGTTGAGGACCCTCGGTTGGGGGGTGATCGACACCTCCGGCAGCCGACTCGCTCATGTGGCGAATGGTCTCTGCCGGTCCTCCGGGGTGGATCTGGCTGCACGGCTTTTGTCGTTGTACGAACAGCTGACCGCGGTGGTCGCGCAGTTTGCGCCGGAGCAGGCGGCGATTGAGCAGACATTCGTGAACAAGGACGGGGCCGGCACGCTAAAGCTTGGGCAGGCGCGAGGGATCGCGATGCTTGTGCCGGCACAGGCTGGCCTCAGCATCGGCGAGTATGCGCCGAACTCGGTGAAAAAGGCGGTTGTGGGCGTCGGGCATGCGGACAAAGCGCAGATCCTGCATATGGTGCGGCTGCAATTGCCCGGTGCGGCGATCGCGGGGCCGGATGCGGCAGATGCGCTGGCGATCGCCATCTGCCACGCGCATCACAGTGCCGGCGGGTTGAGCGCGGCCATTGAAAGGGCGCGCGTATGATCGGGAAGATCACCGGTCGCCTGGAGTATCGCGCCGCGGATCATGTGCTGATCGATGTGCGGGGCGTGGGCTATCTGGTCTATTGCTCGGAACGGACGCTGGCCGCGCTGCCGGGTCCCGGCGAGGGTGTGGCGCTGTTCACTGATCTGGTGGTGCGCGAGGATCTGATGCAGCTCTTCGGCTTTCCGACGCTGGTCGAGAAGGAATGGCATCGGCTGCTCACCTCCGTGCAAGGCGTGGGTGCGAAGGCCTCGCTGGCCATTCTGGGCACGCTGGGTGCCGATGGGGTGAGCCGGGCGATCGCGTTGGGAGACTGGACTGCGGTGAAGGCCGCCAAGGGTGTGGGGCCGAAGATTGCGCAACGGGTGGTTCTGGATCTCAAGGACAAGGCCCCGGGTGTGATGGCCATGGGTGGCACTGTTGCGGCAGCGACCGGAGCAGCTGGCGCGGAGGTCATCGAGACCCCCGCGCCAGCGGCCCCTGCTGCGCAGGCGCCCTCTTCGGCTCAGGCCGATGCGCTCTCAGCTCTGGGCAACCTCGGCTACAGCCCCGGCGATGCGGCGGGTGCCGTCGCGCAGGCTGTGAGCGAGGCGCCGGAGGCGGAGACACCCGCGCTGATCCGCGCGGCGTTGAAACTGTTGGCGCCAAAGGGCTAGGGCATGAGCGATATTGACCCCACCGTGCGGGCGGACCCGCTGCCCGAGGATCAGGACCGGGCGCTGCGTCCGCAGATGCTGGACGAGTTCGTGGGGCAGGCGGAGGCGCGGGCCAACCTGCGGGTGTTCATCCAATCGGCACGCCAACGCGGCGAGGCGATGGATCACACGTTGTTTCACGGGCCGCCGGGCCTTGGCAAGACGACTTTGGCGCAGATCATGGCGCGCGAGCTCGGTGTGGGGTTCCGCATGACCTCTGGCCCGGTGCTGGCCAAGGCGGGGGATCTGGCGGCGATCCTGACCAATCTGGAGCCGCGCGATGTGTTGTTTATTGATGAGATTCACCGCCTGAACCCGGCGGTGGAAGAGGTGCTTTACCCCGCACTTGAGGACTTCGAGCTGGATCTCGTGATCGGCGAAGGGCCGGCCGCGCGGACGGTTCGGATCGAATTGCAGCCCTTCACGCTGGTGGGTGCCACGACGCGGATGGGGCTTTTGACCACGCCGTTGCGGGACCGGTTCGGGATTCCGACGCGGTTGCAGTTCTACACCGAGGATGAGCTTTTCATCATCGTGGAGCGCAATGCGCGCAAACTGGGGGCTCCTGCGGATGAGGGCGGGGCGCGCGAGATTGCGCGGCGGGCCCGCGGCACGCCGCGGATCGCCGGGCGGCTCTTGCGCCGGGTCGTGGATTTCGCTGTCGTTGAGGGCGATGGGACGGTGACGCGCGATCTCGCCGATATGGCGCTGACGCGGCTCGGGGTGGACCACCTCGGCCTTGATGGGGCAGACCGGCGGTATCTGCTGCTGATGGCGGAGAACTATGGCGGCGGTCCGGTGGGCATCGAGACGTTGAGTGCGGCACTGTCCGAGAGCCGGGATGCGCTGGAGGAGGTGATTGAACCCTTCCTGCTGCAGCAGGGGCTCATTCAGCGCACACCGCGCGGGCGGATGCTGGCGCAGAAGGGCTGGGCACATTTGGGGCTGGATGCGCCCCGCAGCCAGACGGACCTGTTTGAGTGATGCGGTGGCGCATTTGAGTATTTTGGGACGGGTGAAGATGGACGCATCCGAGATCGAGGCTCTGTTCACGCGGGAGAGCGGGGAGTTCGTTTTTGCGCGCTGGGGGCGGCCCATTGCGCCGGTGGTCTTCGGCGTGAACGATGAGACGCTGGCCGTGGTGAAAGGCGCGCTGGAGGCGGTGATGGTGCTCTCTGGCCACAAGATGGCTGAGACGGACCCGGAACTGGGCAGCAACCTCATGGTGTTTTTCTTCCGCGACTGGGAGGAGTTGCCCGAGGTGCCGGGCCTGGATCGGCTGATCCTCGATTTGCGCCCCTTGGTGGCGCGGCTGAAAGCGGCAGAGGCGAACCAGTACCGGGTGTTTCATTTCGACGAGGGTGGCGCAATCAAGGCGTGCTTCGTCTTCCTGCGCATGGATGCGCACTTGAGCGCCGTGCCCGCCGAGACGCTGGCGCTGAGCCAGATCGTGCAGTCGGTGCTGTTGTGGTCCGATACGGCGTTTCGCGAGCGCTCGCCCCTGGCGGTGGCGGGCGACAAGACGATTTTGCGGCCCGAGATTTCAGCGCTCGTCCGCGCGGCCTATGACCCGGTGATGCCGCCTGCCGCGCAGGATGCGAGCCATGCGCTGCGGTTGGCGGCACGCGTGGGGCAGATGCAATGAGCCCGGAGTTCTTTGGCGATATGGCTCCGGATACCTCGACCTACCAGGCCTTCAAACTCTGGCTTGGGACCATCCTGCCGGTGAACCGCAACCTCTTGCATGTTGTGCTGGGTGGCCTGCTTTTGATTGCGGCTTTGCTGGTTCCGCCGCGCAGCCATGCACCCAGCCGTGCCCTTGGTGCCGCGGTGCTGCTGGGGATCGGGATGGAGGCGCTGGATCGGCGCGACGATCTTGCGGATCTTGGCGCGTGGCGGGTTGGAGAAAGCCTGAAGGACGTTGCGCGCACGATTGCGGTGCCGCTTTTCGCTTTGGTGCTGGTGCGCGTCCGGCGCGCGCGGAGCAGGGTCACATGAGCGCGCATCGGTTTCGGGTCCGGGTCTATTACGAAGACACCGATATGGCGGGCATCGTCTACTACGCGAATTACCTGCGCTACATCGAGCGGGCGCGCAGCGACTGGGTGCGTGAGATTGGCATTGATCAGCTCGCGATGAAAGCCGAGGGCGTTGTTTTTGCCGTGCGCCGGGTGGAGGCGGATTATCTGCAGCCCGCGCGGTTTGACGATGAGCTGGAGGTGGAAACGACGCTCAGCAAGCTCACACCCGCGCGCATGATCATGGCGCAGATCGTCCGGCGCACAGACGACGTGCTGTTCCGGGCGGAGGTCACCATTGCCTGCATTGGGCCGGGCGGAAAGCCTGCGCGGCTTCCAGCAGAACTCCGCTTACTGCCACTCACCCCCACCTCATGACAGCATAGTGATAGCAATCCGCATTGTTCTTCGATAGAATCGCGTGAAATTGAGGTCGGCCAAACGACCCGATGAGCGGTGAATAGTAAAGAGCAGGCATCATGGAAGCAGAAACGCTGGCGCTGGCGCATGAGATTGATTTCTCATTCTGGGGGCTCTTCATGCGCGCCACCCTCATTGTCAAAATCGTGATGATCATGCTGATCGTGGCCTCCTTTTGGTCGTGGTCGATCATCGTGATGAAGCTGATGGTCTATCGGCGCGCGCGGGCGGAGGCGGAGGCCTTTGACCGCGAATTCTGGTCAGGCGAACCTCTGGATGGGCTCTTTGAGACCATTGGCCCCGCGCCCTCCGGCAGTTCGGAGAAGATCTTTGCCGCCGGGATGACCGAATGGCGGCGCTCGCACCGGGATGATGGTGGGCTGATCGCGGGGGCGACCTCGCGCATCGATCGGTCGATGGACGTGGCGATCAACAAGGAAGCGGATTATCTGCGCGGCGGGCTGACCGTGTTGGCGACGGTCGGCTCCTCGACGCCGTTCATCGGACTTTTTGGCACGGTGATCGGGATCATGAACGCCTTCATCGAGATTGCCGAGCAGCAGAACACCAATCTCGCCGTCGTGGCGCCGGGGATCGCCGAGGCGCTTCTGGCCACGGGGCTGGGGCTTTTGGCCGCGATCCCGGCGGTGATCTTCTACAACAAGCTGAGTGCGGATTGTGATAAGATCCTGTCAGGCTACGAGGCGTTTGCGGATGAATTCGCGACAATCCTCAGCCGCCAGCTGGACGGGTAGGCCATGGGCGCGGGTATCATTCCAAGTCAGGGCGAAGGGACGCGGCGCCGCAGGCGGGGGCGGGCCAAGGCGCAGCCCATGTCCGAGATCAATGTCACGCCTTTCGTGGACGTGATGCTGGTGCTGCTCATCATCTTCATGGTGGCGGCCCCTTTGCTGACCGTCGGCGTGCCGGTGGAGCTGCCGCGGACCGCTGCGGGCGCGCTGCCCACCGATCAGGAAGAGCCGCTGACCATCACCATCACCGCCGAAGGCGCGGTGCAGATCCAGACGACCGATACGCCACGTGCCGAGCTGGTGCCGAAACTCCGGGCCATTGCCGCTGAACGCACCACCGATCAGATCTTCCTGCGCGCCGACGGTGCTGTGCCATATGCGCAGGTGATGGAGGTCATGGGCGCGCTCAATGCAGGTGGGTTTGCCAACATCGGGCTGGTCACGGATATCGGTGGGCCGACACTGGACGGGCAGGACCAGTAGGGCGCGGCGGTGCACATTGGCCACTATATCTCAGGGGCGGGGCATACGGCTCTGATCGGCCTTCTGATCTTTGGCGATGTCTTCGCTGCCGAACCGCTGCCAATTGAAGCCACGCCCGTTTCCGTGATCACCGGGGCCGAGTATGCGGCCCTGATCGCGCGGCAGCAGCCGCCGCAGTCGGCGACAGAGGTCGCACAGCCCTCGAGCCCCGAGATCACACCCGACGCACCGGATATCGCGACCGCAGAAGATACGGTGAACGATCAATCCGTGCCAGCGCCAGCCGAAACCCCGAGTGCCGATGACGCGCCCGATGTCTCTCAGATCCAACCGCTGCCGCGGGCCGATGTGAGCGATGAGGCGCCGGTCCTGCCGGAGCCACCTGCGGATGTGGCAGTGCTGGTGCCCGAGATCGGCGACAGGCCGGTTCCTGAAGCGGCGGAGCGGGTGGCGCCCGAGGCTGTTGCGCGGCCCGACCCAGAGGCGCTGCCCGACCCGGTGGAGCAGGATGCCGTGGCGCCCGACGAGGCCGGAGAGACCCCGCAGGATCCCGCGGAGGCCACCGCGCCGGAAGCGGCGGCCACTGAAATCGTCACCGAAGCCGAACGCCCGAGCGCACTGCCCACCACCTCGATCCGGCCGCCGGCACGCCGACCCGATGCGCCCGTTGAGACGGCGCAACCGGCCGAAGAGGCGCCGACACCCCCGGCGGCAGAGACGCCGGAGCCTGCAGAGGACGACCCGGTCGCCGCAGCCCTTGCCGAGGCGCTCAGCGAAGAGACCACACCCTCCAGCGCCCCCAGCACACCGCAAGGCCCGCCCCTTACGGCAGGCGAGAAGGACGCGCTGCGCGTCGCGGTGCAGTCCTGCTGGAACGTAGGCTCGCTTTCGACAGATGCGCTGAACACCACCGTGGTTGTCAGCGTAGCCATGAGCCAGGACGGCAAGCCGGTCACCTCCTCGATTCGCATGACGTCGAGCTCGGGCGGGTCCGAGCAGGCTGCCCGGCAGGCCTTTGAGGCGGCGCGCCGCGCAATCATCCGCTGTGGTGCCCGGGGTTTCGATTTGCCCGTGGAAAAATATAGTCAGTGGCAGGATATTGAGATGACGTTCAATCCCGAAAGGATGCGTATCAAATGAGATTTCTGGGAATGGTATTGAGTGCAGCGATGGCCCTTTGTGCCGCCTGGACGCCCGCCGCACAGGCGCAGAGCGAGGGGCCGCTGCGGATCGAGATCACCGAAGGCGTGATCGAGCCCTTGCCCTTCGCCTTGCCGGTCTTCGAAGCGGAGACGGGTGATGCAGGCAGTCTCGCCGCGCAGATTTCCCAGGTGGTGTCCGCCGATTTGTCGGGCACCGGGCTGTTTCGCGAGATCCCCGCCGATGCCTTCATCAGCCAGATCACCAGCTTCGCAGCGCCGGTTCAATACGCGGACTGGAAGGCGATCAATGCGCAGGCGCTGATCACCGGGGCGGTCTCGGTTCAGGGCAACCAGCTGGCCGTGAAGTTCCGCCTCTATGACGTGTTCTCCGGTGCGGAAATGGGGGACGGGCTGCAATTCACCGGCACGACCGAGGGCTGGCGGCGGATGGCGCATAAGGTGGCCGATGCGGTCTACAGCCGGATCACTGGCGAGGGCGGCTACTTCGACAGCCGTGTGGTCTACGTCTCGGAAACGGGCGGCAAGGACGCGCGGCAGAAGCGGCTGGCGATCATGGATTACGACGGCGCCAACGTGCAGTACCTGACCGACAGCAGCGCGATCGTGCTGGCGCCGCGGTTTTCGCCCGATGGCAGCCGCGTGCTCTACACCAGCTACGAGACCGGGTTCCCGCGCATCTATGTGCTCGACGTGGGTTCTGTCGAACGCCGCGTACTCGAAAGCCAGGAGGGCACCATGAGCTTTGCGCCGCGCTTCGCACCTGACGGGCAGACCATTGTCTTCTCGCTTAGCCAGGGCGGCAATACTGACATCTGGGCGATGAATATCGCAGGCGGCGGCGCCGCGCGGTTGACCTCGGCGCCGTCAATTGAAACCGCGCCCAGTTTCTCGCCCGATGGTCGCCAAATCGTATTCGAAAGCGACCGCTCAGGCTCGCAGCAGCTCTACATCATGCCTGCGGGCGGTGGCGAGGCACAGCGCATCTCCTTCGGCCCAGGGCGCTACGGCACGCCCGTCTGGTCGCCTCGAGGGGACCTGATTGCCTTCACCAAGCAGAACGCCGGACGCTTTCACATTGGCGTGATGCGCACCGACGGATCTGAAGAACGCCTGCTCACGGCCTCCTTCCTGGACGAGGGGCCGACCTGGGCGCCCAACGGGCGGGTGATCATGTTCACCCGTGAAACCCAAGGCGAAGGCGGCCGGTCCTCGCTCTATTCCGTCGATATCTCGGGCCGCAACCTGCGCCCGGTGCGCACCCCGGAGGGGGGCTCCGATCCGTCGTGGTCGCCGCTTTTGAAATGAGGCTGTCGAAACCGTTTCCAAGGGGGGCTTGCATATGCTAAAACCCCAACAAAATAACAATACGAACGACATGAGGCAGAGAGCATGACACGCAAGGCAAAAATCATTCTTCTGGTTGCGGGGCTCGCACTCGCGGCCTGTACCAATCCCGACCGGTTCGGGGCAGACGGGACAGCGGGCGGCGCGGGCGGACCCGGTGGCGCAATCGTTCCCGGCAGCCCCAGCGATCCGAACTCGCCGGCCTATTTCAATCAGACCATCGGCGACCGCGTGCTCTTTGCCGTGGATCAGTCGACCATAACCGACGAAGGCCGCGCCGTTCTCGACGGGCAGGCGAACTGGCTGCTCAGCAATACCGATTTCACGGCCATCATCGAAGGGCACGCGGACGAGCAGGGCACGCGGGAGTATAACGTGGCGCTGGGCGCGCGTCGGGCCAATGCGGTGCGCGAGTATCTCGTCTCGAAAGGCGTTGCCGGCAACCGGCTCAGCACGGTCAGCTACGGCAAGGAACGCCCCATCGAGATCTGTTCCAACGAATCCTGCTATGCCAAGAACCGGCGCGCGGTCACGGTATTGGCGGCGGGCTTGACGGGGTAGTCCCATGCGTATCTTCGCAGCATTTCTCTCCGCTTTGATCCTGCTGCCCTTGAGCGCTCAGGCGCAGGACGACCAGACCCTGGCGGATATCCGGCAGGAGATGACGGTGCTCTACGTGGAAATCCAGAAACTGCGGCGCGAGCTGTCGACCACGGGTGCTGCCACGGTGAACACCGGCGGCGCGACGGTGCTTGACCGGATGAGCGCGATCGAGGCGGAGATGCAACGCCTGACCTCGAAGACGGAAGAGCTTGAGTTCCGCATCAACAGCATTGTCCAGGACGGCACAAACCGCCTGGGCGATCTGGAGTTCCGTCTGGTCGAGCTGGAGGGCGGCGACGTCGCGGCCCTTGGCGAGACGACGACGCTGGGCGGCGATCTTCCGGCACCGGTGACACCAACCCCCGGCACCGGGACAGCGCCTGCGGCCCCGCAAGGCGGCATTCAGCTCGCGGTTGGCGAGGAAGAGGATTTCAAGCGCGCACAGACCGCGCTCTCCGAAGGGGACTATCAGCGCGCCGCCGACCTCTTCGCCACTTTCACGCAGACCTATCCCGGCGGGCCGCTTGCCGCCGGTGCTGATCTGGGGCGCGGCGAAGCGCTGGAGGAGCTCGGTGACACCCGCGAGGCCGCGCGCGCCTATCTCGACAGCTTCAGCGTCGATCCGACCGGTCCGGTCGCGCCACAATCGTTGTTCCGGCTCGGGCGCTCTCTTGGTGGGCTCGGCCAGACGCAGGAGGCCTGCGTGACGCTCGGCGAGGTTGGGCTACGCTTCCCTCAGGATCCGGCTGCAGAGCAGGCGCGCGGCGAGATGCAACGCCTGGGCTGTGCGTGATCTCGTGCCACGGGACTTGGGCAGTGAGGTGGCGCAACACCTCCTGCCGCATCCGCCGGCAGCCTTGGGGGTGGCCGTCTCGGGCGGTGGCGACTCCGTCGCGCTGCTGCATCTTCTGAACGATGTCGCGCAGATGCACGGCATCCTGCTGCATGCCATCACCGTCGACCATGGGCTGCGACCCGAAGCCAAGCACGAAGCCGATACCGTGAGCGCGCTTTGCCAGACGATGCGGGTTCCGCACACCATCGTGCGGTGGAGCGGCTGGGACCGCCAGGGCAATCTCCAGAAAGAAGCGCGGGACGCACGCTATCGGCTGATCGCAGACTGGGCCAGGGATCACGACATCTCGACGGTGGCGCTTGGCCATACGCTGGACGATCAGGCGGAAACCGTGCTGATGCGGCTGGCGCGGGGCGCGGGTGTCGACGGTCTGTCGGCGATGGCGCCACGACGGCTGGCAAACGGTGTCACCTGGATCCGGCCGCTCCTTGACTTCACCCGAGCCGAGCTCCGCGAGGATCTGCGCGGCCGCGGCGCTACTTGGATCGAGGACCCCAGCAATCAGGACACGCGGTTCGACCGTATCCGCGCCCGCGAAGCGCTGGAGGCTTTGGGGCCGCTGGGCCTGGATGCGCGCGCGCTCGGTCAGGTGGCGTTCAATATGGCGCGGGCGCGGGATGCGCTGAATTGGCAGGCCTTCCTCGAAGCCCGCCGGATCGCTCGGGTGGACGCCGGTGCGGTCCGGATCGACTGGCGCAGCTACCGCACGCTGCCGGACGAAACGGCCCGGCGCATTCTTCTCAGCGCCATCGGATGGATCAGCGGCTCGGGCTACGCGCCCCGCCGCCGTCCGGTCCTGGGGCTGATCGAGGCGCTGAAACAGGGCACTGGCGGCACGGTCGACGGTTGCCAGGCCTGGCGTGACCGCGACACGCTCTGGGTCTTCCGCGAGTATCAGCCGGTCCGCGCTCTGAAGTGCCGCGTTGACGCGCGCTGGGACGACCGGTGGGTGCTGAAGGGCGGTCTGCCGGACGAGCAGTTGCACCTCGGGGCGCTTGGCGATGCGGGTTTGGCGCAACTTCGGGACTGGCGCACGGCAGGGCTGCCACGTGATGTCTTGCGGGTCACACCGGCGGTCTGGCGCGATCAGGAACTTGTCGCAGCGCCCATGGCAGGGCACCGAAACGGCTGGCACGCGAGCATCGACGGCGGGGAAGAGGCCTTCTTTGCCGCACTTTTATCGCATTGAACATGTGAGCGCAGTGTCTATCTTAGCGGTGTAGTGGTACGATGACACGTCGTTCCGCGCGCAAATTTAGGAGAAAATCGTTGGGTAATGCACGCAACATCGCCTTCTGGGTCGTTCTGTTTCTTTTGATCCTGGCCCTGTTCAACCTGTTCAGTGGCCCCGGCAGCACGCTGCAGAGCCGCGAGGTCAGCTACTCCGAGTTCGTCAACGCGGTCGAATCCGGCGATGTCAGCAACGTGACGCTCGACGGCGAGCAGGTGCGCTTCCGTCAGGCTGATGGCGTGGACTATGTGGCGATCAAGCCGGAAGACGCTGAAATCACACAGCTTCTCATCGAGAACGACATTGCCGTGCGAGCCGAGCAGCAACAGCAGTCGGGCTTCCAGACTTTCCTGATGTCGCTGCTGCCGTTCCTGCTGCTGATCGGCGTCTGGGTCTACTTCATGAACCGGATGCAGGGTGGCGGGAAAGGCGGTGCCATGGGCTTCGGCAAGTCCAAGGCCAAGATGCTGACCGAGAAGCACGGCCGCGTGACCTTCGACGATGTTGCGGGAATCGATGAGGCCAAGGAAGAGCTCGAAGAGATCGTCGAATTCCTGCGCAACCCGCAAAAATTCTCGCGTCTGGGCGGGAAAATTCCGAAAGGTGCGTTGCTCGAAGGCCCTCCGGGCACCGGTAAGACGCTGCTGGCCCGCGCGATTGCGGGCGAAGCAGGCGTGCCCTTCTTCACAATCTCGGGATCGGACTTCGTGGAAATGTTCGTCGGCGTCGGCGCGTCCCGCGTGCGCGACATGTTCGAACAGGCCAAGAAGAACGCGCCCTGCATCGTTTTCATTGACGAGATCGACGCCGTGGGCCGGCACAGGGGTGCGGGCTATGGCGGCGGCAATGACGAACGCGAACAGACGCTCAACCAGTTGCTGGTCGAGATGGACGGGTTCGAGGCCAATGAAGGCGTGATCATCATCGCGGCCACCAACCGCAAGGATGTGCTGGACCCCGCGCTGTTGCGCCCGGGCCGGTTCGACCGCCAGGTCACCGTGGGCAACCCGGACATCAAGGGCCGCGAGAAAATCCTCGGCGTGCATGCCCGCAAGACCCCGCTGGGTCCGGACGTGGACCTGCGCATCATTGCGCGGGGCACGCCTGGCTTCTCGGGGGCTGACCTGGCGAACCTCGTGAACGAGGCCGCGCTTGGGGCGGCCCGCGTGGGGCGTCGGTTCGTGACGATGATCGACTTCGAGAATGCGAAGGACAAGATCATGATGGGGGCCGAGCGCCGCTCCATGGTCATGACCCCGGAGCAGAAGGAAATGACCGCCTATCACGAAGCGGGCCACGCGCTCGTGGGCATCAAGCTTCCGAAATGCGACCCGGTTTACAAGGCGACAATCATTCCGCGCGGCGGTGCGCTCGGCATGGTGATGAGCCTGCCGGAGATGGACCGCCTGAACATGTTCAAGGACGAATGCCACCAGCGTCTGGCCATGACCATGGCGGGCAAGGCGGCGGAGATCCACAAGTATGGCCCCGATGCGGTGTCGAACGGCCCGGCGGGCGACATCATGCAGGCCTCGGCGCTCGCGCGCGCGATGGTTCTGCGCTGGGGTATGTCGGACAAGGTCGGCAACATCGACTATTCCGAAGCAGCCGAAGGCTACCAGGGCAACACCGCAGGCTTCTCCGTCTCGGCCAACACCAAGGAGTTGATCGAGGAAGAGGTGCAGCGCTTTATCCAGGACGGCTATGACTGGGCGCTGAAGATCGTCAAGGAGAACGAGACGGAGTTCGAACGCCTCGCACAAGGCCTGCTCGAATATGAAACGCTGACCGGCGACGAGATCAAGCGCGTCATGAACGGCGAGCCTCCCGTGCCGCCAGCGGGCGAGGACGACAAGCCCGACAGCGGCTCGGCGCCCAGCGTGATCGGCATTCCGAAAGCCAAGGCGAAGGCCAAGAAGGCCCCGCCCTCCGACGGCGGGATGGAGCCGGAGCCCACCTGATCACGATCCGCAATCGCGGCATCACGAAAAACCATGGGCCCCGCAAAGCGCGGGGCCTTTTCTTTTGGCGGAGGCTTTGATCAGACTGCGGAGGTTACTCATGGAGGTCCGATCATGCCTGCTCTTCTGCCCACGCGGTTCACCGGTACCATCACCTGGCTGGGGCGGGTGATCGACAGCGAGCACACGCTGCGCGCCGAACCGCTTGAGACGGCGGAGCTGACCTTCACCGGGATCGAAGGCGAGTGCCACGGCGGGCTGACGCGCCCCGCCTGCGTGCGGGTCAAGGCGCAGTACCCGAAGGGCACCGAAATCCGCAATGTGCGTCAGCTCTCGGTGCTCTCCGCAGAAGAGCTCGGTGCGATCGCCGCTGAAATGGGGTTGGAGGAGATTGATCCTGTTTGGGTGGGGGCGTCGATGGTGATCGACGGTATACCGGATTTCACCCATGTCCCGCCATCCTCACGGCTACAGATGCCCAGCGGGGCGAGCCTCACCGTGGATATGGAAAACCGTCCCTGCGTGCTGCCGGGTAGCGAGATCGAGAAAGATCGGCCAGGCTTTGGCGCGCGGTTCAAGCCCGCGGCCAAGAACCGGCGCGGGGTGACGGCCTGGGTCGAGCGCGAGGGTCCGGTGGCCGTGGGCGATGCGGTCACGCTGCATATTCCGGACCAGCCCGTCTGGGCCTATCTTGCGGACGCCCGAACGTAACAATCGTTTCCGAAACGAAACGATTGCGGCGCTTCCCGCCGCTGACGGTGACGGAAAGGTCGGAATCACCCTTCTGCGCGCCGATGCGCGCTCGTATTGAAGACGCAGCAACATCGCCGCGCGCGGCGTATCAGGGGAGTGTTCCATGGCCTATAAATCCGACATTGAAATCGCACGCGCCGCGTCCAAAAAGCCGATCCAGGAGATCGGGGCGAAGCTGGGCATTTCCGAGAGTGATCTGCTGCCCTATGGCCACGACAAGGCCAAGGTCTCGCAGAGCTTCATCAACTCGGTGCAGGGCAATGAGAACGGTAAGCTGATCCTCGTGACAGCGATCAACCCGACGCCTGCGGGTGAAGGCAAGACGACCACCACCGTGGGTCTGGGTGACGGGTTGAACCGCATCGGCAAGAAAGCCGCCGTTTGCATCCGCGAAGCCTCGCTCGGCCCGAACTTCGGCATGAAGGGCGGGGCGGCTGGCGGCGGCTATGCGCAGGTTGTGCCGATGGAAGAGATGAACCTGCACTTCACGGGCGACTTCCATGCGATCACCTCGGCGCATTCTCTGCTCTCGGCCATGATCGACAACCACATCTACTGGGGCAATGAGCTGGAAATCGACACGCGCCGCGTGGTCTGGCGCCGCGTGGTCGACATGAACGACCGGGCGCTGCGCCAGATCACCACCTCTCTGGGCGGCGTGGCGAACGGCTTCCCGCGCGAGGCGGGCTTTGACATCACCGTGGCCTCCGAGGTCATGGCGATCCTCTGCCTGGCGAAGGATCTCAGTGACCTTCAGAAACGCCTCGGCGACATGATCGTGGCGTACCGCCGCGACAAATCCCCGGTTTATGCGCGGGACATCAAGGCCGATGGCGCGATGACCGTTCTGCTGAAAGACGCAATGCAGCCGAACCTTGTGCAGACGCTGGAAAACAACCCGGCCTTCGTGCACGGCGGCCCGTTTGCGAATATCGCGCATGGCTGCAACTCCGTGATTGCGACCACCACGGCGCTGAAGCTGGCGGATTATGTCGTGACCGAAGCGGGTTTTGGTGCCGACCTCGGCGCCGAGAAGTTCCTCAACATCAAGTGCCGCAAGGCGGGTCTTGCGCCGTCCTGCGTGGTGGTCGTCGCGACCGTGCGCGCGATGAAGATGAACGGTGGCGTGGCCAAGGCCAACCTGGGCGCGGAGAATGTGGAGGCGGTGAAGAACGGCTGCGCGAACCTCGGACGTCACATTGAAAACGTGAAGAGCTTCGGCGTGCCGGTGGTTGTGGCGATCAACCACTTCGTCACGGACACCGACGCTGAAGTGCAGGCTGTGAAGGACTACGTGGCCGCGCAAGGCGCAGAGGCGGTGCTGTCGCGGCACTGGGAGCTGGGCTCGGAAGGCTCTGCTGATCTCGCCACCAAGGTTGTCGAAACCATCGAGAAGGGTGAGGCCGACTTTGCGCCGCTCTACCCGGATGAGATGGGCCTGGCCGAGAAGATCAACACGATTGCGACCAAGATCTACCGGGCGGATGCAGCGCTGATGGATCAGAAGATCCTGGCGCAGCTGAAAGACTGGGAAGATCAGGGCTATGGCAACCTGCCGGTCTGCATGGCGAAAACGCAGTACAGCTTTACCACCGATCCGAACGAGCGTGGCGCGCCCACGGGCTTCAACATTCCGGTGCGCGAAGTGCGTCTGAGCGCGGGAGCAGGCTTCGTTGTGGCGATCTGCGGTGAGATCATGACCATGCCAGGCCTGCCGCGCGTGCCCTCCGCGGAAGCCATCAAGCTCAACGCCGACGGTGACGTGGAAGGTCTCTTCTGATCACAAACGGATCACGAATGTCCGGGAGGGCGGCAAATTTTGTTGCCCTCTGCGACATCGGGCGCGCAAGCTCGATCGCAGGACATCAAGGAGACGATCATGACCAGAGCACTCCCGATTTTTTTCGCACTGATCTTCGCAGGCGCGGTTGCGGCGCAGGATCGATACGTGGGCTACTACTACCCCGAAGTGACCTCGGAAGAGAGCTTCGACCGGATCGTTCGGGCCAGCGACGGGGCGAGCAAGGCGGTCCGGATCGACTTTGTGAACCTGCTGACGAGTTCGCAGCTCGAAGCACCGGAAAGCCCGCGCTTTGTGTTTTTCGCCAAGGGCGAGGATGCGGACACGCTGATCCTGACCGCGCTGGATGACGAGGTCTTTGCCACGCTCTACCGCGCGCGCGCGATCATGGCGCAGCTCACGGTCGCCGTGCGCCAGGGCGGGTTCTTCCAGCAGGAAGAGCTGCAATACGTGGCGACCTTCTACGATTTGCTGCAACTGATGCACTTCAACGAATTGGTGATCAGCGATGGTCGCTCATGGACCCATAGGGTCAGATTTCAAAGATAACGGGACAAAACATATGCCAGCCAAGATCATCGATGGAAAAGCTTTTGCCGCAACGGTTCGCGCGCAGGTGGCGGAGCATGTGACCAAGCTGAAGGACGCGCACGGGATCACGCCGGGGCTGGCGGTGGTGCTGGTGGGGGAGGATCCGGCGAGCCAGGTCTACGTGCGCTCCAAGGGCAAGCAGACCGTCGAGGTTGGTATGAAATCGGTCGAACACAAGCTCGATGCCGAGACCTCTGAGGCGGATCTGCTCAAGGTCATCGACGATCTGAACAACGATCCGGAAATCCATGGCATTCTCGTGCAACTGCCGCTGCCGAAGCATCTGGACGAGGATCTGGTGATCAACTCCATCGCGCCCGAGAAGGACGTGGACGGCTTCCATATCTCGAACGTCGGTCTGCTCGGCACCGGGCAGAAGTCGATGGTGCCCTGCACGCCGCTGGGCTGTCTGATGATGCTGCGGGATCACCACGGGAGCCTGTCGGGTCTGGATGCGGTGGTGATCGGCCGCTCGAACATTGTCGGCAAGCCGATGGCGCAGCTCCTCTTGGGCGACAGCTGCACGGTGACCATCGCGCACAGCCGTACAAAGGATCTCGCGGACGTCGTGCGCCGGGCGGATATCGTCGTGGCCGCGGTCGGCCGGCCCGAAATGGTGCCGGGCGACTGGATCAAGCCGGGGGCCACAGTGATCGATGTGGGCATCAATCGCCTCGACGCACCGGAGAAGGGCGACGGCAAGACCAAGCTGGTGGGCGACGTGCACTATGAAAGCTGTGCGGCCGTGGCGGGGGCGATCACGCCGGTGCCGGGCGGAGTGGGGCCGATGACCATCGCCTGTCTGCTTGCGAATACCGTCACCGCCTGCTGCCGCGCCAATGGGCTGCCTGAGCCCGAGGGGCTGACCGCCTAGCACGTCTGCTAGGCCTTAGCTTTGAGATAGCATTTGTGCGGAGGGAACTGCGCCTGCATCCCCCATCGAGGGGGCTGCAGGCGCTGCCCCGCTTGTCAGCCGGGCGGTCTGGCTGAGAGCTTCGGTCGATCCAGGACCGTCAGCCTGGCACCGGGACCATCGTGCCTTGCAGGACGGCGATCAGCGTTTCCGTGCCGTCCTTCAGCGCGTGCACCTCGCTGCTGACCACCACCAGCCGACGCCCGGGTTTGATCACCCGCCCCCGCGCGCGCAGCGTGTCGCCGATTGCCGGCGCCAGGAGGTTGATCTTGATTTCGGCGGTGACGACCTCGGTGTCGGGTGGCAGCATCGTGAGCGCGGCGTAGCCCGCAGCACTGTCTCCAATGGAAAAGGTGAGCCCTGCATGACCATAGCCCTGTTGCTGGGTGGCGCTCGGCAGGATGGGCGCGGTGATCTCCACGGCGCCCTCGGCGACCGCCGTGATCTCCGCCCCCAGCGTGGCCATCATCGCCTGTGCTGCGAAACTGCGGCGAATGCGGTCTGTGTTTCCGGCGTCCATCTGCACTCCTCAGCGTGGCATCGGGACACATGTGGGCATTGGACCGGTCAGAATGGCAAGGGCATCCGGTTGCATCAGGGTGCCCAGCACATCGCTGTGACTGTGCAGCCCACCGGTGTAGGTGCCATAGGCGGGCAGGATCAAACGCTTGGAATCAAAGAGAAACGCAGGCCGCGTGATGGTCCGCCCGCGCGCGTGCAGCCCGGCCTTTGGGTGGTAGTGACCGGAGACCTCGCCCGTCGCTTCGGCACTGGCAATGTGGCGGAAGGTCAGGGGGCCGAGCGCCATCTCCTGCAGATGGGTGCCGCCGAACTCCAGGGGGCCGGGGTCGTGATTGCCCTCGATCCAGACCCAGCGCCGGCCCGCCTGCAACTGGGTGATCCAGAGCCGTTCCTGTTCGGGCAGGCTCGCGGCGGCGGTCAGATCGTCAAAGCTGTCGCCCAGGCAGATCACGAGACGCGCTTGTGTTGCGGCAAGGTCGGCCGCAAGCCGCTCCAAGGTGTCGCGCGTCTCGTAAGGCGGCAATGATTGCCCGCTGCGCCGCGCGACGCGCTCGGATTTGGCGAGATGCAGGTCCGAGACGCAGAGCAGCGCCTGATGGGGCCACCAGAGCGCGCCCGACCCCAGCGCTTTCAGCGCCGCACCGGCAAAGGTGAAGTCATGGCAGTTCATGCTTTGTTCATCGCGTATCCCGCGGGCCCGCGCAAGTCTTCAATAGCCCACGCGCCAGCGCGGTTTGCTGGCCGGCTCCGGAGTGATGTTGGCCAGCCCCGAGGTCTCCATCAGGCGCGCGGCCTCCTCGGCCAGCAGCTTCTCCTCTGCCGCGCCCTTGACCGGCACCCGCCCCATTTCCAGAAAGAGCGGGGCCGCGAGCGGGGTCACGCGGTCGAGCGTGATGTGGTCGATCCGGTTGCCCACACGCTGGGCCATTTCCTCGATGCGTCCAAAGTCGACCAGCCCGCGCAGCGCTTCCTCGCGGGTGATATCGAGGAGCAGGTGGCCGGGGTCGTACTTTTGCAGCGTGTCATAGAGGATGTCGGAGCTGAAGGTCGCCTGACGGCCGGTCTTGCGCGCCGAGGGCGTGTTGCGCTGGATCAGGCCGGCAATGGTCGCACTGGCTCTAAAGGTCCGTTTCATAACGGCATTTCCGGCGAGCCAGGTCTCCAAGCCGTCCTGAAGCGCGTCGAGATCGAAGAGCGGCGCGGGATTGTCCACCCGCGTCAGCCCCCAGATCAGGGTGGCGTAATCGGTGGCGACAAAGCCCATCGGATTCAGCTTCATTTCCTCCATGCGCTTGGTCAGCAGAAGCCCCAGCGTCTGCTGACCGTTGCGCCCGGCAAAGCCGTAGATCACCGTCTGTTCGCGCCCGTCATGTGGGAAACTTTCGATCAGCAGACGCCCGGGTTCGGGCAGCTGGCTGACCTCGCGCTGAAGATGCAGCCAGTCGGCGGTGTGGGCCGGTAGCTCGGGCCAACTCTCCTGCTGAAACATCTCGATCACGCGGGCGCTAAGCTGCGTCGAAGTCGCGAATTTGGTGCCCAGAAAGGTGGCCACTTTCGGTTTCTTGGCGGCGTTGCGGCTGACCTCGACAGTCATCTCACGCAGGCCTTCATAGCGCACGATCTGCCCGCCGATCAGGAAGGTGTCGCCCGGCGTGAGTGAGGCGGCAAAGCCCTCTTCGACCTCACCCAAAGGCTTGCCGCCGCTGTTGCGTTTCAGCCGGACTTTCAGCGTGTCTGTGTCCTGTATTGTCCCGATGTTCATGCGAATTTGCTGCGCCGCGCGCGGGTCGCGCAGCTGCCACCGACCGTCCGGGCGCTGCAGGAGCCTCTGCCACTGGTCATAGGCGCGCAGCGCGTAGCCGCCGGTCGCGCAGAAATCGAGGCAAGCGTCGAACTCGGCTCGCGTGAGGCGTGCGTAGGCGCCCACCGTGATGACTTCGGCATAGAGCGCATCGGTGTCAAAGGGGCCGGCGGCGGCGGTGATCAGGATGTGCTGACAGAGCACATCGCGGGGGCCGCGCCCGCGCGGGTCGCCGTCGAGCGCGCCTGCGCGGACGGCTTCGAGGGCGGCCACGCATTCGACCACTTCGAAGCGGTTGGCCGGCACCAGCAGCGCCTTGGAGGGGGCGTTGTAGCGGTGGTTGGCGCGGCCGATCCGCTGTACGAGGCGTTTCACGTTCTTGGGCGCGCCGATCTGGATCACGAGGTCCACATCGCCCCAGTCGATTCCCAGATCAAGGCTGCCGGTGCACACGATGGCGCGCAGCTCGCCCCGCACCATGGCGCCCTCGACGCGCTCGCGTTGCTGACGGTCGAGCGAGCCATGGTGGATGCCGACGGGCAAGCCATCGTCATTGGCAAGCCACAGATTATGAAAGAAAATTTCCGCCTGCGCGCGGGTGTTATGAAAGATCAGCGTGGTCTTGTGCTGGCGGATCTGATCGAGCACCGCGGGGATCGCATAGGCCGCACCGCCGCCCGACCAGGGAGGCGCCTCATCGGTGGTGAGCATGGAGATATCCGGTGCCGGCCCGGGGTCGGCCAGCAGGATTTCGCAGGGGTCGGGGTGGCGGGCGAGTTGCTGGGCAATGGCGTCCGGATCCTCGACCGTAGCGGAGAGGCCGACGCGTCTGAGATCGGGGCAGAGGCGCTGGAGCCTCCCGAGCGCCAGCATGAGCTGGTCGCCGCGCTTGCTTTCGGCCAGCGCGTGGATTTCATCGACGACCACCCGTTTGAGCCCTTTGAACGTGCGCGGGGCGTCCTCGTAGGAGGTCAGCAGCGCGAGGCTTTCTGGCGTTGTCAGCAGGATGTGCGGCGGGTCCGCGCGCTGGCGTCTCTTGCGGCTGGCGGGCGTGTCGCCGGTGCGGTCTTCGATGCGGATGGGCAGGCCCATCTCGCTGACCGGGGTCGTCAAGTTCCGTTTGATATCAGCGGCTAGGGCCTTGAGCGGTGAGATGTAGAGTGTATGCAGCCCGTCGCGTGGTGCCTCGGCGAGATCAACCAGCGTGGGCAGGAAGCCGGCCAGCGTCTTGCCGCCCCCTGTGGGCGCGATGAGCAGCAAGGCGGGCGCGTTGGCGCGGTCGAGCATCTGCTGCTGGTGCGGGTGGATGGACCACCCCTTGGTGGCGAACCAGTCGTGAAACATCTGGGGCAGGGCCGTCATGCGGAGCAAGATAGCCGATTGCCGATTGGGGGCCAGCCCCCAAACCCCCGGGATATTTCGGGCCAGAAGAAAGTTGGAGCACCTGCCGGATGTAACGGGGACTGGATCCGGATGCTCTTGACCGGCAAGAGCAACCGGACGTCACGGGCAGCAAAGGTCATATCGCCCGTGGCCCCGTCTGACTACGATGGGCACGGGGTCAGTTCGGCCTCTAAGGCCGCGCGATTGCCCTCGTCCATTGCTCGAAATACATCTCGCTGCCGGGTCAGGCGAACGAACCCATCCTCGGGGCTGGTTTGCAGCCACGTGGAGACCGGAAGGGCCGCGAGCGGTGCTCCAACGCGGCAGCCGCCGGTCACGGCAATGCTGAGCGTACCCTGTCCGTCGATGCCGCGCCCGCGCAGCGCCTTGATCTCGGCCTGGGCCGCGGCGATTCGCGCCGCATCTTCCGGCGCAAGCCGCGCGAGATAGATCGCCTCATCCGGTCCGTTTGGTTTGATCGCGCCGTCTGGAGCGCGGCTAACCTGTAGCGGCGCGGTTTCCTCCACGAGGACCGTGGACGCGGCGCTGCCACCCTTGAAGCCGATGTAGAGCTGGGCGTCGCCATCGGCCAGACGCAAACTGTCCGGCACGCCGACAGCGACGACGATTTCCGTCGGTGACGTGTTCAGCGGGTCGAGCCGGCTTGCCGCCATCAACCCCGCCGGTGTCACGGAGGAACAGGCCGAAAGGATCAGGGCGGCAAAGGCGAATGCTGCGGGTGCAAGAAGATTTTGGTGCATGGATATCCTGCTTGTGTTACGAATCATATGAATTGTTTAATGTAAAACATGAAAAAAATTAAGAGGAACGTGCGATGATCGACCCCGACCGGCTGACCGCTTCGGCGCGGCGGCTGCAAATTGTGATGACATCTGGCCTCGTGCTGCTTTGCGTGCTTGCGGTTGCGCTTGCCGTCTGGCTCTTCGCCGCAACCGCGGATCTGGGGGAGGGCTTGGCGCGCATGAGTGGCGGCTCGCCGGGCCCGCTGGCGGCGTGGCAAATCGCGGTGCTGGCGGGTCTGCTGGCGGTGCACCTAGCGGTCTGGTGTGTGCTTCTGGGCATGGCACGGGCGATGTTCGGGCATCTGGCAGCCGGTGACCCGGAGGCAGCGGCGCGGTCTGCGCGACGGCTGGCGGCCTCGCTTTGGGTCATGCTGGGCTGGGGCTTGGTCTCGCAGTTGATCGCATCGCCGGTGGCGACCTGGGGGCTCGGCGACGGCGCGCGAAGCCTCAGCCTCAGCCTGGGACCGTTGCAGCTGTCGCTGCTGCTTTCCGCCCTCTTCGCGGGGTTCATGGCGCGAGCCTTCGCGTTGGGCGCCGAGTTGTGGCGCGATCATCGCGCTGTGGTGTGATGTGGCGATCGTTGTCCGACTCGACGTGATGCTGGCGCGTCGCAAGATGACCTCGCGGGAGCTTGCAGCACGGATCGGCATTGCCGAACAGAACCTCTCCCTGCTGAAGTCCGGCAAGGTCCGCGGCGTGCGGTTCAATACGCTCGAGGCCATCTGCGCTGAGCTCGATTGTCAGCCCGGCGATCTCCTGGAGTATTGCGCGGACGCGGATGAGTCGTGACGCCCGCCGTCCGCCACTACTTCACGATGTGCTCGTCTTTCACGAACATATTCGCCCAGGCGCGGTCGATCAGCTCGGGGCTCATCTGATAGGGAATGCCTTCGAAGTCGCAGATCGAGATCATCTGGTCGATCAGGAAGATCGGCTGGTAATTGGCATAGATGTTGTCGATCTCGGGGTATTTGACCTTCAGCAGATGCACCAAGGTGGCCTCGTCCAGCGGCATCCTGCGCTTCTTGGCGACCATGGCGAAGATCTTCAGGAAGTTCTCCTGGTTCGGCCCGTCGATCTTGATCTTGAAGAAGATCCGGCGGAGGGCGGCCTGGTCGAAGATCTCGTTGGGGTGGAAGTTGGTAGAGAAGATCACCAGCGTGTCGAAGGGCACCTCGAATTTCTCGCCCGATTGCAGGGCGAGGATGTCCTTGCTTTCTTCCAGCGGCACGATCCAGCGGTTGACCAGCGCCTGCGGCGGCTCGGCCTGGCGGCCGAGGTCGTCGACGATGAAGATGCCGCCTGTCGATTTCAGCTGCAGCGGCGCCTGGTAGGTGCGGGCGGTGGGGTTGTAGACCAGATCGAGCATGTCGAGCGACAGTTCACCGCCGGTGATCACCGTGGGACGTTCGCATTTCACATAGCGCTGGTCGAATTTCGGTGCGCGCCGCAGGCAAGTGGGATCGTCCTCCTCGACCGGCACGGCGGCATGCACGATCGGGTCGTAGACGGTGATCACCTGGCCTGCGTATTCGATGGCCCGCGGCACGAACACATGATCGCCAAGCGCGTCCCGGATGCCGTTGGAAATCGAGGATTTACCATTGCCGGGGGGGCCGTACATCAGGATCGAGCGCCCGGCAGACACCGCCGGCCCCAGCTGGTCGAGCAGCGTGTCTGGCAGCACGAGGTGGCCCATCGCGCCGGTCAGCTGGTTTCGGGTCACCTGGATGTTGCGGATCGACTGGCGCTTGACCTGTTCGCGGTAGACATCGAGCGGCACCGGCATCGCGCCGAAGTATTCCGATTGTGCCAGCGCGTCGAGTGCGCGTGCCTTGCCGGCTTCGGTGAGCTGGTAGCCCATCTCGTTGCCATTGTTGGCGTTGAGCGTGCCCGTGGCCTCAAGCAGCCGCTGTTCGCGGGCCATGTCGATCAGCTCTTGTGTGACGCGCACGGGCAGGCAGATCGCCTTGCTGAGGTCGCTGACCATATCGACGTTCTTGCGGAACATCGTCTTCAGCACGATGTCGCGCATCATCACGGTGGAGAGCTGCATGTCGGCCAGCGTGTTCGGCTGCGGCGGTGACAAGACGTCGGCGGTGTGCATATTCATCGGATCGTCCTCGAGACCAGCAAGCATGGCGGCGGCGCGGAGCCGCCCCTCTATCTGCAGGATATCCGGTGAAAATGGCGTAAATCAGGCACCATAAAGGACAGCGAGGATCAGGTAGAGCGAAAGCGTCATACCCAGCGCGAGGCCCATGGGGAATTTCTTGCCCTGATCCCAGCTGGCCCAGTGGGGCGCGAGCCGGCGCAGCGGCGTGGCGCGCGCGATCCGGTGAGTGACGAAGGCGGCCAGCAGGGAGGCCGCAAGCAGCGCCATGATCAATCGGATATCGGCGGCGGCCACGAAGGGGGCAGCGGCGGCGATGAACTTGGCATCGCCGGCACCCATCGCCCCGATGGCATTGAGCAGGACGCCGAGCACCAGCATGATGCCGAGCTGCACCAGCCGCCACAGGTAGGTCTCAAGATCCGGCATCGCAAAGGGGCCGACCACGACGAAGACGAGGGCCAGAACGACCACCGTCTGGTTGGTGATCTTCATGCGCGAGAGGTCCGTGAAGGCGACGTAAAAGCAGATCGGCAGCACGAATGGCAAAAACCACCAGGCGGAGGAGGCGGTGATCGCCATGGGGCGCGCGCCTTCAGGCTTCCAGAGCGTTCAGCGCCCGCACCGCAGGCTCAAAATGCTGCGGGTGGGTCTCAATCGCGTCGCGCAGGAGCGATTTGCCCACGGCCACGTCCCCCTGTTTGATCGCAGAGAGCGCCATCGTGTGCAGCAGCTGCGCCCGTTCGGTCTGGTCCATCGGGATCACCGGCAGGGTGTAGTCGCCCTGTGCGCCGCGGGCCAGAACGAGGTTGTTCTTGGCGGTAAAGAGCGTCGGGTCCTGTCGGATCGCTTCACCGAAGAGCCGCTCGGCCTCCTTGTAGTCGCCGCGGGTCAGCTTGGAGTAACCCCAGTTGTTCAGCACGCCGGAGGGCTTGGTGGTGAGCCCCGTTGCGATCTCGTAGAAACTGTCGGACTTCGTCCACTCCTCATTGCTGTCGGCGAGCATCGCTTCGAGGCGGTAGCGGTTGAAGGTCTCGTGGGTGGGGGGCAGGGCGTCGAGCGTGGCCTCGGCCTCTTCCCAGGCACCCGTGCGGATCAGCGTATCGGCGTAGGCCACACTGTCCTCGGCCGTGGCACCCTCCATCTCGGTCACTTTTTTCCAGGCGGGGGCGGCCTCGGCAAAACGCTTGGCGCGTACGAGGGAATAGGCCAGCCCGCGCTGAAGATCGATGCGGTCGGGCTTTTCATTGGTGGAACGCGTGAAATAGCTCACCGCCTCATTGGGGTCGGCGACCGTCAACATCACGTCATTGAGGTTGCTCTCATCGATCACGTTGACGTCCTGAAAAGCCCGTTCAACGGTGTCGTCAGCGTCTTTTTCGGCGCAGCCTGCAATGAGAACCGCACCCGCCAGACAGGCGGACAGAAGGATGGGGTGGCGCATGTTCTTGCGTCCTTTTACTGCTCATGCCTCGATTACGGCGTCTGACGGATCAGGAAAGCACTGCTGCCACGCCGTACCAACTTATAGTCGTCGGTTTGTACCCCATTTGTAGCAGAATTTTCGGATTTTGCGAGCGCTAAGCGCAAGTTATCTCGAATTTCGACACTTTCGCCGTTGTCGAGCGCGAAGGCGCGCTTGAAAATCTGTTCGGCCTCTACCGGTTTGCCCGCCTCCATCAGCACCACGCCGAGGTTGTTCCAGTCCTCGGGCTGCGCATCTTCCATGGCAATTGCACGCCGCAGCAGCGTTTCGGCCTGGCCAAGGCGGCCCAGCCCGAGGTTCGCGCTGCCCAGGCCGGCGAGGATTTCCGCATCCATGGCACCCCGTTCCAGCGCTGCGCGATGAAAGGACTTGATGGCGAGTTCATACTCGCCCGCGGCCAGCAACCGATGCCCGACCTCAACCCCGTCCACCGCCTCGCCGCTGAGGTCCACGCCGGGGGCATCGACCTGGCCCTCGGGCAGCGCCACCGGATCGGTGCCGGTCACGCAGCCCGCCAGGCCGAAAGCAAGGAAAAGGGCGGTGGCTCGCCGGGCCGGTGATGTCATCAATTCGCGGTCATATTGCCCAGTTGCGTGATGCCGTGCACCGAGGGCCCCACGAGGATCATCAGCAGGGGCGGCACGGTCAACATCATTGTGGCAAGGGTCATCTTCGTTGGCAACTTGTTTGCGGCCTCTTCCGCGCGCATCACACGCTTGTCGCGCATCTCGGCGGCGTAGACCCGCAGCGCCTCGGCAATCGACGTGCCGAAGGTGGCCGACTGGATCATAACGGTCACGAAAGAAGACACGTCCTGCACGCCGCAGCGCTCGCCCATGTCGTTGAGCACCTGCGTCTTGTCCTTGCCGGCCTTCATCTCGTAGGCGACGATGTCGAATTCCTGGGCGAGGGCAGGGTAGGAGGCGTGCAGCTCGCGCGCCACCCGCACGATCGACTGGTCAAGCGACTGACCGGCTTCGACGCAGACCAGCATCATGTCGAGACTGTCGGGGAAGCCACTGGTGATCTCTTCCTTTCGCATCTCGACCCGGCGGGTGACCCAATAGGTAGGCAGGTAGTAGCCGATCACGCCTGGAACTAGGAAGTAGATCATCATCTTGTTGCCCGAGAAGCCTTCGCCGCCCCCCAGTACGATCAGGTAGACGAAGGCGCCCAAAAGACCGAGAAGGGCGAGGGCGAACTGCGCGAAGTGAAAGATGCGCACGGCGTCCTTGCTCTGGTACCCCGCTTGCCGCAACTGCAGTTGCTTCTTGCTGAGCTGGGCGTGGTCCTGAGGTTCGAGGAAGCTGGCAAAGCGCTGTAGCTGCTCGTTGCGCTCGCCCTGGCGCAGGCGCTGCTGCGGCGCCTTGGCGGCGTCGGGCGACTGCGCCGACTTCTTCAGCTTGCTCATCGGGTCTTCGGGCTGCTGAAGGATCAGCACGATCGTGACGGCGACCATGACGACCCCGATTGTGCCGAGGATGATGATCGGGCCCAAGGGGCCGAGTGCATCGGTGACCGCGGCGTTCAGAGAGCTAAGAAATTCCATGGTTTCAGATCCTTACACCTTGATGTCGGTCAGAATGCGCATCACGATAAGGTTCAGCGCCAGCATGATGCCCACGGCGAAGCAGGCCGGGATGAAGAGCGCGTGGTCGCGCACCTCGTCGTAGTAATTCGGGTCGGAGACGTTGATCACGATCAGCGCCACGATGGGGAAGGCCGAGAGGAACTTGCCCGACCACTTCGCTTCGGCCGTGATCGCCTTGACACGGCGGAAGAGGCGGAAGCGCGCCCGGATCACTTTGGCAAGCCCGGCGAGGATTTCCGCAAGGTTACCACCCGAGGTCTGCTGGATGGTCACGGCCACGGCGAGGAAGCGCAAATCCTGCATGTCGAGCCGCTCGGCCATTTCCTTCAGCGCGTCGCCGACGTCGCGCCCGTAGGCGGATTCATCCGCGATCATGCCGAATTCGGAAGCCAGCGGGTCTTGCACTTCCTTGGCGACGATCTGGATGGCAGAGGAAAACGGGTGGCCGACGCGCAGGGAGCGCACCATGAGCTCGACCGCGTCGGGCAGCTGTTCTTCAATCATCGACAGGCGCTTGTTGGCCTTCTGCGAGACCCAGAGGTAGACCGCGCCTACACCAATGCCCACGGAGAGCAGGGCACGCACACCCACTTCGGTTGCGGTGCCAACGGTCAGACCCATGAAGGCGACACCGGCGAGCAGGGCCATGATCATGATCAGCTGGCGCGGGGTGAAGGCGATGGCCGCCTTCTGCGCCTTCTCACCCAGGAGCGAGTAGAGCGGAATGCTGCGCGACTTCATGTGCTGCTGCATTTCCTTGCGCAGCTTTTCCAGCACCTCTTCGCGGCCGTTGCCCTTGTCGAGCATCTCCAGCCGACGGTTCACGCGGCTGTTCAGGCTGATCGATTTGCCGAAGGTGACGAGGTAGAGGCCCTCGACGAGCACAAGCACGCCGACGAAGATCAGGCCATAGACGATGAATTCGGTATTCATGAGCAAGTCCTCAAGTAGCGAAGCGGTAGGACATCATGGGTGTCCTCAAGTAGCGAAGCGGTAGGACATTATGGGTGTCCTCAAGGCGTGGCGTCGGTGTCTCATCCCTATTCGGCGGCGATGGGTTCATAGATGGAAGGCGGCAGATCGTAGCCCCAGAGGCGGAAGCGTTCGGCGAAGGCCGAGCGCACGCCGGTGGCGGTGAAATGACCGATGATCTTGTTGTCGGGCGTGAGGCCCACGCGCTGGTAGCGGAAGATCTCCTGCATGGAGATCACCTCGCCTTCCATGCCGGTGATCTCGGTGATCGAGGTCATGCGGCGCGAGCCGTCCTGCAGGCGCGAGGCTTGCACGATGAGGTTCACCGCCGAGGAGATCTGGCTGCGCACGGCCTTGATGGGCATTTCCACGCCCGCCATCGCAATCATGTTCTCAAGCCGGGAGATGCCGTCGCGGGCCGAGTTGGCGTGGATCGTCGTCATCGAGCCGTCGTGGCCGGTGTTCATGGCCTGCAGCATGTCGATGACCTCCTCGCCGCGGGTCTCGCCCACGATGATGCGGTCTGGACGCATGCGCAGCGCGTTCTTCAGACAGTCGCGCGGGCTGACCTCGCCCTTGCCTTCCACGTTCGGCGGGCGGCTTTCCATTCGGCCCACGTGGATCTGCTGGAGCTGCAGTTCCGCGGTGTCCTCGATGGTGAGGATGCGTTCGGAATTGTCGATGAAGCTGGAGAGCGCATTCAGTGTCGTCGTCTTACCCGAGCCTGTCCCGCCAGAGACGATGATGTTGAGCCGCGTGGCCACCGCCGCTTGCAGATAGGCTGCCATCTCCTCGGTGAAGGCGCCGAATTGCACCAGATCGTCGATGCCCAGCTTGTCTTTTTTGAACTTCCGGATGGAGACGAGGCTGCCGTCGACCGCGACGGGCGGCACCATCGCGTTGAAGCGCGAGCCGTCCTTGAGTCGGGCGTCCACATACGGGTTACTCTCGTCCACCCGGCGGCCCACGGCCGAGACGATCTTGTCGATGATCCGCAGCAGGTGTTTTTCATCCTTGAAGGTGACATCCGTCAGCTCCAGCTTGCCCGCGCGTTCCACGAAGATCTGCTGGGGGCCGTTCACGAGAATATCGTTCACGGTCTCGTCCTTCAGCAGCGTCTCGAGCGGGCCCAGCCCGGTCACCTCGTCGTAGAGCTCGGAGGTGAGCGTCTGGCGGTCTTCACGGTTCAGAACGATGCTGCGCTCTTCGAGGAATTCGCTGGCAATCGCGCTGATTTCCTGGCGCAGGTCCTGTTCGCTGGCGTGCTCGAGTGCGGAGAGGTTCAGATTGTCGAGCAGCACTCGGTGCAGGTCGAGCTTGATCTCGCCCATGCGCTCCTTGCGCTTGCGCTCCTTGTCCATCGGCGCGGCCTGGGCCGGCGCGGTGGGCGCTGCCTTGCGGGTTACAACCGGCGTCGCGGCCGGTTTCGCCGCCGCGATATCGGTGACCGGCGCAGCCGGCTTGGCCTCTGCGGGCGGTTGTGACGATGGTTTTTTGTACTTCGAGAACATCGCTTATCCTTTGCGCGCTCAGGCGGCCTTGACGTCGTTGGTGTTGAGTTCGTGGATCGAGGCGGCCAGTTTGGCGATTTCGCGCCGCAGGGGGTTCTTCGGCGCCGACTGGGCCAGCGGCAGGCCGTGATCCGCCCCTTGCGTGATCGGTTTGCCGCCGTCCGGCATATGCACATCGATCGAGATCCCGAGGCTTTCCGCCATGCGTTTGACCCGGCTCTTGCCATTCAGATCGGTGAATTTCGGCGCGCGGTTCATAACGTAACGCAGCTTTTCGACCGGCAGCTCCTCGGCCTGGAGCGCACGTTTGAACCGCAAGGTGTTCTGGGCCGAGCGCATGTCGAGCTCGACCGTCGCGAAATAGACATGAGCGGCGCTCAGCACCGCTTCGGACCAGCTCACCAGCGTCGAGGGCATGTCGATGACCACATAATCGAAGTGCCGCCGGGCCATCTTGAGCACACGGTTCACATCCTCCGCGGTGATGATGTCGAGCGGCAGCATCTCCATCGGTGCCGTCAGAACCTGCATCCGGTCCTGGAAAGTCAGCAGCGACTGACCGAAGATTTCGTCGTCCATGCCTTCGGTGTCCGAGAGCATGTCATAAACCACCTCGCGCCGCGGCAGGTCGAGATAGGTCGCAACCGCGCCATATTGCAGATCGAGATCGAGGACGCAGACGCTGGGGCCGTCCTCCTTGTCAGCCGTTGCCAGTTCCCACGCGAGGTTCACCGCCAGCGTGGTCGCGCCGGTGCCGCCGGCAAGGCCATGCACGACGATCACCGCGCCCTCTTTCTGGTTCTCGGAATGCAGGCGCGCGCCACCCGCAGCCATCATCTGTTCCTGCGCGCGGACCCGTTCGATGGCCTCGCCCAGCTCGTTCTCGGGCAACGGGTAGGGGACGAATTCATCGGCACCCTGGCGCAGCAGCGAATGCAGCGCGGCGGGGGTCACGTCTTCGGCAATCAGGATCACCTTGATGCCGCGGGCCTTCGCCTGGGTGATGATCTCGCCCATCAGCGGCAGCTTCTCTTCATCCGTCTCATCGAGGGCGAGGGCGATGAATTCGAGCGCCTCGGCCTCGGGTTGTTCGAAAAAGGCAAGCGCCTCGGCAAATCCCAGGTCACCCCAGCTCTCGCCCAGGGCAAGCTCCATGTCTTCGATCAACAGATCGAAGTTCTGGACATCGCGGCTGACCGTGCAGGCCACGATGAGTGATGTGTCCGTTTGCGGCAGTTTGCTCATTGCCTCGTCTTCCTTTTTCAAGGGCGAAGCAGAGCACCGGAGGATTATCTTGTTATGTCACCCCAACGTCCCCTGCGACGCCCATGCCCGACTCTGTGGCCGGGCATACGTGTCCCATTGAGAAGAAAATCGCAGTGAACTTGGGCGAGATTAGGGCTCAATCCGCCCAATTGTTGGGTATCTCGACACAATACTCCAGCTGGAGCGGGGTTTGTCGGAGCAGAGCCCAGGGGCTCTACTCGGCATCCGCTGCGGTGACCGTGATGGCCTGACCGGCGCTGCTCACGTAGTCGCGGTAGATGATCCGAGCGTATTTGCCGTCGAGCCGGCCATCGCAATGCACCCGGTAGACCGGCTGCCGCGGAGTACTCTCGGGATCGATCACCACAACCGGATCGCCGGGTACGCTGCCGATCTTGCCGGCGCCATAGGCGCCGCCGCGGCCCTGCGGAAAGCAAACCTGAGCCACCATGTTCTGCATCGTGGCGTTGCCGAATTCGCCGCCGTCGAGTTGGGCGCCTGCTTCGCGGAACCATTTGCCGCCGCCTGCGCCCTGTTCGCCGCAGGCGGCCAGGGCCGCAAGACCGGTGAGCAGGGTAAGGGCGCGCAGTTTGCCTGAGGTCAGCCGTGCCATTCTATCACTCCATCACATAGCCGTAGGAGCCGCTGAAGTCTTGCTTGGCCACTTCGCCAAGCGGACCTTGGGCCGTGGAATTGCCGGTTCTCGCCGTCCGCCCGAAGAGGAAGAGATCCTGTTCGGTGGGCGGCTTGACCCGATCGGTCGGCAGCGCAAGGGCCTCGCCGCGGGTCGGCGTGACCAGATGCGCGGTGATGATGATGACCAGCTCCGTCTGGCTGCGCTGGTACTCTGCGCTGCGAAAGAGCGCGCCCAGCACCGGGATATCGCCGATCCAGGGCAGCTGGGTCGCCTGATCGGTGAAGTCATCCTGCAAGAGACCTGCGATGGCAAAGCTTTCACCGTCGCGCATCTCGACCGTGGTGGAGGTTTCACGCCGGGTAAAGGCGTCGAGCACGAAGCCGCCGCCAAGACTGACACCGTTCGACGGATCGATCGCAGAGACGGCAGCGGACAACTGCAGGTTGATGATGTCCTCGTCCACCACACGAGGCACGAAGTTCAACTCGACACCGAAGGGCTTGAACTCAACCGTGATCGTGTCTTCGTCCTGCGCCACCGGCACCGGGTATTCGCCGCCGGCCAGGAAATTGGCTTCTTGCCCGGAGAGGGCCACGAGGTTGGGCTCGGCCAGGGTGCGCACAGCCCCCTTGCTTTCAAGTGCTTCGAGCAGCAGACCGATCTGGACCGATCCAAGGCCGAAACTAACTGCGGCGGAGCCCGCGTTTTCGGTCACCGTGGGAAAGGTGGGGCGGTCCAGCAGGGAGTTGGCAAACCCGGCGGCTGCGGCGCTGCCGGTTCCGATGGCCGCATCCCCGCCACCAATGGCCAGCGAGCTGCTGAGCGATTTCGATACCGTGCGGTTCATTTCGGCGAAGCGGACCTTCAGCATCACCTGCTGGATGCCGCCCACGCTCATCAGGTTCGAGACGCGATCCGGCGCGTAGCGTGCAGCGAGATCAAGCGCTTTCTGCAGCTTCTGGCTGCTGGAGACCGTACCGGAGAGCACGATGCCATCGTTCGCCGTCCGCACCTCGATGCGCTCGCCGGGCAGGATCTGGCCCAGCCGCTCCTTGAATTCGGTCACATCCGGTGCGACGCGCACTTCGACATTGGTGATCAGCTGTCCCGTGGCATCGAGAAGTGTCAGCGTGGTCATGCCGGGGGTCTTGCCGAGCACATAGATGCTGCGGTCCGACAAGGACGAGATATCGGCGATGCCTGGGTTCGCGATGCTGAGCTCTGCAAAAGGGATCTCGCTTTCGACCACGACAGCGCGGTTCATCGGCACCGCAAGCGTCCGGTTTGTCCCCTTGGTGACGACGCGAAGTGTTTCGGCCTGTGCTGTCACCGGCGCCGTGATCGGCAGCGATGACACGCTCAGTGCCAGCCCCAAAAGGGCCGCTTTCAAAAATCCGTTCATCTTCATGTGACCTGCCCTTTTTGATCACGCCTCGATTTCGGGTCTTAATGCCCGCATAAATTGTAATGTGCGCCGGTTTTGATTTTTTTGCAAGAATCAACGGGTTCTGCTTGGGCCTTTATGTGGATAAATGGCAACAGACCAAAAAAGAAAGGCGCCGCGGGGATGCGCGGCGCCTGTGGTAATCCGTTGGTTTTGCTTCAGTTTGTGCAGGGAATGGGGATCGAAACCACCTCTGCGCCGCGACGGGTCCGGATGCTGCATTCGCGCGGTTTTTGCGCCTTGGGCTTGGGTGCCGCCTGCTTGAGGCCGAGCAGCGAGACCTGATCGACCTGGATATCCGACAATTCCGTGTCATCGCCAATGCCGACGAGCGCCAGGGACAGGGTGCCGGTGGATTGCGCCTGTGCCAGGGCGGCGACCTGCTCGGGCCGGACGGCCACGGTCACCGTCCGGGCAATCCGCGCACCGGTCAGCGTTTCGTCATTCTGATCGACGGCGATCAGCTGGATCGAGCTGTCGATCAGTTGCGTCACATCTCCGCCACCATCGCCGGTGTCGACACGACCGGTCCAGTAGACATCGACGCGGTCTCCAGGCCGCAGGAAGCCGGACACACCGCTGGCCACGTCGACGCGGATTGCAAAGGCACGCATGCCCTTCTCAAGTCGCGTTGTCAGCCCCATGTCTTCGCCGGGCTTCGTCACCTTGATGGCCATCAGGGGTTCGTCCTCTTCCATCGGGCGGACGATCCGGCGCGGCGCATCTGTATCTGTCGGGAACAGGGCCTCAAGTTCGCTGAACGTGCCTTTGGGCAGAGAGGTCTTGGGCCAAGCCACGGCACGCACGTCGTCCTTCTTCAGTGTCTCGCCGTATTTCAGCGTGCGTGTGGCGACATAGACCGTCTGGGTCGGTACCACCTGCTGCTGTTCCTTCTTGGCACGCGCCAGTTCTGCCTGATACGCACCGATATAGTTCTTGGCCATGTAGACCGCGCCGCCCGCAAGCGCGACGCCGGCCAGAAGCACCAATCCGAATACCATTCGCATAATCTTAAACCTCGTTTCTCGAACGCGCCGTCGTTGGGCAGACCGTTTGGATCCAATACTTGCTGTTGATTGTGGCAATTTGGCGGTCAAGCGGTGTCCGTGCGGTGATTTTCGCCCGGATTCAGCAACAATCGCCTCAGTTTGCCGGCGCTTGCGATTTGGCTAGACCATTCGACTCCGGAAAAAACCGCCCCACGTGTCGAGGGGCGGCCTGTTAGGAGGTTGATGGCCAACGCGATCACTCAGTTGCGCCGATGTTTCCGACTTCCTGGTTTCTGAGGAAAGTTTCGGTGTTTTCGGTCACGCCGGACGAGCCAGCGCGCAGTTCGATCACGAGCGCGGTTGCCAGCCCGACCACCGCAGCGGTCAAGACCACCCAGTCTACAGTAACAGCCCCGGCCTCATCTTTTTTGAATTTTTGAAAAGCATTGAGCATGATTAGGCTTTCAATTGGGGAACCATTTTTGGATCCGGGTAAAAACAGGGGCCGCGTTCACGCGAATGAAGCGGCCCCGTGAATTTGTTCAGGCTTTGTGAGCCTCGGCGCGGACTTAGCCGCCTTCGCCGCCGCCTTCGCCGCCGCCTTCGCCGCCGCCTTCGCCGCCGCCGGCGCCGCCGATGTTACCGACGTCGATGCCGCCGAGGTAGTCGGATGTCTCGCTTGTCAGGGCGGTCGCACCGTCCTGGATCGAGCTGTAGGCCGCGATGGCCAGGCCGACAACTGCAGCTGTCAGCACAACCCAGTCCACCGTCACCGCACCGTCTTCGTCTTTGCGGAAGTTCTTGATAAATTTCATCATCGGTATGTCCCTCCAAAGGATCATTCGAGTTCACTTGCTAACCTTGCCGTCCTCAGGGACCGTCTCTCTCAATTGGCCCGTCCGACTTGGTATGTCCCCATATAGCCAAGGGATTCGGGCATGATTTTGGCGGCAAATGTGACTTTTCAGGTTTTGGCGCAAAAAAGCGCTAACGATAACTTAAGTGCCTGATTTTAAAACATAAAAAAATCACTCCCGTTTACATTTGCTTAAATCGAGGGGCGAATGTGGCAAAATCGCCGCCGTTTTGGCCCGGATTTTCTGGCCTGGGGGCCGTTTCTCTGCGATGTTGCGAGCAAAACAGCGCAACCAATCGTGCGAGCAGTCCAGATGAGCAGGCTTTTTGCGAGCTTGGCGGTGGCCATGGCGCTTATGGCGCAGCCGGTCGTGGCCGATACGCCCCGACCCTTTCCCGTATTCGAGGCCAAGCGCGTCGGCGTGCCGAAGACAGGCGATAAGCGGATCACCGTTCAGATCGACCCCGACGCACAGCGCGCCGCCCTCGCGGTTCCCGAGCCCCTGCCACCAGAGCCTGCGGCCGACGCGCCGCCATCCACCGCGCCTGTTGGGCAATACGGCTGGTTCTGGGACAAGGTCTCGCCGTCGATCTTTGACGTGCAACCCGGACGGCTCTCGTCCATCATGGATGTGATCACCGGCTCAGGCGAGGTTCCGGCGCCGCGGCTCCAGCATATGCAGGGCATCGCGCAGGCCAACGGGCGGCACATCCTGAAATCGACCGTGGGCACACGCGTGTCGCCGGCGCTGGTGCTGGCGGTGATCTCGGTTGAATCGGCGGGAAAAACCGAAGCCGTCAGCAGCGCCGGGGCACAAGGGCTGATGCAGCTGATGCCCGATACAGCGGCGCGGTTCGGCGTGGCTGACAGCTTCGAGGCGTCACAGAACATTGCGGGCGGCGTGAAATACCTTGACTGGCTGATGGAAGAGTTCGGCGGCGACCCGGTGCTGGTGCTGGCCGGATACAACGCAGGCGAAGGCTCGGTGCGCAGCTACGACGGCGTGCCCCCCTTTGCCGAGACGCGCGACTATGTGCCCAAGGTGCTTGCAGCCTTCCAGGTCGCGCGCGGACTTTGCCTGACCCCACCGGAGCTGATCAGCGACGGCTGTGTCTTTGCCGCGATGAACCGGAGCGCATCGGCAAAGCCGTGATTGAGGCGAATTGCTTTAGGCTAGACGTTGAACACGTCGGCCCAGTCCGGGTGTTTGCGGCGCTGCGCATTCACGAAGGGGCAGAGCGGTACGATCTTGAAACCTTCCGCCCGCGCATCCGCGACAAGCCGGGTCACGAGTGCGAGGCCGGCGCCGCTGCCCCGCAAGGCGTCCGGCACACCGGTGTGATCGGCGATGATCGTCTGCCGCGACAGGATCGAGTAGGTGAGATCGGCCTCATGGCCATCCTGAACAAGCACATAGCGGCCCTTCGTGCCGTCCACGGCGCGGGTGATCTCAGGCTCAGACAATCGTTGCCTCGGTTGCGGCGCGCAGGTCGGCCTCGGTGACGCCTTGGGCGGTCTCGACGATTGCGAGCCCGCCCTCGACCACATCCAGCACGCCGAGGTTCGT
>NZ_JALIEB010000010.1:48901-181942 GCF_025755255.1 Roseobacter sinensis | reverse complement strand
CGCGCGGGTCCGGCGTTCAGCCAGACCCGCGCGCCCGCTGCCCCGGCGCTCCGCACCACCGTCAGGTTCACGGCCTCGGGGATTTCGTTTTGCAAGAGCACGAGCTCTGTGCCGTCGGGAATACGGATCGCGCCCGCATCGATGTTGAGATTGGCCGCGGACACGATCACCGCGGCGTAGTCTCCCTGCGCATCGACGATCGCCGCGCTCATGCCAGACGGGCCTGGATCGTCCTGCAGCTGAGTGATATCGACGCCAGCATGCGCCAGCGTATGGCGCAGCTTGTGCCCAAAGGCATCTGCACCCACCCGCCCGGCGAAGGCGACCTCTGCCCCGAGCCGCGCTGCAGCGACCGCCTGATTGCCAGCCTTGCCACCAAAGACGTAATCCACAGCCGAGCCAGCCACGGTTTCATCCAAGGCCGGCACATGGGGCGCACGCAGCACCACATCGAGGTGCAGCGCACCGACAACCAGCAGACTCACCTGGCCAACGCCTGATGCACAATGCGCATCGCGGTCGGCGCATCCTGCATCGCAATGGCTGCCTGCAAGTCGGCATCGCCGACCAGCCGCGCCGCCACGGCGCGCAGGCGCTCGGCCACCTCGATGTTGGTGCGGGCCTCCGCGACCGGGTCGAGCCCGGAATGATCCGGGAACGTGTCGAAGTAGATGACCCCCTCATAACCGGCGCGCTCCAGTTCGACCAGAAGCTCGACGGTCTGAACGGGGTGCACGGCCGCCACCATCAGCCCGTTGTCCCATTTGCCGTAGCCGTCATTGAGATGCACGCCGAGGATGCGGGCGTGTCGGGCCACGAGATGCGCGGCGAAGGCGGGCATCTCGTCGGCATAAAGCATATGGGCAAAGTCCAGCGTCACGCCGGTGTTGGCGCGGCCTAGCTCCTTCAGCGCGAGCAGCGTCGTGGCGGCGTCGGGCATGAGTGCGAAGGCCCGGGGTTCATTGGGCTTGTACTCCAACGCGATATCGATCGCGGTGTTGTGGTCCGCGACCTCCGCCATAGCCTCCAAGCTCCGGTCCCAGGCCGCGGCATAGTCCATCTGAAAGGAGTAGTCGAAGCCGTCCTGCCCCATCCAGAGCGTCATGAGGCGCCCGCCCATCTCGGCCAGCGCATCGAGGCCGCGCTTGGTCTCGTCGATCGCGGCGCGACGGGTCGCGGCATCGGGGTGCGTGAACGCCCCGAGCTTGTAACCCGGATCCGTGTAGTAGCGCATGGCCAGACCGTTCAGCGCCATGCCATGGTCGGCCAACACCTGGCTGAGGTCGGCGGGAGTGTCTTGCAGGAAGTGATCGGGGTAATTGAGATCTGCCGCCGTCAGCCCGGCTGTGGCTGCGCGCCGGAGCAGATCCGCTGTCGTGATTGTGTTATTTCCTGGCCAATACTCTGCTGCACCGATCTTGAAGGCATTGAGACGGGCGGCATAGCGAGGACGGGTCGGAGCACTCATGACCGAAAGCCTAGCGGCAAGACCCCGCAACTGGCAAACCGGTTTTTCGAGAGCACACGGGTCGAGCAGCGCCAGGCCCGCGTCTGGATGCGGGGGTCACCCCCGCATCCAGACGCGGGCCACCCCAGATCCCCAAGCGGCGCGACCAGTCTTCGGGCGTCGGATATCGGCCAGATCCACGCGCGCCGCGAATGGCCACCACTCAGTTCCCGCTTGTTCCCGTTTCCACCGCCTCGGCCACATCCGACGCATCCCAGAAGCCGATGAAGACGCCCTGTGCCACCTCCTGGCCTTGCCCGGCCAGGATCTCCGCATCGCTGATGGTCGTCCGATTGTGATGGCGCAGCGCCCAGCGGTGCATCAGCCCGGCCAGCCGCGCACGCTGATCGCCATGAACCGGGTCCGCGCCCAAATCGCAGACCTCGTCCGGATCCGTCTCGAGATCAAACAGCATCGGACGGAACCCCTCGCAATGGATGTATTTCCACCGCCCGTCGTAGACCATCACCAGCCGGCAATCGGGGATCGGCTGGCCAAGCAGCTGTTGCGCCCGGCGTGCGGAATAGTCGTACTCGCTGATCACCGCGCCACGCCAGGGCGGATCTGCGCCATGGATCAGCGGCAGCAGGGAGTGTCCTTCGAGGATATGCGGCCGCGGATCGCCTCCCGCCCAATCGACGAAGCTGGGCGCGAGATCGATGGCTTCAACCAGATGCGGCAGCACCTGCCCCCGCGTCGCGTCAGCCTCCGGCGTCGGGTCCACGACGATCAGCGGCACCTTGACGGAGGGCTCGTGAAACAGCTCCTTTTCGCCCAGCCAGTGGTCGCCCAGATAGTCACCGTGATCGGACGTGAAGACAATCAGCGTCTCCGTGCTGCGCCCCGTCTCGTCGAGCCAGGCCATCATGCGCCCGATCTGGTCGTCGAGCTGCGCGATCAGGCCCATGTAGGCGGGAATGACCCGCGCGCGCACCTCGTCGCGTGCAAAGACCCGGGAGAAGCGATGCTCGAAATAGGCGGCCAGCACCGGGTGCGGATCCTCGCGCTCCACATCCGCGCGAACGGCCGGCAGCACGTGCTCCGGCCCGTACATCTCATGATAGGGCGCGGGCACAATGTAGGGCCAGTGGGGCTTGATATAGCTGAGGTGCAGGCACCAGGGCTGATCGCCCGCGTCTTCGATGAAGGCCATGGCGCGGCTCGTCGTGTAGGGCGTTTCGCTCTCCGCCTCAGCCACCCGCGCAGGCCTGTCCGCATGCTGCATGAGCCAACCCGAGAGGATCTCGTCATCGTCCCCTTGCGCCGAATTGGCCCATTGCTCCCAGGGGTTTGGCCCGCCATAACCCAAACCCGCGAGGTGATCGTTGTAATGCGACGGCGGTGTGCCGCCACTCGGGTGCACGCCATCAAGCCGGTCCCAGACCTCAAAACCACATTCAGCGATCCGCGCGCCAATCCCGGAGCCGGGATCGATCCCCAGGCGTCTCATGCCGTCGATGTCCGGCGCCATGTGGGTCTTGCCGCAAAGCGCTGTCCGCAGGCCCAGCGGCTCCAGATGATCCGCCAGCGTCATCTCCCCCACCCGCAGCGGCGTCTGGTTCCAGGTCGCGCCGTGGCTGCGCACGTATCGCCCGGTATAGGTGCTCATCCGGCTGGGTCCGCAAATCGGCGATTGCACATAGGCGTTGTCGAAGCGCACGCCACGGGCGGCGAGCGCGTCGATATGCGGGGTCTTCAGATGCGGATGGCCGGTACAGCCGAGATAGTCGAAGCGCAGCTGATCGCACATGATGAAGAGGATGTTCCTCGCGGTCACGGCGCGCGCCTTCTCGGGTCAGATCGCCACGAGATGGTTGTCGAAGGCCAGATCATGCTGGCCGATCCGCGTAAGCCGTTTTCCCACATGATGCACCCCTCCCAGCCCATCGGTGGCGAGGCCCGCACCCCCACTGGCCGCCACCCCGCAGATGTCAGCTTGCGGGCTCTGGCTCAGAAAGCCAAGGGTCGGGTCGAAGATCTGCACAACCCCTCCGCGCGGCGAGGTGGCTGCGATCCGACCATCCGGCAGCGCCGCGACCGAGCCCACATAGGCCGCGAGGCGCCGGGTGGCTTCGGGAGGGCTGTCGAGCAGACGCAGAGCGCCATCCTTGTAGAGCCCCACCAAGGCGGGGCTATCGAAGGGGTCGCCCTCCCACTGAAAGCCGCAAGCCACGCGCCCATCGGTAAACCCTGCGATGTGACGCAGTGAGCTAAGATGCAACGCCTCTGGCAGCGCCACCTGATCGATGATCTCGCCGTCGTCCCGCATCAGCGTCAGGTTGGGACGCATGGTTGCCAGGTTCAGCTTTTCGCGCCCGGTTTCCGGTCGGGTGAGGATGCCCCCGTTGGCGACCGCCAACAGCGACCGCGCCGGCAGGCGCAGCATCTCATGCGGACCGATGCCGCCCGACGGCATGGCGCCCACGCGTGCATAACCGTCATCCCGCGCCCAGATGCCGATCCGCCCCTGCCCGCTGGCGACGTGGTTCTCGGTGGTAAGCAGCCGGGTTCCGTCCTGCGAAAACGTGCCATGGCCGTAGAAGTGGTGCCCCGCCGGCGCGGACAGCTCCTGCAGCACGCGGCCCGAGACGCAGTCGAGCACAAGCGCATATGTCCCCGGTCGTCGGGCAAAGGCGACCGCCTCGGGTCTGGTGGGATGGGCCACCGCAGCGTGGCCCCGGCCCGGCAAGGGCTGGGTGAAAGCCAGTTCGCCGCCGGGCCGCAGCCCGGCCAGAACATATCTGCCATCGGGCCGCATCGCCGCCGCCAGGTGGCTGGGCCCGCCCGCATCCGCCCAGCTGAGCTCTGCGGTCATGCCACTGGCCAGAAGCCCCGCGAGAAAGCTGCGCCGGTTCGGCATCAGTCGCCGTCCAGCGCATTGAAGCCGGCGCGTACCCCCAAACCGGCGCCAATCTCTTCAGCGACCGCGCGCTGAACCGCGGCGACGCCCTGCTGCAACACCTCCGCGCGAAGACGCGCCGCAGGGTCGGCGACACCGTGCAAGGCGGGATCATCGAGGCTTTCGGCCCGTGCGATCGCTTCGGCGAAGGCGGCACGGGACTTCGGCATGTCCTGCTGCCCCGCCAAGGCTGTTGCAAACGCCTGCAAGGCCTGCAGGTTGAGCGTGATGTTGCGCAGGCTGCGTGCGGACCGGCGCGCCTCGGCGCGCGTGGGCCGCGGACGCTCGTAGGTGCCCAATGGTCGCCCCAGCCGCTGATCGTGCAGGAACTCCAGCCCGGTCGAGAGCGCCGTATAGAGCACCCGCTGCACCTCGGTCTGCGACGTGTAGATGTCGTTCTCGGGGCCGGGGTGCATCAGCAAGGCCGCGTGCCTCTCCCGCCAGGCCGCCTCAAGGCGCGCCGCACTCTGCGCCAGGTGCCGGGCAATAGCCTGTGCCAACGCGCAGGTGTAGGGCGTTTCATCGCGCGCGCCGTAGAGCAGGCTTTCAAGCGCCATCAGCCCCTGGGCGGCCACTGACACTTCGGCGAACTCGGCCGGATCATTCACCGCTGGGTCTTCGGCCGCGATGAGCCGCCCGAGCGCCTTTTCGGTCTGATTCTTCGGATCGGGCCAGAACGCAATGGCAAGCGACAGCCCCTCTGCCTCGATGGGCCCGAACTGGATGTGGCTGACGCCCATCCAGGCGTCGAAGGCCGCGTGGTAGCCGGCCTGCATCTGAGGTCGCTGGCAGGCAGCGCTGGCCGTCACGAGTTCCTCCGTTGCTGCCGCGAAACCTGCATGGGCGGGCAGAATGTGATCGCTCACAACGGCGCCCACCCCGGCCATCGAGGGGAGCGGCAGGGCGAGCAGGGCTGCGCAGAGAAGCCGCCTCATGTCAAAGGCTCTCGAGGAAGCGGATCAGCGCGTCACGATCGGGTTTCGGCATCTCGACCACGCGATCCCGCGCGGCCTGCGCCTCGCCGCCGTGCCAGAGGATCGCCTCCATCAGCGAGCGCGCCCGCCCGTCATGCAGGAAATAGCTGTGGCCCGAGACCTGTTGCGTCAGCCCGATCCCCCAGAGCGGCGGCGTCCGCCATTCGCGGCCCGTCGCCCGTGCCTCGGGGCGGTTGTCGGCCAACCCCTCTCCCATGTCGTGCAAGAGCAGATCCGTATAGGGCCAGATCAACTGGAAGCTCTGCTCGGGCTGGCCGTCAAGCCGGTGCGTGACGAATTTCGGTCTGTGGCATGACGTGCAGCCGGTCTCGTAGAACATCTGCTTGCCCCGCAAGACCTGCGGGTCCTCGTAGTCGCGCCGCGCAGGCACCGCGAGGTTCGAGGAATAGAAGCTCACCAGTTCCAGACCGAGCCGCCCGATCTCGGCATCATCGTGATCGGGCGTATTGCCATTGGGTGCCGCGCGGCAGGCGGGCTGTGCGACGGTGCAATCCCCGAAGCCAGTGGGGTGCAAGGGCGTGGATATGCCGATGTCGCCGTGGAAAGCGCCGGCGGACTGCTCCCAGACGCTCGGCGCGCCCGCCTTCACCCCGAACCGGCCCAGCATCGGCCGGTCATGGACCTCGGACCACACGATGTTCGCGCGGCCCGAAATGCCATCGCCATCCGCATCCTCAGGGTCGGCATTCGCGAGAATATCCGCCGCCGGGATCGCATCGAGCAAGCCGAGGCCGATCATCTGCGGCGCGACGCGCAGGCTCGTCATCACCTCCGGGTGCAGCGGGCCGTAGCCGAGGTTTTCCAGCGCCAGCGCCGGCTTGCGCAGCGACACAACCTCGCCGCCTGCCAGCTCGACCTCGCGTTCCTCGTAGGTGATGGCAAGACGGGCCTCCGCCGGGTGGCCGGCGATGCCGAAGTCCTGGATCTGACCGCCGTAGGTGGGCTCCGGCGCTGTTGCGATGTACTCCGCAATCTCTTTGGTACGTGCGTCTTCGCCCGCGAGAACCGAGAGGCGCACGATCATGGAAACCGCCGCGTCCGCTGGGCTCTCTGGGGGGTGGCCGCGCCCGTCCTTCAGGTGACAGCGCTGACAGGAGCGCGCGTTGTAAAGCGGCCCCAGCCCGTCAGAGGCCAGCGTCGAAGACGGCGAGGACACCCACAGCTTCTTGAAGAGCCCGTTGCCCACCTTGAATTCAAGCTCGCGCTCGAAGCTCATATTGGCGGAGGGCTGGCTGAACGCATCGGCCGTTGTCATCGCCCGCCCCGTGGCCGCCCCGCCGGGGTTCGCCTCGAACCGCTCGGCCTGCGAGAAATCCGTGGTGGGCGCCGTGATCTTTGCGATGCGCGCGACCTCGTCCTGCGTGCGCGGGATCACCGGCATGTGCAGATCCGCAAGCTCTGCCGCTGCGTCCGTTGCAAGGCTTGCGGCCAGCACTGACGCCAAAAAACTGTAACGTTTGGTCACTCGCCCGTGTCTCCGATTGCAGCGGCGGGTTAATTCCGATAAATATACTCGGGAATTCGGCGCGTCGAGTCTCCATGCGCCGCAGATCGGAAAAAGTGATAAGACAGATGATCGCAGCCAAGCCTCTCCCCCTCGCCCGATCGCCTCGGCACGACCCATCAACCCTGAGCGCCTTTGGCGCAGCGGCAGCCGCGATCCTGAACGAGCTGCGCTGCGTTGCCTTGAGGTGCCGCACGGCGCGACGTACGGACCTCTTCGAAGCCTGCGCCGTTCTGTCCCAAACGCCCAATGTGGCGCGCACCGCCTATGCGGAGGCGCTCATGAAGAGCTTGGCGCAAGCGCTTGGCGCGGCACCGGTTTTGCTGCGCCCCGGTGTGGCCGAAGTCTCGTTCGACGAGGCCTGGCTGTTGCGTACGATCATCGCGGCACAGGCCGACGATCGGAGCAGCTTTCTCTTCCTGATCCGCTCGCGCGTGCCCCATGCGGCGCGGCGCAACCTTGGCTTTCTGATCCTGTCGGTGTCCGAGCGTTTCGGTCGGATTTAGAATTGTTCTAATTTGCTATTGGACTTTCGCCGGGCTGCGTTAAATAAGAGCTATCGCCAGCCAGCCCGCATGCCAGCCAGCCGATGATTCAATTGGGAGACCGTAGAATGACACAGACTGCCATCGCGCTGTCCACGGACGCACAATCGCAGATCGTCGAAGCACTGAACCAATCGGTGGCCGAAACCGCCGTCACGACGATGCTGGCACAGAACTTTCACTGGAACGTCACCGGCATGGCGTTTGGGCCGCTGCATGACCTGTTCCAGAAGATCTATGAAGACCACTTCGTTGCGCAGGACGATCTGGCCGAGCGGATCAAGGCGCTGGAGGGCCACGCCGAGGGCACGTTGGCAGGCATGATCAAACGCTCGAAGGTGAGCGAGCATGACGGGCACGCCTCCGACAAAGACATGCTGAAGATGATGCTGGAGGCGCAGGAGACCCTCGCCAAGACACTGGCGGGCTGCGGTGAGCTGGCGGCCGAGCACGGCGACACGCTGACGGAGGATCTCTGCATCGCGCGCGGTCAGGAACACGAAAAATTCGCATGGTTCCTGAGGGCGCACCTGCGCTGAGCGGTACTCCTGTCCAGACGAGCCGCCTTCCGGGGCGGCTTGTTCGCTCTCAGTCCAGCGGCCTGGCATTTCCGAACGGTGGCGCAAGCACCATGCGTTCGGCGCAGAGGCTCTTGTCCGCAAAAGACGCATCGATTCGGCAGGCGCCGATCACCATATCGTAACGTTCGACCGCGTCGCACGGCGCGTTCGGCGTTTCGAACGTAGCGGTGGCCGAGGCGCCAGGCGCGACGTTGAAGAAGGACGCACCCTTCGAACGGCCCACCTGCGCGCCGTCAATTTAGTTCAGGAAGAAGGCGTTGATCTCGGTCAGCGGGGCGTCGCTCTCATTGGTGAGCGCAACGGTGATCGTGCAGTAGTAATCGCGCTTTCCGGTCGCGGCGATCTCCAGCCGGTACTCCGCCAACGCTGGCGTCGCCAGCATCAGCAAAGCCGTCGCGGTGAGCAGCCTCATGCCGCGTCACGCACGGCGGCAACCGGTTTGGCTTTCTTCTTCAAGCACTTGCGCAAGTACTGGGGCACCCAATGCTTGTAACGGCCCAGACTCTTCTGCTGCGCCACCAGCATCTGGACAAAGGCCTGCCGATGGCTCTCTTTCTTGAGCGTCTTGAACATCGACTTCTGCGCCTTGGTCATCGAGCAACCGATGCAATGGCCTTGGCGCTTGAACTTGCAGACGTCAATACAGGGGCTGGGTGTTTTGCTCATGCGACCTCTCGCTGGGATCGGGCGAAGCGGTGCCCCGCCCCACCGTCCATGTAGGATGCGTTTTTCGTTACTGGAAGACCGCCTCCGGATCGTCAAGGCTGTCAGAGCCCTCGAAGGCGATCTGCGCCACACCGAGCGCATCGACCGCGCGCTCAATCGAGCGGGTCTGATCGATCAGCGCCTCGACCGCGCCCATGATCAGCGCCTCGCCCTTTTCGTTGCCACGCTCGAGCATCATGTCATAGGCAAAGCCGGCCTCGGCGGCGGCCTTCATCTCCGCCATCTCGAGCACTGTGGCATTGAGCTTCGCGGTCAGCTCGGCATCGACACCCGCATCCGCCGCAGCCACCAGCGCCGAAAGCGAGGGTCCCGAGGTGACAGTGCCGTCGATGCCGGTGTAACTGCCGAGGTAGACGTTGCGGATGCCCACGACATCATAGAAATGGCTGTTGTGGGTGTTGTCCGAGAAGCAATCGTGCTCTTCCTCGGGATCGTTCAGCAGCACGCCGAGCTTCATCCGCTCGCCCGCCTGCTCGCCATAGCTGAGCGAGCCCATACCGGTCAGGATCGCAGCGATGCCTGCGTTTTCGTCTGCGATGAGTTGGGAGCGGGCTGCACCGCCCTCCTGCCATTGCGCCGCCATCCACTCCAGATCGGAGACCAGAAGATCGGTCGCCGCCTTGAGGTACGCGCCGCGGCGGTCGCAGTTCCCGCCCGTGCAGGCTTCGCCTTGCGCGTAATCCGTCCAGGGACGGGTGCCTGCACCGGGGCCATGACCGTTCAGGTCCTGCCCCCAGAGAAGAAATTCGATGGCGTGATAGCCGGTGGCCACGTTGCTTTCGACCTCATCGGCCTCGTGCAGCACCTCTTCGAGCAGCGCGGGCGTGATCTCTGACGCATCCACCGTCTCGCCTGAGAGCGTGAAGGACGGGGTCGCGATCACGTTCAACACCGCGTATTCATTCTCGTCCGTGGCCCCGCCGTAGGTGGCATCCACATAGTCGATCAGCCCCTCGTCCAGCGGCCAGGCGTTCACCTTGCCCTCCCAATCATCGACGATGGCGTTGCCGAAGCGGTAGACCTCGGTTTGCTGATAGGGCACGCGGGCGGCGATCCACGCCTCTTTAGCCGCTTGCAGCGCCTTTGCCGACGGCGCCGCGATGAGCGCGTTCACCGCCCCTTGCAGCGTCTGTGCCGTCAGCAGGCTGTCGGTGTATTTCGCCGCCGCGATATCGGCATAGGTATCGAGAACGGCTGCTTTGTCCGCCAGCGCCGGGGCCGCGATCAGCATCGTTGTGCCCAAGGCCGCTGCAAGTTTTGTCGTCATGGGGTGCTGTCCCTCTTTCTCAAGCGCTAGTGAAGTCTGATGACGTTGTCCGCGCGCGCAGCCCGATCAGCGAGGCGCGCGCGGGTGATGGATTTGCGCGCGCAGCCCACCTGCGCGGCGAGAAGGGCGACCCGTTCTGCCTGCGCGGCCGTGACCAGCAGCGTGGCGACCTGCGCCGCCTCGCCCAGATCACCCTCGCTCGCCACGCGCACCAGATGGGCAAAGACCCCTTCGTCGGCGCCGATGCAGGCGCAGCCGACACTGTGCCGGACCAGCGGACGATGCGCGTAGTGGGCAACGGTCGAGACGAGCTCCTCGAAGGCCCGCATCTCGCCTGTCGCCTTTCCCTTCGGCAGGGTCATGGCAAATTCGTTCCAGACCCTGGCCTGCCCGTCCGGGGTGCTGCACCAGAGGCGCAGGGTCACGATCAGGTCGGCCTCCCACGGCTCCAGGTGCATGAGGACACCGACGGACGCGCCGCCGCGGTTCTGAGCGTTCGGCATCATTTTGTCAGGATCAGCTTGCCCGCGCGGGTAATGCGCAAGAAATAGGGTTGCCCGTCGAGCACCAGCCGCGCCTGTACACCGCTCACGATCAGGTCGCGAACGTCATAGGTGACGATGTCGGCGGCGGCACTGTCGCCGGGATCCATGCGGGTGGGTTGGGCCATGGCGTTCATGGTCTCGCCTCGATCCGGTCCAGCAGTGCTTCCAGCCGATGATCGGGCGCGACAAGGCTATGAAGCGCCGATTGCAGGATCTCGATGCGGCAGGGGCGGACGGGTTTCTGGGATACGTCGGGGACAGGGCGGTGCTGCATGGTGGCCTCCAGTGGACTGTATGGCTCCGGGCTGCCCTCTCGGGTGGCTGGGACTCTCCCTGAATTGTTGACCATTAAAGTCGGATAAGTCAATCCCGACAAAAACACTTGGCTTCTTTTTTCTCACATCCACCGAGCTCTCCGTAACCCCAAAAAAAAGAAGGGGCGCGCGACCCCGCAACGCCCCTGTCCAGTCTTCGGGGAACGCGTTTATTTCCAACCGACCTCATTGAAGATCTTCTGGGCCACCGGAACATTCTTGGCCACGGCGGAGAGATCGACGTCATCAGCCTTGTATTCACCGAGCTCTGCGACGCTTTCGCTGATCGGCACGCCGGGGACGGCCGGGAACTCATCGTTGCCAGCCGAGAAATACTGCTGCGCCTGATCGGAGGCGAGATACTCAAGGAAGGCGATCGCATTGTCGCGGTTGGGTGCATGGGCCGCCACACCGCCACCCGAGAGGTTCATATGCGCCCCTTCAGCCTCCTGCGCGGGGAAAACCCAGCCGATCTTGTCGAGATCGGAGGAGAGGCCATCCACATCCTTCCGGATCGCGCGCGCGAAGTAATAGGTGTTGGAGATAGAGATGTCGCACTGGCCGGAGACCAGTCCGCGCAGCTGGTCGGTGTCTCCGCCCTCGGGATCACGCGCGAAGTTGTCGACAACCCCCTGCGCCCAAGTCTTCGCCGCCTCTTCGCCGTGGTTCTCGATGACCGCCGCCAAGAGCGTCTGGCTGTAGACGTTGGACGAGGAGCGATGACAGACCATGCCCTTGTAGGCCGGATCGGCCAGCGAGACGTAGTCCATGGGTGGCTCCGTCACATCGGCCTTGTCATAGAAGATGATCCGCGCACGCTGCGAGAAGCCGAACCAATGGTTGTCGCTGTCCTGGAGATTGGCGGGGATACGCTCTTCCAGCAGGGCGCTTTCGATGGGCTGAAGAACACCTGCGTCCTTGGCGCGCTCCAGCCGCGAGGTGTCTACGGTCAGCAGAACGTCGGCCGGAGAATTCGCCCCTTCCGCCTGCATCCGCGTGATCAGCTCGTCGGCATTGCCTTCGATCCGGTTGATGGTGATGCCCGTGGCTTCGGTAAAGTCCGAGTAGAGGCGTTCGTCGGTGTCATAGTGACGCGAGGAGTAGAGGTTCAGCTCGCCGTTGGCCTGCGCGAGCGATGCGGTGCTGATCGCGGTCGTGGTGACCAGCGCGCAGAGCGTGAATCTGGATGGTGTCGGCATAGGTGTCTCCCAAAGGCTAATCCTTATTGTTTTACTCAATTACCGATTCCAGAGCAGAAGGCAATATTGTTGATAAAAATAATTGGGTATTTCGCGCCGTTTCTGATCATTGTCATCCCCCAAGCGAAATCTGGCCATGGAGCCGAGATTGTCGCGTCGCTTCATCAGCGGAGGCGCACGACCTTTGCCTGTCTTCACCGCGTAACTTGGAACAGCTCTGTCGGCCCCCGCGCAGTACAGGCGGCGCCACCAACCGCTGGGTCGGAGTGTGGTGACGTGGGTCAAGAGCATTATACAATATATTGACCTGACTATATTTTTAGCTCTTTCGTTCGTCTTTCATGCAGAGTGGGTGCGGACGAGCCGGAAATGAAACTTTTCAAAGTGAGACGGAGGAGCGTCACTGACCTGCCAAGCTGAAGTTGAATTCTGTGCGCAAAGCGGGCGCACAAAAACTCAGATGGCTCCGGGAGGCTCACATGAAGCTCACGACGTTCGCGGCGGCGGCGACCAGTACCATGTTCTCCACATCCATGGCGACTGCCGAAGACACACCTTTGGTCAGGTCGATCATGACGTCGCTGGTTGATGAAGTCGTTCAGAACTGCCGACCGGCGCCGAGTCGCAGGCGGCGGAACGTGCCGACTGCGGGCTGCACACGGCTGGCATGCAGAACGAGACCGACCTCGAAAACCAGATCAACGCGGTTGAGAATTTCATCACGCACGGCATTGACGCGATCGTCTTGGCCCCTGCGGATCAGCGCCAACACATCGCTGGTCGATCTGGCGCTGTCTCGCGGCGGGGGCTGCCGTGGTTCGGCAAAGGGCGGGAGAGGGCCGCGCGAAGTGGCGCGCCGCTGGGTCTGACGTACGTCAGGCTGTCAGACCCAGCGGCAAGCCCCTCCGCGGGCAACCGACAGAAAGTCGTGCTGGCCAAATGGCTGGCCAAAACGCCGAAGATCCTACTGACCGATGAGCCTAACCGCGGCGTTGACCTGGGCGCCTTCATCATCGGGATGCGCGCCAACGGGCTGATCCTGATCGGGCTCAGCGGCGTCGTGCGGCAGATGATCGCCGGGCGGGTGGTCGTGATTGCCGTGATCCTCGACAACTATCGTGCTAAGTACTCGGTATCATGAATGACATCGTCGTCGTCGGCAGCATCAATATCGACCTGACCAGCCATCTGCCCCGCTGGCCGCAGGTCGGTGAGACGATCACCGCCACCCGCACGGAAATGGGTCTCGGCGGCAAGGGGGCCAACCAAGCGGTGGCCGCGGCCCGGCTTGGCGCATCCGTTGGTCTCATTGGCGCCGTGGGTGCGGACGCCTTTGGCCAGCAGGCACTACGCACGCTGGGGGACGCCAATCTGACGCTGGCGATCGAGACGCAGGCAGCGGCCCCGACGGGCCTGGCGGTCATCGATGTGGGCCCGGACGGCGACAACACGATCCGTCTTTCGCCCGGGGCGAATGCGACGCTGACACCCGAGACCATCCTGCGCCACGCGCCGCTGATTGCAAAGTCCAAGGTCCTTCTGCTGCAGAATGAAACCCCCCTTGCCGCCTCGCTCCGCGCGGCCCGGATCGCGCGCCGCCATGGGGTGACCGTGGTCATGGATCCCGCCCCCGCACCGCAGCTCATGTGGGACAGGCAGACGCTGGAGGCCTTCGACATCCTGACGCCCAATGCCCAGGAAGCAGCACTGATCGCCGGCGCGGCCCCGACCGGTCTGCAGGCCGCCGAGATGACAGCATCCGCGCTCACCGCGATGGGTCCGCGCGGCGCAATCGTGACCATGGGCGCGGCGGGCGTGGGCTGGCAGATCGGGACGACCTCTGGCCGCCGGCCCGCACCAAAGGTGCCCACGGTCGATACGGTCGCGGCGGGTGATTGCTTCAACGGCGCGCTGGCGGTCTTTCTCGCGCAGGGCTGCCCGCCCGATCAGGCGGTCGAACTGGCGGTGGATGCCGCGGCCCTGTCGACCACCCGCGCCGGGGCGTCAGTGGCCGCACCGCAGCTGTCAGACCTGCTGGCCTTTCGGCTGGAACAGGCCGCCCCTCCTGTCACAACCCATTGACAGAAAACCAAAGAGCCGGACAAACGCAGGCCGATGCAAACCACTGAGGACCCCTGCCGACTGTCAGGGATGCAGCGCGGCAAGCGCGCGTGTCCGTGGGCACTGTCTCAAAGGTTCGGTCGAGCAATACCGCCGTGAAGACCGCGCTGCGCGAGCGGGTGCTGAAAGCGGCCTTTGATCTGAACGATCGACCGAACATGGCGGCGCGGGCGGGAGTGTCCGTCGACATGCGCGAGGGGGTTTTTTGACCATGAAGGCGGAGACCAGACGGCGCGGAGCCTGCTTGCCGCCCCGACCGAGCAGCGCCCGACGGCCATTGCGACGGCGAGCGACCAGATGGCCGTCGGGATGCCGCGCGCCGCGCGGGACATGGAGATCGCCCGTGCCCGACGTGCTGTCGGGTGTGGGACTCGACGACATCGCGCTGGTGGTGCCACGGCTGACCACCATCGTGCAGCCGACAGAGCTTTTGGCCAAGGAAGCTGTCCGCCGGGGGCTTACGGCGGAGGATGCGCTCATTCGGGGGAGCTGGCCATTCGCGGATCGACCGCTGCCGCGTGACGGGCGCAGAGAGGCGCCGCCAAAGCACCCCAAGCCCGGCAGCGCCGGTCGCGAAAGGCTTGCAGCAGATTGCCGGCCAAACGTGTTCCAGATCACAGACGCGGCTTCAAAGCTGAGCTACGGAGAAGCGGCCGATCGCCCAAATTCGTTGCTTTTCCAAGGGGTACGGTAGTAACAACTGTAGTTAACGAACGCATCGTAGTTTCGTCCGAGGCCCTTGCCCTGGCGCAGTCGAACCGCCCAAGGGGAGATTTGGGTCGCGACTGTAGGAAGTTTGAAATGGCTGATGAAACTACAAATGTTGTCACATGGCGCCCGATGGGTCTGGAAGACATTCCGCGGATTTCGGACTGGTTCTGGAGCTTTACGGATGCCGCACTTTTCGACCGGAGCCTTCCGGTACCGATCAGCGTCGATGCCCTGAGGGAGACCTGGCGGGACTCGATTGTCCAGAAGTCTCAGCCCGGCGCCTTCTGGTTCATGGCCGAGGATGAGGGCGCACCGATCGGGATCGCGGGGCTGGAGACGGTGAATTACATTCAGGGGGACGCGGTGTTGCCGTTCTTTGTGACAGAAAGCTTTCGCAAGCGTGGCTTGGCCACGGCGATGACGGTGGCGATGCTGGATCTGGCGTTCAAGCGCCTGCGGCTGCATCGCGTCACCACCTTCTACCGCTCTGACAATGACGCCACGGCGCGGGTGCTGGAGAAATTCGGATTTGCCGAAGAGGGCCGTTTCCGGGAGGCCTGGTTTGTCGAAGGCCATCGCAAGGATACGGTGATTGCCGGCATTTTAGGCACGGAATGGATTGCAACTCGGGAAAAGGTCATCGAAGATATCGCCGCGTCCTGCAATCTCACCTTCTCGCCAACCTGCTGGAAAGAACCTCTTGGCTGATACTGCGAAAATACCCGAGGCACGCGAGCACTTGAGACGTCGCCTGGTCGCGATCGTCTTTGCGGATGTCGCCAACTTCAGCTCGATGATGAGTGTGGATGAAGTGCGCACCACGATCTCGGTGACCAACCGGCTGGAGAAGTTTCGCGAGGCGATCAAGTCCTACTCGGGTGAATTCAAGGGATCGGCCGGCGACAGCGCCTTTATGCTTTTCGAAAGCGCCGTCGATGCGGTGACCTTCGCGGTCGAGATGCAAAAGGCGCTGGAGGAGGAAAACGAGGATCTGCCGCAGAGCGAGCAGATCCACTTCCGCTTCGGCATCAACCTCGGCGAAGTGCTGATCAGCGGCAACGAGATCACGGGCGAAAGCATCAATATCGCCGCCCGAATCGAATCCTTCGCCGCCCCCGGTCAGGTGTGCATCTCGGGCGCGGCCTATGACCATGTCTGCACCAAGCTGAAGTACGGCTACGAATACCTGGGCGGGCAGGATTTCAAGAACATCGGGCGGACCATCGACGTCTTCCAGGTGCATGAGAACCCCACCACAGCCGCGATGACGCCGGGGCTGCGGCGCAATCTGGAGAACTCCGCAGAGTTCAAGGAACGCCCGATTGCCAACCAGTCCATCGTCGTCCTGCCTTTCGGCTTTCAAGGCAGCGACCTGGGAGATCAATGGTTTGCCGACGGTCTGACCGAGGATGTGACGACGAATCTGTCACGGTTCCAGGAGTTCTTCGTGATCGCCCGCGGCTCGGCCAATATGTATGCTGACCGGTCGAAATCACCGGCGCAGGCGGCACGGGAGCTCGGCGTGCGCTATGCGGTGGACGGCACCGTGCGCAAGGCCGGCTCGCGCATTCGCATCACGCTGCAATTGCTCGATGCCTTGCAGGACCGGACGATCTGGGGCGAGCAGTACAACCGCGATGTCGAAGATATCTTCGATCTGCAGGATGAAATTACCCAGATCATCGTGACTGCAACCGCAGCCCGCATCGAGGCGACCGAGCGGGAGCGGATGCGTCTGCTGCCGCCCGCGAACCTCATGGCCTATGGCTTCGTGCTGAAAGGGCACCGGCATGTGCTGAAGTACACGCAGCCCGAGGTCCGGCACGCCCGCCAACTCTATGAAAACGCCATCGGCAGCGATGCGCGCTATGCCCGCGCCTATGCGGCAAAGTCACGAACCTTCAATCTCGACTGGCGCTATGACTGGGCGGAAAAACCGGATGTGGCGCTGGACGATGCACTCAGCTTTGCGCGCGAGGCGATTGACCTCGATGAAGCGGATGCGCGCGGCTTTGGCGAGCTGGGCTTTGCGCATCTCTACCGCAAGGAGCACGACCCGGCGATCAACGCCTACACGCGTGCGCTAAAGCTCAATCCAAACGACGCCGATTTGATGTCCGACATGGCCGATGCGCTTGCGCATATGGGCCGGTCGGAGGAGGCGGTGGAGCTTTTGCAGAAGGCGATGCGGCTGAATCCCTTCTATCCGGATCAGTACATCTGGCACCTCGGCGGCGCGTACTTCAATCTCAAGCGCTATGAGGACGCGATCAGCACCATCCAGAAGATGCAGAACCCCACCGAGGGCCGGCGCATCCTGGCCGCAAGCTATGCGCATCTGGGCCGCATCAAAGAGGCGCGGGCGCAGGCAGATCTGGTACGCGAGGCGCACCCGAACTTCTCTGTCGACCGCTGGGCGGCCGTTCAGCCGGACAAGTTCGAAGACGATGTCCAGCATTTCCTTGACGGGATGAAGCGCGCGGGCCTCTGACGGCCCGCGGCTCTGGCTTAATCGCTCGCGTCGCCGCGCGCGCCGCTGATGCGGGCACCCGAAATCCGAGCGCCCGACACGCGCGCGCCGGAGACACGGGCGCCTGACACGCGCGCACCCGAAACACGGGCACCCGAGACACCACCGACGCCTTCTGCGGCTGCCGCCAGCAGCACATCTTCGAACTTGCCCTGATCCACGTCCAGGCGGACGGTGTCCGTGGACTTGTCCACGATCCAGGCGCGCAGGTCCGCAAAGAACTTCTTGTCCCGCGGGTTCGGGCCAGGCACCGGCACCGCATCCGCCTTTTCGCTGTTGTCCTTCACCGTGAAGAGCACAGGTGTCGCCAGTTCCATGTAGATGCCGTCGTAGGTGAACCCGTAAATGCGGGCAAGCAGCGTGTCGTCCTTGAAGGCCAAGGTCTTTTTGTCGTCACCGCTCCTTGAAACGATGGCGAGATCATCGACCTCACGCCCGAACAGCACGATCTTTGAGGAGGTATAAATCGTTTCTTTCATAATGGTTATCCTTCCGCGAGGGAAAACAGCCCCTCATACTGTCGCTACGCCGTTGTTAGCCCATTCCACGATTTCAGTCTATCGGAAGCATCGTCCGAACCGAATTTGCGTGGCTGTCTTTGCCCAAAGGCGCAAGCTGCGGCCCCACCTCGACAAGGCCGATGTCACGCAGGTGAAAGTTGCCCCGGATGATCCGCTCGAACCGACCGCCGGTATGGGCCTGATCGACGTGCAGAAAGGCCTCTGCCACGTCCACGAAATTCAGATCCTGACGGCTGAGCAACTGCCAGGTGTCCGCGAGGTAGGTGCCGAGAATGTCGCGGGCGTCCAGCAGCGCCAGCTTGAATGTCTCCGGGTGATCGGCATAGGCCTCGTCGAACATCTCCTGCATCACCGGAGCGTAAGCATGCGTCGCCAGCAGTTGATCGGATAGGTCTTCCATCTCGGGCGAGATCGCATCGTAGTCGAGCAGCATCTCGTGGAAGATATCGACAAGGATGTCGAAGAAGGCACCAGTCAGCGGCTGCGCCAGATGGTGTTCCTTGACCCATCCTTCCGCAAACTCGCTTAGCCGCTTGTCGTTTGCCGCAATCCGGATCTGCTTGTTGTCCGACAGCTCCGCGATCCGGTTGACCGCATTCAGCATGTAGAGATTGCCGCGCGTGTTGTTGAGCAGCAGATCGACAAGCGAATTGAAATGCAACGACGAGATCAGCGCGACGAGATCGGCCGCACTTTCGTGAAACCCGAAGTACTCGCCGGTCACGTTTCGTGGGTCGGGCACGCCGATCTCGGAATAGATGATCGCATGACCGACCTCATGGGCGATCACGTCGAAATTCAGCGCGAAGGGTCTTGGTTTGCCGGTGCTGAGATCCGCCCCCATCTCGATGAATCCGTATCCGGAATAGGCGTTGTCGAGCGAATGCAGGATCGTCAGCTCCTGCCGGTCATAGCTCTTCTCGCCCTGCCAGGGGATCGTCCGGTCGAAATAATCCTCCCAGATGTCCATCACGAAGCGCACCGTGCCAAAGAGATGCGCCGTCTCGAACTGCGGCGTGCCCGGCTCCAGATAGTCGAAATGGCCCTCTGCATCCGGCATCGCGGGCGCCTCGACCTCGCCGGTCCAGGGCGGCGCCAGCGCATCGGAGCCATCGGGCGAGATGCCGTAGGGCTGCGCCTTGCCGATCGGGAAGATCGTGTACATCCGATCATCCGACGGGCCGGGCCTGAGCGAGCCTGCAGGCGACGAGACCTCGATCACCTCCGGCTCGGCAAAGGCATCGAGAAATCCGGGCTGCGGGAACAGTTTGAACCGCGTTCCTTGCATGGCTGTTACCCCTCACCAAACACCGTGGGTCATGGCTAGCGCAGATTGGCCCGTGCGTCTATTCATCAAAGAGCGAGGCGCCGGCCCTGACGCGGTCGCCCCATTGGTGCCTCTCGCGTGCGACTGAAGCCCGCTGCCGCCAGATCTTTGTCGCCTCATGCCAGAGCGCGGACTCTTCGAAATGCACATCCGGCTGCGGGTCTTCGAAGGCCCCGGCCGCAAGGTGCTTCATCAGGAGGGCTGCGTCCTCTTGCTTCTGATCCACCTCGTTTTTCAAAACCCAGTCGCGCAGAGTTGCGCTTTCGTCCGCGAGAATCGAGGCCCAAGTCCGCGTCTTGTAGAACTGCGCCTTGGCCCGGGCCACGAGACGGGCGGCCCCATCGCCATCCACCACGCCCGCGGTCTCAGCTGCAGCAAGCGTCGCGCGGACGTTCACCATCGCAAGGCTCAGTGCCGGATATCCCATCTCGGCCGGGCCATGCAGGAGTGCCACCTCATCGTCATCCTCCAGCGCCCCGTCCCGATAGCCGTCGTAGATCGCGCCCACGCCGACCATGCCGAAGACATCCATTTCGGCCGCTCGCAAGGCCCCCATGCTCGCCGCCCCCAGCACCGGGATGCTGCGTGTCAGCGCCCAAAGGATCTCCTTGTGCCAGACCGCCGGCATCCCTTCGAAGAAACCGTCAACAACGGCGATGGCGCGCGGGCTCTCAAGAGCTGCGAGGTAGATATCGCCCTGCTGAACCGGCGCGCGCAGGCTGATGTGATCCGGGAGCCCGTCGGTCAGGCCGGCCAGAGAGGGCCCGGCAAAGAGGATTGTCCGGCTCATATCGCCAGGCGATCCGCAGCGGCCAGGGCGCGCGGACCGGGCACATAGGCAACGTCATCATGCGGTGCTTCCAGCCCCGGTATGATCACGCGCACCACGGGGATGCGAAAGGGATCCCGCGTGAGATCGACAACACATATCTCTTCGGTACCAATTGATTGCAGCTTGTTCTTCAACCAGTCAAGATCCTCTCCGACGGTCGTATTGATCACGCCTGTTGTCTGCCCGAAGGTGCGCTGGGGGTCGGATGCCTGCAAGAGATCGGCGAACTCGGCTGCTTTGGCGGCGCGCCCCTCGGCGCTGTATTCGTCATGGAACAGATCTTCACGTGCGCCCGAGATGTAGTTCAGCCGCGTCTGGGCGGCCTCGTTCAAGGTCCGATGCAGCGCGATGACGGGATCGGGGTGCGTGCCCGACCCCAAGCCGATGTGGTCGGCCTGCGCCTCTGGGTCGTGCAGAACGGCAACGAAGCTCGGCACGCCGGCATCGCTGGTCGCCTCCCAGATGGCACAGCGCAGTCCGGCGGCCTCGAACTTCGCCAGCGACTGCTGCAGAAGGCGGTCGTTGATTGTGCCCGGATCGAGCCGCGTCCGCGCGCGGCTGCGCAGAGGCGCGGCATGCCAAAGGGCCAGCGCATCGCGCTCTATCACCTCGCAGATGCCATGGCAGATCGCCTCCATCACGTGATTGCCGGAGGCGAGACCGTTGGTGCTGGCCGGGTATCTGCCCGCCTCGGCCGCAACCGGATAGGTGTAATCCGCATGCACCATCTCGAAGGGCACGAGTTTTTCGCAGTCGTTCAGGATGTCCTGCGCGATGACCCAATGCTGCCGTTCCGTGCGCGGCGGCTGCGGGTGCGGTGTGCCCGGCAGGCGGTCGAGATTGACGAAACTGTGCTCGGCCTCCAGGTCTGCGATACTGGCATAGAACACCGGCTGGTCCAGCCGCTCCGCGTGCCAGATCTCGATCGACTCCATCAGCGCCGAGGCCTTGGCGTGGGCCAGCGTCATCCCCTTGCCCTGCGACACGGCGATCGACCGGGCGTTCGGGCGAATGGCGATCACCACAGGCAGCCCTACCCTGTCCAACCCGGTCACATTGGCCAGCCGCGTGATCCCGAAGGCGCGTTGATGCGGCAGGATGCGCGTCAGCGTTTCCTCCGCGGCGCAGATGCGCTGGGACCCTCCAAGAAACTGCTTCTCGATATGCGATGTCAGATCCAAAACGCGGCCTTTCGATACTGCGATGCCCCGCGCCGATCATATCCCGTCCATCGGCGGAATGACCATATTTTCGCTCACGCTGCGGCCTGCTTGAGGTGATCTGTCAACATGGCTTGACCCGCGAAGCGCATTCTTTCTATGGTCAAACAGGAAATTTGCGCGCGCCAATTTTGACGGATGGCTTGACCAACCCACCGGCGCCGGCGCAGCGCAGGACCAGGCGCCGCAAGCCAGGATGAGGCATGAGCGACAAGAAGATCAAGAATATGGCCGAGTTTGCCAGCGTCAGCGGTATCTCGCGCCCGACAATCTCCAAATACTTCAACGATCCGGGCAGCGTGCGCGACACCATCCGCGAACGTATCGAGGCGGCGTTGGAGCAATACGACTACCGCCCCAACATCTATGCGATGAACCAGAACCGGCGGCTGACCAAGAATATCGGCATCGTCGTGCCCTATCTGGCCGACCCCTTCTTTACCGAGATCGCGCGCAAGATCGAGCGGCGCTGCATCGATGCTGGATTCTGGCCCACGCTCTTCAGCGCGCATGGCTCGCAGGATCTGGAGAACAGCATTCTTGACAGCCTGCGCTCGTTGAAGCCTGCGGGCGTCTTGCTCGCACCACTGGGCCGCGCGTCGGACAAGAGCGTGGTCGAGAAGTTCTGCCGCGACGTGCCCACTGTGCTGTTCGACAGCGATATCGAAGGCGTGGGCGCGGCCTTCGTCGGCTCGGACAACCACAGTTTTGTGGCGCAAAGCGTCGAATACCTGGTGCGCTCGGGCTCGGCGCCCTGCTTTTTCGAGATGCGCACCCCCGCGAACCCCAACGCGAACAAGCGCCGCAACGCCTATATCGGCATCATGGAAGGCATGGGGCTCACCCCCGAGGTCATCAAGGTGGAGGGCGAAGGCTGGGCCTTCGAAGAGATCGGGTATGAGGGCGCCATGCGGGTTCTTTCCGATGGGACGCTGCGCAGCAACACCGTTCTGTGCAGCAATGACCGGCTGGCCATCGGCTTTCTCGCCGCGGCCTTCGAAAAGGGCATCCGGGTCGGCCGCGACGAGGGCTGCCAGATGCGCGTCGCGGCCCATGACGACCACCCGTTCTCGCGCTTCACCTGCCCGTCGCTCACCACGGTGGCACATGACTATGAAGCGGTGTCGAATCACAGCGTCGAGGCCCTCTTCAACCTCATCGAGAGCGGCGGAACGCGGGATGCGCGGACCGAACGGCTCTTCCCGGCGCGGCTGATCCTGCGCACATCGGCTTGAATCTGCGCGCCTTTTGACGCGCGAAAAATATAAACTTGACGCGCGCAAATATTTTATTCATTTTCGGTGTCGGGAAATCCAAAGAACCAAAGGGAGGAATCGGATGCACCTGAGAACCGCATTTTGTGCGGTGAGCGCGCTTGCGCTTACTGCTGGGGCTGCCGTGGCGCAGGCCACCCTCACCATCGCGACCGTGAACAATGGCGACATGATCCGTATGCAGGGCTATACGGATCAATTCACCGCGGAAACGGGCATCGGGGTGGAGTGGGTCACGCTCGAGGAGAACGTGCTGCGCTCGCGTGTCACGACGGACATCACCACCAAGGGCGGTCAGTTCGACATCATGACCATCGGCATGTACGAAACCCCGATCTGGGGCGCAAACGGTTGGCTCGTGCCACTGGACGATCTGTCCGCGGAATATGATGCGGCTGACATCCTGCCCGCGATGGCGGGCGGTCTGAGCCATGATGGCACGCTCTACGCGGCACCCTTCTATGGCGAGAGCTCCATGGTCATGTACCGCACCGACCTGATGGAGAAGGCCGGGCTTGAGATGCCCGACGCGCCCACATGGGAGTTCATCCGTGAGGCGGCCGCAGCCATGACCGACCGGGATGCGGATATCAACGGCATCTGCCTGCGCGGCAAGGCTGGTTGGGGTGAAGGCGGGGCCTTCATCACCGCGATGTCCAACTCCTTCGGCGCGCGCTGGTTCGACATGGACTGGAATGCGCAGTTCGACACCGAAGCCTGGGCCAACACGCTCAATTTCTACAAGGGTATGATGGATGAATCCGGCCCTGCGGGCTACGCCACCAATGGCTTCAACGAGAACCTGAGCCTGTTCAACCAGGGCAAATGCGGCATGTGGATCGACGCCACCGTTGCCGCGTCCTTCGTGACCAACCCGGATTCGTCCGAAGTGGCGGACAGCGTCGGCTTTGCTCTGGCCCCTGACAATGGCCTGGGCAAACGCTCCAACTGGCTCTGGGCCTGGGCGCTGGCGGTTCCGGCCGGCACACAGCAAGAAGCGGAAGCCAAGCAGTTCATCGAGTGGGCCACCTCCAAGGACTACATCGAGCTTGTCGCTGAAAACGAGGGCTGGGCCAATGTGCCTCCCGGTGCGCGGACCTCTCTCTATGAGAATCCCGAGTACCAGAAGGTGCCCTTCGCCCAGATGACGCTCGACTCGATCCTCTCGGCGGATCCGAACGACTCCACCGTCGAGGAGAGCCCCTATGTGGGGATCCAGTTCGCAGCGATCCCGGAGTTCGCGGGTATCGCGACACAGGTGAGCCAGGAATTCTCGGCCGCCTACGCGGGCCAGCAGTCCGTGGAAGAGGCGCTTGAGAAAGCCCAGGCGATCACCAACGAAGCCATGGAGGCGGCGGGCTACCGGTAAGCCACGCCTCCCCTGAGGGCGGCCGCCAGTTGAGCCGCCCTCTGCCCCTCACGTATCTTTCAGGTGTAGATCCGCAATTCTGCAGCGCTGCCTGACCCTGGCCGCTGCGCACAGAGGAGACGTGTCCAATGGCCACCAAAGCTTCCCGATCCGCGGCCCGCGTGATGATGGCCCCCGCCGTCGTCCTGCTTCTGGGCTGGATGCTCGTCCCGCTGATCATGACATTGTGGTTCTCCTTCCGCACCTATTTGCCGCTGCGTGGCGGCGATCAGGGATGGACCGGGTTTGACAACTACGTCCGCTTTGTGACCTCCAGCTCCTTCTGGCCCGCGATCTCGACCACGCTGGTCCTGCTGATCGGCGTTCTGGCCATCACCATCATCTGCGGTGTCTTGCTCGCGATCCTTCTGGATCAGCCCATGTGGGGCCAGGGCGCCGTCCGCATCCTCGTGATTGCCCCGTTTTTCGTTATGCCCACCGTGTCGGCCCTGGTGTGGAAGAACATGTTCATGGATCCGACAAACGGCCTGCTGGCGCATCTGTGGCGCTTCTTCGGAGCCGACTCGGTCAGTTGGTTATCGGACGTTCCGATGCTCTCGCTGATCATGATCGTCAGCTGGCAGTGGCTGCCCTTCGCCACGCTGATCCTGCTGACCGCGATCCAGTCGCTCGACGGTGAGCAGATGGAGGCCGCCGAAATGGACGGCGCCTCGGTCCTGTCACGCTTCTTCTACATCGCCCTGCCCCATCTCAGCCGCGCGATCACCATCGTGATCCTGATCCAGACGATTTTCCTGCTGGCGATCTTCGCCGAGATCTTCGTGACAACCGGCGGCGCCTTCGGCACCCGCACTCTGTCCTACCTGATCTTCCAGCGCGTGCTGGAGAGCCAGAACATCGGGCTCGGCTCCGCCGGCGGCGTCTATGCCATCATCCTGGCCAATATCGTTGCCATCTTCCTGATGCGCATCGTCGGCAAGAACCTCGACTGAAAAAGGGAGGACGACGTTATGGCACGTGCGGTTACCAACCAACGCAAGGCGATCAACACCGCCGCGGCTTGGATCATCGGTCTGCTGATCTTCTTCCCGATCCTGTGGACCATTCTGACCAGCTTCAAAAGCGAGGCGCAGGCCATTGCAGACCCGCCGATTTTCCTCTTCTTCGACTGGACGACCGAGAACTATTCGACGGTGATGGAGCGGTCGAATTACGCGCGCTTCCTATGGAATTCGATCTTCATCGCAGGCGGCTCGACCATCCTGGGCCTGATCATCGCAGTGCCCGCGGCCTGGAGCATGGCCTTCGTCCCCTCCCGGCGCACCAAGGACATCCTGCTCTGGATGCTGTCGACGAAGATGCTGCCGGCGGTGGGCGTGCTCTATCCGATCTACCTGCTCTTCATCCAGTTCGGCCTCTTGGACAACGTCTATGGGCTGACGTTCGTGCTGATGCTGATCAACCTGCCGATCATTGTCTGGATGCTCTACACCTACTTCCGCGAAATTCCGGGAGAGATCCTGGAGGCCGCGCGGATGGACGGCGCCGGGCTGCGCGAAGAGATCTTCTTCGTGCTCACACCCATGGCCCTGCCGGGCATCGCCTCGACGCTGCTTCTGAACTTCATCCTGGCGTGGAACGAGGCGTTCTGGACGCTGAACCTGACCGCGGCCAAGGCGGCGCCGCTCACGGCCTTCATCGCCAGCTATTCGAGCCCCGAGGGCCTCTTCTATGCCAAGCTCTCGGCCGCCTCGACCATGGCGATTGCGCCGATCCTCATCCTGGGCTGGTTCAGCCAGAAACAACTCGTCCGCGGCCTGACGTTCGGCGCGGTCAAATAAGGAGCGACATCATGGGACAGATTACGCTTGAGAACGTGACCAAGAGTTTCGGCGAGACGCAGGTGATCCCGCCGCTGGATCTGGACATTCAGGATGGCGAGTTCACGGTCTTCGTCGGCCCCTCGGGCTGCGGAAAGTCAACGCTGCTGCGCCTGATCGCGGGGCTGGAGGATATCACCAGCGGCACGATCCGCATCGACGGGACGGACGCGACGGACATCCCCCCGGCCAAGCGCGGGCTTGCCATGGTGTTCCAGTCCTACGCGCTTTACCCGCATATGTCGGTGCGCAAGAACATCGCCTTTCCCATGCGCATGGCCGGGATCGACGCCGCCGAGCAGGAGCGGCGGATCGAACAGGCGGCCGCTGCGCTGAACCTCACCGACTACCTCGATCGCCGGCCCGGTCAGCTCTCGGGCGGGCAGCGGCAGCGGGTGGCGATTGGCCGCGCGATTGTGCGCGAACCGGCGGCGTTTCTCTTCGACGAGCCGCTGTCGAACCTCGATGCAGCACTGCGGGTCGGCATGCGGCTGGAGATCAGCGAGCTGCACAAGCGGCTGGCCACAACGATGATCTATGTGACCCACGACCAGGTCGAGGCGATGACCATGGCCGACAAGATCGTGGTGCTGCGCGCCGGCCATATCGAACAGGTGGGCTCGCCGCTGGAGCTCTATCGCAATCCGCGCAACACCTTCGTGGCGGGCTTCATCGGCTCGCCCAAGATGAACCTGATCGAGGGTGAAGAAGCGGCCCGCAACGATGCGCATACGCTGGGTATCCGGCCCGAGCATATCGACGTGTCGGCCACCGAGGGGGCCTGGCATGGCAAGGTCGGTGTGGCCGAACATCTGGGGTCGGACACCTTCTTCCATGTGCATGAGACGGGGCTTGCCGAGACGATCACAGTGCGGGCGCCGGGCGAGGTGAATTTCCGCCATGGCGACACCATCTACATGACACCCCGCAGCGAACAGCTGCATCGCTTCGGCGCAGACGGGCTGCGGATCGGATGAGCCGGGTGAGGGGCAATGGCGCGCCGATGACGAGAGCGGAGCAGGCTCGCTCGGCGCTCCGGATACGGTCTGGTGGGCGTGATGATCGGGCCCGCAGCTTGGATCGGACGAAATGACCGCGTTGGTCCGTCTGTCGAATGCCACCCTGGGGCAATTGCCGACGCGGGTGCGCGTGCCGCGCTATGACCGCGCGGCCCTGAGCCCCGGCATCGTGCATATCGGATTGGGCAATTTTCATCGGGCTCATCAGGCCTGGTATCAGCACCGGCTGTTCGATGCCGGGCTCTGCCACGACTGGGCCATCATAGGCGCCGGCGTCCGCCCGCAGGACGCTGTACAGCGCGACAAGTTGCTGGAGCAGGACTGCCTCACCACGCTGCTGGAGCTGGACCCGAAGAGCAGTTCCGCGGAAGTCACGGGCGCGATGATCGGATATGTCCCGGTCGAGCCGGGGCATGCAGCGCTCATTGCACAGATGGCCGACCCGGCGATCCGCATCGTCGCACTCACCGTGACCGAAGGCGGGTACTATACCGATCCGGCAAGCGGCGGCTTTGACACGGGCCACCCCGACATTCAGCATGACGCGGCCTACCCTGACACGCCGCGCACGGCCTTCGGTGCAATAATCGCCGCCCTGAAGCAACGCCGCGCCGCGGGGCACGGCGCGTTCACCGGACTTTGCTGTGACAATCTTCAGGGCAACGGCGATATTCTGCGGCGCACGGTGGTCTCGCTCGCCAATATGTCCGATCCCGAGCTGGGCGCCTGGATCGACCAGACCTGCAGCTTCCCCAATTCCATGGTGGATTGTATCGTCCCCGCCACAGGACCCAACGAGATCGCGCTGGTGCAGAGCTTCGGGATCGACGACCGCGCACCTGTCACGCATGAGCCGTTCCGGCAATGGGTGATCGAGGATGACTTTTGTGCGGGCCGCCCCGACTGGGACAAGGTGGGGGCCACCTTCACTGCCGATGTGCACAGCTACGAGTCGATGAAGATCCGCATCCTGAACGCGGGGCATCAGGTGCTGGCGAATGCAGGCGAGGTCCTCGGGCTCGAGACCATCGCCGATTGCATGGCTCACCCGCAGATCGCCGCCTTCTTCCGCAAGGTCCAGACCGAAGAGATCGCGCCCCATGTGGCGGCTGTGCCGGGCATGACGGCGATGAGCTACATCGGCCTGATCGAGCGGCGCTTTGCCAATCGCGCGATCGTCGACACCACCCGGCGCGTGGCCTTCGACGGCTCGTCCCGTCACACCGGGTTCGTGCTGCCGATCCTGCGCGACGGGCTGGCCGCTGATGCACCTGTCGAGGGGCTTGCTCTCGTCGAAGCGCTCTGGGCGCGGATGTGCGAGGGCACCCGCGAGAACGGATCGCTGATCGAGCCCAACGATCCGTTCTGGCCCCAGCTCAACACCGCCGCACGCGCGGCCAGGGTCCGCCCCTTGGCCTGGCTGGAACAGCGCCAGTTCTATGGCAGTCTTGCACAGAACCCGCGCTTTGCCATGGCGTTCGAACACTGGCTGAGCGCGCTCTGGGCCCGGGGCTGCGTGCATACTCTCGAAACTTACAGGCAGCACGGCAAACTGGCCGAGCAGGCTTAGGCGCACGCGGTGCGGACCGGCTTATCCGGTTGGTACCGCGTGCGTTCAGGCGTCCTGCACCGCCGGTCGTTTGACCGTGAAGATCCGCCGCAGCGTCACGTAGAAGACCGGCGTCAGGAAGAGCCCGAGGAAGGTCACCCCCGACATACCGAAGAAGACCGCGGTCCCCAGCGCCTGGCGCATCTCCGCACCTGGGCCCGTCGAAACCATCAGGGGAATGACCCCCAGAATGAAGGCAAAGGCCGTCATCAGAATGGGCCGGAACCGCAGCCGCGCGGCATCCAGCGCCGCATCGACAGGGCCAAGCCCCCGCTCCTCCTGCGCCTGTTTCGCGAACTCGACGATCATGATCGCATTCTTCGCGGCAAGCCCGACCAACACGATCAACCCCACTTGCGTAAGGATGTTGTTGTCCATGCCGCGGAACATCACGCCCAGAAGGGCCGCGAGAACCGATAGCGGCACGATCAGGATGATGGCCACCGGCAAAACCCAGCTCTCGTAGAGGGCGGCAAGGAAGAGGAAGGCGAAGAGCACCGAGAAGGCGAAGATGTAAGTCGCGGTATTGCCCTGATTGCGCTCCTGCAAGGCCAATTCCGTCCACTCGTAATCAACACCCGGCGGCAGCACCGTCTCGGCTAGCTGCTCCATCGCGATCAGGGCCTCGCCGGTCGACACGCCCGGCGCGGCATTGCCCTGAACAGGGACCGAGACCTGTTGGTTGTAGCGTTGAACGAGTGCCGGCCCGGCGGTGTCCCGGACGCTGACCAGGGTCCCAAGCGGCACCAGCGCCCCCGTGGCCGAGCGCACCCTCAAAGCGGCGATATCCTCCTCGTCCAAGCGGAACTGCTCATCAGCCTGGGCCCGCACCTGGAACAGCCGCCCGAAGGCGTTGTAATCGTTCACGTAGGACGAGCCGAGGTTGATCGCGAGGGTTTCGAAGATCTCTCCGATGGGCACGTTGAGCATCTGCGCGCGCACCCGGTCGATCTCGAGGAACACTTGCGGCGAGCCCGCCGAGAAGGTGGTGAAGACACCCTGCACCTGCTCGGACTGCTGCGATGCGCCCATGATGGCATAGGCCGATTCCAGCACACGGGTCATCTCGGCGCTTTCGTTCTCGCGCAGTTGCAGCTTGAAGCCGCCACCGGTGCCCACACCGCGCACGGCAGGCGGGGCAATCGCAATGATGAAGGCCTCGCGTAGGGCCTGCATGCGTCCGAAAAGCTGCCCGATGATAGCGTCGGCGCTCAGACCGCTCTCGAGCCGATCCTCGAAGCTCTCGAAGGTGGTGAAGATCACACCCTGGTTGGTGGCATTGGTGAAGGTGGCACCGGAGAACCCCGCAAAGGCCACCGCATTCGTGACACCAGGCGTCTCGAGCGCGATCTGGGCAGCCTGCTGCACCACCTCATCCGTTCTGTCGAGCGAGGCACCGTCGGGCAGTTGCACCACCACAATGGCATATCCCTGATCCGCTTCCGGGATGAAGCCCGTCGGCACCTGCTGGCTGATCCAGTAGGTGGCGCCAAGCAGGCCGACAAAGACGGAGAGCGACAGGCCCAGCATCGTCTTCGAGCACACCATGCGCCTGATGATTGCCATATAGCCGCGCGTGAGCGCATCGAAGCCACGGTTGAACCCTGTCGCGATCGGCCCGAAGATTCGGCCCGCGATGCTGGGCTGTTCCCGGTCATCCTTGGATTTCAGCAGGATCGCCGCCAACGCGGGCGAGAGGCTAAGCGAGTTGATCGAGGAGATAACGGTCGCCACCGAGATCGTCACCGCGAATTGCGTATAGAATTGCCCGGTGATCCCCGGCACGAAGGCCGAGGGCACAAAGACGGCGATCAGCACAAGCGTGGTGCCGATGATCGCACCCTGCACCTCGTCCATGGTGCGCGCCGAGGCCTGCCTCGGGCTCATGCCCTCCCCGATGTTGCGCTCCACATTCTCGATCACGACAATCGCGTCGTCGACCACGATCCCGATGGCGAGGATCAGACCGAAGAGCGTGAGCAGGTTGAGCGTGTAGCCCAGCGCCAGCATCACCGCGAAGGTCCCGATCAGCGATACCGGGATCGCCAGAAGCGGGATCAGCGCCGTCCGCCAGTTCTGCAGGAAGACCACGATGACGATGACCACCAGCAGAACCGCCTCGAAGATCGTCTCATAGACGGCATTGACCGAGGCTTCGATGAATTCCGTGGGGTTGTAGACAACCTGATACTCGAGGCCGGGCGGAAAATCCTCGGACAACTCTTCCATCACCGAGATGATCTCATCGGCCGACGCCAAGGCGTTGGACCCCGGCCTCTGGAAGATGCCGAGTGCCACGGCGGGCTTGTTGTTGAGATAGGAGTTGGTGACGTAAGACCGCGCGCCGATCTCCACCCGCGCCACATCCCGCACTCGTACAACACGGCCATCGTCCGAGGCCCGAACGATGACCTGTCCGAATTCCCGCGGCGTTTGCAGCCGGCCCTGCGTGGTGACGGCCACCTCGAAGGCGCTGTCGGAGTTGTTCGGTGGCGCACCAAGCGCACCACCCGAGACCTGCACGTTCTGTTCGCGCAGCGCATCCACCACATCGCCTGCGGTCAGACCCAGCGAGGCCAGGCGATCCGGATCGAGCCAGACGCGCGCGGAAAACTCTCGCTCGCCGAAGATCATCAGATCTCCGACCCCATCGAGCCTCACCAGCCGGTCGCGGACCCGCGAACGGGCATAGTTCGACACATAAAGCTGGTCGAAGCTTTCATCGGGCGAGAGCATGTGCACGACCATCATCAGGTCCGGCGAGGACTTGGTCGTCGTCACGCCAAGCGCGCGCACTTCCTCGGGCAGTCGCGGCTCGGCAATGGCGACACGGTTCTGCACCAGAACCTGCGCGGCGTCGAGGTCGGTGCCGAGCTCGAAGGTGATGGTCAGGCTCATCGCACCGTCCGACGTCGCGTAGGACGACAGGTAGAGCATGTTCTCGACCCCGTTGATTTCCTGCTCAAGCGGGGTGGCCACAGTGGCCGCGACGGTCGCTGCATCCGCTCCGGGATAGCTTGCGCTTACCACGATGGAGGGCGGCGCGATCTCGGGGTACTGCTCCACCGGCAGCTGGAAATAGGACACGATGCCGACAATCGTCAGCAGGATGGAGATGACGGCCGCAAAGATGGGACGGGTGACGAAGAAGCGACCCATTTCAGTTTTCCGCGATCAGAGGCAGGTCGATCTTCTCGGGCGCCACGACGCTGCCGGGCCGGGCCCGCACGATGCCTTCGACGACAATGACCTCCGAACCGTCGAGCCCGTCGCGGATCACGCGATACCCGTCGATGCGCGGCCCCGGCCGGACCTCGAGCGGCGTCACGTTGCCCTCGCCGTCCACGCTCATCACCAGCCTGCGGTTCTGATCGGCGACGATAGCCTCGTCGGGCACCAGAATACCCTCGTAGGGCAGCGAGCCAGGCACGTTCACCCGCCCGAACAGCCCCGGTGTCAGCACCTCGTCGGGGTTTTCCAGAACCGCGCGGATGCGCATAGTGCCGGTATTGGGATCGATCCGGTTCTCGGAGAAGTCCAGATAGCCGCTCTGTGGCGGGATATCGTCGTCAGAGAGCGTGACCTTCACCTCAAGCCCGCCACCGCCTTCCTGCAGCGACACGCCCCGCGCCCGCGCATCGCGCGCATAGGCCAGGAAGTAGCGCTCGTCGATGTCGAAGTAGAAATAGATCGGGTCGGAGGAGACGATCGAGGTCATCACCGTCTCGTTCGCGGTGACCAGATTGCCGGGGTCGACCTGGCGCCGGTCGATCCGGCCTGCCATGGGCGCGCGGATTTCGGAGTATTCCACGTCGAGCTGGGCCAGCTCCAACGCCGCGCGGGCCTGCTCCAGCCCGCCTTGCGCGGCGAGATAGGCTTCGCGGCGCTCATCCACGGTGCTTTGCGGGATATTGCCGTTCTGCACCAGAGATTGCGCCCGTTCGAGCTGTTCGCTGGCGAAGTCATAGGTCGCCTCGGCCACGTCGATCTGGGCCTGCGCCTGCCGCAGGGCCGTGTTGAACTGGCGCTGATCGACGGTGAAGAGGATCTGCCCCTCTTCCACCAGGCTGCCATCGGTGAAATGCACCTGCTCCAAGTAACCCGAGACACGCGAGCGGACGACAACCTCGGCCCGCGCCTCAAAGCGCCCGACGAACTCGTCGTCCTCCACGATTGTTTTCACAACCGGGTTCGCAACCGTCACCGGGGGCGGGCCCTGCTGGGCGAGCACCGCAGGAGACAGCAGGATCAGGCCGAGGGCAAAAAGAGATGCGGTGAAAGGTTTCATGAAAGCTCCGCCAAAAGGTATCTCGCAGGGTCACAGTAGTCTGCGAGAGTTCAATTGAAAGTAGTTTGTTGAAGACCCAAGACTTTCGGCGGGCCCTGCATGGAGCGCGCCGCGAAGGCCGCAGTTTCGTTCGGATTCTGTGCAGAATGCATGCCGAAGTGTCACGAGACAACAACGGGTTAGTGAAAATCTCGTGATTTGGGAATGATCCGCACGTCGCGCGGGTGGCGCTGCGCATGGGCGGAGACAGGCCGCACCACCTCATCCGCGCGCGCAAGCGGAACCGAGAACGGGTCCTTCGACAGTCTGACCAGGGCATCGGTCCGGTCCGACAGCTGATGCGCGACGACGTGGATCACATCCTCGTCCCGCTGCACGACCCCGCGCACCTCCATCAGCCGCGCCTGCATGATCACCTTGCGAAACGCCACCATCACCTTGGGCCAGACCACCAGATTGGCCACGCCCGTCTCATCCTCCAGCGTGATGAAACAGACCCCCTTGGCGCTGCCCGGGCGCTGGCGGATCAGCACGATCCCGGCGAGCGAGACCGGCTGACCGTTGCGCATCCGCGTCAGATCGGCGGTGGGGGTATACCCCTGCCGCGTCATGCTCTTGCGCAGGAAGGACATCGGATGCGCCTTCAGGGACAGACGCAGGGTCTGGTAATCGGCCACCACATGTTCGCAGACAGGCATTTGCGGCAGGATGAACCGGGTCTCCGGCCCTTCGTCGCGGGTCTCGGAGAAGAGCGGCAGATCGGGCGCGTCCCTGAGCGCGCGCGTGTCCCAGAGCGCCTGGCGCCGGTCGAGCCCCATGGAACGGAAAGCATCCGCCGCTGCCAGCTTGCGCAACGTCCCCGCATCCACGCGGGCGCGCTTTTTCAGATCCTCAAGATCAGCGAAGGGCGTATCGCGCGCGGCCATCATCCGCTCGGCCACCTCCTGGCCCATCCCATCCACTTGCCGCAGCCCCAGACGCACGGCAAAGCGGTTGGGCCCTAAGGGCTCCAGAGTGCTGTCCCAGTTGCTGTAATTCACATCCGGCGCGCGCACCTCGACCCCGTGTTCCCGCGCATCCCGCACGATCTGCGCCGGCGCATAGAACCCCATGGGCTGCGAGTTGAGCAAGGCGGCGCAGAAGACATCCGGGTAGTAATGCTTGATCCAGCTCGAAACATAGACCAGATGCGCGAAGCTCGCGGCATGGCTTTCGGGAAAGCCGTAATCCCCGAACCCCTTGATCTGGTTGAAACAGCGTGCGGCGAATTCCGGGTCATAGCCGCGGTTGATCATGCGGCTGACCATCTTCTCCTCCAGCGCGCCGATGGTGCCCTTGGAGCGGAAGGTGGCCATCGCTTTTCGCAGCTCATTGGCCTCGGCGGCGCTGAATTCGGCGGCCACCATGGCGATCTTCATCGCCTGTTCTTGGAAGATCGGCACACCCTTGGTGCGGCTGAGGATATGATAGAGCTCATCCGGGTCGTGCTCTGGCCCGGGAGAGGGGTAGTCCTCCTTCTCCTTGCCGCTGCGGCGGCGCAGGTAGGGGTGCACCATATCCCCCTGGATCGGGCCGGGCCGCACGATGGCGACCTGGATCACCAGATCGTAGAAGGTGCGTGGCTTCAGGCGCGGCAGCATGTTCATCTGCGCCCGGCTTTCGACCTGGAAGACGCCGATGCTGTCACCCTTGCAGAGCATATCGTAGACCGCTGGATCTTCCTGTTCGATGTTCGCGAGGCTGAGCGTGCGCCCGTACTGCGCCGCGATCATGTCGAAGGATTTGCGGATACAGGTCAGCATCCCCAGCGCCAGCACATCGACTTTGAGAATCCCAAGCTCGTCGATATCGTCCTTGTCCCATTCGATGAAGCTGCGGTCGGCCATCGCGCCATTGCCGATGGGCACGGTGCGGGTCAGCGGGGTTTCCGTCAGGATGAATCCGCCCACATGCTGGGAGAGATGCCGCGGCATGCCGATCATCTGATCCGCGAGCTTTATCGTGCGCGCCATCAGCGGGTCCTTCAGATCAAGCCCCGCCTCTGCCGCTTCAGCGGCCCCCACTTCGCGGCCCCAGCTGCCCCAGATCGTCTTGGCCAGCGCCGATGTGATGTCCTCGGAGAGCCCCATGACCTTGCCCACCTCGCGCACCGCCATGCGCGGGCGGTAGTGGATCACCGTGGCGCAGAGCCCGGCGCGATCGCGCCCGTAGGTGTCGTAGATGTGCTGGATCACCTCCTCGCGCCGCTCGTGTTCGAAATCCACGTCGATGTCGGGCGGCTCCTTGCGCTCTTCGCTGATGAAGCGTTCGAACAGGAGGTCATTGGTGGCGGGGTCCACGGCGGTGATTCCCAGCACGTAACAGACGGCAGAGTTGGCCGCAGACCCCCGGCCCTGGCAGAGAATGGGTGGTTTGCACTCGTACCGGGCATAGTTCACAACCTGCTGGATCGTCAGGAAATATTTGGCAATCTCCAGCTTGCCGATCAGGGCGAGTTCCTTTTCCAGCACGGCCCGCGTTTTCTGCGGCACGCCTTCGGGATAACGCTGTGCCGCGCCCTGCCATGTCAGCTCTTCAAGATACTCTTGCGGGGAGCGGCCCTCGGGCACCGTTTCGCGCGGGTATTCATAGCTCAGATCCCTTAGGTCGAAGGTGCAGGCATCCGCGACCTCACGCGTGGCGGCGATGGCATCCGGCCACTCGGCGAAAAGCCGTTTCATCTCATCAGTCGATTTCAGGTGCCGCTCGGCATTCGCATTCAGCAGAAACCCGGCCTTCTGGATCGTCGTCTTGTGCAGGATGCAGGTCATCACGTCCTGCAGCGGGCGCCGCTCGGGCGCGTGGTAATGCACGTCGTTGGTTGCGAGAAGGCGCAGACCATGTGCCCGGGCCAGCTGGTCCAGCCGGTTGATGCGCGCCCGATCGTCTCCGCGGTAGAGATAGCTCGCCGCGATGTGGCGCAGGCTGGGCAGCATACGGGCCAGCAACCGGAGCTCTGCGGCAAAGCGGTCCAAATTGGGACCCGGCAGAGCGATGAGGTGCACATCCTCGGACTGGGCCGCCAGATCGGCGCGCGTGATGTCGCATTGCCCCTTGGCCTGCCACTCGCCCTGCGAGTCGTGCATCTTGCCCTTCGACAGCAGCTCGCAGAGGGTGCCATAGGCGGCCCGGTTGCGCGGGTAGGCGAGGAATTCCTCACCCGTGACAAGCTGCAGCCGACAGCCGATCACCGGTCGCAGCTTGGCCTTGTGCGCCTCTGCATGGAGACGGACCACCCCGGCCATGGTGTTGAGATCCGCCACCCCCAGTGCGTCATACCCAAGCCGGTTGGCCATGCGCGCCAGATCCACCGCATCGGAGGCGCCACGCAGGAAAGAAAAGCATGTGGTGACCCCCAGTTCGACGAACTCCGAACGCGGGTTCGGCGTGAACTCTTCCTCCAGCGTGCGCCGGGGGCGCTGGTTGTCCATCTCAGGCATAGTGACACACCAAGGCCACGCCCAACCCTGGGGCGAAGGCCGTCTTGCAGTCGCTCCAGTGACACAGAATGCGCGGAGGGTACCCTATAGCATCGCCAGATACTCCCCATTCGCAGATGGAGCACAGTCCCTGCTTACAAGCCCCGCCCGGCCCATAGGCCGGGCATCGCCCGACCTCCCCATCAAACCCGAGGTTTGCCTTTGGCAAAACGAGAGCGATTTCAACGTAAGCAAATAGCAGGGCGCTGGCTTTCTTGGAGATGACCAGAGCAGCTTTGGTGTTACGAACGCCCTCCAGGTCGGGCGATACCCTCAGCACGTTGCCCTCCCACTCATGCAAAACACCCGTGCACAAACCACCGCGGGTCTCCCCCGCGCCCATCCTCATGCAGCCCTTCGCGGTAGAGCCAATAGCGGCAGCCCGCCTGATCCTCGATCCGGAAGTAGTCGCGCAGGCGCGTGCCGGGCCGGTCGGACCACCATTCCGGCGCGATGCGTTCCGGCCCGGCATAGCGCACCACCCGGTGGGTCTGGCGCCGCCAGATGAATTGCGCGGGTGGCCCTTCGGGCACCGCATAGAGCACGCGAATCTCCTCGGGCGGATCCAGCAGGCGGAGAGGGCGTTCTTGTGCCGGCGTCAGCGGATCTGCCCCTGCTCCTGCCATCGCAGGAGCCCACTGCGCGGCCCGCTCCGGCATATGGCTTTCCTTCAGCACCGGGGTCTTGACGGCCCGCGGGCCAAGCCGCGCGGTCAGGCGGTCGATCAGATGCGAGAGCGGTACCCCTCCGTCGCTCCCCCCACCCAGCTGCGCTTGCACTGTCTTAACCGGCTCGATCATCCCGGCTTCGAGCGTGATCAGATCGAAGCCGAAGCCCGGGTCCAGACGCTCCAGCCGGTCATCGAAGAGACGGCAAAGATGGGCGGGCGCGCGGCTCGGGGCCGCCGTGGCCACCTTAAGCCGGCTGATCTCGCCATCCGTGCGGTAGACCACAAGCGTGAGGCGACGACAGCCCGCGCCCTCCCGCTCCAGCTGCGCACAGACCTCTTCGCCGAGCTGCGGCAGATAGGCCGTCGGGTCCATGATGGGCTCGGGCAGTTTCGCCTGCGCGATGATCCTGGGGCGCGCCTCCTGGCTGGCCACCGGCTCGGCAAGACGCCCCATGGCCTGATCGAGCCGCAGAAGCGGGTTCGCCTCCAGCGTGCTGCGGGCGAACCGGCGCGTCAGAGAAAGTCTTGGGACTTCAGACAGTTGCCCGATGGTCTTCAATCCCAAGCGACCCAGCAGCAAGACAGTCTCCGCCTCCAGCCGAAGCGCAGCAACAGGCAAAGGGTGCAAATCCGCCGCGCGCGTCTCTTCAGTGCAGATTGCGCGCACCGGCCCATACCGCGCAAGCGCCCAGGCGGCCCCCCATGTGGGGGCGACAGCGAGCCGCGCGGTCAGCCCCAGCAACGACAGGCGCGTCTCCATCTCTACCAGCATTGCGGCCTCGCCCCCCAACAGGTGATCGCTGCCCGTGGTGTCCAGAATGAGCCCATCGGCCCCATCCACCACCGTCCAGGGGCACCAGCGCCGCGCCCAGAGCGCCAGGCGACCAAGCGCGCGGGCATCCCCGGCGAGATCGGCGTACTCCACCTGCAGCGTCGGGCAGACCGCACGCATGTCGACCACACGCGCGCCAATGGCGATGCCGGCCAGACGCGCCGCACGGTTGGTGGCATGGATCACCTGCCCGTGCGGGCCTTCGGCCACGAGGGCCACGGGCAGATCATCGCTGGGCGCGTTGCCGATGCGCGCCATTGCCTTCTGCCAGCGCTCCATCGCGAACTGGGGGAAGGATATCGATACGATCCGACGCGCGGTCATGGGTGACAGCCCAGGATCCGGGCTTTCTGCTGCGGGATTTGAAAAGCTCCGCCTGCCAACAGGGCGCGCCCGGCGCCTGCGGATCGTGCGGATGTGCCGCGGAGGGCAGCGAGGCGACGCGCCAGCGCTCCCGCGCAGCACTGAGCCCAGGCGCGGCTGCGCGCCGGATCAGCCAGCAGGCGACACCCGCCGCCTCGGCCCGCAGCGCCAGCCGCTTGGTTGCCGTGAAGTCGAGCGCGGGCGGGGCGCCCCAGACCTCGCCGATCACGGCCGAGAGCGCAGTGCACCGCAGCCCTTCCTCCATCGACCAGAGCACATCGGCGGGACGGCCGACATTGACCCAGATGACCGGCGGATGCACCCCCAGCCCGGGCAGGTAAGGCTGCCCGGCTTCCTTGCAGGAGAGACGGTCCTGCACCCAGAGGATGGGGGCGGACGTCTTGGGCAGCCGCGAGAGAACAAAGCCGATTGCGCCCGCATCGGTCACGGTTTGGGAAAACACCTCCGACAATGCGACCTGCTGTATCTCGGCCTGCCGTTTCATCCCCTGAAGGCGTTTTATGGAAAGAGGGGCGGACATGCGTCACATAATGACCTTCGTAAATGTTCTTTTTATGTTCTACTCGATTCGGCGCGGCTTTTCCACCGATATCGCGCTCTTCATGGCAACCTCCCCGTCCCGACATCGACGTGCGCCACCCGATTGCGCTCCACCTTGGGCATCCGCGGGTTTTCATTTTCATCAAATCTGTACATACAGATTTTGATATCTTCATCCTCACTCGTTTCGAAGCATTGGGCCTGCTGCCATTACCGCGCCCCCTCCCGACGCGTCCTTGCATCCTATTGCCCAAGGCGCCTACGCGCCCCGGCGCACCCGTCCGATCTGGTTGCAGATCTACGACCGGTTGCTGCACGCCTGCGAGACCGGCGCGTTGTCCCCCGGACAGCGCTTGCCCGGCGAAATCTCCCTGGCCCGAACATTCGATGTCAGCCGGGTGACCCTCCGCCGGGCTCTGCGCAGGCTGCAACAGGAGGGGCATCTGCAAGCTCGCAAGGGCGCCGGGGTCTACGTGCGCCAGCCGCTGACCCGCTGGCAGGTGGACGACAGCGGGCAGCAGCTCCCGGCGCGCACCGCAGACGCCCGCGCCATGGAGACCCGGACGCTGTCGCTGGCCAAGGGACCGCCCGATGCGGCGACCGCAGAACATCTCGAGATCGCCCCCGATGCCAAGGTCTGGCACCTGACCCGCTTGCGGCTGCACAAGGGGGTTCCGATCTACCTCAGCGACAAATTCTTTCCAGCCGACATTTTCGACAGGTTCGACGCGGCCTACGCTCCCGCCCAATCTGTGCAGGACGTCTTTGCCGCGCATGGCCAGGCTGACTGGCAGCGCACCGAGACCCGGATTTCCGGCGCCTTCGCCACAGCCGAGACTGCCGCGGCCCTGGAACTGTCACCCAGCACTCCGCTGATTGCAGTTGAGGCGTACAATACGGCCCGCAACGGCCGGCGGATCGAACTCACCCAGGGGATCTGGCCGCTGACCGGTGTGGAACTGGTCTTTCAACGGAGCTGACAGGACATGCCCCAGGGACAAACACTCGCCATCGACTTTGGAACGTCAAACTCGGCGGCAGCCCTGATGCATGCCGGTGCCGTGCACCGCATCCCTATCGAGGACGGGCAGCCCACGCTGCCTACGGCGGTCTTCTTTCCAGCGGAGGACGGCCCGATGCAGATCGGGACCGCCGCGATAGAGGCGCTGATCGCAGGCGAGGACGGCCGCTTCATGCGCGCGCTCAAATCCGTGCTCGGGTTGCCTCTCTTTCACGAGCAGCGGCTGATCTCGGGCCGTCGCCGGAGCCTGCTGGAGATCACGGCAGCCTTCCTCGAACGGCTGCGGCGCGCGGCCGAGGATCATACGGGGCAGCGTTTCACGCATGTTCTCTCCGGCCGGCCGGTGCATTTCCATGCGGTCAGCGATGACAAGGAAGCGCAGGCCGAGGACGATCTGCGCGCCAGCTACCACGCCGCCGGCTTTGCCGAGGTTTCCTTTCTTGCCGAACCCGAAGCGGCCGCCCTGACAACCGCGCAGGCCCGGAAAGAGGCTGACATTGAGCTCGTGGTTGATATCGGCGGCGGGACGTCGGATTTCACCGTGGTGCAACAATCGGCAGCCGGCCCGGTCGTGCTCGCCAGCCACGGGCTGCGGCTGGGGGGTACAGATTTCGACCATGCGATCTCGATGTCGCATGCCATGCCCTGCCTCGGCCTGGGCACGCAGCTGCGCCGCGAGATGGGCGATGGGCTGCTTCCCGTGCCCATCGCGCCCTTTGCCGATCTTGCCACCTGGGCCAAGATCCCTTTCCTCTACACGCCAGAGACGCGCCGGATGGTGGCCCGCATGCTCCGCCTGTCGACACAGCCCGATCGGCTGGGCCGGCTGGCACAGGTGCTTGAACAGGAGCTGGGGCACGACATCGCCTTTGCCGTGGAAGCGGGCAAGATCGCGGTCAATGGCGCTGAAGGCGAAGCGGTCATCGACTTGAGGATCGTCGAAACAGGTCTTGACATCGCGGCAACGCGCCCATCCGTGGATGCGGCGCTAACGGTTCACAAGCACAAACTCTCAGAGGCCGTCGCCACCACCCTGACCCGTGCAGGCATCGAGGGCGCTGACGTGCATCAGGTGACGCTCGTCGGGGGCTCGAGCCTGATGTCTCTGGTCTCGGATGTTGTCGCGTTGCGGTGCCCGCAGGCGCGGATTGCCCGTGCCGAAGCCTTCACCGCAGTTGTGGATGGCCTCGCGCACGCCGCTCACGCCCGGGACCGTGCGGCCGCCACGTAAGTGTCGCTCCCACATCCGCTGCGCCAGAGAAATAACCTCAAATTGACTTAACAGAGAGGGCTTTTGTTGGGCTTTTCCAGCGCTGACAGAGAGGTCTTTCCCGGCCAACGGCTGGTCTCAGCCCTCTTCGTTCCACCGCATGACAGCCCCGCTAACATGCTGAGAAGAAACGCCGATCCGTCAGCTACTGCCATGCTTTCCGAGGTTCGTCCCGGTCGAGGTCACGACAGGGTCAGAGAGCAAGCACGCCCAGTGACACATCCAATGCCGCATCGCCTGGCCGGCCTCGCGGCATCCGCACTTTACAGCGCATTAACCGCCGGCTGCTAGCCCGAAGGTCAGTCGTTATACGTCGTTGGTCAGGAGTTTGAGGGTACAGGTGCACAGGCGAGGCGCGCTCCATGGATGCGGGAACCGCATCGGGCTGTCACAGCGTGACAGCAGCAAGAGAGCGCGCCGCAGTCGGCTATCAGGACATCAGGGTGTCACGGCACACCTGTCCCTCAAACCCACCCCACACCGCGGTCGACCAAACTCTGTCCAGCCCCACAATACGGGTCTCGTGCCAGCGCTCTCGCAGTGCGTTGTCGGTTGAGACCTGCCGCATGCAGCAGATCAGCTTCACCGGCCGCTTCCTGAAACTGACCCTGATCGGGTACATGTTCTCGATCATGTCTGTTGCCGCGGCCATATGGTTTGCCTCTGCGCCGGCCCTGCATCAGATGCAACAGGACGCCAAGCGCGCACATCTCGAGACGAAAGCCAGTGTTATCGCCAGCATCCTTGACAACCTGCTCAACGATGGCGAGTTCATTGCGCGCTCGACGGAAATCATCAGTTACCTCAAGGGGTCCGACAGTCGCCCGGGGCAGGCGCAAAGCGCTCTTCTGCGGTTGCCGGATGCAACCAACGTGCGGCTGATCGATACAAGCGGTCAGGTCATCCTCGCCGCCCGTCAAGACGGCAGCTCCTCGCCGTTCCTGCCGGTCGAGGCGCTTGAAGGCATGGCCGCGATGCTGGAGGGCCGCGCGCCGGCTGCGCCGCGCATCTCCTACCGCCCCACGGGCAATACCTACGAGGCGCAGTTCCTGATCACCATCCCGATCCTTTCGCACGGCCTGGTCGAGGGGCTGCTGGCCTTCGAGCGCCGGCTCGATCTCACCCATGTGTTGAGAGCAGGCGCAGACGCGCCCCAGACAATCATCGCGACGACGTTCCAGAACAGTTTTTGGGAGGAGTGGCACGGCGGTGCAGGCCCCAGCGTATCGACGCCCATGCCGGGGGCCGATTTCCACCTCATCGTCGACACCGACGCCCAGGAAATCCAGACAGTTGGGCGCACTCTGGTATTGACAGGGATCGGCGTGGCGCTCCTGGCATTGATCCTGCCCTTCAGCCTCATGGCCGCGTCCGGCATGCGCGCCATCGTGCGCCCGCACCAGGAGTTGGAGCGCTCCCGAAGGGTTCTTGCCATTCAGCAGGATGAGCTGGCCGAACTGGCGCAGATCGCCGAGCTGGCGCGCGAAAGCATCTCCGTCACGGATTCGAGTGAACGCATCCAATGGGTGAACCAGGCCTTTACCAAGCTGACCGGCTATTCCCAAGAAGAGGCCGTGGGAAAGACACCCAAAGAGCTTCTGCACGGCCCCAACACCGATCCGCAAACGCGGCAGGTCATCAGACGCGCGCTCGAAGCGGGCCGGCCGGTTCAGGCCGAAATCCTGAACTACCGCAAGGACGGGACGACCTATTGGATCAGCCTCGGTATCTCGCCGCTTGATACGTCAAAGAAGTCCGGGCGCCGGTTTGCCGCCATTGCCACCGATATCACCAGCGCCAAGGAAGCGCAGGCCAAGCTCGCCGAGGCCAAAGCGGCCACTGAGCGGCAATCGCTTCAGGATGCGCTCACCGGGCTGCCGAACCGCCGCTTTCTCGACGATATCCTCGAGACCGAGGTGACAAATGCCGATCCGCCCCGGACACTCATCCGGATCGACCTCGATCACTTCAAGAATGTGAACGACACCCTTGGGCACAGCGCGGGGGACTACGTTCTTCAGCAGGTCGGAACGATTCTGCGGATGGGGATCCGGCCCGGCGATGTTGCGGTACGGGTTGGCGGTGATGAGTTTGTGATCCTGCTCGCCCGCGGCAGCGCCTCATCCGATGCCACGCAGCTCTCGGAGCGGCTGCTGGCGCGGATCCGTGAAGAGATGAACTTCGAAGGCAAGATTTGCAGGGTCGGTGCCAGCTTCGGTGTCGCCTCTGCCATCGGCGGGCTGATCGAGAACTCCGACCTTCTGAAAAGCGCCGATTCCGCACTCTACACGGCCAAGGAGCTTGGGCGGAACACCACCACCGTCTACACGCCGCAACTACACAGCATCGTCAACGAAAAGCGCCTGCTCTCGGCGGAGATCGAAATCGGTCTGAAGGGGCGCGAGTTTCAGCCCTTCTTCCAGCCCCAGTTCGATGCCCGGACCGAAGAGCTGGTCGGGATCGAAGCCCTTGCCCGGTGGCATCACCCCACACGCGGCCTGCTCGTTCCGTCACAGTTCCTGCGCGTTGCGAACCAGCTCCGCCTGACACCGGAGATCGACCGTCAGATCTTTCGCTCCGGGCTCGAGGCGGTGCGTAAACTGAATGCCGAGGATCTCTTCATCCCCAAGATTGCGTTCAACATGGACGTTCATCAGATCGCGAACACCCGGATCGAAGACATCGCGGAGGCCTACGACATCGGCGACACGCGCATCGCCGTCGAAGTGCTCGAAAGCGTACTGGTGGAAGAGCAGGACGGCAACTTCGTCGATCGCATCGACAGCCTGCGCCGCCAGGGTTTTCAGATCGAGGTTGACGATTTCGGCTCGGGCCATGCCTCGGTGATCGGCCTGAAACACCTGCATCCGCATGTGATGAAACTCGACCGGATGCTGGTGCAACCGGTCGACACCGATCCGACAGCACGGGCGCTGGTGCGCAACATGATCGAGATGGGTAAGGCACTTGGCATTTCCGTCACAGCCGAGGGCGTCGAGACGGCGGAACATGCCGCGATCATGGCCGATCTCGGCTGCGACACCCTGCAGGGCTTCTACTTTGCCCGGCCGATGGACTTCGAAGAGCTTCGGACATTTGCGCAAGCGGCCTGTGGCATGCGTTCCGGACAGGTGGCATCGTTCACGGCGCATCGCGAGAAGCGGCGCGAGACCCGTTGACAGGAACTTTCGGTGGGGCCAGCGCGGTCAGACAGGCCGAGATCGCCTGCTTTCCGTTGCCCGAGAGCAGAAGCGCCTCCGGCGACGGGGTCGAAGCCTCGCGCCCCATGACCCGCGCGAAGATCGGCGCCGCAGCACCGGGCTTGACCGAGGCTGGTGCGAGCGCCGCCTCGGCGAGGTTCGACTTGAAGAACTGCGCCGTCGACCGCGCGATCTGGCCGCAGGCCCCGGCACCGAGCCGAAACATGATTTCGAGATCAATGCCGGCGCGCGACGGCTCCTGAAGCGCCGGATCGAGCGGCGCAAAACGATTGGTCACATAGGTGCCGCGCCCAACCTCGCCCGACACCAAACCGCGCCTGCGCAACGTTCGTAGAGGCGACTGGCGGTCGACGCAGCGATGCCCATCTCATGCGCGAAAACACGCTGTGGTGGCAGCCGCGTGCCAACGGGCAGCTCACCCGTCGCGATCTGCGCTGCGATCCGGTTGGCGATGCGGGCGTAGGACGTGCTCACGACATTGCTCCGAGAGCAATTAAAACCGCGCTCGGAGCAATTGATGAGACCACACCGAAGACAGTCAAGGAATCTGCCAGATGCCCCAGCTTTCGCACCTCCACCGCATGGTCGCCTAGATGGCCTAGGCGGATGACGTCATGCTGATGAACGCGGAGCAGCTGGCAGAAGATGTCCTGATGGCCCCATGCGATACGCTCTTCGGCAGCATCTCGGGCACCTTCGATCACATCCTTGTGGTGGCAGAGATCTTCCGTGCGCCTCTCGAGGGACGGGTGCACCCGCACCAGGCCCGCTCCCGCGCGGCACCCCTTGCATTTCGCGACGTTGCGCAGCGCCTGCGCGCGATGAACACCCATTATGTGGATCTTGCCGAACAGTGGAGCGCCGCGGACCTGGCCCAAGTCATCCGCTTTGATTTCATCGGCGGCGGCTCACGCGCAATGACGCGCTGGGATATCCTGCAGCATCTCGTCAATCACGCCACCCACCACCGCGGCTTTGTCAGCACCTTGCCGTTTCCGCATCGGATCGACCTTGCGCCAAACGATCTGACCGTCTTTCTCCGCAACGTCTGGCCCGGGTTGGCCGAGACGCCCTCTGCGTGAGGCAAGTTTGTCAAAGGAAATCGTCCCGGCGGGGTGTGAAACAATCGATAAGTTCCCCCGATGCGAGGCACACGCAGCCATGCCGCGCGTTCGAGGGGATGACAAGGCTGTCGCCGGGTCCGACAACCCGCTCGTCACCGTCGATGGAGAAGCGAAACTCGCCCGACCGCACATAAGTGGACTGCACATGCGGATGCGCGTGCAACTGGCCTTCCGCCCCTGTCTCGAAACGAAAGGCGACGACCATCAACTCGGGGTGGTCTGACAGCACCTGGCGGGTTACGCCGGGGTCCGTTGCAACGATTGGAAACTCTTCGGGCACGGGTGTAACTCCTGACAGGGTGGAGGCGCGCAGGGCGCCCATATCAATCGAAGAACTCCGCATGGGTCCGGTGTACCTCGGCGATGGTATCGTCGAGCCGCGCGAGATGCCGCCGGGCAACCTGCGCGGCGGTCTCCGCATCCCGTCGATTGAGCGCGGCCGCGATCTCTTTATGGTCTTCGAGAAGGGTCGCCGCTTCACGCGCCCGCCCCAGGCTCAACATGCACAGCCGGTCAATCCGCTGCTTGCATTCCTCGATCGTACCGAAGGCCAGAGGATGCCCACCCAGCTCGCAGATCAGCTTGTGGAACGCGTAGTCGAGCGCATGAAACGCCTCCGGCTTTCCGGCGTCGATCACGGCCTGCTGCTCATCCAGGTTCTCCTGGAGCGCCGCCTCGCGCGACGGGTCCCAGATCGCGCAGGCGCTTCGGATCACCTCAAGCTCGACCGCCAGGCGCACAAAGCGGGCGTGATCGATCCGCTCCATCGAAAAGCCGCGGACCTTCGTGGCCTTCTGCGGCTGAATGACCAGCAGATCGAGGCTCTCCAGCCGGTTGAACGCGTCGCGCACCGGCTGACGTGACACGCCAAAACGCCGGGCGACATCGGCCTCCGAAACCTTTGCGCCCGGCAACAGCTCCAGCGACACGATCTCGTCGCGCAGTTGATCGAAGACCAGATCTGTGGTCGTCCGCCGCTCCAACACGTCCGAAAACCCTTGCATGCCCTGTCCTCACTGCATCTCCCGGCCATCCGGGGGCTGACATCCTCGACAGGATCGGCAGCCGAAGATACTCCTTGACAATACTAGTATACTAGTCGACTAAATTAGCCAAGAGAGAACCTGCGCTGTGCGATCACATCCCGGCGCAGGACCGCATCGACGGGGGGGGAAGCGATGTTGATGCCGCAGCGGCTGGCAGACCAGATGATCGGGGTGGCGCGCGCGAGACAGCGCCGGGCCGCGAGGCCACAGGCCTCACCGCGGCACGTCCCTTCACTCTCCAAGACAGCGGAGGAGGGAACATGAGCCAGCCAGACATAACATATGCTGCCCCCGCCCGGACACTCGACGGAAAGACTGCAATCGTCACGGGAGGTGGCCGCGATATCGGGCGGGCCTGTGCGCTGCGCTTGGCCGCCGCCGGCGCCGCTGTTGCCATCAACTACAACAGCTCTGCCGATGGCGCACAAAGCGCCGTCTCTGAAATCGTCGAAGGAGGTGGCAAGGCCCTCGCACGACAAGGCGACATGACCTCGGATGATGACGTCTCCGCCTTGGTCCGTGAGACGGTCGAGCGGTTCGGGGGCGAGATCGACGTGCTCGTGCATGTCACCGGCGGGCTTGTGGCGCGCAAGACGATCGCCGAGATGGACGTGGCCCACTGGAACCGCGTGATGGATCTGAACGCCACCTCCTTCATGCGCATGGTCAAAGCGGTCCTGCCGCACATGTCCCACGGAGGCGCCATCGTCGGGCTGGCCAGCCAGGCCGGGCGCGACGGCGGCGGGCCCGGCGCGGTGGCCTATGGTGCGTCCAAGGGCGCGGTGATGACCATGACACGCGGTCTTGCCAAGGAGCTGGGGCCAAAGATCCGCGTGAACTCCGTCTGTCCCGGCATGATCGACACCGATTTTCACAACATTTTCACCAAGGACGACGTGCGCAAGCACGTGGCCAGCATTACGCCGCTGAAGCGCGAGGGCCGCTCCGAAGATGTGGCGAACCTGGTGGCCTATCTCGCATCCGACGAGGCTGCTTTCATCACAGGCGCAAACATCGACATCAACGGAGGGCTCGTCTTTTCGTAATCGGCTTCGGCCAACACTCTGCGGCCTCAGGCCCAGTATCCAAGGGAGGAACCAACATGTACCAGAAGTTATCAGCATCCTTGCTCGGGGCCGCGGCTGCGGTTTCGATGCTCTGCACCGCCGCGGTCGCCGCTGACTGGCGCGGATGGAATATCCATGCCGACGGCTACCCCAATACCGTTGCCATGGACAAATTCGCCGAGCTGCTGGCCGAGAAGACCGGTGGCGAGATCTCGTTGCAGATGTTCCACGGCGGCACGCTCGGCAGCCAGCCGGATGCCATCGAACAGGTGCGCCTCGGCGGCCTGGAGATCGGCAATTTCAACCTCGGCCCCATCGGTCCAATTGCAGCCGAGGCCAACGTCGTCTCACTGCCCTTCATCTTCAAGGACGTGCCGCACATGTTCCGTGTGCTCGACGGTGAAGGCGGTGAAGCGATTTCGGCGGGCATGACGGCGAAGGGTCTGGTGCCGCTCGCGTGGTACGATGCAGGTGCGCGCTCCTTCTACAATGGCGCAAAGCCGATCAACACGCCGGAAGACGTGGCGGGCATGAAGGTGCGGGTCATGAACAATGACCTTTACTCCGGCATGATTTCCCAGCTGGGCGGCAACCCCTCACCCATGGCCTTCGCCGAAGTCTACCAGGCGCTGAAGACAGGGGTCGTGGACGGGGCGGAGAACAACTGGCCATCCTACGAATCGACCGGGCATTTCGAGGTGGCGGGGTTCTACTCGCTCAGCCAACACCTGATCATTCCCGAATGCATCTGCATCAACGCCGACGTCTACAACGGCCTTTCGGATGAGATGAAAGCCGCCGTGAGAGAGGCGGCAGTGGAATCAGCGGAGCTGCAGCGCGAGCTCTGGGCGGCCCGTGAAGCGACCAGCCGCAAGATGGTCGAAGAGGGTGGCGTCGTGGTCAACGAGATTGCCGACAAGGGCCCTTTCCAGGCCGCCATGGCCCCGGTCTACGAGGCCTATCTGGCCAGCAATCCCGACCTGCGCCCGCTGGTCGAGATGATCCAGGCCACCGAATAGACGGCCCAGACACCGACACGCCCGGCCATCCGGCCCGGGCGTGTCCCCGCCGCCAGGAGGGCGCTCATGACAGATCAGCACACCCCGACCGCGGCCCCTGCCGCACTGTCGATGATGAATACAGCGCTCGATCGGATCGCTGCGGTCTGCCGGCTCATCACTGGCCTCTCTCTGGTGACGCTGACCATTATCTTCGGCTGGCTTGTCTTCGGCCGTTACGTCCTGAACGCGACGCCCACCTGGGTCGAGCAGGCCGCCCTTCTGCTGGTGATGACAATCGCCTTTCTTGGCGCGGCCGTCGGCATTCATGAAAACACACATCTTTCAGTGACCGCCTTCCGCAGCATCGCGCCCGGCTGGATGCGCAGGCTCTTCGTTGTGATAACCGACCTCTCGCTTGCCGGCTTCGGGCTGCTCCTGCTCTGGCAGGGGACCAAGCTCACGCTTTTCAAATGGGGATCGACCATCCCGCTGATCCAGGTGCCGGAGGGCCTGCGGTCGCTGCCGCTCACAATCGGCGGCGGGCTGATCCTGCTGTTCACACTTGGTCATCTGGTGCGTCTTGCCACCGGCCGCGATCCGCGCCGCGATACAATCGTGTAGGGCGACGCAGTGGGCCTCTTCGTTCTTCTGGGCATGTTCGCCCTTTGCGTGATCATCGGCGTTCCGGTGGCCTTCGCGCTTGGTATCTCGGCGATGGCGGCCTTCTGGTTCGAAGGCCTGCCGCTGATGATCGGCGTGCAGCGGATCATTTCGGGCATCAACGTCTTCTCGCTGATGGCGATCCCCTTCTTCATCTTCGCGGGCGAGTTGATGTTCCACGGCGGCATCGCAGCCCGCCTCGTGCGCTTCGCCTCCGCCGCCGTTGGGGCCGTACGCGGGGGCTTGGGCATCGTGAATGTCTTCTCCTCGATGCTCTTCGGCGGGATTTCAGGCTCCGCCGTTGCAGATATCTCGGCGCTCGGGTCGATCCTGATCCCAGTGATGAAGGAAAAGGGCTACGACGCAGACTACGCGGTGAATGTCACCGTCACCTCCTCCATCGCGGGCATCATCATCCCGCCCAGCCACAACATGATCATCTTCGCCATCGCCGCAGGCGGCGGCATTTCGATCTCGAAGCTCTTTCTTGCGGGCGTTCTGCCCGGCCTGCTGATGTGTCTGTGTCTTGCGGTCGCGGCCTATCTGGTTGCGGTCAAGCGCGGCTATCGGGCCGAGGTCTTTCCCGGCTGGAGCAGCCTGCTGCTGAGCTTCGTGGCTGCCATTCCGGGCCTCTTTACGGCTGTAATCATCGTCGGGGGCGTTCTGTCGGGCGTGTTCACGGTCACCGAATCCGGGGCTTTTGGCGCAATCTACGCCTTTCTCGTCACCCTTCTTGTCTATCGCAGCATCACATGGGCCAATTTCCGCGTCGCGGTGGCACAATCGGTGCGCACGACCGCGATGGTGATGATCCTAATCGCCTGCGCCGGCGCCTTTGCCTATATGCTCACCTTCTACCGCGTCCCGGACAAGACGGCCGCCCTGCTCACCGGGCTTACCGACAACCCGATCCTGATCCTGCTCATGATCAACGCGGTTTTGCTGATCCTTGGCATGATCATGGACATGGCGGCGCTGATCCTGATCTGCACGCCGATCTTCCTCCCCGTGGCCGTCAGCCTCGGGATCGATCCGCTGCAATTCGGGATGATCCTGATGGTCAACCTCGGCCTTGGTCTTTGTACGCCGCCCGTTGGATCCTGCCTCTTCGTTGGCTGCGCCGTGGGCAAACTTCCAATGGAAACTGCGGTGCGTACGATCTGGCCCTTCTATCTGGCGATCTTCGCTGCCTTGATGATGATCACCTTCATCCCGGCCGTCTCGATGACCCTGCCCACATGGCTCAGCCCTTAGCGTGTCATCTCCATCGCGCCCCGCCGCCAAAGCAATTCGCCGTGGACCTGCATCCCCTATCGCTGCGTGATTTCAATGAAATCAACGCAATAGGTGATCCACCCGCCGCACGTGAAAGGCCAGACGATCTAGATCTCGAGGATCGTGCGTCGTTCAACCTCGGTGAGTTCACGCCCTGCCATGCGATTGACACGGGCCGCCCAGCTCTCTGGCTTGAAATCCAGCAGCAAGAGCCCGCCGTCTGAATCGTCGACGGCCAGCTCCGACCCATCGGGCGAAAACATCATGCCAATGCCCGCATCCGCCTCGCCCAGCGGCGGCACTGTTGCGATCTGGGCCCCGTCCTTGGCGTCATAGAGCGTGAAGGTCCCGCCATAGTCGCCTTTGGCGGCAATGAAGTAGGCGCTGGGGTCAATGGTGGCGCGCCAGGCCGCACCGATACCACTGCCGCTGCCGTAGTCCGCCAGTTTCTCGAAACTCTCCGCATCCCAGACCTCGAAGGCCTCACACCCCGCCAGAAGCAACCGCTTGCCGTTCTGCGTCAGGCTGACATCAACGATGTCCAGCACCGTCTCAAGGGTGCGGATCCGCTCGAACCGCCCCGTGTCCGAGCCAAAGATGTCGACATGGCCGGTCTCGCGCGGCACCGCCAGCCGCCCGGTTGCCGCGCAATAGTCGAGGCTGCTGATATCGGCATCATCCGCCAGATCCAGCGCCGCCCAGGACCCAAGCGGACGGAGCGCGCCGCGCGCGGCATCGAAGATCGCAAAATCCCCCGTGGGACTGCGCCCGATCAGCCCGCCATCGGCGCCGCGCGGGGCGACACGCGGATCGAAGGCGACCCCGGGCAAAGGACGGCTCGCCGACTTCAGAAGCGCAACCCGCCCGTCCTGCAGCGCCCCGAAAAGATCCGATCCCGCGAAATGGATCGCCGAAACCGGAGGCGCCTTCATCGCCTTGCCCCCGCGTTTCACACGGTCCCAGACCACGAGTTGCCCGTCATCGTTGAGACGGGCAAGCCGCGACATATCCGACTGATATGCGATCTGGCGCACGAAGGGCTGCGGGGTCTTGAACCGCGTCTCATCGGGCGGCGCCAAATGCACGCACAAGGGGTTGCGCCTCTGCTTCGACCAAAGCGCGGCGGAGCCATCGGGGGCGAGCGAGACATAGCCCATGGCGCAGTTGCGCGGTCCGGGCTGGACGCAATCCACATACCAGCCATGTGCCGGCGGAGCAGGACGCGCATGCACAGGCGCGTATCGCGGCGAGGCGTCCCGCCTCGCCCCTTGCATCCGGATGTCACTCTCGTCGGCAAAGGCGATCTCATCATCGTCGCTGTGCACAGCGAAGCACTCCGGCTGGTTTTTGTTCCCGAACCAGGGCTGCGGGGCGTAGTCATCACGACCCACGTGGCGCATCACGTCGGCGCCGCCCTCAACGGTCCTGAGGTATCCATCCCGGCCCGCCAAGGGCGCTGCGGCACCGTGATCCTGCCGCAAAAAGCGGTTGGAGGCGGGGTCGAGCACGGCACTCACCGGCTGGCGGTTCTGCATCAGGTCCTCTGAGGCGGGCTTGCCGGTGATCAGCACGCGGCCATCCGCCAGCCACCACGCGCGATCCACCATGTCGAAGTGTGACATGGCATTGTAGGTCTGGGTCCCGCTGGCGAAATCGACGATCTGCATCTGCCCGCCAGAGCAGATGAAGATCTTGTCATGCTCCGCGCTGGCCGCAAAGACGCGCAAGGACGGACCAGGATCGCCCCGGTAGACCTCGACCAAGGGCGCATCCGGGCGCGCCTTCTCCGCCCGCAGGAACGTGCCCTCATTGGTGAGCAGCGTTAGGTGCTGGGCCGGCCCGACAAAGCCGATGCCGAGGATGGACACTGCCGGATCGACCGCGGGCGTCTCGCCGACAAGCTCCGCCTGCTCGCCAAGCGCCCAGATGCGCAGCCGGTCCCGGTCGATGCCGTTCACATGGGCGAGATAGCGGCCATCGGCCGAGAAGGCAGCGCCGTCGCGCAGCTGATACTTGGCGCCGGGATGCGTATAGGACCCGACCGGCGCCAACATCTGCATCAGCCGCGGATGGCTCATCGCGCGCTGGCAGAGCGCGATGCGGGCCAGGCGGGTCGGCGATCGCGTCCAGGCCGCCACGGCCACGAGCCCCGCTAGATCGTGCCGCTGATCAGCGAGGATCTGACTGCGCGCCGCGAGCGCCCGCGACTCCGCCTCCAGCCGCAAGCGACGCTCTCGCGCCGCGCGTTCCTCTGCCGCCTTCAACGCGGCCTCCTGCTCGGCGCGCTCCCGCTCGCCCGAGGCCATCACGAAGCGGCGCACCAGTTCGCCGACGTCAGGCGCGTCCTTCGGTGGGTGCAATACGAATTGCTCCGCCTCTTTCAGGACGGATCCGGTCAGTAACTCCTCGTCCAGCTCGGGCCCGCTGTCCCAGGCCCGCGCGCGCTGGAGGAGCCGGGTATGATAGCGCAACAGATGCGGGGCCACGCGGATGCCATCGGCAAGCCGCGCCATGTTGTCGGCCAGCTCCGCTTGGGTGCGCATCGAGACGTAGTTCAACGCGCGCATCCAGGTCGGTACTTGCGCGCGGTCATGCTGGCCCATGACCACGATGATCATGCGCTTTTTCTGAACCCGCGCCTGTTCCATTTCCCACAGGCAGACACGCGAGGCGAGGCTGGCCTCTGTCAGCGCAAAGATGACCACATGCGCCGCGTCGATCATCCCGATCAGACGCGCGCGCCATGGCTCTCCGGGTCGAATGTCCTCTACGTCAATGAGCACGTCGAAAGCGCCGCGATCAAGATGGGCCAGAAGCGCGTCCACCTGGGCGCGGTCGCGCCGCGCGTAGGACAGAAAGACCGAAAGCGGCGCGTCAGCTGCCATGCCTGGCTCGCTCACCTTGCGCTCAGCCCGCGCCGCTGTTCGCCGCGGGAACCGCGGGCGCCTTGGTCGCGTTTGCGGCAAGGTTGACGAACGCCTGCGTATCGCCGGTAAGAACGGCGATCACCTCGTCCACATACTCGAGCGCTGCCGTCAGATCGCCATCGTCCGCCGCCTGCGTCAGCCGCGCAGCGTCGGCCGAGAGCGGGCTCAGCTGATGCAATGTCGTCTCATGCAGGGAGGACCGCTCGCGATCAAAACTCATCTCGCGCCAGCTCTTCACGCCAGCCAGCAAGGCCGGAGACATGACCCCGAGGAAGGCCGCGATAACGACCAGCGAGGGGCTGCCAAGCGACCCCAGCGACGAGGCGACCACGCCAAGCCCGAGGACCAGTGCCCCAACCAGCGCCAGGCGCGACGACCGGCTCTCATGATCCGCGGCCGCTTTGCGAAGGTAAGACATCTGGCCCTGGACGAAGGCCTCGTAGACATACCGTCCGGTATGGGCAAACACCTCCGGACCCTGCCCATGCGCCACTTCGAGTGCGGTGCGGTAGAGCACGCCGCGGTCAGCCTCGGCTTTGGTGCGATTGGCGATCCATTTTGCCGCAAAGCGGCTCTCGTTGAGCAGAAAGGCAAAGACCGCCGCGGCCCCGAGAGCCAGCGCCTGCAAGATCCCGAGCGGCGTGCGGTAGACCGCGGCCAGATCCTGAAACTGTGCAACGAGACCGGCAGACGCCCCGCCCTCTTCCAGCCTTTCGCCACTGGCCTCGAACCCCAGCAACAACAGACCGCCGAGCAACGCGGACAGTGCCGTTGCGAGGACAAAAGCGCTCATGCAGCGCCGATACGCGGCCTGCGCCCCACGCGCCTTGGCGGCCGCATGCGCGCGCCGCGTCTTGATTTCCCGAAACCTCGGGTCTTGCTCAACGCTCTTGGGCAGCGCAGCCATGGTGGTCCCCCTTCACCCGGTCATCACAGTTGGCGGTTCACCGGATGACACCGCGCCCGCCGGGAAAGCTTTGCAAATTGGGCCTGAGCTGTCCAGTTTGCAGCCGTGCCGGCGCCCAGCGCGCCCGCTGGCCAGATGTGGCCGGCGCAGGCGCCGCAGACCGCAGCGGCTCTGCCGTGCGATGATCCGCCTGCTGATGCGCTCAAGCCGCTGTGAGCGCAGGCGATGTGGCGTGGGGCGACCCCCGCTTTTTCGGAAAACACCGGTGATCCTGGCCGACAACCTCTTGTGTGCGCGGAAGAATTCCCCACATCGGATGAAGAGTAACATGCAGCGGATCAGGGGAGGAGATCAGCCGGTGAAAAACATCTTGGTGGCGAGCGACTTGTCCGACCGATCGCGTCAGGCGGTCCGGCGCGGCGTTGAGCTTTCGGCACGGACCGGGGCCAGGCTGACGGTGCTGCATGTGGTCGATGCCGCGATGCCCGAACCGCTGTCGGGCTCGGTCAAAACCGATGCCACACGGCTGCTTGCGCAAGAGGTGGCCGAGGATGCGGGCACGCGCAGCATCGCGCATGAGATCAAGGTCGTGATCGGCGACACGGTCGAGGAAATCCATCAGATCGCCGAGGAGATCGAGGCCGATCTTCTGATCGTCGGGCTTCATCGGCGCAGGGTGTTTCTGGATCACATAAAAGAAACCACGATGGAGCACCTGATCCGTGCAAGCGCTCGCCCCGTATTGCTTGTGGCGCGCGATGTCACCGGGCCCTATTCGCGGGTTCTGGGCGGTGTCGATCTGTCTTCGGTCTGCGCCTCGGGTCTGCACAAGATCGAGATGGTCGCACCCGGTGCCGAACTGACATTGTTTCACGCCCATGAGGTCTCGTTCCGCGAGGAGGCCGAGCGGGACTATGAGACGTGGCAGGCGGTTTCCGAATTGCCCGACGGGCTGCCAGACCCGGTTTTTGTCGAAGCGAAGGCGCGGGATGCGCTGACCGACATCATGGCCGAGGATGACTACGATCTGCTTGTGATCGGCGCCTATACGCGGTCGAACGCCGGCCGTTACATCTTGGGCGGTTTCTCCTCCGGTCTGATCCGACAGCCGCCCTGCGATCTGCTGCTGGCGAAGTAGACCCATCGGGCTGCACCGGTGTCGACGGCACGCGGCTGATGTCCTGTGCTTCGCTCCTCGGATCGGCCGGGCTATGGCTGAGCGTAGACCTGCGGCGTCCGCAGGTCCGACAGATGTGCCGGGTCAGGTGAGCCAAGGGCAACGGCATAGAGCGGCCATTCCCGCTCGGCATCGAGGCCGGCGGCACAGCACAGCCGATAATCCTCGAACCCGCCCAAGGGACAGCCCGCGAGGCCAAGTGCTGCAGCGCCAAGCAGGAGATTCTGCCCCACATGCCCGCACTCCAGAAGGAGAAAGCGGTATCCCCGCGCGTGGTAGCGTCCGACAACCGCTTGCGGCTGTCCGGTCATGACGACGATTGCCGGGGCCTGCGCAGCCCAGGGTTGTTGCAGGAAGACCTGCATCATCGTCGGCGCGTCCGGCAGTGCGGCGATGGCGGACAGGGATTGGGCAGATGGATCATAGCGGTAGATCGCGGCGGGCAGGTTTTCAACCGCTCGCGCGAAGACCAGAAACGCCAGCGGGTAGAAACCGGATGCCGATGGCACCGGTCGCGTCTCCAGCGTCTGCTGCAACGTCTCGACCATGCCCAGATGGCCATATGAGAGGTGAAGCAGGCTGGACAGCGCCGCGGCCGGGAGGGCGGCGGCCTGATCGAACCTGCGACAGGAGAGCCGGCCAGCAATGCAGGCCGAGAGCGCATTATCCGGGAGGGCCGCTGGCGGCAGCGCCTGCGTGCTGGGCGCGGTCGGGCGAAACGGCGTGTCAGCCCGATCCCAGCTGTGCCGACTGCTGGCGCGATGAAAATCGGCAACCGCTGAAAGCGGCGCGTCATCGAAGCGGGGGGGCGCGGACGTCGTCATGGAAACGGGTGCGGCACCCGGTTCAGAGCCGCCTCCGGACTTGGTGCGGATCTCAATCCTACCCGGACGGGCGTTTCGATCATGCGGCGACCGCCCAGGTGCGGCCAGAGCGCGTCGAAGTTCATCGGATAGGCCCCGGGGACGACGCACTTGACGGTGAAGAGACCCAGCTCGGCCATCGCAGGCATCGTCAGATCGACCACCGTCGGACCAAGCCCGGCGGCGGCCATGGTGTGGATGAGGGCTGCGCAGCTCTGCCCTGGCGGGTGCGCCGCGCGCAGCTCTTTGGTCAGCCGCAGAGGGGCGGCGTCGCTGTGCCACCAGACGTCGACCTCGGCGCGCATCTCCGGACGTGCATAGAGCAGGCCGTGCGCCGTCTCGTCCCGGATATGCGCAGGCTCCGCATCCGTGGGCGGCGGCGTACCTGCCAGGGTGTGATGCACGTTGAGCCAGTTTGCCGTCAGCTCCGTCAGTGCCTTTTCGCAGGCCGACCAGCGCGACATCGCCGCCGCTGCGGCGACGACCAGGCCGGGGTGTCCGGCCACGTCGGACCGCGCCATCGCAATCGCGACGGGCGCCCCGAGATCCAGCTGGATCAGGCCGACGCGGACCTCCACGCCGACATCCTCGAAGATGCCGCGCAAATGCGCCAAAGCGCCGCCATCTTCCAGATCGACCGGTTGTAGGCGCAGACGATTGGCCCAGGCGATCATGAAACTGTCGCGTTCCACGACTTCGAGCAAGGCCGACAGCAGCGCGCTCTCGCGGCTGGCCCCGGCTGCAAATCCGCTGAGCAGCGGATAGTCGGTGACGGCCTCCTCCGCGGGGGGCGTGAAGGGGACGAACACCTGCGATGCGGGCACCAGCACGGGCTGCGCGCGCGTAAGATCCGTGCCCCAGATCCAGTGCCGCCGCTCTGCGCGGCTCGGGGCGGCATAGGGGAAGCCCGCGCGCTGCCGATCGGCAGGCAGAAACAGATCGAAGCTGAGGGGGTCCAGCGCCTGCGGGCCAAGCTCGTCCCACGAGCCGACAGTCAGATGACCCGGCCAGACCTCGCTCGCCGTCGCCCGTTCGATTGCTTCGCCCAGGGCCGCCGCGCGGGACCGGGCGGGCTCGAGCTCATTGCCGCCGCAATCGAGCGTGGCAAAGCCGCTGCGCGCCCAACCGGGATCGGCCAAGGTCGCCACCGTGTGACAGATCGACGGCACGCCCGGCGGCTGCTCGAGCTGCTCCACCGATTTGATCGGCCCGGTCATCGGATCCACGAGCCGGTCTTCGAGGCGCAGAATGCGCTCCTGATCCGGTTCGGCCTTCGGATCGATCTGGAAGATGCGCGGCACGCAGAAGGGCATGACCGGGGCCTGTTCGGCACAAAGCGGGCAGGCCACGGTCCGCAACACGGGATGCGCGCTCTGCCCACCGTTGCTCCAGACGAAGGTCAGTTGGTTCGTGAAGCGCTCCATCGCTGCGGACCAATCTGCCAGCAGCGCGGCAGTATGCGGAACGAGGTGGCGACGGAGATCGTCGGTCATCGGCCAGGCCGCGTCGAGGGCCGAGCGCCCTGTCAGCACCGCCATCCGGGTGTCCGCGCAAAGCACGCAGGCCCCGGCAGGCCCACTTCGGGTGAGCGGGCCGATCTGCGCCACCTCGCCCATCAGCAGAAACGGCAGCAGCGGGCATTCCTGGCGCATGGCCCGTTCGGCTGAAGCCAGGACGGCCTGACGATCAACCACATCATCGACGGTCACCAGGCCCGCATACGCCGAGAGGTCCGCAGGGCACTGCTCCACCACCTCGTGTCGGCCGCCTTGGGCTCTCAGGGCCACAGAGAGCTGCTGTGCGAACTTCCCCTTGCCGACAAGGAGCAGCGGGCGCGCCATGCTGTGCGGCTGGGCCGAGAGGTGCGGTCGTTCATTCATGGCAGGGTCCGTCCTGAAATTCGGAAACACGGGGCGGCAGATCGCCGCCCCGCGCAATGTCACAGTTTAGGCCGGTCTATTGCGACCCGCCCTCGCCGTCATCATACCAACCCGCGTAGGGGTCGGCATACCCATAGGCTGACCAGTCATAGCCTGACCCGTCGCCGTATCCGGACCAGTCGTAGCCTGACCAATCATAGCCCGACCAATCCCCGGCCCAACCGGCATCGCCGTAGCCCGCGGACGGATCGCCATACGCACCCGTCTCGCTGCTCTGGCCAGGGCTGGCGAAGAAGCAGGGTGGCGGAGGCGGTGGCACGCACGGCCGGCACGGGAAGCACGGCGGTGGCGGTGGCGGCGGTGGGGGCAGACACGGCCGGCATGGGAAGCACGGCGGTGGCGGCAGACACGGCCTGCAGGGCGGCGGCGGTGGCAGACATGGCTGACACGGCGGCGGGGGCGGCGGCAAGCACGGCTGGCACGGCCCCACGCACGGCGGACACGGCGGGGGCGTGAAGGTCGGGCTCGCCGCATCGCCAGATCCGGCCGCAGAGGCCTGGGCCGATCCACTCGCTGCCTCTTCCGCGCTGCCGCGTCTTATGCACGGACCGCAAGGCGGACAGGCAATGCAAGGCGGCGGGGGCGGTGGCGGCGGCAGGCAGGCCACACAGGGCGGTGGCGGCAGGCAAGGCCGGCACGGCGGCGGGGGCAAGCAGGGCCGACACGGCGGCGGCGGGGGTGGAATGATACACGGTCGGCACGGTGGCGGCGGAATGATGCAGGGCCGACAGGGCGGGAGCGTGAACCGCGGACAGGCGCGGTTGATCGCCTTCTGCGCATCAATCAGGCCGGCACCATAGCTGTCATTGGGCACCGGATCACCGGGATTGTCGCGCAGCGGCTCGGCGGTCTGCCGGATGATATCTGCGATCTGATCCGCAGTGAGGCTCGATTTGCAGCACTTCATCAGCGCGGCCAGACCCGCGACATGGGGCGTCGCCATCGAGGTCCCGCTCTTCGAGCTGTAGGTGTCGTCCCAATCGGTTGACCGGATGCCGACACCGGGTGCGACCACATCGATATGCGGGCCCCGGACAGAGAACGGCGCGCGCTGCTTGGCCTGGTTCACCGCACCCACCGACAGAACGTTCGGATAGGCGGCGGGGTAGCTCGGCGCACCGGGGTTGCGCTGTTCGTGATTGCCCATGGCAGCCACGACCAAGACGCCCCGCGAGACCGCATAAGCCACCGCGTCCCGTTCCACGAAGGTGCTCGACAGCGACCCGAGGCTGAGGTTCAGGATATGGGCGCCATTGTCGACGGCCCAGCGAATGCCTGCTGCGACGTCTGCGGAGGAGCCGGTTCCGCGCACGTCGAGCGGATCGGTGTTGTTGACGATGCGGGTCAGCACTTTCACGGGCATCAGCTTGACGGACCAGCAGACGCCGACGACGCCCGTGCCATTGTTGCCCACCGCACCGATGGTGCCGGCGACATGGGTGCCGTGGCCCACCTCGTCCTGCGGGATACTGTCCCGCCCAACATTATCGCCTTCGAAGTGGAACCCCGGCGGTGGCGTCGCACCGGGCAGATCGACCATGTCGCGTCCCTGCACGAGGTTGGGCGCAAGGTCAGGATGGTTCAGGTCGACCCCGGTGTCGAGCACGCCCACCACCACGTTGCTGCATCCGGTTGTGCGGTCCCAGGCGGCAGGCGCGTTGATCGCCTGCATGCCCCAGAGCTGGCCGAAATCCGGGTCGTTGGGTGTTGCGCTGCTGAACCGGTAATACTCCGCCGAAGCGTCGGTGACGCCTGCGGCTTTCTTGAGGTCCTTGGCAACCTGCTCCGGGTCATCGCCGCTGTCGTAGCGGACACGCATGGTGCCAACGAGGTCACCTGCGACCTCGGCGGTGGCAGCGTTGGAGAGCGTGCTCGTGGGGATCGGCCCATGCAGGCGGTTGATCGTGCGCGCCTTGCACTTCTTCAGCACCTTGTCGATGGTATCGACCCCAAGCTCGCAGGGCGCATCGGCGGTCATGCCGCGCATCGGCCCTGTCGGCACCGCTGCGGTCATCTGTCGTTGCGCTGTCTGGGTGAGCTTGATGATCACCTGGCCGGGAACGACCTGTGGTCCTTCCGGTAGATCGTCGTAGTCTGCCATGTCATATACTCCTTCACGGGGCGGCAAAATAGGCCGCGAGGACGGAACGCGCTCTGGCACGCGCGGTCCGGTTTCAAATCGACATGTCAGGGCCGGATAGGCTGCGGGCGATAAAAAAGACCCGCGAAATGCAAGTTACTGACTAAATGTCCAACTATCTTCTTCTGCACTCCGGACGGCCGGCATGCCATTCAGGGTTCGGAGAAGCGCGGAAACATCTGTCTCCGAAGGGACGGTTCCGGTTACAACAACCGGACCGCTCTGCTCGGATCGACGAATATTGTCGATCCCGAGTGAGACCAATTCTGTCTGCACGTCATCTGGAGAGATCGGGGAGGCCTCGTCGGAGGCAAGAACAATGATAAGGCGTCTGTTTCCCATGAACCGAGCAACCTGAAACGAACAAACAAAATGCTTCTCTCAAAAGTAGAATACCACAAGATAAGCAATCCGCGAAGAAACTTTGTTGCGCAGCTGCTTTTGTCTGCAGCGGGACGCGGGGGACCGATCCGAAAGGCTCTCTGGTCCGGGGGGTAACGAAGCCTCTGAATACCCCTGTCCGACGCTCAAGCCGAGAGACCCGCTTTGCCCGGAGCGGCCGCAAGCAACGCGCGGGTATACGCATGCTGCGGGTTGGCATAAACAGCCGCCGTCGGGCCGGTTTCGACCACTTCACCCTTGTTCATGACCATGATCCGGTCGCAGATCTGTGCTGCCACGCGCAAATCGTGCGTGATGAAGAGCATCGCCAGATCGAAGCGCTTGCGGACATCGTCCAGCAGATCCAACACCTGCGCCTGCACCGAGACGTCGAGGGCCGAGACCGCCTCATCGGCGATCAGGATAGCCGGTTCCATCGCCAGCGCGCGCGCGATGCAGATGCGTTGGCGCTGACCGCCGGAGAATTGATGCGGGAAGCGCTCCAGCGCATCGGCGGACAGGCCGACCACTTGCATGAGGTCAGCGGCGCGTGCTTTGGCCTCCGCAACCTCAAGTCCGAAGTTCACCGGGCCTTCGACAATGCTTTGCCCCACGGTTCGGCGTGGATTGAGCGAACGATAGGGGTCCTGAAACACGATCTGGATGTCACGCCGATGCGGGCGCAGTTGGCCTTCGCGCAGGGTCGCGATGTTCTCACCGTCGATCAGGATCGCGCCGGAGGTCGGGTCAATCAACCGCATGACACAGCGCGCCACGGTGGATTTGCCCGAGCCACTTTCGCCGACGATCCCGAGCGTCTCGCCGCGCCGCACGGTCAGGTCCACGTCCTGCGCCGCCTTGACCACACGGCCGGTGCCGAAGAGCCCCGCGTGCCCATAGGTCTTGACCAGGTCCTGTGTCTGAAGCGCCACGGCACCCCGCGCCTCTGCCCGTTCCGGTGGGATCATCGATGGCACCGCCGCAATCAGCTTTTGCGTATAGGGATCTTTCGGCGCGCCCAGCACCTCGGCCACTGTGCCCTGCTCCACGATGCGGCCATGTTTCATCACGGCCACGCGGTCGGCAATCTCGGCCACCACGCCGAAGTCATGGGTGATGAACATGACACCCATGCCCTTGCGGCGCTGGATGTCCTTGATCAGGCTGAGGATCTGCGCCTGCGTCGTCACATCGAGCGCTGTTGTCGGCTCATCCGCGATCAGAAGCTGCGGCTCCAGCGTCAGCGCCATGGCGATCATGATCCGCTGCCGTTGCCCGCCCGAGAGCTGATGCGGATAGGAGCGGTACATCTTTTCCGGGTCCGGCAGGCGCACATCCCGCATCGCTTCGATGACCTTGGCCTTGCGGGCGGAAGCAGAGAGGTCCGTGTGGATCTCAAGCATTTCGCCAATCTGATCGCCGACACGCAGCACGGGGTTCAGCGCCGTCATCGGCTCCTGAAAGATCATCGCCATCTTCTCGCCGCGCAGCTTGCGCAGGCGCTCGTCACTGGCGGTCAGCAGATCCTCACCTTCCAACCTGATCGTTCCGGCCACAGGCGTCAGCGCGCGCTTGTCCGCCAGCCCCATGACCGAGAAGGCGGTGACGGATTTGCCCGACCCGCTTTCCCCCACGACGCAGAGGATTTCGCCGGTGTCGACTTTCAGCGTGATATCCTCGACCGCAAAGGGCCGGTCGGCGCTCGGAGGCAGTTTCACGGTCAGCCCCGCCACCTCGAGCACGGCCATCAGCGCATCGCCTTTGCGATGCGCGGGTCCAACGTGTCGCGCAGCCCGTCGCCCACCACGTTCACCGCCAGCACCGTGAGGGCCAGGCAGACGCCGGGGAAGAAGATGATCCATGGCGTCAACTGGAAGAACGTTCGCCCTTCCGACATGATATTGCCCCAGGACGGGATTTCCGGCGGGATGCCGGCGCCCAGAAAACCGAGGATCGACTCCGTCAGCATGGCCGAGCCGCAAATGTACGTCGCCTGCACGATCAGCGGCGCGATGGTGTTGGGCAGCACGTGGCGCACGAGAATGGTGGGCACTTTGGTCCCGGCCGAGATAGCCGCTTCCACGTAGGGCTCCTCCCGCACAGTCAGGACAACAGACCGCACCAGCCGCACCACGCGCGGGATCTCCGGGATCACGATGGCCACAATCACCGTGGCCAGCGTCGCCCCAGAGAGCGAGATGAGCGCAATCGCCAGAAGGATCGCGGGGATCGACATCAGACCATCCATCAGCCGCATGATCAGCGCATCCATCAGCCGGATATAGCCCGCGATCAGCCCCAGAAAGAGCCCGAGCGCCACGGCAATCACCGCCACCGACAGCCCAACCACCAGGGAAACCTGTGCCCCGTTCACAACTCGCGAATAAACGTCGCGCCCCAGCATGTCCGTGCCGAAGAGCCCTGCCGCCCCGGGTGGTTTCAGACGGTTGATCGGGTTCAGCGCCGTGGGATCCACCACGAAGAATGGGCCAATAATTGCGATCACCGCTATCAGAAGCAGCACCACCCCGCCCCAGAACACCCCGCGATTGCGCAGCGCATGGCGGATGAGGCTGATATCCTGTGGCTTCTCGGAGGCTGCGGGGAGGGTCGCGTAGGTCATCAGTAGCGAATCCTCGGATCAAGCAGCGTATAGCTGAGGTCGATCATCAGGTTGATGAAGATGTAGATAAAGCTGAAGAACAGGATCAGCCCCTGGATGATCGGGTAGTCCCGCGCCAGCACCGCATCGAGCACCAGCCGCCCCAGACCGGGGATGTTGAACACGCTTTCGGTGACCACCACGCCACCAATCAGCAGCGCGATACCGATGCCGATCACCGTCACCACCGGCACGGCAGCATTGCGCAGCGCGTGGCGCATCAGGATCGTCAGCTCCGACTGCCCCTTGGCGCGGGCAGTGCGGATATAGTCCTCCTCCAGCACCTCGATGACAGAGGCGCGGGTCATGCGCGCGATCAGCGCAATGAAGATCACCGACAGGGTCACGGTCGGCAGAGTGATGTGGTAGAGAAACGGCCCCAAGCCTTCGACGAAGGGCGATTTGTACCCCTGCACCGGCAGGACCTTCAGGGACATCGAAAAGGTGTAGATGAGGATATAGCCGAGTACGAAGACCGGCACGGAAAATCCGCTCACCGAGAAGAGCATCACCACACGGTCGAGCAGTGAACCTGCGCGGAAGGCGGCGATTGTGCCCAATGGCACAGCCACGACGACGGCGAAGACAATGGTGGTCAGCGCTAGAAGGATCGTGGGCTCGATACGCTGGCCGATGAGCTCTGTTACCGGCTTGCCAGAGAAGATCGACGTGCCCAGATCGCCCTGCGCAAGTGCGCCCACCCAGCGGACGAACTGCACCACGATGGGGTCCGACAGCCCAAGCTGTTCGCGGATGCGCGCGACATCCTCTGCCGTGGCATAGTCCCCCGCGATGACCGAGGCCGGATCGCCCGGCGCGAGCCGCAGCATCAGGAAGACAAACAGAGCCACGAGCACCATGACCGGAATGGTCGAGAGCACACGCATGGTTATGTAGCGCGTCATGGCGCCTCCGCGATGGTCGGAAAACAGGCATCCCGGCGCCGCCCGCAGACCGCGCCGGGACCGTCAGACAGGTTCAGATCACTCGACCGAGATGTTCCAGAAGAACTGCACTGGCGATTCGATCAGGCCCTGCACATTGTTGCGATAGGCCACCGGGTTGAAGAACTGACCCAACTGGCCCGAGGCGCCAATTGACCACAGGCGGTCCTGCACGGTCTGGGCCACTTCCTTCTTCTCCTCCTCTGTGCCGGCGACGGCAAAGGCGGCGCGCGCCTCTTCCAAAGCAGCATCCTCGGCCCAGCCGAACCACCCCGCATCCGGATCACCGGAGAAGGCAATCGCCATCGGGTCGATCACATCCGCGCCGATCCACCATGTGTGGAACATGTTCCAGCCGCCATCGGCCACCGGATCACGCGAGGCGCGGCGTGAGGTCAGCGTCGACCAATCCATCGCCTGCACCTCGACCTCGAAGCCCGCATTGCGGAGCTTTTCGGCTGTGACCAGAGAGAAGGCCGAGAGGATCGGGATATCGGTCGGTTGCATGATCACTACGGGTGTGCCGTCATAGCCCGTCTCGGCCAATGCGGCCTTCGCCGCATCAATGTCGCCCATGGACATCACCTCGGAGCCGACGTCATTGTCGAGTGGCGTGCCACAGGGGAAGACCGAATAGCAGGTCTTCCAGAACTTCGGATCGCCCACGGCGGCTGCCATGTAGTCTTCCTGCTTCATCGCCATCATCGCTGCACGCCGCACATCCGCATTGTCGAAGGGCGGTAGCAGGTGGTTGAACCGGGCAAAGCCGATGTTGCCGAGCGGGTCGTTGACCTGCACGGTGATGTCAGGGTTCGCCTCCAGCAGCGGTGCGAGGTCGTTGGCCGGTTGCTCGAAGAAATCGACCTCACCGGCCATCAGCGCGTTCATCGCGGTGGTCTGATCCGGAAAATATGTCCAGACCACTTTGTCGACCTTGGCCACCTTGCCACCGGAGGCGGCCGAAACGGGTTCTTCCCGCGGCACATAGTCTTCGAATTTCGTGTAAACCACGGTGCTGCCCGGCACCCACTGATCTTCCTGGAACACGAACGGGCCAGAGCCGGTGAAGTCGGTGATCTGCTCGAACGGATCGGTCGCGGCCACGCGCGCGGGCATGATGAAGGGCACGTTGGACGAGATCTTGCCGATGGATTCCAGCACCAGCCCGTACTCATTGGCGAGCGTCAGAACCACGGTCTTGTCGTCCTTGGCTTCGAGGCTCGCGGTATTCGCAAAGAGCTGTTGGCCCATGCCGTCCCGCTTGCCCCAACGCTCGAGCGAGGCGACCACATCCGCCGCCGTGACCGGCGCACCGTCGTGGAATGTCAGCCCGTCGCGCAGCACGAAGGTCCAGGTCAGCCCGTCCTCGGAGGTCTCCCAGGTGTCGACCATCTGCGGCTGAGGCTCGAAATTCTCGTTCATCGCAAACAGCGTGTCATAGATCATGTAGCCGTGGTTGCGCGTGATATAGGCGGTCGTCCAGATCGGGTCGAGGTTCTTCAGATCTGCGTGCGGAATCACCCGCAAGGTCGTCTCGGCCTGTGCCACACCCGGTAGAGCCCCAAGGGCAAGCGGCCCCGCCAGCAGCGCCGCCAGCAGGCTGCGGCGCGTTGTCCATCCAAGCATCTTCGTCTCCCTCTTGGTCTTGTGTCGTTTGTTCGCTTACGCAAGGTTAATCAGGCACGCGCCACGCTGGGTTGTCAATCTCGCGCGGGCGGGTTTGTCTGGTCGGCGTCGCAGGTGCCCGAACGTAAGGCACGCATTGCAAAGGGGCTCTCATGATCACAGTTTTCCGCGCCGCCAGGATCATCACCATGGATCCGAACCGCCCCGAAGCCACCCATGTGGCCGTGCGCGATGGCCGCGTACTCGCCGTGGGTGGCGCAGATTGTGCCGACGGCTGGGGCGCCGCGACCCTCGACGAGCGCTTTGCCGAACAGGTCATTTTGCCCGGGCTGATCGAGGCCCATGCCCATGTCATGGCAGGCGGCATCTGGGATTACACCTACTGCGGCCATTACGCGCGCACCGACCCGCAGGGCAAGGTCTGGGACGGCGTGGGCGACTATAATGCGATCATCACCCGGCTGCGCGCGGTGGCCGCCAGCACGCCGAAAGGCGAACCGATCATAGGTTGGGGGCTCGACCCGAACTTCCTCGCCGGCAGGCGGTTCGACAAGGACCACCTCGATCAGGTCTCGACCGATCATCCGGTGATCGTCTCGCATTCGAACTTCCACCTGATGACGGTGAACTCCACAGCCCTTGCGCTGGCAGGCTTCGACGCGGGGACCAATATCGAAGGGGTTATGAAGGGCCCCGACGGCACGCCGAACGGAGAATTGCAGGAGTTCGCCGCAATGACGCCCATGTGCGAGGCGAGCGGCTACAACTTCCTCAACATGGCGACCGAGCCGAGCCTGCGCGCCTATGGCCAGGTCGCGCGGCTCTGCGGCGTGACCACGGTGGCGGAGCTGCTGTCGGACCTGCACGAGAACGAGGTGCAGATGATCGAGCGGGTGGTGCATGACGCCGCCTTTCCCGCGCGCTATGTCCCGATCATGAACGCCATGGTGGGCGATCCGGAGGCGGAGGCCGCGAGGGCGCTCGCCTTGCGCGCCCGCTCCACTGACAAACTCTCGCTGGGCCGCGCCAAGCTTTTCACCGATGGCGCGATCCAGGGCTACACCGCAAAGCTGAAGGCGCCGGGGTACTTCACCGGCGAGGACAATGCTATCTGGAACATGGAGCTGGATCATTACCGCCGCGCGGTCGAGGCACTGCACAAGGCGGGGGTGAAGACGCACATCCATACGAACGGCGATGCCGCCTCGGAGTTCGCCATCGAGGTCTATGAAGAGGTCATGCTCAAACACCCGAACCCGGACCTGCGCCATACGCTGGAGCATGTTCAGCTCGCCACCCGCGATCAGTTCAAACGCATGAAAGCGCTTGGGCTGACCTGCAATATCTTCGGCAACCACATCCACTATTTCGGCGACATTCACTGGACCAAGACGCTCGGCCCGGACCGTGCCAGCCGCATGAACGCCTGCCGCGATGCGGTGGAGATTTTCGACAATGAATTCGCCATCCACTCCGACGCGCCCATCACCCCCATGGCGCCGCTGGTCACCGCCTGGGCGACGGTGAACCGGGTGACGGAAACGGGCCGCGTGCTGGGCACAAGCCAGCAGATCACCGTGCCGCAGGCGTTGCATTGCATCACGCTGGGAGCCGCGCATGTGCTGAAGCTCGATCACGAGATCGGTTCGATCCAGACCGGCAAGCATGCGGATTTCTGCGTGCTGGCCGAAGACCCGTTGAGCGTGGACCCCATGGCGCTCCGCGATATCGAAGTGGTGGCAACCGTTCTGGGCGGTGAGGTGACCGCATGACCCGCGTTGCCGTCGCCGGGTTCCAGCACGAAACCAATACCTTCGCCCCCTTCCCCACGCGGCTGAGCCTCTTTGAGACCGGAGGCGCCTGGCCAGCGTTGACCCGCGGCGACGCGCTGCATCACACCATGCGCGGGCTGAACATCCCGCTGTCGGGCTTCATGGCCGCCTGCCCGCATGAGATGATCCCGATCCTCTGGGCCGGCGCGGAACCGGGCGGTTATGTAGAGGACGACGCCTTCGAGGCGATCACCGGCGAGATCGTGGCCGCTGTGGCCGAGGCCCAACCCGACGCCGTCTATCTTGACCTGCACGGCGCCATGGTCACCCGCGCCTTCGACGATGCGGAGGCGGAAATCCTGCGCCGCCTGCGCGGAGTGATCGGCCCGGACGTGCCGCTGGTGGCGAGCTTTGATCTGCACGCCAACCTCTCACCCGCGATTTCCCAACTGGCCGATGGCGTAACGCTCTACCGCACCTATCCGCACACGGATCTGGCCGAGACCGGCGCGCGGGCCGCGCATCTGCTCGACCGGTTGCTGCAAGGTCCGCTTTCCAAGGCCTATGCACAGGTCGACTTGCTGGTGCCGATCACGGCGCAGGCAACGGAGTTCGAGCCCGCGCGCAGCCTTTATGCGATGCTGGAGACCCTCGATGTCATCTCCGCCGACATCGCCATGGGCTTTCCGCCGGCCGACATCCCCGATTGCGGCCCCAGCCTCTTTGCCTATGACCCGGACCCGGCCAAGGCGCAGGCCGCCGTCGATCGCATTGCTGCCGCCTTCACCGCCGCCGAAGGACGCTTCGACGCCCGCCTCGAACCCGCCCGGACCTGTGTCGCCCGTGCACTGACCCTGCCCGGCCCGGTGGTGATCGCCGATCCGCAGGACAACCCCGGCGCGGGCGGCACAGGAGAGACCACCGGCGTTCTGCGGGCCCTGATCGACGCGGAGGTGCCCGATGCCGTGCTCTCGATGCTCTACGACCCGGAGGCCGCCGCGAAGGCCCATGCCGCGGGTGAAGGCGCCGAGATCGAGATCGCGCTCGGCGGGGCCTTCCCAGACTACTCTCAGCCGGTGACAGCCACCGTGATCGTCGAGCGGCTGTCCAATGGCGTCTTCGATTTCACTGGCCCGATGTACGGCGGCGCGCGGGCGCATCTTGGCCCTGTCGCCCGGCTAAAGCTCAAGGACACCGGCATCACGGTGGTCGTCGGCTCCCGCCGCAGCCAGAACGCCGATCAGGAGATGTTCCGCGTCGTCGGCATCGAACCCGCCGATCACGCCATCGTCTGCGTGAAATCGGGCGTGCATTTCATGGCCGACTATCTGCGCATCACGGATCGCATCCTCTTCGCCGAAGCGCCGGGCGCCAACCCGTGCCATCTGGAGAGGTTGCCTTACACGCGCCTGCGCCCCGGCATTCGCTTGCTCTAACGGCGATGTGGTGCCAGACCGTCGCGCAGCCGGAGGCGACGTCGCCCTTGCCCATCACAAACATGTGGCGGGGGTTTTCAAGACGGCACATCTGACTACATTTCAAAGCACACAAAGTTCCCAAAGACCGCGGTGGTCGCTCCTCGGGCCACCTATTGCCCTCGTTCGACAGGAGAACTTCAGATGCCACATAGGACTTTCACCCGCCGATCCCTCCTTGCCGCCGGCAGCGCTGGCATGGCGACACTTGGCACCGGCCTTTTGGTACCCGCCCGCGCTGCCGGCGTGGCACCAACCCCCACGATGCGCGGCGGCGCGAACAACTACCTGCCCGGCGCCCCCGTCGTGGACCGTATCGGTGGCGGCGGCTTCTGGATGACAGGCACGGTGCGCCGCGCCGGCGACGGTGCGCCGCTTGCAGGGCAGCGGATCCAGATCTGGGCTCACACGACCGAAGGCCACGAGCGTGACCCGCACAGTCACGGGGCGACGCTCACGGACGCCAATGGCGTTTTCCGGCTTGAAATGCCCCAGATCGTTCCGGCCTTCGGCCAGCCGCACGGGCATCTGGCCTACGACAGCGGCGAGTTCGACACCGTGTTCCTGCGCCCTGTGATGCCAAGCTCGAGCGACACAAGCCTCGAGGCCCATTTCGTCTTGCAGCCCCTCTGACGCATATGGCGGCGGTCGACCGGCACCGCGTGCGCACGGGGCTGATCTGGGCTACCCTGGCCGGCGCAATGCTCTCGCCCGTAGGCCTTGCCGCAGCCAGCCCTTTGCTCGCCTGGCGTGACCCGGTCTATGTCACCGGCGGTTTCGCCGGCATCCTCGCCATGAGTTTGCTTCTGTTGCAACCGTTGCTTGCCACGGGTGTGTTGCCCGGTCTCTCACAGGCGGGCGCGCGGCGTGTTCATCGCTGGGTCGGAGGGTCGCTGGTCGGCGCCGTCGTCGTTCATGTCGCGGCACTCTGGATCACCAGCCCCCCGGACATGATCGACGCTCTGCTGCTCGCCTCGCCCACACCCTTCTCCATCTGGGGCGTGATTGCGATGTGGGCCGTTTTTGCCGCGGCGACCCTGGCAGCGCTGCGGCGCAGGCTGCGACTGCGGCCGACCACCTGGCGGGCGGCCCATCGCACTTTGGCCACGGCGGTTGTGATCACTGCCGTGCTGCATACGATGCTGATCGAAGGCACGATGGAGACGCTGTCGAAAGCCGCTCTCTGTGCACTCGTCATCGGCGCCATGGCCGCCGCCCTGCTCACAATCCGAAGCCGGAAGCGCCGGGCACCGCAGAAGCGCAGGCCTGAGACGACGGTGCCAACCGAAGACGCGGGCGGGTAGGTCCGGAGCTTACGAGATCGCACTCGACGGCATGCTGAGATAGGCGAAAGGTGCCGGACACCGACGCCCCAAATGCGGACCCGCCAGATCCCGTTCTCGAACAAGGCAGCACGGAAACTTGATGCAATCGTGATTCGCAAATGCCGGGCTTTGCGAGGACGGTATCAGGCAGGACGGCGCCTTGGTCACTGCGGCGGGTATCGATTGACGCCTTCGCAGCACGAGTTGCCGCCACTGAAACACCCATGCGAGAGGTCGCGCCATGCTATCGGCACCCCACATCTGCACCCGGATCCTTGCAACGGCCGCGGCCATCACCATGGTGCTGGTCCAACCCGCTGCCGCCCAGTCACAGCCCACCCCCCTGCCCGACTACATCGTCGCGGAATACGGAACGCCGCCCGCGGTGCCGGACGGCCCATTGTCGGCCGAGTTGGAGACCGCGGTGCAGGTGGCCTTTGTCGACAGCATTGTTGAGGAAACCTGGAGCCGCGATCAGACAACCGCGCTGGAGACGATTGCAGCGTCTGAGGATCCACGTCTGGTCTGGATCATCAGCGATCTTCTGCGTTTCGTCTCGGAGCGGCATCTGAATGCCGCACTCACCAACACGGCGTCAGGGCTGCTGGGCAAGGAGATATCAGATCGCAACAGCTGGGGTGCCATCACCGATCACCTGATTGCATGGGATATCCCCGAACCTCCCGGCTACCTGCCGGTGAAACGCGCCATCTTCACCAGCATCATCCCGGGCTGGGAGCAGATCTTTGTCGAAGGGAACATTGACTGGCGGCATGTCTCCTGGGGTGGCGTGCTGATCGACGACCGGGCCTATGACCGCACACAGGATCCGTGCAACTGCATCCCCGCGGCCGACAACCCCGAGGTCAGCACCGCCGAAGAAGCGACCTGGCTCAAGGACGACGACATCGTCTTCGGCATCGAGATCAACGGCGAGGCCCGCGCCTATCCGCGGCGCATCATGGAAGTGCGCGAGATGGTCAACGACACCCTGGGCGGGCGCGATCTGGGCATTCCCTATTGCACGCTCTGCGGGGCCGCGCAGGCCTATTTCACCGACCGTCTGCCGGAGGGCGTCGAGCGGCCCGTGCTGCGCACCTCGGGTCTGCTGATCCGCTCCAACAAGGTGATGTATGACGTGAACACCTATTCCGTTTTCGACACATTCCTCGGCCATGCCGTCACAGGCCCGCTGGCAGAGCAAGACGTGAATCTGGAACAGGCGACGGTGATCACCACCGATTGGGGCACCTGGAAAGAAGAGTACCCTGAGACGACGGTTCTGATCGAAGCGCTGGCCCTGGGGCGTGACTTCGACTTCCGCAACGGGCGCGATGCGAACGGCCCCATCTTCCCGGTCGGCGATGTCGACCCGCGGCTACCCGTGCACGAAGATATCATCGGGATCGTCACGGCCTCCGGCAAACCCATCGCCTTCCAGCGCAGCAAGGTCATCGCCGCGTTGAAACAGGGCCAGGAGATCGCGTTCGAGAACGTGCGCCTTGAGCTCAACGCAGGCGGGGTCGGCGCCGTCGATGCCGAGGGAAATGATCTCGGCAGTCACCAGGCCTTCTGGTTCGCCTGGTCGCAGTTCCATCCGCAAACGGTACTCTGGCCCGAGTAGAGCAGCGCTTGGGCCCCCCCCGGGCCGTGGAGGACCTCGCTCAATGCGAGATCATCCACGGCCTTTTTGTCGGGAAGCTCTTGGAACCATCCGGCCGGTAAAGTGTTTTGCCGGCTGTCTTTTTGCCACCACCGCAGCACCCACAGCCTGGGCCATGGGCGCTGCGTTTCGGGCTGTCGGCAGCGCGCTCGTTGGTCTCATGCGCCCGACGTGTGCTCGACGCCATCCCGGAGATATGCGGAACGGAAAACATCACGCGCGCGGCGGACTGCCCGCAGTCGGGGCACTGGCAAGGGTCCGCGAAGGCCGACATGGGCGCAGTCTCCTCAAAGACACCGCAGTCGGAGCATTGGTATTCGTAAATGGGCATGGGTCTGCTCCAGCAAAATATGTCGGCGCCGCCATGCGACGCCGAGACATGGTTTAGAGATCAGGCGCCAGCGGCACGTCGATGCTGCCGTCGAGGTACTTCGTCGGCCCATCGGCATTGGGCATCATGTCCCACTCGAAGATGTCATTCGGCAGCCAAAGCGTCGCACAGGCATTTGGAATATCCACGACGCCCGAGATATGCCCCTGTACCGGCGCCGTGCCGAGGATCGCATAGGCCTGCGCGCCGGAGTAGCCGAATTTCTTCAGATACTCGATCGCGTTGAGGCACGCCTGCCGGTAGGCGATATGCACATCGAGATAATGCTGCTCGCCCTCTTCATCGACCGAAATGCCTTCGAAAATCAGATAGTCGTTATAGGCGGGTGTGATCGGCGAGGGTTTGAAGATCGGGTTCTTGACCCCGTATTTGGACATGCCGTCTTTGATCAGCTCAACCTTCAGATGCAGCCAGCCCGCCATCTCGATGGCGCCGCAGAAGGTGATCTCGCCATCGCCCTGGCTGAAGTGCAGATCGCCCATCGAAAGCCCCGCGCCGTCCACATAGACGGGGAAGTAGATCTTGGAGCCACGGCTGAGATCCTTGATGTCGCAGTTCCCGCCATGCTCGCGCGGGGGCACGGTGCGCGCGGCTTCAGCGGCGGCCGCATCCCGCGCCTCGCCCTTCATCGCCCCCATATGCGCGCTCTGCGTGTTGGGCAGGGCTGCCAAGGGCGGCGTGCGGTCGGGATCGGTGTTGAAGAGCGCTGTCTCGCGGCTGTTCCACATATCCAGCATCTTGCGGTCCGGCAGACAGCCGATCAGCCCGGGGTGGATCAGCCCCGCGTATTTCACCCCCGGCACGTGACGCGATTTGGTGAACATACCCTCGATGTCCCAGATCGACTTCTGCGCCTCGGGGAAATGCTCGGTCAGAAAGCCGCCGCCATTCTGCTTGGAGAAGAACCCGTTGAAGCCCCAGAGCATCTCCTCCTTGGCGCCGATGTCGAGGATATCGACCACCAGCAGGTCGCCCGGCTCCGCGCCCTTCACGCCAATGGGGCCGGAGAGATAATGCACCTGCTCCAGTTCCACATCGCGCACGTCCGAGGCATCGTCGTCGTTCTTGATCTGCCCGCCGGTCCAGTCGTAGGTCTCGATGCGGAAGTCGTCGCCCGGCTCGACCCAGACGTTGATCGGGATGTCCGGATGCCAGCGGTTGTGGACGTTTTCGTTGGTGTGCGGGCTCTCACTCAGATCGACGGAAATCAGCGTGTTCGACGCGGTCGATGTGTGGCTCTGCAATGTATCTGGCATATCAGCCTCCCAGGTTGGTTGTCATACGGATAGGAATTTCGAGACCTTGGCCTCGTCGATGCCGTCGCGCGGGCTGTCGTGTACGAAGGTGCCGTTTTCGATCACCATGACCCGGTCGGCCACGTCGAGCGCGAAGCTCAGCACCTGTTCAGAGACGACGATGCTGAGGCCCTTCTCGTCACGGATGCGGCGCAGGGTGCGGGCCATCTCGCGAATGATCGACGGCTGGATGCCTTCGGTCGGCTCATCGAGCAGCAGCACCTTGGGGTTCGACGCCAGCGCGCGGGCGATGGCGAGCTGCTGCTGCTGCCCGCCCGAGAGGTTGCCGCCCCGACGGCCCTTCATCTCCAGCAGCACCGGGAAAAGTTCGTAGATATCCTCGGGCACGGTCGATTTGCCGGTCACAGTGAGCCCGGTCTCGACGTTTTCCTGCACGGTCATGGCGGAGAAGATCATCCGCCCCTGCGGCACATAGCCGATGCCGCACGCGACGCGCTGGTGTGATTTCAGCCCGGTGACAGGCTGGTCACCCACCGTGACTTCACCACCCCGTTCCGGGACGATGCCCATGAGCGTCTTCATGAGTGTGGTCTTGCCCATGCCGTTGCGGCCCATGATCGCCACGATCTCGCCCGGCGCCACATCGAGGTTCAGACTGTGCAGGATCTCGCTTTCGCCGTAGGCCGCACGGAGGGATTTCACGTTCAGCATCTTGGTCTCTCCTTCAATGGCCCAGGTAGACTTCGACGACCTTGGGGTCGTTCTGCACCCGCTCCATGGAGCCTTCGGAAAGCGTCTTGCCCTGGTGCAGCACGGTCACGCGGGTGGCGATGTCGGCGACGAAGCCCATGTCATGCTCGATCACGATGACGGAGCGGTCCTGGATGATCCGGTTGAGCAGTTCGGCGGTCTTCTTGCGCTCGGCCACCGACATGCCGGCCACGGGTTCGTCCAGCATCAGAAGCTCCGGGTCCTGGATCAGCAGCATGCCGATCTCCAGCCATTGCTTCTGCCCGTGGCTGAGGAAGGCGGCCTTCTCGTCCAATTGATCGCCAAGGAAGATCGTGCCCGCGATCTCTTCAATCCGCTCCCGCACCTCCGCATCGCGCTTGAAGGCGAGCGCGCCGAAGACGCTGTGGCCCTTGGGATAGCTTAGTTCGAGGTTCTCAAAAACCGTGAGGTCTTCATAGACCGAGGGCGTCTGGAATTTGCGGCCGACACCCGCATTCACGATCTGGTCTTCGCGCATGGTCAGAAGCTCCTGATCGTGGAACTTGACCGACCCGGCCGTCGCCTTGGTGCGCCCACAGATGAGGTCCAGCACCGTGGTCTTGCCCGCGCCATTGGGCCCGATGATCACGCGGCACTCGTTGGGCTCGACGTAGAAGCTCAGTGCGTCGACCGCCTTGAACCCATCGAAGGACACGGTGAGGTCTTCCACCTGGAGAATGAATCGCTCCTGCATCTCGCTCACTCCGCTGGGGCGCCATCGGGCGCGGGTTTGTCCTCACGGGATTTGCCGAAGAGGGCCATCAGCCGCGGCTCGACCTTCTCGGACCACACGCCCGCCAAGCCGTTCGGGAAGAGCATCACCACCGCGATGAAGAGCCCGCCGAGGCCAAGCAGCCAGAGTTCCGGGAAGCTTTCGGAGAAGGTGGTCTTGGCCCAGTTGACCAGCAGCGCGCCGTAGACCGCACCGAGGATCGACAGCCGCCCGCCCACGGCGCAGAAGATCACCATTTCAATCGAAGGCACGATGCCCACGAGCGTCGGCGACATGAAGCCCACCTGCAGCGTGAACATGGCCCCACCGATGCCCGCGAAGGCCGCACCCAAACAGAAGATGAAGATCTTGAAGTTCGCCACGTTGTAGCCGGAGAACCGCACCCGGTCCTCCTGATCGCGCATGGCGATCAGCAGCCGCCCCAGCTTGGATTTACGCACGTACTGCGCTGCGAACAGCACTGCGAAGAGCAGCACGCCGTTCACGAAGTAAAGCGTCGTCTTGGCCTCGTCGGTGCGGATGTCCCAGCCCATCAGTGTGCGCAGGTCGGTGATCCCATTGACCCCGCCGGTGTAGCCTTGCTGGCCGATGATCAGGATCGTCATGATTGCTGCGAAGGCCTGCGTGATGATCGCGAAATAGACGCCACCCACGCGCCGGGTGAACATCGCCACGCCGATGATGAAGGCGAACATGACAGGGACGGCGACCACAGCGAGCAGCGCAAGGGGCAGAGAGTAGAACGGCTCCCACCACCAGGGCAGTTCGGTCAGCTGGTTCCAGTCCATGAAGTCGGGGATGCCGGGGGTGGATTGGATCGCCGTGTTCTCGGGCGTCGAGGCTTCGAGCTTGAGAAACATCGCCATGCAGTAGCCGCCCAGACCGAAGAACACGCCCTGCCCGAGGCTGAGGATGCCGCCTGCGCCCCAGCAGAGCGAGAGACCAATGGCGACGAAGGCGTAGGTCAGATACTTGCCGAAGAGATTCAGGCGAAAGCTGTCCAGAACCATCGGGAAAACAATGAAGATCAGCGCGGCAAGGATGGCGAAGCCGATGATGTCCTTGCGGGTCATGAAGGCGGAGGATTGCACGGGCATGGGCTCCTTACTTGCGCAGCTTGAGGGAGAAGAGGCCCTGCGGGCGGATCATCAGGATACCCACGACCACCAGCAGCGTCAGAACCTTGGCCATGGAGCCGGAGAGGAAGAACTCCATGATCGACTGCGCCTGGCTGATCGAGAAGGCGCTGGCGATCGTACCGAGGAGCGAGCCCGCGCCGCCGAAGACCACCACGAGGAAGGTGTCGACGATGTAGAGCTGCCCTGCCGTCGGCCCGGTGGAGCCGATCATGGTGAAGGCCGAGCCGGCGACGCCTGCGACGCCGCAGCCGATGCCGAAGGTCAGACGGTCCGTCCATTCGGTGTTGATGCCCACCGCGCCTGCCATCACCCGGTTCTGGTTGATCGCGCGCACCTGCTTTCCCCAGCGGGAACGGAACATCATGATGTAGACCGCCAGTGAGATGCCCACCGCCAGCACCATGACAAAGATGCCGTTGATCGGCACTTCGATCAGGTCCGTGAGTGGCAGGGAGCCCATCATCCAGTCGGGGATGCTCACGCCCACCTCGCGCGCGCCGAAGACGGACCGGTAGGTCTGCTGCAGAATGAGGCTCAGCCCCCAAGTGGCTAGGAGCGTATCCAGCGGACGCTTGTAGAGGTGCCGGATCATCGCCCATTCGACAAAGAGGCCCAGCAGCCCCGAGGCGATGAAGGCGAAGATCATCGCCACAAAGAAGTACATGCTGAAGAGCGCTGGCATGTACTCCGCAAAGAGGTTCGAGACCAGATAGGTCACATAGGCGCCGAGGATCATGAACTCCCCATGCGCCATGTTGATCACGCCCATCTGGCCAAAGATGATCGCCAGACCCAGAGCCATGAGCACAAAAACGGAAAACAGGATCAGCCCTGCAAAGCCCTGCATGGCGAAAATCGCGCCAAGCTCGGCCATCGAATAATCGGCAAACATCTCATGCCTCCGGTGGTCTTGCGAAATGGGAAAAGGCGGCCCGGGACTGGCACCCCGGACCGCTGGGCCAGCCTTACTGGTAGCCTTCGGGGAAGGGATCAGGCTCCACCAGGTCGGCAGTCTCGAAGACAACTTCGTACTGGCCATCGGCCTGTGCGCGACCCACGCGGGTCTTGGACCAGAGGTGATGGTTCTCGTGCACTTTCACGTAGCCTTCTGGCGCTGTGGTCAGTTCGATGCCCGGGCTGGCCTCGCGCACCTTGTCCACATCGAAGCTGCCCGCCTTCTCCACAGCCGCTTTCCACAACCACGGGCCGAGATAGGCGGCCTGCGTGACATCGCCGATCACCATGTCGTCGCCCCACATCTCCTTGAAGGCCTTGACGAAGGCGAGGTTGTTCTCGTTCTCCAGGGACTGGAAATACTTCATGCAGGCGTATGCGCCGTCGATGTTCTCGCCGCCGATGCCGCGGATTTCGTCCTCGGTGACCGAGATCGTCAGCAGGAGCGGCTTTTCCTTGGTCATATCGATGCCTGCCGCCTTGAGCTGCTTGTAGAAGGCCACGTTCGAGCCACCCACGACGATGGCATAGATCACATCCGGCTTGCGCAGCCGGATCTTGTTGATGACCGAGTTGAATTGCGTATGGCCCAGCGGGTAGTATTCCTCGCCCACGACCTTGCAGCCGTCCATGAAGTTCTCGATGTGCTTGCGCGCGATCTTGTTGGACGTGCGCGGCCAGATGTAGTCAGAGCCCAGCAGATAGAAGGTCTTGGCGCCCTTGGTCTGGTTGACCCAATCGAGGCCCGCGATGATCTGCTGCGTCGCCTCCTGGCCGGTGTAGATGACATTCGGGCTCTCTTCGAGACCCTCATAAAATGTCGGGTAATAGAGAAAGCCATTGTGCTGCTCGAAGACCGGCAGCACCGCCTTGCGGGAGGCCGAGGTCCAGCAGCCCATGACAGAGGCGACCTTGTCATTGACCAGCAGCTTACGCGCTTTCTCGGCGAAGGTCGGCCAGTCGGAGGCGCCGTCCTCCTGGATGTACTCGATCTTGCGGCCCAGAATCCCGCCCTGCGCGTTGATCTGCTCGATCGCCAGCTTCTCGGCCTGGACCGAGCCGGTCTCGGAGATCGCCATGGTGCCGGTGATCGAATGAAGAATACCGATGGTGACCGCGTCATCGGTGACCGCAAGACCGGTGGTGTTCACCTCCGCTGTCGGAAAATCCGCTGCGCGCAAACCGTTCGGCATGAACAGCGAGGCGGTCAGCGCCGTGCCCCCGGCCAGCACGGCCCTGCGGCTTACTCCTTTGGTTTTATTGTTAGAAATTCCGTCAGACATGTCGCCCCCTTGTCAGTTGCTCAAGAAATGGGCGATTCCAGATCACCCGCTGCCGGAATGATCGCGGGCAATGCTGCGCCGCAGTATACGTCAAATGACGTATAGGGATGCGCGTTTTGTGCACGTAGGGTCGATGAGTAAGTTTTTGGGCTGGGGGAGCCTGACCACCAATTGCGACGCGCTGACGATGGGCAGAGCACCTCCTTCTGCATGGAAGCGATATGGTCGCACATCTCAAAGCCACACGCGAAAAGCGTACCTACAATCGTTGGGTGGCCAACGAGACGATGGAGGACTTCGCCCTGCGCTACACGGCACGGCGCGCACGGCGCTGGAGCTATAGCCGCGTTGCCAATACGGCCATCGGATCGATCTCGTTCCTCGCGCTTGAGGCCATTGGCGCGACCATCACGCTGACCTACGGGTTCGATACCGCGATCACGGCCATCATGCTGGTGGGCGCGATCCTCTTTCTGACCGGTTTCCCGATCTCGTACTACGCTGCCAAATACGGGCTTGATATCGATCTGATGACGCGCGGCGCGGGCTTCGGGTATCTCGGATCGACGATCACCTCGCTGATCTACGCCTCCTTTACCTTCATCTTCTTCGCGCTGGAGGCGGCGATCCTTGCGCTGGCGCTGAAATTCACGCTCGGCGTGCCGCTGTTTCTCGGCTATGTCGCCAGTTCGCTCGTCGTCATCCCATTGGTGGTGCATGGCTTTTCCAAGATTTCAACCTTCCAGGCCTGGACCCAGCCGCTCTGGGTGCTGCTGCACGCGCTGCCGTTCATTCTGCTGGCGTTCGTCGGATACGACATCGAGATGTGGACAGGGTTCGAGGCCAACCCCGACGTGCCCGACGCGTCACGCCTGCTGATGCTTGGCGCGGCCTCGGGTGTGGTCTTCTCCCTGGTCGCCCAGATCGGCGAGCAGGTGGATTTCCTGCGCTTTCTGCCCGAGCCGAAAACCCGTGCCGACCGCCGCAAATGGTGGCTGGCGCTGATCTGCGCCGGTCCCGGTTGGTCGGTGCTGGGCATGCTGAAGATGCTTGCGGGCTCCTACCTGGTCATCCTCGCCATCCGCGAGAACGTGGCCCCTGAAGAGGCTACCGACCCCACGCGCATGTATCACACCGCTTTCGAACAGGTGTTGGGCTCGCCCGCGCTGGTGCTGGGGCTGACGGCGATCTTCGTGATCCTGTCGCAGCTCAAGATCAACGTGACCAACGCCTATGCGGGCTCTATCGCCTGGTCGAATTTCTTCTCACGCCTCACGAAGAGCCATCCGGGTCGGGTGGTCTGGCTGGTCTTCAACGTGGCGATTGCGCTGATGCTGATGGAACTGGGCGTCTTTACCGGGCTGGAGCATGTGCTCAGCCTCTACTCCCATGTGGCGGTGGCCTGGATCGGGGCGCTGGTGGCCGATCTGGTGGTGAACAAGCCGCTGGGCCTCAGCCCGAAGGGCATCGAATTCCGCCGCTCGCATCTCTATGACGTGAACCCCGTGGGCATCGGCGCGATGGTGGTGGCCTGCGTGGTCTCGCTGATCGCCTATGCTGGGCTGCTGGGCACGCTTGCGCAGGCGTTTTCCTCCTTCGTGGCGCTGTTGACGGCCTTTACGCTCGCGCCCCTCCTCGCCTGGGTGACCGGCGGGCGGTACTATCTTGCGCGCCAGGACGCCGAGACACCACCGACAGAGGAGCTCCAGACCTGCACCGTCTGCGAGTACCGTTTCGATGTCGAAGACACCAGCCACTGCCCGTTCCACTTCGGGCGCATCTGCTCGCTTTGCTGCAGCTTGGATGCGGCCTGTCACGATCACTGCAAACCCCACGGGCGGCTCGACAACACGGTGAGCACGGCCCTTCACGCCCACCTGCCCGCAGCGGTGGCCAATGCGCTGATGTCGCGGCTCTCCCGCTTTCTGGTCACGACGAGTGCGATCTCGCTCAGCTTCGGCATCCTGCTGCTCTTCATCCGCGGCTTTGCCGGCGCCGAGACCTTCGACGCGGTGCTGACGATCACCTTCTGCATGATTCTGATTGTCATCGGGATCTCGGTCTGGATGTTCATCCTCGCCGGTGAGAGCCAGCGCAATGCCATGGCCGAGGCGGAGCGGCAGACCGAGCTGCTGCTCAAGGAGATCCGGGCCCATGAACGGACCGACAAAGCCCTGCAGCAGGCCAAGGAGAAGGCCGAGGCCGCCAACCTGGCCAAGACCCGCTATATGTCGGGGCTCAGTCACGAACTGCGCACGCCGCTGAACGCCATCTACGGCTTTGCGCAGCTGCTGGAGAAGGATCCGGAGCTTGCGCCCTGGCGCAATTCGATCGCTAGCATCCGCCGCTCGTCGGAGCATCTCGCCGGGCTGATCGACGGGCTGCTGGACATCGCCCGGATCGAGGCCGGGCGACTGGAGATCATGCGCGACCGGGTCAATCTGCGCATGCTGCTGCATCAGGTCGCGGCGATCTTCGAAGCCGAGGCCACCGCCAAGGGCATCACCTTCAACTGGTCCATTCACGGCCGACTTCCAACGCTTGTGGGGACGGACGAAAAGCGCCTGCGGCAGATCATCATCAATCTGCTCTCGAATGCGCTCCGCTACACCGACGCGGGCCGTGTCTCGCTCGATCTGGCCTACCGCAACGAGGTGGCGCTGATCACCGTGACCGACACCGGTATCGGCATTGCGCCCGAAAACATCCCGCGGATCTGGCGCCCCTTCGAACGGGCAGGCCAGTCGGGTCGGCAGGGCTCGGGCCTTGGCCTCACGATCACCAAGCTGCTGGTCGAGATCCTCGGCGGCGAGATCGACGTCGAGAGCACGCCCGGCCGCGGCAGCACCTTTTCGGTCAAGCTGATGTTGCCGTCGATCGCGCCCGGTGTTTTCGATGCCGAAGGTTTGACCGATAACGCGGCCCTGCCCGCCTTCACCGGCTACACCGGACCGCGCAAGACGGTGCTGATTGTCGATGACGACACCAATCACCTGTCGCTGGCCGAACAGTTCCTGACCAAGCTCGGCTTCGTGGTCCTTATCGCGCCCTCCGCCGACATGGCCGAGCAAATGCTACAGGAGGCGAGCCCGGACATCATCCTTCTGGACATCGACATGCCTGAACGGGACGGCTGGTCCTTTGCCCGCGATCTGCGGCTGGGGGATTGGCCGCATGTGCCGATCGTGGTGATCTCGGGGCACGCCGACGAGGAGAGCATGAGCCGTCCGAAGGTGGCACTGCACGATGGTTTCCTCGCCAAGCCTTTCAACCTCGACGATTTGCTGACGCAGATCGCGGAACTTCTGAAGGTCACACTGCTGCGCAAGGCCGATGACGAGAGGCCGCGCACCGTGCGCGCCGCGCTGTCCGATGAGGACCGCGCGCGCTTGATCGACAGCGCCAAGCTTGGGCATGTGGCAGGCGTACGCGAACAGCTGAGCCACCTGCGCGCCGGGCGTCTGTGCGATGCAGATCTTCTGGACCGGCTGGACATCTGCCTTGAGCAGTTCGACATGGCCGGGATCCTTCATCTTCTGGAGGCGGTGGAAGATGCAGTTGACTGATGCCGGCCAGAAGTGCATCGCGCTGGTCGTGGACGACAACCCCGACGCGCTCGGCATGATTTCGATGGCGCTGGAGCAGAGCGGGATCACGGTGCTGATCGCAACCGACGGGCAGGCGGCCATCGATCTGGCGCATCGGGTCGACCCTGACGTCATTCTGATGGACGCGGTCATGCCCGGCATCGACGGGTTCGAGACCTGCCGGGTGCTCAAGTCCGGCCCTGACGCGGTGATGACGCCCATCGTCTTCATGACCGGGCTGACCGAGAAGGAGCATATTCTCGAGGGCCTCAACTCCGGTGGCGTGGACTACATCACCAAACCGGTCGTCGTCGAGGAGCTGATCGCCCGGCTCAGCACCCATATCGCCAACTCGCGCCTGCTGCAAAGCGCACGCACCGCGCTGGACAGCTCGGGGAGGTCGGTGCTGGCCTTCGATACGGAAGGCCGCCTGCTGTGGGGCTCGCAGAGGGCGCGCGACGCCTTTGGCGCGTTCGACCTCAAATCCCACCGCGCCGGTTGGACGAGCTGGATTGCCGCATGCCGAGCCCAGCCGGTCTCGGCCGTTCCGCCCTATGACGCGGGTGCGCTGACCTTTCAGTTCATGGGGATGACACCCGTTCCAGAGGTGCTTGTGAAGCTGATCCGCCGCAGTTCAGACCGAAAGGAGGACGTGCTGGCCCGCAGCTTCAACCTCACCCCGCGTGAGGCGGAGGTGCTGTTCTGGCTGACCCTGGGCAAGACCAACCGCGACATCAGCGCAATCCTCGGCCTCAGCGCGCGGACGGTGAACAAGCACCTCGAACAGGTTTTCCAGAAGATGGGGATCGACAACCGCACCTCAGCGGCTGTGATGGCCGATCGGGTGCTGAACGCTGAATAGCCACGCCCGCTCTCACCGCCGCTGAATCCATCGGCTGGTCAGGTCGCCGCATGTTTCAGGCGCTGACCAAGCGATTGCAAGGCCTTGGCGAGGAAGATCCCCGCCACCAGAGCGCCGACGAAGGCAAAGACCTCGATGCGCCCCGTTCCCAAAGCGGGCAGCGCACCGCCCGGGCAAAACCCGGCAATGCCCCAACCGACACCGAACAGCGCGGCGCCGGCCACCAGCCGCAGATCGATGTCTGCCCGTGTCGGCAGCGCGAAACTCGGGCCAAGCCACGGACCGGCGCGGCGCAGGACGAGCCGGTAGCCGACGAACGTGGTCAGCAACGCGCCCCCCATCACCAACCCGAGCGACGGGTCCCAGGTGCCGGCGACATCGAAGAAGTTCAGAACCTTCGCCGGATTGGCCATGCCGGAGATGGCGATTCCGATCCCGAAGAGAAGACCGGCGAGATAGGCGATGATGATGCGCATGGGTCAACCTCCCCAGAGGTGGCGGACCGCGAAGACGGTGGCGCCGGTGAACAGCATGAAGGTGCTCGTTGCGACCAAGGACCGCGGCGAGAGGCGCGCCATACCGCACACCCCGTGGCCCGAGGTACAACCGGACGCGAAGGTGACGCCGACACCAACGACGAGCCCGCCGAGCGTCAGCATGCTTATCGAGACGGGGATCTGCACAACCGGCATCGCGCCGCTCAGTGCGAAAATGACAAGCGGGCCCGAGATCATGCCGGCCAGAACGGCGGCGCGCCAGGCAAATTCGGACTTCGACGGCGGCATCAGCGCGCCTGCAAGAATGCCGGTGGCTCCCATGATCCGGCCGAGGGTGGCCATCAGAAGCGTCGCGGCAAGCCCGATCAACACCCCGCCCCCGAGAGACCACAGAGGTGTGAATTCCGTTTCCAAAACACGTCTCCTTCTCATCAGATCATTTCTTATACATACATTCGAATGTATCTATGAAAAAGCGAAAAACAACCCGCATCGCTAAAGAGACGTCAATGGTCGGGCTTGCCAGTCGTTAATCAATCATTCATATTCTAATATAAGATTTTATTGGGAGGTTCGTGATGTCACTCACCCGCAGGGCGTTTCTCGCACGCTGCGCCAGCCTTCCTCTCGCAACTACCCTGCCCCACCGCAGCGTCGCCGAGCTGCCGCTGGGTCCGGCCACGCTGACTACCGTAAGCGATGGCCATCTGGTGCTGCCCCGCAGCTTCCTGTTCTCGCATATGCCCGACGAGGAACTCACCTCGATCTTGCAGGACTTCGACGTGCCCGACGGCCACCTGACACCGGACTGCAACCTTGCGCTCTATCGCGATGGCACAAACACGGTCCTCTTCGACGTGGGGGCTGGGCCGGACTTCATGCCAAGCGCGGGCGCGGTCCAAGACAGTCTTGCCGCGGTTGAGCTGACGCCGGACGACATCACGCATGTGCTCTTCACGCACGCCCATCCCGACCATATCTGGGGCCTGCTCGATGAGTTCGACGACCCCGTCTTCGCGTCGGCGCACATGATGATGGGCCGGGCGGAATGGGATTACTGGTGGGACCCACGCACCGTCGACACCATCGCAGAGGACCGTATGTCCTTCGCGGTGGGCGCGCGGCGGCGGATGCAGACCATCGAAGCGGGCGTCACGCTTTTCGAGGATGGCGAGGAGATCCTGCCGGGGATCGCCGCTGTCGCCACGCCCGGTCATACGCCCGGCCACATGAGCTTCGAGCTGCGCAACGGGCCGGACGCCGCCATGGTGGTGGGCGATGCCATCGGAAACCATCACGTCGCCTTCCGGCGGCCCGACTGGCGCAGCGGCTCCGATCAGGACATGGATCAGGCCGCCGAGACGCGCCGGATGCTGCTCGACCGGCTGTCACGGGAGAAGATGCAGCTGGTCGGCTTTCACCTGCCCGGCGGCGGCATCGGTCGGGCAGAGGCAACCGAAGATGGATACCACTTCTTGCAGGATGAGACCTGATGCGACTGACCCTGACCCTCGTGCCCTTGAGCCTCGCGGCGGCGGCCCTCGCCAGCGAAGATATCGCCGACCAATACCCCGGCTCGCCGCTCTACTCCAAACCGGTAGAGGTGATCCCCAACGTCTGGTCGGCCATCGGAGCCACAGCGCCCCCGACTTACGAAAACACGGGCCACAACAACAACCTCAGCTTCATCGTGACCGGCGACGGCGTAGTGGTGATCAACGGTGGCGCGGCCTATGTTCTGGCCGAGGCGCTGCACGCCGAGATCAAGGCGATCACGGATCAGCCGGTGCGCCTGGTGATCAACGAAAACGGTCAGGGCCATGCAATGCTGGGCAACAGCTACTGGGCGGATCAGGGCGTGCCGACGCTCGCCCATGTGGAGGCCGCACAGCAGTTCGAGGAGTATGGCGCGCAGATCCTCGAGACGATGAAGCGCTACAACCGGGATAAGGCCGCTGGTACCTATCTCTCGGGCCCGACGCAGACTTTTGAAGACAGCCATGTGGTCGAGATGGGTGACTACCGGATCGAGGTGCTCTACCTCGGTCCGGCGCACAGCCCCGGCGACATCTCAGTCTGGCTGCCCGAACAGAGCCTGGTCATTGCGGGCGACATGGCCTTTCACGAACGGATGCTCCCGATCTTCGAAGATACGATGACGCTGGACTGGCTCGACACCTGGGATGCCGCCTTCGAACCGCTGCAGGCGACCTATGTGATCCCCGGTCACGGGCACCCCACGAATATGGATCAGGTGCGCCGCTACACGAAGGACTACCTGATCTATCTGCGCGAACAGATCGGCGCGCATCTCGAGGCGGGCGGTGACCTCGCCGAGGCGTATTACGTCGATCAGTCGCCATACGCACATCTCGACACGTTCGAGGAGCTGGCCACGAAAAACGCGGGTCGCGTCTATGAGCAGATGGAATTCGAGTGAGCGGGGGGACCTCTCTTGTCGACTATCGCGATGAGGGCGACCTGATCACTGCGCCCGATGGCGCCTGCCTCTTCCAACCCGGGGACGAGAGCGCTGCCTATCTTATCGTGCTGAGTGGCGCAGTGCGGGTGGAACAGACCAATGCGGCAGGGCGCACGGTCGTGCTCTACCGTGTTCTTGCGGGGGACAGCTGCGTGCTGACCACCACCGGTCTTCTGTCCGGGCGCCCCTATTCGGGCTATGGCTATGCCGAAGGCCCGCTGCAGGCGCTAGCCATTCCGGCGCCGCGGTTCCAGGCGCTTCTCGCGCGCGATGCGCGGTTTCGGGAGCTGGTCTTTCACAGCCTCGCGCTCCGCGTCGGGGAGCTGACCGACGTCATCGACGAGTTGCTCCTGCACCGGACTGATCTGAGGCTCGCGCGTTGGCTCGCCCGGCAACCCGAGACGGTGCTGCATCTGACACATGAAGACATCGCACAGGAGCTCGGCACTGCGCGCGAGGTGGTCTCGCGCACGCTGAAGTCGTTCGAGCGCAACGGCTGGATCGAGCTCGGGCGCGGGAAGATTGCGCTCATGGATTCCGCAGCACTGAAAACCTACGCGGACCGCGATTCTTTGTGACAGGGTCACTGACCACCGCCGAATCCCAGATCAGAGTGACTACAGACCTTCATAACAGGAGACATGCCATGACACGGAACCTTGGACTCTACGACCGCCTTGCGCGCTTTGCCGTCGGTGCGCTTCTGATCCTGCTTGCCGTTCTGGGCACTATCGGCCTCTGGGGCTACATCGGGGTGATCCTGGTGGTGACCGCCTTTATCAGCTTCTGCCCGATCTATCGCCTTGTCGGCCTCAAAACCTGTACCGAGTGCTAGCCTGCCGCACGTCGGCGCATCCCCGAGGCGGCGCGGCAACTTGAGACAGGTCAAAGACTGCCGGCCAGCAGCTCAACCATAGTCGCCTGAATGACCAACCGCTGCGCCACCTCATGGAACCGCTGATCGACCGCCTTGGCGAAGGCCGGCTGCTGCTGGTCTCGGGTGTGGGCCTCGGCGTCGTCTTCGGATGTGCCGCATATCACGCGCGTTTTTGCCTGCGCGCGGCGACGGCCGAGGTGGCAGGTGGCCGTCTGGGGCCGCGCCTCGCCGTCTGGCTTGTTGCCTTTTTCTCGGCGTTGGCCGCCGTCCAGGCCGCGATCCTCGCGGGCGGGCTTGACGTGAGCGCGGCACGCCAGCTTGCGACCACCGGTAGCCTCTCGGGCGCAATCATCGGGGGGCTGCTCTTTGGCTGCGGGATGATCCTCGCGCGGGGATGCGCGAGCCGCCTGCTGGTGCTGTCGGCCTCAGGCAATCTGCGCGCCATCGTGACCGGGCTTGTGCTGACGCTCACGGCCCAGGCCTCTCTTCGCGGCAGTCTTGCGCCCCTGAGGGAGACGCTCGCGGGGATCTGGACGTTGCCGGGCGGTGCCGCGCGCAGCCTGATCGGCGCAGGAGGCGCATTTGCCCATTGGGTGGCAGTCGGCGCCCTCATTGCCCTGATCCTTGCCCTGGTCTTTGGCCTGCGGCAGCGCGTCCGCGCCTCTGAACTGATCGCCGCCGCGATCGTGGGCCTTGCCATCTTCGGCGGCTGGCAACTCACCTTCGCGATCTCGAGAGCGTCCTTTGAGGTGATCGCGGTCCAGTCGATCACGTTCTCCGGCCCGTCGACTGACACGCTGATGGCGCTGGTCAACGCCAGCAGTCTCCCGCCCGGCTTCGGCATCGGGCTGGTGCCGGGCGTTGTCTTTGGCGCAATGGTTACAGCCTTCGCCAAGGGCGAAGCGCGGGTCCAGAGGTTCGGACCCGACACCCCGATGGAGCGCTATCTCATGGGCGGAGTGCTCATGGGCTTCGGCAGCATGCTCGCGGGCGGCTGTGCAGTGGGCGCCGGTCTCTCGGGCGGGGCTATCCTTGCGACCACCGCCTGGGTTGCGGTACTCTGCATGTGGATTGGTGCGGTGGCCACAGAGCTTCTGCTTCGCGCGCGCCCGGGCTGGCCCGCCACAGCCCGCTGAGGGCTTTCATCAAGAGGGTGTCGCCCGACGTCTCTCGTTTCGGACGGCCCGAGTGCGACCACACAACGCTTCAGTTCTCCGCAGCCTCGGCGACGATCTCGGCCAGCAGAGCCTGTACTTTCTGCATCTCGCCTTCGGGGTATGACCGGTAGCCGATCATCACCCCATCTGCATCCTCCGCGACGAAGACACCGTAGGGACAATGCGCGATGTTCATCGGATCCGCCTCCATCACCTCGCGCGAGACAATCGCCGAGCAGAACAAGAAGATATCCGCCTCCTTGAAGAGCTCAACCTCGCTGCCGACATCGCCAGCGGTCCGGCTCAGCATCTCGCCCGTGTGGCTGACATAGTCGATGACCAACCCTTGGCCCACGATCGCGCTTTCGACGGCAAAGGCGGCATCTTCGAAACTCCCGTCGAAGGGCACCGTGATCGCCTCATTGGCTGACGCGGCCGCCGCCACGCCGAGCGACGCTGCGATAATCAGGTGTCTCATGATCTGGTCTCCTTCTGTCCCTGGCTGCAGGGTTGCACGAGACGGCATCCCGGCTCTTGAGAAAGATCAAGAGCCGGGAGCGCGCATGGCTCAGCCCATCATGTCGGCCGTGATACCGGTGTACCAGCCCTCGGACTCCTCATAGGTCGCCTTGCGCGTCGCCGAGTCCTCTCCGGTTTCGGAGATGAAGCCGTCGACCTTGGCGATCTTTTCCTCCGTCGCCTCGTAGGTGGCGCCAACCTTGACGCCGTCATCGGCGGCGATCAGCGACCAGCAGGTGTTGGAGAACTTGGCCGGGAAGACCTTGGAGCCGGTCAGCGCCCCGCGCACCGCGTTGGCGCAGACCTTGGCCTGGCTGTTGGCCGAGAACCCGGACTTGGGCATGTCACCCTGCTGGCTGGCATCGCCCAGAACATAGACGTCCGGATCGGCCTTCGACGACATGTCGGCGGCATTCACCGGCGCCCAGTTGCCGTCGGTCACACCCGCGATTTCAGCGATCCGGCCCGCCTTCATGGCCGGGATCACGTTGCAGACGTCCACCGGGGTTTCCTCGCCGTCGATCGTCACGATCATACTGGCCGGATCGACGGAAACCTCACCGCCGCCGAAGTCTTCGCCGATCCAGTCGATCATGCCCTCGTAGTGATTGGCCCATCCCTCCTGAAAAAGCGACATCTTCGAGAACTTGGGCTTGGGGTCGGCCACGATGATCTTGGCGGTAGGGTTCGACTGCTTGAGCACATGCGCCACCATGGATACGCGCTCGTATGGTCCGGGCGGGCAGCGGAAAGGGTTGGGCGGCGCGATCATCGCAAAGGTTCCGCCCTCCGGCATCGCAGCGATCTGCGCGCGCAGAAGCTCGGTCTGCGAGCCCGCCTTGTAGGCATGCGGCATCGCGTTCTGCGCGCCGAGATCCCAACCCGGCACTGCCCCCTCGACGAAATCGATGCCCGGACTGAGGATCAGCTTATCATAGCCAAGGTGTCCGCCGCCCGCGAGCGTGACCGTCTTGGCATCGCGATCGACGCCCACGGCCCAGTCATGCACCACGTTCACCCCAGCAGCGGCCAGCTTGCCATAGGTGTGGCCCAGCTCGCCCATCTCCTTGAAGCCACCGAGGTAGAGGTTGGAGAAGAAGCAGGTGAAATAGGTGCGCGAGGGCTCGATCAGCGTGACGTCGACACCGCCGTCGCTGTCCTTGGCGATGTAGCGCGCCGCCGTCGCCCCGCCGGCCCCGCCGCCAATCACCACCACGCGCGGTTTTCCGTGGCCGTCGGCGAGAACATGCGGTGCCGCCAGGGCGCTCGCCGCAGCGACTCCTATGAAATTCCTTCTGTTCAATGTCATCTTGTTCTTCCTCCCTGTTAATCCCTAGTCCGGCAGCCGGGCAAAATACGCCGCCAGCGCCGCGATCTCCTCATCGCCCAGCCGCCCGGCCACCATCTGCATCACCGGGTGATTGCGTGTCTTGCTCTTGTAGGCGTGCATCGCGACCACGAAGTCTTCTTCGGGCCAGAGCACGATCGAGGGAATGCCGTCGTCGCCGCCCTCGGCCTGGTGGCAGGTGGTGCATTCGCCGCTCAGGTACTCCCCGTAGTCCGGATCCCCGACCAGCGCGAGGATGGCCGGGTCGACATCGTGGCTGGTGGCCGCGGCGGTCGGGTCCGCTTCGGGGATGTCAGCCGGGTTGTCGGAAAACCGCCGCATGTAAGCGATCAGGTCGCGGCGATCCTTCGCATCCTTGATTCCGCGAAAGCTCATCCGTGTTCCGCTGGTGATCGCGCGGGGGTTTTCCAGAAACACATCGAGGGTTTCGGCATGCCACTCCAGCCCGCCGGCACCGGCGCGCTGGAAGCTCTTGGAATAGCTGAAATCCCCGTGACTCGCCGCCACGCGCCCAAAGATCCCATTGAGATGCGGCCCGATGCGGTGTTCGGCCCCGGCGCCGATCTGATGGCAGCCACTGCACTTCTGGAAGACCACGGCCCCCGCCTCGGCGTCGCCGCTCTCGGCCCGACCTATCCCGCCGGCGAGGCAGAGCGCGACACCCAGGGCTGCGAGGCGCCAGCGCATCACACTACCCGTCAAAGCTCTTGAGATAGGCGATGACAGCTTCGATGTCGGCCTCTTTCTTCAACCCGGCAAAGCCCATCTTGGTACCCTTCATGTAGGCGCGCGGCTTGGCAAGGAACTCTGCCATCGCAGCTTCGTCCCAGACAAGCCCATCCGCCCCCGCGGCCAGAAACACGTCGGAGTACTTGAAGTCTGGGTTCGATGCGACCGGCCCGCCCATGACGCCATTGAGGTGCGGGCCCGACTTGTTCTTGGCCCCCTCGCCGATCTGGTGGCAGGCCCTGCACTTGCGGAAGACCGTCTCGCCCGCGTCGACCAATTCCGGGTCGAGCGCAGCCATGGCCACCTCGGTCACTGCTGCTGCATCGCTTGTGCCATCTGCTGCATCACTCATTGCGGCCTCATCTTCTCCCTGATCCGGGGTCACGTCCAGCACCGAGGCGCGCATCGTAATCTCGACGCTCTCCTTGCAGTCCTGCATGCAGGGCGCGACGCGCCATTGCGGATATTCCGTCTCGGCCCGGTCATCGACGATGAACCCATCGGCATTGTACATCTCGAACTCTGCGAAGTTCTCGTGGCTCAGTTCGAACTCGTCATCCACCAGATCATTGGAATAGAGGATGTAGGCCACAATCGCATAAACCTCATCCGCCTCCAGCGTCTGCGCACTTCCAAACGGCATGGACCGGTTCACATAGTCCCAGACGGTGGAGAGATGCGGCCAGTAGGAGCCCACGGTCTTCACCGGGTCCTTGTCACCAAGCGTGTCGAACCCGCCCGCGAGCACCGGCCAGTTGTCGACACCTTCGGCGAAATCGCCATGGCAGGAGGCGCAGTAATCCGCAAACACCTCCTCGCCAGTGAAGACGTCGCCGCGGCCTTCCGGCAGGCCCTGCCCGCCGGGGCGGACATCGATGTCCCACGCCGCAATCTCTTCGGGCAGTGCGGGTCGGCCCAGCCCGTAGCCGTCCGCCAGAACCGGGCTCGCCAGCAGCGTTGAGAGTGCGAGGCCCTTAAGACACTTCGACATTTTCCGCCTCCCCGTTTGCCTTGACATGCCAGGTCTGGATGCAGTTGTTGTGGTAGATCGAGTTCTCGCCCCGCATCGCACGCAGTTGCGCCTTGGTGGGCTGGACGTAGCCGGTGTCATCCATCGCCCGCGCCTGCAAGAGCCACTCCTCGCCCGCCCATTCGGTGTCGAGGTAGAACCGGGTCAGCGCCTTGCTGTCGCCCTGGGTCGTGCCCAGCCGTGCCGTCTCCCAGGTGATCCCACCATCCTTCGAGACATCGACCCGGGTGATCCGCCCGTGGCCGGACCACGCCAGCCCGGTGATCACCAGCGCCCCGGGTCCATGGGTGATCGGCGCCTGCGGGCTGGGCGAGGTGATGACGGATTTTGCATCCATCACCCAAGTCCACTTGCGCGCGGTGCCATCCTCCAGCACATCGGTATACTTCGAGGTTTCCTCGCGGCTCTCCACCGGGCCATCGAGCACCTCGATCCGGCGCAACCATTTGACCCACATGTTGCCCTCCCAGCCAGGCACCACCAGCCGGACCGGGTAGCCGTGCTCCATACGCAGCGCCTCGCCGTTGGCCTTGAAGGCAACGAGCACATCATCCAGCGCCTTCTCCATCGGGATCGAGCGTCCGTTGGAGGAGGCATCGGCCCCCTCGACGTAGATCCACTTGTCGGCAAGATCCCCGGCAGCCTCAAGCCCGGCTTCCTCCAGCAGCGTGCGGAGCGGCACGCCTGAATACTCCATGTTGTGGATCATGCCGTGGGTGAATTGCACCCCATTGAGCTGCGCGCCCGCCCACTCCATGCCGGTATTGGCGGCACATTCGCAGAAATAGACGTGGTTCTCGCGCGGAAAGCGCTCCAGATCCGCATAGGTGAAGACCAGCGGCGTGTCGACCAACCCGTTGATCATCAGCCGGTAATCCTCCTTGCGCAGTTCGATCGCACCCGAGTGATGCCGCTCGAAGGCGCAGCCCTGCGGCGTGATCGTGCCATCAAGCGCATGGATCGGCGTGAAGTTGATCGATGAGATCGGATCAGCCGTCAGCCAGGGCACGTTGCGCCGCACCACGTCCTTCTCGAACTCGATGGGCAGGCCATAGGGTGTGGCATCCACACCCTCTCCGGTGGCCGATGCCCAGGTTTGAACTTCGGTGATCAGCGGGTCGGGCTGCTGCGCCGCGGCAGCCCCCGCGACCGTGCCCGCAACGGCCGCCGCGCTGCCTCGCAGGAACGCGCGGCGCGACGGTGCTCTCATGGCATCCTCCATATCTCGGGTCTCCCTGCTCATGCGCCGACAACCTCGACGCTGGTGTTTGGCTGCACCGAGACGGTGCCTTGCTTGGCGATATGGCTCTCGACCACATCCCAGATCTGCGGACCTTCGGTGCCTTCGTTGACCGAAGCCCAGCCCGCCACAACGTAGGAGCGGTTCGGATCAATCGCCTCGCCCGACCTCAGAAGCGTCAGGTCACTGATCCGGTCGCCTTGCGGCTTCGACACATCGATGCGGTAGCCGATGCCGCCTGTCCGCACCATGTCGCCGCCTTGCTGATAGTAGGGGTCGGGGTTGAAGATGTTGTCAGCCACATCCTCCAGGACGACTTTCAGAAACTCGCCCGTCATCTCCGTGCGATAGGCCTCGCCATAGCTCATCGAGGTCACGTTCCAGATGTCCTCGCGGGTGATGTCCTGCCCGGGCAGCAGCGAAGGCCCCCAGCGCACGCCGGGGCTGAGCGCGATTTCGGCATCGCGCTCGGACAGCAGCGCATCGCAGATCAGATCGTCCCAGGTGCCGTTGAAGTTGCCGCGGCGGTAGAGCAACCCCTCGGTCTGGCCGATCACTTCCGTGAGCTGCGCCTCGAAGGGCGCACGCTGCGCATCGATGAGCGCCGCCATCTCCGGGTCGGGTTCGATCACATCCGCAAAGATCGGGATCAGCTTGTGCCGGTACCCCATCATGCGCCCGTCCCGCACGTCGAGGTCAACGCGGGAGACGAATTTGCCGTTCGAGCCCGAGGGCACGATGATCGTCTCACCCGCCAGCACCGGCTCGGGCAGCGCATCGTGAGTGTGGCCCGACAGAATCACGTCGATGCCGCTCACCACAGTGGCCATCTTCTTGTCGACGTCAAAGCCGTTGTGGCTCAGCACCACGACACAGTCCGCGCCTTGGCTGCGCACCTCGTCCACCATCGCCTGCATGTTCTCGTCCCGGATACCAAAGGCATATTCAGGGAACATCCAGCGCGGGTTCGCGATGGGCATGTAGGGGAAGGCCTGACCGATCACCGCGATCTTGGTGCCTGCGCGCTCGAACATCTTGTAGGGCGGGAAGAGCTCGGTCGGCTCATCCCATTCCGCGTCGAAAATGTTCTGACCAAGAGCCGCAAAGGGCAGCGCTTCGACAATCTCGGCCACCCGGTCGCTGCCGAGCGTGAACTCCCAGTGGAAGGTCATCGCGTCGGGCTGCAGCGCGTTCATCACATTGACCATGTCCTGGCCTTTGGTGTGATAGCAGGTATAGGAGCCATGCCAGGTGTCACCGCCATCGAGCAGGATCGCATCGGGCCGGTCGGCCCGGATCGCCTTGATCACCGTCGCCACCCGGTCCAGTCCGCCCACCCGGCCATACGCCTGCGCAAGGGCCGAGAAATCACCGGAGCTCAGCGCATAGTGGCTCGGGCTGCCATCGGCGATGCCATAGAGCTTGCGGAACTCCGCCCCGGTCACATGCGGCACCGCTCCCTTGTTGTCACCAACCCCCATGTTCACCGAGGGCTCGCGGAAGTAGATCGGCTTCAGCTGTGCGTGGATGTCAGTGACATGGATCAGCGAGACGTTCCCGAAGGTGTCGAATTCCAGCAACTGCTCCTGCGTGAGCGCTTGCTGGGCTGCAAGGCGCGACCAGTTGCCGACCCCCGATGCGCCGAGCAGGGCCGAGGCCGCCATGCCCACTTGCAGAAAATCACGGCGTGAGATCATGCGATATCTACTCCCCAGACATATGCGCATATTTGAATTTCAAGCGCACGGGAAAGGCCCCGCACCGCCGCGCGAGGCCCAGAGGTTCAGTTGCGGACCGAGGGGCCCTCGACGCTCAGCCCGTTGCCGCGCGAGGCGACGTAAAGCTCTAGTGCGACGAACTCGGGCGAGCCGGGCGCGAAGGTCTCTGCGCGCGTGTCACGCACGCAGCCCTTGAACCGCGCGTGCACCGCATTCAGCTTGGTGTTCTTCAGCCGGTAGGTCGGAAACCCGTTGATCTGGCCCTGGCTCAGGTGATCGGCGCGGATCATGTTGCCATAGTTGTCTTCGTGACAATTGGCGCAGGACAGCTCCAGCTGGCCATAGCGGGTATAGTAGATGTCCTTGCCCATTTCCCAGGTCGACTGGGCCGGGCCGTCGATGGCCACATTCACGGGGATGCCGCGCGACACCGCCGAGAGCAGCGCCACCATGTTCACCATCTCGCCGCCGGTGTACTTCCAGGTCTCGGCCTGCATCCGATTTTCGCGACAATCGTTGATCTGCATCTCGAGCGTGCGAACCTCACCCGCGTCCTCGTTCCACTTCGGATAGACCGCCCGCACCCCGGCCATGCTGTCCGAGCCGTCGTGGCAGGAGGCACAGGACTTGCCCGCAGCCCCCTCGGCCGTGTTCCAGACCTCCTCGGCCTGCTCCACCCAGATCATCGAAGGATTGTCGAAGTCGTCGACCTGAAACGCCTGGGTTTCGTCCGAGCGAAAGCGCCAGCCCGAGTAGATCGTACCCACGTGTTCTATGTGCTCGGGCGCGGCCGTCTCGGTCACGATCTCGATCTCGCCGTTGATCACCAGATCATCGTCATCGGGTCCTGCGTGTGCCGCTACGGCCAAAACGCCCGCCACGACCCCGATCGCTGCACCGGCGCGCACTCTCGTCTGTCTTGTCATCTGTCCCCTCCCTCTGCGCGTCGTTCTTCAGGAAACCTCGATGGCTTTCGACGTTTCGTAGACCGACCCGTCGTCGTCGTACCAGGTGAACTGGAACTCGCCCGACTCCGGCACGATCGCCTCGAACTGGAAGTAGGGGTTGGTCGATATCGCAGGCTCCAGCGTCACGTCGATGATGTTCTGGCCGTTGAAGTCGGCGACGAACCGGTTGATGATCGAACGCGGGATCACATTGCCGTCGTCATCCTTGCGCTGGCCGCTCTCCATCTTGTGGCTGATCAGCGTCTTGATCGTGATCGTCTCACCGGCGGATGCGGTTTTCGGGACCTTGACCCGGGGTTTCACTCCAGATGCCATATCTTCTCTCCTCGTCTCTGATCAGCCGCCGCAGCCGCCGATGGTGACCTTGACCTCCGCGGAGGCGCGCTGGAACGAGCCGTCCTCCATCTGCGCGATGGCGATGACGTTCTGCGTCTCGGCAAGCCGGATCCGCGTCGACGCCTCGTGCGAAGGGTTCAGCGGCCCGAACTTGATGGTCGCAACCGCAGGCGTCGGATTTCCATCAGCAAAAAGCGCCACCATCACGGCGCCCGGCGCGCTCACGTCGATGGGCACGGTGTTGCCGTTCTCCGCGATCTCCGGCGCGGTGATCTTGAGATCTCCCGCACCTGTTTCAGCCCCACCGGTCAGCTTCGCGATCTCGTCCTCGGCCAGCGAGGCGGACGCCGGCAAGGCACCCAGCCCGGTCGCGGCCAGTGCCGCCGAGCCAAGCAACATTACATTCCGTCGTGTCAGTTCCATGAGCTTCTCCCGTCTTTCGTGTCACTCGTCCTTGAGCGTCATCAGATAGGCGACGACGTCTTCGATCTGCTGCGCGGTCAAGAGCGGTTCCACCTCGCCCTGATGCGCGTCGCCCGTATAGGCGTCGCCCAGCCGGATGAAGCCATCCACCCTGTAGAACGATGGCATCATCGTGCCATCGAACATCTGCTTTGCATCCGCCACGATCCCGCGCAGCTCCGCTTCGCTCCAGCGGTCGGCCGCGCCATCGAGAGGGGGTCCGATCTCGCCGTGAAAGCCCAGGTGGTCGAGCTCCGTCACGGCGTGGCAGGCGATGCAGTTGCCGGCCCCCTTGTCCATGATCTCCGCACCAGCCGCCGGGTCACCCGGCGTACCGGTCAGGGAGGCTTCGATCACACCATCGACAAATGTAACATCCGTCGGCTTGACGATCTCCGCTGCCGCACTGGTCGCGCATAAGCTGGCTGTTGCGGCGAATATGGCGAAACGTGTCATGACCCCTCCCATGTGACCGTTTCCTGCATACTTGCGCACACAATTCCGATTCACGCAACATCAAATTCAACTAAGTGAATTTTTAGATCTGTTCGCAGATGCAGCAAAAACATGCGAGACATTTCGCAAACGGGTCGGCATTCAGCCGCCCTGTGTCTCGAACTTGCGCGCGTGGTACTTCTGGAACGGCTCGTCCGTCTCATAGCCCTTCTCGACCACCCAGGTGAGCATGTTGTAGGTGGTCCAGCGCTCGAAGGCGCCCGGCATCGTGGCAACCGCGGCCTCCGAGGCCGTGACACCTTCAGCCACCTCCTCCGGGAAGAACAGGATCGTGGGCGTGAAAAGGGCACCCCAGCGCCTCACCATGTCCTTCTCGGGAAGTGCCTCACCGTCGAAGTCGGTCACCTCCACGTCGCCGAACATGTTGATCTGGACGACGAAAAAGTTCTCCATGATGTAATCAGCCACCTCGGGGATCACGAAGATCTCCTCGTGCATCTTCTGGCAGTAGATGCAGCCGCGCTGCTCGATCAGCACCATCAACCGCTTGCCCTCAGCGGTCGCCTCGGCCAGGTCCTCGCTCAGGTCTTTGAAGGTGTCCCGCATCCACGGCGCCTTGTGCAGGCCGTCGTCGCCGATCTCGGCCGCGAGCCCTTGAAGGGCAGTCAGGGTTGCAAACACAGCAGCGATCAGGCGGGTCATCTCAAGTCTCCCAGGCTAGCCAATCGTGCTGAACCACGGAATGTGCTCCAGCATCCATTGGGCGATGATGTTGATGGAATTGGTCGCGATCAGCACACCGAAGAGCAGCAGAAGCGCGCCCATGAGCTTCTCGACCAGACCGAGGTGGCGCCGAAACCGCGCCATCCACGACATGAAAGGGCCAATGAAGAGGGCCGCAGCCACGAAGGGCAGCGTCATTCCGAGCCCATAGGTGAAGAGCAGCGTGGCCCCCTGCCCGGCCGTCTCCTGACCGGCGGCGGTGAACAGGATTGCGGCCAGAACCGGACCCACGCAAGGCGTCCAGCCGAAGGCAAAGGCGAGCCCGATCACATAGGCGCCCAGAAGCCCCACATGCGCAGTATCGCCCGCATCTGCGCGAAACTGGCGATAGAGCGCGCTGATCCGGATCACGCCCAGAAAGTGCAGCCCCATGGCGATGATGATCCCCGCCGCCACCCAGCGCAGCACGTCGAAATACTCGCGCACCATCTGGCCGAAGACTGTCGCGGTCGCACCCAGGCCGACGAAAACGGTGATCACGCCCAGCGCGAAACAGACCGATGTGAGCGCCGCGCGTCCGCGCACCGCAGCGCTGGCCGTGCCGCCCGCTGTCACCTCGTTCATGCCAACGCCGGCCAGATAGCTCAGGTAGAACGGCACCATCGGCAAGACGCAGGGTGACAAAAAAGACAGCAGACCGGCGAGCAGAGCGCCGAAATATGTCACATCGAACATGGCGGTCCTGTCTGCGAACCTTGAAGTATTCAAATATTAGATTATGATCAGGACGAGGTTCTCGTCAATCGGAGTTCGACGTGGCGCGCTTGCGGCTTTTCGTATTCATGATCGCCACGTGGCTGCCCCTGCCGCTGGCCGCGGAGACCTATCTGCTGATGGCAGAAGAGAAAGGCTGTTTCTGGTGCGCCCGCTGGAACGCGGAAATCGCTCATATCTACCCCAAGACGGCCCAAGGCCGGACCGCACCGCTCCGCCGGTACGATCTGCATGACGATACGCCGAATGTGGAGCTGACCGGCAAGGTGCGCTTCACGCCGACATTCCTGCTCATCGAAGACGGGATTGAGGTTGGCCGGATCGAAGGCTATCCGGGAGAAGACTTCTTTTGGGGGTTGTTGACCAAGATGTTCGAGACAGCGAGCATCGACTTGGACCAGACGGGATAACTTGCAATGACACTTGACGCACCTCAAGAGCCTGAATCGCCCTCACGCCTGCCGGTGTTCGATCCGAACATGTGCCCTGAGGACATGGATCGCATGATGAAGAACGCGCAGGCCGCGTCCAACTTCCTCAAGGCGATCAGCCATGAGGGCCGCCTGATGATCCTGTGCCACCTGGCCTCGGGCGAGAAATCCGTGACCGAGCTTGAAGACCTGCTCTCGGCGCGCCAGGCGGCGGTGTCGCAACAGCTCTCGCGCCTGCGGCTGGAGGGGCTCGTGACACCGCGCCGCGAGGGCAAGGCCATCTACTACAGCTTGACAGACGACCGGCCGAGGCAAATCATGGAAGTGGTCTACGACCTGTTTTGCAGGCAGGACTGACCGGTCTTTTGCCAAGCGCCGGTCTTCGGGAGGAAGCTGGCATGATCGATCTCGTTGGCGAAGCCAACACCGTTGCGCTGATCGGGCTGATCGGTGGCATAGCACTTGGGCTTGCCGCACGCGTGGGGCGCTTCTGCACTCTCGGCGCCATCGAAGACATGCTCTACGGCTCCGACGACCGGCGGCTTCGTATGTGGGGCATCGCCATCGCCGTCGCGATCATCGGCACTCATGTGGCCATGTCGGCCGGTTGGCTGGCAGGTACTGAGACCGCCTATCTCGATCGCCGATGGACCCCGCTGGGTACCATCATCGGAGGGCTGATGTTTGGCTACGGCATGGCGCTCAGCGGCAACTGCGGCTACGGCGCTCTCGCGCGCCTGGGTGGCGGCGACATGCGGGCCTTCGTGATCGTGCTGGTGATGGGCCTCTCCGCCTACTTCGTGATGTCCGGACCGCTGGCGCATCTGCGGGTCTGGCTCTTCCCGGTCGAGCTGGGCGCCACGTCGCCGCAGGGCTTCAGCCAGCTGGCCGAGCAGCGTCTCGGCGTACCGCCTGTGCTCACCGGTCTGGCCATCGGCGGCGTGCTTCTCGCCGTTGCGCTCAGCTCCTCCGAGATCCGCCGGTCGCGCGGCCACATCTTCTGGGGCATCATGGTCGGCCTTGCCATCCTGTCGGGCTGGGTCGGCACCTCCTGGGTCGCCACAGCCGGCTTCGAAGCCGAGCCCATCGAGACACACTCTTTCGCAGCCCCGATTGGCGACACGATCTACTATGCGATGACCGCCTCGGGCAATACGCTTTCCTTCAGCGTCGGTTCGGTGGCCGGCGTGCTGATCGGCGCCGTCCTCGGCTCCTACTCGAAGGGTCATTTCCGCTGGGAGGCCTGCGAAGACCCGCGCGAGTTGCGCCGCCAGATCATCGGCGCAGCACTCATGGGCCCCGGCGCCATCCTGGCGGTCGGGTGCAGCGTGGGACAGGGGATCTCGGCCTTCTCCGTGCTGGCCTACAGCGCGCCCGTCGCCTTCATCGCGATCTTCCTCGGGGCCGCACTTGGGCTGCGACAGCTCATCGAGGGTTTCGCCCCGGCGGAATAGCCTGGCGCGCGCGGCGGACTGGCGCATCGGCGCTGCACGGACGGGCAGGCGCGTCGATCCGCCTTAGTCGTTCGTGCCACGACCCGACTTGTCGTCCAACTCGTCGGGATTGGCCCAGCAGGGCTGTTCGAACCCACCATCCTTGAGATAGCTGGGCCGGAAGGCCCGAACCTTCACCAGCGTATTGCCGGTCACGCCCTCGCTGGTCCACACTTGGGCCTGGCGGTCGGCCGTATAGGCTTCGGCCGGCACGATCCCGGGGGGTGGCAGCCGCTTCTGAATGGCCTCATAGGTGCCATCCGGCACCGTCCTGTCGGTAGGCACCTTGATCAGCGGCTCGCTCGACAGATGCACCCGCGCTTTCGTCGCGCTCTCGATCTGCGTCACGCAGTTGAAGGTCGCGATGATCCCCTTCATGTCGGGCAGCACCTCGATCTTGTCATGCCACTGCGCGCCCAGACGTACGCGCGGGTTCTTCCACAACCGGCTACCAGTTAGGCGGATCTGCGCGGACCGCCCGGATTCGACCTCGATCGGACCGAACTCCCACTGGTCGAGATAAGGCGCCCGGATGAGGAAGAAGCCCAGTTTCGGCAGAACGTCCTGCGCATTGCTGGGCAACGGGATCGTCACCGTGGTTTCCGTGCGACCTGCTGCAGCCAATCGCTCGATCCGCCGGTCGAGCAGTTGGAAGCCCGTGCGCTTGTCCTCCATCGGGTCCGCTCTGCAAAAGTCCGCCCCTTGTGTCTGCCGCATCAGATCCGCCGGCCGCAGCCAACAGGTGCGGATGGTGATCCGCGCACTGGGCCACCAGCTGGGCACCGAGACGATGGCCGAAAGCGGGATGCTGCGCGCCACATGGGCCGATGGCGACAGCGCCGCCATTTGCTCCGGTGCCACGATCCACGAGATGTTGGTGTCCCGCTGCCGAAGCCTGCGCGTGTATGTCGCCACATCGTGCAGCCGTGCCGATTTGACGAGCCGGTCCGTCGCCTCCTTCGGCACCTCGCCGACCGAAGCCGGGTCGGCGCAGCGGGCAACAAGTGCGGCCACCCGCGCCTCCTCGCTGGCAAAGGCGCGCCCATCGGGGCGGGTCAGCTCCAGGTCATACCAGGGCGCGATCCGGCTCGCGACGCCCAGAAGGCACGTCCGCTGATCGCGCCAAGCCAGAATGGCGCTGTCGGCGCCGTTCCAGGTCCCCTTGTCAAGATAGCGTTCGATGAAGCGCCCGTCGGGTTGCAGCATGTTCAGCATCCAGAAGAACGGGCCGTCGCATTCGCGGAACGGCGTATCGACCGGCTGGCCGCCATCGCCGATCCCGAACACCTTGTCGATGTGCCGGCGCCGCGTCACGCTGCTCTGCGCATCGGCGGCGACACCCAGGGGGTTGAGCGCCTGGCTGATCAGCGACACACCGTCTTGCTCGGTCTGCAGCATCTGCTGGCGCGCGCCGGTGCGCGGCCAGACGGTATAGCTGCGCGCGGTCGAAAAGCAGGACAGCTCGGCAAAGAGGCGCAGCGCTTCCTCGCGGCCGATCCGCTCTGCCATGAGCCCGGGATCCCCGTCCGATCCAGCGAGTTTCCCAAGCTCGCGCCGCGGGCCTGCCTGCGCCGAGAGCGATCCTGCGCCCTGCACCGCGGGCTGCGGCACCGCCTTGTCCGCAGGGGCATCGGCCAGCAGGTCAGCCTTCGGATCGGCCGCATCGGGCATCGGGTCCAACGCACGCCGGATCCCTTGCAGATGCGCCTCGGCGAATGTGCGGACGGCGATGTTGCAGCTGGTCAGATCGCAGGTGTCGATGCCGATATCGAAGTAATCGGCCAGTCCGCGCCGGCGAGCAACCGTATCGCCGGCAGTCTCTTGCAACTCTTCCAGGATCATATGCGCCACGCCGATGCGCTGAAGCCCGGAGGCTTTTGTCCGGTCGTCCACCATCAGATCGGTCATTGCCCGAACCTCTTGCACCAGACCCCTGCAGGCCTGCGGAACATCCTGGTCGGTCTCCAGCCGCGCCGGATCGGGGCTCATCAACACATGGGCCGCCGCGCGGATAGCGTGATGGCGGTCGGCAGGCGGGCGACCGGCGCACAGCGGGTCCTGCGCCAGAACGCCGTTTACAATCTCCATGATGCCCACAAGCTGCAACTTGGCACGCGGCAGATCGAGTGCAAGGTCCCGCCGGCACGGAATGGGCGGCAGAAACCTGTGCAGAAACTCACGGAACTGGGCCTCGCTGCGCATGTCGACCGACGTGGGGACAGCGGTGGGCCGAGGAACGCTCACGGCCGCAGGCTCCGGCGCCGCAGGCGGACCCGACGGGCGCAGGCTGTCTTTCAGCGGCTGCACCCGCGCATAGTCCTGAAGCAATTCGTTGTAAAAGACAGGGTCTTTCAGATGATCCGCCGCCAGCATCCACAGGCTGACAGGCTGATCGCAGCTACCTTTCAGCACCTCTGTTGCGCTGCTGAGGAAGTCGCGCGGACGGCTGCGGGCCAGAAGCTTGTCACCCAAGCCCGTCCAGGGCGCGGAATTGGTCACATAATCCACGACCAGCGCTTCGATCTGCTGGGTCTCCGCCTGCCGCTGGTAGTCAAGCACCAGAGCGATCAGATCGCGCTGATAACTCTGCGCACTGCGCTGGGTGGTGGCGGCCCCGTCCTGACCCGGCGCGTAAAGTGCCGTGAAGACGCGCGCGAAGATTGCATTCTTTGCCGCCTCGCTCTTCGGGTGCAGACCGTAGACGCCCATCTGCTGCGTGAAAATCCGCGACCGGTCCGCCACCAGCCGGGCAACCGTCTCTTCGAGCTCTTCGCGTGTTTCGACCAACAGGCGCCCGTAATGGTGAAACAGCCATTCCGGCTCGGCAGGTTCGTCGATGGTGATCGTGACCGCGGCGAGCGAATCGCTCATGGCCCGCGCGGGCGACAGCGTCATCCGGAAATTGAGGCGCTGCAAGGTGTTGGAGCCGATGTCATGGGCATCGTCGAGGATCGTCTCATACCGGTTCTGTGTCAGCATCTCGCGGTACATCTGCGCGTCTTCGAAGACGGTCAATGGGTCGGGCCGCATCATCGCCTGCAACTTGTCCAGATCCACGGCCCCGGCACCGGGGGTCTGAGCCTGCGCCGCCTCCTGGTAGATCTTCAGCAACCGCTGCGACGCGCTGATCGTGTCGGGCGTTCCGAACTCGCCTTTCTTGAGCTTCTCGTCGACCGCCAATAGCTGCCGGTCGATCCAGTCGCTGTCGCGCAAACGTTGATTGACCAGCCGCTCCCGGGTGAAGATCTGCGGCGAGTCGACCACGATCAGCCCCTCTTTCGACGCATCGTACAGCCAGGCCTGATCATCGAGGCGAGTTTGCACGAACTGCCACAGCCAGGGCGCAGGCAACCACAAAAAGAGCAGCGCAAAGGTCAAAATGAACGCGGCGCGCACCGTCAGCATCGTGCCCACGTGGATCACCGTGCGGCGGAGCCGGCCAAGCATCCGACGCATCCGGGACGGTGTTGCGGGCTGACCCGAGTTATCCGATGGCATGGCGTCTCTCCTGCATCTTGGGGGCTGAGGTCGTCTCCAACCGGTCCAGCAAGGTGTCGACTGTGGCCTTCACGCTCAGTCGGCAGTGGCGCGTTTCGGTGGCATCGAAGCGCCCAGTCTCGCCCAGCTTGTTCGACGGAGACCCGCCGCCACAGAGCCCGAAGTAGGCACAGCTCTTGCGGCACCGCGCCACCCCCCGGCTGATGTCGCGCTGGCAGCGCAGAAACGCCCGCGACAGAAAGATCTCGCTCAATTCACCGATCTCGTGGACATTGCCAAACCGGAAGTCGTCGTAGGCCTCGGAGGTCAGCCCGAGCAACTCCGGCGAAAAGCTTGAGATGTCACCACGCACCCCGACCGAGATGATCGCACCCGGCGTGTTTTCCTGGCTGCGCAGCCCCTGGCCCTGTTGCCAGGCGGTCACGGCCGAGCGCACCCGATCCGCCTCGCGCAAGCGTGGCGCGGGGTCATGCGTGGCGAGCGCCTCGGAAAAGCGGCACAGGAACTGCTGGTATTGCGCCTCTTCGACGCGGGTCAGGCTGGAGCGCGCGTGAATGCCGTCGACCTCCTCGACGTTCAGGCCGATCGAATGCGCGCCGGTCTCCGCCAGAGCATGCGCAATCCGTTCCGGATGATCGAGCGACGCCGCCGTCACCACGCAGATCACGTGAAACGGGATGCCCGCCCCGCGCAGCGCCGCAATCCCTTGCATCGTCCGGGCGAAACTGCCGCGGCCGCGCCGATCCACCCGCCAGTGGTCGTTGATCTCGGCCGGCCCATCCAGGCTGACACCCACCGAGACGCCGGGCTGAGCGAAATAGTCGAGCCAGGCGTCATCGATCCGCGTCGCGTTGGTCTGGAACGCCTGCCGTCCGACCGCACGCCCACCGCCCTCCTCCAGCCGGAGGCAGGCCTCGCGATACCAGGTCGCGGGAAGCACACAGGGCTCGCCTGCATGCCACAGAAGCGTCGTATCCGCCGTCGTGCAGGGGCTCGCCATGATCGTTCGGCCCACCGCGCGCAGGGTGTCGTCATCCATCCGCGCGGTCTGGCTGCGATGAGGCAGATAGCAATACCGGCAATCCAGGTTGCAGAACGGCGTTGGCTGCAACACCAGAAGATCGAGCTTGGACAAGGCGGGCATCGAACAATCGCCCTACCAGTTCACCCAGTTGTTCCAGTTGCTCCAATTGCCCCAGTTGTTCCAGTTGAACCACTGCGCGAGCCGCGGTTTCGCGCGCTCCTCTGCCCCCACATCGTCCGGGCTTTCGGCCCGGCTCAACGCATCGAGCCTGCTTTGCAAGTGCCGCTTTTCCGACATCATCGCGCTGTCCGGTCGGGCCGTCGCGCTCGTCATCTGTCCAAAGACCGAAACCAGTGAAGCCAGAACAATTGCGATCAGGCGTACGGTCATTCTGCGCATGATCATTCTCCAAAATCCTTAAAAAATATAGATAAATTACAACTTTTGGGCGATTCGGGCAACCTTCCCGCTCGGAGAGGTGCCATCCGCTGCGCCCACGGACAGATCCGTGGCCTCCACATTCAGCATTCGAGAGACACCGAAACGAGGTGGAGCGCGGCGGTCAAAAACGGCACAGGCGACCGCCAATTCGAGGCCATAAAGGCGGTTCAGGAGGAGCATACCCCGGCCCCCGGCGACCGGTCCAAGGCAGTCTTTGGTCGCGGGTGTCGGGGCGCGATCTCGCCCCGGTCTCGCTGTTTCGGCTAGCGGTCCAGAAGCCCCAGAAGGTGCTGCTCTGCCGCCCGGAGGTCCCGCAGCTCGACCGGGTCCGGTATGCTGCGGCCGCCGCGCGCCAGCGCGATCACCTCCGGATGGATATAGCTGTCGCGCGCGATGCTCGGCGTATTGTGCAACCGTCTGGCGGCGGCGTTCGACAGCTCCTTGATCGTCGTAGGCCCAGCCTGCGCCACCTCGAAGGCCGCCAAGGTGCCCGCCCAGGTCCGAAAGGTCTTTGCGGTGACCTCATCGCGGCCAGCAGCCGAGGCGATATAGGCGTTGAGCGCCTGCGAGCTCAGGGTCCGCGGCGCGCCGTCGTCGTCCAGCCAGGTGAGCAGGGACGCGCCCGGCAGATCGCCAATCTTGTTCAACATGCGCGCCAGCGTGCGGTCGGCGATTTGCTTGCGCACCCGTTTGCCTCCCTTGGCCGTGTAGTCGAGCTTGATCCGGTTGCCCCTGAGGCTCACGTGCCGGCGGCGCAGCGTCAGGGCGCCATAGCTTCCGTTTTCGCGCACATATTCATCGCTGCCGACCCGCAGGGCCGCCCGGTCGATCAGCGTCACCGCGCTGGCCAGTGCAAAGCGCTTGGCGCCCGCATCGCCCGCGAGATCGCGCCTCACCCTGCGCCGGATGCGCGGCAGCCGCCGCCCGAAGTCGGCCAGCATGTCGAACTTGGTCTTCGCCCGCTCCGACGTCCAATCGGGGTGGTAGCGATACTGCTTGCGCTGCCGCGCGTCGCGGCCCGTGGCCAGCAGATGTCCGTTCGGCAGTGGACACATCCAGACATCGTCATAGGCGGGCGGCACGGCCAGCGCCGCGAGGCGTTGGCGTTCGGTCTGGTCGTCGATCGCGGTGCCGTCGGGACCGATGTAGCGGAACCCGCGCCCACATTTGCGACGCGAGATCCCGGGCTGATCGTCAGGATAGTAGACCAGCTGTGGCATGCTCAGGCCTTTGTGACCTCGGAGGCGAGCTTCAGAACCGCGTCGCCGTCGTCCTGTTCGATGTAGAGCGCCTTGTCGTCGCTCGATCCGTTGCGGGTCACGTCCGTGCCCTTGATCGTGCGGGTGACGGACTCGGCATAGGTCTTCTGGACGGTGCCCGAGGCTGTCCCCTCGCCCCACTTCCACTGCACCTTGTCTCCGGTTTCGATTGCCATCTGCGGTCTCCTGTCGTGGCCGCCGCTTTCATCAACGGGCGCGTCTGTGTTGCCCGCAAGACGCAAGCGGCAATTTCCTTGATGTCATGAACGCCTGGGCCGCGACTTCGTTCCTGCGGCCAAGTGTGCGCGCCCGCGCAGGCGCCCGCTCAGCGTGATCCGAGAAGGTCCGGTTCGGTGTCGTCGGTCACGATCTCTTCGTCTGGGCCCGTTTCTGTGAGCAGGTCGCCCTCGGACTCGGTGGCATCCGGTTCGGGCGGGCCGGGCGTGCGCAGATCCTCGTCCGGTGCGGGCGGCGGCGACGCCTCCGTTCCGGTGATCACATGCACCCCCTGCGGGAAGATCACCTCTCGCGCCTCATCCGGCAGCGACACGCCCGCGGTCATCAGCGCGGTCTTCACGGTTCTCAGAAGTGCGGACTTCAGCTTGATCGGGGAAATAATGTGACCGTTGTACCAGTAGTAGGTGCGGATATTGACGGTCGACGCCCCAAGCTCGTCCACCAGCACCATGGGCTCTGGGTCCGCCAGAACCGCCGGATGGCTTTGCAGGCACTCAAGGACGATCGACTGAACCTCGGGGACCGCCGCGTCATAGCCGACGCCCACGACAAAATCGCCCCGGCGACTGGGCGAGGAGGTGAAATTCTCGATCACGTTCTTGAACACCGTGGCATTGGGAATATGGATCTGGTTGCCCTCGACCGAGGAGAGCAGCGTACTGCGGGTCGTCATGCTCTTGACGGTTCCGGACAGACCCGCAACTTCGATGAAGTCGCCCCGCTGGAACGGACGGCGCACGCTGAGGATCAGGCTTGCCAGGAAGTTCTCGACAATGTCACGGAACGCAAAGCCGATGACGATACCGACCACGCCCGCACCGCCGACCAGCGACAGCGCCAGTTGGGTCAGCCCCGCCACCTGCAGGACGATGTAGAGCCCCACCAGGAACACCGGGAACGCCACGATCCGCGAAATCACCGATCGCAGGAAGGGCGATGGCACGCGCGCGCCTAGAAGCCACCGCACCAGCCGCGCCACGAGCTTGGCCGCGTACCATGCGAGCGGCAGCACCAGCACCGCCAGGATGAAGAGCGGCAGGGCAGCCACCGTATCCTGGACCAGCCGATTCAACTCGGCGAGTGCCGGATCGAAGGACCATTCCACCGTGTTGTCGACCTGAATGCGGTTCACCACGGCCACCACGCCCGTGGTCTTGGCGGCGAGGTTCTGCGCCCATGTGCGCTGTGCCTCCGTCTCGGACACCCCGTCCAGAAAGGCCACACCCTCGTCCACCTCGACGGCAACATCGCGGTACCACCCCGTCGCCCTCAGAATACGAGCGATACGGTCCGCGATCCGATCATCGGCAGCGACCGGTTCGATGTCGACCTGCTGCTCAGTGGAGATGGGCTCGGCCTGCGTCGGCGCCTCGCGGGTCTGTGCGGCTGCGTCGAACGCCGCTCCCGCGGCCAGAACCGCGCCGCAAACCACCAGCCAAGCCAGACGCCGCCGCACCACTGCTACTGTCGAAGACACCATACTCCACCTCCTCTGCCACGCCGCGGGCGCCTGCATCCGCTCTGCGCCATCATGAAGGTCAAATCGCCGAAGGCAACGGTGGTTTCAGCCCACGTGCATGAGACGATCAGCCAAGGTTGCGTCTGGGCTGGGCACTCAAAAGCATTCGGAGACTGCGAGGGGACGTCGGACCTGCCCGACCTCTCAACCAGACATCCAATTGACCGGCAGTTTACCCGAACGGGCGTCAGGTCTGGGGTGACAGCGTCTCCGAGCCGTTCGAACCGGTTGCCGCCGCTTCGAGGAGCCGCGAAGCCGTCGCCTCGTTCACGGCCAGAAGCGTGTCATAGAGGATCGCCAACCGCAGAAGCGACTTTACATCCACATCATGCGGCAGTGCCGACAACGGATCGATGAAGAACACAAGCGCATCCAGCTTGCCTTCCGCGATCATCGCTCCGATCTGCGCGTCGCCTCCGAGCGGCCCGCTCTTGAGCCGTTCGACCCGCAGCCCGGTCTCCGCAACGATACGCCCACCTGTCGTTCCGGTCGCGTAGAGCCTGAACGGCTCCAGGGCGGCCTCATGGGCCTTGACCCATGCGATCATCTGATCCTTCTTCTGGTCGTGCGCCACCAGCGCTAGCGACGGCACCGTCCGATACCTCTCGTGTCCTCAAGCGCGATCATGCGTCGCCCGCCTTCCGTGCGTCCGCCGCCCAGGTCCATGTCAGGGGCGATTTGCGCTTCAGCGCGCCGCTCAGGTGCTGACGCATCCGGTGCGACGCGTCGAGGTTGTCGCCCGCTTCCAGCATGTCGAGGATCTCCAGATGCTCGCTGCATTGCTCCACGAGGCGCTCGTGGTTGACCTCTGCGCGATACTCCATGAGCCGCCGCATCCGGTTCACCCTCTGCAACGCCATCAGGAAGTAGGGGTTGCCAGAGAGCTTGATGATCTCTTCGTGAAAGAGCGCGCCGTTCTCCAACAGCGACTCCGCCGGGACAGAACTGAAATCCATCTCCAACATCCCTTCCTGGATCCGGCGCTGCTCCGCCAGGATCTTGCGGTCGAGCGCGAAGGACGGCTCCAGCATGGCGGCCGGCTCGATCGCCATGCGAAACCGGTAGATCTCGTCAAAGGCCTCTGGCGTGTTGGCCACGGGCAGAAACCGCCAGCCATAACCCTCCTTGCGCTCGACCCAGCCTTCGCGGGTCGCGCGCACCAGGATCTCGTTGGCGCGGGCTTTCGACCAGCCGTAGTGCTGGCGTAAGAACTGCTCGGTCACGTCTTCGGGCAGCTGTCCGGTCAGCCAGTGTTCGGCCAGCTTGTGGTACTCATCGTTCAGAGAGGCGGGCTGTTCGTCGAGCAGCTGGCTCAGCGCATCGCGGTCGGGTTCGGCCACGAAGTAGCCGCGGTTCTCCTCCCGGACCAGAAACCCCTTCGTCTCAAGCAGGTTCATGGCTTCGCGCACCGGTGTGCGCGACACGCCATAGCGATCCGCAAGCTGCTGTGCGCCCAGGTGCTGGCCGGCTTGGATGCCACCCGTCGCAATATCCTGCAACAGGCGTCGAGAGATACGTTGCGGAAGATCGCTCGTCCTCATTCTTTAAGCCAAACCTCAGATTTCATTCTCTTTTCCGGATTCCGATCACCGCTCTACAAGGCCGAGTTTGCACGTTTGCCGCCGACATGTCAGCCGAATTCGGCTTTTCCCGCCGCAGCGATGACCGGCAATTGGCCGGAGGCGGCCGCACGCCTAGCGTGCCTCGCCCGCAGCCTGGGCCTTGCGGGGCCGCATCACCGCCAACGCCGCCGGCACCAGAACGATGGTCAGCAGGATGACCGAGAGCACCAGCGACACGGGCCGCTCCCAGAAGAGGCTCATCGTGCCCTGCGAGATAATATAGGTCTGCAGGAAAGTCTCCTCGGCCATGGAGCCCAGAACCAGCGCCAGAACCGTCGCCGCCGGGGAATAGCCGTATCGCTTCATCGCAAAGCCAAGCAGACCGCTGCCCACGAGGATCCAGGTTTCGACGATGCTTGCGTTGATCGCGAACGCACCGACGACACAGAGCAGCACGATCACCGGCACCACGTTCACATAAGGTATGTCGAGAAACTTCACGAAAAGCGGTATGGCAAAGATGCTCATCGCGATGAGGATCATGTTGCCCAGGTACATGCTGGCAATCAGGCCCCAGACGAACTCGGGGTCGTTCACGATCAGCAGCGGCCCCGGTTGCAGCCCCCACATCAGGAACGCCCCGAGAAGCACAGCCGTGGCCCCCGACCCCGGTATCCCGAGCGACAGCAGCGGCACCATCGCGCCCGCTGAGGCGGCGTTGTTCGCCGCCTCAGGGGCGACCAGCCCGCGCATCTCGCCCTTGCCGAACTTCTCGGGATCCTTGGCCACCTTCTTCTCCACCGAATAGCCGATGATCGAGCCGAGCGTGGCGCCGGACCCGGGCAGCACGCCGGCGATGAACCCAATGGCCGAGCCGCGCCAGAAGGTGAAGCGGGACTCGTAGTAATCCTGCCTCGACGGCCAGAATTCCTTGTCGCGGAAACTGATCCGCAGCCGCTTGGCGGGCTGGCGATGCTGGCCGTTGAAAATGCAATGCAACAGCTCTCCGATCCCGAAGAGGCCAATAGCCACGGCGACGAAATAGACCCCGCCAATCAACTCCGGCGAGCCGAAGGTATAGCGCTGCTGACCGCTCATCACATCGACGCCGACCGTGCCGATCGCAAAGCCGATCAGGGCCGAGATGAACCCTTTGAACTTATTGTCGCCCATCATCGTTGTCAGCATCAGCAACCCGACCGCGATGATCAGGAAGTACTCCGACGGTCCGAAGGAAGCGGCGAAATCGGCCAGCGACGGGGCGAGCGCGGTGATCAGAATTACCCCCACGGTACCCCCGAAGAAGGATGCTATCGCCTGCATGACCAGCGCCGGCCCCGCGCGCCCCTTCTGCGCCAGCGGGTAGCCGTCGATCGTCGAGGCGACGGTGGCCGACTCGCCCGGCGTATTGATCAGGATCGACGTGATCGTCCCGCCATACATCGATCCATAGTAGATACCCGCCAGCATGATGATCGCGATGGTCGGCTGCAGGCCGAAGGTCATCGGGATCAGCACCGCGATCCCGGCGGCAGGACCGAAGCCGGGGAAAAGGCCCACGATCATGCCCAGAAACGCGCCCAAAACGAGGAAGAGGAAGCCTTCCGGCGAGGCCGCGACACTCAGACCGAGTGACAGGTTTGATGCGATTTCACCAAGCATCGGGAATTTCCTTTCGTCCGTCCCCGGGTCAGAGACCGAGGGGCCCAATGGGCAGTGACGCGTTCAGAAGAACCTTGAAGAGACCATAGAGACAGGCCGGCAAGGCCAGGCTGTAGACCAAATTGCCCAGCGGATGCCCGCGGTTGAAGGTGAAGAGGAAGACCAGCATGAAGAGCACCATCGCGAGCAGCGCGCCGACGAAAGTCATGACCGCGACAAAGCCGCAGATGTAGCCGAAGACGATCAGCACATCGCGCCCAAATTCCGGCCCGCCGTCGATGGCATGAGCATGGACACCGAGGGTGTCGGCCTTCGCCTCGGCTTCCGGTTCGGCCTGATGCAGCGGCGCGATGCCGGTGCGTCGCTCGGTCAGCCAGGCCCGCCAGTCCCCCCAGAGGTTGATCGCGCAGGAGAGGATGAGAAGCATGCCTACGACCAGCGGGAAGAAACCCGCAGCCGGACGGCCGGACGAGGTCAGCAGCGTCAGCGTCGTCACCCCGTATGCGGTGTAGCCGATCGCCAGGATCAGCAGCCCCGCGGCAAACAGTGTCTTCATTGGACCTCCCCTCCCGATCGATCCGCGATGTGCGCCTTCGGGCACGGGGTGTCCGCGCCCGAGGGCCTCTCGCGCAAACTAGCCTTCAATCGCTCCGATCTCGACCAGGACAGCCCGGTATTGGGCGCTGGTCTCTTCGAGATAGGCTGCAAACTCCGCACCCCAGATCGGATTGCCCGACATTCCGTTCTTGACCAGATACTCTTGCCACTCCGGCGTTTCGATCACCTGCTTCAGCGTCGCGATCCACCAATCCTGCACCTCGGGTGCGAGACCAGACGGCATCACCACGCCGCGCGGGAGCGAGAAACTGAAGTCATAGCCCAACTCCTTGAATGTTGGCACATCGGGGTTGTTCGTGCTGCGCGCGTTGTCCGAGAAAGCAAGCGCTTCAAGGGTGCCGGCGTCCAGTTGGCCCGCCACTTCGGAAGGGTTGGCCACCACCGCGTCGACGCTGCCCGAGGTCAGCGCCGTGACCAACTCTCCGCCAGAGCCGATGGGCACATATTCGAACTCAATCCCCGCGGCCTTGGCGAACAGCGCCGCCGTCACACGCTCCGGCCCGGCAGAGCCGCTACCGGCGATCGTGACCCGGCCGGCCTTCGCCGCCTCCACAAAGGCATCGACATCAGTGACATCGGAATCGGCCCGCACGACCAGAAGCATCGCGTCACTGGCGAGAAGGCCGATGGGCGTGAAGTCCGCGTAGGTCCAGTCGGTGTCGGCCACAAGCGGCGTGCCGATGAAGTTGCCGCTGGTCGAGGTCAGCCGGTAAGGGTCGCCAGCCTGCTGGCTGACATAGCTGAAGCCGACCGCGCCGCTGCCACCTTCGCGGTTCTCGACGACGATATCGCCGGCATAGAGATCATACTTGCGCAGGATATCCACGACCGTGCGCGACATCCGATCATTCCCGCCGCCCGGGCCGAAGGCAATCGTATAGGTCAGCCGCTCCGATGGATAGTCGGCCGCAGTCGCAGGCCCCGCCAGCGCGCAGACGGCCGTTGCAACCGCCAGCGCGGAAAAGGTTCGACGCGTGATCATGTGGTGTCCTCCCTTGATCATTTTGCATTTTTAATCTGATTGGTGCAATAAATCGAAATATTGCACCTTGTCAATTTAAAATGCAAAACTTCTAAATCTCCTTCTGAATCCTATTCATGCTGATATCCAGTATCTCGGATTAAGTTCGCTCTCGTATAGCTTAGCGCAGCCGGCCGCGCTTCCTGGTCTGCATTTTTGGTCTTGTATATTGCATCTATAAATCATAAAGACCAATATTGATACATCAAAGATGCGGCCAGCGGCCCAGAGGAGATGCAAGGATGAAGATCATGGTATTGCCGTGCGATGGCATCGGGCCCGAGATCACGGCGGCCACTCTGGAGGTGATGAATGCAGCAAACGCGCGCTTCGGCCTCGGGTTGAGCTTCCACGAGGAGCTCTCCGGTTTCGCCAGCCTGCGCGCGCATGGCATCACTCTGCGCGACGACGTGCTCGAGCGCGCCCGCACCGAATTTGATGGCGTGATCCTGGGCACCCAGTCTCATATGGACTATCCGCCGCTGTCAGAGGGCGGACGCAACGTCTCGGCGGGCTTCCGGATCGGCCTCGATCTCTATGCCAATGTGCGCCCCGCACGCAGCCGAGACGTCCTGCCAAGCAAGGCGCCGGGGATGGATCTTGTGATCATGCGGGAAGCGACCGAAGGGTTCTATCCGGACCGCAACATGCACAAGGGCGTGGGCGAGATGATGCCCGACCCGGACATGGCGCTCTCGGTGCGCAAGATCACCCGGCATGGCTCGATGCGGATCTGCCGCGAAGCGTTCAAGCTCGCCATGCAGCGCGACAAGAAGGTCGCGGCCATCCACAAGGCCAACTCCTTTTTGATGACGGATGGGCTCTTCCTCGAATGCTTCCGCGACGTGGCCAAGAACTATCCGGAGGTCGAGACCGAAGAGCTGATCGTGGACGCTTTTGCGGCCCTCTTGGTGCGCCAGCCCGAGAGATACGACGTCGTTGTGGCGACCAACTTTTATGGCGACATTCTCTCCGATCTCGCATCCGAGCTCTCGGGCTCGCTGGGCTTGGCAGGCTCGATCAATGCCAATGCCGAGACCGGACTCTGCTGCGCGCAGGCGCAGCACGGCTCAGCGCCGGATATCGCGGGGCAGAACGTCGCCAACCCAACCTCGCTGATCCTGTCGGCCGCGATGATGCTGACCTGGCTGGGCGAGCAGCGCGGCCGCAAGGTGCTGATGGACGCAGGACAAGCCATTGCAGACGCGGTCGACCGCACGATCGACGACCCCGCCAAACGCACCCGCGATCTTGGTGGCACCGTGAACACCGATGCCTTCGGCCGGCTGGTCGCCGAGGCCGTCACCCGCGAAGCGGTCGCGGCTTGAGACCGCCCGCGGCGAAGCTGTCCCGTCGCACATCTGGTGGCGCTGTCCTTCCACAGCGCCACCACGTCCCATCGAGGGAGTTGACCCATGACCGAACACCCCCGCATTGCCTTGATCCATGCCACCCGGATCGCCATCGCGCCCATCGAGACGGCCGCCAGATCACTATGGCCCAAAGCAGAAACCGTCTCGCTCATGGATGAAAGCCTCGAGATTGATCGCGCACGGGCAGGACAGATGACCGAGGCCCTGGAAAGCCGTATCCTGGCTCTGGCCCGGCACGCAAAGGACGTCGGCGCGAAGGGCATCCTCTTTACGTGCTCTGCATTCGGGGCCGCGATCGAAGCGGCCGATGCAATCCTGGACGTACCCGTGATCAAACCGAATGAGGCGATGTTCGATGCTGCTTTCGCCTACGGGCACCGCGTTGCGATGATCTACACGTTCGCGCCCGCTGCAGCGAGCATGGAGGCCGAGTTCCGCAGCGCAGCCGCAGAACGCGGCAGCCCCGCGACGCTGCGCTGCGTCTTCGCCGAGGGCGCCTTGGACGCCAAGCGGGCCGGCAACGAAGCGGCGCACGACCAGCGCGTGGCAGAAGCAGCCGCAAGCATCACCGAGGCCGATGTGATTATGCTGGCCCAATTCTCGATGGCGAGCGCTGCCCCGGCGGTACGCGCGCAGACCACCCTGCCCGTCCTGACCAGCCCCGAGGCCGCCATGACGGCCCTACGCCACCGCGTCGAGGCCAGCCGCAAAGGTCTTCTGACATGCTGATCGGTGTCATTGCAGATGACTTCACCGGCGCCAGCGACATCGCCAACACGCTGGCCCGCGGGGTCGCGCCGGACGGCGGCTTACGCACCGCGCAGTTCGCCGGCATTCCGACCGATCCGGCACCCTCCGAGATCGAGGCTGGGGTAATCTCGCTCAAGAGCCGCACCGCGCCGCGCGCCGCAGCCGTGGACGAGAGCCGGACCGCCCTGCGCTGGCTACGTGCTCAGGGCTGTCGGCAGATCGTCTTCAAGTATTGCTCCACCTTCGATTCGACGCCGGAGGGCAATATCGGCCCGGTCGCCGAAGCACTGGCAGACGAGCTTGGGGCAACCAAGGTCGTCTTCTGCCCCGCGTTCCCGGCGACGGGGCGAACAGTCTATCAGGGGCATCTTTTTGTGCACGACACGCCGCTGGACCGGTCGGGGATGGCCGATCACCCGCTGACACCCATGACCGATCCAGACATCCGGCGTTGGCTTCAGTCCCAGACACGTGCAGCCGTCGGGCACCTGCCCATCGACATCGTGCGCCGCGGTCCATCCGCCATCCGCTGTGCGCTCGACGCGGCAGACGCGCGCTTCCTGATTGCCGATGCCATCTCGGAGGACAATCTCATGGACTTGGGCGCCGCGCTCGCCGATGCGCCGCTGATCACCGGCGGATCGGGAATCGCCCAGGGCCTGCCGCGGCACTTCATCCCGAGGGCAACGGGCCGGGCGGCGGCGGCCTATGCCGGGGTCACCGGCCCGGAAGCGATTCTGGCCGGCTCCTGCTCGGGTGCGACGCGCGCGCAGGTGGAGGCCCATGCGGCGGCGCACCCGACCCTGCCCATCGACGTGCGCGGCGTCATGGCGGGAACAGTCACCGTCAAGTCGCTGACCGGCTTCTTCGATGCCAATGTCGGTCGCGCCCCGCTGGCCTACTCTTCCGCAACACCTGCGGAGGTCCGCGCCCTGCAAGCCGAGTTCGGGCGCGACGCGCTTGCCGCACGCCTCGATACGCTCTTTGCCCAGACCGCCAGCGCCCTTGTCCGCAGCGGGTACCGCAGGCTCGTGGTCGCAGGCGGCGAGACGTCGGGCGCGGTCGCACAATCGGTCGCGGCCACCCTGAAGGCCCCTGCAATGACCATCGGCCCCGAGATCGACCCCGGCATTCCGGTCCTGACCGTGGGAGATGACGCACCCGTGGCCCTCGCGCTGAAATCCGGGAACTTCGGCGGCATCGACGTCTTTCAGAAAGCCTTGCGCGTTATGGAAAGCGGCCATCAGGAACCCGCCGCTCGTGCCGCCCGCTTGGCGCAGGCCAGAATCCGATGAAAACCGCCGACCTGATCGACAGCCATGCAAGCGATCTGACACTGGTGCACCTGCCCTTCCGGAGGTTCGGAACGAAGACGCATATTGCCGGACCGGTGCAGACCGTAAAGTGTTTTGAAGACAACACCTTCGTGCGGGCGCAACTGGACACCCCGGGCGACGGCCGGATCCTGGTCGTCGATGGAGGCGGATCGACCCGCATCGCGCTGCTTGGTGACATGCTCGCGCAGCAGGCGATCGACAACGGATGGGCCGGTATCGTTCTGAACGGCGCCATTCGGGACAGCGCGGAAATCGCTGAGATGAACACATTGGTCTTCGCGCTGGCCACAAGCCCGGTCAAAAGCGCCAAGAAAGGCTGGGGAGAGGCCAGCGTCAGGATCGATGTCGGTGGCGCTGCCGTGGCTCCGGGACATTGGGCCTACGCCGACGCCGATGGCGTTCTCATCAGCAGCAGGTCGCTGGTGGAAGTGTCCTGACCTCTCAGCGGTCCGAAGCTACCTCGACCGTGCGACCTTCTCGGAGGAGTGCTCGCTGAGCGATGAAAAGACGCGCTCGGCGCCCGCTTCGGCCTCCCGGATATCCAGGTCGAGCGCATCAAGGGTTGCAAAGAACCGCTTGAGCGCGCCCGAGGTCGCAAACGCCTGCATCTGCGTCAGATACGCCCGGGGCCAGCCGTCTTGCAACGCGCCCGACTTCAAGAGAACCGATGCGCCCAGTGCGGAGCCGTTCAGCGCGTATTGCACGCCCCATGCCCAGGAGGTGGTGCGCTGCACCGCCTGCCCTGTCACGGCACCGGTCGTGCCCAGGTCTTCGTTCAGCGCCAAACATCTGCCGCACTCGATCGCGATGTACTGATCGTCTCCGAGCCTCCGTGCGGAGGGCAGACCGAGCTCCGAATGTGCCCGGCAAAGGGCTGCCAGCCAGCCCTCATAGCTCAGGCGCGAGCCGAATTCGCCGCCTCTGAACCACGCCTCTTCTGCCCTCTCGTGGCAGTTTCGGGTCCGGCGGCGCAGGACCGCGCGATTGGTCTCGATGGGCCAAATGACGCTCAACTCAACGCTCCGCTTTTCCTGAGCAACAGTTCTCCGATTGCATCTCGCAGCTCCGCATCCGTGGCCGGCTTGGTCAGCTTGATGGTGTCTTTCAGCGCTACAGGCAACTGATCACTGTCTCCGAAGCCGGTCACGAAGATGAACGGGATCCGCCGCTTCGCGAGGATCTCGGCGAAGGGGATACTCGTTTCACCGCCCGCCAGGCTGATGTCCAGAATGGCAAAGGTGGGCTCAAGCGCCTCGAGGTATTCGATGGCCGCGGCCACATTGGCCACCACGTCGACCGTCTCGACACCAAGCTTCTGTATTTGGTCGCTCGTCCCCATGGCGATGACGAAATTGTCCTCCAGCAGCAGACAGGACGCTGTATCTGAAATTTCTCTGAAGTGGTTGTCGGACATGGAGGTCAGATCACGCCGAGTGCTCTTATCGATCTCGACATGGCCTAACTCAAAGCACGCGTCCGGCAACTTTAGACGCGCCGTGACACCAGCGGCTTCGAAGTCCAACTCGGCCTCCCCGTTCAACTCGAAGGGGATCGCCTCGCGGATCAAGGTGGTTCCAAACCCAAGGGCGTTCGGCGCTTGCACAGACGGCCCGCCCGTTTCCACCCAATGAACCAGCAAACCGTCAGACGCGCGTTCGAGGCGAATGGCCACTTCACCATCCTGCGTCGAGAGCGCGCCATATTTCACCGCATTTGTGACCAACTCATGGATCACGAGGGAAAAGATCGGCGAGATGTCCGGGCGAATGTCCCGGCTTTCGCCCGACAATAACAGTCGACCGGAGTTCTGGACCAGATAGGGCTCGAACTCCCGCCGGACGAGTTCTTCGACGGGAACCGCGGACGTCAGACTGCCGGAGGCCAGATCATGAGAGGCGGCCAGAGCTTCGATGCGTGCCTCGAGCGAACGCGAGTAGGAGTTGAGCGATCCATAGCTGCTGTTCTGCGCCTGCTGCGAGACAGAGCGAACAAGCGACAGAATGTTGCGAACCCGGTGGTTCAACTCATCAATCATGATCTTCTGTTGACGGTTCAGGGACGAAATGAGCTCGCTTCGGTCCATCGAATTGATCAGGGTCCAGACACGTCTGGCAAAATAGAGGTCCTGAGCGGACCAGGGGGCCGACATGCCGCGCACGTTTTCAAGATAGGTTGCAAATGACCCTCTGGGCGACAGCCTCAGGCGCCGCTGATGGGTCTGGGCGTGCTTGACCGGATCGCCCGCCCAGGAGACTTGCCGTTCGATTTCCTCTCGGAAGACGAACAGAGTGCGATCGGACGACGGGGAGAACACAAGCGCGCCGGCGCAGCCGTTGAGATGGTCGCTGAGGTCCGGAAAAACGCTCTCCAGGTTCTCGAACTGGCCGAAGTCCACATCATCGGCGAGCGTTGCTTCAAGGGCCGCGCAGACCTCGGCGCTGGGGACGGTTCCGAACGCGCGTTGCTGATCTGCTTGGACGACGATCAGACCACAGGCCCCCAAGATGTCGACCACCATGCTGCCGAATTTTTCGAACCCCGAATCATTCGTGAGGTTGCCCAGGATCTCATCCTTGTAGTCGTCGACCCTTGAGACCATCGCGAGATAGGATTTTTGCTGTAAAACCTGCAGCTTGGCCGAAAACATCCGCGCGACACTGATCAGCACGGCTCGGAGCTGCGCCGAGATCAGCCGCGGTGTGCGGTGGTGGAACGAGATGATCCCCCAAAGCTGATCTTCGAGCTTGATCGTCAGCGTCATCGTGGACTCGACCCCCATGTTGTGGAGGTACTCCATATGCACGCTCGAGACGCCGCGCGTCACAGCGAGGCTGATGTCGAGCGGATCCGCCTCCGGATCCGAAGAGGCAAGGGAAACAGGCTCCTGATGCGCGTCCACGATGAAGCGAAGCGGGATCTTCTCCATCATCGCGCGGGCTTGTGGCGGTATGTCCCAGTGCGGAAACCGCAGACCTTCAAAGCTGGGCATGGCGCGGTGGCGATCTTCGGCCAGAACTTCACCGTTGAACGCGCTGTCGAACCGGTAGATCATCACGCGATCATACTCGGTGAGGTGGCGCAACAGGCGGGTCGAGATATCGAACAACGCCTGCTCGGAGTCGCAGGCTTCGATCTTGCGTGTCAAAAAACTAATCGTTTTGAGGATGTTGGAGCCTGAAAACTCGGGCGCGCCGGCCTTTTCGAACTCAAGGATCAACATGCCCTCTTGTTCGGAGGCATGCAGGGTCAGTAGCTGCTCTCCCATCTGAAAATCGCCAACGATCACGGAGGAATTCAGCAGGTCTTCCTGCGTCTGCACGTTGCGCAATTCGTGCCAGGCTTCGGACCCCAGAATATCGTTCAGCTTCCGTCCCAGCAGCGCCTGGTATGGCAAACTGAGGAATTGCTCTGTATTGGTACTGGCGGTGACCAGTGTCATGCTCTGCTTGTCGACAGCCAGAAGGCATCCAAATGGCTGAACAATGCCGGGAATATGGATGGGCTCCGAGGCGCATGACTCCAGAGCTTCCAAGACTTCCTGACTGGACAGGTTGGACGTCATGAGCGCTATCCTTAGAGAAGTTGGTAAGATCCGGGGACTACATTGACGTTTAGACCAATGCTACAGGAATGTGTAAGACTTTCTTTACACGCCGTTCTCTTTGACGCGGACCTGGAGGAAGCGAGATGACACGTGTTCTGCTGCTGGAAGACGACTTTTCCCTGTCTTTCAACATCAAGGCGCTGCTGACCGAACACGGCATGGACGTGGATGTTCGAACTGTTGCCAGTGATGCCATAAAGTGTTTCGAATCAGAAACTTATGATCTGGTCATCGTGGACCTCATCATCTACGAGGACGAGCGCCCCTCGACCGATGGCGGCGTGATCCTGATCAGCTGGCTGAAATCGCCCGCGCAGAAGAACGAGGCCCTTCGCGCCATCCCGATCCTTTGTGTCAGCGGCGCGACAAAACAGCCCGGGCTGTATCATCTTCTAGACATGGCCCGGTCGTTGGGGGCCGACGCCTGCCTTGAGAAGCCTTTCAATGATGTCCAACTGATTGACACGGTGTCGCGTCTCATTGAGGGACGGCCCGTCGATGGCCCGACATCACGGCTAAGCTAGCGCCAAGCGTCGTTCCGGCTGTCTGGGCATTTTTGAAATCAGCGACAGCGGACTCATGCTGGTTGGACGCAAGTCCAATGCGCTGTTGCGCTGGCAACGTCCAAATCAGCCCCAATAGGCAGCAGCACCGGCATGCATCGTCTGCCCGGTTGGTCGAAGACCCAACCCGGCGTGATCCACCGCTTGCGCGATGAGCCGTCCGTGATCCAGAGGGAATTCCGGGGCCGCGAACAGCAGGTACTCGGCATCGAGGGCCGCCACCGCGTGCACCGGTGTCGGACGATAGCCTTCGAACGGAGCCTCGGCGCGCGCCATCCGCGCAGCCTCATCCGCAGAGAGAACCGCCAGAAACAGCTGGCCGGTGCCCATCAGCGATGCAATCCGCTGCGGCCGCGGCCCGCGCGCCACGCGTGCCTGTGCCTCGGGCAATTCCTCGGCCAATGCCCCAACCACGGCCTTTGCCAAATCGTAGGTGCGCAGATCGCCCCGATGCGCACCGACCAGAAGGTGCTTCTGCCGATAGACCACCCACTGACCGTAAGGCGTGTGGGCGGAGGCGGGCGCGGCCAGCGCAGCTCCCGCCAGAGCCAGAAAGCCTCTTCTATTCATCGACGAAGACGTCCTTGTTGAGCACCGCCGTGATGATGTAGTTCGGCACGTCGACCACTTGGCCAACGCGCAGGTCCACCGCAACCGAGGCGAGCACATAGGCCTGTTCCCGAGTCAGATCGTAGGTCCGCGTGATGTGATCGATCATCTGCGTCAGCGCATGGCGCGCGGCCAGCGTCAGGTCTTCGGACAGCTGGGGCAAATCCTCGATGACTTCGCTTTCGAGATAGGTGTGGTACGTCGGAACCGTACCGGTCTCCTTGAACGGATAGCCGATTGTCTGGTGGAAGGCGGAAGGTTCGATATCCTTGATCTGCTGGCCGCCTTCGACCTGCGGGCTGGTGATGAATTCGCCCTGGCCCTTTCGGATCTGGGTGGTGACCGTGACCACAGCGCCGGTTTCGATCGCCGTGCCGGACACCTCACCATCCCCTTGGGCGTAGTGCACATCACCGACGAAGAGGTTGCAGCCGTCGACGAAGCACGGGATCAGGATCGTGGTCCCCACCTGCATCTGCTGCACGTCCATGTTGCCACCGTTTTCACGCGGCGGCACGGTCCGCAGGCAGCGTTGCTCCTGAGTGCCGCCTGCACCGCAGATCGCGGCTGGATGCGCGCCGGTGGGCTCGGGCGGCAGCGCGATGCCGCCCACCGCGGCGAGGGCGGTCTCGCGGGCGAGCCATGCGTCAACTTCGGGCTCACCCGGCATCGTGCCGATGGAGCCCGTGAAGGCTTCGTAGGGGATCGCGATCCCCGGCATCGCATCGGAGACGGCGTGCGTGCGGCTCTGCTTCCAGCCGACGAAATAGGGTTCGGTGAACTCGTCGCGCAGGAAGCCAAAGCCCGGCACGATCACCGTATATCCGAACTGGTCGGGGTTGATGTCGACGACCGTCACGGCGAGCACATCGCCGCGTTCCGCACCTTCGATCGCAACCGGGCCTGTCATCGGATGCACGCCGGATAGATCCAGGGCCGCGACATCGTCGGCGTTGGAGTCCAGCGTCAGGTCGCTGTCCAGCGCATCCCGCGTCTCGAAGATAATGAAATCGCCCGGCGACGCCGTCGCAACCGCAGGGATGTCGGGGTGGTAGCGATTGAAGCAGTTCGGGTCGTCCGAGCAGAACGCGCCCTCCTTCGCGACCACGACCTCCGTCTTCCAGGTCACCTCTGTGGTGTCGGCCATCACCGGTGCCGCCAATGCGGCAAGGCAACAGCCTGCGATCCGGACGTAATGCGATGTCATGTCTGTCTCCCTCTCGTGTTTTGCGCGGATCTGTTCGGAGCGGCGAGATGCGCGTCTGAAGTGAAGAGTGGTGCAAAACCCCTCCCACCCGAAGAGCCCGCGCGGCCAAAGGCAAGTTGATCGCCCGACGTGCACAGGGATCCCGCATGTAGGCTACAAAAGATGTTTTTCTGCGCAACACATACTTTACGCTACGGCGGCGCGCTGCAGGCGCAGAGCAGACTGGTCAAGTGGCGGCATGTGATCCCGAGTGCACATGGCCGTCAACGCTCAGCAGGCCATGTTCGGGGCCAAACCAACCCTTGCACGGATGTTCCGAACCTCAGTTCATGGGTGTCTTGGGCCGCCGAACCGCCAACAGGCCGGCCAGAACTATGAGTGCTATTCCAATCAGAGCAAATGTATCAGGTCGTTCATCGAAGAACAGCGCACCCCAGATCAAGGCAAAACCAACATACGCGAAGTCGAAGGTGCCGACGGTCGAGGCAGGGGCGGCCTGATATGCCACTGCCGTGCCGACGGATGCGACGAGGATCAGAGCGGCCAAGATCGCGACGTTCCGCCACTCCACCGACGACATGGCCGTCCATGATGTCGTCAAGAACCCCGATGCATCGACGTGAAACAACGACCCCACCAATAGCCCAGCGATCCCCAAGACGATGAAGGTCGCATTAAGGCCCAACGCAAGTGTTGCAGGGTGCTCATGCAGGCATTTGGTCCGCGTCAGGATCATGGCCGCAGCATACAGCACGGCGGAGAAGATCGGCAGAAGTGCGGCCCATTGAAACGCCTCACCGCCCGGTCTCAACACGAGCAGAATGCCCAGAAATCCCAGGACAACGCCCACCCACTGCATCCGTCCGACCGCCTCGCCACCGAATACGGCAGCAAAGGCAACGATGAACAGCGGCAACGTGTAATACGCAGCCGCGGCGACTGCCAGGGGGAGAAGCGGAAGCGAAACGTAGTAGGCGATCCACATACACGCCAGCAATGCGGATCGTATCATGATCCAGGCCATCGAGCGTGGCACGAGACGGCGCGCTCCGAACACAACGAGCGCCGCGATCAGAAGAACCGGGACGGCAAGTGCGGACCGCACGGCGAACAGCTGCCAGAGCCCCATGCCGCCGCCCCCGCCGAGTGACTTGATCAGGGCATCGCCGAGCGAAAGGGCGAGGACCGTCCCAACGATTGTTGCCACCCCCAATGGCACATTGTCCTGAGACGTCTTATCGGAACGGCCGGTCATGTTCGGAACGCTAGCGGCAACTCGGTGGATGATAAATGGCAAGACTTGCAATCCCGCAGAAACTCGGATGCGGGGGGCTCTCGCGCCGTCATCTGGCAGTCCCGGTCAGGTGGCGGCAGCCAGCCCAAAGCCGCTCCCGGCGAAGCCCGGCGGTGCCGCGCCGACTGACGCTGTTCCAATGCGTCACAGCGAATATGGAATCCGCCTTCCGAAAAGCTTGCAGTGCGCCCTCAGGCGTCTCGGCCTTTCAAAGCTCTAGCACTCCTCCTGCTCTTCCGTCTCCTGCGCGGGCCATTCTGTTTCCGGGACCTCAAGCGGGCCGTTGCCCCATTCCTGCCGCGCGGCCGTCATGAGGTCTCGGATGCGGCCGGAGTCCACCCGTATGATCGTCGCATAGGCGGCATGCGCCAGCCTGCGCCCGGCTTCGCTGTCCGACGGGTAGTGCAACCCGAGGATTTCGCGGTTTCGGGCGATGCGGCGCGCCATGTCGAACAGCGGATTTGTCCGCTCCTTCGAGAAGGTGACATCGGGGATCGGTTGCGGCTGCAACTGGCCGCCCATTGCAGCGTCCAAAAGCAGCGCGGTCAGCCACGCTTGGGTCGCGTGCCCGCTGGGAAACGACGCATGCTCGGGCGGATCGATCGGCGGCAACAGTGTCGGACACAGCTGCGACGGGCGCGGACGGTTGTAGAAGGCCTTGAACAGCATCGCGATATGGGTACCGGCTTCGATGGCGAAAGCCGTCAGTTTCGCGGTGTTCGGATGGGTGATCCGGTTGAACGTGATGATCCCGCTGAAGCACTGATCGATCGACACCGCCTGTTCGAGAGCTTCGGCCAGAACGCCCGCCCGATACTCGATGAGCCCGACCAGCTCGATCAATTCCTGCTCAAGTACGGAAAGATCCTGCGCTACCGTTGCCGGCCAGGCCTCAAGCGCCTCGAAGGGAGCATCGGCTGCCGCGACCGCGTCGAAGTCAAAAGGCTCCGCTCCCGTGGCCGGAAACCCGAGCGATTGAGGAGGCCCATCGAAGGGGGCCCAGGATTGGATATGGTGTGAAAGCTCGGGCAACAGGCTGCGAGCGTAGGGAAACGGCCCCCAATGCGCATCGGTCCACACACCACCGATGTTCAGATTGTAATACTCGTGCAGGCGCAGCGGGCGGGCCGGATCGGGGTTCTTGGTATGGGTGATGCTCGGGTCAACATGCGGCCAGGCCTGGCCGCGCCACCACCAGAGGCTCGGATCATCCGGGACATCGGGCATGTTCGCACGCTCGATATTCGCGGTGATGCCAAGCGTGCGCCCGCCGCCCGCACTTCCGGACGATCCCGTCATCGAGGCGTTGGAGTTGTTCGAATTGTTCGAGTTATTGGAATTGTTCGAATTGTTTGAATTGTTCGAGTTATTGGAGTTGTTCGAATTGTGCATGTGGCAATCTCCTTACAAAGAATGGTCTCAGTCCGGAAGACCGGCGGCGCGCAGATGGTCGATCCAGCCCTTTTGCAGCCCCGCGTCCGCGAAGGTCGCGTGCGCTTTCGCATACTCGCTTAGCCGAAACTCCGGCGCATTGGACAGCAGGATTTCCGCGGTTTCCCGCGCGGCATCCAACTTGCCATCTGCGGCAAGCGAGGCTGCCAGCAATCGCAAAGAGGGCAAGTGCCCTTTTTGCTCATCGAGCGCGCGGCGGGCCCAGTAGGTCGCGCGCTCGTAATTGCCGGCTGAGTAATGCGCCAGCGCGAGCCAATCGAACTCGCGGAACGGAATCTGATCGAGCGGCACAAGCTGATGCGCCTGCTCTGCGTATTTGACCGCGTCTTGGCCACGCCCCACGTAGGCCATGGTCCCCGCGGAGATCATGAGCACAAATGTATTGCCGGGCCCGGCGCGACGCGCGCGCTCCATCAGCTCAAGTGCGGCTTCGTGATCCCCCCGCATGAAGGCCTTGGTTTGCGCCAGTATCGCGAGCGCCTGTGCGTTGGCGCCGTCAAGCTTCACCGCCCGTTTCGCATCGCGTTCCGCTTCGGAGGTCGCGAGATCCCGATCGTCAGTCCAGCCCTGGACCACCATCATGATCCACCACGCAGCCCGCCAGCCGTAGGCAGCGGCGAAGTTGACGTCTTCCGCAACCGCCTGATCCAAAAACCGGCGCGCCTCGTCATAGCGCTCCGGCGTCAGTTGGCGCATCAGGTCGAGCGCCTTCAGCAGGCAGTCGTATGCCGAGAATACCTCGGGCGGTTTGCGGATGGCGCGCTTCAGTTCCGCCTGACGCACCTGCGGCGCGATGCTGGTGACGATTTCCGACACGATCCGGTCCTGCTGCTTGAAGAGCTGGTCCTCGCGAATGTCGGATCGTGTGGAAAACATGGTTCCACCGGTCTCGGTGTCGCTGAGTGTCGCGGAGAGACGAATGGCCCCTTGCCAACGCCGGATGGTGCCTTGCAGAACGTAGCGCACCCCGAGAACACGCCGCGCGTCCAGCGGATCGATATGGCGTTCCCTGAAACCAAGGGTCGAGCCCCGCGCGATGACCACCATCTCGCGCAGTCCCGACAAGGACCCGATGATGTCCTCCACAAGGCCATCCGCGAAATACGCGTCACGCTCGGACGCGCCGAGGTTCTCGAAGGGCAGAACGGCGATTGACGGTATCTCTTCTTCGGCGCGCAAGACCCGCAAGGAAGAAGACGGCCCCGAGATCAAATCATAGGCACGCACCGGCCGCTCAAATCCCTTCAGGGCGACGAAGCCCAAGTCTCGTATCTCGGATGCACGGGTCGGCCGGATACTCTCGCAAACGGCGTGCGACAGGATCACCGCATCGGTCGCCGCAGCCTCCTGCAGTCGCTTTGCCAGATTGACCCCTTCGCCGAACACGTCACCGCCCACATATTGCACATCCGAAAAATGGACGGCGATCCGAAACCGGAGGCCCTCCCACCGCGGGTGATTTTCAGCGCGCTCCGCAGCGAGCACGGCCTGAAGACGTTCGGCGCAGTGCACCGCTGTCTCGACGCTCTGGAATGTGGCCAAGAGACCGTCGCCCAGATCTTTGCGCGTCTCGGCCTTCAACTCATCCAACAGAGGGTGCGCCGTTGACGTCAGAAAGTCGTGCAGGACCGCAATGGCATGATCTTCATCCCGCGAAGTGAACGCGGTGAAATCGACCGCATCCGCGAACATGATCGCCGCGAGGCGCTTTGCGGGGCGCGACGCCACTGCATCGGTGGCCTGTGTTAACATTGCTCGTGCGGCCACGGGTGTTGCTGGGCCTTATGATTGATTCAAGGGCCTGCTATCCTTACACTATCCCAAAAGTAATTTCGACAAAAGTTAACGTTTGACCGCCTTTGCGAGGCCATGACCATGTCTGAGCGACACCGATATTTCATCTGGCGCGGGGTTGCCGGTTTCGACGATGAGGTCCGCAAGCTGATCGCGATCTCATTCGAATACGAACAGGAGATGACCCGAGTGACCGATGAGTTTGCGGTCGTTTTCGTGACCGAGGAAGACATTCGGAGCAGCTTCCCATCCTTCGAGGAGGGGCAAATCGTCGTTCCTCAAGAGACCAAGACACGCAGCCAATTCAACCTCGGTGGACAGTTCCTGCTGGGCGTTGATGCGCCCATTGCGCTGGCTGAACACGGTGGTCGGCGCAACGTGCCGCCAGCGGCGCCAGCCTTCGACCGGCTCCGGGCCGAAACGCTGATCGATGCCGACGCGCTCCGGGCGTTTTCGGCATCTGGCTGTCAACCCGTGAACGTCGTCATCGTCGATGGCGGGCTGGACGAAGGGTATCTGAGCAGCATCGGCTACACAAAAGGTGTGGAAGCGATCCCGAATCTGATGGGATCCAAGACCCAGCCACATGTCCAGGAAACCCGGCGACACGCCAATGCTGTCGCGCGGAGCGTTCTATCGATTGCGCCGGATGTGAAGCTCGTTGACGCGCCCATCCTGCCGGACCGGATCGAGAACGCCGATCTCTTTGCATCGCGGGTCATCGAACTGATTTTTCGCCTGTTGGATCTTATCGGGAGCCGACAGGACGAATCCTGGGTCGTGGTCTGTGCTTGGGGTCTTCTGGATCGCAAATACGATCGGTTTCTCGGCACCTACGCGGATGATCGGAGACATCCGCTTTCGGTCGTGCTTGAGTATCTGGTCTCGAAAAATGTCGACGTGATCTTTTCGGCCGGGAACAACGGGATGTTCTGGCCGGACCCACGCAGCGGCCCGACCGATCGCGGGCCCTTCCAAAGCATCATGGGGTCAAATGGGCTTGGTACAGTTCTGACCGTGGGCGCCGTCGATGCGATTGGCCAATGGATCGGCGAAAGCGCGCAGGGGCCTGAACCAGCAGGCCTGCGATCACCCGCCATCGGACCCGAAGCACGCAAGCCCGACGTCTGCGCGCCAAGCTGGTTTCGCGAGACTGACAACAGGCATGCGGCGTTCACCGGCACATCGGGCGCCTGCGCCGTTGCGGCCGGCGTTGTCGCCGCTGTTCGGACACGTGTTCCCGCCGATCTACTCTCACCCGCCGCTCTCATCGACAAGATCCGAGAGACGGCCCGCCGCGAAGGCTATACCGAAGGAAGCGGCCGGACGACGCCCGCCGAGTGGCGATTTGGCTCTGGGATCATCGACTGCGCGGCACTGGCCGACTGTCTGGAGAGACTCGAGCAGGTCTGACACTTTTTGCAGCGGTTGGCCTCATCATTGCTCAACGAACCGGTGCTCCTCGGTCCGAAAAGCAATCGTGGTTGAAGCGGTCCCCCTTTCAGAGACACATCGTGTCAGGCGGATCAAGCCTGTAGATCAGATCATCCTGCACGCCAGTTTTGTGGCCCATGGTCGGTCCTGCGATCTGCGCGCCTGAAAGGGTGTATCTCGGCGTCCGGGCCCCACCCAAGCGGCTCAACAGACGTGAAGGATGAGAGCACTGCATGGGTAATCGGCTCGGACCTTTTGGCTTGACCGAGGGGCGCCCCGTCAGATGGCAAGACGGCAGATCTTGAGACATCAGGAGAAAGGTGATCGGTTGTGCAAGAGCGACGCATGACCGGCAGCTTCCCCGTTGCAGGTGCGGCCAACGTCCCTTCGTTCGCCGGTTCTGATCGAGGAGAAGCAACGCCTTGCGCGCGGAGCAGTGCGGCTCAAAGTACAAAAGTTTGGTGTTGATCATGTATCTGCCGAATGGCATGCGCTGTACGAAAGCCACTTTCGGTCAGGTATGGAACAGCGGCCATGGATGACACTGATCTGGTCAAGCAAATCGGATCTGGCGACAAACGCGCGATGCATACCTTCTACCTCCGCCACAACGACGCGGTGTACGCCTTTGCCCTGTCGCGGTGTCAGAATGCAGAGCTGGCGTCGGACTGTGTCCACGACGCCATGCTGGACGTTTGGCGGACCGCTGGCCGCTTCGCCGGCAAGTCGAGCGTCAAGACCTGGCTCTTCTCGATTGCGCGCAACAAGCTGGTTGATGCGCTGCGAAAGCGCGGCAAGCTGTCCTATGTCGAGGCGGTTCCTGAGCATGAGGACACCGCGCCGAACCCCGAGGCAGCGGCCATCGCTGCGGCGGAAAACACGCGGCTGCGCGGTTGCATCGAACGCCTGCCGGGACCCCAAAAGGCCGCCATCCGGCTCGCGTTTCTGGAAGACCTGAGCTATCCGGAGATCGCAGATATCGAAGCGGTCCCGGTCGGCACCATCAAGACGCGCATTCACCATGCCAAACAGGCCCTGATGCGGTGTCTCGAACTGGGACTGCGCGTAAAACCGCGTTCGAGCAATTCGCCTTAGACCTGAATCACCTGTCGCTGCCTGATCTCAATGAAATCAACATAGTAGGTGAGACACCCTGTCTCCGACTCAAGGCAAAATGATCTAGTCTGCGACAAACTCCACAAGCTCAACTTGGCCTTCCAAGGCCTTCAGCGCCTCGTCGCGCAAGCCGGCCTCCGCGAAGGAGAGACGCACGAGGCCAAGCGCGCTTGGGCCATCCGTGATTGTTCCACCCAGCGGACCGAGCACAGCGGCAATCTCGCCAAGCGTCGCACTTTCAACGAACTTCACCTGGAACGTGAAGGCGGCAGGCTGCTCACTGGCGGTGCGGAAACCACCGGGCGCCTCGCCCATCCGGGGGACAATCGTGACCTGCCAGGCAGCAACAGCGAGCACCGCGACGGCCGCGTATTTGAGCAACTGCTGCCACGGCGGGCGGTCGTCGTTTGCAGCGGGCGGTCTGCTCTCCATTTCAGCCGAAAGCCGCTGCCAGACGGCATCGGCGCTTTCGTGTTTGGGGGCCGCGGCCAACTGCGCCCGAACGGACCGCATGACGCTCACTTCCGCAGCCAGAGACCCGTCTTGCGCCATCGCGGCTTCGAATGCCTCTCGGTCGGCCGCTGTCAGCCGGTCCTGCAGATAGTCGAGTATGTTTTGGTCGCGATCCACGCTTTCACGCCCATATCGTTGCAATGTTCACTTCTTTGTCGCACGATCTCGCTGCATGGTTCAAAGTTATTGTGGTGGGTGGCCATTTTATGGCCGCCGGTTGAACCAACCCGTCGTTCAACACGACCTGCGTGTGCCCGGCCCTGCACCGGATACACCGACTGTTGCTGAGGAAGGTATAGCATGAGTCAATTTGCACATCTCGTTCGGGGCTTGGCAGGGGTAGGCCTTGCCGCTGCGCTGGTGGGCTGCGCCAGCTTGCAGGACGCGGCTGCACCCGGCTCAGGCCCGGCCGACGTGGTTGGGCCGCGCACGATCATTGCGCTGGTGCCCGACCGCCAAAGCGTCGCGCAGATGGGCCAGGCAACGCAATCGGCGGGATATCAAGAGCTTGACGTGACCCGTCTCGACGGGCTTGACCTGACGATGCTCAGCTATCGGATGCCGGATGGCGTTACGGGCCCGCAGGCCATCGCAGCACTGGAGGCGGCGGTGCCCACCTCGACGGTGGGCGTGAACCACGCCTACCGTCTGCAGCAGCAAGCTGGCGCGGCGCAGGCTCTGGAGTACGCGGACGCAATGATGCGCTGGAACGCAGGCGGATGCCGCGCACGCATGCCAATTGGTGTGATCGATACGGCCATCGACACCACCTCTCCGGCCCTCGCTGGCACGCGGGTGATCACGAAAACATTCTTTGACGGCCCTGCGGCCGAGACAACGCATGGCACCGACGTGGCCGCCGTTCTGGCCGATCCGGATCGTCTGCAGGGTGTGACGCTCTACGGCGCGAATGTATTCGGCGAGCCCGATGCCGCAGATCTCGTCGCCGGGGCGGATGCATTGGTGCGGGCGCTCGATTGGTTGGCGGACGAGGATGTGCGCCTTGTGAATCTCGCCCTTGCAGGCCCCTACAACAAACTCTTGAACCTGGCGGTCGAGCGGGCCGCAGCGCGCGGCCTCATTCTGGTCGCCGCCGTCGGCAACGAGGGGCCGACCGTCGATCCGCTCTATCCAGCAGGCTTCGAGGAGGTGATCGCCGTCACAGCGGTCGATGTGGAGGGCCGCATCTACAGCAATGCGGTCCACGGGCCTCATGTGGATGTGGCAGCCCCCGGTGTCGACGTTATCATTGCGACCAGCGAACGCCCGCGCTTTGTCACCGGCACGTCGATTGCCACGCCCTTTGTCACCGCCCGTCTGGCGGCGGACCCGTCGGTGGCCACCGCGCGCGATGTGTCTGAGGCCCGCGCGCGGCTTGCGGAAACAAGCGCCGAGCTCGGCCCCACAGGGCGTGACAGGATGTTCGGATATGGGCTTGCCCTGGCCGAAGGCATTTGCGGCGAATGAGCCTGCGCCAACTCAGCGCTTGGACCCCCCGCGTATAAACTGACACGCGCGCTTGATTCTCGCGTTCGATCAGAGCGGCGGTCGGAGAGAGCCTTACTCTTGTTCATCCGAGGGTCGGCACAACAAACCCCGCCAGCTGCACGCTGGCGGGGCTGCACGCCTCAGATGCGACATTTACCTACGCAATCATGAAATCATCGGCGCTGAAGTCTGTGACGAGTGTATCCTCGAACGTGATCACCTTATTGTTGACGGTCAGCTCCACATCGTCGCCGACCTGGGTCATGTTTCCGAGCAGGTTTTCGGTCGTCACGTCGGGGTTCGTGGTCACGAAAGCCAGCTGGTCGACACCAACCTCGAAGTCGAGGATGACATCGACGCCAATGTCGTCTTCAAAGAAGACAAAGGTGTCGGCCCCCTCGCCACCCGACATGATGTCATCCCCGGCACCGCCGCGAATGACATTGTCCTGATCGTTGCCGACGATGACATCGTTGCTGTCGGTCCCGGTAACATTCTCGAAGTTGATCGCAGAGGCATCTTGACCAGCCCCGTTGTCAATCTCGATCGCGCCGGTTTCAAGGTTCACGCTGACGGGGCCGGATGTCTGGCTCAGATCCAGCGTATCCACACCGTCGCCGCCGTCCAGATCGAGCTTGATCTCGTTCAGCACGTCGCCGGTGATCACCGCCGTGTCCTCGCCGCCGCCGAAGTTGGTTTCCTGCACTTCGGTGTTGCGGATGTCGAGCTGGAAGAGACCGCGTTCGGTCTGGCCGTTCACCTCGATCCGGGCGAACTGGATGCCCTCGTCGGTCACCGAGAACTCGGCCACGTCGTCGTTCTGCAGGTCGTCGTTCACCAGATCGGTGTCGAAGTTGACCTGCTGCACGTCATAGCCCTTGCCGCCATCCATCAGGTCCGAGCCGTCGCCGTTGTTCCACACCAGCAGGTCGTCGCCACGCCCGCCGAACATCGCGTCGTTGCCCTTGTTGCCGATGATGGTGTCGTCACCGCCCTTGCCGAAGATCTTGTCCTCGCCGTCTTGACCCGACAGAACGTTGTCCTGCTTGTCGCCGACGATCTTGTCGTCGAAAGCGGTGCCCACGACATTCTCGAAGTTCACGGCGTGGGAGTCGTTCAGCGTGCCTTTCTTGAGGTTCACCTTGACCGCCTCTGCGGCCTGGCTCAGATCCAGCGTATCCACACCGTCGCCGCCGTCCAGATCGAGCTTGATCTCGTTCAGCACGTCGCCGGTGA
>NZ_JALIEB010000010.1:0-48801 GCF_025755255.1 Roseobacter sinensis | reverse complement strand
TGCTGCACGTCATAGCCCTTGCCGCCATCCATCAGGTCCGAGCCGTCGCCGTTGTTCCACACCAGCAGGTCGTCGCCGCGCCCGCCGAACATCGCGTCGTTGCCCTTGTTGCCGACAACGACGTCATCGCCGATGCCGCCAGAGAGGTAATCCTCGCCATCTCCGCCTTCGACCGTGTCATCGCCGAAACCGCCAAAGACGGTGTCGTCCCCAAGATCGCCCGCGATCTTGTCGTCGCCGAACAGGCCAAAGACCAGGTCGTCTCCGTCCTTTGCGTTCACGTGATCGTCGCCGAACGAGCCAATAATAAGGTCGTTCTTGTCTGTGCCGTGAATGTTGCCGTTACCGAAAATGAGATTGAAAAAGTTAAAGCTAGGCACTGGTTTCTCCATCCATAAAGTGCTTCAAACAAGTATCCCCACCGACGTCGTGCGGTCTGACAGCAGCCTTCAAAGGCAAGGATCAGAGCGCATCTCGCCGCCGAGATATCCGTTGGTCGGTCCGCACCTCGGGGTGGTTCAAAAAAAATTTGCGGTTTTGGAAATCAGTCGTTTGACCAATCAAAAGGCCGCGGCGTGGCGCACCCAATGGGGCCGTCGCGTCGCTCGCGAAACCCTCGGCTTACTGAGCCGATCTGCGCCGCGTCTCATGTGTTTCGTCGCGTGCATCGCGCATCAGGGTAGCGTGTGGTCTTGCCAGCGCGCACGTGCGTGACGAAAGTGGAGGGCGATGTTGAAACGCCGACAGATACTTCTTGGCGCTGCTGCGCTCTGCGGGACGGCATGTGCAGCGCGGGCCACCGGCCTTGGAGCAGTGGCGTCCAAGCGGGCGCCTCCCATTCAGATCAGCAGCACCTTCAGTGCCAAACTGCTGGGCTCCGCATATGCACAGCACCGTGCAACTTTGGCAAAGAACGTCACAACCCTCGTTTCGGAAAACGGCTTCAAATTCTCTCACCTCTATCCGGATGCAAGCGATGTCTTCGATGTCGAGGGCCGGTTGCGAGACCCGGAGTGGACCGAAGTCGACAGCGCCATAGCATTTGCCAACCGGCGGCCTGACAGACCTCTGTCACAGCACGTGCATGCGTTTTACTGGAGCGATCATCCCTGGCCGGCGGAACTGTCCTCAAGCAGCGCACATATCCGCCGGTTGGCGGCCAGCTACGCAACAAGAATGGAAGGAGCCACATCCTGCGACGTGCTGAACGAGATTTTTCTGAAGACAGATGCGCCACATCAGCCGTGGTCGGCAGCTGCACAGGGGAACACCAACTTCTTCCAGTCAGCCGTTCTTGAACCACTGCTCCGGCCAGAGATCCCCAAGGATCGCACGGGGTCTCGGCTTGGCTTTCTGCGCCAGGTCGTGCGGATCTTCCGAGAAGAGCTAAATCGCCGCGGGTTGGGCCACATCGAACTGCTTTTGAACGAAGACCAGCTTTCGTGGGTCGGCCCGAAAGCACAAGCCAAACGGGATGCGGTTCGCGGTTTTCTGAAACACTTGATTGATCATGATACCGCGCTGGATGGTCTGGGCATCCAAGGGCATCTGGTGGCGAAGGACCCGCCAGACATTCACAGCACGATGGAGCTGATTGAGTGGCTCAACGGCAAGACCATGACGGTTCATCTGTCGGAACTGGATGTGACCAAGAAGACCAACCCGGAATTCTCCGACGACGCACATGCGGCGATGGTCGGCGACTTTGTACATGCCGTGTTGCAACAGCCCAACCTGCGGCGTCTGGGCTTCTGGGGCCTGTTCGATGCAGAGCATTTTTCCCGGAAGAAGAAAAAAATCGGCGAACGCTACGTCGAGCATGCATTGTATGATCCGCAGTCATCACCCACGCTCTTCGATGATGACGGTCACCCAAAACCCGTTTTCAACCGGATCCTGAAAGAATTGCGCGCGGTTGCCGAGCCATAGATTCGCTCAATATTCCCTTGGAATGGCGAACCCAGAGGCAGCCTTGCTACCGTCACGCCCTTTGGTGACACGTCTGCTTTGCAAACACGATGACATTTCTACTTGGTTGCACCAGCGCTTTGCCAACAAGGTCACTCCGCTGGAAAGACCCAGACACAAAATCAAGCCGAGTGAGATGAGGAGGCCCGCAGCTCGTACCAAGGCACCGCCCGACCGCGGCGGTGTCCGTTCAGGATGGGCGCTCTGCCGGCGGTCGATATCCTTCAGCCTGATATGGCGTTGGCCCCGCGCGGGCATCTCGGCTGACTGGACAAAACTGTCAATCAGAGCGGGCGCGCCGGGCCTGGCAAAGTAGGTTTCGGTCAGCTGATAGGTCACGATGCTAATAGCCAACTGGTTCGCTCGAACCGGTGGCGCTTCGCCCCGGGGGTGTATCCTCGTCGCTGAGACGACATAGACATCGCCGTTCGTTCTCTTCGAGAATTTCTGAGTCTCGGTTTCACCCGCCTCGATCGGGCGCAGTCTTGCGTGGATGGCCTGTGCCATCTCCAACGGGGTGAGCGGGTCGGTCAATGGCTCCATTCCAACTTCGTTAACCTGCGCAGTCCAGATGAGGCTGGGCCAGTCGGTTGGCTAGAAAATCTCGAACACATGAAGTTGAACGCTGCTTGCAACCACGCCGGTGTTCTCGGGAAACCACTCGACAGCGCGGGCCAGGTTCGCGTCCAGTGCCGCCGTCTATCAGGCTCAGTCGTAGTTCAACGCTTCGATATTGCTGGTCAAAGCGTCAAATCCACCCTGAACCATCAGAACCCGGTCGTTCGAGGCGCGCTCGCTGTTCTTGTGCTGGGTCCAGACGGTGACGGCCAGCCCCATGACGACCGCCATTGCCATCGCCCTCGACATCATGAAGATGATCTTTCTGACCAGCATGGCTCGCCCCTCATCGCCGCACGCGGTTTTGGCTGCGGACGGTTTACCAATCCTTGACTTGGCCGCGCAGTGAGCTTCGATTTTGATGAGCGTGCGACCGATCTTTCGGCGCTCAGAGAGCGGCCAATATGAAGGGCTGGCAGGCGCCGATACGTTTGCGAGGACCGCCAAGCGAAGGTTGAAGCGAAGGCTCGTGCTGCCGTGGCGCGGTCTTCACCTCGTCGCGGAGGCTGCCTGTGCTCTGCGACGTCCTTATCCTGCATCGTCACAGGCGGGTATCAGAGACACCATATGCACGAGCGTGCGGTACCTCTCGTCAACAGCGGTGCACTGGGCTTCGGCATTTGCACCCGCGGGGCAGCGCAGAGCGGGTCTGAAGAGAGCCACGTCAGGCACTCCCAGATGCTGTGGCTGCATGACAACGAAACCGCCCGAGCGCGGGTTGTGCGTCAGATGCAATGGCCCGCCATCGGGCCAGGGGCGCAACCGAAAGACACCCTCGCTGCCTTCAGTCTCAAGATGCCACTCCGCCCCGTGTCTCGCCAACAGGAAGGCCTCGGCGGCGCACGTCCCATCGGGCTGAGGTCCGTGGAAGTCGAGATAAATCCTTCCCTGCATCGCCGCACTGCGGACCAGATCAGCGACAGGGTCGGCGGCTGCCGCTGTGGCAGTGACGACAAGGAACAATAGAGCCCGCATGGCTGGGGTGATCCCGATCAATGTACCCACGACGATATTGGCCTGCGACAAGACTGGCGAGGGGCTATTGCGGTATCGGCGGAGCAGCGCCATCGAGGCAGGCGGGATGAGGCAGGCCCAAGGCGGCAATTCGAGTCGAAGCTGAAGAACAACCGCCTCCGATGGAAAACGACCCGCCGCCACAACAGCTCCAGATCGCGCAGTCTTCGCCCAGAATCGAAGACGGCGGCGATCCATACCGTGCTATCGTTTGGCAAAAATGGCTTGGCTAAGGGGTGTCAGCCCACCGCGGGCAAAACGCTCCTACGTTGCGGCGAATGCGGTGACCTTGTCGGGTGACCGCACATATCGCTGACCAGCTCTTAAAGCAACGAACCCGATTGAAGACCTCTTCGTCGATGCAGGCTTCATTGGCTACATCAGTGCTTTCTGTGGACAAGCATTGGCACCAACGCGTTGGAGAAAGAAAGCGCAAGAAGCGGTGGTATTGGTCTGGCCGAATTGAGCTACAAAGCCACTGGATAACAATTGGGACGAAAGCGATGGCGGAGGAGGTGGGATTCGAACCCACGGTACGCTTTCACGCACGCCGGTTTTCAAGACCGGTGCATTCGACCACTCTGCCACTCCTCCGGTTGATCCGTCCTAGTGCTCTGCAACCGATTCTGAAACCTCAAAAAATTGCCCAATTCGCTGGGGAATGTCGCCGATTTTACTCCCGACACCTTCCCAGAGAGGTTCCTCCGAGCTACACTCTCGCCCAGAACCCCGTGTCAAGGGGCAACCGAGCGGGCCGGGGCTCCGGGCAACAGGCAAGGACGCGCAACATGAGCGGCGATATCAAAACCCATTTCAGATCAGGAGTACCACTTGCGCTTGGTCTCGCGGCAGCGGGCCTGCTTGCGGCCTGCGACGAGGCGGGCAATTTCAATTTGCGCGATGCCTTCACACCGAAGGCCGAAGAGGCAGGCGAAGAGACCGAGACCGCCACAGCGACCGGCGAGGTCATCGAGCGTGACGTGGAGGCGCCTGAGGTTTTCTCGTCGAACGAAGCGGGGCTCTGGGACGGGCGTCCGTCACTCGGCGGAGTCTGGGTTGCGCATCCGGATGTGACCGACCCCGAGCGCGTGCTCATCCGCAATCAGAGCAATGGCCAATTCGTGGTCGGCGCCCTTTTCCGGCGCGAGCGGGACATTCCCGGACCGCGCCTGCAAATGTCCTCCGATGCCGCCGAGGCCCTGGGTGTGCTGGCCGGCGCTCCGACGGAGCTCGAAGTCGTCGCCCTGCGTAAGGAGACCGTCGAAGTTGACCCCCCAGCAGCCGCTGAGGACGCCACAGAGGCGCCGGCGGAGATCACCGAGACCGCTCTCGATCCGATTGCCGCGGCCGGTGCTGCGATCGAAGCAGCCGAACCCACCGCCGCCGAAAGCACCGCAGCCAGCACAAGCGCAGAGGCCGTCATCGAACCGGCCGCCCTGCCGCAGTCGACCCTGCCACAGACGGTGGCGGCCACATCATCGCTCCAGAAGCCGTTCATCCAGATCGGCATCTTCAGCGCCGAGGCCAATGCAGACCGCGCAGCCAAGCAGATGCGCAGCGCCGGGCTGATCCCCACCGTCAAGGCGCAGGAGCTCGGCGACAAACCGTTCTGGCGCGTTGTCGTGGGCCCGGCCACCTCCGCCTCCGAGCAGCGTCGCTTGCTTGCCACCATCAAGGACGAAGGCTTCTCTGATGCCTACGCCGTGACCAACTGACCCCGAGAAAGGAGCGCGCGCCCGTGATCCGTCTTGCCACCGCCCTTCTGGCCCTGAGCCTCAGCACCACACCCGCCAGTGCCTTTGATACGCAGGCTCAATCGGCTTTCGTGATTGACCAGACCACCGGCACCGTCCTGCTGAACAAGAATGCGGACGAGCCGCTGCCACCGGCCTCCATGTCCAAGCTGATGACCCTCTACATGGCCTTCGAGGCGATCCGTCGCGGCAAGGCCGATGGCGGGCTCGATCTCAACGAGGAGTTGCTGGTCTCCGAACACGCGCAGTCCTTCGGCGGCTCCAGCATGTTCCTGCGCGCCGGCGAGCGCATTTCGGTCGAGGATCTCATTCGCGGCATCATCGTGCTCTCGGGCAATGATGCCTGCGTGGTGATTGCCGAAGCCCTCTCGCCCGACGGCACCGAATACGGATTTGCCCGGCTCATGACCCAGCGCGCACAGCAGCTTGGCATGACGAACTCCACCTTCGTGAATTCCAGCGGCTGGCCGCAGCCCGGGCACCTGATGTCGATGCGCGATCTGGCGCTGCTGTCGGACCGGCTGATTACAGACTTCCCAGAGTTCTACCCGCTCTTTGCCGAGACCGAGTTCGAATTCGACAACCGCGTGCCAAGCAACAGAAACAACCGCAACCCGGTGCTGACCATGGGCATTGGGGCTGACGGTCTGAAGACCGGCCACACGGAGGAAGCGGGCTACGGGCTGACGGGCTCGGCCAAGCAGGGCGACCGCCGGGTGATCTGGGTGATCACCGGGCTCGACACCGTGCAGCAGCGCGCGCAGGAAAGCCAGGCCATCGTGAACTGGGCGTTTCGTCAATTCGCCATGCGCCCCCTGGCCAGTGAAGGCGAGCAATTCGCCCAGGCCAGCGTGTGGATGGGCAGCGAGCCCACGGTTGGCCTGGTTGCAGCCGAGGATCTCAGCGTGCTGATGCCTGCGCTCGCGCCCAGCGAGATTGAGGCTGAAGTGATCTATACCGGACCGCTCAGCGCACCGATCGCGAAGGGCGATCAACTGGCCGAGCTGGTCTTTACCCTCGAAGGTCTGCCCGAGACGCGTCTGCCGCTGGTGGCAGATCGGGACATCGCCCCGGGCGGTTTCGTCAGCCGGGTGAGCACCGCGGCCCTGGTGCTCTTCAAGACGCTCATTCAGGGACCCGAGGAGGAAGCGTGAGCGCAAGCCTGCCTGCCACGGCAAGGTTCATCACCTTCGAAGGCATTGACGGCTCGGGAAAATCGACCCAGATCAAACGCTTGGCGGAGCATCTGGCTGGCCGGGGATACGACGTCGTGGTGACGCGCGAACCCGGCGGCTCGCCCGGGGCAGAGGAAATCCGTGCGCTGGTGCTGCAGGGCGATCCCGACCGCTGGTCCGCCGAGACGGAGATCCTGCTCTTTACCGCTGCACGACGCGATCATCTGGAGCGGACAATCCTGCCCGCCCTCGCAGCGGGGAAAATCGTGCTCTGTGACCGCTTCGCCGACAGCACGCGGATGTACCAGGGCCTCTCCCGTGGTAACCTGCGCGCCCTCGTGGATCAACTGCACGACCTGATGATCGGGCACGAGCCCGACCTGACCGTTCTCATCGACATGGACCCCGCCCTGGGCCTCACCCGTGCACTCTCCCGCCGCACGGCGGACGAACGGTTCGAGGCCTTCGGGGAAGACCTGCAGACGGCGATGCGGCAGGGCTTCCTCGACCTCGCGGAGGAATTCGCCGACCGCTTCCGCGTGATCGACGGCGGGCGTGATATGGATGCGGTCGCCGCGGACATCGCCACGCTCGTGGACGGGGCGCTGGCATGAGCGCCCCGGATCAGATCGAGGGTGCGCCTCATCCGCGCGACACGGGTGCGCTCTTCGGACAGGACGCAGCCCAGCACGCCTTTCTCGACGCCTATGCGACGGACCGGCTGCATCACGCCTGGCTGCTGACCGGCCCGCGCGGCGTCGGCAAGGCCACCCTCGCGTGGCGCATCGCGCGCTTTCTGCTAGCCACGCCACCACAGGACGACGATGGCCTTTTCGGTGCGCCGCCCCCACCCGACACGCTGGACATCGACCCCGAGCACCCCGTCGCCCGCCGTATCGCAGCCGGGGCCGAGCCGGGGCTCAAGGCGATCACCCGCACGCCCAACCCCACCACCGACCGCATGCGCGACCAGATCGTGGTCGATGACATCCGGTCGCTTGCGGGGTTCTTCCAGCTTTCGGCCACCGATGGCGGGCGGCGGATCGTGATCGTCGATGCCGCCGATGAGATGAACACCTCGGCCGCCAACGCGCTGCTGAAGATGCTGGAAGAGCCACCAGAGCGCGCCACGCTGCTGCTGATCAGCCACCATCCCTCTGCGCTGCTGCCGACCATCCGCTCGCGCTGCCGGACACTGCGTCTGGGGCCCCTCGCACCAGAGGATATAGCGCGCGCCTTCGCGCAGGCCGGTATCGACGTGGGCGCGGAGGCCGCAGCGCTGTCCGAGCTCTCCGGTGGGTCTGTCGGCGCGGCGCTGCGTCTGTCGCTGCTGGACGGTTTGAGAACCTATACCGATCTGGTTGCGCTCATCGGCACGCTGCCACGGCTCGACCGCACCGCAGCGGTGAAGCTCGCCGAGAGCGCGGCCGCACGTGGGGCCGAAGCCCGGCGCGATCTGCTTTTCGAGCTGATCGATCTCGCGCTGACCCGCCTCGCCCGGACCGGGGCGACCGGTCAGCCGCCGACGGAAGCAGCACCCCGAGAAGCCGAAACCTTCGCCCGCCTTGCGCCGAATGCCCAGGCAGCGCGCGCCTGGGCCGGCACCGCGCAGGAGACCGCGGCACGCATTCAGCACGGGCTCGCGGTGAACCTTGACCCTGCCGCGTTGGTCCTAGATACCCTGATCAAAATGAGCCAAACCGCCGACGCGTAATCCTGCCCCGGCGCGAACCGATCGGATCGGCATGACCGCGATACCTCAGATCACCGACAGCCACTGTCATCTCGACTTCCCCGATTTCGAGGGGCAGCTGGACGACATCGTCGCCCGCGCGGCCGAGGCCGGTGTCACCCGGATGGTCACTATCTGTACCCGGCCGGCCAATCTGTCCCAGGTCCAGGCCATTGCCGAGGCCCATGCGCCGGTTTTCTTTGCGGCCGGCACGCACCCGATGAGTGTCGCCAAGGAGCCAATGGTCACCGTGGAGGATCTGATCGCCGTCGCCCGGCATCCCAGGTGCGTGGGCATTGGCGAGACCGGGCTCGACTACCACTACACCTCCGAGAGCGCGGAGGCGCAGCAGGCCTCCCTGCGCATCCACATCGAAGCAGCACGTGCGACCGGACTGCCCCTGATCATCCACGCCCGCGATGCGGATGACGATATGGCCCGCATTCTGACCGAGGAACATAAGGCGAGCCCCTACGCGTGCGTGATGCACTGCTTCTCCTCTTCGGCAATGCTGGCAAAAACCGCGCTCGATCTCGGCTTTTACCTCTCAATGTCCGGCATCGCGGCGTTCCCGAAGTCACAAGAGCTGCGCGATATCTTCGCGGCCGCCCCCATCGACCGCATTCTTGTCGAGACCGATGCCCCCTATCTCGCACCGCCTCCGCATCGCGGCAAGCGCAACGAACCCGCTTATGTGGCCCACACAGCGCGGCGCGGCGCCGAAACCATGGGGCTCAGCTACAGCGCCTTTGCGGCGCATACGCAGGCCAATTTTGATCGTTTGTTCAGCAAGGCGGCACAATTCGAGGTGCCTGCCTGATGGCGACACTGCGGGTGACGATCCTGGGCTGCGGCTCCTCCGGTGGCGTGCCCCGCCTCGGCGGAAACTGGGGCGATTGCGATCCGGAGAACCCCAAGAACCACCGCCAACGCTGCTCGCTTCTGGTCGAACGGGAAAGTGCCGACGGCAGGACAACCGTCCTGATCGACACTTCACCCGATTTGCGCAATCAACTGCTCTCGGCTGGCGTGGGGCGGCTCGATGCGGTGATCTACACGCATTCCCACGCCGATCATGTCCACGGCATCGACGATCTGCGGATGATCGTCTTCAACATGCGCGCCCGCCTGCCAGTCTGGGCCGACGAGCCGACCCGCGCCGCCCTGATGGACCGCTTCAACTACGCGTTCGTGCAACCCGAAGGCTCCCCCTACCCGCCCATCCTCGACATGCACCTCATCGAAGGCGACGTGACCATCGACGGCGCGGGCGGGTCCATCACCTTCACGCCCTTCCGGGTGGCACATGGCGGCATGGACGCGCTCGGCTTTCGCATTGGCGATTTGGCTTACCTGCCCGATGTGGCCCAGATCCCCGATCCGGTCTGGCCCATTCTCGACGATCTCGACTGCTGGATCATCGACGCGCTCCGCCGCGCCCCGCATCCGACGCACAGCCACCTTGCACAAACACTCGACTGGATCGAACAGGTCCGGCCACGCCATGCCGTGCTCACCAACATGCATATCGACCTGGACTACGCCACCGTGATGGCCGAGACCCCCGACCACGTGGAGCCCGCCTATGACGGGCTGACCCTGACCTTTCCCGCGCCATAGCTTCTCTTGGCCATAAATATCCCCGCCGGAGGCTCCCGCCCTCACCTCCGCGCGCAAAGGCCCGCCGATGCAGACCCTGCTTGACGTCATCCTGCCCGTGTTCCTGGTCATCGGCTTCGGCTATGTCGCCGTCTGGCGCGGGCTTTTCTCTGACGCCGGGATCGACGGGCTCATGCGCTTCACGCAGAATTTTGCGATCCCCTGCCTGCTCTTTCAAGCCATCGCCAAGATCGACCTCGGCAGCTCCTTCGATCCCGCACTGCTCGGCAGCTTCTACGCGGGTGCCGCCATCTGCTTTGCGGCGGGCCTGGTGGGCGCGCGGGTCTTTTTCGACCGCGACTGGGAAGACTGCGTGGCGATCGGGTTTTGCTGTCTGTTCTCCAACTCTGTGCTGCTGGGCCTGCCGATCACCGAACGCGCCTATGGCGCCGACGCGCTGACGGGCAATTTCGCGATCGTGGCCATCCACTCCCCGTTCTGCTACGGGCTCGGGATCACCGCGATGGAGATCGTGCGCAACCGCGGCCAGTCACCGCTGGTGATGCTGCGCGGCATCGGTCGCGCGATGTTCCGCAACGCGCTGGTGCTCGGGATCGCCCTTGGCTTCGTGGTGAACCTCTCCGGCCTGCCCGTGCCCTCGGTTGTGGACGATGCGCTGACGCTGATCTCGCGCGCGGCCCTGCCCGCCGCGCTCTTCGCCCTTGGCGGCGTGCTGGTGCAGTACCACCCCGAAGGCGACGGCCGCACCATCGCGATGGTCTGCGCCATCGCGCTGCTGCTGCACCCCGCGCTCGTCTGGCTCTTCGGCAGCCTGCAGAGCCTGCCCGCTGACGCCTTCCGCTCCGCCGTCTTGACCGCCGCCATGGCCCCTGGCGTCAACACCTATATCTTCGCAAACATGTATGGCCGCGCCAAGCGGGTCGCCGCCTCCTCGGTGCTGATCGCGACAGCAGGCTCCGTGATCACCGTGTGGCTGTGGCTGATGGCGCTTGGCACGCTCTAGCCGTGGCGCGCGGCCACGGTCTTGAGCGCCGAGAACCCGTAGAGCGCTTCGAACCCCTTCTCACGCCCGTGACCTGACAAGCCGGTGCCGCCGAAGGGAAGCTCGACCCCGCCACCCGCGCCGTAATTGTTCAGGAACACCTGCCCCGCCCGCAGCGCCCTGGCCAACCGCATCTGCCGCGCGCCGTCCCGCGTCCAGACCGAAGCGACGAGGCCGTAGTCGGTGCCATTGGCCATGACGAGCGCCTCGACCTCATCCTCGAAGGGCATGACCACCTGAACCGGCCCGAACACCTCGTCTTGCGCCAGCACGTGATCCGGCGTGACCCCGGCAAAGAGCGTCGGCCGGACATAGGCACCACCTGCGGGCAGCGTCTCCGGCAGCGTCGCCTGTCCCGCGACCTCCAGATCGCTGCCCTGTGCCAGAAAACCCTCGACCCGTGCACGCTGGCGTGCCGAGATTAGCGGCCCCACATCCAGATCCTCCATCGCAGGCCCGACCCGGAGGGCGCGATATCGCTCGGCCATGCGGCTCACCACCTGGTCGTAGACGCCCCTCTGCACCAGAATGCGCGAGGATGCGGAGCAGGTCTGCCCCGCGTTCTGGATGCCGGCGTTCACCAGAAAGGGCACCGCCGCCTCGATATCGGCATCGTTGAAGACAAGCTGCGGGGACTTGCCCCCCAGTTCCAGCGTCACCGGCACCACATTGGCCCCCGCCGCCTGCTGCACCCGCTTGCCCACCTCTACCGAGCCGGTGAAGGAGACATGATTGACCCCAGGATGCGCCGCCAGCGCCGCCCCCGCCTCGGCCCCCAGCCCCGGCACCACGTTGAGCGCGCCGGGAGGCAAGCCGGCCCGCTGCGCCAGTTCACCGAACGCCAGCGCCGTCAGACAGGCTTCCTCCGCCGGTTTCAGCACGCAGGCATTGCCCATGGCCAGCGCCGCACCCACCGAGCGCCCGATGATCTGCATCGGATAATTCCACGGCACGATGTGCCCGGTGACCCCATGCGGCTCGCGCAGGGTATAGACCGTGTAACCGTCGAGATAGGGAATGGTCGCCCCATGCACCTTGTCCGCGGCTCCGGCGTAGAACTCCATGTAGCGGGCGAGCGCCGTCACATCCGCCCGCGCCTGGGTCAGCGGCTTGCCCACATCCCGCGCCTCCAGCTCTGCCAGATGCTCCGCCTGCTCTTGCACCAACTGGCCGATGCGGGCGAGCACCCGTCCCCGCTCTGCCGCCGTTGCCTGCCCCCAATCGCCAGCGCGCGCTGCCTGGGCCTCGGCAACGGCCGCGTCGATATCCGCAGCCTGCCCGCGCGCGATGTCGCAAAGCTGCGCGCCCGTCGATGGATCGTTGAGCGGCAATCGCTCTCCGTCGGCCGGTGGCTGCCACCGCCCCCCGATCAGACAGCACCCCGCGTCCAGCCCCAGCGGTCTCACAGTCATCACATGCCCTCCTCCTGCGCTCCGATCAGGGCACCGCACCGGCCCGGCGTCAAGCCCGCGCCGCGACAGAGGCCCGCAGCCCGCGCGGGGCTCTGGACCCTCGCCGCCCCAGCGCATAAGACGGGCTCATGACGCTTCGACGTGCTCTCTCTCGCGCGGGTCTCGCGCTTCTGCTGCTGGCGAGCCTGGCCATGTCGGCGGCCGCCTTCGCGCATCGCGCGGACCAGGCCGAGCCCTCGCCCGAGATGCTCGCCTATCTCAGCATGGGCGGCACTCTGGAGGAGCTCTGCAGTTCGGACGGGCCGGCGCATCATCTGACCTCGGGCTGCGAGGCCTGTCGGATCACCGCGAATGCGCTGACACCCGAAACCACACCCGACGCGGTCGCACCCCTGCGCTTTGCGCGGGTGCCGCACGCCGCAACCGGGCGCAGAGTGCCGCCGCGACACCGTGCAGAGATCGCGCCACCGAGCCGCGCGCCACCTCTGTGACGATCCCTTCGACAATCGGACCTCTACGGCGCTGATCGCGCCATCCTCTGAAAGGATCACACCATGCGACATGTCACCTTGGCGGCTGCGGCCGCTGTCTTTGCCCTGTCCACCGCCGCTTTCGCCCATGACTACAAGATCGGCGATCTGGTCATCGACCATCCGATGGCCTTCAACACCGCGCCCACCGCGAAAGCCGGCGGCGGGTACCTGACCATCACCAACACCGGCGATACCGCGGACCGGCTGATCGGCGTGCGCGCGGACTTCCCGAAGGTCGAGTTGCACACCACCGAGGAGAAGGATGGCATCGCGCGGATGATGCACGTCGAGGCCATCGAAATCCCTGCAGGTGCCACCGTCGCGCTGGAGCCAGGTGGCCTGCACGTGATGTTCATGGGCCTGGACGGTGACGGATTCGATGTGGGCGAAAAGATCCCCGCCACACTCATTTTCGAGACCGCAGGCGAGCTTGAGGTCGAGTTCAGTATCGAAGAGCGCGGCGCCGCAGAAGAGCACGACCACTCCGGCCATAGCGTCTCGAACTGACGCGCGCCTGGGGCCCGCCCGGCGGGCCCCGCCCTTCACATCACGCGCAGGATGCTTCATCCTTGCCCCCCAGAAGATCCGGAGGTCCCGATGCGACTGAATGCCGATTTCTCGAGACGCGTGCTGATGCGCTTTTCCGAAAACGAATGGCTCCCCTCGCCGATGCCGGGGGTCGAGCGCAAGATGCTCGACCGCATCGGCGACGAGGTGGCCCGGGCCACAACCATTGTCCGCTATGCCCCGGGCAGCGCCTTCTCCGCCCATACGCATGACGGCGGCGAGGAATATCTGGTGCTGAGCGGGACCTTCTGCGACGAACATGGTGCCTTTCCCACAGGCGCTTACGTGCGCAACCCACCGACGTCGCGGCACACGCCTTCGGCTCCCGACGGTGCCACGATCCTGGTGAAGCTGCACCAGTTCGACCCCGCGGGTCGCACTCAGGTGCACGTCGACCTTGACCCGAACCAGAGCAGGCAAGAGCTGTATCGCGACGCCTTCGAAGAGGTCCGCGTGGAACACTGGCCGCCTGGCGGCCAGGTCGACCTCGAGGCTGCGGGCGGTATGGAGGTCTTCGTGATCGACGGGGGCTTTGAGGAAAGCGACGATGCGGTGGGTCGCTGGGACTGGCTCCGCCTGCCAACCGGCAGCCGCAGCACCGCCACCGCCGGCCCCGAGGGCGCGCGCGTCTGGATCAAATCGGGGCACCTCGCGCACGCGCCGACCTGAGTCAGCGCTCTCAAGTCGGTCCGCTTTTGTCTACGAAGCCGGTCCCAAAAAGCAGTGCGCAGAGGGCATCGCCCGACCTGGAGGGCGTCAGCAACGTTCTTTCGGCGCACGACGTCACCAAGAAGAGGGCCGTCACTTCTGCTTGTAACGTCGCGAAATCGGCCTCCGGGGGGGGTCGGCGATGCCCGGCCCATCAGCCGGGCGAAACATCTCAGGGCTTTGCACTTGAAATGGCGCCGGCGAAGAAGAGACACATCTCGCCGCGGCTAAAGGTCAATCTCCACAACCCCGTCGGGCTCCGCTGCGCGGCTCTGACAGAGGATGATGGCATCCTCGCGCTGCGCCTTGGATAGCACGAAATCGCGATGCTCGACCTCGCCCGAGATCAGCCCGCATTTGCACACCCCACAGAGCCCGTCTGAACACTTCACATCCACCGCGATCCCGTTCTCGCGAAGCACATCGGTCGCAGCGCGATCTGCCGGAACCCGCAGATCGCGCTGCGACCGCGCCAGCCGCAAGGTGAACGCGTGATTTTCATAGTCCGGCACCTCTGGCACCGAGAAGTACTCGACATGTTGCGCCTCCTCGGGAAAACCCTGCCGTGTGGCCGCCGCCGTGACCGCCTGCATGTAGGCGTCCGGTCCGCAGGCGTAGACATGCCAGCCCGGCGCATACCCCGCCAGCACCGCGTCCAGATCGGCCCGCGTACCAGCCGCCGAGTTGTGCACCGCAACCCGATCCGCCCAGGGCACCGCCCGCAGCAGATCGAGAAAAGCCGCATCAGCCCCCGAGGACACCGAGTAATGCAGCGCAAACGCCGCGCCTTGCGCATGGCACGCATGGGCAAAGGCCAGCATGGGCGTGATGCCGATGCCGCCGCCCATTAGGATGTGTTTCGACGCCCCTTCCACCAGCGGGAAGTGATTGATCGGCTTCGAGACAAAGACCTTCCGCCCTTCGGTAAAGATCTTGTGCATCAGCTTCGAGCCGCCGCGCCCGTCTTCCTCGCGCAGCACCGCTACCTGATAGCGCGAGCGATCAGCCGGATCGCCGCAGAGCGAGAACTGCCGCAGGAACTCCGGGGCGACCACCACGTCGAGATGCGCGCCCGCCTCCCAAGGGGGCAGATCGCCGCCATCGAGGCTGCGCAGATCGTAAAGACTGATCTCGCGTGTCAGGGCCGTGACCTTGGCAACCGTCACCCGGATCACCGGCGCCTCGCCCGCACCGAGGTAGGCGTGCGCAAGCCTCTCCGTCTCGCCGCGATCAAGCCGCGCCTGATAGGCTTCGGCGGTGATCAGCGCCTGGTACGCCTCGATTCCCTTCTCCCGGTCCATCGGAAAGGGGAAAGGATAGGGCGGCGGTGCGAGGCTCGCGGGGTAGACCGCCAGGGTCTGATCCGCATAGTCGAGCTTCAGGTCGGTCTGGAGTTCGCGCTGATTGGACGGCGTATCAGACGGCGCAAAACCGCCCGCATCGGTCAGCTTCAGATCCCACCACCAGCGCTTTTGCGGGTTGATCCGCCCGTTGCCGACCAGATCATCGGCCTTCGCCAGCACACCGGCCATCGCGGGCACGTTCATCGCGATCCAGCGCAGCGGCCTTTCGTGCTCCAGCCCCTCCATGTTCCAGGGGCAGGTCTTCATGCAGCGCCCGCACATCGACCCGCCCTCCTGGGTCAGGCGGTAAGTGATGCACTTCTGGCTGTCGGACTTCCAGATCTCGTATCCATTGAACATCAGCTTCGGGCCAGCGGTGATCGCCCCCGAGGGACACTCGCGCGCGCATTTGTTGCAGGCCTCGCAAAAGGCCTGCATCCCGAAGTCGATGGGCTTGTCATGGGTGAGCGGCATGGTCGTGGTGATGCAGCCCGACTTCAGCCGCGGGCCGAGGAAGGGGTTCACGATAACCTCGCCGATACGGCTGACCTCGCCGAGCCCCGAGAGCAGCAACAGAGGCGGCTGCAACACCTCGCCATCGAGGTTGGTATGCACCCGCGCCTCGTAGCCGAGGTTTCGGATCTGTTTTCCGATCACGCCTCCGAGCAGCGAAAAGCGCAAGTACGCCCGCATCGATTGGGCCACCGCGATCCAGTCATCGCCGGAGGAGCCCTCGGTCGTCTCGAAGCCCTGGTCGATGATCAGGCTGATGGCATGATCATGCGTAGGCACAATGGGGGCGCCCACGGCATCATGCGAATACCAGACCCACTCCGGGCAGCGCGAAATGCCCACCGCATCCGCGCCCATGAAGTAAGCCGCCGCCTTGATCCCTTCGGCATTGCGTGCGGCCTCCTCAGCGCTTGGATCCACCTGGGGCGCCGCAGCACCCTGTTGCAGCAGCAAGAGCGCGCCCGATGGCCGCCGGATCGCATTGCTGATCGGGGATTTCTGCGCGAAGTACCCTCCTTTCGTCGCCTCCTGGTTGGCCTTGCCGATATCGCCGAACTGCGCGCGCGCGAACATGTCCGTCCGTTTGGGGACCCGGGCAACCCGGGCCTCGTCGATGTAGGTGGTGGGCTTCTCCACCCGTTTCAGCGTCTCGAAGGGGTGCAGCCCCTCCGCATATCGCCGCTTGGCATAGGGATCGAGCGTTCGCGCACCTTTCGCTGCGCCCCGACCCAACTTCCAAGCCAGCCCATGGATGGAGGCCGGCTGCGCGGCCAAAGGCACAAGCGGCCGGTCCGTCTCCATCTCGAAATCCGTCGTGACCGCAGCCAGTTGAAACCGCGTGCCGACGTAGGGATTGACCAGCGCCCCCTCCTCCAACGTAACCAGCCCCGCACCCGCGGCAAGCCTGCCCAGGTCCACATCGGAGGAGGTCGCGGTATGTGCTTTGGCATCGTAGCCCAGCACCCGCAGATACCCCGCAAGGATGACTGCCGTCTCGGACGCCCGCAGGGCCGCGCGCTGCGGATGGGCCTCCGCGATCCAGTCATATCCCGGCTCTCCCCGCTCGGGCTCGCGGCTGTAGTCGTAGAGCAGCACGATTGTATGGCTGTGGGTTTCAATCGTCCGGGGCGGGGCGGACATGCTGTCGCGCAGGTCCGCCATGATCGTGTCGATGCCCACCGCCAGCGTCTGTGTCTGCCGCGTACGCAGTTCCTCGGCGAGCCGGTCTATGCCCGGGTTGCGCAGCGGTGTCGCAAGCATCTGGTCCGCGTCCAGCCGCCCGATCCCCACCATCGGCGCGTCCTGAAAGTAACCAAAGGACTTGATGTGCCGCGCGCGCTCGGTGCGATCCTCGGGGCAGGTCGAGGGCGCGCGATTGATCAGCCCGTCCCGGATTGCGTCGAGCATCGCCTGATACTCGGACATCGCGTTGACGAGCGAGGCCGGAACATCCGGGCGATCGAAGGAGAGGGCCTGCATCGGTGGCGCATCCGCCAGATCCGGCGCCCGGTCGTGCCGTGCGAGCCGCTCCAGCGGGAACGGCCCCAGATGGAAAGGCCGGTGTCGGGTCGAGAAAATGCGGGCGGTCAAAACCTGTCCTTTGCACGCAACGTCCCAAGGGCCTAGCGCGGCATAACGGTGGATGTCAAAATCAAACGGGCCGTTTCACGCGAGGCGAGAAAGGCTGGCACACTGCGCCCGGCCGAGCAAGTCACAGGAGACGGCACGCATTGCCTCCGCCCGCGTCTCGCAGCAAGACCACGATTGCGATGTGGATGGGGCTGACAGTCCGGAGGATGGTGGTGCGGATGAGACGGCGTGAACGCTGATTTCAAGCGGTGCCACTGCGTCTTATCCCCATGATTCTGTTGGAAATAGTCACGCCCATGTGTTCCAGCCGATCTTGCGATATCCCAAGGTATCGCGTAACCACTGGGGGATATTTCGGGGGATATTCTCCGCCGGTCCCGGGAGGGATTTGTTCAATGCACAAGCTCACGGCCATCGCGATTAAAAACCTCCCACCCGGCAAGCATGAGGATGGCGGCGGGCTGAGGCTGGTCAAGAGACAGGACGGAGGCGGGCAGTGGGTCTTCCGTTACACCTGCCACGGCCGTCGGCGTGAGATGGGTCTGGGCGGTCTGCGCGCCCTGTCGCTGAAGAAGGCGCGGGAGCGGGCCGCGCATTATCGCGGCCTCGTCGCGCAGGATATCGATCCGATCGGAGCGCGCAGGCGGCTCAGGGCCGAGGCGATCCGGAACAGGAACATGCTCCGGGATGTGGCCCTCGATGCCTTCGAGAGCCGCAAGTCCAGCCTTCGGGGTGATGGTGTCGCGGGACGGTGGTTCAGCCCGCTGGAGCTTCACGTTCTGCCGAAGCTCGGTCGCGTGCCCGTCGCCGAGATCACCGCTCGCGACATCCGTGACGTGCTGCAACCGATCTGGCACACCAAGGCTTCGACGGCGGCGAAAGCGATCACCCGGCTCGGGATCGTTTTGCAGCATGCCGCGGCGCTGGAACTCGATGTCGACCTGCAGGCGGTCCCGAAGGCGAAGGCACTGCTCGGCGCGCAGAAGCACAAGGTGACGGCGGTGCCGAGCATGCCGTGGCAGGAGGTGCCAGCCTTCTACGCAACGCTGCAGGATCCATCGCCGGTAAACCTCGCCTTGCGACTTCTGATCCTGACCGGACTACGGTCCCTGCCCGTCCGCTTCGCCCGTGTCGACGAGATCGAAGGCGATATCTGGACGGTGCCCGCGGACAAGATGAAGGGCCGCCGGGGCAAGGTAGAGGACTTTCGTGTGCCCCTGACCGCGGAAGCCCTGCGGGTGATCGAAATGGCCAGGATTTACGAGCGGAAGGGCTACCTCTTTCATGCCCGCAAGACCGTGATCAGCGATGCAACGATGTCACGGATGATGGAGCGCCGCGGGCTCACGGCGCGGCCGCATGGCTTCCGCGCCAGCCTCCGGACCTGGCTGGCCGAGGAGACGGAGGCGCCGCACGAGGTGGCCGAGGCGATGCTGGCGCATGTCAGCGACAGCAAGGTGGTCCGCAGCTACCGACGGACCGATTTCTTGGATCAGCGTCGTGCGCTTCTGGAGCGATGGGCGGCGCATTGCGTAAGCGGGACCGCGACCCCCGCGTGAGGAACGCGCGGTCTCGTCGAGGATTCCGGCGCCGGCCTTGGTGACCCCCAGATTATTTTGCAACGCCTGCTTCTGCACTCCCCGCGCGCGGCTTCTTCGTAGGCTCCTCTTCCGCTGCGATTGACCGTTTTCCCGTCCCGGCCTTCTCCTCCTGCTCCATCCCGAACGCGGCGCGCCCCCAATCGCGCCAGACCTTCCGCGCGTGCTCGCCCTGTTCGCCCTCCAGCCGGTCAGCCATCCACAGAAGCGCGCCGAAGATAAGCGTCCGGTCGTCGCCCGTGATCTCGACGAGGCCGGCCTTTTTCACGAGCCCGCCGAGCTCGATCAGCTGCCGCGTGCGCTTGCGCCGGTCCATCTGCCGGCCGCGCCGGTCATGCCGCGCCCGTACCGCCTGATGGCGGTTGCGCGCGGCCCGGTTTCGTTTCAGCGCCGCCGCTGTCGCCATCATTTGCCGAAGCGGATCGCCGGGTCTTGCTTCGAAACATCGCGGCCCCGCGTTTCGCCCAGGCCTCCCGTTTCGCCGCATCCGTCGTCTCGGCCAGCACGATCAGCGCGCCCGCCAGTTCCTCGGGCGCCAGCGCGTCGGCCCCGGTCGCGATAACCAACTCGCCCAGTTGCTGCACTTTGCGCGTCTTGAGCTCCCGCGCCTTGTCCTCGAGCGCCTTCAGCTCCGCGTCGAAATCCCTTGGTTTGCGCATGTCATCCTCCTCAAGTGGTTGATGCGATGAGGATACCCGCACCCCGCCCGAAAGGCTCCGGGGTCGCCGGGACAGCGCGGGACGGCCCGGTCCCGCCCGAGAATTTTTCGAGGGAGGGCGCGCTTATACGTCGTTCCGACGTCGCGATGCCCGTGGCACAGATCGCCCCATCATGGCGATCTATCACCTCCACATGAAGGTCATCGGACGGTCCTCCGGCGCAAGTGCGGTCGCGGCTGCCGCCTACCGCTCGGCCTCGCGGCTCCGCGACGACCGGATCGAGCGCAGCCACGACTTCACCGCCAAACGCGGCGTTGTGCATTCCGAAGTGCTGTTGCCCGAGGGCGCGCCCGATGCTTTGTCGGACCGGGAACGCCTCTGGAACGCGGTCGAGGCCTGTGAAGTGCGACGCGACGCGCAGCTCGCGCGCGAGCTGGAATTCGCCCTGCCGCGCGAGATGAGCGAGGCGCAGGCGATCGACCTGGCGCGCGACTTCGTCCAGTCCGAATTCGTCGACCGCGGCATGATCGCCGATCTGAACGTGCACTGGGACCGGACCGACGACGGCCTCGCAAAGCCCCATGCCCATGTCATGCTGACGATGCGGTCCGTGGACGAGGACGGCTTCGGCCCGAAGGTGCGCGACTGGAACCGCACCGATCTGCTCCAGCGTTGGCGCGAACGCTGGGCGGAGTTCGCGAATGAACGTCTTGCCGAGCTCGATATCGACGCGCGCATCGATCACCGCAGCCTCGAGGCGCAGGGTATCGCGCTGGAGCCGCAGGACAAGATCGGCGCGCCCGCACAACGGATTATGGGCGAAGGGCGCGAGGCCGACCGCGCCGAGATGCACCGGTCCATCGCGCGCGAGAACGGCACCCGGATCATCGCCGACCCGAGCCTCGCGCTCGACGCGATCACCCGGCAGCAGGCCACCTTCACTCGCCGCGACATGGCTGCCTTCGCGCATCGCCACAGCGACGGGCCGGGCCAGTTCGACGCGGTGCTGGGCGCCATGCGCCGCGCGCCCGACCTGGTGGTGCTGGGGCAGGATGTGCGGGGCGAAGAACGCTTCACTTCGCGCGACATGCTGGAGGCCGAACAGCGCCTCCATCGCGCGGCCTTGGCGATGGCGGAGCGGGCGCGCCATTCGGTTGACGTCCGCGACCGCGATGCGGCCCTCGCCCGCGCCGAGGCGCGGGGTCTGATCCTCTCGGCCGAACAGGCCGAGGCGCTCACTCATATCACCGACTGGCGCGACCTCGGGATCGTCATCGGTCATGCCGGGACGGGGAAGAGCGCGATGCTGGGCGTGGCGCGCGAAGCCTGGGAGGCGGCGGGCTACCGGGTCCGCGGCGCGGCGCTTTCCGGGATCGCGGCCGAGAACCTCGAGGGTGGATCGGGGATCGGGTCCCGCACCCTCGCGAGCCTCGAACAGGGTTGGGCGCAGGGGCGCGACGCGCTCTCCCCTCGCGACATCCTCGTGATCGACGAGGCCGGGATGGTTGGCACACGGCAGCTTGAGCGGCTCCTGTCGCATGCCTCGGAGGCCGGGGCCAAGGTGGTGCTGGTCGGCGATCCGCAACAGCTGCAATCCATCGAGGCGGGGGCGGCCTTCCGGTCGCTCCATGACCGCCACGGCGGCGCGCGCATTGGTGAGGTGCGCCGTCAGCGCGAAGACTGGCAGCGCGAGGCCACGCGCGATCTGGCGACAGGCCAGACCGAGGCGGCGCTGGCGGCTTACGAGGCCCACGGCCATGTCCATGCGGCGGACACCCGCGCGGCGGCGCGCGAGGCCCTGATCGAGGGCTGGGACCGCAACAGGCGGGCGGACCCGGAGGCCAGCCGCATCATCCTGACCCACACCAATGACGAGGTGCGCGCGCTGAACCTGGCGGCGCGGGAGCGCATGCGCGAGGCGGGCGATCTTGGCCCGGAGGTTCGGTTGACCGTCGAGCGCGGCGAACGCAGCTTCGCCCCCGGCGACCGCGTCATGTTCCTCCAGAACGACCGCGGCCTCGGCGTGAAGAACGGCACGCTGGGGACCATCGCGGAGCTCGACCGCCAAGCGATGACCGTGCGCACCGAAGACGGCCGTGCCGTCCGCTTCGATCTCAAGGACTACGACCGGATCGACCACGGCTACGCGGCGACGATCCACAAGGCGCAGGGCATGACGGTGGACCGCGCCCATGTGCTGGCGACGCCGGGGCTGGATGCGCATGCCAGCTACGTGGCTCTCACCCGGCACCGCGACGGGGTGGAGTTGCACTACGGCCGCGACGACTTCGCGAGCCCCGAGCGCCTCGCCCGCACTCTCGGTCGCGAGCGGGCGAAGGACATGGCGCTCGACCATGCAGGGACCGATCCGGCCGAGGGGTTCGCCGCGCGCCGGGGCATCGACGTCGGCCATCATGCCCCCGAGCCGCCCGACATTGACCCGCAGCCGGACGATCTCGCCGAGGCCCGCGAGGCCGCGCTGCGCCCGGCCCGCACCCGCGCGCTGATCCGCCATGCCGAGGCCGTCCACGACGTCTTCGAGACACTGGCCCAAGGCGACAAGGCCAGCCCCGAGCAGGTGCGCAGCCTCAACCGCGCCCGCGATGCCTTCGAGGCCCTTCGCCCCGATGGCTGGCGCGATGCCGAGGCGGCCTATCTGAAGGACCCGACCCTCGCGCGGGACGCCGCCAAGGGGCAGCTCGACCGCGCGATCCGCGCCCTGCAGCTCGATACCGAACTTCGCACCGACCCTCGCGCCCGCGCCAACCGCTTCGTCGAGCGTTGGCAGCAGCTCGACCGCCGGAGCGGTGCGCAATACAGCGCGGGCGACTACACGGGCTACCACGCCTCCCGCAAGGCAATGACCGACATGGCCCGCAGCCTCGAGCGCGATCCGCAGCTGGAATCCCTCCTCGCGAACCGCAAACGCGACCTCGGCATCTCCAGCGACATGGGACGGCGACTCGGTGAGGCACTCGCCTTCAGCCACGGCCTCGAGCTCGGCCGCAGCCGTGGCCTCGGCCTCTGACACCCGTCCGATCTGCCGCCATCAGTACGCGCGAACCCTACGCCGACCCCGACGCGCTTGCCCTCCCATCCCGGCCCGGCCTGACTGGACCAGAACCCCTCACACGACCCCAGCAGGAGCCAGCACAGCCATGCCCGACCCCGACCGCATCATCCGCCTCCGCACCGTCCTCGCCCGGACCGGCCTGTCCCGATCGACCCTCTACCGCAAGATCGCCGAGGGCACGTTCCCGGCCCAGCTCCGCATCTCCATCCACGGCGCGGGCTGGCGCGAGTCCGAGATCGACCGCTGGGTCGCTGACCCGATCGGGTGGCGGCCGGACGGGGAGGAAGGCGCAACGGTAAAGACTGGCTAACCAGCACGCCGTGATCAAATGAAGCGAGTTGCCTAGCGCGAGCCAGCGAGCACGAAGACCGACCTAAGGCACTGGGGTCGACGTGCGCCACACCGCGCGTTGCGTGTTTTCCTCGGGGAGGCCCGTATAGTCTGCCGATCAGAAGTAGGTCTGCCATTCGAACCCGGTATCTCCTAGTCGGCGATTGCACACAAACCGCTCACAATAAGCAGCTAGCGCGCTGGTTGCGCGACCAAACTGGTCCGATCCTCCATAAGCGAAGCGTTCGAAGCGCGGTCAATGGCCAATAGCCATCTCCGGTAAACCCGGGGCGGTTCATATTGGCAAGGACAACGATAAGAAGTGTGGGGCGTTTGCCGCCCCACACAGTGTCTTCACTATGCGTGATATTTCGGCATTTTCTGAAACACCACATAAAGGCCCGCCAGAACCAAAGCCGTTCCGACGACGCCGGCATTCCAGGCGGTCACAGGTTCGGTAAATCCGAACAGCCAAGGAGCCGCTACCAAAAACAAACCGTAGGAAACTCCCAGATAGGTCTGGACCAGGTAATGTTTGTTGTGGCCGTAACCCGCTACGGTCAAAGCCAAAAGCCCCGAGAGAATGAGCAGTCCTGCATCGCCAACGAGGGCATTGCCAAGAGCCGATTGGCCGCCGAGAAGCATGAATGGCGACAAGATGAGCCAAAGCCCTGAAGCTGTGAAGGTCCATCTGAAAGCTTCACGATTCTGCATTGCGCGTACTCCAACCTTTGGTTTCAGGAGTCGGTTTCAGGATCCGCGAGGTTGCCAAGCTCGACGGCGATAGCCATTTCCTCGTCGTCGACGAAACCATCACCATTTGTGTCGATGTCGCCGAACACTTCCTCGGTGAGTTCAGGATATGAAACCTGAAGTTCAGCGAAGGATGCCATGCCGTCGCCGTCAGTATCAATTTCGGCGGACATTGCATGGGCGGAGAATGCGACGGATGTCATGAGGGCAGCAGCGAGAATTACACTCTTCACGTCTTTTCCAATCAAGGTAAGGCAATCCATCATGGATTGCGGTTCAGGTCCCGGCGTATTGCAATCCGCATTTGCTCAAACTGGCCCGCTTTTTCACGCGGCCGTTACTAATTACGCAAGGGCTTTCCTGGCTGCATCGAGTTCGTATTTCGTCTTGATGTCGTCATTCGCTTTGTGCGCGGCTTCAGCAGCGTTGTAATGTCTCCAGGCCTGCGTTCGTTTTTCACCGAAGGGTGCGCCTCCACAGCTGGCTTTGACGGACTTCATCTTTTCCGAGATGGTATTGGTGTTGAGTTTCATTGTGGTGTCCTTTTCTAGATACTTCGAGAAAGAGCGGCGCGCGAAAGAAGGAACTCTTTTTGGGGAACTGCCACTTGCGCGCCGCTTTGAAACTCGAAAACACACTTCCTGCTGAATTTTCAGCGGGCATTTTCTAGCTAGCTTACATTCCAGTTTTCGACGCTTACACAGATCAGCTTGGAGCGATTTGATGTTGGAAAGCGGAGCCTTCAGACATGGTCTACTCAGGGGGCAGAGCGACTGGAAAAAGCAGGGGCGTTGGTGCGAGCCGTCTTCAGGAAAATGCTACTCGCGACTCATAAAGATTGGTTCCGAGGCCGCGAGCAAAAGTTAGCTTCTACATCATGCCTTCCATACCCTCCATGTCGGGTATGCCGTGGCGGTTCGGCCTGGCAGGTTTGTCAGCCACCATCGCTTCAGTGGTGACCAGCAGGCCGGCAACCGATGCGGCATATTCTAGCGCGATCCGAACGACCTTTGTCGGATCAATGACACCGGCCTTCAACACATCGCCGTACCGGTCCAGCTGCGCATCATAGCCGAACGTCTTGCTGGCGTTCTCAAGTACTTTTCCAGCAACGACCGAGCCATCAACTCCGGCGTTTTCTGCGATCTGGCGCAACGGTGCCTGAAGGGCTTTGCGGATGATCTTGATACCCGCATCCTGATCCGCGTTGTCTCCTTTGAGACCTTCCAGAACCTTGCCTGCATGGACAAGTGCGATGCCACCGCCTGGTACGACGCCTTCCTGGACGGCCGCACGTGTTGCGTTCAAGGCGTCATCAACCCGATCCTTGCGCTCTTTCACTTCGATCTCGGTCGCGCCACCAACTTTGATCACCGCAACGCCGCCCGCCAATTTGGCCAGCCGCTCCTGCAGTTTTTCCTTGTCGTAGTCTGAGGTGGTCTCTTCGATCTGTGCACGAATTTGGGTGACTCGAGAAGCGATAGCCTCTTTGTCGCCTGCGCCGTCGACCACAGTTGTTGTGTCCTTGGTGATTGTGATCTTTTTGGCATCGCCAAGCATGTCCATCGTGACATTTTCGAGTTTGATGACCAGCTCTTCGGAAATCACTTGTCCACCCGTCAGGACAGCAAGATCTTCCAGCATCGCTTTGCGGCGATCCCCAAAACCAGGTGATTTGACACCGGCCACTTTTAGGCCACCGCGAAGTTTGTTCACCACAAGGGTTGCGAGCGCTTCGCCATCAATGTCTTCGGCCATCACCAAGAGCTGCTTGTTCGCCTGCATGACAGCCTCAAGCAAAGGCACCATGGGGGCCAGAGACGTCAGTTTCTTCTCGTGCAGGAGGATGACACAGTCCTCCAGGGTCGCCGTCATCTTGGCGGTATCTGTGATGAAATACGGGCTGAGATAGCCACGATCGAACTGCATGCCCTCGACGACTTCGGTCTCGGTCTCGAGGCCCTTGTTCTCTTCGACGGTGATAACGCCTTCGTTGCCGACCTTGGCCATCGCGTCCGCGATCTGTTGACCGATAGCAGCTTCACCGTTTGCCGAAATGGTTCCGACTTTGGCGATCTCAGCCGTATCGCCCACTGGCCGCGACATTGCCTTGACCTCGGCAACAACGGCGGTGACCGCTTTGTCGATACCGCGTTTGAGGTCCATCGGGTTCATACCAGCGGCGACCGACTTCATGCCTTCCTTGACGATGGCCTGGGCGAGAACTGTAGCGGTGGTTGTGCCATCGCCTGCTTCATCGTTGGTACGGGACGCGACATCTTTGACGAGCTGTGCACCCATGTTCTCGAACGCATCCGAGAGTTCGATTTCCTTGGCGACCGTAACACCGTCCTTGGTGATGCGAGGCGCGCCGTAGGATTTGTCGAGAACCACGTTGCGGCCCTTGGGGCCGAGCGTGACCTTGACGGCGTTGGCGAGCGTATTGATGCCCTTGAGCATGCGGTCACGGGAGTCCGTGCCGAATTTGACGTCTTTTGCAGACATGTCGGTATTCCTATATGAAAATGGGGGAGGGTTCAGCGTCGTTCAGGCCATAATGCCCAAGATGTCGCTCTCCTTCATGATCATCAGCTCTTCACTGTCGATCTTGATTTCCGTGCCCGACCATTTGCCGAACAAAATTTTGTCGCCGGCTTTGACGTCCATTGCGATACGTGCGCCTGCGTCGTCTCTTGCACCGGCACCGACGGATACGACTTCGCCTTCCTGCGGTTTTTCTTTTGCATTGTCAGGGATGATCAGGCCGCCCGAGGTCTTATCGTCGCCTTCAATACGGCGGACCAAGACACGGTCATGTAGTGGGATAAACATCATGGAAATGCTCCTTTTCGGGATTTCCGGGTAGGGGTGGCATGCTTAAGGACGCATTGGCACTCGCCACACCTGAGTGTCAATGTATGAAAAATGGCTATCCTGATCGGTCTCTGCAATAGGTTGTTGAACTATATTTGGCTTAAACCTGCTTTTCAGAAATCGCGGCGTAGAAGGCTATCTTACTTTACCTTTTCCCACCAATCGCCAGCGCAGGCTTTCCTGCAATGGAGTTGGCTGTGGCAGAGACCTTCGGCTTTTCTTGATTGGGTTTCTTGGGCGCAGGCGAATGATAGAGCTGCCCTTGTGATAGAGCCGTCTGCGTTTTCTGTGACGGTGGGGAAGTTCCCGGCCCTCTTCGCCCCATAAGACATCGGTCGGCGTGATGCGAGCGATGTCTAGACTGGCCGAATTGACGGGTCCAGTATGGTACTGGGAGGACGCCGCGCGACTGTGGGGATCAGCGGCGCCAGGATGCACCCGGGCTGACGGGAACGGCGTTCCGCCAGGCGTTCAACCCCTTGCAGCGCCTACAGATCCGTTCTCCAAAGCCTTCACTCCAGAAAACAGCATCGCATCTCAGACAAGGACGCTCTCGTGGTACGTCGCCAAAGGCCCTTCCGCGGGCGATGCCCGAAGATGCTACGTCGACCGAGGTTTTGTTCGCGATCATGTCAAATCCGCGCTGACTTCCGTGCGCATAGCCGACGTCCCTGTCGGTCGTGGAGGCATGCCCTCGTTTTCAGCAGCATGGATTGACGCCATGTCACGTGCACCTAGACGCGCCGGGTTCCGGTCCAGGACATCCCTGTCAGACTGGGGCGTCCGGCGCCCCGAATAGAGATGTCGCATATGTGCTGCAGAGACCCCGTCGGCCTCCATCACGAGGCGCACCATCGGATCAGCCAGCATTTCCTCAAGGAAGAAGTCGGACAACGCTCTGCCTGTCAGCTTGTCCCTGGCGCGGGCATAGTCCAGATCGGCAAGGGAAACGGTCAGAGACCGTGCAAGCCCCGGATGCGATGTCCGGGGATGAAGTTTCACCATGACGGAGGCTTTCCAGGCTGCGGGATCCTGTTGATCCGGGGGAGAAACCAATTCCGTTTCGATCTCGTACTCTCCCGCCGGAAGCATCTCGTTGAAGCCCGGAACGGTGAACGGGCGGGAAAAAACCGCAACGGTCTTGCTCGTCAGATCTTCCATTCTCGCGTTCCTTTCCCTTTGTGCTTCGGGTGGTCCGCGCCCCGATTCCGAACTGGGGGGCGTGGCCTTTCTTAGCCTCAAGATGTCTTGGATTTCGCTGCAGCTTCCTTGCCAGCGGCCTTGGGCTCGGTCTCGTTGGCAGGGGTCGTCGTTGTCTTCGCCGGCTTCGGCCTTAACGCGGCTGCAGCCCTGGCAGTCAGGTCCTTGAAGGACATATCATTGATCCTTTGATTGGCCGACGCCAACTCCTCATCCATGTCGGACCGGGATGCTTGACGCCAGTGTTACTTATATGGGGATTGGCGACCCCGTTTACGATAGCGCATCAAAAAGGAAGCCAAGGTCAGTCAGGCCAATTCATCCGTCCAGACCTTGAATTCCGTCAAAGTGTTCTGACCAAATGTCTGGGTCAGAGGGACATCGGCAGCATCGCGACCGCGCGCGATCAGAATTCTGGCAAACCGCAGCTTGTTATTCCGCGGGTCGAACATGTGCCATTCACCAGCGAGAAAGACCTCCATCCAAGCGGCGAAGTCCCCAGGCGGATGAGGCAGAGGTTCACCGATGTCGCTCAGATATCCGGTGCAGTAGCGGGCCGGAATGTTTATGCAACGACACAGGGCGATGGCGAGATGGGCGAAGTCGCGGCAGACACCCTGTCGCTCGGCCATGGTCTGCGATGCGGTGCGCGTCGCCTTCGCCTGCATGTAGTCGAAGCGGACATGTCCGTGCACGAAATCGCAGATCGCCTGCACGCGTGACCATCCGGGGTCCGTGGTCTCGAACAGGCGCCACGCTTCCTCCGACAGAAGGTCGGTATCGCAATACCGGCTTCCCTGCAGAAACACGAGGGTCTCGAACGGCAGATCCTGAACCGCGTACTGCCGCGTGCCGGGCATGGAGGGATCAGGCTGGCCCGTGTCGCGGAAGATGCCATCCGTCGACAGGCAGAAGTCGCCCTCCGAGGCCACCATCCGCGTGCACCAGTTGCCGAACCCGTCGCGGTAGCTTTCCAGCGGCACGCTCGGCTGCGTCACGAGATAGTCGGCACGCTCCAGATCGCCAAAGCGCGAGTAGTGGACGTTCAGCATCGCAATCAGTGGCGTCGGCTGCGGGAAGCTGTAGCGCAGACGGCACCCGATGCTGATGCCCATGCCGGACCCGCCACGACGAGAAAAATCCGCATCACCGTGCAAGGACGCACATCCCGTCAGAGAGCCGGAAGCCTCGATTGCAGCTCCACCGGTTGCCGGATCGGTCGAGATAGGCGTTCTCCGGCAGATCGATGGCGACGCAGGCGCCATTCAGCGGCTCGTATCCGCGCTCGCAGCTCCAGCCCTGTCCATAGGATGCCTCGTCCAGATAGGCATGCGATGGCACGACAACGGCGTCGCATCGGTCGTCGATCTTGACGAAGCCTCGCTCGCAATCCCAGGCGTCTCCATAGTTTGCGTTGGTCAGATACGCGTTCGCTGGCATGGCAATCGGCAAACATGTCCCTGCAACAGCCTCATAGCCACGATCACAGGTCCATCCCGTCCCCGAGTTATCTTCTGTCAGGTAGGCACGCTCGGGAAGAACGATGGGCACGCATGCCTCGTCCTCCTGCCGGAACGCGCGTTCGCATTGCCAATCGTAGCCGGAAGACCGGAGGAAGGCATTGGTGGGCAGCGAGATGAAATTGCAGGATATCCCGTTTACCTCTTCATAGCCACGGTCGCACTCCCACCCCGTCCCGTAGGAGCGCCCGGTTGGATAAGCATGCTCAGGGATATCGAGAGGCAAGCATTCGGCGCCCTCCACACGGAAACCTAGATCGCAGACCCATCCGCCGCCATAGCTGCGCGGCTGGGCGTTCTCCGGCATTGGGCCCGTGCCATCCTGCGCAAGCACGGGAAAGGCGAAAGACGCTATCACACCGGCTATGACTGCCGTCTTCGCGATCAGCCTCGCGAGGGGATGCCTCATCGCCGCTTGCTCCTTGGCGGACCAGAACCCGCCGGTTGCCGCGCGAGTCTTCGATAGCGCAAGCGTGAGCGTTCCAGTCAGCCGTCGCGTGGGCGCGGGCGGCGGCGGGGAGCCCCTGGAATTCGATCTCGATGGCATGCCTTCGTTCTCGGCCACCTGGATCGAGAAGTCCTGCGGGACTGTCGGATGAGTGCTACCGGTCATCGGGGTGACAACTTGTACAACGCTGCAGCGGCGAGAGCATGTTCCTTCTGGTGGTAATCGCCGCGGAATTTGCCATCGACCTCCACCTCCCAGATGCCGTTCCTTTCGCGCACCTGAACTCCACCGCGGTGCGGTGGCCAGTTCATGGAAGACCCCTTTTCTCCTCTGCCTTTCGGCGACACGGGCTTCTTGTCGGTCAATTTCGACTCCTTCGCGTTGGGCGCGCGCGCTTCTCCTAGGAGCATCACCGCGCGAATAAATTCTGCCGCATAATCATCGGTTTCGCGGTGGTCGTGTTCGCGCTGGGCCAATCTCATCGGATCTACGAACCGTTCTCGCAGGTGGTCGACGAAACGCGGCTCGGTACGGGCCATGTAGGCGATTAGAGCTTGCAGGATCCGTTCATGGGCCAGAACGCGCCGTTCAAGATCGGTCGTCTCTGCGGCCGTCGTGGTAAGATCTTTCAATGATGTCATGGCTTGTCATCCTTCACGCTGCGTGGTGTGACGCTGGATGTCGTGTGCTCGGGCGTGCGCAGGCAGGCCCTCACCTCATCGCGATACAACTCTTGCCATCTACCTACCAGCCAAGCGTAAATCGTGCGCTGACCCAGGTTAGGGGCACAGAAATTAAGTGGGTGTGTTTTGCCCAGAAGCGTAAAGAAACCGACCTCGGCAGTCCGAGTGTCATTGACGTGCTTCCGCCATGATTATGGCTGTCAGCCTTCGTTGAAGACTGATTCATTATCAAAATAGAAGCCCAAAAACCTGCGCGAGATCTTGCCTGAGCGTCATCATGCTGCCTGCTTGCCAATCGCCCAGATGATTACGAGTGCAGACAACGAGAGGAGGAGAATGGCGGCCGCCTCGATCAGTATGTTTTCCGGCGCCATTTCCTTGCCCTGCAGGACGACCAGCCGTCCGACCGCAGTGATCGCAATAAAAATTGGATACACAAACACGGAATTGCGCTTGGCATAATACACCGCAACCATTCCGATAACTTCAAGATAGAGAAACATCAGCAGAATATCGGCCAGCAGGATGGTGCCAAGGCGATATATTGCCACGATTTCGAAGGCAACGGCGAGCAGCGTCATGGCCACGATGACAACCAGCAACAGACGCTCGATGAAGTGGAACAGACCCAGGGCAAACAGTCTTTCGCCCCGCCCCGCGCCATCGTCTTCCTTTGGGGGCAGCGTCCTGTCTCCCGCTGCCGCTCCCGCTTGATACCCTCTATTCATGATTGCTGCCTTTGGCCACGAAACTATCGGCCAACGCCGACATCTGAGCGTGTCACGATCGGCGTCGCGGGGTCTTGCGCTGGTCGGGGCCTGCCGATTGACGCCACGCCACCGTCGCCTGGGACGCTGCCCGGATCGCGGAGTGGGTCTGCCTCGCCCTGCATGCCGCGCAGGAACTGGAACAGATCGCTGTCCGTCGTCAGGACAAGCGTCGTGTCGTCCGAGATCATATCGCCGTAGGCCTGCATGGTTCGGGTGAAATCGTAGAATTCGACCGAAACGGCATCGACATTGTAAGCACCCGCATAGATTGCTGCTGCGGCGGCATCTGCGGCACCGCGGATTTCCTCGACGGCGCGATAGGCTTCGGACTGGATCTTGTTCAGATCCCGCACCCTGTTGCCTTGAATACGGGCCGCTTCACCGTTGCCTTCAGACAGGAAGCGTTCGGCGATCTGCCGGCGCTCCGAGATCATGCGGTCATAGATCTTGGGTCGCACGCTTTCGTTGTAGTTTATGCGTTTGAAGCGGATATCGAGAAGCTCGATCCCGAAAACGCGCACCTTTTCCGCCGCCGCCTCGAAGATCTGCTGCTCGACCAGCGCCCGCCCCTTCGTGATGGGAACCAGTGCGCCAATGTCCTGCGCAAGCTCCTGATCCGTCAGAAGCGTGTCCCGAAGGGGTGTCCGGCCCCTGGTCGTGCGCACGATCTCGATGAGTTCGTGCTTGGCGACGGCGTTCCGCGTCTCGCTGCCGAGGATATCATCGAGGCGCGACTGGGCGCTCCGTTCGTCGCGCAGGCGCAGAAAGTACTGCAGAGGATCGGTGATCTTCCAGCGCGCGAAGAGATCGACCGAGATATAGAGCTTGTCCTTGGTGGGCATGTCCGATGGCGAGCCGTCCCACTCCAGAACCCGGCTGTCGATCCGGTTAACCTCCTGAACGAAGGGGAGTTTCAACTTGAGACCAGCCTCGGTGATCGGCGCGCCGACCGGCTTGCCGAACTGGGTGATGATGGCCTGTTCGACCTCGCCGACCGTGTAGACGGCGGATGACGCAGCGACGACCCCGGCAACCGCGATCCCCGAGGCAATAAGCGAAAGGGTCTTCATCGTTGCTCTCCTGTCTGTCGATCAAGGTTCAAAAGCGGCAGGATGCTTGCCGTGGACCCGTCGACGATGATCTTGGAACCAATTCCCGGCAGAACATCCTGCAGGGTTTCAATGTAGATCCGGCGCCGGGTCACCTCGGGGGCCTGGCGGTATTCCGTCAGGAGGGCCGTGAACCGGGCCGCATCGCCCTCGGCTTCATTGATCCTCCTCAAGCGATAGCCATCGGCTTCGCGGATGCGCTGGTCCTTTTCGCCTTCGGCCAGAGGTATGACGCGGTTGTATTCGCGGCGGGCCTCGTTGATGATCCGCTCCTTCTCTTGTTGTGCCTGGTTGACCTCGTTGAAAGAGGCCTGAACCGGCTGGGGCGGATTGATGTTCTTCAGCTGTACCTGATCGATGCTGATGCCCATCGCATATTTGGTCGCGAGCGCCTGCATCTTCAGCAGGGCTTCGCTTTCGATTTCCTGGCGCCCGACGGTGATCACCTCGTCGACCGTGCGGTCTCCCACGACTTCGCGCATGACGGACTCCGAGACATAACGCAGCGTCGCGCTCGGCTCACGCACCTCGAACAGGAATTTCCGAGGTTCGGAAATCCGGTACTGCACCACCCACTCGACGAGCGCGGCGTTGAGATCGCCTGTGACCATCTCGGTCTCGCGGCGACCGTCCGTCGGGCTCTGATAGGGATCGGTGGCGCCCGGGGTCGTGAACCCGAACTCTTGTTTCAGCTGACGCTTGACCGGGACCAATGTGGTCACGTCGATCCCGAAGGGAATCCTGAAGTGCAGCCCCGGAGGGACCTCGGCAGTGTACTTCCCGAACCGCTGGACAATCGCAACGGAGTCGCTCGGCACGGTGTAATAGGAGGACCACGCGCCAAACGCCGCAAGCGCAATGGCCGCCCCGATTGCAAGACGCTTCACCGGTGGCAGACCGTCCGGCAGGATGCCGTGCAGCCGATCCCGGCCCCGCCTGAGAATTGCGTCAACTTCAGGCGGAGCGCGGGTCTGCCTGTTTTTCCAAGGTCCGCGATCTTCCGGTCCATTGTCATCAGAAGGCATCGCAAGCTCCAATCTCGGTTTTGGCACTCGGTGCGATGCCTGGCTGGCGCGTTTGACGCTGCGACGCGTTTTGCGCCATCACATCGTCGGCTCTGAACAGCATGACCTCAGAGGTCCAGTTGCTTCAGGCAGGCTTCAGCAATGTCACGGTCCGGGGCATCGGTTCCGGGCACCGTCGCCCAGCCGACTGTCATGAGAGCGTCGCGCCTCTGGTAGGTCGAGGTTGCCCGGATCGTTGCAAGCTTGTCCGCCCTAGCCGGGTCTGACCGCGCCATGTCGAGGCAGACCGGTACCATTGAGGCGACGACATCGTTACGGGACATCGCCACCGCGCGGTCATTCGAAGTGCCGCCGGTCACCCAGCCACCCCATGAAAATCCGACGACGCCGACAAAGACGGCACCGATCACGGCACCATAGATGCCGGGTTTGAGCCATTCGGGAGTATTCATAGCAAGTCCTCCTGCGGAGAAAGCGCCGCTTCGCTGTGTTTGTTCATCTCAGTCGGTCCCTGATCCCGGCTCAGCGCCTCATTCAGGTCGCGCTCTGATATCGTATGCAGTTCCATCCAACCCGCCCGATCTCCTCTGCCAGGAACGGTCATATGGGTCGCCGTCCTCTGATACGTTTCGAAACCTTGCCCGCGGAGAAGTTGCTCCTGAATCAGGACTTCGTAGTCCCCGGCCGGAAGTTCGTCCGGAAAATCGGCTAGGCTGAACGGGTGCAGGAAAGTCACCCTCAAACTGGATGAACGCACGCTCATCTCTGGCCTCCACGATTTTGGCAGATCCGTCGCTCGCCACTGTTGACGGCCCCTTGGATTCCGGACCTGACCAGTCGAACGATTTCTCCTCTTGTACTTCGGAAACGTTCGACTGGTGCTGACACATGTTAGTTCCGGGCGCCGCGCGGGTGGCGAACACCCTGGAGAGGTTTGCGGGCACTGACCTGTGTAAGGGCGCGGGGACCGACCTGCGCGTACACTTTGGGAAACAGGGATGATCTGCATTCCTGCAACCAAGAATGGAAGCACGATGGCCCAACCCAATGTTCTCAACCCGCACCCGCCCGAGTTCGATCGGTTTCTCCATGCCTCCGTCGGCGAGGACCGGAACGGCTATACCGTGACTGTGCTCTCCACGCTCGCGCGGCTTGGCCTCGATCCATGGAAGGAAACCGCTGAACTGGTCATGCTGGGGCACGATGCCGCGCAGGCACGGTTGGGAACGCTGCTTGCCCGATTTCGGGACGTACCCACTCTCGCCAGCGATCACGGTAGGATCGCACGAGACTTGAGCGAGCTGCTTCCCGAAGGCTGGGCGTCAGGTAGCCTGAAGCGAGCTGCCTCGACGGTGACCGGCGACCGCCCGGGGACAAGCGGAGCGATCTGGGCGTTGCTCGCGATTGTCTTCCTTCTATTTCAAATGTTCATGGTTGGCGGGTCGGGGTCAGGCGAATGACTCTACCAACCGCGACCGCGAGGAGACCGGCCCATGCGGCACACAAGTCCGGCACGCTATCACCGGGTGAACAGGGCATACTCTGGGACATGGAGGAACACTTCTGGACCAATGGCGCCGACAACGCGCGGGCGACGACAGCGACCAACGCAGTCATGGTCTTCCCCTATCCGCCCGGGATCCTCCAGGGCGACCAGATCTGGACCCATCTTCGACAGAGAACCGGCTGGCGGTCTGTCTCGATGGCCGAACGGCGCGTCACGCGATGCGGTGACATCGCGATCCTCACTTACCGGGTCTCGGCGGAAAAACCCGGCGTGCCGATCTACAAAGCCCTCTGTGCTTCGACCTACCTTAACGACGACGACAGATGGCTGAGGATTTCCCACCAGCAAACGGCGGTGACTTGAAAGCCGACAAGGCAATCGACCCGCCACAGACGCCGGGACTAACCTGCGTCAGTGCGGCGAGGGCTGACATTGGCTAGGTAAGCCGTGCCTGCCGAATATTTGGCGGCACTGTAAATTTCCAAGTTCCTGAAAAGCATGTGGGCGTGTCGATCCCAAAAAGGTCGGCATGTCGGCACGCTTTTTATTTCTCGGAAAGTCCATGAAAGGACAATTCCAATGACACCCGAACAGAACAAGACTGCCGAAAAAATGACGTCCGTGAAGGCCGCGTGGGACAAGGCGCCCGCTGGTCCGAAGAAGGACGCGGCGCTCAAGCACTATCAGGCCGCCGAAAAGGCGAACACGGCGAAGAACGACGCCGAGACCAACAAGGAACTCGATGCGGCGACCCACGCGCTCGCTTGATGTCCAGCGTCTGACCTGAACACCGGGGCCGCCCGCCGATCAATGGCCGGCGGCCCTTCTTATTTCAAGAGCGGCCCGGTCTGATCCAGATAGGCTGCATCAAACTCAGCCAGTTTCACCAACCCGGCATGATCTTCAAAGGACACGCGACCGTCTCGAAAGGTCACCAGCCCTCTTTCGCGCAGCTGTCGCAGGACGCGATTCACATGAATGGCACTTAACCCCAGCACATCGGCCAAGTGATACTGGGTCAGTGGGCAATCGTATCCTTCTCTGGATCCCATACCCACCAGTGCCAGCCTCGATCCCAGTTCCAACAGAAAATGCGCCATGCGGGCGTCCGCATCGCGCCTGCCGATCCCTACAAGGTGTTCGACCACCATTGCCTCGTCCCGCGACGCCGCCCAAAGAATGGCTGTCGCAAGCCGCGGAGTATCCGAGAAGGCCGCCAGAAGGTCGCTCTTCAACACTTCGGCGGCCTCAATTTCCACGATGGGTTCGAAACTGTGGTCCGAGGTGCGCAACAGCACGCTGCGCAACCCGAGGAAATCCCCGGGCACCTGAAAATCGACAATCTGGCGTGTCCCGTCAGGCTGGAGCTTGTAGGAACAGACCCAACCCGCGGACAGGATATAAGCAGCTTGATCCGACTGCCCCTGATGCACCATATCGCGCCCAGCGACGAAGGAGCGGCGGCGCTGGTGCCGGCGCTCGAGCACATCCAACTCCGCCTTTGACAAAGCGACAAAGGCCGAAAGCTTGCGGGTGAGCGGGCTGGTCTCGAATGGTGTCATAGCTTCTCCCTGACAGTTCCGTCAGCCGCGTGGAAATCGTTTCTTCGACTGCTCTCGATCAGTCCAGCATAGCTCATATCGTGCGAGAAGTATGGGTAGGTCCGGTGCGAATTCGGGTCAGATCGCGAAACAAGAAGGGGAATCCGAAGATGTCTACGGCGAACGAGCATTCAGGACAGGCCGCCCTTTCAATCTGCGAAGCACTTCTGCTTGCCATGAACGATGGCGGACTGCTGCCGGAGCATGAGATCGTAGGTGTTCTTCGCGACGCCGCAGCAACTCATGAGAACGCAAAGGGATCGGAGGCCGAAACGGAAACGCACCGATCTGTTGCGGCACTCATCAACCAGATCATCGCTGGTGGCAACTCCGTTCGGAGGCCGCAAGTGTAAACGCTCAGTCACACAGGATTTCTATTGCTGATGAAGCTTTCGTCCTATTCAACCAACAGTCGTCGCCAAGGGCGAGATCGAGAAGAGATACCGGATCAGACCACCAACCGAGTCCGCAAAGCTCAGCCTCTGAACGCGCCGCAGCCCCCAGTACAAGCGCGGGCCTCGGCCATTACGGGTAAGGCGCCGGGCACGCGAAATGCTGCCGGTCAGACTGATCTGATGCGGGAAGAGCCCAATTTGGCTCCGTCAGACTGGTCGCGGGCGATGGCGAAGTACCGACAGCCAATCCATTCGCGCAGTATCTTCGAGCTGACTGTGACAGTGGCCCCGTTCGTGGCAATATGGGCGGTCGCCTGGTGGATGCTCTCGATGAGTACTGCGCTGGCAATGGCCCTGGCACTGGTGAATGCGGCATTCCTCGTCCGACTGTTCATGATCCAGCACGATTGCGGTCACGGGTCCCTGTTTCGCAGTCGGCGCCTGTGCGACTGGATCGGTCGTGTTATCGGCGTGATCACGCTGACGCCCTATGACGTCTGGCGCAAAACGCACGCAATCCATCATGCCACGACCGGGAATCTCGACCGGCGGGGTGTCGGAGATATGCCGACCCTCACAGTCACGGAGTACCGAGAAAAGGGGTGGCTCGACCGGGCGCTCTATCGGCTTATCCGCAATCCAGTTTTCCTGTTCGGAGTGGTGCCGTTCTATACGTTCTTTTTGCAGAACCGACTGCCCGTTCACTTAATGCGGTCGGGCTGGCGATACTGGCTGAGCGCGATGGGAACAAACGCCGCCATTGGTTCGGCGCTGACCTTGATCGTCTGGCTGGGTGGATGGGACGTTGTTCTTTTCGTCTTCCTGCCAACCATGTTCTTGGGTGCAGTCGCCGGCATGTGGTTCTTCTATGTCCAGCATCAGTTCGAAGAAACCAGTTGGCAGCACGAAGAAAATTGGAACATCCACGAAGCAGCACTTTACGGAAGCTCACATTACGAGCTTCCGAGCGTTCTACGCTGGATCACTGGCAATATCGGTGTCCACCATGTTCATCATTTGGCCAGTCGAATTCCGTTTTATCGCCTTCCAGAGGTGATCGAGGATCACGCGGTTCTGGCAAAGACCAAACGCATCACGCTTCGGCAAAGTCTCCGCTGCGCGCACCTCCACCTCTGGGATGAGAGTCGCCGCAGACTTTTGTCGTTCGCCGAGGCACGCGCTCTGTCCGCCTGAACCTTCCATGATATGATGCCTGGGCAAAGAGACGCGCGAAGGTGCCTACAGGGCTGCGATGTGAGAGCGGTGCATCGTCATTGGAAAAGGCATGTTCATCCCATGATCGACGATCCCCAGACTTTGCCCCATGAGGCCGCCGACAGAATAACAAAGCCATTTGTGCGCTTTCTGAAAATCGAAGCGGCGGCAGGAGGGCTCCTGCTTCTGGCGGTTCTACTGGCCTTGGCGCTTGCAAATTCACCTTGGCAAGAGGCCTTTCTTGGCTTTTGGGAGACGCCAATCGGCCTGACACTCGGCTCGTTGGATTTCACCCGCTCGCTGCGACACTGGATCAATGACGGTTTGATGACGCTCTTCTTCTTTGTGCTTTCGTTGGAGCTCAAGCGGGAGATCGTGCTGGGCGAATTGCGAAACCCTCGACAGGCAGCCCTGCCGTTTGCAGGCGCAGTGGGTGGCATGGTTGTACCGGTCTCCCTGTTTCTTGCGACGATGTACGGGCAACCCGGGATGCACGGCTGGGGAACCGTGATGGCGACGGATACGGCGTTCGTGATCGGATGCCTGGCCCTTTTCGGAAACCGGATCCCGCCCACCTTGCGTCTGTTCCTGCTTTCCCTCGCTATCTTTGATGATGTCGGCGCGATACTCGTGGTCGCCATTGGATACGGGGAAGCGTTGACTTGGTCGGCCCTCGGGCTGGGCCTGCTGGGAATTGGTATTGTAGCAACCGCCTCGCGCCTCGGGATCAGAAGCATCCCGGTCTATTTCTTCATCGGAGCGGCAGTCTGGCTGTGCTTCGATGCCTCTGGCGTTCACGCGACCATCGCCGGTGTCATTCTGGGCCTCATGACCCCTACCCGAATTTGGGTGAGCGATATTCGCCTGCGTGTGATCCTCGGGCGCGTACTCGCCGCTCCGAACGCCGACCATCGGCAAGGGGATGTTGCAGGCCATCATGACCTTCGTCAGGCGGGCCGAGCGCTCACCGAATCGCTCTCGCCGGTCGAACGTCTTGAGATAATGCTGCACCCTTGGGTCGGCTTTGCAATCATGCCGATCTTTGCGCTGGCAAATGCTGGCATCACGATTAGCGGTGCCGATTTTGGACAACCGGTTTCCGTGGCGATCATTGTCGGCCTGGTGCTGGGAAAACCGATTGGCGTCCTCGGGTTCAGCTGGCTTGCGGTCCGCTCAGGCTTGGCTGTGCTCGCGCCAGGGCTGTCGTGGCCATTCATCATCGCCGGCTCGTTTCTCACGGGAATCGGTTTCACGATGTCGCTGTTCATTGCGGGCCTCGCATTCGACTGGTCTGTCCTGAATGCGGCGAAGCTGGGCATTCTCAGCGGATCAGCTCTCTCCGCGATGCTCGGAGTCGCACTGCTGATCTGGCTGACACTACGAAGGACGTGACAACAACTCACCGCTGGTAAGATGCGCGACATCGTTCATGTACTGCCAATGTCCATGGTCGATGTCGACGCTACGCGCTGGATGGGCATTGCCACCACGTGCCGCACGTCGCAACGGGCAGGAGTATCGAGTTCGAAGGCACAGCATCCTTCTGATCCCGGGCGCTCAGTCTTCTGCTCCCGATCCGTGCCAGTGCAAGGAACAGCACGAAAAAGACAGATCCCGTCGTGACCAAGAGGTACATTCAGCCGACGTTTGTGGCTGTCGCATGGAGCACTGCATGCTCAATCGCCCTAGGCATGATCGCCGCGGCTAGCAGGAACATGGCAACGACCGCCACCGACACGGGAAACGCCGGCCTTCAACTCACCAACTCTTTGATGGGCACGACAAGGGACAAATGACTACGTGCTGTTGCAGAGTTGGTGAGATCTCTAGGCCCTCCGGGTCCAACGCGCTTCAGTTCGACCAAATCCACACAACCACCAAACGCCCGACAGAGTGCGCCAGAACGCGATTGCTTGTGGCACACACAGTGCACACAGAACCGATTAAGATACTGAACTTACTAACTAACCCGTCCAATCCATCACGGTATGCATGTGATACCGGATTTACTTGGTGGGTCTTGGGCGGGCGAAGCAAGTACCTGAACTGGTGTTCGGCATTCAAAGTGGCCTCAGCGCCGACCTGACAAGTTCGACTGTGCTGAATTGCCTCGAGAAAACAGCAGGCAAGGACCTCAACTCTAACATTGCAAACAGCGACTGCACTGCAAGGAAGTCCCTCGCGGGGATGATTTGGGGGATGTAAGAAGACAGAAGCCGCGTAAATACCTAATATTTAGGCGTTTTTTCTGTTCTAATGGTGCGGATGAGAAGACTCGAACTTCCACGGGTGTTACCCCACAGCGACCTCAACGCTGCGCGTCTACCATTCCGCCACATCCGCACGCTTAGGAAGGTGCGAGGTCTTTAGCCTGCCCGCCCGCCGTTGTGAAGAGCCATTTTCAGCAAAATGCCCCAGCCAATCGGGTGGCTGGGGCGTCAAAGCGCGACGTCTTTGCTTGGTGGCCTACTCGGTGACCGAGAACACCGGCAAGACACCCGCCTGCGCGGGGGTGCCTGTCACTTCCATCGAGGCCTTGCGCAGAATGTCCGCGCGCTCCGGCTGGCCCGGCACGAAGACGGCATCGGCCCCTGCATCGGTCGCCGCGAGCCCGGCTTCATACCAAGGCCCGGCCATCTTCGCGTTTTTCTGCGTGCCGAAGCCGAGGGCGAGGTGATGCCCCATCAACTCGCCATAGACCGTCTCGCCGAGCGCATAGAGGATCAACCCAGAGCCGAGCGCTACATTCATGTTGTCGGTTCGGTAGCCGACCCCGAGGCAAATCTTCGCCGTGCCGGCCAGTTGCTGCGGCGTCGTTCCGATGGAGGCGACGAAGCTCGACACCTCCTCGTTCAGCGCATCGCGCGACTTCTGCGACAGGCCCGCCACATAAGGCTGAACCACTGGCCCGAAGCCGTCGCACTGTGCTGCCACCTGCTGCGGTGTCAGCCCGTTGACCTGGCTGATCAACTCTTCGCTCCGCGCGATGGCATAGGTGCGCGCTAGGCAGAACTGTTCGTTCAGCGCCGCGGTCGGATCGGTCATCGAGGCCACGGTGGTGTAGCCGTTGGTGCTGGTCAGCAGGGAGACCGTGTTGCAGTGCGACGCCAGCGACGCCTCAGGCGCTCCGCCTTCGAAGAAATTCGGAAGCGCAGTCGTGGCCGCCTCGGTCGTGGGTACCGCTGCAACCGCAGTCACAGGCGCCGGGGCCGGAGCCACTGGAGCGGGTGCGGGTGTCACGACAGTTGTCACCGGCGCAGGCTGAGGCGCGACAGCCACCACCGGCGGTTGCTGCTGCTGCGGCACCGCCTGGCCGGCCATCTCCGCCCGATAGGTCTTGAGCAGTCCACGCGTACCCTCGGGATTGGACGCAATCAGCTGGGTGGTCTGATAACCACCCGCCTGGGCGCGGTTGTAAGACGTGATCAGCAGATCCTGCTCAAAGGCGCTCAACTGACCGGTTGCGGGATAGCCCATATAGGCCTGATAGGACGCAATGGCACTGCGCGATTGTCGGCCAAGCTGCCCATCGACACGGCCCGCGTTGAACCCGAAATAGTTCAGCGAGGACTGGATCTGACGTCCTTCGTGGGTCGAAGGAATGCCGGGGCGATAGACTCGCTGTTTCTTCTTCTGGTTGTTTTTGGTCACCGCATGGCCCACGATCCCCCCGATCAGGGCGCCTGCAACAAAGTCGCCAGCATCAGCGGCCGCACGAGAGGCGGGCATTGCGGCGACGGAGGCGGCGAGGGCTGCAGCGGTCAAATGTTTGGAAAACATGAAAAATCTCCGGCATGAAAAACGTATCTCGTTACGCTAGCACAGTGAGCGATTCGACCGAAGGCTTTCGTTGGGCGCTCCTGGATTGTCGTCGACGAGCGCCAGAGGCCCGCTCCGGGGGTTTTCGCCTCGCCATGCTTGCGCTAGACCGGCGCCATGGTGGAGTGGATCGTGACAGACGGGCTGACCGACTACCGGTCAGCGGAAGCATGGATGGAGGCCCGCGCCGATGCCATCGCCGCCGGCGCAGCGGGCGAATGCATCTGGCTGCTCGAGCATCCGCCGCTCTACTCCGCCGGAACCAGCGCCCGCGCCGAGGACCTGACCGATCCTAACCGGTTTCCGGTCTATCCGACGCGGCGCGGCGGGCAGTACACGTACCACGGTCCGGGACAGCGTGTCGTCTATGTGATGCTCGATGTCGGTCGCCGCGGGCGGGACGTCCGGCGCTTCGTGCAACAACTCGAGGCCTGGGTGATCGCAACGCTGGAGGCTTTCAATGTCACGGGGGTCGTGCGCCCGGGCCGGGTCGGTGTTTGGGTCGAGCGGCCCGAGAAACCGGCACAGCCCAATGGCGACACCGCCGAAGACAAGATCGCCGCCATCGGCATCCGCCTGCGCAAATGGATCAGCTTTCATGGCATCTCGCTCAACGTCGACCCCGACCTGAGCCACTTCGACGGCATCGTGCCCTGCGGCATCCGCACGCATGGCGTCACCAGCCTCGTGGACCTCGGCCTGCCCGTCGGTCTGGCGGATGTGGATGTCGCACTGCGCGACGCCTTCGCCCAGGTCTTCGGCGATGTCCCTCAGGACCTGGCCCCGAAACCCGCAGAGGCCCTGCCCTAGTGGACGCGCCGGCTTTGGGCCGCGTGAACGAAACGGACGATGTCGTCGCTTGCCAAGGGCTTGCTCACGAAGGCGTGCACATGCGGGTCCGCCTCGGCGCGCGCGTGGTCGGCCCGCAACACCGATGTCGACAGCATGATGATCAGCGTCTCGGCCCGGCCGCATTCGGCAGGCAGTGCCGCATAGCTTTCGAGAAACTCGAAGCCATCCATCCGCGGCATGTTGATGTCGAGCAGGATGAGCTCGGGCCAGCCGTCTCCGGCGTCCGTTCGCGCTTGCAGGTACTCGAGGGCGGCCACCCCATCGGTCGCCACATCGATCTGACCGATGAGACCGCTGCGCCGGATCAGCCGGCCGTGCATCAGGTTGGTCACCTTGTCGTCGTCGACGAGCAGGACGCGTTGAAGGGCCGGTTGGGTCATGACGGTTCGGGCCGATGTGGCAGGCAGATCGAAAAGCGGCTGCCGCGCCCGGGCGTGCTCGTGACGTCGATGCGTCCGCCGACCCGTTCGAGCACCCGGCGGATCGCGTAGAGCGACACCCCGGCGCCGCCGGGCGTGGTATGGGCACGCTTGAACAGGCCGAACACCTTGTCGGCGTCCCGCGGCAGGTCGAGCCCGGTGCCGTTGTCCTCGATCGAGATCTCCACGTGGTCCGCATGCCGGCGGGACAGAAGTTGGATCCGCGGCCGCCGCCCGGGGACGTGGTACTTGATGGCATTGCCGATCATGGACTGCAGGATGTTTTCCATCTCGCGCGGCACGAACCAGACCGCCGGCACGTCGAAGCGGGTCTTGACCACCGCCCGCGTACGGGTGATCTGGAAATGCAGGTTCACCAGCGCCTGATCGGTGATCCGGGCCAGATCGACCTCCTCGAATGCCTTGAGCGCACCGGAGCGCGCCTGTGCCACGCAGATCAACGCATCGAGCTTCTCGCTCGCCTGATCGGACACGTCTCGCAGCCAGCCAAGTGTTTCCACGTGCTCGGGTGGCAGCAGCGGTTCCGCCTCGCTCAGCATATGGGTCAGGCTGCCCATGTTGTTGACCGGCACCCGAAGGTCGTGGGTCGCCACATATGTGAGATCTTCCAGATCGCGCTTCACGTCCTGCAATTCGGCGGTACGCGCCTCCATCCGTATTCCCAGCTCGCGGTTGAGCCGCTCCAGCTCGGCCGTGCGCGCGCGGATGCGCTCTTCCAAGTCTTCGTTGACCTGCCGCAATTCGGCCTCGATGGCCATCTGCGCGGTGACGTCCAGAGCGATGCCGATATGCCGCAGCACGCGGCCGTCCGCCTCGCGCTCGAACACGCTGTCGACACTGCGGAACCAGCGGACTGCACCGTCCGCCCGACGGACCCGGTAGACATGGCTTGCCTCCTCGCCCTCGCCGAGATGGCGCAGCGCGGCAAGGTAGCTCATCACCCCGGGCTGATCCTCCTCCAGCACCGCGGTGGCCAGCATATTGGGTCCCATATCGGCGATTTCCTCAGCGGAGTAGCCCAGCAGATCATGTACCGACCGGTTGACGTATTCATTGGACATGGTCTGATGATTGAAAAGATAGATGACGCCCGGGACGACCTCGGCAAGCCGCTCCCAGAACGCAGTGGAGCGCGCACCGGACGGACCCGGCGCAGTCTCAACGGATTGTGGCGCTGCCACCTGCATTTTCAAACCCGATCCCACAGTCACACACACCGCCTGGGCCGAAACCACTCTCGGCAGTCAAAGTGGCGCAGGAAGCTTAAACCCGCGTAAAAGAATCCGCAGATGAGTTAAATTGGCGCTAAACATTTCAACCTACGCGCGCGACGGGCCGGAAAGGGAACCTCCGCGCTTTTTTCTTCGGCTGCGGCAATTACGATCATTGCTCCTTAAGCCAACTCCCTCTAAAACCGCAGAGACTCTGCTGCGTGGCCCGGGAACCGCCATGCAGCAACCACGACTTAACGAAGGAGGCACGAGCATGGCAGACGCAGCCGTCCATGGCCACGAACACCATGACGAACGCGGGTTCTTCACCCGTTGGTTCATGTCCACCAATCACAAAGACATCGGTATCCTGTATCTGATCACGTCCGCCCTCGTGGGCTTCGTGTCGGTCGCCTTCACCATCTACATGCGGCTGGAGCTGATGGATCCGGGCGTTCAATATATGTGCATGGAGGGTGCGCGTCTCTTCGCCTCGTCGGCGGAGTGCACGCCCAATGGGCATTTGTGGAACGTGCTGATCACCGGCCACGGCATCCTGATGATGTTCTTTGTGGTGATCCCGGCGCTCTTCGGCGGATTTGGCAACTATTTCATGCCCTTGCAGATCGGGGCGCCGGATATGGCCTTCCCGCGCATGAACAACCTCAGCTTCTGGCTCTACGTCGCCGGCACCACGCTGGCGATCTGCTCGGTACTGGCGCCGGGCGGCAATGATCAGTCCGGCTCGGGCGTGGGATGGGTGCTCTACCCGCCGCTCTCGACGCTTGAAGGCGGCTTCTCGATGGACCTCGCGATCTTCGCGGTGCACGTCTCGGGCGCCTCCTCAATCCTCGGTGCGATCAACATGATCACCACCTTCCTGAACATGCGCGCGCCGGGCATGACGCTCTTCAAGGTGCCGCTGTTCTCTTGGTCGATCTTCGTCACCTCCTGGTTGATCCTGCTGTCGCTGCCGGTGCTGGCGGGGGCGATCACGATGCTGCTGATGGACCGCAACTTCGGCTTCACCTTCTTTGATCCCGCGGGCGGCGGCGACCCGGTGCTCTACCAGCACATCCTGTGGTTCTTCGGCCACCCGGAGGTCTACATCATCATCCTGCCCGGCTTCGGCATCATCTCTCATGTGATCGCCACCTTCGCGCGTAAGCCGATCTTCGGCTACCTGCCGATGGTCTGGGCGATCATCGCCATCGGCGCCCTGGGCTTCGTGGTCTGGGCGCACCACATGTACACCGTGGGGATGAGCCTCAACCAGCAGGCCTACTTCATGCTCGCCACCATGGTCATCGCGGTGCCCACAGGCGTGAAGGTTTTCAGCTGGATCGCCACCATGTGGGGCGGTTCGGTGGAGTTCAAGACACCCATGCTCTGGGCCTTTGGCTTCCTCTTCCTCTTCACCGTCGGCGGGGTGACGGGCATCGTGCTCTCCCAGGCCGCTGTGGACCGCTACTACCACGACACCTACTACGTGGTGGCGCACTTCCACTACGTGATGAGCCTCGGTGCCGTCTTCGCGATCTTCGCGGGGATCTACTTCTACTTCCCCAAGATGACCGGCAAGATGTACCCGGAGATGGCCGGCAAGATCCACTTCTGGATGATGTTCATCGGCTCCAACCTGACGTTCTTCCCCCAGCACTTCCTGGGCCGTCAGGGCATGCCGCGCCGCTACATCGACTATCCGGATGCCTTCGCCTACTGGAACTGGTGGTCGAGCCTCGGCGCCTTCATCAGCTTCGCCTCGTTCCTGTTCTTCTTCGGCATCATGGCCTACGCCCTGCGCAAGGGTAAGCCGGCGACCGAGAACAACCCGTGGAACGAATACGCCGACACGCTGGAGTGGACCCTGCCCAGCCCGCCGCCCGAACACACGTTCGAGCAGCTGCCCAAGCAGGAAGACTGGGACAAACACCCGGCCCACTGACCGCCCGAAACCGAAGGCCCCGGAGATGATCTCCGGGGCCTTTCTACATCCGCACTTGCCCGACCGACGGACGCAAAGTCTCTGTTGAAGACCGGACGGTTAATGTCCGTTACGGAGCCCAAAAGTGCATAATGCTGCACCATGCACCAATGTCCGCAATACAGAGAGCGAATGGACTATAGCGATTTCTGCCAGTCCGCAAAATCATGCGCTTGATCCTTCAGCCACCCAGCAAACGCCTGTGCTGGCACGGAAACGTTCGATCGAGACATAAGGAAGTAGTCCTGGCTGTCCAAATGCGGTCCATCAACGCCGACCAACGCCCCCGTTTTCAGTTCATATTCTGCAATGACATCATCGGCCACAGCCATTCCCAGCCCCAAACGCGCCGCCTCAACAGGCAAGTCGCATCTGTTCAAGGTGATCGTCGGCGCGGCGTCAGGATAGGGTAGCCCCGCTTCCGAAAACACGAGCCTCCACCAGTGATCATCCGCTTCGTGTATCAATGTGCCGCCCGCAGCCTCAGCCAACGTAGAGATGCCCAAACTTGGCGCTGACACAAGAATGGTTCTTGGCGAGACCAGACGCTGGCGTTCGAAGCCCCGGTAGTCCGCAAACCCCCAGACAATGGCCATATCGGCAGTGGGTGAGATGACCCTTGGTGGATCGTGATGGGTTCGGATGTTCAGCGAAAGCTGGAGGTCTCTGAAAGAGTCTTCACACAATCGCGGCAAAATCCACTGCCGTAGAAACGTGGCTTCAACGTCCAGCTTCACGGTGGGTCTGCCGGGCGTTTGCTCTGCTTTTTCCGTTGTTAGGTGCCTGAAACCCTCTGTCACCCTTTGCGCATATCGCGTGCCTGCCTCTGTCAGAGACACCGCGCGGTGCGACCGGTCAAACAAGTCAAACCCAAGATCATCTTCAAGCCGTCGAATAGCCCGGCTGATCGCAGCAGGGGTCACGCCGAGGGCGTTGGCGGCTTTGGAAAAGCTCTGGTGCCGTGCAGCTGCTTCAAAGGCGCGAAGGGCGGTGAGATTGGGGAGCATACCCCAACATTACAAAAAGTAATGCAAAAGGGAAGAATGATCGTTTGAGAAATCAGATAGCAACATTGAGGTTGAGGAAAACAGGACCTGCCATGCCGCTTTCACATCTTCTTTTTGTTGCATCCGCCTTCCTACTCGCACTTGGCTCCGTTTTGGCAAAATATCTGCTTTCCTTGGATAGCAGCCCAACTTCTGCAATCGACCCTCTGCCATTCTTAACGCTGCAACTGATCGGAGGTGTTGTCTTCTTGGTCACCGTTCGGCTCGCAAAAGGATGGAGAATGGAGCCCTTTGCGCATTTGGTTCGCCCTGCCTTTGCAGGAATCATTCTTGGCGCTGGCTCAGTTGGGACAATCATGGCGCTCGCTCTGGTTTCGGCCAGCGAGGCATCTGTGGTCTTTGCAACGCAGCCGGTTTTGATGCTGGGGCTGGCATGGGTGCTTTTGGGTGAGCGGTTTAGTCCGGCGGTGTCCATATTGTGCTTCGCAGCCGTCGGTGGGGTTATCGTCATCGTCGTGGGTGGCTCGACGGAGGCGTCTCCCTTTCGGTTCGCCGGGCTTGCGTTTGCGCTGATGTCGACTGTCTGTGCCGCGATCTACACAGTCTGGATGCGAGGCCTGAGCGGGAAACTTGATTTCCTTAGTGCCCTGATCGTGGTTCAGGCGACAGCTTGCATTCTTTCCGCTGCAATTTGGGGAGGTGCGGCTTGGGCCGGGCTTGCCCCTACTCGGATCGGAACCCCATTCCTCGTTGGATCAGCCCTTGGAACCGGAGCAATTTACTATGGCGCGGCTTTCTACGTTTATCTGATCGGCTTGCAGAAAACCGAAGCGTCAAAAGCAGGCATCTACCTTAGCCTTGTGCCCGTCTTCGCCATTGGGCTTGCCTGGGTCATACTCGCGGAGCGTCTGGGTGTCTTGCAATGGATAGGTGCCGTGATCGTCGTCGTCGCGGTCGCACGGACTTCAGCGATTTCCAGCACAGATAAAAACACGACAGGCAGTACATAGCAGGACCACACAAAAAGCGGACATCTAGCCGCGAACGGCAGATGGCCGCTTTGTCTAAGGTTTGTTGCTGCTGTCAGCGCGAGCTGCAGCGGCGATAAATCTGACAAGGAGGAAAGCGCGGGCGGATTT
>NZ_JALIEB010000077.1 GCF_025755255.1 Roseobacter sinensis | reverse complement strand
AAGCCAAGCCTGCTCTCGGACAATGGCGCCAGTTACATCTCTGGTGAACTGGCCGATTGGCTCGAAGACCAGCAGATGGATCATGTCCGTGGCGCGCCGGATCACCCGCAAACCCAGGGCAGTGAACCGGGACCGGGGCCCCAGTGGGGCCGCGTAAGCCCCGTGAACGAGCGCTGGCATCAGACCCTGAAGAACGTGCGTCGGGGAAACGCCCAACTGGGGCCTTTCCTGATCCTCCCTGCCCTGCTGGAGAACGACGTCCTGCCGGGCGATCTCAGGCAGCAGATCGACGCCGTCGTCGAGCATTACAACCACCGGCGATACCACGAGAGCCTCGGCAACCTCACACCCGCCGGCGTCTACTTCGGGCGCGGCAATACAATCCTGAAACAACGAGAAGGGATCAAACGAAAGACCATCGAAGCGCGACGTTCGCTTCACCGCAAATCCGCCGCATCATCAATCAAGCCAGATGCGCCAGACACTCTCTTAAATCAGGC
>NZ_JALIEB010000076.1 GCF_025755255.1 Roseobacter sinensis | reverse complement strand
GTGGCAGACCTTCCTTGCTATCTATGCCGCGCGTCTGGTTCGCATTTGCGAGTATCAGGCTGGCGTCGACGCCAAAGCTGTGGCCACCGACAAGGCCTTCATCCATGCAGCGCTGCAAAACTGTCTCGAACAAATGACGGAACAATCCGCTCTCGCGGAAACGTCCATGCCGGTTCTTTGAGAATGTCGAATGGTCAGGCACCGGATCAGTGAGGTCGAGGCGGCAAAACCACCTGTACGCCAGATTGACATGCACCTCTTCGCACAAGCGGCGCTCAGATCGAATGCCTTGGCAGTAGCCCAACAGCAGCATGCGGATCATCAACTCGGGGTCAATCGAAGGTCGACCGTTAGAGCTATAGGATGGTGCGAGCAAAGGGCGGACTTCCGACAGATCAAGGAAGCGATCAATACCGCGCAGCGGATGATCGGACGGGATAAACTCTTCAATCGAGAACTCATAAAACAGCGCGCCTTGCGCTACTTGTCTCGGTCCCATCATCGCTGCACCTCCACTCTCTATCCGAGTGAACCAGCG
>NZ_JALIEB010000075.1 GCF_025755255.1 Roseobacter sinensis | reverse complement strand
GGCACGGCGAAGAGACGACCGTGAGGATTGACGCCACCGACCTGGAGGACCACCGCACAGCGACCGGCATGGCCGCGAAAAAGGGGGGCGTGGACGCCTGATTGGCCGGACCGAAGGCGGCTTGAACCGCTGACCGGCAGGTGATTGGCACAATCACCGAGAGGGGCCAAGCTGCACGCCATCTGCGACAGCCGGGGACGTCCTTTGAACCTGTTCGTCACGGCCGGTCAGGTCAGCGACTACATCGGCGCACGCGCATTGCTGAGCAGCCTGCCGGATGTCGATTGGCTGCTCGGCGACCTCGGCTATGACGCGGATTGGTTCAGAGAAGCATTGAAAGACAAAGGGATACGCGCCGTTCAAGGCTGATTTGATCCACTGGATCAAATCTGATCGCCTCTCACCCCCGGTCGAAAACAGCGCAAGAAAACTGTGACGTACGACAAGCGCCGATACAAAAGGCGCAACCGGATCGAGGCCATGTTCGGCAGGCTCAACGACTGGCGGCGCGTGGCAACCCGTTAAGACTGATGCCCGAA
>NZ_JALIEB010000074.1 GCF_025755255.1 Roseobacter sinensis | reverse complement strand
TCGGCCTCGGTGACGCCTTGGGCGGTCTCGACGATTGCGAGCCCGCCCTCGACCACATCCAGCACGCCGAGGTTCGTGATGATCCGGTCGACCACACCGCGGCCGGTCAACGGCAGGGTGCAGGCGCGCAGAAGCTTCGAGTCGCCGTGCTTGTTCGTGTGATCCATCACCACGATCACGCGGCCCACGCCGGCCACCAGATCCATCGCACCGCCCATGCCCTTCACCAGCTTGCCCGGGATCATCCAGTTCGCCAGATCGCCGGCCTCGGAGACTTCCATCGCGCCCAGGATCGCCGCCGCGATCTTGCCGCCGCGGATCATGCCGAAGCTGGTGGCGCTGTCGAAATAGGAGGTGCGGCGCAGCTCGGTGATCGTCTGCTTGCCCGCGTTGATCAGGTCCGCGTCCTCCTCGCCCTCGAAAGGAAAGGGCCCCATGCCGAGCATGCCGTTCTCGGACTGCAGCGTGATGTCCTTGTCGCCGACGTAATTCGCCACCAGCGTCGGGATGCCGATCCCGAGATTGACGTACATCCCGTCCTCGAGCTCCTCCGCCGCCCGCGCGGCCATCTGATTGCGGTCCCAGGGCATC
>NZ_JALIEB010000073.1 GCF_025755255.1 Roseobacter sinensis | reverse complement strand
CTGCCCGGCCCTTTTTGTCTTGGCCACTGATGGTGGGTTTCTCTGATGGGGGTTTTGGGACGTGTGGGCGCATATTGAGTGCCGGATGAAGGCGGGTGTGATTGTACTGTTTGAGCCAGCGATTGATGACGATCTGGGCCTGCTTCGTTGTTGTGACCCACTCCGGGTTCAGGGCCTCCCGGCGCAGCGTCCCGTGAAGCGCTCGTTGTAGCCGTTCTCCCGGGGTGAGCCGGGATAGATGCGGAGGCTTGATGCCAACACGTCGAAGCCGGTCCTGTCGGGCTTCGGCAGTAAACCCCGGGCCGTTGTCTGACCCGATGTACTCTGGCGACCCGTGCCTCAGCAGGAACGGGTCGCGCGCTTCGAGGACGTCTCCAGCGCCCATCCTGGTGCGGACCTTCGCTGCCAGGGCCTGCCGCGTGAAACCGTCCAGAACCGTCAGCATCTTGTGGCCCCGACCATTGCTGAGCTTGTCGTGCCCGAAGCCGATGGTCCAGACGTGGTCTGGATGCGTGGGCCTCATTCTGATGATCGAACTGTCCGTGTGACAGAGCCGTCGCCGCTTCTTAGGTCGCTGTGCAAGCCGTGCTCCTT